>NZ_LMNR01000002.1:497794-527440 GCF_001423045.1 Rathayibacter sp. Leaf296
CGGCGGTCTCCTTGTTGACGGCCTCGAGGACGGCCTTGGGGGCGCCATCGACAACGGCCTTCGCCTCGCCGAGGCCGAGGCTGGTGAGCGCGCGGACCTCCTTGATGACCTGGATCTTCTTCTCGCCGGCGGCCTCGAGCACGACGTCGAACTCGGTCTGCTCCTCGACCTCTTCGGCGGGAGCGGCCGGGCCGGCGACTCCGGCAGCCGCGACGGGCGCGGCGGCGGTGACCTCGAAGACCTCTTCGAACTTCTTGACGAACTCCGAGAGCTCGATGAGCGTGAGCTCCTTGAAGGCCTCGATGAGCTCGTCCTGCGTGAGCTTTGCCATGATTTTTCTCCTAGTTTTTCTTGTCTACGAACCGCGTGCGCTGTCTCCCGGAGGAAGACGTCAGCTCGCGGACTCCTGCTTCTCGCGCAGCGCCTCGACCGTGCGAACGGCCTTGGACAGCGGGGCGTTGAACAGATATGCGGCACCGAACAGCGAGGCCTTGAAGGCGCCGGCGAGCTTGCCGAGCAGAACTTCGCGGGACTCGAGGTCGGCGAGCTTGCCCACCTCTTCTGCGGTCAGGGGGTTACCGTCGAAGTAACCGCCCTTCACCACGAGCAGAGGGTTTGCCTTGGCGAAGGCACGCAGCGACTTCGCGACGGCGACGGGGTCGCCGTGCACGAACGCGATGGCCGAGGGGCCAGCGAGCTCGTCGTCGAAGGACGAGATACCGGCGTTGTTCGCCGCGATCTTGGTCAGCGTGTTCTTCACCACGGCGTAGGTTGCGTGCTCACTGATGTCCTTGCGCAGCGTCTTCAGCTGCGCAACGGTGAGACCGCGGTACTCGGTCAGCAGAACGGCCGTCGAGCTCTGGAACTTCTCCGTGAGTTCGGCAACCGAGGCTTCCTTGTTCGCCATGGCTACTCCTGTGAATTCTCGTGCCGGTAGCCCGAAGGCACGCAAAGAAAAAAGCTCCGGCGCAGGCGCTCGGAGCTTCGGGAGACGCGATCTCTCGCGTGTCATGATCTCGTTCACACCTGCGCGGGCCATTCGCTTCGCGAATCCTTCGTCCGAGTGGCGATCTCGCGGGGCCGGGGCCCTGCTCGTGCGCGCACCGGAAACCGGCGGTCTTTGGCTTCGGAGAGCGTACGACATCCGGGCCCAGCGGCGCAAGTCGACGAGGGGGCACCATGGAGGCATGACCGGCCAGAGCCCGACCCCCGCCCGCGACGTCGACGTGGCCATCGCCTCCGTCGAGGCGGAGCTGAGCACGCTCTTCCGCCGGGTGAGGGCGATGACGCGCTCCTACGCCGAGCGGGTGCACCCGGAGCTGACGGCCGCGGGCTACACGACGCTGTCGGCTCTCGAGCGGCGCGGGCCGATCTCCTCCGGCGCCCTGGCGGAGCTGCTCCAGACCGACAAGTCGACGCTCAGCCGTCAGATCACCGCGCTCGACCGGCTGGGGCTGCTCTCGCGGGCCCCCGACCCGGCGGACGGGCGCTCGACGATCCTGTCGGTGACGCCCGCGACCGCTGAGCGGCTGCGCGAGCTCCGCGGCTCGGACCAGGCGCAGCTGCACGAGGAGCTGCGCGGCTGGCCCGACGGCGAGGTGGACCAGCTCGGCCGGCTGCTGCACCGCATCAACGCGCTCGAGCTCTGACGCGCGGCGGCTAGCACCGAGCGCCCCCGCGGGCAATGCGCGCGGCGAGGGGCCCGCACTGCGTAGCGTCGGCGGCGATGGACCCGCTCACCTCCTCCCTCCCCCTGCACGCACCCCTGCCGACGGACGTCGAGGGCGCGCTCGCCTTCGCCCGAGCGCTGGGCTCCGACGCACCGCTGCCCGGATCCGGCCGCACGGCCGAGCTGCTGGCGCTGCTGACCCGCCTGGCGCGGCACGATCTCGGGGTCGCCCGCACGGTCGAACCCCACCTCGACGCTCTGGCGATCCTGGCCGAGGCGGGCCTTGCTCCGGCCGACGTCGGCATCGGCCCCACCGCCGCCTGGGGGGTCTTCGCGGCGGAGGGAGGAGAGGAGCCGCTCGTCGCGCGGCCCGACGGCGACGGCTGGCTGCTGGACGGCGTGAAGCCGTGGTGCTCGCTGGCCGACCGGCTCGACGCGGCGCTGGTCACGGCGCACGTGGGCGAGGGCTCCGGCGAGCGCCGCCTCTTCGCCGTCGGGCTCCGCGACGGGTCGGCGGTTCCGCTCGAAGGCGCCTGGCACGCGCGCGGTCTCGCCGAGATCCCGAGCGGCCCCGTGCGCTTCTCCGGAGCGGCGGCCGTGCCGGTCGGCGAGGCGGGCTGGTACCTCTCGCGTCCCGGGTTCGCGTGGGGCGGCATCGCGGTCGCGGCCTGCTGGTACGGCGGAGCGCGAGGGATCGGCGCGGTCGTCGCGTCGGCCGCCGCGCGCCGCGACGACCCGCACCTGCTCGCGCACCTGGGCGCGGTGGACACGGCCCTCGAGGCGGCCCGGCGCGCGCTGGCGGAGGCGGCCGCGCTCGTCGACGGCGGAGCGGCGACCGCGTCCGCCGGCGCGCTCCTGGCGAAGCGGACGCGGGCGAGCACCGCGGCGTCCTGCGAGGAGGTCCTCGCCCGGGCGGGCCGCGCCCTCGGACCCGCGCCGCTGGCGCTGGACGAGGAGCACGCGAAGCGGGTCGCCGATCTCGCCCTCTACGTGCGGCAGCACCACGCCGAGCGCGACGACGCGGCGCTCGGGCGGGCGGTGCTCGCCTCGGGCGGCTCCACCACGTGGTGAGCTTCGACGGCCATCTCGAGGGGACGCCGCTCGAGGTGTGGCAGGAGGACGGGCGCCGCGACCGGCTCCCCTTCGTCGACGTGCTCGCGGGAGTGCAGCGCGTGCTGATGGTCGCCGCGCACGCCGACGACGAGACGCTCG
This sequence comes from Rathayibacter sp. Leaf296, assembly GCF_001423045.1. Classification (NCBI taxonomy): domain Bacteria; kingdom Bacillati; phylum Actinomycetota; class Actinomycetes; order Micrococcales; family Microbacteriaceae; genus Rathayibacter; species Rathayibacter sp. Leaf296. Next base: position 500,676 of record NZ_LMNR01000002.1, read on the forward strand.
GCTGCGCGGGCACGATCGCCCTCGCCCGTCGGCGGCGGCTCGCTGTCGACGTGGTGGTCGTGACCGACGGGGCCGCGTCTCACGGCGAGCCCTCCCCCTCGATCGCGGCCGAGCGCCGGAGCGAGGCGCGGGCCGCGCTCGACCGGCTCGGCGACGGCATCGGACTGGCCTTCCTCGAGGTGCCCGACTCCGCGACCCCCGAGCACCGCGACCGCATCGCGGACGAGGTGCGGCGACGCGCGTCCGGACCCGGGGGCACGGTGCTCGTGCTCTCGACCTGGGCGGGCGACGGGCACCGCGACCACCGCGTGGTCGGCGAGGTGTGCGCCGAGGTCGGAGCCGCGTGCGGCCAGCCGGTGCTCGCCGCTCCGATCTGGCTGTGGCACTGGGCGCATCCGGACGATGCGGCGGTGCCGTGGTCGTCCCTCCTGCGCGTCGGGGCCGACGCGGACGCGCGGGCACGCCGCCGCGCGGCACTGGGTGAGTACGCGAGCCAGACGCGGCGGGGCGCGGACGGGTCGGCCGCGGTGCTGCATCCGCGCTTCCTCCGCCACTTCCTCTGCGACGACCACCTGATCAGGGTGGGCGGATAGCGCACAGCGGCCCCGTGGACAAGTGGCCGCCCGCCGCGGTCCGCGTGCCTAGGGTCGAGGGGATGGACGGCGGGACGACCTACTTCGACGAGCTCTACGCGCGGCACGAGGACCCCTGGGGCTACACGAGCCGCTGGTACGAGGAGCGCAAGCGCGCCCTCACGCTCGCGTGCCTGCCCGAACGGCGCTACGACTCCGCCCTCGAGATCGGCGCGTCGATCGGCGTGCTCGCCGAAGCGCTGGCCGAGCGCTGCGACCGCCTGCTCGCGGTGGACGTGTCGGAGGCGGCCGTCGATCGCGCGGCGCGCCGGCTCGCTCCGCTGCCCCACGTGCGAGTCGAGCACCACGACATCACCCGCGGGGTCCCGGAAGGGCCTTTCGACCTGATCGTGCTCTCGGAAGTCGGCTACTACCTCGGGGCGACGACGCTCGAGCGGGTGCTGCGGGGCGTGCGCGACGCGCTCTCCTCCTCCGGTGAGCTCGTGACGGTGCACTGGCGGCACCCCATCGCCGGCCTCGAACTCGACGGCGACGCCGTGCAGGCCGCCGTCGGACGACTCGGGCTGCACCGGATCGTGCGGCACGAGGAGGAGGACGTGCTGCTCGAGGTGCACACCCGCGACCCCCGCTCCGTGGCGCGCCGCACGGGCCTGCTGTGAGGGGCGTCGCGCACGTGCTCGTCGTGGTGCCCGCGCACGACGAGGAGGAGCGGATCGGCGGACTGGTCGCCTCGGTGCAGGCCAGCGCGACGCGGCTGCTCCGCTCGCACCCCGGGCTCGCCGTACGGCTGCTGATCGCCGCGGACGGCTGCACCGACGCCACGGCCGAGCGGGCGAGAGCCGCCGGCGCCGAGGTGCTCGAGCTCGAGCGGTGCGGAGTCGGCGCGGCGCGCTCGGCGGGCATCGCGCACGCGCTCTCCTCCGCTCCCGCCCCCGTCGAGCGGATCTGGATCGCGAACACCGACGCGGACACGCGGGTGCCGGTCGACTGGCTCCTCGCCCACGTGGAGCACGCGCACCGGCACGACGTCCTGGTCGGCACGGTGCGGCCGGATCCGGACGACCTCGAGCCCGCGATGTACGCCCGCTGGCGGCGCACCCGCGAGCGGGAGCAGTCGATCGGGAGCATCCACGGGGCGAACCTCGGGGTGCGCGCGGGCTGCTACCTCCTCGCCGGGGGCTTCGGAGTGGAGCCGCTGCACGAGGACGTGCGCCTGGTCGAGCGGCTGCACGCGATCGGTGCGCGGGTCGGAGCGACCGACCGCGGCGAGGTCGTGACCTCGGGCCGGCGGGACAACCGGGTCGACGGCGGCTACGGCGGCTACCTGCACGAGCGCTTCGCCGGATCCTGCGCCTGAGTAGGCACGCGCCGACGCGCGGCGAGCGTGAACGGCCCGGATGCGCCACTGCGCGCACGCGAACCAGGCCGGAGGGGTCGCTGTCAATGGTCGGGCCCTGAATTGTCACGCACTGCGCAGGAGAGTCAAATGGGTGTCGAGCACGCCCCTGTGCTCTCCGATGGAAGGGTCACCGCATGAATCCCCGCCTCGTCCTGCTGACGCTCGTCGCTCTCGCGGCGTACGTCTTCGGTGCTCGCGCCGGACGCGCCCGCTACGAAGAGCTGCGTCACCTCGCGCTCGGCGTGTGGAACGACCCTGCCACGAAGAAGACGCGCAAGAAGCTCAAGAAGACCTCCCAGCGCGAGGCCAAGCACTTCGCCTCCATCGCGGACAAGGCCCGCGCGAAGGTGCAGCGCTCACTCCGCTGACCGGAAGAGAACTTCACGGGACGCCCTCACGACAGGCGTCGACGCTCGCATCGGAACGGCCGGTCGAGCACGAACACGAAGGAGAAACATCATGGGCATCATCGGATTCCTCATCCTCGGACTCATCGCCGGAGCCATCGCCAAGGCGATCCTCCCGGGCCGTCAGGGCGGCGGCTGGGTCATCACCCTGGTCCTCGGCGTCGTCGGCGCGATCCTCGGAGGCTTCATCGGCAGCGCGGTCTTCAACCACCCGATCCAGGAGTTCTTCGACCTGGGCACCTGGGCCCTCGCCATCGTCGGCGCCCTGATCGTCCTGCTGGTCTACGGCGCGATCACCGGCCGCAAGTCCCGCGCATAGTCACGCGCCCCGCACCCTCGGGTGCAGGATCGAAGGCCCCCGGCATCCGTGCCGGGGGCCTTCGTCGTTCCCGCGGGGCGCCGGGTCGGCGCCCGTACACTGGAAGCCCTCTACCGACGGGAGACCCTGCCGTGGTCCGCGCCTCCCTCGTCACGACCGTGGCGGACGCCCTGCTCGACGACATCGTCGCCGGCGTCCTCGCGATCGGGTCGGAGCTCCCCAGCGAGGCCGAGCTGGCCGAGCAGCACGACGTCAGCCGCGTCACGATGCGCGAGGCGCTGAAGCGTCTGCAGGGTCTGGGCGTGCTGGACGTGCGCCGCGGGAAGCGCGGCACGGTCGCTCCTCTCTCCCTCTGGACCGACCTCGGCGCGATCCTGCGGGTCACGGCGCACGGCACCGACCCCGGCACGACCGAGCTCGAGCTGATCGAGGTGCGCGAGATGATCGAGAGCGGAGCGGCCGCGCTCGCGGCGACCCGTCGCTCCGACTCCGACCTCGAGGATCTGGAGCGGCTGCTGGGCCTCATGCGCGCGGCGCACGACGACGAGGACGTCGCCGCGTTCGTCGAGGCCGACATCGCGTTCCACGACGTGATCCTGCGCTCGACCGGCAACGTCTTCGTCGGCACGGTGTTCGCCCCGCTCTCCCGGGTCATGCGCGAGAAGCGCGCGCAGACGTCGGCCGTCGAGCGGATCCAGCGCAACGCGATCGCGAAGCACGCGGCGGTCCTCGAGGCTCTGCGGGGCGGCGTGGCCGAGGAGGCGCGCCTCGCGATGGCGGACCACATGAAGCAGACCGCGGACGACTTCCGCGAGCACGTCCTGCCGACGCTTCGCTGAGCGGTCCCTGCAGACCCGGTCTTGACGCGGCTCCGCCAACTTGTATGATATCTGCTATCAGCTACAAAGGAGTGATGATGGAAGAGTCGAGCGCCCTCGCGGGCCACCCCGAGCACGTCCCCGTCGATGCGGCCGACGTCGCGGCGGCCGTCGGACGCGGCACCCGGGTCCTGATCGTCCTGGACGACGACCCCACCGGCACGCAGTCGGTCGCCGACCTGCCCGTCCTCACGTCGTGGGAGACGGCGGACTTCGACTGGGCGCTGGCGCAGGGCGCCCCCGCCGTCTACGTCCTCACGAACACGCGCAGCCTGGACCCCGAGTCGGCCGCCCGGCGCAACAGCGAGATCGTCGCCCACGCGACGAGCGCGGCCGCCGATGCCGGCACTCCGATCGCCTTCGTCAGCCGGGGCGACTCGACGCTGCGCGGGCACTACCCGCTCGAGACCGACGTCATCGAGGAGACGGTGCGGGAGTCGACCGGCCACGGCTTCGACGCGGTGCTGCTGGTGCCCGCGTTCCCCGATGCCGGCCGCGTCACGATCGGCGGCGTCCACTTCATGCGCTCGCCGGACGGCCTCACTCCGATCGCCGAGACCGAGTTCGCCCGCGACGCGACGTTCGGCTACGCCTCCTCCGACCTCGCCGACTACGTCGCCGAGAAGACGCAGGGCCGGTGGAGCGCCGAGCAGGTCGTGCGCCTGGACCTGAGCGTCCTGCGCGGCGGAGTCGACGGCATCGTCCGCGCGCTCCTCCCCCTGACCGGCTCCGTCCCGGTCGTCGTCGACGCCGTGACCGAAGACGACATGCGCCTGCTGGCCCTCGGACTCGCGGCCGCCGAGGAGCAGGGCAAGCGGTTCCTGTTCCGCGTCGGCCCGCCGTTCGTCCGCGCCCGCATCGGGCAGGAGGTGCACCCTCCGCTCACCGCGCAGGACGTCTTCGGCACCGACGGGAGCGACGCCGTCGGCGGTCTGATCGTGGTCGGCTCGCACGTCGGCCTCACCTCGCGCCAGCTCGCGGTGCTCACCGCGCAGGGCGCGTTGGAGCAGACCCTCGAGATCGACGTGGAGGCCGTGCTGGCCGAGGACGCCGCGCACCTCGACGGGATCGTGCACGCGGCGGTCGACGCGCTCGGCCGCGGAGACGTCGCCGTGCACACCAGCCGGCTCCTCCGCCGCACGGACGACAAGGACGAGAGCCTCGACATCTCGCGCCGGGTCTCGGCCGCGGTCGTCGAGGTCGTGCAGCGGGTGCTGGCCCGTCGGCACCCCCGCTTCGTCATCGCCAAGGGCGGCATCACGTCCAGCGACGTGGCCACCCACGGGCTCGGCATCCGGCGCGCGATCGTGCGCGGCCCGATGCTGCCCGGGATCGTCTCGCTCTGGGAGCCGGTCGACGGCCCCGCGCGCGGCATCCCCTACATCGTGTTCGCGGGGAACGTCGGCGACGACGATTCGCTCGCCGCCGTCGTCAGCACGCTGACCCGTCCCACCCCCGCAGTCGCGTGACCCGCGAGCACCCCCTCCCCCACTCCCCAGGAAGAAGGACCACCGTGACCACCCCCTCCTACCGCGTCGCCGTGCTCGGGCTCGGCGCCATGGGCCTGCCCATGGCCACCCGCCTCGCCACCGAGCTCACCGTGCACGGCTTCGACATCGCCGAGCCGCGCCTGGCGCTGGCCGCCGACGCCGGCATCACCCCCTTCGACTCCGCGCGCGGCGCGGTTGCCGGCGTCGACGCCGTGCTGCTGGCCGTGCGCAACGGCGCCCAGCTGCGCGACGTGCTCTTCGGCGCGAACGGGGTCGCCTCGACCCTCGAGCCCGGCGCCGTGGTGATCATGACGAGCACGGTCGGGATCGACGACGTCGTCGCCGTGGCCGCCGAGCTCGACGCGCTCGGCGTGCACCTGGTCGACGCCCCGCTCAGCGGCGGGCCCGTCCGCGCCGGAGCGGGCGACCTGCTGATCGTCGTCGGAGCGGCTCCCGAGGCCCGCGCGAAGGCACAGCCCGTGCTCGAGCTGCTCGCCTCGACGCTGAGCATCATCGGCGACCGCGCCGGCGACGGCCAGGCCTTCAAGACCGTCAACCAGCTGCTGTGCGGTGTGCACATCGCCGCCGGCGCCGAGGCGCTCGCCCTGGCCGAGGCGCTCGGACTCGACGTCGCCGCCACCCTCGAGACGCTCTCGGCCGGCGCGGCAGGCTCGTTCATGCTCGGCAACCGCGGACCGCGGATGCTGCAGGCCTACGACGAGAACGGCGCCGAGGTGCTCAGCCGCCTCGACATCTTCGTGAAGGACATGGGCATCGTGACCTCCGCCGCCCGGGGCTCCGGCCTCGCCACTCCGATCGCCGCGGCCGCCGAGCAGCTCTACCTGCTCGGAGCCGCGCAGGGCCTCGCCGCCGCCGACGACTCCGCCGTCATCAAGGTCCTCGCTCCGCAGCACCTCACCCCGAAGGACGGACGATGAACCTCGCCACCGCGCTCCGCAGCGCCGCGGACGCACCGATCGCCCCGGCGGTCACCCTCGACACCCCGGTCCTGCTGGGGATCGCCGCGGCGGGCATCGCCCTGCTGCTCGTGCTCATCATCCGCTTCAAGATCCACGCCTTCGTGGCCCTGCTGCTGGTCAGCGTGCTCGTCGCCGTCTCGGCCCGGATCCCGCTCGAGAACATCTTCGTGCTCGTCGCCAACGGCGTGGGCAGCACGATGGGCAAGGTCGCCCTCATCATCGCGCTCGGCGCGATCCTCGGCCGCCTGATCGAGGTGTCGGGCGGCGTGCAGAGCCTCGCCGACCACTTCACCCGCGTGCTCGGCCCCAAGCGGGTCGCGGTGGCACTGACGATCGTGGCGTTCCTCGTCGCGATCCCCGTCTTCTTCGAGGTCGGCGTCATCGTCCTCGTGCCGATCATCTACGCGTTCAGCAAGGTCGCCGGGCTCAGCCCGGTGAAGTTCGGCCTGCCGATGGTGGGCCTGATGCTCGCCGTGCACGTCGCCGTGCCGCCGCACCCGGGCATCGTCGCCGGAGCGGGGGTCTTCGGCGCCGACGTCGGGCTCATCGCCCTCATCGCGCTGCCCATCTGCGCGGTACTCGGCGTCCTCTCCTACGCGGTCTCGGCGATCATGAACCGCCGCGACTACGAGCTCGCCCCGGCCGTGGCCGCCCAGCTCGCGGAGGTCGGCGGAGTCACTTCCGCCATCCGCACGGTCGGCCGCGACGGCACCGAACTCGCGCCGCCGCGCGCCGGGCTGATCATCCTGCTCGTCGCGATCCCCATCGTGCAGATCCTCGTCGGCACCGTCGGCGCCCTGATCCTGCCCGAGGGCACCTTCGCGCACGGTCTGAGCGTCTTCGTCGGCACTCCGGTGCTCGCGCTGCTCGTCGCCGTCGGGATCGCGTTCTTCGCCCTGCCCGTCAAGCGCGGCTGGTCGCTCACTCAGACCAACGAGATCTTCGAGAGCGCGCTGCCGCCGATCGCGTCGATCCTGCTCGTCGTCGCCGGCGGCGGGGTGTTCGGAGCGGTCCTGCAGGCCAGCGGCATCGGCGGAGCCCTCGCGAGCACGCTCGACACCCTCGGCGTGCCCCTGATCGTGCTCGGCTTCGTGGTGTCGCTCGTTCTCCGCGCGGCGCAGGGCTCGGCGACCGTCGCCATCGTGACGACCGGCGGGCTGCTGGCCACCGGAGTCGCCGAAGGCGGCTACACGCCCCTGCAGATCGCGATCATCACCGTCGCGGTCGGCTTCGGCTCGCTCGGCCTCTCGCACGTCACCGACGCCGGCTTCTGGGTCGTGACCCGCTACCTCGGCCTCAGCGTCGCCGACGGACTGCGCACCTGGACCGTGCTCACCACGATCCTCGGCCTCGTCGGCTTCGCGCTGACCTACGTCGTCTGGATCGTCGCGGGCGGTCTCGCGTGAGGGTCCGGATGGACGACCTGATCCGCGAGCGGCAGGCGGCGGGCGGGGCGGTCGGCGCCCTCACCTGCTACGACTTCTCGACTGCTCTCGCGGTCGTGGACGCGGCGGAGGAGCTGGGCCGCGGGGTGATCCTGCTGGTCACGCCGAAGACCGCGGCCGACCGGCACGGTCCGCGGTTCCTCACCGCGCTGCGCGCCCTGGCGGACGGTGCCGCGGTGCCCGTCTCGGTGCAGCTCGATCACGCGACCGACCTCGCCCTGATCCTCCGCTCCGTCGAGGCCGGTGCGGACGCGGTGCTGGCCGATGGCAGCGCTCTGCCGTTCGAGGAGAACGCGGCGTTCACGGCTGAGGCGGTGCGCCGCTCCGGAGTGGTCGTCGAGGCCGAGCTGGGCGCTCTCGCGGGCGACGAGGACCGCGCGCTCGCCTCGCTGCCATCGGGCCGCACCGACGCGGCCCTGATCGCCCCGTTCCTCTCCGCGGCGGGTGCGCACGTGCTGGCGACGTCGGTCGGGAACGTGCACGGGACCTACGCCGCGGAGCCCGAGCTCGACTGGCCGCTGATCGACGCGATCCACGCGGCGAGCGGGGTGCCGCTGAGCCTGCACGGCGCGTCCGGGATCCCCGAGGCCGACCTGCGCCGCGCGGTCGGCGCGGGGCTGGGCAAGATCAACATCAACACCGAGCTGCGGGCCGCAGTGCTCGACGCCGCTGCCCGGCAGCTCCCGGACTCGCGCGCGGCGGGCGACGACGTGCTGTCGCTGGAGCGCACGTGGCGCTCGGCGGCGTCGGCCTTCGCCCGCGAGGCGATGCTGCGGCTGGACAGCGCGGCGTGACGCCCGACCCGGGGTCGGCCGCATCGGGGATGCGTTCCCGCCGTCGCTGGGACGGCCATCGCCGGGGGTCCGCCGGCTCCGAGCATCAGCTGCTGACGGCGCTCCGGCACCCGCCCCGACGTCCTCTAGCGGACACGTCCGCAAGCGGAGCTTGCGCCGACACGGCCGGTGTCCCGAGAATCGGAGGTCGGCGACCGCTCCCGCGCCGAGCGGCCCGGGTGCCCTCGACCCGAAGGACGCCATGCGGCCCCGCCCCGACCGATCCCCGTCCGCACCTCGCACGTCGCCGTCGTCGTGGCTGCTCGTGGCCGCCGCGATGTCGGCCCTGGGCTGGGGCGGCAACCAGTTCATCCCGCTGATGGTGATGTACCGGCAGGTGGCCGGCTTCGAGCAGACCGAGGTCACGCTGCTGCTCGCCGTGTACGTGATCGGCATCGTGCCGGGCTTCGCGCTCGCCGGGGCGTGGTCCGACCGCTTCGGCCGGCGGAGGATCATGCTGGCCGGAGTGGCGCTCGGCGCGATCGCGAGCGTCGTGTTCGCACTAGCGGGGACGAACCTGGCGGGGCTCTGCGTCGCGCGCCTGCTCGCCGGGGTCAGCGTCGCCGTCGCGGCCGTGGTCGGCAGCAGCTGGGTGAAGGAGCTGTCGGCGGCGGCGGGCACCGGAGCGCGCCGGAGCGGCATCTCGCTCTCGATCGGGTTCGGCGGAGGGGCCGCGATCAGCGGGGTGCTCGCCCAGTGGGCGCCGAATCCGACCGTGCTGCCCTACCTCGTGCACGCCGGCGTCACGGCGCTCTCGCTGCTCGCGGTGCTCCGCGCGCCCGAGACGCGCACGTCGAGCCCGCACCGGCGCTCGCTCCTGGGCGACCTGCGCGTCCCGGCGGTCTACCGCGGCCGGTTCCGCGGCACGGTCGCTCCGATCGCCCCGTTCGTCTTCGGCAGCTGCGGACTCTCGTTCGCCGTCGGGCCGAGCCTCGTGACCGGCGGGCTCGGCACGCTCGGCATCGCGTTCGCGACCCTCGTCATGCTGATCACCCTCGGAGTCGGGACCTCGGTGCAGCTGCTCTCCGCACGCATCGACCACGCACTGCGGGGGCGCAACGGCCCCGTCGGCACGATCTGCTTCGCGGTCGGGGCGCTCGTGCTCGCGCCGGCCGCCCTCACGGGCTCGCCGTGGCTCGTGCTCCTCGCCGCTCCGTTCCTCGGCGCCGGCTACGGCATCTGCCTGCTCTCGGGACTCAAGGCCGTGCAGACGATGGCAGCCCCCGACGACCTCGCGAGGCTCACGGCGACGTTCTACACGCTCACCTACCTCGGCTTCTTCTTCCCGCTGATCATCGCGGCGCTGGTCCCGGTGACCGGGCACGTCCCCCTCCTGATCGCCCTCGCGATCGCCGCGCTGCTCGGCGGGTCCGCCGCCGACCGCTCCGCCCGCCGGCTCGACGCCGCCGCCCCGGCCCGACCGGATCGAACGACGGCGGCCTGACGGGAGGTCACTCCGTGCTCGGCCACCGCGGGTCGAGGCGGTAGTCCTCGATCCGCGCGTCGAGGGCGGCGCGGACCTGATCGGGGGCGTCGTCTCCGACGAGCAGGCGGAGGCGGTGGTCGGCGCGGTCGGCGACGTGCGCGAGGACCGCGGCGGCGATCGCCTCGGGCGGGGTTCCACCACCGGTTCCGCCGGAGGGCCACGGCACCTCGGCGGTGCCGAAGAGGCGGGTCCTGAGGTCGTCGTACTCGGAGGAGGGCGTCGCGAAGCGCATGCCACCGGTGGCCCAGGCGGTGTCGATCGCCCCGGGCTGGACGATCGTCGTGCGGATGCCGAACGGAGCGACCTCGGCCGCCATCGCCTCGGTCCATCCCTCGAGGCCCCACTTGGCGGCATTGTAGAGGCCGAGGGTCGGCATCGTGCCGACGGCGCCGACCGTCGAGATCTGCAGGATGTGCCCTCCCCCCTGGCTCCGCATCACGGGCACGGCCGCCTGCGACAGCCAGAGCGGCCCGAGGAGATCCGTGTCGAGGATGTCCCGCGCCTCGCTCTCCCCGACTTCTTCGGCCGTTCCGATGAGGCCGTAGCCGGCGTTGTTCACCAGCACGTCGAGTCGACCGAGCTCGGCGACCACCGACTCGACCGCGGCTCTCGCCGCTGCTCGATCGCGCACGTCGAGACGTCGGACGTGCAGCCGCTCGTGCGGAGGGAGGGCGTGCTCGCCGCGGACGGTCGCGACGACGACGTGCCCCCGGGACACCGCCGCGAGAGCGAGGGCGCGGCCGAGACCGCCGGCGGCCCCCGTGATCATCCAGATCTGTCGAGTGCTCATGCCGACACCCTACCCAGAACGAGACGCTTCGTCTCGTTTCGCTAGACTGACGTCATGGCCAGCAAGCGGACGCGCGCACGGGTGCACGAGGCGGTGCTCGACCTGGTGGGCGACCGGGGAGTCGCGAGGCTGACGATGGAGGGAGTCGCGGTCCGCGCAGGAGTCGGCAAGCAGACGCTCTACCGCTCCTGGCCGTCGACGGCGGCGATCCTCTTCGACGCCCTTCTCGCCCGGAGCGAGACCGCCGAGGGCGCCGTCGCCGTCCCGGACAGCGGAGAGCTGAGGGAGGACCTGCTCCTGCTGCTGGAGGGGACGGTCCACGAGCTGACCTCGCCCGCGACCGAACCGCTGCTGCGCGCGGTCACCGCCGCGATCCAGACGGACCTCGATCTCGCCCGCGAGTACCGCGAGCGGCTGCTCGAGCCCCAGACGGCCGCGATCGCCCGGCGCTTCGAGCGAGCCGGAGCCGAGGATCCGGCCGCGGCAACGGAGCTCCTGATCGGCCCCGTCCTGCACCGCTGGCTCCTCCGCAGCGGCGCCCTCGACCGCGACTGGCAGCAGCGGCACGTCGACCGCACGCTGCTCGGCGCGCGGATGACGAGCTCGGCGAGCCCACCCCTCGGCGTTCCCTGAGTGTTCAAGGGGTTGCAGCCGACAGGCCCCCGGGCGTGGACTGGACTCCTGGCCGCGGGCGTCGAGCGCGCGGCCTCCCCGATGAAAGGACGAGACTCAGTATGAGCACGGACGCCACCACGGTCCCCACGATCACCCTCAACAACGGAGTGGAGATCCCCCAGCTGGGCTTCGGCGTGTTCCAGATCGATCCCGCCGAGACGAAGGACGCGACGCTCGCCGCCCTCGAGGTCGGCTACCGCCACATCGACACGGCCGAGATGTACGGCAACGAGGCGGGCGTCGGCGAGGCCGTGCGCGCCTCCGGCCTCGACCGCTCGGAGGTCTTCGTCACCTCGAAGCTGAACAACGGCTTCCACGCCCGCGAGGACGCCCTCGCCGCGATCGACGTGACCCTCGGCGAGCTGCAGTTCGACTACGTCGACCTCTTCCTGATCCACTGGCCGCTGCCGAACGTGGGCGACTACCTCGAGACCTGGAAGGCGATGGAGGAGATCTACCGCAGCGGCAAGGCGAAGGCGATCGGCGTCTCCAACTTCCAGACCAACCACCTCAACCGCCTCCGCGCCGAGGCCACCATCGTGCCGGCCGTGAACCAGATCGAGGTGCACCCCTACCTCGTGCAGGACGAGCTGCGCGCGTACGGCGTCGAGCACGGCATCGCCACCGAGGCGTGGTCGCCCATCGCCCAGGGCCTGGTGCTCGAGGACGACACGATCACCCGCATCGCCCGCAACGTCGACCGCTCCCCCGCCCAGGTCGTGCTCCGCTGGCACATCCAGCGCGGCGACATCGTGTTCCCGAAGTCGGTCACCCGCGCCCGCGTCGAGGAGAACTTCGCGCTCTTCGACTTCGAGCTCGACGACGAGTCGATGACCGACATCACGGCGCTGGACCGCGGCCACCGCACCGGCCCGGACCCCGACACCTTCAACTACATCCCCAGCTGATGCTGCAGTAGTCGGCAGGAATGCGACCGGCCCGCCGGATCCTCGGATCCCGGCGGGCCGGTCGCGTCCGGTCAGCCCTGCTGGGAGTCGCGCCAGGAGTGCTCGGGCGCGTAGCCCAGCACCTCGCGGGCGTGGTCGATCGAGAGCAGGGTCTCGTTCGCCCCGACCTCGCCCCGCACCTCCACACCCGGGAACACCTCGGCGATCAGCTCGTCGTTGGGGCGCGACATGACCGTGTCGGCCGCCGCGATGATGAAGCGGTCGAAGCCGGTCGCACCGTGCGCGAGCGCCTTCTCGACGGCCTGCGCGCCGTCGCGGCCGTCGATGTAGCCCCAGAGGTTCCACTTGCGCTGCAGCGCGTCGGAGTCGAACGACGGGAACTCGGCGTAGTCCGCCTCGTCCATCACGTTCGAGAAGCGCAGGCCGATGATCTTCAGGTCCGGGTGCCAGCGGCACAGCTCGATCGCGAGCTGCTCCTCGAGGTGCTTGGTGAGCGAGTAGACCGACTCCGGACGGGCGGGGTACTTCTCGTCGACCGGGATGTAGGGCGGCGGCACGTCGAAGGGCAGGCCGAGCACCGTCTCGCTGGAGGCGTAGACGACGTTGCGGATGCCCGAGCGGATCGCCGCGTGGAACACGTTGAACGTGGACAGCATGTTGTTCTGGAAGGTGGCGATGTCGGGCACGATGCCCGGCGCGGGGATCGCGGCGAGATGCACGACCGCGTCGATGCCCTCGTACTGGTCGCCCACGGCCTGGATGGCGTCGACGACCTGGCCGTAGTCGGCGACGTCGATGCGCACGAAGCCCGGGCCCCGCTCCCCCGCCCGGTCGAGGTTGTAGACGTCGTGGCCGGATGCGCGGAGGCGGGCGACGACGCTGCGGCCGAGTTTGCCGGATCCACCGGTGACTGCGATTCTCATGCCTCGAACGCTAGCGGGCCGGGCTCCACGCGAACGAGGGGTGGCGGATCAGGAGCGGGTGTACAGCGAGATCCCGTCGCCGGCCTCGGGGGTCGTCTCGTCGTCGACGAGCTCGGTCCAGCGGCGCAGCACCGCGGCTCCGGCTGCATCGTTGACGAGGTCGTCGACCACCAGGACCGGATACGGCTTCTCGGGGACTCCCTCGGCCGGGCGGACGTCGACGTGGGCGACCTCGTAGGCGTGCTCGTACAGCCAGTCGGCCATGGCGTAGTCGCTGCGCGAGTCGCCGACGGTGCGCCAGCGCTGCGGGATGGGCCCGGTCGCGCCGAGCAGCTCGACGGCGCGCTGGGCGCCGAGGTCCTTGCCGAGGCGGTTCGACTCGATGTCGGTGGAGATGACGGTGGGGTCGATGCGGTAGTCGACCGCTCCGGAGTCGTCCGGGTAGCGGATGCCGCGGCGCTCGACTCCGAGGCCCGCCGCGGTCATGATCTGCAGGGCGTCGGCGTCGAAGACGAGCTGGCGCGAGAGGTACTCGTCGCTGGGCAGGTCGACCAGCTGCTCCGCCGAGACCATCGCGCGCTTGGTCTCGTCGAAGAAGACGAGGTCGTCGTAGTCGGAGCGGATCATGCGCTCGAGGTCGCGGGCGACCGGCTCGGGGATCGCGAGCGACTCGTCGACGATCGGCTCGGACGTGCCGCGGTAGTCGACCGTGAACCACACGGCGCCCTTCTCGCAGACGCAGACGATGCGCGCCTCGGGCGAGACCCCGCGCTCCAGGAGCGAGGGCAGCACGCGCTCGCGCAGGAACGCGTCGGAGCGGCCGGTGTTGAAGACGATCGGGATGCCGGCGTTGGCGAGGCGCACGAGATCGTCGGCGATCGCGGGGATCGCGATGGTGCGGCTGATCGGGCTGGCGATGGGGCCGTCGACGTCGAGGAGGAGGCCGAGCGGAGGCGGTGTGGAGGTCATCGGGATCCATTCTGCCGTGCCGCAACACGCCCGACACGAGCGCACCGTACGCTCGCCGCGTGATCCCTCTCCTCATCGACACCGACACCGCCGCCGACGACTGCTTCGCCCTGCTGATCGGCCTCCTGGATCCGCGCGCCGATCTGCGGGCGGTGACGATGGTCGCGGGGAACGTCGGCTTCGATCAGCAGCTGCACAACGCATTCCTCACGATCGCGCTGGCCGGGCGCGCGGGAGAGGTGCCCGTCCACCTCGGCGCGCGCACTCCGCTCCTGCGCCCGTGGGTGAGCGCCACCGAGGTGCACGGCGACGGCGTCGGCGGCATCCGCCGACCCGAGGACTCGCAGCGTCCCGAGGAGGAGCACGCCGTCGACGCCCTGATCCGACTGGCCGCGGAGCACGCGGGCCGACTGCGCATCGTGGCGATCGGGCCGCTGACCAACATCGCGCTCGCGGCGCGGAAAGACCCGTCCTTCGTGCGGAACGTGGAGCGGCTGACCGTGATGGCCGGGTCCCTCAACGGCCGCGGCAACATCACGCCCGCGGCCGAGTTCAACGTCTACGTCGATCCGGAGGCGGCCGCGATCGTCACCGGGGCGGGCTTCGCGGATCTGCGCTTCGTGACCTGGGACCCGCTGACCCTCCGCGACGCCGTCTTCGACGAGGGCCGCATCGCCGAGATCGCCGCGGCCGCGACTCCGCTGTCGGACTTCTTCGTGCGCGCCAACCGCGCCACCTTCGACTTCGACGTGCGGGTCGGGATCGACGGCTCGACGCACCCGGACTCGCTCTCGGTGCTGCTGAGCCTGGACGAGGACCTCGTGCTCGAGGAGCGCGCGTACTCGGTGGCGGTCGAGACCGACGGCCGGCTGACGCTCGGGGCGACCGTCTTCGATTGGACGTGCACGCCCGAGACGGCGAACGCCACGGCGGTCGAGCGGATCGACGGCGAGCGCTTCTTCGCCTACGTGCGGGACCTGATGGCCACCACTCCGCCGACCCCTCCCGAGGTGCGGGCGGCGATCAGCGCCTGAGCGGCCCTGCTCCGGCCGCCCGCACGCCCGCGACGATCGCCTCCGAGACGGCGTCGACGTCGAGATCGACGACGAGCCGGACGGTGCCCTCGGAGTCGGGGGTGAACGCGCTGAGGCCGTCCTCGACGGGGTCGCCGCCGGGCACGACGGTCACCGTTCCGGGCTCCGAGAGCGTCACGAACTCGGGCCGCAGCATCGCCAGGACCGCGACGGGGTCGTGCGGCACGTTCCAGGTCTCGCTCCAGAAGTCCCACCACTGGCGGATATCGCGGTGCAGGGCGGCACCGAGTGCACCGGAGGCGGCGATCGCCTCGACCTGCTCGCTGCGCATCGCGAGGCGCTGCGTGACCTCGAGGCCGGCGACGGTCGTCGGCAGGCCGGCACCGAAGACGACGCGCGCCGCGTCGGCGTCGCTGCGGACATTGTGCTCGGTCGCGCCCGTGCCGAACGCTCCCGCCATCAGCCAGAGGTGGCGGACGGCACCGGCGAAGCGCGGCTCGCGCCGGATCGCCTCCGCGATGTCGGTCAGCGGCCCCACGGCGATCACGTCGACCTCGCCCGGGCGCGCGAGCACGTGGCGGAGGAGGGCGTCGACGGCCGGCTCCGCCTGCACCTCCTCGGCGTCGAGTCCGTCGTGCAGGGTGCCCTCGTGGCCCGCCCACCACACCTCGCGCCCCGAGAGGGTGTCGCGCTCCCCCGCGTGCACGTCCAGGCGCACGCCGGCGAGACCCGCGTAGCGCTGCGCGAGGCGGGCGCGCAGGAGGGTGTCGCCGTAGACGGTCGTCGTGGCGAGCAGCTCGACCTCCTCCCGCGCACCG
The DNA here is from genome assembly GCF_001423045.1 of Rathayibacter sp. Leaf296. Classification (NCBI taxonomy): domain Bacteria; kingdom Bacillati; phylum Actinomycetota; class Actinomycetes; order Micrococcales; family Microbacteriaceae; genus Rathayibacter; species Rathayibacter sp. Leaf296. The sequence continues at coordinate 516,623 of NZ_LMNR01000002.1, forward strand.
AGGAGGACGGCGAGGGCGAGGGCGTCGTCGACGTCCGTGCCGATGTCGGTGTCGAAGACGACGAGGTGCCGGGGAGCAGTCATGGCGACAGCGTGGCATGGATCGTCATACGGACGATACAAAACGTTTTGTACGCTGAGATCCGGCGGATCGGAGACCCATGGACCTCACCTCGCGACGCGAGCGCGCGACCACCTGGGTCGACCACTCCGATCCGCTCGCCCGCCTCGCCAAGATCTCGCTGCACGACCACCTCGACGGCTCGGTGCGGCCCGAGACCCTCCTCGCCCTCGCGGCCGAGAGCGGGGCGCCGGTGCCGCGCCGCGACCCGGGGGCTCTGCAGCACTGGTTCGGGAACTTCGCAGCGCTCGAACCGGGGGCCGACTGGGAGCTGCTGTTCGGGCTGACGACCTCGGTCATGCAGACCGCTCCCCAGCTGCGGCGGGTCGCACGGGAGTACGTCGCCGTGCTCGCCGCCGACGGCGTGGTGTACGCCGAGACCCGCTGGGCGCCCGAGAAGCACCTCGCCCGCGGCCTCTCGATGGACGAGGCGCTGGCGGCCGTGCAGGACGGGCTCGAAGCCGGGATGCGCGACGCCGCGCGGGAGGGCCGCCCGGTGCTCGTGCGGCAGATCCTCTCGATCATGCGCACGGCGCAGCACGGCCGCGAGGTCGTCGCGACCGCCCTGCGCAACCGCGACGCTGTCGTGGGACTCGACCTCGCCGGGCACGAGGAGGGGCATCCGCCCGCCGAGCACGCGGAGTGGTTCCGCCTCGCCGCCGAGCACGGGCTGTCGCGGACCGTGCACGCGGGCGAGGCCGGCGGCGTCGAGAGCATCCTCGGTGCGCTGGAGCACTGCTCCGCCCAGCGCATCGGGCACGGCGCCCGGCTCGCGGAGGACCTCGCGATCGACGGCGCCCGCCACCCCGTGGGCGAGGTGGTCGCCGCCTGGCGCCGAGCGGGAGGCGGGACCGCAGCGCTCGAGCTCGGCCCGGTCGCCCAGCGGATCGTCGACGAGCGCATCCCGCTGGAGCTGTGCCCGAGCTCGAACTCGCAGCCCGGCGGCGTGGTGGACACCCTCGCGCAGCACCCGATCGGACTGCTCGCCGCGATCGGAGCGGCCGTCACGGTGCACCCGGACAACCGGCTGATCTCGGCGACGAGCGTCACGGGCGAGCTGCGGCTGCTCGTCGACCGCTTCGGCTGGGGCCTCGCGGACGTCGAGCGGGCGCAGCGGACCGCGCTGGCCGGCGGGTTCGCGGACCCCGAGCTGCGTGAGCGGATCCTCGAGGAGCGGCTCGCCCCCTCCTACGACGCGGCCCGCTGACGGCGTCTCAGGCGGCGCGCACCCGCTCCATCAGGATGTCGTGGTCGCGCTGCCGCTGCTCCACCGCCGCCGCGAGGTCGACCGTCGTCACGACGCCGTCGCGCTTGAGCCAGCGCCCGGCGGTCATGACGTCGGAGGTGTCGAATCCGGACGCCCCGTAGACGAGCGCGGAGTGGAGCGACTGCGCCGCGACGGGCCCGCGGTGCAGGGCCTCGACGGGGAGCGCGATCAGGTCGGCGACGGCTCCGGGGACGAGCGAGCCATCCTCCGCCGCGCCGCCGAGGGCGCGGTGCCCCCGCCAGGTCGCGAGGCCGAGCAGCTCGCGGGAGGTGATCGCGTTCGGCCGGCGCTCGGCGAAGGCCGCCAGCTTGCCGAGCGTGCGCAGCTCCTCGAACAGGTCCGCGTTGTTGTTGCCGCAGAGGTTGTCGGTGCCGATCGCGACGTTCACGCCCGCGTCCAGCGCCTGCCGCACCGGAGGGGCCGCTGCTCCGCTGATCATCGCGACGGAGGCGGCGGCCACGAGGCTCGCGCGCGATCCGGCGAGCAGCGCCAGATCCTCGACCACGATCTCGTTCGAGTGGGCGAGCAGGAGGGGGACGTCGAAGAGGCCGAGCCCGCCCATCGTCTCGAGGGCGCCGCGGCCGTAGCGCTCGCGGCAGGCGTCCTCCTCCTCCCCCGACGTGGCGAAGTGCGTGTGCAGTCCGACGCCGAAGCGGTGCGCGAGGGCGACCTCGGCCTCGATCGCCTCGACCTGGTTGTCGACGAAGAACGCGTGCGGTCCGACCCAGCCGCGCACGAGCGGGTGCTCCTGCGAGGCCGCGACGAACGACTCCGCGGCGGCGAGCTCGCGGGCGCGGACGGCGTCGTCGCCGAGCTCGACGATGCCGTACGCGACCCGGGCGCGCAGGCCCGAGTCCTCGATCGCGGCGAGGTACGACTCGGCGAACAGGTACTGGTCGGCGAACGACGTCGTGCCGCTGCCGATCATCTCGGCGCAGGCGACCGACGCCGACGCCGAGAGGAGCTCGGGCGAGAGGTGCGCCTCGAGCGAGCGGATCGCTCCGAGCCAGCCCTCGAGGGTCAGGAGGGAGTGCCCCTCCGAGACGCCGCGGAACAGCATCATCGGCGCGTGGGCGTGCGCGTTCACCAGACCGGGCAGCACGACGGAGGGGCCGAGGTCGACGACGTCCGCACCGCGGGGGCGAGCACCGCGCAGCGGATCGACCGAGAGGACGATGCCGTCCTCGACCGCGACGACCGCCGGCCCGAGCTCGTCGGCCTCGACATCGGGCAGCACGTGGTCGGCGACGATCAGCGTGCGCGTCACGGGGCGCTCGTCTCGAGGTCGGAGCCGGCCATGAGCGCGCCGATCTCGGCGGTGTCGAGCTCGCCGCGGGCGAACGGCCCGGCGAGGCGGCCGTCGTACATCACGACGATCCGGTCCGAGAGCGTGAGGATCTCCTCGAGCTCGGCCGAGAGGAGCAGGACGCCCGCGCCCCGGCTGCGCGCGGCGAGCAGGGCCCGGTGCACGAACTCGATGCTGCCGACGTCCAGTCCGCGCGTGGGCTGATTCGCGATGATCACCGCGGGGTCGCCGTCGAGCTCGCGGCCGATCACGATCTTCTGCAGGTTGCCGCCCGAGAGCGAGCCGATCAGACGCCGGGCGGAGGCGCCGCGGACGATGTAGTCGTCGATGAGCTGCACCGCGAACCGGTGGATGGCGCCGCGGCGGAGCAGCCCGGCGCGGTGGAAGCGCGACGAGCGGTAGGCGACCGAGACGGCGTTCTCCTCCAGCGTCGCGCCGCGGTTGAGGCCCACGTGCATGCGGTCCTCGGCGATGTGGGCGAGCCCGGCGTCGCGGGCGGTGCGCGGGCCGCGCCCGGTGGTGTCGGTCCCGGCGATCTCGACCGTGCCCTCGCGCACCCGGCGCAGCCCTGCGATCGCGTCGACCAGCGCGCCCTGGCCGTTGCCGCTCACGCCCGCGACTCCGAGGATCTCCCCCGACGCGATGGTGAGCGAGACGTCGTCGAGTCCCGAGTCGCCCGCGCTCACCTGCGGCGCCGAGACCCCGGACACCCGCAGGACGTCCGCCCCGGGGCTGCCCGGCGGGATGTCGGCGCTGAGCAGCACGTCGCGGCCGACCATCATCCGGGCGATCGCCGGAGCGGTCGCCTCGGCGGCGGTCATCCCGCCGACCACGTGCCCGCGGCGCATCACGACGATGCGGTCCGCGACGGCCATGACCTCGGGCAGCTTGTGGCTGATGAACACGACCGAGGTCCCGAGGGAGGCGAGTCGGCGGACCGCGCGCAGCAGGTCCTCCGCCTCGGACGGGGTGAGCACCGCGGTCGGCTCGTCGAGGATCAGCAGCCTCGTGTCGCCGGCGAGCGCCTTCAGGATCTCGACGCGCTGCTGCAGGCCGATCGGCAGGGCCGCGACCAGCTTCGCCGGGTCCACCGGGAATCCGAGGCGGTCGGCGAGGGCGCCGACCTCGCGCTCCGCCGCGGCGTCGTCGATCCGGCCGTCGCGGCGTCGGGGCTCGCGGCCGAGGAGCACGTTCTGCGCGACGGTGAAGGAGGGGACGAGCGCGAAGTGCTGCTGCACCATGCCGATCCCGTGGTCGATCGCGTCCTGCGGCCCCCGGATCGCGACCTCCTCGCCGTCGATCTCGATCCGGCCGGCGTCGAGCGGGAACGCGCCGAACAGCAGGTTCATCAGCGTGGTCTTGCCCGTGCCGTTCTCGCCCACCAGGGCGACCACCTCGCCGGCGCCGACGTCGAGCGAGACGTCGGCGACCGCCAGGACGCCGGAGGAGGCGAAGTACTTCCGGAGGCCGTCGAGCCGGAGGAACGGAGTGGTCATGGAGGGGCCTTCCTGGTGCGGGTGCCGCGGCGGGGCGCGAGAGGGTGGAGCGCAGGAGCCGCCGACCGGGGGGTGATCGACGACTCCTGCGGTCGGGGAGGATCAGCCGGCGAAGGGCGAGCAGGCGTCCGAGTCGGGGTCGTTCAGGGCGTCGCAGACCTCGAAGGATCCGTCGAGGATCCGGGTCTCGTAGTCCGCGACGGTGCTCTTCGCCGCGGCCACGGGCTCGGCGAGCTCGGGGTGGGCGTCCTCGAAGACCGTGGAGCCCTCGTCCCACGACAGCCCGGTCGCGCCCTCGGCGAGTCCGACGTTGGTGGCGCCCGAGGTGAAGTCGCCCTCCTGCGCCGAGGAGATCATCGTGAGGACGTTGGCGTCGACGTGCTTCATCATCGAGGTGATGACCGTGCCGGGCGCGACGGAGTCCTGGTCGCTGTCGACGCCGATGGCGTAGAAGCCCTCCTCCTCCGCGGCCTCGATGACACCGGTGCCCGAGCCGCCCGCGACCTGGAAGATCACGTCGACCCCGTCGCTGTGCATGTCGAGGGCGGTCGACTTGCCCAGCGCCGGGTCGTTGAAGGTGAAGTTGAGGTAGGTGCGCTGCACGGTGCAGTCGCCGCACGCCTCCTTGACGCCCTGCTCGTACGCCCAGGCGAACTGGTTGAGCCCGGGAGCGTCGCCGCCGACGACCGCCCCGACCTTCTTGGTGGTGGTCATCGTGCCCGCGACCAGGCCCGCCAGGAAGCTGCCCTCGTGGGTGTTGATCGTGTAGAGCTCGAGGTTGTCGGGCACCTCGGAGTCCTCGAGGCTCTGGTCCGGCATGCCGATCTTCTGGTCGGGGTACTGCTCGGCGATCGCGATGACGGTGTCCAGCGGCAGGGTGATGCTCAGCACGAGGTCCGGCGAGGTCTGAATGGCCGAGCGGAGGAGGGTCTCGCCCTGCGCGACGTCGGGCGCCTCGATGTGGGAGGTCGCGACCCCGAGGGTGTCCTTCGCCTCGGTGAGGCCGGCCAGGGCGGAGTCGGTGTAGGAGAGGTCGCCCGCGACGCCGCCGACCAGCGCGACGGTGTAGGCGTCGGAGTCGGGGGCCGCGGTCGAGGCGGTGCCTCCGCCGCTGCAGGCCGAGAGGGCGAGGGCCGCGACGGCCAGGGCGGAGAGGGCGGACGCCTGCCGGACGCGGCGGCGGGAGGGTGCGGGGAGGGTCATGGCTGTGTCCTTCGTTCTCGTCGGGTGCGGGGTGGGAGAGAGGGAGAGGGAGAGGGAGGCGCGGGCGTCAGCGCAGAGCGCCGGCCAGCTGGCGGCGGGCGCGGCGGGGCAGGCCGAGGGTCTCCTTGGCGCGGAGTCCGCGGTAGCCGACGAAGCCGAGCACGAGGAGCGTCGCGGCCATCGGGATGAGCTGCACGAGCACCTGGGGCAGGTCGGTGGTGCTCTGCAGGCGGATCGCGAAGGCGTCGGAGAAGCCGAACAGGAGGGACGCCGGCACGAGGAACACGGGGCGGTTCACCGCGAGCAGCGCCGCGGTGATCGCGATCCAGCCGGCGCCGTCGGTCATGTTGCGGGCGAAGAGCCCGAGTTCGCCCACCGTCAGGAACGCGCCACCCAGAGCGGCGAGGGCGCCGGAGCCGATCAACGAGAGCGTCTGCACCCGCTCGACGGAGATGCCCGCGGCGGCCGCGGCTCCCGGAGCCTCGCCCACCGCCAGGAGATGGCGGCCGGGCCGGTAGCGGAAGAGCAGGCCGAACGCGGCCGCGAGCGCGAAGGCCAGGTAGACCAGCGCGTTGTAGCCGCTGAGCAGCGGGCCGAGCACGGGCACGTCCTCGAGGAACGGCAGCGGGATCGACGGCAGCGTCGCGACGTCGGGGGTCCAGACGCCCACGCCGCCGAAGAACTGCCGCATGAGGTAGATCGACAGCTCCAGCAGGAGCATGTTGAGCCCGATCGCGAAGACGATCAGGTCGACCCCGACGCGGTGCGCGAGGGCCATCATCCCGCCGGTGAGCGCTCCAGCCAGCGCGGCGATCACGACGGCGAGCAGCTGCGAGCCCGTGCCGTCGAGAGCGACGAGTCCGACGAACGCTCCGACCAGCATCTTCGCCTCGATCGCGAGGTTGAGGACTCCGGCCCGCGAGCTCAGCGCGGCGGCGAGCGCGCCGAAGAGGATCGGGGTGGTCAGCTGGATCCCGTTGTGGATGAGCTCGGGGGTCAGGAGGGCGAGGAGGAAGTCCATGCTCACTCCTCGTTCCGGGCGGCCGCGTGGGCGCGGACCTCGTCGGGGTCCGGCGGGGTGTCGACCGGTTCCGGAGGCGGCGGAGCGGCGGCCGCCCGCGCGGCGATCTCCCGGGCGCCCCGGCGCTTGCTGAGCCAGAGCTCCAGGCGTCCGGCGAGCGGCGTCTGGATCGCGACGAGGAGGATCATCAGCGCGAGGATCACGGCGCCGATCTCGCGCGGCACGCCCATCAGGATCTGCAGCCCGTTGATCGCGCCGACGGTGATCGCCGAGAACAGGATCGCGGCGAGGGACCCGCCGATCACGGTGGTGCCTCCGAGGATCGCCGCCGTCAGCCCGTTGAACCCGGTGCCGTCGAGGAACCCGTCGATCACGCGGTAGTTCATGCCGAGGACCTGGATGCCGCCGCCGATGCCGGCGAGGGCCCCGCCGAGGGCGGCCGCTCGGAGCACGGCCGTGCGGGTGCGCATCCCGGAGTAGCGGGCGAAGACGGGCGCCTCGCCCGCCATCCGCTGCTCGTAGCCCCAGGTGGTGCGGGACATGTAGACCGCGACGATCGCCACGAAGGCGAGGGCCACGACGAGGTTCGCGCCGAGCTTGGTCGCGGTGTCGAAGATCGGGAGCCGCGCCGTCTCGTCGATCTGCGGCGTGTAGGAGGCCGTCCCGCCCGTGTCCCGCAGCGGGTAGTTGATGAGGAAGCTCAGCAGCAGGGCGACCATCGAGTTGAGGATGATGCTGACGATCAGCTCGTTCGCTCCGAGGAAGACGCGGAACACCGCGGGGACGAGTCCGACCAGCGCTCCCGCGACACCCGCGGCGAGCAGCGCGACGATCGGGTGCAGGCCGCCGGGGAGCTGCACCTGGTACCCCACGACGACCGCCGCGACGGCTCCGAGGCCGTACTGCCCCTCCTGGCCGATGCTGAACAGGCCCGCCCGCAGGACCATGACGGCGCCGAGGGTGGTCATGATCAGCGGCGTGGCCGTCGTGAGCACGGTGCCGAAGTTGCAGTAGCCCGGGTCGCAGGTGAAGGCGGCGCGGCCGATCGCCGCCATCGCGTCGACGGGCGAGCGCCCGGACACCGTGATCAGGATCGCTCCGATGACCAGCGCCAGCAGAACGGCGACGACGGGGACGGAGACGCGCTGGGCGGCGCGGGCGAGATCGAGGTCTTTCACGGTCACCTGGTCTTCCGGTCGGGTGTGCAAAAGGTTTTGCATTCGGGGCATCGCACCTGAGGAGGATTTCCCGAGCCTAGGGTCGGCGCGGCGCCGGGCAGTCCCCGAGTGACGCTTCGTAATGGGGTCTTCTTCCCGCGGAAACGGGTCGGAAACGCGAGGCGCACGCCTCCCCCGATCCGGGGGTCGGCTGTCAGCGGCACGCGCGGCCGAACGCACGGACGGGCGTCCGTGATGTGGTGGAATGCGGTGCAAAGCGTTTTGCAGGACGAGGGGGTCGGGACGACGATGCGAGCGGGAAGACCGACCATGCAGCAGATCGCGGAGTCGGCGGGGGTCAGCGTGACGACGGTCTCGCACGTGCTCTCGGGCAAGCGTCCGGTGAATCCCCGCACGGCCGAGCGGATCCTCGCGATCATCCGGCAGGCGGGCTACGTCCCCGATTCGGCGGCCCGCACCCTCCAGTCCGGGCGGAGCCGGCTGCTCGCCGTCGCCGTGCCGGACATCACCACCTCGTACTTCAGCCGCATCGCGAAGGGCGTCGAGCTGGTCGCTGGTCCGCTCGACTACGGGGTGCTGATCTGCAGCACGTCCTTCGGCGGCCAGCGCCATCGGCGCTACCTCGATCTGCTGCAGAACCGCACGGTCGACGGCCTCGTCTACGTCGCGAGCGACTCCCCCGTCGATGCGGAGGAGCTGCGGCCGTTCGCCGCCGAGTACCCGCTCGTCCTCGCCGACGAGGAGATCCCGTCGCTCGAGAACGTGACCGTCGTCACCTCGGACAACGGGCGGGGTGGGCGCCTGGCCGGAGAACATCTGGCCGCGCTCGGGCACGAGCGGGTGCTGATCATCGCCGGGCCGCGCGGTCTGGTCTCGACGCGGGACCGGACCGCGGGGGTCCGGGAGTCGTTCCCCGACGCGCTGATGCTCACCGGCGACTACTCCGCGCCGTCGGGGGCCGCTCTCGTGGACGAGGCGCTGCGCAGCGGCACGCCGTTCACGGCGATCGCCGCCGGCAACGACGAGATCGCGATCGGAGCCGTCGACCGGCTGCGGACCGCGGGACTCCGGGTTCCGGAGGACGTCTCGGTGATCGGCTTCGACGACATCGACTCGGCGGCGCTCGTCGGGCTGACCACGATCCGGCAGCCCGCCGTGGCGATGGGATCCCGGGCGGCTCGACTGCTGCTGGACGCCCTGGCGGATCCGGCGGAGGCCCGGGTGCGGGAGAAGCTGCCGGTCGAGCTCGTGGAGCGGACCTCGACGGCCGCGGTCGCGGGGTCCCGGTGACCCGTCGTCACTGAGGAGGCGCGGCTCCGCTCACCGGAGAGCCGTGCGCACCGCCTGGACCGACGCCTCGACCACCGCCTCCAGGATCGCCTCGCCCTTCTCGGCGGACGCCGAGGTCGGATCGCCGAAGACGGCCGACTCAGAGAAGGGGTGCAGCGGCATCTCGACGGTGCCGAACTCCGGCGGGAAGTCCGGGTAGCAGACGACGTAGCGCTCGCGCAGCACCAGCTCGGGAGCGAGGGCCAGGACCAGCGAGGTCTCGAGCTCCTCCGCGTGCGCGAGTCCGGGCGCGGCGGGGCGCGACTCGCGGACCCTCGCGGCCGCCTCCTCGAAGCCGGGGTAGTCGAGCAGCAGGACCCCGATGCCGTCGGCGGTGAGCGCGTCGACCGCTGCGCGCAGCGGGGCGCGGTTGCCGTAGTCGCCGTTGACGATCACGAGGAGGCCCACGCCCGAGGCCGCGAGCGCCCGCGCGATGTCGACGGCGACCGCCGTCACGGTCGGCGCCGACAGCGAGACGGTGCCCGGGTAGCCGGCCGTGCCGGCCGTGGCGCCGTAGGGGATCGCCGGGAGGAGCAGCGCGTCGAGACGGTGCGCCACCCGCTCGGCGACCGCTTCGGCGACGAGGGTGTCGGTCGAGAGCGGCAGGTGCAGCCCGTGCGCCTCGAGCGCACCGAAGGGCAGCAGTGCGAGCGCGGGGCGGCGGTCCCGGATGAGGTCCCAGGGGATGTCGGTCGCTCGCAGCATGCGGACCATCCTGGCGCACGGCGGGGCGCGGCAGGGCCGGGCCGGGCGCAGAAGCGCGAGGCAGGGCACGGCCGAGCCCGGGACGCACACCGCACGGTCGGGTCGGGTAGCACCGGGGGCGGGAGGGGCATCGGCCGAAGTGACGCCACTCCGGTCGCGCCGGGCGCGCGCCGCGGTGGTCGACGAGGCACCCCGCTCAGAACGGAGGCGGCTCCGTGAACCGCGGTTCGGGCTGGAGGCGCGTGGGTTCCGGGAGGAGGGTCTCCGGTCGTGTGGTGATGCGGCGTCCGGTGGGGGTGGTCCAGTCGGCGGTGCCGTCGGGGTGGAGGAGGTAGGTCCAGCGGTCGCCGTGGCGGACGTGGTGGTGGGCGGTGCAGAGGGAGGCGAGGTTGTCGAGGCTCGTCTGCCCGCCGTGGCGCCATTCGAGGGTGTGGTCGGCTTCGGCTCGGGCTGCGGGGCGGGTGCAGCCGGGGAAGCGGCAGGTCCGGTCGCGCAGGTGGAGGGCGAGTCTCATCCGGGGTGGGGGAAGGCGGTGGGTGCGGCCGACGGAGAGGACGGTGCCGGTGTCGGGGTCGGTGAGGACGCGGGTGATCGTCGTGGCGGCTCCGGCGAGTTCGCGGGCGACGTGGGCGGGGAGGAGGCCGTAGCCGTCGAGGTCGGCGGGGGCGTCGTCACGGCCCAGGGCCGTGCTCGCGGCGAGGGTCAGCCGGACCTCGGCGCGCACTCCGGGGACGAAGGTCGGAGTCGCCGCATCGTCGGGTGCAGTGCCGGCGACGTCGGGTGCAGTGCCCGTGACGTCGCCGTCGCAGAGCAGGTCGGCGAGCGCGTCGGCGCGCAGCTGCGCGAGAGTGCGGTCGTCGTCCGGCCGGTCGGCCTCCCCTCCTTCGCTGTCGGTTCCGTCGCGCAGGCAGCGTGCGATGCGGTCCAGCCGTGCGTACGCGCCGACGGCGACCGGGGCAGGGAGCAGGGCGCACAGCAGCGCCATGCCGTCCGCGTCCGGGACCAGCCAGACCGCGCGATCCTCTCGAGCCCGCGCATGCCGCGCGGCGAGCGGCTCGACGTGCAGCTCGTCGCGCAGTCGCGCGACCCGGCGCCTCAGTTGCGTGGGCGTCAGCACGAGCGCCAGCTCGCACGCCCGCTCATCGAACACCGCCCGCGACTCCGGCGGCAGGGTGTCGGCGGTCGCGCAGATG
>NZ_LMNR01000002.1:527485-541140 GCF_001423045.1 Rathayibacter sp. Leaf296
TCGCAGCCTCGCGCCCGCGAGCGCCTCCCGGGTGCGTGGGAGGTCCTCGATCAGCAGTCGCGCATCCTCCAGATCGCGCGACACCACCCGCTCCGACACCCCGCACGCGACCGCGAGCTCCGCCCGGACCGAGCGCTCCACGAGGTCCGCCGACCCGCCCCGCGGCACACCCCGCGCGAACGCCTCCGGACACGACACCGCCGCCTCATACGCCGCATGCAGCTCGACCGCCGCCGCCAGCAGCACCGGCGACGCCGACCGCGCCAACTCACCCGCCCGATCCCCGCGCTCGCGCACCAGCGCGAGCACCTCCACCACGTCTGATCCCGTCATAGAGGTAGAGAACCAGCGACTACTGACATCCGCTCACGTTCTCGCGGTGCCGCGAGCGGTTCACGCCAGGGACGCGCCACACAGCTGCCCCACCGGCCGCCGACCTCTCGAGCGACCGCGATCACCGAGGAAGCCCCGCGACCGGAGGCCGCCCCGGTCACTCCGTCCGCGACTCCGACCGCACGCCCGCGCCGCCCCCTCGCCGCACAGGAACACCCTCCGACAGGAGCACACCCCTACAGGAACAGCGACAGCACCAGCGTCATCCCGAGCGCCAGCACCGACGCCAGCGACACCCCCACCGTCACCGTCTTGAGCGCCCCGCGCACCGACTGGTCGAGGAAGGACTGCAGCAGCCAGAACGTGTTGGACGTGACGTGGATGCAGAACAGCGCGCCGGAGCCCGCGGCGAGCGCGATCAGCAGCGGGTCCAGGCCCAGCGACGCGGCGACGGGTGCGATGACCCCGGCGGCCGTGATCGCCGAGAGGGTGACCGACCCGACGGCGATGTGCAGCACGGCGGCCATGAGCCAGACGAGCAGCAGCGGCGCGAACGAGGACGCCGAGAAGTAGCCCTTCAGCACGTCGCCGAGGTCGCCCTGGGCGATCACGGCGGCGAGCGAGCCGCCGATGCCGGTGAGGAGGAAGATCTGACCGCCGTCCTGGAAGCCCTTCACGACGGCCTTCTCGATGCGCTTGGTGCCGACGGCGAGGCGTCCGATCACACCGGTCGCGATGACGGCGAGCAGCAGGGCGATGATCGGGTTGCCCAGGAACTGCATCACGGGCACCTCCGCGCCGGCCACGCTCAGCACGGCCTGCGAGGCGATGAGCAGGAGCGCCACGAGCATCGGTGCGAAGAGCAGCAGGAGGGGGCGCTGGCGCTCCTCGACGGCACCGGGCCGGAGGGCGGCCGGTCCGCGGGGCACTCCTCCGACGGCGGTGCGGACGGTGCCGGTGGCCGGGGCGGCGGCGGGACCCGAGGCACCGGACGAACCGGAGGGACCCGACGCGCCGGCGAGCACGGCCTCCTCGTCGTCGTCGCGCACGACGACCTGCTGGTCGCGCGCCGGATCCCAGAAGCCGAGTCGGAAGGCCAGCGACATCAGCAGGATCGTGAGCACGACGGTGGGCGCGACGACGGCGAAGCCGCCGAGCATCATCACACCGAGGGGCACGCCGAGCAGCCCGGCCAGGGCGACCGCCGCGAAGCCGGGCACCATCATCACGATGCCCATCTCGAGGCCGACCGCGAAGGTGACGCCGATGATGCCGGTGCCGGCCGGGCCCAGGCGCGGGGCGATCCTCCGGGCCAGAGGGGCGGCGATCACGATCAGCACGTCGACGAAGATCGTCTGCAGGTAGGTGGCCAGCGACAGGCCGAGCGCGTACGGGATCCCGCGTCGCCCGAAGACGCGCATCAGGCCCTCGACCAGGCGGACGATCGCGCCCATCTCGTTGAGCATGGCGCCGATCAGTACGCCCCAGCCGATCAGGATGCCCGCCTCGGCCATCACCTCGCCGAAGCCGGTCGACATGGTCGAGACGGTGTCGACGGGTCCGAGTCCGGTCAGCAGGCCGATCGCGGCGGCTCCCAGCGCGAGCGCGATGACCGGGTTGATGCGGAACCGGACGATCACGACGACGACCACGACGATCACCAGCGCGACGACTCCGAGGGTGTACCACTCGGGCATGACGAGCCTCCTCCTGCCCGCGGCGGCGCGTGCGAACACACCCTAGGGCGTGGTGAACGGCCCGAGGGGTCCGGAGGGATCCGACGCGCGGGACACGGTGTCGCTCCGATCCCGGCAGGCGTGCGGCCCCTCGACCCCCCGATCCATACTGGGCGTCGTCTCCCCCGGGAGCGCCGATCGAGAGGATCCGCCCATGGGAGTCCGCCGGCTCGCCAGCTGCGCGCTGCTGCTCGCCTCGACCGCCGTGCTGACCGGGTGCGCGACCCTGCTGCTCCCTCCCCGGCCCGCCGCGCCGACCACGGTCGAGTCGCCCGTCTCGGCAGCGCCCGCCCCGCTCCCCTCCGCGCCGGCCGCGGCACCGCCCGCCGCCCCCGCACCGGCACCGGCACCGGTCGAGCCGCCGCCGCCCGCAGCAGCACCCTCCTCCTTCCCGTCGCCCCTGCCCCCGTGCGCCGACCTGTGGAGCCCCGAGACGACGGCCTGGATCGTCGACTTCGGCTTCGCGCTCCGCGAGACGACGGCGCGCGAGTTCGATCCGGGCGCCGAACCGGAGGAGATCCTCGCCGACCGGGGCGACGACCGGATCTGCCTCTGGGAGTCGTCGAGCCTGCACTACGGCATCGCGACGCGCTTCTCGCGGCTCGACCCGGCCGAGGCGGACACGGTGCGGAACCTGCTCGAGTCCTCCGGCCGCGGGACGGAGGAGCTGCTGGGCGGGACGCGCTACTTCGAGACGCTCGTGATCCCCGCGGCCGAATCCGTCGACGGTGTAGACAGCGAGGTGGGGAGCAGCGACTACCTCCGCGGGGAGCTGTGGATCTCGACACGGTGGTCCGGCGGGGCTCCCACCGGCTACACGCGCGACATCCTCGAGCATCTCGACTGAAAGGGTTCATCGGCCCTGTTCCCCGCGATGCCGGGCGTGTTAACGTGAACACACCCCCGCTCTCCCCGATGGAGGGGAGCGCGGACCGGGCCGAGCGTCCGCGCCGACCCCGGGAGCCCCACCCCACCGATCGGAAAGGTCTCGATGATGAGACGACGCTCTTCGGAGCACCCCGCGCCCCGGCGCCGGACCCGCACCCTCCTCCTCTCCACGCTCGCATGCACGAGCGTCGCCCTGACCGGCGTCCTCGTGCCGATGTCCGCCTCCGCGGTCGACGTCCCCGCTCCGACCGCCCACTACGACATGTCGCACGCGGGCTCGGCCCTCCTGGACATCTCGGGGAACGGCCGGAACGCGACGCTCACCGGGCTGACCGACGCGTCCTTCGCGGACGCGGGCGGCGACCAGGTCGCCCGCTTCCGCGCCAACGGCTACGCGGCCCTGCCGAAGAACCTCGTCACGGGCACCGACAACTCCTTCGCGGTCGAGTACACGGTGAAGACGCAGACCGCGGCGAACCAGTTCGGCTGGGTGATCGGCGACGGCGTCGGCCCCTGGAACACGACGACGCTGGGCAACCACGTGTTCGTGAACCCGCGCAGCTCGGAGGGCGGGTACAGCAACCAGGTCCTGTCCGGCATCCGGGTCAAGGAGGCCACCGCGAACGGCGAGCAGCGGCTCCCCGCCGGCGGCGGCCTGAACCCCGGCTTCACGACCCTCACCATGGTCGGATCGGGCACCGGCTCCACCACCGCACTGACTCTCTACCGCGACGGTGTGCAGATCTCGACGGTCACCTCGACGACCAAGTCGATGGCGAGCATCATCCCCTCCGGCAGCACGCTCGGCTACCTCGGCCGCTCGCTCTACCAGGGCGACGCCCTCTTCACCGGCGACGTCACCGACGTGAAGTTCTGGGACACCTCGCTGACCGCCGAGCAGGTCGGAGCGAGCATGCCCACCGCGGACGCCAAGCGGGCCTCGACGGCCGCGCTCCTGCGCTCCGACCTCCTCCCGGTCGTGCTCAACGGCAACCCGTCGCTGACGGCCGTCTCGGGGAACGTGAGTCTCCCGGCGACCAGCAACGGCATCAGGCTCACCTGGGCGTCGTCGAACCCCGCGGTCGTCTCGACCACCGGAGTCGTCTCGCGCACGATCTCGACCGACACTCCGGTCACGCTGACGGCCACTCCGGACACCGGTGCGCCGATCACGTTCGAGCTCGTCGTCCTCGCTCCGAAGATCAACGACGACCTCGACGCGATCGTGCTCGCGCCGCGCACCACCGAGAACCTGCCCCTCGTCGTCAAGGGCGTGAAGAACGGCACCGCGATCACCTGGACCTCCTCGAACCCGGCGCTCGTCACTCCGACGACCGCGGGCTATGTCGCCCCTGCCGTCGGCGCGGCCGACCCCTACCAGGGCGGCGGAGTCGTCACGCGACCCGCGTACGGCAGCGGTGACGCGACCGTGACCCTGACCGCGAACGCGACGCTCAACGGAGTGTCGGAGTCGCGCAGCTTCACCCTGACGGTCGCGGAGCTCGGCCGCACCGCTCCCGACGCGGGCTACGCCTCGGCGTACTTCAAGTCCGACGGTGACGAGAAGATCTACCAGGCGGCGACGTCCGGCAACGACTTCTTCACCTTCTCGCCGGTCAACGACGGCAAGGCGGTCATCACCTCGACGACCGGCACCCGCGGACTCCGCGACCCGTTCATCCTCCGCTCGCACAACGGCGACAAGTACTACATGGTCGCCACCGATCTCTGCATCTCGTGCGGAACGAGCTGGGGCGACGCGCAGTCCAAGGGCAGCCTCAAGATCGAGGTCTGGGAGTCGACCGACCTGGTGACGTGGACCCGCACCAACGGCGCCGACACCGGCATCACGGTCAACCAGCCGGCCGCGGGCATGACCTGGGCGCCGGAGGCGTACTGGGACGACGCTCTGCAGTCGTACGTCGTCTTCTTCTCGTCGCGCCTCTACTCCGACGCCACGAAGTCGAACGGCGACAAGCTCTACTCGCGCGTGTTCTCGGTGATCACCCGCGACTTCCGCACCTTCACGCAGCCGCCCGCCACCTGGCAGGACACCGGCTACGCGCGGATCGACTCGACGATCACCAAGATCGGCGACTACTACTACCGCTTCACGAAGAACGAGGAGGGCGGCGCCGCCGGCGTCCTCGAGGCGGGCAAGGACATCTTCCTCGAGAAGTCGACCGTGCTGACCGCCCCGACGACCTCGTCGAACTGGAGCGCCGACCCGACGACGACCTGGCAGCTCACCGACACCAACATGACCCGTCTCGAGACCGGCCAGGAGGGCGAGGGCCCCGAGATCGTGAAGCTCAACGCGGGCGACCCGAACGACACCACGGGCTCCGGTGACGGCTACGCGTTCCTCGTCGACAACTACGGCAGCGGCGGCTACAAGGCCTTCGTGACCTCGGGCGCGGCGATCGCCGGCAGCTCGCAGTCCTCGCGCCTGTCGAAGTCCGCGGACTGGAACGTCTCGACGAAGGGCGGCCTGCCGGCGAGCCCGCGCCACGGCGCGTTCGTCAGCGTCCCGCAGACGGTGCTCACCGCCATGAAGGAGTGGGCTCCCGTGAAGGCCGTCGGCTCGACCACGACGCTCGCCGTCGACGGCCGGACCGCGACCGCGACCGTGAAGGCCGCCGACTCCGGCGACGTGGCGGGCTCCGTCACGTTCCGCGGCGGCAGCTGGAGCCAGACCGTGCGCCTGACCGGCGGCTCGGCCACGGCGACGGTCCCGGCCGGAGTGACGGGCGTCACCGCCGCGTACGACGGCTACTCCGACGCCCTGGTGCTCGCCTCGACCTCCGCGGCGGTGAGCGTCGACACCCTCGAGCTCGCTCCCGCGGTGACGACGCGCTGCATCGCGGGCAAGGTCGTGCTCACGGTCACGGTCCGCAACGGCGACACGGTTCCGGCCGCCGTCACGATCGACTCCGCGTACGGCACGAAGTCGTTCGCCTCGGTCGCTCCGGGCGCTGCGGCCTCGGCCGCCTTCACCACGCGTCTGCGCGCGATGCCGGAGGGAGCGGTGTCCGTCTCGGGGACCGCGGTCGACCAGCCGGCCTTCTCGGCCTCGGTGCGGTACGCGGCGGCCACCTGCTGACGCATTCTCGGCACGACGGCGCCCCTTCCTCCCGCGCGGAGGGAGGGGCGCCGTCGTCTGCGCCGTCTCTGCGTTGCCCCTGGGAGCGGTCTCAGGGGGGTCGCGTAGGGTGCTCGGGACGCAGTGCGCTCCCGGACCCGAGCCGCGCTGCTCGCGCTCTTACCGCGCGGGCGGCCGCTCCGATCCGATCGAGAGCCCCTCCCCCGCGGCGAGTTGCCGTCGGCCGCCCCGTGCGCCGCGGTGACGGCGGACCGGTACCCGGCGGTCCGTCGAGGGGCGGGCGGTCCTGGTCCCGCCCGCCCCCGTGACGCTTCACCGCGGTCGTCCGGCGCAGCTCGGTCACGTCAGCCGACGCTGTATGGTCAGTGCATGCTGACCATCGCCTCGCGTCTGGACGTCATGAACCGACTGGGTCGGGCGATGGCCGACCCCACCCGGTCGCGGATCCTGCTGTCGCTGATCGACAGGCCCGGTCATCCGGGCGAGCTGGCGCAGGAGCTGGGCCTCACGCGCTCGAACGTCTCGAACCACCTGACCTGCCTGCGGGGGTGCGGCATCGTCGCGGCGATCCCGGAGGGACGCAGCACCCGGTACGAGATCGCGGATCCGCACCTCTCGAAGGCGCTCCTCGCGATGGTCGACGTCGTGCTCGCGATCGACGACGGCGCGGACTGCACGGACGAGGACTGCGACGTGCCGCTGTGCTGCGAGGTGCCGGAGTGAGTGCGGAGTGCTGCGACGGCGACGAGCCGGTCGCTCTGACGCTCGGCGCGCGGCCGACCGGGCAGGCGGGGCCGCACGAGCACGCGGACGACGAGCACGACCACGGCGCCGAGCCGGAGGACGCGGTGCCGTGGTGGCGGGACCGGACCGTCCTCGTCCCGATCGCGGCCGGCGCGCTGCTGCTCCTGGGCTCCGTCCTGCAGTGGACGGGCCTGGAGCCCGCCGGGACGATCGTGCTCGGCGCGAGCCTCGCCGCGGGCGCGTCGACGTTCGCACCGGGCGCCGTGCGGCGGCTCCTGCGCGGGAAACTCGGCGTCGGTCTGCTGATGACGATCGCGGCCGTCGGCGCCGTCCTGCTCGGGCACGTCGCAGAAGCGGCCGCGCTGGCGTTCCTGTTCTCGATCGCCGAGGCGCTCGAGGACCGGGCGATGGACCGGGCCCGCGGGAGCCTGCGCGCCCTGCTGGATCTGCTCCCCGACACCGCGATCGTCTCGCGACTGCACGGCGACGTCACGATCCCGGCGCGGGAGCTGCGCGAGCTCGACGTGCTCGTGGTGCGGCCCGGCGACCGGATCGCCACGGACGGCGTCGTCGTCTCGGGCCGCAGCAGCCTCGACACCTCCGCGATCACGGGCGAGTCGATCCCCGTCGAGGTCGGCCCGGGCGATGCGGTGAGCGCCGGATCGATCAACGGCGGCGGCGCGCTGCAGGTCGAGGCGACCGCGGCGGGCACCGACAACTCGCTGACGACGATCGTGCGGCTGGTCGAGCAGGCCCAGGCCCGGAAGGGCGAGCGGGCCCGACTCGCGGACCGCATCGCGAAGCCCCTCGTCCCGGCCGTGCTCCTGCTCGCTGCAGGCATCGCGCTGTTCGGGGTGCTGATCGGAGACACCACCACCTGGACCGAGCGCGCGCTGGTCGTGCTCGTCGCCGCCTCGCCGTGCGCGCTGGCGATCGCCGTGCCGGTGACGGTGATCTCGGCGATCGGGGCCGGCAGCCGCTTCGGGCTCGTCATCACGTCCGGCGAGGCGTTCGAGCGCCTCGGCACGGTGCAGGTCGTCGCGTTCGACAAGACCGGCACCCTCACCGCCGGCCGCCCGAGCGTCACCGACGTCGCCATCGCCCCCGGCGCGACCCGCGAGGACGTGCTGGCGGTCGCTGCGGCACTCGAGGCGCGCAGCACCCATCCGCTCGCCGCCGCGATCCTCGCCGCCGGCTCGGCGCCGGCCTCGGTCGAGGACGTCACGGAGCATCCCGGCGACGGCATCACCGGCAGCCTCTCCGGGGTCCCGGTCCGCATCGGCAGCCCCCGCTGGGTCCCGGCCGGGACGCTGACGGCAGAGCGCGAGGCGATGGAGAGCGACGGCATGACGGCCGTGGTCGTGGAGCGCGGCGGCGCGGTCCTCGGAGTGATCGGCGTCCGCGACGAGCTCGCATCCGGAGCGGCCGCGACGATCGCGGAGCTCGCACGCCTGGGCATCGACTCCGTCATGATCACCGGCGACAACGCCCGCACCGCGCACGCCCTCGCCGACAGGGCGGGGATCGCGGAAGTGCACGCGGAGCAGACACCCGCCGACAAGGCGGCCGCGATCGAGCGGATCGCCCGGCACCGACGCGTGGCGATGATCGGCGACGGCATCAACGACGCCCCGGCTCTCGCCGCAGCGGACGTCGGTATCGCGATGGGCGCGACCGGCTCGGCGGCCGCGATCGAGTCTGCCGACGTCGCCTTCACCGGCAGCGACCTGCGCCTGATCCCCGCCGCTCTCCGGCACGCGCGCCGGGGCCGGCGGATCATGACCGCGAACCTGATCCTCGCGCTCGGCGTGATCGTCGTCCTCCTGCCCCTCGCGCTCCTCGGCGTCCTGGGCCTCGCCGGGGTCGTGCTCGTGCACGAGCTCGCGGAGGTCGTGATCATCGCGAACGGCGTCCGCGCGGCCCGCCGCACCGCCCCCGCGCTGCCGGCCGTCTGACCCCCGACGCGGCGGAGGTCGGGACGGCCGGCTCCGCTCAGCTCTCGGGCGGCAGCTCGGCGTAGGCGCGCTTGACGCCGTTGTACCAGTCGAGCGCCTTCTTCGGCCGCATCCAGCGGCCCTTCATCGCCTCGCGCGCCTCGCGGTGCGACTCGTCGCCCGCCTTCACCGCGTCCTTCAGGTGGCGGTCCTGGGCGTTGATGATCTCGTCGGCGGTGGCTCCGCGGTGCTCGAGGGCGCACGGCCCGCCGAGGTCGCGGCACGTCATGGTCTTCACGGTGTCCTCCTCCTGCCGTCGCGCTGCACGACGGCTCCTGCTCCTACGACGGGCGGGGGCCCTCGGATGTGACCGCCGGCGTGTCGCGGGGCCGTCGCACGACGCCGGCCAGGGCCTCGGGAGCGGCGCGGAACACGATCGACTCGACCCGGCCGTCCCGGACGGCGAAGTCGAACAGCACCCTGGCCTCGCCGAGGTGGAACCAGGCGAACCCCGGTCGTCCGGCGGTGAGCACCGGGAGTGCGGCGTGCGCGCTGCCGTCGAAGAACGCGGCGATCGCCTCGCGTCCGTCGATCCGCTCGGGAGTGCCCGCCGTGATCGCGGCGGCATCGGCGCGGACGGTCGCCCCCGGAGCCAGCAGCGCGAGGAGCCCGGCCAGGTCGCCACCGCGCGCCGCCGCCATGAACGCGTCCACGACGCTCCGGTCGGACGCCGGCCCGTCCTGCTCGGCGCTCGCGACCTTCTCGCGCGCCCGAGAGGCGAGCTTGCGCGCGGCGGCCGGCGAGCGGTCGAGGATCCCGCCGATCGTGTCGAAGGAGTAGCCGAACGACTCGTGCAGCACGAGCGCGACCCGCTCGTTCGGGCTGAGCCGGTCGACCACGACCTGCAGCGCCCGGCCCACCTCGTCGCGCCGCTCCGCGGACTCGGCGGGGTCGGCACTGGAGGCGGGCGGGTCCGCCACGGCCTCGACGGGCTCGGGGATGCGGGCGCGCAGCCGGTCGAGGCAGAGCCGCGTGGTCACCGTGGTCAACCAGGCGGCGGGGTTCTCGAGCACGGCGTCGCTGCCGTGCAGTCGCAGCCAGGCCAGCTGGACGATGTCCTCGGCCTCGTGCCGGTCGTCGAGCAGCCGGGTCGCGAGGCCGGTCAGCCGGCCGCGCTCCGCCTCGAACACCGCCGTCCACTCCACGGGGACACCCTACGGTGCCCAGTGCACCTGCGGCCCTTGCCCGCACGCCCCCGCCCGTGGGACGGTCTCTTCGTCCGCCGGGACGCGGCGGCCGTGAGCGGAGGAGCAGCCCGTGGGCACCGTGCGCATCGATCTCTTCACGTCCCTCGACGGTGTCGCCCAGTCGCCGGGCGGACCCGACGAGGATCCGCAGGGCGGCTTCGCCTTCGGCGGCTGGCAGGCCCGGCTGCTCGACGACGTCGCCGGAGGCTGGGTGCAGTCCGGCATGGAGGGGATGGACGCGCTGCTGCTCGGCCGGAGGACCTACGGGATCTTCGCCGAGTACTGGCCGCGGCACGACGACTCCGGCATCGGACGGCTGCTGAACTCGATCCCCAAGTACGTGGCGTCCCGTCGGGGCGTCCCCCTGCCGTGGGAGCGGTCGACCCTGCTCGGCCCCGGCCTCGCGTCGGCGGTGCGCGAGCTGCGGACGCGTCACGAGCGGACCCACGTGATCGGCAGCCTCGACCTCGTGCAGACCCTGCTCGCCGAGCGCCTCGCCGACGAGCTGACGCTCTGGATCCATCCGATCGTGCTGGGCGCGGGCAAGCGCGTGTTCGAGGGCGGCGCGGCCCCCGCGATGCTCGAGCTGCTCGAACCGGCGGCCACGTCGCCCCGCGGCGTCGTGCAGCTGCGCTACCGGATCCTGGCGTCCGAGCCGCCGGTGGGCGACATGACGGTCTGAGCTCCGCAGGCTCAGGTCAGGGTCGTGTAGACCTTCGCGATGCGCCCGTCGACGACCAGGCAGATGTCGAGACCCGACACGACCGGAGGCGCCCCCTCGGGCCCGAAGTTCCAGGCGAGGTGGCCGAGGTCGTGGTTCTCGTAGGCGGGGCCGGCGGCCGAGAAGACGAAGCCGGGGGCGTCGTCGAGCAGGCGCTGCGCCTTGGCGTGCAGCGCCTCGTGCCCGACGACCACCTCCTCGGGGTCGAGGAACTCGACGTCGGGCGTGTAGGTCCGCGCGATCGCGGCTCGGCGCTTCTCGGGGTCGCGCTCGCCGAAGACCTCGAGGAGGTTGGCGTGCAGCAGAGCGTCCAGGGTCATGGTTCTCCTTCAGTGGTGGTGGCGGTGGTGGCGCGCGTCAGGCCGCCGAGGCCGAGCGGTCGGTCCAGTCGATGACGAGGCGGCGCTGCGCGATCCTCCAGCGGCCGTCGATCCGCTCGAAGCGGTCGAGGTAGCGGATCGACATCGTCAGGAGACACCGCTGCCCGGCCTCGCGCAGCAGGTGCAGCGCCGTGCAGTACGTCTCGCCCTCGGCCGTGTCGGCGGTGACGAAGCGGACCGACGACTGCCCGTTCAGGTAGGTCGTCGCGTCGTACTGCGCGATCAGGCCCTCGAAGGTCCGGATGAGTGCGTCGCGTCCGCGGATCGTGTCGACCGGCCCGGTCGTCTCCGGATCGCCGGAGAAGAAGAGCACCTCGCCGTCGTCGGCGAACACCGACGCCTCCAGCACCGCGTCCCGGCGGTCGGCGCCGCGCGCGTAGGTGTCGACGAGCTCGCGGATCGCGACGCGGTCGATCAGGGTCTCGAGAGTCTCGTCCACAGCGCTCCTCGGGTCGGTGCGCTCAGAATAGGTGAAGTTTCACGCGGAAGGGAAGAGGCGCCTACGGGTGGTCCGCAGGCCGCGGAAGCGTGCCGTGCTCGATCAGCCGGTCGTAGACGGCGTCGAGCGACTCGCGCATCGCGGTCATCCGCTCCGGATCGAGCGCGTCGAGGAACGCGCGGCGCACGAAGTCGATGTGGCCGGGCCCGGCCTCCCGCAACGCCGTGCGCCCGACGTCGGTGAGCACGACCTCGGTGCTGCGCAGATCGCGGGGCGCGGGCCGCGTCTCGATCAGCTCGCGCTCGCGCAGGCCCCGGAGCCGGTGCGAGACCCGGCTGCGCTCCCAGCCGATCCGCGCGGCGAGGTCCGCGACGCTCATCCGCCCGTCGGGTTCGCTCGTCAGCGCGACGAGCACGTCGTAGTCGGCCAGCGACAGCCCGGTCGCGGTGCGGAGCTGGTGGTTCAGCTCGTAGCGGAGGCGCAGGTGCACCTTCATGTAGGAGTACCAGACGGCCGCCTCGTCGTCGCCGAGGAGGGCGAACGGCGACTCGGGCGGGACCTCGCGGGGCTCGCTCACGGCTCCTCCTCCTGCAGCCCCGCATCGACAGGGCGCTCCGACGCTACCGCTCGCCGTGTCAGCGGATGGTGTGGGCGGTGATCACCGCGGCGGCGAGGGCGAGCTCCTCCACCACGTCCGCCTCGCCCAGGCGCGGCGACGCGCGCAGCACCTCGACACTGACGGCGCCGTAGCGCTCCTCGACGCGTGCGGGCAGCGCGGCGCCGGCCTCGGTCAGGCGGAGCAGCACACTGCGGCGGTCCTTGGGATTGGGCAGGCGGTCGACGAGACCCGAGGAGGCGAGGCGGTCGAGCAGAGCGGTCACGGCTCCGGTCGTCAGGTTCAGCTCGAGGGCGAGCATCTTGGGCGTGAGGCCCGGCAGGTCGTCGATCGTCTCGAGGGCGGTCAGCTCCGAGAGGCCGACGCCGAGCTCGGCGGCGATGCTGCTGCGCAGCTGGCGCTGAGCGCTCTCGAGCAGGCGGAGCGCGTGGCGCAGCGCGGCGACGGGCGCGTCGGCCGCCGCACCCTCGGGTGGTGGAGTGGGAGTCATGGGGTCCTTTCTGCGAGGGGAGCACCTCGGCTTGGTGCCCCTCCAACAGGGGGTTTTCTGAGAATTGCAAAGTATCTTGATCACGGAGTAGCTTAATCATCAAGCAATCGCACCAGCGAGACGAACTGCCCGGCAGTTCACCTTCTACCCGATCAGGAGTCCTGTCATGTCGAACCACACCGCTACCGTCAAGACCAAGCGCGTCCGATTCGCCCCGCTCGTCATCGCGACCAGCATCGCAGCGGCCGCCCTGCTGTCCGTCTCGATGTCCGGAACGCTGTCCGGCTTCGTCGCCAGCATCACCAACTCCAACAACACCGCCGCCTCCGGCACGCTCGTCATGGAGGAGAAGTCGACCGGCACCACGCCCGTCACCTGCCTCAGCACCGACGGCGGCAGCGTCAGCACCAACACCGCGACCTGCTCCACCATCAACAAGTTCGGCGGCTCGACCAACATGACCCCGGGTCAGACGGTCACCACCGCGATCACCATCAAGAACGCGGGCACCGTCGCCGCGAACACGTTCACCCTCACCCCGGGCGCCACCTGCGCGCAGACCACCAACGGCACCCTCAGCGGCACGGCGACCGACTTCTGCTCCAAGGTCAAGGTCGTCATCACCTCCGGCACCACCGAGATCTTCAACGGCACCGCCGCCACCCTCGCCGGTTCGGCCGCCAAGTCCCTCGGCGCCGTCGCCGCCGGCGTCAGCACCCCGTTCAGCATCGCAGTCACGCTCGACTCCGCCGCGAACAACACCTACCAGGGCCTCTCCGCCTCGCTCCCCCTGACCTGGTCCTTCGCCAGCTGATCCACGGCCCTCGGCTTCCCCTCCCCCCGCAGCACCACCCCGCCGCCCCCACGGCACCCGCACCGCACCACCCCGCCGCCCCCACGGCACCCGCACCACCCCGCACCACCACGAGAAGCACCCACCCGAGGAGCGGGGCCGCCACCCTGAGGCGGCCCCGCTCCTCGCACCGTCGAGGAGGCGGAGGACATGACGCTCACGGACACCCCC
>NZ_LMNR01000002.1:541209-635516 GCF_001423045.1 Rathayibacter sp. Leaf296
ACCGCCCCCGTCGCCTCCGCCCCCTCCGACACCCCCACTGCCTCCGACACCCCCGCCCCGTCGCGCCGCTCGAGCGCCCTGCGCACCGCCGCGATCTGGACCGCCTCCGCCGTCCTCGTCGGCCTGGTCGCCCTCGCCCTCCTCTTCCACTCCGCCGGCGGACGCTGGTTCATCGTGCAGACGCCCTCGATGGGCACCTTCGCCCCGGTCG
The DNA here is from genome assembly GCF_001423045.1 of Rathayibacter sp. Leaf296. Taxonomy (NCBI): domain Bacteria; kingdom Bacillati; phylum Actinomycetota; class Actinomycetes; order Micrococcales; family Microbacteriaceae; genus Rathayibacter; species Rathayibacter sp. Leaf296. Next base: position 541,421 of record NZ_LMNR01000002.1, read on the forward strand.
GCACGCTCGTCCTCACCGCCCCCACCGCGATCGAGGACGTCCGGGTCGGCGACGTCGTCAGCTTCCACCCCTCCACGACCCCGGACGAGACCTACACCCACCGCGTGGTCGACCTGGCCGCCGACGGCACGCTGGTCACCCAGGGCGACATCAACGGAGCGGTCGACCCGTGGGCCACCGGCCCCGACCAGCTGATCGGAGCCGTCACCACGTCGCTCCCCGGCCTCGGCTGGCTCGCGAAGGGGCTCCCGCTCCTGCTCGCCGGCGCCGTCCTGGTGCAGCTGCTCACCCGCCTGCTGCCCTCGCCCACGCACCGCGCGGCGATGCGGATGCTCGGACTGTCGCTCGTCGCCTCGATCACCGTGTTCCTCCTCCGCCCGTTCGTCGGCCTGGTGGTCCTCGAGGCCACCGTCGAGAACGGGTACACCGACGCCACGCTGGTCTCGACCGGCCTCCTCCCGATCCGCGTCAGCGCCGAGGGAGCCGCTCCGCTCGATCTCGTCTCGGGCGAGGTCGGCCGGCTCCGCGTCCCGGCGAACGAGCAGGACTGGTACAGCGTCTCCTCCGCTCTGCACCTGCCGTTCTGGGGCTGGGTCGTGTTCGCACTGCTCTGCGCGCTGCCCCTGATCTACACGCTCGTGATCGGTCTGCCCGCGGCGACCGAGCGCACCGGGGAGCACGGTCGCCGCGCCGCCGGGAAGGAGGCGGCCCGATGAGCCGCCACCGCGTCGCCCGGATCCCGCTGCTCGCGCGCCTCCGCGCCGCCCTCGCGCAGCCGCGGAAGGCCACCGCGGCCGTCGCCGCCGCCGCGCTCGCCGGGGCGCTGCTGCTCACCCCCGCCACCTCCGGCGCCTACACCGCGTCGATCCTCAACTCGACCAACACGGTCGGCAGCTCCGCCGCGTTCTTCACCTGCGACTCGGCCTTCGCGGCCGACAGGAGCAGCGCCCTCTTCGCCTACACCCTCGGGCAGGCCTCCAACTCGGCGACCGCCCCCGATGTCGTCACCGGCACCGCCAACCGCGCCGGCACCTACCGCAACGGCATGGTCAGCTCACCCACGACGCCCAAGGCGTGCCCGCGCGACCCCGGCGGCTCGTGGCAGCTCGCCGCCTCGAGCAGCCAGCACATGACCACGCCGCTGCAGATCACCAACCCCACCACGTTCAGCACCGAGATCTGGTTCAAGACCACCGTCGCCGGCGGGAAGCTGTTCTCCTTCGGCGCCTCGCAGACGGCCGGCGGCAGCCAGTACGACCGGCACACCTACATCGGCGCCAACGGCAAGCTGATGTTCGGCATCTACAACAACGGCGTCGAAGCGATCACGAGCCCCGGCGTCGTCAACGACGGAGCCTGGCACCACGTGGTCTCGACCCTGTCCCCCACGACCGGGCTGAGCCTCTGGCTCGACGGCCAGCGCGTCGCCTCGAACACGGCCTTCCGGAACCCGGAGAACACCACCGGCTACTGGAAGATCGGCGGCGACACGCTCGGCGGCTCCTGGACGAACGTCGGTGCCGCCTACTTCACCGGCAGCCTGCGGTACGCCGCCGTCTACTCGACGGTCCTCACGCAGGCCCAGATCCAGAACCACTACGACGCCGGGCGCTGAGCCCGGGCGCGAGTCGTCAGGACAGGCCGACGCCGATCAGCGGAGGCAGGATCAGCGCCGACAGCTGCACGATCACCCCGTTGGCCCCGGCCCCGAGGGCGATCGCGGCCAGCACCTTCGGGAGTCCGCGGCGCGAGACGCCGACGACGCCCAGGATCGCGGTGAGGGCCGCGAGGATCAGCTGCCCGATCCCGATCACCACGAACACCGCTCCGATGTCGGTGGCACCGAGCCCGTTGCGGTAGGCGAGCACCGGCACGATCGTCGTCAGGCACACCTGGACGATCTGCGTGACGGTCAGCAGCACGGCGAGGACGAAGGCGATCACGCCGGGGACGTTGCGGCGGCGGGGTGCAGGAGCGGTGGAGGTCACGGGCCGAGCCTAGAGGGGCCCCGGAGGGCGCCGTGTACCCTTGTCCGTTTCGACGAGAGGGTTCCACCATGTCCGAGTCACCGGTCACGACCGGCTCCGCCCGGCCCACGGAGCGCCTGGCGCCCTGGGTCTTCTGGCCCGCCGCCGCACTGATCCTCGCGATCGTCGCCTTCGCTCTGCTCGCACCCGGCACCGCGACGGCGGTGTTCTCCTCCCTCCAGACCACGGTGGTCGACACCTTCAGCTGGTACTACGTGCTCCTCGCCGCCGCGTTCGTGGCCTTCGCGATCTGGATGGGCGTCAGCCGCTTCGGCGACATCAAGCTCGGCAAGGACGACGACGAGCCCGAGTTCTCGATGCTCGCGTGGATCTCCCTCCTCTTCGCCGCCGGCATGGGCATCGGCCTCGTCTTCTACGGAGTCGCCGAGCCGCTGAACCACTTCTCGAACCCGCGGCCCGGAGTGACGGGCACCGAGCAGCAGCTCGCGCAGAGCGCCCTGTCGCAGACCTACCTGCACTGGGGCGTGCACGCCTGGTCGATCTACGTCGTGGTCGGCCTCGCCCTCGCCTACGCGATCCACCGCCGAGGGCGCCCCGTCTCGATCCGCTGGGCGCTCGAGCCGCTGCTGGGCCGTCGCGTGCGCGGAGGCTGGGGCAACGCGATCGACGTGGTCGCGCTGATCGGCACGGTCTTCGGAGTCGCGACCTCGCTCGGCCTCGGCGTCACGCAGATCTCGGCCGGGCTCGAGGCGGTGGGGATCGTCGAGTCCTCGCTCACCGTCCAGCTCGTCGTGATCGCCGTGGTCATCGGCCTCACGATCCTCTCGCTCGTCTCCGGCGTCGGGCGCGGCATGAAGTGGCTCTCGACCGGGAATCTGATCCTCGCGGGCGCCCTGCTGCTGTTCGTGCTGTTCGCCGGCCCGACCCAGTTCCTCCTGCGCGAGTTCGTGCAGTCGATCGGCAACTACCTGCAGAACTTCCTCGGCCTCTCCTTCACCGTCAGCGCCTTCGCGGGAGCGGACGGCGAGGCCTGGCAGGGCACCTGGACCACGTTCTACTGGGGCTGGTGGATGTCGTGGGCGCCGTTCGTCGGCATCTTCATCGCCCGCGTCTCGAAGGGCCGCACGGTGCGCGAATTCGTCGCCGGGGTACTCCTGGTGCCGACGATCATGACGTTCCTCTGGTTCAGCGTGCTCGGCGGCACGGCCCTGTACCGCGAGCTGTACGGCTCGGGCGGGCTGGTCGGAGCGGACGGCTCCGTCGACTCGAACCTCGCGCTCTTCCAGATGCTGGCGGACCTGCCGGGAGGCGTCGTCGTGACGTTCGGCGCGATCCTCCTGATCGGCGTCTTCTTCGTCACCTCGGCCGACTCCGGCGCCCTGGTGATGGCCATGATCGCGACCGGCGGCTCCGTCGAGCCGAAGAACCCGATCCGCGTCTTCTTCGCCCTGGCGACGGCGCTGCTCGCGATCGCGCTGCTGATCGCGGGCGGCCTCGACGCGCTGCAGACGGCGGCGATCCTGTCGGCGCTGCCGTTCAGCGTGGTGATGATCCTGATGTGCGTCGCGACGGTGATCGCGTTCGGCCGCGAGCTGCGCGCCTACGACAGGGCCCGGCGTGCGGCGTTCGTCGGCGACATCGGCCGCTTCTACGGGCTGGAGGTGGAGGAGCCGACGGAGCGGGAGCCGGTGCCGCTGCTGCAGCGCGTGCTGCGGCGCGGGCGCTGACCCCAGCGCTGACCCCTCCGTCGTCGACCCCTCGCGCACGCCCGCACCCGGGCCCTAGCGTGGAGGGATGGCACTGACGCTCCCGGAACCCCGGCTCCCCTCCCTCCTCGACTCCCCCGTTCTGAAGTGGGGGATCCTGGCCCCGGGCGGCATCGCCACGAGCTTCGTCACCGCGCTGCGGAAGCACACGCGCCAGGAGGTCGTGGCGGTCGGGTCGCGCTCACTCGAGCGCGCGCAGGAGTTCGCGACCCGCTTCGGCATCGCCCGGGCCTGGGCCGGCTACGAGGCGGTCGTGAACGACCCCGAGGTCGACGTCGTCTACATCGCCTCCCCGCACTCGGAGCACGCGCGGCAGGCGCTGCTCGCCATCGCCGCGGGCAAGCACATCCTGGTCGAGAAGCCGTTCGCGCCGACTCCGGGCGAGGCCGAGATGATCGTGCACGCCGCGCGCGACGCCGGCGTCTTCGCCATGGAGGCGATGTGGATGCGCTACCTCCCGCACATGGACGTCGTGCGCCGCCTGATGGAGGACGGCGCGGTCGGCGCGCCCGCCCTGGTCTCGGCCGACTTCGGCGCGGCGTTCCCGTTCGACCCGACGAGCCGCATCTTCGACCCCGCGCTGGCGGGCGGCGGACTGCTCGACGTCGGCGTCTACGCGTCCTCGTTCGTCTCGATGGTCGCCGGCACCCCGCAGAGCACCGTCGTGTCGGGAGGGCTGACCGAGACCGGAGTCGACGCGACCGCCACGATCGTCGGCCGCCACGCGGGCGGCGTGCAGTCGCTCGCGACCTCGACCGTGCTGGCCGACACCCTGCAGGCCGCGAGCGTCGCGGGCAGCGAGGGCCGGATCGACGTGCACCCGGCCTTCTGGCGACCGGGCGGAGTGACGCTCACGCGCGGGGACGACTCCGGCACCTGGCTCGACGAGTCGCCGCTGCGCGACGGCGAGGGTCTGGCCTGGGAGGCCGTGCACCTGGCGACCTACCTGGCCGAGGGACGTACGGAGTCGCCGCTGCACCCGCTCGACGAGGTCGTGCAGGTCGTGCGGACGCTCGACGACGCCCGGCGCCGCATCGGGGTGTCGGTCTAGGCGGGCGTCAGTCGGCCGGCAACTCGACGCGGAACGCGGTGCGGCCGGGCTCCGCGTCGACGAGCACGCGTCCGCCGTGGGCGTCGACGACCGCGGCCACGATCGCGAGGCCGAGGCCGGTCGAGCCGGTCGTCCGGGCGCGCGACGAGTCGCCGCGCGCGAAGCGCTCGAACAGCACGGGCACGAGCTCCGGAGCGATGCCCGGGCCGGAGTCGGTGACCGTGACGACCGCGATCGGCCGGCCGGCCGGGTCGCGCTCCTCGGCGAGCGCCGCCACCACCCGTGTGCCGGCGGGCGTGTGCACCGACGCGTTCCGCAGCAGGTTCGCGACCACCTGGTGCAGTCGGAAGCCGTCGCCGCGGATCTCGACCGGCTCCTCCGGCAGGTCGAGGTCCCAGTCGTGGTCCGGGCCGGCGACGTGCGCGTCCGAGACCGCCTCGATCAGCAGCATCGTCAGGTCCACCGGCTCCTTCTCGAGGTCGCGGCCCTCGTCGAGCCGCGCGAGGAGAAGGAGGTCCTCGACGAGCGAGGTCATGCGGGTGGCGGCCGACTCGATGCGGTCGAGGGAGTGGGCGGCCGTCTCGGGCAGCTCCGATCCGGAGCGGCGGGGCAGCTCGGCGTAGCCGCGGATCGCGGCGAGGGGCGTGCGCAGCTCGTGCGAGGCGTCGGCGACGAACTGCCGCACCTTGTTCTCGCTCGCCTCGCGGGCCTGCAGCGCCCCGGTGACGTGGTCGAGCATCCGGTTGAAGGCGGCGCCCACCCGGCCGACCTCGGTGCGGGTGTCGGCGTCCTCCTCCGGGACCCGCTCGACCAGCTCGACCTGGCCGCGCTCGAGCGGCAGCTCGGCGACGCGCGTGGCGGTCGCCTCCACCCGGTCCAGCGGCCGCAGCGCGACCCGGATGATCGCGGTCGCGATCAGCGCGACGAGCAGCATCGCGAGCAGCGTGATCGCGACCACCACTCCGGTCAGCGAGCTCAGCACCTCCGTCGTCTCGCCCAGCGGCACACCGACGACGACCACGGAGCCGTCCACGACGGCCGCCTGCGTGCGGTACTCCCCGAGGACCCCGCCCAGATCGACCGTCGTCTCGGCCCCGCCTGCGGCGATGGACTGCGCGAGCACCGAGTCCGGCTGCTCCGCGAACTCGCGGCAGTCCCCGTCCGCGTCGATGTAGGCGCCGACGAACGAGCCGTCGGCGTTCTGCACGGCCGTGATGGTGCTGAGGTTCTGGTTCGGGCCGCCGAACGAGCCGCTCGGGCAGGTCGTGGCGCGTTCGATGGCCGAGGGCCCGGCGAACTGCCCGGGGCCGTCGAACTCCTGCAGCCGCGTCAGGGACTGGGAGAGCTGCGCGTCGGTGCTCTCGTAGAGGATCCCCCGGAGCGACAGCACGCTGACCGCGCCGACGACCCCCGCGGTGATCGCGACCATCAGGACGACGGCGAGGACCATCCGGCGCCGCAGCGTCCACGGCGCACGCCCGCCGGAGCGCCGCGATCGGGAGCCGCGCAGGGCCGAGCGGGTCGCGAAGTCGCCGAAGCCGGGGCGGGCCACTAGTCGGCGGGCTTCAGCAGGTAGCCGGCGCCGCGCACCGTGTGGATCATCGGCGCGCGTCCGGCGTCGATCTTCTTGCGGAGGTAGGAGATGTAGATCTCGACCACGCTCGACTTGCCGCCGAAGTCGTACGACCAGACCCGGTCGAGGATCTGCGCCTTGCTCAGCACCCGGCGCGGGTTCCGCATCAGGAAGCGCAGCAGCTCGAACTCGGTGGCGGTGAGCTCGATCTCGGTGTCCCCGCGGCGCACCTCGTGGCTGTCCTCGTCGAGCACCAGGTCGCCCACGATCACGCGCGGGTCGTCGACGTCGTTCGCGAGCAGGGTGCTGCGGCGGATGAGGCCGCGCATCCGGGCCACGAGCTCCTCGAGCGAGAACGGCTTGGTGACGTAGTCGTCGCCGCCGGCGGTGAGACCGGCGATGCGGTCGTCGAGCGCGTCCTTCGCGGTGAGGAAGAGCACGGGCGTCTGGCTGCCGTCGGCGCGCACCCGCTGCAGCACCTGCAGTCCGTCGATGTCGGGCAGCATCACGTCGAGCACGATCACGTCGGGGCGGAACTCGCGGGCGATCGTGATCGCCGAGCGGCCCTCGGCCGCGGTGCGCACCTCCCAGCCCTCGTAGCGCAGCGCCATCTGGAGCAGGTCGGTGAGGGTGCTCTCGTCATCGACGACGAGGACGCGGATCGGGGATCCGTCGGCGCGCGTGAGGCGGGTGCGCTGCGCGGGGGCGAGGTGCTTCGAGGGGGCGGGCATGACTCCCAGTATCGGGAGAAGCCTATGAGGACGCTATGGGCGGTCGATGCGGTCGCTGTGCGCATCCGCCGGCTGCTCGGGCTCCTCCACCGCTGCCGAGCGGGCGTAGCCGCGGACCCGGCGGTCGACGAAGGTCGCGAACCACAGCAGCACGCCGATCACGAGGAGCACCGCCGCGATCTCGTACTGCGCGATGTCGCGCCCGGAGGTGATCGGCAGCACCAGGTAGACGCAGGCGATCGCGCCGAGCACCGGCAGCACCGTGGGCGTCCGGAAGTGCTGGTGGTCCACCGGCTGCCGCCGCAGCACGAGGACCGAGACGTTCACCACGGCGAAGACCGCGAGGAGCAGGAGCGACGTGGTGCCGCCGAGCAGGACCGCGATCGGGTTCTGCGGGTCGCGCGACACGTACGCGGTGAGCAGCAGCGCGATGACCGTGGTGAACAGGATCGCCGCCCACGGGGTCCGGCGCCCCGGGAGCACGTTCTTCAGGAACGGCGGCAGCACGCCCTGCTTGCTCATGCCGTAGAGCAGGCGGCTCGCCATCATCATGTTGATCAGGGCGCTGTTGGCGACCGCGAACAGCGAGATGAACGGCAGCAGGGTCGAGATCGGGAAGTCGGGCGCGGCGGTCTCGACGACCGTGACGAGCGGAGTGTCGTTGCCGGCCAGCTCGCCCACCGGCACGATCGCGACCGCGAGGGTCGAGACGAGGATGTAGACCACCGCGGTGATGCCGAGCCCGGTGAGCATGACCTTCGGGAAGATGCGGCTGGGCTCCTTGGTCTCCTCGGCCATGTTCACCGAGTCCTCGAAGCCGACCATCGCGAAGAACGCGAGCGAGGTGGCCGTGCTCACCGCGAGCAGCAGCGACTTGTCGCCCGACGTCTCGAACGCGACGACCCGGGAGAAGTCGGCCTGCCCGCCGAACACGGCGAAGAAGCAGACGAAGATCACGAGCAGCAGGCCCGAGAGCTCGATGAGGGTCAGGACCACGTTCAGGCCCACGCTCTCGGCCACGCCGCGGAGGTTCACGAGCGCGATCAGCACCATGAAGACCAGCGCGATCGTGATCTTGACGCCGGCCCCCTCCCCCAGGCCGAAGCCGATGGCGAAGTTGCTCGCGAACGCTCCGGAGGCGGCCGACGCCGAGGTGATGCCGCTCGCCATCACCGTGAAGCAGACCAGGAAGGTGACGAAGTGGATGCCGAACGCCTTGTGGGCGTAGAGCGCGGCTCCCGCCGCCTGCGGGAACTTCGTCACGAGCTCGAGGTACGAGCAGGCGGTGAGGGTGGCGACGACGAAGGCGATCAGGAACGGCAGCCAGGCCGCTCCGCCCACCTCGGCGGCGACCTGACCGGTGAGGGCGTAGATGCCGGTGCCGAGGATGTCCCCGACGACGAACAGGAGGAGGAGCTTGGGTCCGAGGACCCGCTTCAGCTCCGGCGGTGCGGTCGTGCTCTCGCGTGTCGCAGTCATGATCGGCGCCTCCGTCGGCTCGTTCCGGTTGAGCGCGAGCCTAGGACCGCGACGGCGCGCGGGGGAAGGGCGAGGAGCTAGGCGCAGATCCCGACGAAGAGGCCACCGGAGGCGACCACGCCGGACATCCCGATCGAGGCGGAGTCGTTCGCGGCAGCGGAGTCGGTGTATCCGGCGGGCAGGCTCGTCACGGCCACGGTGAAGTCCGACTCCGCGAAGATCCCCGACACCTTCCAGAGATCGATCGTCAGGACGGGGGTGTCGGCTGAGACCGTCAGCGGACGGGACGCGCGACCGGGGCCGAGGCGGCCGATGACGGCGCCCGTGGTGCTCAGCGTGACGAGGGGGAGGGCGCTGCCGGTGATCGTCAGGACGGTGCCGGCGAGGATCACTCCGCCGTTCGCCTCTGTGATCGTGAACCGCGGGACCTTGCCGGAGAGGCAGGTCACGGTCACGACGAGGTCGAACGGGGGTGCCGACGCGGCGGCCGCCGGAGTGGCGACGGCCACGGCGACGACCGGGACGCTCCAGAGAGCGGAGGTGGCGAGGAAGCGGCGGGACAGGGTGTTCTCGGGCACGGGCTGCCTTTCGACGGGGGCGGGACGGGGTGGCGGCGTCGACGACGCGTCTCCCGGAAAAGTAGGAGCGGCGGAGACGCAGGCGACGTCCCGCGCCAGATCGTGAGGGAGCCTCGGTGGGGCTATCCTGCGGCGCCCACACGCACGGAGGAGCCGGTGCAGCGGCGCGGGACGTCGTGTGCGACCCGACTCACTCCCCGCTCGCTCCCTCGATCGACGGGCCGCGTGCGTCGAGAAGTGGCGCGGAATCCCGCTTCGCGCACGACCCTCCGGGGCGATCACCGGCTCATAGCCGTGGCACAGCCGGTCGAGACGCCGCGCAGAACCGCCGTCCCTACGGTCGGGCATCGAGCGGACGACTCCGCTGCGCGCCCCGTCCCGGGGCATTCCACCTCGACCAGAAGGACACGATGTTCACCACCTACCTCCGCAGGGAGTTCACGAACCGGCGACGGCAGACGGTCGTCGTCGCCGCGGGTCTCGCGCTCGCCATCGCCCTCGTGATCCTCGTCACCTCGTTCGCCGCGGGGGTGCGGACCGCGCAGGCGTCCGTCCTCGGCTCCGTCTACGGGGTCGGCACCGACATCACCGTCACGCAGGCCGCGACCGCGCCGGCCGAGGGCGGGGCCGGCGGCCAGCGCTTCGACTTCGGCGGGGACGACGGCACCACCGACGGCGGCACCACCTCGGTCAGCCGGTCGCGCCTGGAGGTCGACCGCGGGACCACCGCGTTCGACGCCTCGGCCCTCGACACGGCCCTCGGGGTCGACGGCGTGCAGACGGCGATCGGCGTGCTCTCGCTCACGAGCACCACGTTCAGCGGCGAGATGCCGGACCGGTCGCAGACCGCGGCGCCCGGCGAGGCTCCGACCGGGGGCGCAGGCGGCTCCTCCTTCGGCGTCGACTCGTTCTCGGTGCTCGGCCTCGACCCCACGGGCAGTGCGATCGGCCCGCTCGCCGACGTCGTCCTCACCGATGGGCGCACCTTCACCGCCGCGGACGCGGGGCAGGACGTCGTCGTGCTCGACTCCTCCTACGCCACCGCGGCGGCCCTGTCGGTCGGCTCGACCCTCGAGATCGGCGGCACCGCGTTCACCGTGATCGGCGTCGTCACGACCGACTCCCCCGACGCGAGCACCGCCTACGACACCTACGTCCCGCTCGACGTCGCGCAGACGCTCTCGGGCGAGACCGGGATGATCTCCTCGGTCTACGTCCAGGCCGCGTCCTCCGAGGACATCGCGGGGATTAAGGCCGATCTCGAGGCCGCGCTGCCCGACAGCACCGTCTCAACGCAGGCCGACCTCGCCTCCTCCGTCTCGGGCTCGCTGTCGACGGCCGGCGACCTCGTCGCGGACCTCGGCACCTGGCTCTCGCTGCTGGTCCTGGCCGCCGCGTTCCTGATCGCGACGCTCTTCACGATCTCGGGCGTCACCCGCCGCACCCGCGAGTTCGGCACCCTGAAGGCGATCGGCTGGTCGAACGGCCGCGTCGTGCGCCAGGTCGCGGGCGAATCGGTCGTGCAGGGCCTGATCGGAGGCGCCGCCGGCATCGCGATCGGCCTCCTCGGCATCACGATCGTGAACGCCGTCGCGCCCACCCTGTCGGGCACCTCCGCCTCGACGTCCGCGGGCGGCCCCGGAGGAGGGTTCGGCCCGGGAGCACCGGTGGCGGCCACGGAGGTCGCGCTCTCGCTCCCGGTCACGATCCCGGTGATCCTCCTCGCCGTCGGCCTCGCGGTCCTCGGCGGACTGCTCGCCGGCACGATCGGCGGCTGGCGGGCCGCGCGCCTGCGCCCCGCCGCGGCGCTCCGCTCGGTCGGCTGACCGAGCATCCCCTCCGATCTCTCCCACCAGAAGGACGACATGTACACCCTCACGAACGTCACCAAGAGCTACTCCGGCGCGAAGACCGCGGTCACCGCGCTGAAGGACGTCACCCTCACCATCCCGGACGGCCAGATGGTCGCGATCCAGGGGCCGACGGGCGGCGGCAAGTCGACGCTGCTCCAGATGCTCGGCGCGCTCGACCGGCCCACCTCGGGCACGGTCGTCCTCGGCGAGCACGAGATCTCCTCCGTCCGCGATCGCCGGCTCGCCGCGGTGCGGGCGACCGAGGTGGGGATCGTGTTCCAGAGCTTCAACCTGATCCCGACGCTCACCGCCCTCGAGAACGTCGAGACGGCCCTCGCACCGCAGCGGATGCCCGCCGCCGAGCGGACGGAGCGCTCCCGCGAGGCCCTCGCCTCCGTCGGACTCGCCGACCGCGGCGAGCACCTCCCGGCCCAGCTGTCGGGCGGGCAGCAGCAGCGGGTCGCGATCGCCCGCGCCCTGGTCAAGAGGCCCCGGGTGCTGCTCGCCGACGAGCCGACCGGCGCCCTCGACGAGGACACCCGCGACGACATCATGACCCTGCTCGAGACGCTCTGGACCGAGCGCGGGCTGACGCTCGTGATCGTGACGCACGACTCCGCCGTGGCCCGCCGCGCTCAGCGTCGGCTGCACCTGAAGGGGGGCCGGGTGACCGAGGCGGCGTGAACGGAACGTCGGCTGAGAGCGGTCGTCGGACACGATGGTCGCCGAGGGCCGTTCTCAGCCGATGCTCCGTTCGGCGGAGGCGCGTGTCAGATCGCGCGGGCCCGGAGGAACGCGAGTGCCCGCGTCCACGAGTCGGCCGCCGCCTCCGGGACGTAGGTGCCCTCGTTCGAGTCGTTGAAGAAGGCGTGGCCCGCCCCCGGGTAGACGATCACCTCGACGTCCTCCCCGGCCGTCGCCTCGCGGATCCGGGGCACCTGGGCGACGAGCGGCGCATCCTGATCGCCGACGAAGGCCAGCACGCCCACCTCGAGGGCCGCGAGCTCCTCGTCGGACGCCGTGACGTGCCCGTAGAAGGGGACGGCCGCCGCGAGTCGCCGCTCGGCGAGCGCCAGCGCCCAGCTGAACGTGCCGCCGTAGCAGAAGCCGGTGACCGAGACGCTCGTCACTCCGTCCTCGCTCAGCAGGCGGGTGACGAGCGCGCGGAGGATCGCGACGCTCCGTGCCGCGTGCTCGGGAGTGAACACCGGCGCGAAGAAGGTGCGCAGCTCGACCTGCCGCGGCAGCCGCCGCACGGGGTGGTCGTAGTCGGCCCGCTGCTCGGTGTCGAGCTGCTCGAGCAGCCCGCTGTCGGCGAGCAGCTCGGGGGCGACGACGCGGAACCCCTCGGCCGCGTAGCGGTCGGCGACCGAGCGGATGTGCCCGTCCACTCCCCACACCTCGTGGATCAGGATGAGGGCCCGCTCGCCCTCCCCGCTGCGGTACAGCGGGACGTCGTGGTCGGCCAGGGTCCAGGTCTCGTCGCTCGTGGGCATCCCCGCACGATAGCCGTGCGCCCCGGGAGGGGGACGCGTGCTTCCTGAGCGGTGGGAGCCTCCGCCGATGGTGCGGCCCGTCTGGGGGAGGCCCAACCCGATTAATGCTCCGATCGGAAAGAGGACGATAAAGGCTACGTAGATTCGAGGCAATCCCCTTTCCTCGAGATCCTGCGGAGTTCTCTTGCCTTTCTCGTTCTCTGCGCGCGCAGCCCCCACTGCCGCGTCCTCCTCACACCGATTCCGATTCGGCGCTCTCGCCGTCGCACTGGTCTCTCTTCTGGCCGTCGGCGGGATGGCGCAACCGGCTTCCGCAGCAATTCTCCAACCCACTCCGACCACCCCGATAAGGGTGCAGGAAAGCAGTGCCGATCTCACCTATTCGGGTTCCTGGCGCGATATGTCGGGCGGTGACAGCGGCGGCGGTATCGCCTATCTCAACAGCGAGGGCTGGGTGCAGTTCAAATTCACCGGCACCGCGTTCCGCTGGATCAGCCGCACCGGAGTGACCTCGGGGATCGCGAACGTCTACCTCGACGGCAAGCTCCTGACCGAGGTCGACCGCTACTCGTCGTCGACGCAGTACCAGGTGCCGGTCCTCACCAGGATCGGGCTCCCGGACCAGGTGCACACCGTGAAGATCGCCTACACCGGCGAGAAGAACCCTGCGGCGACCGATGCGAATCTGATCATCGACGCGTTCGAGCTCGGCCGGGAGGCCTCGTCCACGGAGCCGAGCCCCTCCCCCACGCCGACCGCGACGGCCACGCCGACGGCGACTCCGACCGCCACTCCGCGCCCGACCTCGACTCCGACGGCGCCGCCCACTCCGACCCCCACGGCCGACTTCGCGCCCAGCGGCACCGACCCGCTGCGAGTCGAGGGCAGCCACTGGAAGCTCGACTACTCCGGAGACTGGCGCACCATGACCGGCGGTGACAGCGGAGGGACGATCGAGTACCTGAACGGCGCCGGCAATGTGCAGTTCACCTTCGCCGGGACCTCGTTCCGCTGGCTCAGCCGCACCACCCCCACCTCCGGGATCGCGGACGTGTCCATCGACGGCAAGGTCGTCGCCTCCGTCGACCGCTACAGCTCCACCACGAAGTACCAGGTGCCGGTGTTCGAGCGCTCGGACCTGGCCGACACGGTCCACACGGTCAAGATCGCCTACACCGGGCGGAAGAACTGGGCGTCCAGCGACAAGAACCTGATCATCGACGCGTTCGAGCTGGCCGGCGACGGCCTGGCCGTCGGTGGAGTGCAGGCGTTCCCCCTCGTGGACGGCTACGTCCTCGGCTGGAACGCGCCGTTCTCCTCCGACGTCGTCTCCTACGACGTGCACCGCTCCTCCGGCTCCGGCGACGAGACGATCGCGACGGTCGCCGATCCGGTCCGTCAGTACCGCGACGAGGACGCGGCCCTCGGCGTGGCCCACTCCTACTGGATCACCGCCCGCGACAGCGACGGCCGCAGGTCCACGGTCACCGCGCCGACCACTGTCACCGGTGAGCAGATGAGCACGCGGGCCGCGCTGCAGGCCGCCTCGGACTGCCCGACTCCGACGAAGACCGTGCGCACCGCCTCGGAGCTGAACAGCGCCCTCGTCGGCGCCCGCCCCGGGCAGGTCATCCGCATGGCGGACGGTCTGTACACCGGCGCCTTCAACCTGCGCTCGATCCCCGACAGCGCCGCGGGGGTCTGGCTGTGCGGCTCCCCGAACGCGGTGCTCTCCACCGGCAGCACGGGCTCCGGCATCGCCCTGACCCTCAAGGACGTTCACAACGTGCACCTCGTCGGCTTCTCGGTGCGCAACGCGTTCCAGGGCGTCCACGTGCTCGCGAGCTCGGAGGTCCGGATCGCGGATCTGACGGTCTCCGAGATCGGCTACGAGGGTGTGCACTTCCGCAACCAGACCGTGGACTCGCTCATCGTGGGCTCGACGATCAGCCGCACGGGACTCGTCACCGCGAAGTACGGCGAGGGCGTCTACGTCGGCACCTCCGACCGCAACTGGTGCGAGTACAACGGCTGCGCCCCGGACAAGTCGAACCGCAACCTGGTGATCGACAACGTCATCCGCGACACGGGCGCCGAGCCCATCGAGGCGAAGGAGGGGACGTGGGACGGTCACATCATCGGCAACGTCGTCGCCCGCGGCTCGCGGATCTCGACCGACGTGCTGTCGCTGACGATGGTCTCCGGCAACGGATGGACGGCCGCCGGGAACACCCTGTCCAACCCGCGGATGTACGGAATTCAGGTGATCACGCGTGAAGACGGATCGGGCAACAAGAACCTCGTCACGGCGAATCACGTCGCGAATTCCCCCGCCTATCCGGTCTATCTGCACAATCCTTCGGACTGGTCGACCTGGGGCAATACAGCCTCGTGCTCGAATTCCGGCAAGGACCCGGTGAGCAATTCCGACTGCACGAGATAGTCGGGCTTCTGGATCGATGCCGATGAATCGGTCGGACATCCGGCTCGATCGGCTTTCCGGGACGACGTGGAAGGGAGGGCGCGCGGTGAACGCGCCCTCCCTTCCCCCTGTCCCCTCGCCCTTGAGAGCGCGGGCGGATCAGGGCCGCGCGACCGTCCCGCGCACCGTGCGCAGGAACGCCCGGAGGTCCTCGATGAGGAGCTCCGGTTCCTCGAGCGCCGCGAAGTGGCCCCCGCGATCCTCGACATCCGTCCAGCGGACGATCGTGTTCGACCGCTCGTCGACGCTGCGGATCCCGATGTCGTGCTGGAACTGGAGCGACGCGGTCGGCACACCGGAGTTCTCGGGCGTCACTCCCCAGCCCCCGCCCTGCGCGTAGCCGACGAAGGCGGAGGAGCCTGCCGAGCGGGTGTACCAGTAGAGGGAGACGTCGGCCAGGACGAAGTCGAGACCGAGGACGTCCGCGGCCGAGGCCTCCTGCGGCACCGACCAGGCCGTGAGCTTGTCGAGGATCCACGCCATCAGCCCTGCGGGCGAGTCGGCGAGCGCCGCACCGATCAGGCCCGGCCGGGTGGACTGGATCGCGATGTATCCCGCCTCGTCCCGCAGGAACCGCTCGATGCGCGCCACGCGGTCGCGCTCGAGCGGAGAGAGGGCTGCGACGGCGTCCTCGTCGAGCCCCGTGGCGAAGTCGACGGCGCCGTTGACGTGCACACCCACCACGCGGTCCGGCGCGACGCGGCCGAGCTCCGGAGCGACTCCCGCGCCCACGTCGCCGCCCTGCACCGCGAACCGGTCGTAGCCCAGGCGGTCCATCAGCTCGGCGAGGACCTCGGCGATCCTCGTCGCGCCCCAGTCCGAGCCGACCAGCGGTGTCGAGAACCCGAAGCCGGGCAGGCTCGGG
This sequence comes from Rathayibacter sp. Leaf296, assembly GCF_001423045.1. Classification (NCBI taxonomy): domain Bacteria; kingdom Bacillati; phylum Actinomycetota; class Actinomycetes; order Micrococcales; family Microbacteriaceae; genus Rathayibacter; species Rathayibacter sp. Leaf296. Next base: position 557,283 of record NZ_LMNR01000002.1, read on the forward strand.
ACGACGACGCTCACCGCGTCGTCGCGGTCCCCGCCGTGCCGCTCCGGGTCGGTGAGCGGCTCGATCAGCGCGCGGAACTCCAGGAACGAGCCCGGCCATCCGTGCAGCAGGAGCACCGGCAGGGCGCCCTCGACCGGGGAGACGACGTGGATGAAGTGGAGGGTCTGCCCGTCGATCACGGTCGTGAACTGCGGCAGCGCGTTCAGGTCCGCCTCGTAGGCGCGCCAGTCGAACCGGCGCCAGTGCTCGAGCATCGAGGCGAGCACGGACTCGGGCACGCCTGTCGCCCAGTCGTCGCCGGGGAGCGGCGACGGGGGCCGACGGGAGGTCAGGCGGGCGCGGAGATCGGCGATCTCGGCGTCGGGGATCGAGAGGCGGAACGGCTGGACCGGGTCGCTCGGCTGCATGCGTCCAGGGTGACGGAGGGCGGCGCCGACGGCAACGGGTCGGGATCGGCGAGCGTTGCGAGCGGACCGAAGAGTTCACCCGGCCCTGCATCGTCGTTCACCCACTCGGACCTCCGACAGGAGTCTGCTGAGGGCGTGCCCCTTCTTGGGGCCCCCTCACCCTTCAAGGAGACCACGACGTGACACGACTGCTCCGCTCCGCGACCCGCGGACGCTCCGCGCTGGCCCTCTCGGCCGCCGCACTGATCTGCGGAGCGGCACTCGCCGCTCCGAGCATCGCCACCGCGGCGGGCACCCCCGATCTCAGCGCCACGGGCGGCGCCGCACGGATCTCGCCGGTCGACGCCGACCTCTCGGACACCCTCCGCGCGGAGGTGGAGGCTCAGGACGCGAAGAACGTCATCCTCCTCATCGGCGACGGCATGGGCGACTCCGAGATCACCGTCGCCCGCAACTACCAGTACGGCGCTGCGGGCCGCTTCCCCGGCATCGACGCTCTGCCGATCACGGGCCAGTACACGACGTACTCGCTCTACCGCGCGGACGACCCCGCGACCGGAGCCGTCAAGGGCGCGCCGGACTACGTCCCCGACTCGGCCGCCACCGGCAGCGCCTGGGCCACCGGGACCAAGACGTACGACAACGCGATCTCGGTCGACATCGACCAGAACCGCAAGGACACCCTCCTCGAGGTCGCCAAGGCGAACGGCCTGAAGACCGGCAACGTCACCACTGCCGAGATCCAGGACGCCACCCCCGCCGTCCAGGCGGCGCACGTCGACGCCCGCAGCTGCTACGGACCCGACAGCGTCAGCTGCGGGAACGACGCGCTCGAGAACGGCGGGCTCGGCTCGATCAGCGAGCAGATCCTCGACACCCGCGCCGACCTGACCCTCGGCGGAGGGTCCGCGAGCTTCGCGCAGTCCGCGAAGGCGGGCGACTGGGCCGGCGAGACCCTCTTCGAGCAGGCGGCCGACCGCGGCTACCAGGTGCTGGGCGACGCCACGACCGCCGGCACCGCCGGTCAGCTCGACGCGCTCACGGTCGCCGATCAGGACGCGCCCGTGCTGGGCCTGTTCAACTCCGGCAACCTGCCCGTGCGGTACGCGCCGACCCCCGCGACCGTCGGAGGCGCCGACGCCGCCCCGCAGACGTGCGCGGTCAATCCGGACCGCCCCGCCGAGCAGCCCACGCTCCGCGCGATGACCGAGAAGGCGATCGACCTGCTCGACACGTCGGACGCCGGCTTCTTCCTCCAGGTCGAGGGCGCGAGCATCGACAAGCAGGACCACGCCGCCAACGCGTGCGGCCAGATCGGCGAGACCGTCGACCTCGACGAGGCCGTCCAGGCCGCGCTCGCGTTCGCGAAGGCCGACGGGAACACGCTCGTCATCGTGACCGCCGATCACGCCCACTCGAGCCAGATCGTCGACTCCACCCCTCCGACCTCGCTCAGCACCGCGCTGACGACCGCCGACGGCAGCACCATGAAGGTGTCCTACGGCACCGCGGCCGAGGGCGGCTCCCAGCAGCACACCGGCTCGCAGCTGCGCATCGCGGCGTACGGACCGGGCGCGGCGAACGTGGCCGGTCTCACCGATCAGACCGACACGTTCTTCACGATCTCGAACGCACTGGGCCTGGACCGCGACATCCGCTCGATGAGCTTCGGCGCCACCGCCGAGCTGTCGGGCAGCTCGTTCGCACCCGGAGCCGAGATCGTCCTGACCGCGGAAGGCTTCCGGGGCGACACCCAGCTGATCGGATCGGCTCCGCTGTTCACCGATCGGACGAAGACGCGCGAGCTGATCGACGGCGGCCTGACCTACACCGGGAAGGCACCGAGCACCCCCGGCGACTACTCGGTGACCGTCACCGGCGACCAGACCGGCAAGGCCGTCACCCTCCCGTTCACCGTGACCGCACCCTCGCAGAGCGACACGTCGATCAGGGACCGGGCCGAGGGCATCGCCGGCGATCTGCTCGACAGGATCCGCGACCGCTGATCACGAGGATCCGCAACCGCTGATCACTGCGGAACGGCACGGGATGCGCCCCTCCTCGGGGCCTCCCGTGCCGTTCCGCGTCGAGGACCGCGATCGATGCGCTGGGGGCGTCTGCAACCGAGGTCGGGAGGCGGCGCGGACGCCGAGAAGGCGCGCTCGGCCCGTCTCCGCCTCGGTTGCGAACGGTCCGGCCTGCAGACGTGAGGCTGGACGCGTCGATTCCGGCGGGAACCTGCGAGCCACCGCGTCGAGGACCCGACAGCCCCTAGCCCGTGCGCCCGTACCCCCCTAGGTTGGGGGAACCCGCCACGCACCACCGAGTTCCACCGGAGGAACGCCATGGACACGACACCCCGTCTCCGCCGGATCGCGCTCGCGCTGGTCGCGGTCGTCTCGCTCACAGCGGCGGGTGCCGCTCCGGCGTCCGCTCTGGACAGGCCGGTCTTCCCGCGGGACGGACTGCCATCGCTCGGGGACGTCCGCGACGCCCTCGGCGGGCCGGTCGTCTCGCCCTCGACCTCGGTCGGGTACGGCGGCGCCGTCTCGTCCGTCGACGCCCGCGCGAGCCGCGCGGGACTCGAGGTGCTCAAGCGCGGCGGGAACGCCGCCGACGCCGCGGTCGCGACCGCCTCCGCCCTCGGCGTGACCGAGCCCTACAGCGCCGGCATCGGCGGCGGCGGCTACTTCGTCTACTTCGACGCCGCCTCCGGCGAGGTGAGCACGATCGACGGGCGCGAGACCGCGCCGGCGGGCATCACGCCCGATGCCTTCCTCGACCCGGCGACGGGTGCGCCCTACACGTTCACGCCCGACCTCGTCTCGTCGGGCGTCGCGGTCGGAGTCCCGGGAACGGTCGCGACGTGGGACACCGCGGTCGACCGGTTCGGCACCCTGCCGCTCCCGGTCGTGCTCGCGCCGTCCATCGCGCTGGCCGCCAAGGGCTTCCCGGTCGACGAGACCTTCCGCAACCAGACGCTCGACAACCTCGAGCGGTTCCAGGCGTTCCCCGACACGGCGGAGCTGTTCCTCCCCGGCGGCGACGCCCCGAAGGTCGGCAGCACCTTCCGCAACCTCGACCTCGCGAAGACGTTGACGCGCATCGCGGCGCAGGGTCCGAGCGCGTTCTACGAGGGACCGCTGGCCGCGGAGATCGCCGACACGGTCCAGAACCCCCGCGTCGCCCCGGACTCCGCCCTGCCCGCTCCGGCCGGTTCGCTCACCGCGGCCGACCTCGCCGCCTACTCCGTCCTCGAGCAGGCGCCCACCCGCGTCTCCTACCGCGGACTCGACGTCTACGGCATGGCGCCCTCCTCCTCCGGCGGCATCGCGGTCGGCGAGGCGCTGAACATCCTCGAGAACCACGACCTCGGCGCCGAGAGCACCGGCGGCGCCCTGCACCTCTACCTCGAGGCGTCGGCCCGCGCGTTCGCCGATCGCGGCGCCTACGTCGGCGACCCCGCCTTCACCGACGTGCCGACCGACACGCTGCTCAGCCAGGAGTTCGCGGACGCCCGCGACTGCACGATCGACCCGACGACGGCCTCCGTCCGCCCGGTCGCTCCCGGCGCGCTCGACGGGTCCGGATGCGCGACCGCCGTCTCCGAGGAGCAGGCCGACACCGAGAACATCTCGACCACCCACCTCTCCGTCGTCGACAAGTGGGGCAACGCCGCCTCCTACACGCTGACGATCGAGCAGACCGGCGGCTCGGCCATGACGGTCCCCGGACGCGGCTTCCTCCTCAACAACGAGCTCACCGACTTCTCCCCCGTCTTCGTCGACGGCGACCCGAACCGGATCGAGCCGGGCAAGCGCCCGCGCTCGTCGATGTCGCCGACCATCGTGCTCGACGACGGCAGGGTGAAGTTCGTCGTCGGCTCGCCGGGCGGATCGACGATCATCACGACCGTGCTCCAGACGCTGGTCAACCGCATCGACCTCGGCATGACGCTCCCGGAGGCGGTGGCCGCTCCCCGGGCCTCGCAGCGCAACGCGGCGGCGACCACGGCCGAGCCCGGCTTCATCGAGGCCTACGCCGACGACCTCGCACCCTTCGGCCAGCAGTTGACCCCCTCGGGCGACTCGTTCACCTCGGCCGCCGAGATCGGAGCCGTGGCCGCGATCGAGGTCGACTCCTCCGGCCGCATGACCGCGGTCGCCGAACCGGAGCGTCGCGGTGGCGGCACGGGACTCGTGGTCGATCCGGAGGAGTGACGCGAGGCGGGCGCCCGGCCCGCGTGCTCGCTCAGCTCGTCCCGCGACGACCCCGGCGGCGCCAGAGTGCGCGCAGCCGCTCCAGCTGCCGATCGGTGAAGTCGTTCGAGAGGGCGAAGGCCTCGGCTCCCGGGTCGGCTCCGTCGTCCACGTTCCGGATGGCGCGCAGCGCGCGCTCCGCCTGGGCGCGCGCCTCGTCGGAGGGCGGCGGGGTCGTGTCCATGCCGTCCACCCTAGGTTCGGCTCGGGCTCCCGCCCCTCCGCTCTCGAGAACGAGCCGTTCCGGCACAGAGAGCGTGGACACCTCACTCCGTGTGAGCCCGGAGAAGAGAGGAGCGGCACATGCAGCGGACAGTCGGCGGGGTCGTCATCACCGTCACTCACAGGACGACCGATCACGCGAGACGGACGGCCGCGGGGCCGATCCAGCTGTGGTCCCTCACCCTGTCCGGTCCGGACATCGACTGCTCCGCGACGATCGGAGTCGTCGGCCGCTCCACGGAGGCGGATGACGACGTGTTCGCGACCCTCGTCGACATCGCCCTGCTGCAGTACGTCTCGGCGGGCGCACACGGCGACCCGCTCGCGGCTCCTGAGGTCTCGGAGTGGAAGCGGACGCACGACGCGGAGCTGCGCCGACTGGTGAGCACGCTCAGGAGCAGGGGTGATGGCCTGACTCCCTGACGAGCGACGACCTGCGTCGGCTCGCGGTCACTTCACAGTGAAGTCGTATCAGGGTGAAGCTAGTGTCGGACGAGGAGGCCCGCCCGCTCCGCTCCCGCTCCGGAAGGCCCACCATGCCCGCTCCTGCTCACCGCCCTCCTCGCGTCCTCGTCACCGGCGCCAGCATCGCCGGCCCGACGCTCGCCTGGGGGCTCGCCCGATCCGGCTTCGACGTCGTGCTCCTCGAGCGCTCGAGCGAGCCCCGCGAGACGGGGCAGAACATCGACGTGCGCGGGCTGGGCCGGGACGTCCTGCGCCGGATGGAGCTCGAGGACGTCGTCCTGCGGAGCACCACCGGTGAAGAGGGCACCCGGTTCGTCGACGAGTCGGGCCGCGCCTACGCGGTCTTCCCGAAGGAGGAAGGTCGGGACGGTCCGACCGCGGAGGTCGAGATCCTCCGCGGCCGGTTCGCCGCGATCCTCGTCGACGCCGTGCCGGCGGAGGTGGAGCTCCGCTACGGCGACTTCGTCACGGGCGCCGATCAGGACGCCGAGGGAGTGGACGTCGCCTTCGAGAGCGGAGCACGCGAGCGGTTCGACCTGATGCTCGTGGCCGAGGGCCGCAGCTCCCGCACTCGGCGGCTCCTCTTCGCCGACGAGACGCGACTGCGCGATTTCGGCGTGAGCATCACCTACGGAACCCTCGACCGTCACTCGGACGACGTCGACACGTGGGACTGGTACACGGCGGACCGAGGTCGCGTGGCGTCCGTCCGGCCCGACAACGAAGGGACCATCCGCGCGAGCATGTCCTTCGAATCCGAGCCGTTCGGGTTCGAGAGCCTGCCCACCGACGTCCAGCTGTCGATCCTCCGGGAGCGGTTCCGCGGAGCCGGCTGGCGGACCCAGCGGATCCTCGCCGGATTCGCGGCGCGACCCGACGAGTTCTACACGCAGCGGATGGAGCAGGTCGTGATGTCGACCTGGAGCAGAGGCCGGATCGCCCTGGTCGGCGACGCGGCGTGGGGATCGGGGCCGACGGGGATGGGGACCACGCTCTCCCTCGTCGGCGCGCACGTCCTGGCCGGCGAGCTGGCCGCGCATCCGCGAGACCACGCCCAGGCGTTCGGCCGCTACGAGCGGCTCCTGCGGCGCTACGCGGACAGTGCGCAGGGCCTCCCCCGCGGCGGCGCACGACTGCTGCACCCGACGTCGACGACAGGGGTCCGCGCCGTGCGCGCCGCGCACCGCCTGGCCGCCTCCGGTCCCGTGCGCCGGTTCTTCTCGTCGAACCTGCTGACGAGCGAGAAGAACGTCCCGCGTCTCGCCGACTACCCCACGCTGCGCGCGTGACGATCGACGCCCGCCCGCTTCCTGCTCCGCTGAGAGGATCTCCCGTGCCGTCACCGAGGACCGAGGTGCTCGAGGCCCTGCACCTGTACGCCGTCCGCTACCAGGAGTCGGCCCACCGACTCGCCGGCTGGATGGAGCTGCCCACCATCGACGGGACCGCGCTGGGCGAGATCGTCTGGGCCGAGAGCGCGGGGGCGCCCCTCTCCCCGACCCGGCTGTCGGAGCGCATCGGCCTGACGACCGGAGCCGCCAACGCCCTCCTGACCCGGCTGGAGGGTCGCGGGCTCGTCGCCCGCACCCGCGAGAGCAGCGATCGCCGACTCGTGACGGTCCGGGCGACGGACGACGCCCACCGTCGCCTCGAACCGTTCCTGGCGAGCTCCGCGAGCAGGCTCGAGGAGGCGCTCGACGACTACGACGACGACAGTCTGGACACGATCCGCGCGTTCCTCGTCCGATTCGCCGGAGTGCTTCCCGCGGGGTGACCCGGACGGTGGGAGGGACGTGCGGTGACGCGAACCGATCGGATCAGCGCGCCGTCGACGCCAGGAATGCCTCGAGCGACTGCGGGGCGGCTCCGGTCACGGTCTCGACGGCGTCGCTGACGGCGGCCATGCCGCCGCTCGCGACGGCGGTGTAGGTGCTCACCCAGGCGTCGACCTGCCAGTCGGGGGCGCCGTAGACGGCGCGCGAGGCGTAGGCCTCCTCGAGGCTCTCGTCGTGGAACGAGACCTCGCGGCCGCGGACCCGGGCGATCGTCGCCGCGATCTCGGCGAAGCTCAGGGCCTCCGGACCGGTGAGGTCGTAGGTCCGTCCGGCGTGCGCGGAGGGGTCGCGCAGCACGGCGACCGCGGTGCGGGCCACGTCGGCGCGGGTCACGATCGCGACGCGGCCGCCGCCTCCTGGGCCGCGGATCACTCCGTCCTCGCCCACCAGCGCCTCCATGAAGTCGATGTAGAAACTGTCGCGCAGGAACGTCCACGCCATGCCGGACGCCCGGATGTGCTCCTCCGTCGCCCCGTGATCGCGCGCGAGGGTGAAGACCGCGTCGGGGGCGGCGGCGATGAACGACGTGTAGACGATGTGCCGGACACCGGCGGCGGCCGCGGCGTCGACGAAGGTGCGGTGCTGGTCGAGGCGGTCGGCGCTCTCGGACGCGGACACCATGAAGAGGGTCTCGACGCCGGTGAGGGCCTCGATCGAGGCGGGCCGGTCGCTGTAGCTGAAGGGATGCACGGTGCTGCCGGACAGCCGCGGGGCCTTCGCGGGGGTGCGGGCGAGCAGCCGCTGGGCGACGCCGTCGGCGGCGTGCGCGCGCGCGACGGAGCCGCCGAGGACGCCGGTGACGCCCGTCACGGCGAGGGTGGGGAGGGTGGTCATGAGAGGTCCTCTCCCTCGCTGCCCACGGGGCGCAACGGCCCGGCCTCCCGGGCGCACATCCCGTCGAAGGCGAGCTGCAGGTACCGCCGCCAGGCCGACGGATCGGAGTCGAGCAGGGGCGCCGCGGTGTAGTACACGCCGCAGATCAGCAGCATGACGTCCTCGCCGTTCAGGTCGGGGCGGAGCGACCCCTCCCGCTGAGCTCGACGCACGAGCGCCTCCGCCGCCCCGATCAGCCGCTCCCACCGGGGTCGCGTCTCCGGGTGCTGACGATCGGGCATCGTGCCCAGAGCCTGCACGAAGGCTCGCGACCTGGTCGCGTAGAGGTCCACGCCGGCGCTCATGAACTGCAGCAGGGCGGCGTCGGGATCGGCGTTCTCCGCCTGTCGACGACCGACCTCCGCGAGCTCCTCCATCTCCTCGCCGATGATCGCGGCGAGCAGGTCCTCCTTCGTCGGGAAGTGGCGGAAGACGGTGCCCTTCCCGATGCCCGCCCGCGCCGCGATCTCGGCGATGGAGCCGTCCGCGCCGCGATCGGCGAACACGTCCGAGGCGGCCTTCAGCAGAGCCGCGCGGGTCCGCACGGCATCGGCTCGCATCGGACGGGGTGGCGCGGTCGCGGAGGGTCCACTGCTCATGGGACCAGTCTACGCAACATGACCGACCGGTCATCTTGCTGCTACGGTTGCTAACCTGACCCAGCGGTCCGGTTGTGATGTCTCGTCGCGATCGGCCCGCTTCCCCACAGACACGAGGAGACCCCATGATCACGACACTCGGCTTCATCGGCAGCGGCACCATCGGCGGGATCCTGGCCCGCCACGCCGTCGCAGCAGGCATCGACGTCGTCCTGAGCAATTCCCGCGGCCCCGGATCGCTCGCCGACCTCGTCGCGGAACTCGGGCCCCGCGCCCGAGCAGCCACTCCCGCAGAGGCCGCCGAGGCCGGGGACCTCGTGGTGGTGAGCATCCCGTTCGGCGCGTACGAGACGCTCCCGACGGCGCAGCTGGCCGGCAGGACCGTGATCGACACGCTGAACTACTACCCCGAGCGTGACGGGCGCATCGCCGAGCTCGACGGCAACGAGCTGACCTCCAGCGAGCTGCTGCAGCGCCACCTGGCCGGCTCGAGGGTCGTGAAGGCGGCCGGCAACATCGTCTCGAGCCAGCTCGCCGCCCTGGCCCGCCCGTCGGGAGCGCCGGACCGCAGCGGCATGCCGATCGCGGGCGACGACGCCTCCGCCAAGGCCGAGGTCGCCGCACTGCTCGACGACCTCGGCTACGACGCCGTGGACATCGGCACGCTCGCCGACAGCTGGCGCAGCGAACCGGGCACCCCCGTCTACGGCAAGGCCTACTACGGAGAGGTGCCCGCGGGCCTGAGCGACGACGAGACGATGGGATGGATCTTCTCGACCCCCGGCTCCCCGGTGCCCGCCGACCGGGTGAGGGAGTTGACCGTGGCAGCCGTCCGCGGCCGCGCGGGCGGGAGCCTCTCGATCGACGCCTGGACCTGATCCTCACTCCCGCGGCGGAGGGAGTGCCGGCCGGCGATCGCCGAGCACTCGCAGGCCGAGCACGGCCAGCACCGCCGCGAGCGCGCAGAGCACCGCGAGGAAGCCGACGGTCGCCGTCCAGCCGGCGGCATCGAGCACCGCGGCGCCCGCCCAGCCGAAGAGAGCGGTCCCGCTGAGCCACGAGAGCTGGTAGAGCGCGGTGGCCTGCGCGCGGCCGAGGCGAGCGCGGATCCCGGACTGCCCGCTCGCGACGGGATGCGCGGTGAAGCAGCCGATCGTGAAGACGACGAGACCGCCGACGACGCCGACGAGAGCGGGGATCAGCAGCAGGCCGAGCCCGAGGATCATGAGGGCGATCCCGGCGAGCACCGTGGGCAGGACGCCCCACCGCGTCGCCAGCACGCCGGACACGCGGCTCGCGAGCGTCCCGAAGACGTACGCGGCGAAGAGGAGTCCGACGAGCGGCGCCGGCACCGAGAACGGGGGCGCGAGGAGGTGGAAGCCGAGGAGGTTGTAGACGGCTCCGAAGGCGCCCATCAGCAGGAGCCCCTGCGCGTAGAGCCCCAGCATCACGGGGTCGCGCAGCTGGAGGGCGATCCGAGTGCGCAGCGGGTACCCGCTGGTCGCCCCGGGGTGGAAGCCCCGGGCGGGCGGCACGATCAGGAGGAAGGCGACGGTCGCCGCCGCCGCCGTTCCGGCCACGACGATCAGGGCCCAGCGCCAGCCCGCGATCTCGGCCAGAGGCCCCCCGAGCATCCGGCCGCAGATGCCCCCGAAGGTGTTGCCGGCGACGAGGACGCCCGCGGCCACCGCGACCCGGTTCGCGGCCAGCTCGTCGGCGAGGAACGCGACGCTGACCGCGGGGACGGCCCCCAGTGCCAGTCCGAGCGCGGCTCGCGCCGCGACCACCGTCTCGAAGGTCGGCATCGCCGGGGAGGCGAACGCGACGACGGTCGCCGCGACGAGGCTGATCCTCATCACCTCGACACGGCCGATCCTGTCGGCCACCCACGCCCACGGGAGCACGGAGACGGCGACGCCCAGGGTCGCGGCGGAGACCGTCAGCGCCGCCGTCGACGCCCCGATGCCGAAGTCCCGGCTGACGGCGGGCAGCATGGCCTGCATCCCGAAGATCTGGGCGAACACGGCGAACCCCGCCGCGAACATCCCGATCGAGATGCGGCGCGCCTCCGGAGCCCCGGCGCCGCCCCCGGCCGCCGCCGCCGTCACGGGCGGCGCGGCCGGAGGGCGGGAGCGAGCCGGTCGGCGAGGCCTGGTGCGTCGGTGTCCATCGGTCCTGCCTTCTCGTGGGTCCGAGCTTCGCACGCGGACGGAGCAGGAGCGTCCGGCTCGTCGCGGGGAACGGTCACTCGCTCCGCAGGAGCCCGAAGCGGAACCGCCCCGAGCCGTCGAGGGTGTCCTCGATCCCGCCGATGGTCGACGAGGCGATGACGGTCTCGGTCCCCTCCAGGAGCGGGACCGTGAACACCTTCTCGGCCGCCAGGCGCTGCGCCTCCTCGATGGCCGCGGTGCGCTCGTCGCCGGGCTGCAGGCTCCGCTCGCGCACGACGACGTCGTTGAAGGCGTCGTCCTTCACCGCGGCGCCGAGGTTCGAGGGCGCGTCGTCGGTGCCGTAGAACAGGTTGAGGTAGTTGTCCGAATCCGGGTAGTCGGCGAACCAGCCCTGCTGGTAGACGGGGTAGGACGTCGTCTTCTCCTTGACGTACTGCGTCCACTCGGTCGACTGCAGGTCGACCGTGAACAGACCGCTGCGCTCGAGCTGGTTCTTGATGAGCGCGTACTCGTCCGACGTGCTCGACCCGTAGTGATCGGTGTTGTACTGCAGCTTGAGGTCGACGGGCTCGGTGATGCCGGCCGCCTGGAGGACCGCCGCCGCCTCCTCGGCGCTCGGGGCGCCGGTCCCGTCCCCGAAGAGCTCCTCGTAGGCGGGGGTGTACCCGACGAGCGCGCTCGGCATCACGGAGTAGACCGGGGCGTAGGTGCCCCGGTAGACCTGCTCCGACAGCTCGTCGCGGTCGATCAGGTGGGCGACCGCGGTCCGGACGGCGAGGGCGCGAGCGGGATCCGCCTCCGGAGTCGCCGATCCGAAGGGCATCGTCTCGGGGTTGAACGCCAGGTAGCGCATCTCGGAACCGGGGCCGGAGTGCACGGTGAGGTCCTCGTCGCCGCGGAGGTCCTCGATGTCGGTCGCGTTCAGAGTGCGGTACGCGACCGCGATCTCACCGCGCTGGATGTCGAGCTTGAGGTTGCTCTCGTCCGCGTAGTAGCGGACGACGACCGACTCGTTGGCGGCCTCGCCGAGGAGCCCGCCGTAGAGGTCGTTGCGCGTGAGCTGCACGAGCGAGTTGAGCTCGTAGCTCGTGATGGAGTACTGGCCGCTGAACGCGTCGCCCGCGACGATCTCGTCGTCCGTGGTGACGGCGTCGGCCGAGAAGACCTCCTCGTCGACGATCGCGGCGGCGGGGCTCGTGAGGATCTGCGGCCAGAGGGCGTTGTCCGGCGTGGCCAGGGTGAAGACAACGGTGGAGTCGTCCTCCGCCTCGACCGAGACCATGTCCGAGAGGAGCGTGTACGGCCCGTCGACGTCGGCGATGGCGACCTGGCGCTCGAACGAGAAGACGACGTCGGACGCTGTGAGCGGGTTCCCGTTGGCGAAGGTCGCGTCCTCGCGCAGCACGACCCGGTAGTGGGTCGGGTCGGTGAACGCGGCGGAGGCGGCCAGGTCCGGCACCGGCTCGGTGGATCCGGGAGCGGACGTCAGCAGCCAGGAGAAGACCTGGTTCTGCAGCGTCGCCGATCCGAGGTCCCAGGAGCCGACCGGGTCCAGAGCGGTGACCTTGTCGGTGGTGCCGAGCAGGATCCCGGACGGCGCTTCCGCTCCTCCCCCTCCGGGTGAGCAGGCCGAGAGGGCCACGGCCACGGCCGCACCAGCGACGAGGGGTGCCAGTAGGCGACGTTTCATGGAGAACTCCTTGCGGGGTCGGCCGGAGCGGCGGGATGAGGATGTGACGCCGAGGGCGCTGGATCCATGCTGACGACGCCGCGTGCACCCGGCGTCGAGTAGCCGTCGAGGTTCCGCGGGCGTCCTTCCTGCATCTGTCGCACGGCACTCCACGCCCGCTCCCGACCGCGGTCGCGCCTGTTCGACGTCTGCTGAGGGCACCGGCTCCACCGCTCGCCACCTGTCCATGGTCGACGGCAGCACCGGAGGAGAGAGTGGAAGCCTCCTCGTTCCGCGCACGTCGGTCCAGGAGAGAGAGGTCGCGGTGCGCGAGAACGTCGACACGGTCGTCATCGGAGGAGGAGCCATGGGCTCGGCTGCCGCCTGGCAGCTCGCGCGGCGCGGCACGGACGTCGTCCTGCTCGAGCAGTTCGGCGCCGCGCACGCGAACGGCGCCTCCCACGGCCGCACCCGCAACTTCAACGAGGCGTACGGCACCGACGACTACCTCGACCTCCTCCTCGAGGCCTCCGACCTCTGGCAGCGGCTCGGCACCGAGGAGGGCGTGACGCTCCTGGACCGGGTCGGCCTGGTCAACCACGGACCGGTGGAGCCGCTGCGCGCCGTGCACCGCTCGCACCGCGCCCGCGGCATCGTGAGCGAGTTCCTCCCGGCCGCGGAGGCCCGCGACCGCTGGCCCGCCCTCCGCTTCGAGAGCGAGGTGCTGCACATCCCCAGCAGCGGTCGCGTCCGCGCGGCCGACGCCCTGACCGCGCTGCGCTCGGGTGCCGAACGGCGCGGAGCCCGGTTCCGCTACGACACTCCCGTGCGCGGCATCGAGGTCGTCGGCACCGATGCGGTCGTCATCACGACCGACGACGTCGAGTACCGCGCCCGCCGGGTCGTCGTCACCGTCGGCGCCTGGACGCAGCCCCTGCTCTCCGGGCTCGTGCCGCTGCGGCCGATGCGGGTCTCGGAGGAGCATCCCGCGCACTTCCGCGTCCGCAGCTCCGAGAGCGTCTGGCCGAGCTTCAACCACGCTCCCGACCCCGACCGCTCCGCCGACTCCTACTTCCTGAGCCCCGTCTACGGCATGCTCACTCCGGGCGAGGGTCTGAAGGTCGGCTGGCACGGCGTAGGGGCGAGCGTCGACCCGGACCGCCGCCCGCGGCTCCCGATCCCGGAGCATCTCGCCGCCCTCCGCCGGTACGTCGCCGAGTGGATCCCCGGCGCCGACGCCGAGGTCTGCGACGTCATCAGCTGCACGTACACGATGACCGGGAACGAGGACTTCATCCTCGACCGCACGGGCCCGATCGTGGTGGGCGCGGGCTTCTCGGGGCACGGGTTCAAGTTCACTCCGGCGATCGGCCGCGTCCTGGCGGATCTGGTGGAGGGCGTTCCGGCCCCGCGCCGCTTCGCCGCGGCCTCGGCCGCGCTGCAGACGGGGACCGTCCGCTAGTCGCTGGGCGCGACCGCGCCGGCGTCAGCCGGCGGCAGACGCGAGCGCCTCCCTGGCCGCGCGCTGCAGCACCGGATCCGGCACGGGGAGCGACGCGAGGAGCTTCTGCGTGTACGCCTCACGGGGAGAGCGGAGCACGTCGCGCGTGAGCCCCTGCTCCACGATCGCGCCCTGCCGCAGCACCACGACCCTCCCGGCCACCCGGTCGACGACGGCGAGGTCGTGACTGACGAAGAGGCAGCCGAAGCCCAGGGCGCTCTGCAGCTCGGCGAACAGGTCGAGCACCGTCGCCTGCACCGAGACGTCGAGCGCGCTGGTGGGCTCGTCGGCGATCAGCAGGCGCGGGCGCAGGGCGATCGCCCGGGCGAGGGAGGCGCGCTGGCGCTGGCCGCCGGACAGCTCGTGGGGGAAGCGATCGGCGAAGGAGCGCGGCAGGCGCACGGCGTCGAGCAGCTCGAGCACCTCGGCGCGCACGCCGGACGCCGAGTCGGCCCGACCGTGGATGACGAAGGGCTCGGCGAGGCACTCGCCGATCGTGAGGAACGGATTGAAGCTGGTCGCCGGGTCCTGGAAGACGAAGCCGAGGTCCTCGCGCGCCGCGGCACCGAGACGGGCGCGGCGGCCGACGAGCTCCGCGCCGAGGACGCTCAGCGAGCCGCCGGTGGCCGGGACCAGCCCGGCGATGGCGCGCGCGAGGGTCGTCTTGCCCGAGCCGGACTCGCCGACCAGGCCCAGCACCTCGCCGGGGGCGAGCGTCACCGACAGGTCCTCGATCGCCGTGAACGACGGGCGCCCCAGTCGCCCCGGGTAGCAGATCTCGAGCCGGTGGGCCACGACGAGCGGCTCGTGGCCGCTCGTCGGCTCCGGCAGCGCGGGGCCCGCCGCGCCGATGCGCGGGACCGCCGCGAGCAGCGAGCGCGTGTACTCGTGCTCCGGAGCGGAGAACAGCGACTGCACGTCGGCGCTCTCGACGATCCGGCCGCCGTTCATGACGATCACCCGATCGGCCAGATCGGCGACCACGCCCATGTTGTGCGTGATCAGCAGCAGGGACCCGCCGAGATCGTGCCGGAGCGTGCGCAGCAGCTGGAGGATCTCGGCCTGCACGGTCACGTCGAGCGCGGTCGTCGGCTCGTCGGCGACGATGAGCGGCGCGCCCTGGATCAGTGCCATCGCGATGACGATGCGCTGCTTCTGACCCCCGGAGAACTGGTGCGGGTAGTCGTCGATCCGCCGTCCGGGGTCGGGGATCCCGACGGTGCGGAGGATGCGGACGGCCTCGGCCCGCGCAGCCCTGCGGCCGAGCGAGGTGTGCGCGCGCAGACCCTCGACGATCTGCCAGCCGACCGTGAAGACCGGGTTCAGCGCCGTCGACGGCTCCTGGAACACCATCGCCACCGCCTTGCCGCGCAGGCGCCGCAGCGTCTTCTCGGGAGCTCCCACGATCTCGACGTCCTCGTCGCCGTGACGGACCCGGATGCTGCCCGAGACGACGGCCGACTCGGGCAGCAGCCCGAGGACCGCCTTGCCGGTCACGGTCTTGCCCGAGCCCGACTCGCCGACGAGGGCGACGATCTCGCCCGGCCCGACGTCGAGGTTCACGCCCTCGAGCGCCCGGACGGGGCCGTGATCGGTGTCGAAGACGACGCGCAGGTCGCGGATGGTCAGAACGGAGCTCATCGGCCGGCCTTTCTCTGGCTGCGGCGGCGGACGCGCAGGCGGGGGTCGGAGAGATCGTTCAGACTCTCGCCGACGAGGGTGATGCCGAGCACGACGAGCATGATGGCGACGCCCGGAGCGACGCACGTCCACCAGATCCCGCTCGTAACGTCCTGCACGGAGCGGTTGAGGTCGTAGCCCCACTCGGCGGCCGACGTGGGCTCGATGCCGAAGCCGAGGAACCCGAGCCCCGCGAGCGTCATGATCGCCTCGGAGGCGTTCAGCGTGATGATGACCGGGAGCGTCCGGGTGGAGTTCCGCAGCACGTGGCGCATCAGGATGCGGCGGTCCCGCGCGCCCATGACGCGCGCCGACTCCACGAACGACTCCGAGACGACGCGGAGCACCTCGGCCCGGACCACTCGGAAGTACTGAGGCACGAACACGACGGTGATCGACATCGCGGCGGCGACCACTCCTCCCCACAGGCTCGACTGCCCGCCCGAGATCACGATCGACAGCACGATGGCGAGCAGGAGGCTCGGGAAGGCGTAGACGGCGTCGGCGAGGACCACGAGGATCTTGTCGAGCCGGCCGCCGACGTAGCCCGACACCGCGCCGAGCAGCACCCCCGCCACGACCGAGGTCAGCAGCGACAGCAGGATCACCTGCACGGCGGTGCGCGCTCCCCAGAGGGTGCGCGAGAGCACGTCGTAGCCGCCGACCGTGGTGCCCAGGAGGTGCTGACCGCCCGGGGCCAGCTGCGCGCCGAAGTTGCGTCCGTCAGCGGCGAGCTGGTCGTACCCGAACGGTGCGAGCAGCGGCGCGCAGGCGGCGACGATCACGAGGACGGCGACGAGGGAGAGTCCGATCAGCAGCATCGCGCGCTGGGAGCCCGCACTGCTGCGCACGTGGGACACGACGGGGAGACGATCGCGCCAGAGGCGCTGAGGGGCGACGGCGGTGGTCATGTCAGTACCTCACTCGGGGGTCGATCAGGGCGGCGAGGACGTCGACGAGGAAGTTCGTGACCGCGACGATGATCGCCAGCACGGCGACGATGCCCTGCACCGCCACGAAATCGCGCGCGGCGAGGTACTGCCCGAGCATGAAGCCCAGCCCGCGCCACTCGAAGGTCGTCTCGGTCAGGACCGCTCCGCCGAGGAGCATCGCGATCTGCATGCCGATGACCGTGATGATCGGGATCAGGGCGGGTCGGAACGCGTGCCGCGACACGAGCCTCCCCTCGGACACGCCCCGGGAGCGGCCCGCCTCGACGTAGCCGGCCTGCAGGGTGCCGATCATGTTGGTCCGCACCAGACGGAGGAACGTACCGGCGGTGAGCAGGCCCAGCGTGAGTCCCGGGAGGACGGCGTGGGCGAGAACGTCGGCCACCGCCGACCCGTCGCCGGTGCGCAGCGCGTCGACCAGGAGCAGCCCGGTCGGCTGCTGCATCGTCGAGAGGAAGAGCTCGGTGCCCGTGCTCGACCGGCCCGCCGTGGGCACGACCTCGAGGACGACGCCGAAGACCAGCTTGAGCAGCAGCCCGGCGAAGAAGACGGGGGTCGCGTAGCTCAGGATCGCGAGGACGCGGAGGACGATGTCGGGCGTCCGGTCGCGCGTGCGGGCGGCGACGGCGCCGAGCGGCACTCCGACGATCAGGGCGACGAAGAGCGCGTAGGCGGCGAGTTCGAAGGTGGCGGACCCGTAGACCGCGAGGACCTCGGTCACCGGGCGGTTGTCGCTGAGGGTCGTCCCGAAGTCGCCGCGCAGCACGCCGCCGAGGTACTCGACGTACTGCACCACGACGGGACGGTCGTAGCCGGCGGCGGCCACCCGGGCGGCGAGATCGGCGCCCGACAGGCGTCCGCCGAGCGCGGCGGTGATCGGATCCCCGGTCAGGCGCATGAGGAAGAAGACCATCGTGACGAGGATGAGCACCGTCGGGACGATGAGCAGGAACCGGAGCACGAGATAGCGCAGGAGCGGATTCGAGGCGCTCGTCACGCCGCGACGCCCGGGGGCGACGAGGGGCGGGGAGACGGACACGGTGCTCCTTCCGGAAGCGCCGGCGGATCCGGCTCGTCCCACGCTAGGCAGCGGTCCCCGCGGTCCTCACCGTCAGGATTCGCGTTCTCGGGACGGTCGTTCCGACACCTGTCTGAAAGCCGGCCGTCCCGCTCAGCCGTGCGCGGGGAGGGGCGACTGCGGCTTGGTCACTCCGTAGGCGAAGGAGGTCTCGATCGAGGCGAGCGCGGGGATCATCCGGATCCTCGTGCGCACCAGCGTCTCGTAGCTCTCGAGGTCCTCCACCGCGACCTTGAGCAGGAAGTCGCTGTCGCCGGCCATGAGGTACGCCTCGGTGACGTGCGGGATCTCGCGGATGGCCGTCTCGACCCGCGCGACGATCTCCGGGCTGTGGCTCTCGAGACGCAGGCGCACGAAAGCGGTGATCGCCAGGCCCACGGCACGGGGATCGACGACCGCGCGGTACCCGGTGAGGACGCCGTCTTCCTCGAGCCGGCGCACGCGGCGGAGACAGGGCGAGGGGGACAGTCCCACCCGGTCGGCGAGGTCCTGGTTGCTGAGCCGGCCGTCCCGCTGGAGCTCCTCGAGAATGCGCGCATCGATGTCGTCCATTCGACAGACTGTGGCAGATCCTGCCAGAAAAGGCGACCATCGCGCAGGAACCGGCAATCGTGCGCCTCGGCCTCCGACCTAGCCTCGGAGGAGCCGCATCGGACGGCCCCGAGAGGACCACCATGACCAGATCCCCGCTCACCGGGACGATCGCGATGATCGCGACGGTCGCCACCTGGGCCGGGTTCGCCCTGAGCATCCGCGGGATCGGCGGGTCGGGACTCACCACGACGGACGTCGCGCTGCTGCGCTTCGGCCTCCCGCTCCTGGTGCTGGCACCGGCGATCCCGCGGGCTCTGCGGTCGATCCGCCGGGAGTCGCCCCTGACCCTCGCCTGCCTCGCGCTCGGGGCGGGACTGCCCTACTTCGCCACCGCGGCCGCAGGCGGGAGCCTCACCAGCGCGGCCCTCGTGGGTCTGGTGATCCCCGGCTCCGTCCCGGTCTTCGTGGCGCTGCTGTCGCTGGTGCTGATGCGGGAGCGCCCGAGCGGTGCCCGCCTGGTGGGACTCGCTGCCGTCGTCGTCGGCGTCGGCGTCATCGTGGCCTTCACGGCCGCGACCTCCATCGCCCTCGGGATCGCGATCCTGCTCGCCGCCGGTGTCCTCTGGGCCGTCTACACGCTCGGGCTGCGGCGGACGCGCCTGACCCCCGTCGCAGTGGTCGTCGCGGTCTGCGCCCCGTCGTTCCTCCTCAGCCTCCTCGCGACGGTCACCGGCGCACTGCCCACCACCCTGTTCACGGGATCCGCCGATCCCGGCGCGGTCGCCTCCTTCGCTCTCGTCCAGGGGATCGGAGTCGGGGTCGTCGCCGCGCTCGCCTACACGGTGGCGGTCCGGCACCTCGGCTCGGGTCGCGCGGCGGCCTTCGGCTCGCTGAGCCCCGTCGTCACGGCTCTCATCGCGCTCCCGCTGTTCGGCGAGGCCCTGCCGCCGAGCGAGATCGTCGGACTCGCCCTCGTCGTCCTCGGCGTGGTCGTCGCGAACGCTCCGCCGCGCACCGGCCCGCCCCGGACCGTCGCCGACCTCCTCCCCGCCCGTCCCCTCCGCCCTTCACCGACCAGGAGTCACCGATGATCGTCACTGCGAACAGCCTCGCCCCCGACCCGGTCTGGGAGCTCACCCGCCGCTACGCCGCCGACCCGCGCCCCTCGCGCCTGGACCTCACTCTCGGCGTCTACCGCGACGACGACCTGCGGGCTCCGGTCATGGACGCCGTCCACGCCGCCGAGCAGATCCTGCTCGACCGGCGCGAGTCGAAGCAGTACCGGGGCCCGAGAGGCCACCCCGGCTTCACCGCGCGGATGAGCACCCTCCTGCTCGGCGAGGAGCTGGCCGAGCGGGCCATCGGCGTGCAGACCGTCGCCGGGACCGGTGCGCTGCGGCTGCTGGCCGAGTTCCTGGCGCACTTCGAGCCGGGGCGCCGGGTGATCCTGGGCGCGCCCTCCTACGTCAACCACGCTCCCGTGCTCCGCGCCGCGGGTCTGGAGATCCACTCGGTGCCCTTCGTGGACGAGGCCGGACTGCCGTGGCTGGAGCCCACGATCGACGCGCTGCGCTCCGCCCGCCCGGGTGACGCGGTGCTCCTGCAGGGCAACTGCCACAACCCGACCGGAGCCTCGCTGACGAGCGCGATGTGGGACAGGCTGACGGACGAGATCGTCCGCGCCGGCGTCGTCCCGTTCCTCGACCAGGCGTACTACGGGCTCGGCGACGGCCTCGAGGAGGATCTCACCGGTATGCGCCGCCTGCTCGCGCGGGTGCCCGAGGCCGTGATCTCGGTCAGCTGCTCCAAGGCGTTCAGCCTGTACAGCGAGCGGGTGGGCTGCGCCCTCCTCCTCCTCGACCCCTCCGGCGCCGCCGGCGCGATGCACACCCTCGAGGGCATCGCACGGACCGCCTACTCGCAGCCCCCGCACCACGGAGCGGCGATCGTCGCGACGATCCTCCAGGACGAGGAGCTCGAGCACGCGTGGCGGGGCGAGCTCGATCGGATGCGGAACCGGGTCACCCTGCTCCGGGACCGCCTCGTCACCGGCGCGCTCTCGGCCGGTGCTCCGGCGGAGTTCGCCGCCCTCCGCGATCAGCGGGGCCTGTTCCTCTCCCTCCCGCTGTCGCCGACGGCCATGCACCGGCTCCAGCGCGAGTTCGGCGTCTACGGGCTCCCCTCGGGTCGGATCAACCTGGCCGGGGTCCCGCGCACCGCGGTCGACGCTCTCTCCGCGGCCCTCGCCGAGGTCGCTGCGGAGGACGCCGCGCGGGGCGCCCTCGTCCGAGCGGTGGCCTAGTGGACCGCCGGGAGCGGGCGCGCCTGCTCTGCCGACTCGTCGAGCTCCCGACCGTCTCCGCCGATCCGTCGCGGCTCGGCGACCTGCACCGCAGCGCCGGGCTGCTCGCCGACGAGCTGCGCGACCGGGGCTTCGCCGCCCGGCTCGTCGAGGACGACGACGGCCGCCCGTCCGTCGTCGCGACCAGAGGACTGCGCCCGGGGATCCCCTCCGCCCTGCTCTACGCGCACCACGACGTGCAGCCGGCGGGCGCGGGCTGGACGTCGGACCCCTTCGTCCCGTTGCTCCGCGATGACCTCGTGATCGGGCGGGGCAGCGCCGACAACAAGGCGGGCGCCGTCGCGCACCTCGCGGCGATCGACGCGCTCGCGCCGGACGCGGACCTCGGTCTCGTCGTGCTCCTGGACGGCGGGGAGGAGGTCGGGTCGCCGAGTGTCCCGGCGATGCTGGCGAGCCTCGCCCTCGAGGAGGCACCCGCGCTCGTCCTCGTGAACGACGGCGTCAACGCGGCGAGGGGCACCCCGTCGCTGACGCGGTCGCTCCGGGGGCTGCTCGACGTCGACGTCGAGGTCGCGGTGATGCTCGAGCCGGCTCACAGCGGGATCAACGGCGGCGGCGCGATCGACGCCCTCACGGCGTTCAGCCACCTGGCCGCGTCCCTGCACGACGAGCGCGGCGAGGTGGCCGTCCCGGGACTGCACGTCGGCGGACCGTCGAGCACTCGCGTGGACGCGGATGCGTTCCGAGCACGGCTCGGCCTGCTCGAGGGTGTGCACGTCGCCGACGACCTCGCGACCGCCCTGTGGTCGTCTCCGGCCCTCTCCGTGCTCGGGATCGACGCCCCGGGCATCGCGGAGTCGGCGAACGTGCTGCTCCCCCGCGTGCGCGCGCGCCTGTCGCTGCGGATCCCGCCCGGCCTCGCCGCGGACGACGCGGCGAGCGCCCTGCGGGCTCATCTGCTCGCCCGGCGGCCGTTCGGCGCGCACGTCAGGGTCGAGGAGGTGAGCCGGAGCGAGCCGTGGAGCGACGCGAGGATCTCCGGCATCGTGGTCTCGGCTCTGCGGGACGCGTGGGGCCGGGTGCCCGACCTGCTCGGTGGCGGAGGCGGCATCCCCGTCGTCAGCGCCCTCGCTGCGGCGTTCCCGGACTCGGTCGTCTGCATCACCGCGATCGCGGACGCCGACTCGCGCGTCCACGGGCCGGACGAGAACGTCGACCTGCGCGAGCTCGACCGCGCCGTCGCGGCCGAGACCGCGATCCTCGACGCCCTCGCCGTGGCCCGGGACTGACGCACGGCGAGGCCCGGGTCCGACCGGGGTCGACTCCGCGGACGGCGCCCGCGCGGATCAGCGCAGGGCCGCGGCCACCCTGTCTCCGGCCATCGCGGCGACCATCGAGTCCTCGTCGGGGTAGAGGGCGGGGTCGACGCGGTCGAGGCGGAAGCGCTCCGGGTCGGCGAACGGCACCGTCTCCGTGATCATCTCGGCGACCAGACGCCCCATGCCCGGGCCGTGCGTCACGCCGGACTCGTTGTCCCCCGCGAGCGCCCAGAGGCCGTCGAGTCCGGGGACCGATCCGGCGTAGAGACCGCCGTCGACCGTGTACACCGGCACACCCTGGATGATCTCGGCGGTGCCCAGGCCGGCGAGAGCGGGGAAGACCTCCGCCACCTCCGCCTGGAACTCCTCCTGGACCCGGATGAGCTGCGGCGAGACGGGACGACCGAACGCCCGCGTCAGTCCCTCCTCGCGCTCGAGCAGCGAGACGCGGCGGTAGCCGAAGCCGCCGCCCCACGAGAAGGCGCCGCGGAGCTCGCGCAGCCACAGGCCGAGGTCGAGGGCCTGGATCGTGGGCATGAGCGGCGAGAGACCGGCCTGCTCCGAGACGAAGCGGGTGGCGACGGTCGGGATGAGAGGCAATGAGCGGCCGACGGTGCGCAGAAGGGCGGGAGTCCAGTAGCCGGCGGCGAGCACCACCGTCGCGGCGTCCACGACGCCCTCCGTCGTCTCCACTCCGGTGACCCGGTCGCCGTCGAGCCGGATCCCGGTCGCCTCGGTGCTCCACGAGAACCGCACGCCCAGCGCCTCGCAGCGCCGGAGGACCTCTTGCAGGGCGAGGCCGGTCGTGACCTGGATCCCCTCGGGCAGCATCGCGCCGCCGACGATGCTCGCCGGATCGACGGCCCCGTAGGTCAGGTCGGCCACCTCGTCCGCGTCGAGAGCGCGGGTCCCCGGGGAGGCGAGGGGGTGCCGGACGATGCCGTCGACCAGCATCGAGAGGGTGCGCTCGGTGCGCGCGAGGGCGAGGTTGCCGTTGTGCGCGTACTCGATCTCGACGCCGTCCTCGTGCAGGCCCCGGTAGAACGACAGTCCGTACTCCTCGAGCGGGATCGCGTGCTCGCCGATGCGGCGGTTGCTGTCGGCGCCGTAGCGGGCGACGAACCCCGCGCCGGCGGGCGTGGTGCCGCTGAGCGGCGCTCCGGCGTCGACGACGGTGACGTCGCGAGCGCCGAGCTCGACGAGGTGCAGGGCCGCGGAGGCGCCGATGATGCCCGCGCCGACGACGCAGACGGGTCCAGGATTCGTAGGCATGCCCGATGGTAGGCAGACCTCCGCTCGCGCGGGCAGGCCCCTGTGTCGAAGGGTGGGCGCTCCGCACTCGACGGCTGTCGGAGGGTCAGCTCCCGTCGATCCGGACGTACGCAGCCATGCGGAACCAGAGCTGCAGCATCAGCCTCGTGTCGCCGTCGGCCAGGTCGAGCCCGGTGGTCTCCGAGAACCGGCCGAGCCGGTAGTAGACGGTGGTGCGGTGCAGATGCAGATCCGCTCCGGTCTGCACCACGTTGCCCGCGTTGGCGAGGTAGGTCCTGACCGCGAGGATGTTGTCCTCGGACTGCTCCTGCATCGCGCGCTCCAGTTCCCGCGGGATGAGGTGCACGGGGAGGGCGTCGGGCAGCAGGGCGGCCAGCATCCCGTCGAGCCCGGACCGGTCCCAGCGGACCGCCTCCGCCCGCCCGGCACCGGCGACCCGTGCGGCGCAGTCGGCCTGCTCGTGCGAGACCAGCACCTCGCCCAGGTCCCCGACGACGGATCCGACGCCCACCGTCGCTGCGATCCCCGCCGCGTCCAGCGCCCGGTGCAGCGACTGCACGAGCGCGTCGACCCGATCGTCCGCGGGCGCCACGGCGTAGCCGACCAGCACCACGACCCCCTGGTCGGTCCGCGCGACGGCCGAGCCGGTGCTGTGCTGAGCGAGCGCCCTCGCGATGATCCGGACGGGAGCGTCGACGGTGCGGTCGCCGTCGCCCTTGGGGAGCGCCAGGCTGAGCGCCTGGAAGACGGCGCATCCGCGCAGGATCCCGGCAGCGGCGATCTCCTCGGCGGCGTCGAGGCGGTCGTCGGCACGATCCGAGAGCAGGGCGAGGACCTGCGCCTCCACCTGGCGGAGGCCGTCGTCGAAGGTCATCGCCCGTCGGACGAGGACCGTGCGCATGTCCTCCGCCGCCCGCGCCACCGCGTCGAGGTCGGCGGGGGTCAGCGTCTCGTCGTCGATGATCCAGATCAGCGCGGCCAGCTCCCGGTCCACCCGCACCGGGGCGACGTAGCGCCGCCGCAGTCCCAGCTCCGGAGCCGCATCGGTGAAGAAGGCGGAGGTGGCGCGCAGCACTCCGGCCTGTCGCGCCCACTCCGTGCGCTCCGGGGTGACGGAGCGTCCGACCAGGGACTCCACGCGCGCCGGATCCGCGTCGCCGAAGTGCGTGCTGTGCGCGAGGAGACGGAGCTCGGCGTCGTCGACGGCGACGGAGCGGCCGATCACCTCGGCGAGGCGCTCGACGATGCTCTGGAGGGGTTCGGGCGAGAACTCCCGGCCTTCGGGCGGCATGATCACGCTCCTTCTCGACACGGTCTCCCGGCGGTGCTGTCGTGTCACCCTAACCGCCGCCGACGGGTCTCCCTCCGCGACGCGGACCAGCAACGGACGCGAAACGTGACCGTAACGGGATCCGGTCTCTTCCGACGATCGTCGAAAAGCGGGCGCGCGCTCCTCGCTCGATTCCTCTATCCCCCGAGAGGGAGGGACAGCTTGGATGACAGGCATGAGTGATGCTCCCGCACTGATCGAACTCCACGGAGTCTGCATCGACTACAACGCCCATCGGGTCGTGCACGACATCGACCTGACCGTCCAGGAGGGGCAGGTCGTCGCTCTCATCGGACCCTCGGGAGCAGGCAAGAGCAGTCTCATCCGGGCCGTCAACTACCTCGAGCGCCCGTCGGCCGGCACCATCCGCGTCGCCGACCACGAGGTCGATGCGGCGATCGCCGTCTCGGCGGAGGCGCTCGTGGAGCTCCGCCGCGACGTGGGCATGGTCTTCCAGAACTTCAACCTGTTCCCCCATCTCAGCGCCGCCGAGAACGTCGTCCTCGCTCAGACCCACGCGCTCAAGCGCCCGATCGCCCAGGCGCGTGCCCGCGCGCTCGAGGAGCTCGCCCACGTGGGACTCGCCGAGTTCGCGGACCGCAAGCCGGCCAAGCTCAGCGGAGGCCAGCAGCAGCGGGTGGCGATCGCCCGGGCGCTGGCCATGGACCCCAAGGTGATGCTGTTCGACGAGCCCACCTCGGCCCTGGATCCGGAGCGCGGCATGGAGGTGCTCGCGACGATGCGGCGGCTCGCCGAGGAGGGCATGACCATGCTCGTGGTGACGCACGAGATGCACTTCGCCGAGACCGTCGCCGATCGCGTCGTCTTCATGGCCGACGGGCGCATCGTCGAGGAGGGCCCCGCGCAGCAGGTCATCCGCGACCCGCGCGCTCCTCGGACCCGGCAGTTCCTGCACGCGGTCATCGGCCGATGACCGGCATCCTGACCGCCCTGCTGGGCGGCGTGCTGACGACCCTCCAGATCACCGTCGGAGCGTTCGCCCTCGGCGCCGTGCTCGGGGTCCCGCTCGCCCTCCTCCGCCGCTCCGAGCACCGGCCGCTCCGTCTGATCGGCGCGGCCGTCATCGAGGTCGTCCGCTCGGTGCCCCCCGTGGTCTGGCTGTTCCTCACCTACTACGGCGTCAGCATCGGGATGATCCGATTCGACACGCTCTCGGCCGCGATCGTCGGGCTCGGCGTCGTCTCCGCCGCCTACCTCGCCGAGATCTACCGAGCGGCCCTGGCAGCGGTGCCGCCGGGTCAGACGGAGGGGGCCGACGCCCTCGGGCTGCGCCGCACGACGACCCTCGTGAGAGTGCTGGCGCCTCAGGCGCTGACACTGACCGTCCCTCCTGCCGCCACCTACGCCATCGGACTGTTGAAGGACAGCGCCCTGGCGTCGATCATCGGCGCCACCGACATCACCTTCTTCGCCTACCAGCAGTCCCGGGTCTCGAACGACGGACTCGTCATCTTCCTGCTCGCGGCCGCCCTCTACCTGGTCCTCAGTCTCCCGATCGCGGTCGCCGCGCGGGCCGGCGGGTCCTGGCTCGAACGGAGACTCCTCGCATGACCGACTTCTTCGCCCCGTGGCCGGACTACTTCCCCCAGTTCCTCCCCGGCCTGCTCGTCACGATCGAGCTCACCGTCCTCTCCCTCGTCGTCGGGCTCGCCCTCGCCGTCGTCTTCGCCGTCTGGGCCTCGTCGCCGCGCCGGAGTGCGCGGTGGACCGCGATCGCGGTGATCGAGATCGGCCGCGGAGTCCCCGGCCTGATCACGCTCTACATCGTCTACTTCGGCCTGCCCCAGCTGAACGTGACCCTGCCGGCGTTCGCGGCCTGCGTCGTCGCGTTCGGCTACACGAGCGCGGCCTACATGAGCGAGATCCTGCGGGCCGGGATCAGGTCGGTCGACCGGGGCCAGGTGGAGGCGGGCGAGGCGCTCTCCCTCACCCACGCTCAGCGGATGCGCCTCATCGTCCTGCCGCAGGCGGTCCGCCGCGTGGTCCCTCCGCTGATCGGCTACGCCATCCTGCTCTACCAGGGCACGTCGCTGGCCTACGCCGTCAGCGTCCCGGAGCTGCTCAGCCGCGCCTACACGGCCGCCTCGCTCAGCTACCAGTTCGCCTCGTCGCTGGTCCTGGCCGGCGTGATGTACGCGAGCATCTCCCTCACCGTGCTCGTGCTGCTCCGGATCGGCTCGGCGCGCCGCGACCGCCCGGTCCGCCGGCTCTCCCCCGCCCTCCTCGTCGGGAGGCGGGTCCGCGCCTGAGCCGCGTCGCACCGCACTGCTCCGCTCCGTCGGCATCGGCTGCGCGGGTGAGGAGCATCTGCTCCCGAATCCGCGATCGGAGTGCGCTTAACCTGACCGGCGGGTCACCTTAGGTGTAGGGTTCCTAACATGACCAGTCGGTCCGCCTAGCAGGCGCCTCCGTCTCGGCCATGTCCCCCTCATCCCTTCGGAGAACAGAGCCCCATGAACAAGACACTCGGCATCATCGGCAGCGGCGCCATCGGCAGCATCCTGGCCCGCCAGGCGGTCGCCGCCGGCCTGGACGTCGTCCTGAGCAACTCCCGCGGACCCGAGTCGCTGGCCGGTCTGGTCGCCGAGCTCGGGCCCCGCGCCCGGGCGGCCACGCCGGTCGAGGCGGCCGAGGCCGGCGACCTGGTGGTGGTGTCCGTCCCGATGAACGCCTACCAGTCGCTCCCGGTGGAGCCCCTGGTGGGCAAGATCGTGATCGACACCCTCAACTACTACACGGCGCGCGACGGGCACATCGCCGAGCTGGATGCGAACGAGCTGACGTCCAGCGAGCTGCTGCAGCGCCACCTGACCGGTGCGCGCGTGGTCAAGGCGGCCAGCAACATCGTCGCGACCCAGCTCGCCGCCCTGGTGCGCCCCTCGGGCGCGGCCGACCGCAGCGCCATGCCGATCGCCGGCGACGACGAGGCCGCCAAGGCGGAGGTCGTGGAGCTGCTCGACCTCCTCGGCTACGACGCGGTCGACATCGGCACGCTCGCCGACAGCTGGCGGAGCGAACCGGGCACGCCCGTCTACTGCAAGCCGTACTTCGGAGTGGTGCCCGCGGACGTGAGCGCGGACAAGGCGATGGACTGGATCTACCGGGCCCCCGGAGTCCCGACGTCCGTGGACCGTGTGAGGGAGCTGACCCGCACGGCCGACCGGCCCGCGGGCGGCAGCTTCTCGATCGCGTCCTGGATGTGACTCGGGAGTAGCCCGGACGGTCGAACGGCCGCAGGCACGCGGGAGCGGGCCTGCGGCTAGGACTCCGCCGACCCGATCAGCCCGAGATCCGCGGCCAGCAGCCAGAGCTGGACGAGCAGACGGGTCCTCCCGTCGTCGAGGTCCAGCCCGGTCCGGTCCCGGAACCGGTCGAGCCGGTAGTAGATCGTCGTGCGGTGCACTCCCAGCTCGAGATGGACCTGCGAGACGTTGCCGCCGTGGTCGAGGAACGACCGGAGGACGTCGAGCGACTTCGGCGACTCCTTCGACAGCACGTCATCGAGCGCTCCCGGGAAGAGGTGGCGCGGGATCGGGGCCGCCGCGATCCCCACCAGGAGATCCTCGGCTGATCCGTCGTCCCAGAGGGGTGATCGATCCGGGCGACGCCGCCGCACGGTCCGCACGATCAGCGACTGCTCGTACGAGCGGTGCACGAGACCGAGGTCGGCGACGGACCCGCCGAAGGCCACCTCCAGGGTCGCCGACGACTCCCGTGCGACCGTCTCGGCGATCGCCGTCTGCCGATCCGCCGTCAGCGGCGCGAGCGAGCCGACGATGCCGACGACCAGTCCGTCGACCTGCGTCGTCAGCCAGGAGTGCCGGCTCAGGAAGTGCAGCGCACTCCGGAGGGCGCGCTCGACCGCGGCGTGCTCCCCCGTGTCGAGTCTCTCCCGCGCCGTCGGCGAGACGAGCAGCACGCGGAAGTGGACCGAGCCCGTGAAGTACCCGGCTGCGGCGAGCTCCGCCGCGATCTCGTCGCCCTCGAGCGGGCGGTCCGAGAGCAGCTCCAGCGCGAGAGCGCGGACCTCCGCCCACTCCTCCTCCCGCGCTCGGGCGCGTCGGTCGAGGACGAGGCGGATCCGGCCGGCCGCGGCCGTCACCGCCGCGAGCTCGTCCGCCGTGATCCGCCCGTCGTCGATGATCCACAGGAGCGCGACGAGCTCGCGGTCGACCCGGACCGGGACGACCAGCCGGGGCTTGATGCCGAGCTCGGGGCTGCCGAGCAGGCGCATCGGCTCGATCGCCCGGAAGACGCCCTGCTCCCGTGCCCACCTCGCTCGCTCGGGGCTGACCACGCGTCCGATGAGCGCTTCGATCCGCGCCGGGTCCGCGTCGTCGTAGTGACTGCTGGCCGCGAGCAGGTTCAGGTCCTGGTCGTCGACGGCGACCGACCGCGAGATCGTCCGCGCCAGGTCGTCCACGATCTCCTGGATGGAGTCCATCTGATCGACCTTCTCTGTCGAAGACAGGACACTCGGGCAGCGCCCTGATTTCGAAGATCGTAGCAATCCTCACCGCGATATTGCGTGCGCTGACGGTGGAGGCGCTCCCGCGCGTGCCCTTGACTGAGCCGCAACGCAGACGGAGGAGTGTCATGGGCAGGAATCAGCATCAGACGATCGTCATCGGAGCGGGCGCCATCGGCACCGCCACGGCGTACTGGCTCGCCGAGAAGGGCGAGACCGACGTCCTCGTGCTCGAGCAGTTCACACTGGGACACACCTTCGGCGCCTCCGAGGACCACTCGCGCATCATCCGGCACTCGTACCACAACACCGCCTACGGCGACCTCACCCAGCCGGCCTACGACAACTGGGCCCGACTCGAGGACGCGAGCGGGCAGCGTCTCGTCGTCAAGACCGGCGGGCTCGACCTCGGCGTCGAGGGCACCGCCGGTATGGAGGAGATCAGGAACTTCCGCTCGACCCTCGAGGCGACCGGGCACGAGTACGAGTACTGGAACGCCGCCGAGATCCGCGCGCACTACCCGCAGTGGAACATCGACGACTCCGTCGTCGCCGTGTACCAGGAGGACGGCGGCATCCTCGACATCCGGCACGCCAACGCCACCCACGTCGCGCTGGCCCGTGGACGCGGCGTCCACTTCGAGGAGAACACCCGGGTCCTCGAGATCCTGCCGAACGCGGACGGCGTGGTCGTCCGCACCTCGAACGGGGAGATCACCGCGGACAAGATCGTGATCTGCACGGCGTCCTGGACCGAGGAGCTCCTCCCCACGCTCGGGCTCGACTTCCCGTGGACGCTGACGCAGGAGCAGGTCACCTACTTCGGCACTCCGAACCTCAAGGACTTCTCGGTCGACGAGTTCCCCATCTGGATCTGGCACGACTACCCGCTGTTCTACGGATTCCCGGTCTACGGCGAAGTCGGCACGAAGGCGGCGCGCGACAACAGCGAGCGCTACATCACCCAGGCGACCCGCAGCCACGAGCCGCTGGCCGAGGAGACGGCGCTGATCCGCTCGTTCCTCGAGGAGCACCTGCCCGGCTCGGTCGGGCCGGAGATCCTCAGCAAGACCTGCGTGTACGACATGACCCCCGACCGCAACTTCATCCTCGACCGCGTGCCCTCCCACCCCCGGGTCTCCCTCGGGATCGGTGCCGGCCACGCGGCGAAGTTCGCCGGTCTCATCGGGGAGATCATGGCCGACGTCTCGATGACCGGGACCTCCGCGCACGACATCGACTTCTTCCGCGCCTCCCGCCCCGCACTCGTCGACCCCTCCTACCAGACCAACTTGCGCCTCGTGAGCTGACCCGAACCCCAGGAAACGGATACTCGCATGAACCGGAACCGCCTTCTCCTCGCCACCACGCTCAGCGCGGCACTCCTCGCGCTCTCCGGATGCGCGGCGACGCCCGCCGCCGTCTCGGCCTCCTCCGACTGCGACCCCGTCCACGACGGCATCACCACCCTGACCCCCGGAACGCTCTCGCTGTCCGTCTACACGACCGAGCCCTACACGACGCTGTCCACGGACGGCGAGCTCGGCGGAGTCGACGGGAAGATCATCCAGGCGATCGCCGACATGGAGTGCCTCGCCATCGCTCCCACGAACGTGGCCTCGGCGGCCGCCGTGTCCAGCGTCCAGTCGAATCGGGCCGACGCGCTCATCTCGGGCCTCTACTACACGGCGGAGCGAGCGGAGGCCATCGGCCTGAGCGACCCGATGTACCGCGACGGCATGTCGATCGTGTCGAACGACGGGTATTCCTCGCTCGAGGACCTCTCGGGCAAGGGCGTCGGAGTGATCCAGGGGTACCTCTGGAACGACGCGCTCGCGAGCGCCCTCGGAACCGACTCCGTGACCCAGTACCAGGACTCGTCGAGCATGATGAGCGACCTGGACGCCGGACGGATCGACGCGGTCGTCCTGACCTCGGCCGAAGCCGCCTTCCGCGTGTCGAGCGACAGCGGTCTCACGGCCGAGGCGTTCGCCTCCTCGCCCGAGATCCCGACGTCGCAGGAGCTCTCGAACGTCGTGATCGGCGTCACCCGGGACAACACCGGTCTCGTCGAGGCGATCAACGCCGACCTCGAGACCCTCACCGCCGACGGCACCATCGGGGAGATCCTCGAGTCGGAGGGGATGGACCCCGAGCTGGCCGGTCCCGGCAGCTGACGGGCGGAGGGACGGGGAGCGGCGACGCGCCGCCCCCGTCCCGCCCCGTCGGCGCCGACGGTCCTCGCGCCCCCCGGGCCTCGTCCACGACCCGGTCCCCGTGATCCCGGGACCACCGATCCAGGGACAGGAGGACTCTGCCTGGCGCTCCGGCAGGCGCCTACCGTCGCAGCAGCGGCCCGCACCGGGACCGCGATCGACGAAGGAGCACGACCCCATGAAGATCTCCGGCAACACGATCCTCCTCACCGGCAGCACCTCGGGTATCGGCCTGGGCCTGGCCCTCCGCCTCCAGGAAGCCGGCAACACCGTCATCATCGCCGGACGCCGCAGGGTGCTCCTGGACTCGATCACGGCCGAGCACCCCGACCTCGCCTCGGTCGAGCTCGACGTCGCCGACCCCGACTCGATCGCCCGGGCTGCGGCGAGCCTGGCAGTCAGCCACCCGGACCTCAACGTCCTGGTCGCCAACGCCGGCATCCAGCTGCTCGAGAACGTCCTCCACCCCGAGGACGTCCGCATCGCCGAGGAGCAGGTGGCCACGAACCTGCTCGGCACGATCCGGACGATCTACGCGTTCCTCCCCCAGCTGGTGACGCAGCAGGACGCCGCGATCCTCAGCACGAGCTCGGCGCTCGCCTTCGTGCCGTTCCCGGCGACGCCCACGTACAGCGCGACCAAGGCCGCCGTGCACTCGTTCCTCGAGGGCCTGCGCGTGCAGCTCGCCGACTCCGGAGTGCAGGTCGTCGAGATCGTCCCGCCGGCCGTCGCCACCACACTCCTGGGCAACCAGGACAACCCGATGGCCATGCCCGTGGACGCCTTCCTCGACGAGCTGGTCACCCTGCTGCGCGAGAACCCCGACGCGCAGGAGCTCGTCGTCGAGAACGCGAAGCCGATCCGCGACGCGGTCGCCACCGGCGCCTACTCGCAGTTCCTGACGATGTTCAGCGGCCTCTGAGCGTCCGCACCGTCTCCGCTCAGGTCCATCCGACGACGCGGGAGGGTTCATCTGCGTGAGACGGCGAGGAGGGGGCATCGGGGCAGTCTCGAGGACCGGACTCCTGCCGGGCTGACCGCTGCGCGCGGTCGCCGCCGTCCTCGATTCCACTCGGAGGGCCGCCGCACGGGGCCGAATCACGAGGATCAGCCGGTCCGGGTCCGATTCCACCCATGCCCGAGGAGCAGGAGCTCGACCGGCGCTTCCCGGGCCTGATGGACCTCATGCTCGAGGCGGAGGCCGCCACGCGGACCGCGCCCGCGTCGATGAGCTGACACTCCGACAGACCCACCCGATCACCGACAGACCCGCCCCCATCACCGACCGGCCTCCGCGGATGTCCCTGCGTCGAGGCTGAGCACCCCGTCTCGCGTCGGTGTCGCCAGCCGAGACGCCTCCATCGCTGCCGGTGACGGCTCGGTCAGCCGACGACCCCCGACTGCCCAGGGTCGATCCACGGCCACTCGAGCTCTTGCGCGCCACGAAGGATCACCGGCGCTTCGGCACGCTCGCGGATCGACCGGTCGACTCATCAGATCTCTTGTACTCGAGAAGTCAGATGTGTACCGTGTGAGCATGTCATCGACCTCTGAAGGAGTCGGCAACCGCCGCTACCTCGCCCTCGCGCAACGGCTGCTCGCCGCCATCAACCGCGGCGACTACCGCCCGGGCGAGCGGCTGCCGGCGCACACCGAGATCGCCGCAGAAGCAGGCGTCTCCCGCGCCACCGCACGAGAGGCTTTCCTGGCACTGGAGCTCATCGGCGCCATCGACGTCCGGCACGGCGACGGCACGTTCGTCAGCCTCCCGGCGGCATCGGTCGGCGGCGCCCACGGATCACCCCTGGACAGCCCGCCGCGGGAGCTGATCGAGACACGGCTCCACCTCGAGCCGATCGCAGCCGGCCTCGCGGCGCACCGCATCGACGACGACCGGTTGGCTCTGCTCACCCGGAACGTCGACGAGCAGGCCGAGCTCGTCGCCGAGCGCGACCAGGTGGCGCGCTTCGTCTCCCTCGGACTGCAGTTCCACACCGACCTCGCGCCGGCCTGCGGCAACCGGCTCTTCGGCGACATCATCGACCAGCTGGTCAGCGTCGGCCGTCACCCGCTCTGGGAGCTGGTCAACCAGCGGGGGCTTCCCACCGTGGAGTCTCGGGAGGAGCAGGTCCGGCAGCACCGAGCCGTCCTCGACGCGATCCGGGCGCGGGACGCCGATCGCGCCCGAGCCGCGATGCACCAGCACCTCGACGAGCTGAACACGTCCATCTTCGATCCGAGCCACCAGCGCCCGGGAACCTCCGCATGAGCACCGCGGACCTCGTCCTCGTCGGGGGAACGGTCGTCAACGCAGCGGGGCGACGGGCGGCGACGGTGGTGATCCGCGAGGGCCTCATCGCGGCGGTGCTCGATCCCTCGGCCGAGGTCCCGGCAGCGAGCCGGGTCCTCGACGCGACAGGGCAGCTGCTCCTGCCCGGCGGCGTCGACCCGCACTGCCACGTCGGTCAGGTGCTGGGCGAGTTCTCGATGCTCGACGGGTACGAGCAGGCGACGATCGCCGCGCTCTGGGGCGGCACGACGACGATCATCGACTTCGCGATCCCCGAACCCCGGCAGCCACCCCTCGAGGCGCTGCACGGCAAGCTGCGGCTCGTCGACTCCGCGCGGTGCGATGTCGCCCTTCACGGCGCCGTCCTCGCCTGGGACTCCACGACCGCGACACAGCTGCAGGCGATGTCCGAGCTCGGCGTGCTGACGGTGAAGATGTTCACCACCTACCGGGACGGCGTGATGGCCGACCCGAGCACCATCGCGAAGGTGATGGCGGAGCTGGGCCGCCTCGGGGGCATGGCTCTCATCCACGCTGAGGCGAACCACCTCGTGGAGGCGTCTCTCGATCACGCCTCCGCCTCCGGACGCTCACACGCGCGGTTCCATGCCGAGACACGACCCGAGGAGGCCGAGCTCGCAGCCGTCATGCAGGCGCTCGAGCTGGCAGAGGCTGCCGGATGCTCCGTCTACTTCGTCCACCAGACCACCGACTCCGCGGTCGCCCTCGTCGCCGATGCCCGCGCACGCGGGATCCGCGCGTACTCCGAGACCTGTCCGCACTACCTCACCCTGGACGACTCGCTCTACGACGGGCCGCACCCCGAGCTCTACGTCTGCTGTCCCCCGCTGCGCTCCTCGGAGCAGACGGCGGCCCTCACCCGGCGGGCGCAGGCCGGTGACATCGACACCATCGGCTCCGACCACAACTGCTACTCGACCGAGCAGAAGCGCCGGTACGCGGACGACGCGACCAGGATGCCGAACGGATTCCCCGGCGTCGAGCACCGCCTCGTCGTGGCCTACGACCACCTCGTCGTCCGGAACGGCATGAGAGTCGAGGACCTGGTGAGCATGACGTCGACCGCTCCGGCGGAGCTCAACGGTCTGCAGGGCAAGGGACGGATCGCTCCAGGAGCCGATGCCGATCTCGTCGTCCTCGATCCCGGAGGGCGGACGACGATCACCGCCGCCTCGCAGCACACGGCCTCCGACTACACGCCCTTCGAGGGTCGCGTCGCCGAAGGACGGATCCTCGCTGTCGTGGCCGGGGGCCGGATCGTCGTCGACGAGACCGGGTTCCACGATCCGGGCGCCGTCGGGCGCCGGATCCCCGCCCGGGCTCGCCTCGAGGGAACGCGCCGCCTCTCGCTCGCCGAGGCCGTCGACGCCCGCCCGGTCGGCGCCCTCCCGTGACCACTCCGCCGGCCGACCGCACCGCACCGCACCACCCGCGTCCGCGAACGACCATCCCTCGTTCCCGGGCAGCGGAATCCCCCTTCCACCTCGATGGCCCCAGGCCCCCCTCTCAGGAGACTCGAATGCGCATCACGACCCCTCGCCGCAGGACCACCTCTGCCGGCATCCTCACCCTCGCTGCCGCCACCGCGCTCGCCCTCACCGGCTGCTCGGGCTCGGACTCGAACACGAGCGCGGCGACGGAGCAGTGCCCGGACGGCGTCACCACGCTCGACGTCCTCCGCGCCGCGACCCAGGTCCCCACCGACGAGCAGCTCTCGGCGTACTCGGACTCCGTCGACGGCTGCGTGGAGTTCGCCGTCAACGAAGTCCCGTTCGGTCAACTGGACGCGAAGATCAACGTCCTCGCCTCCTCGAGCAACGTTCCCGACATCATCGGCTTCGACTCGCCGAGCATGACCGACTACGCCTCGAAGGGCCTCCTGCTGCCCCTGGACGAATACGTCTCGGCCGAGTGGAAGGAGAACGCCCTTCCCGCGACGCTCAAGGCCGACACCTACGACGGCAAGCTCTACGCGGCCGACGTCCAGCAGGACGCCCTGAGCCTCTACTTCAACAAGGACCTCACCGACGCCGCCGGGATCACCGTCCCCACGACGCTCGGCGAGGCGTGGACGTGGGAGGAGGCCCGGGAGGCGATGCTGGCCTGCCAGCAGGGCACCCCGGGCGACCCGTCGATCTACGGACTCGCACCGACCCAGCTCGGCGACGGCACACCAGGGAACGTCTACGCGGATCTCCTGATCCTCCGCAGCGCGGGGGACCCGACCGCAGACGAGTCGTCCTCGGCCTACAAGACCTACGCCGCACTGTCCCCGGACGGCACGAGCGTCGACGGCTACCTCAACAGCCCGGAAGCGATCGAGGCTGCCACCTTCTTCCAGTCGCTGTTCAACGGCGACGAGGCCGTGTCGAGCAAGACGGGTCGGCCGAACGCGTTCATCGACGGCAAGGCGTGCTTCGACCTCTTCCCCAGCGCGCAGACCGCGGCCCTCACGGACGCGGACTTCGAGTGGGGGAACTCGCCCATGCCCTACATCACGACCCCCATCATCCACACCGGAGCCGTCACGATCGGCGCCACCGCCGCGACGACGACCCCGGAGATCGCCGGGAAGGTCGTCGCCGCGCTCAGCGAGAGCTCCATGGCCACCGAGTACACCACCGCCAACGGCCGACTCCCCGCTCTCACCGACGTCGCCGCCGACAACGCCCAGTACCAGGAGGCGCCCTACGACATGCTCTTCGAGGAGCTGCAGCAGTGGGGAGAGCCGCGTCCCCTCACGCCTGCCTTCGGTCAGTACAACACCATCGTCGCCACCGCGCTCAAGAACATCGCCTACGGCTCCGATGCCCGGACCCAGCTGGATCAGGCCGTCGACCAACTCGACCCGATCCTCGCCCGATAGGACACCCGGTGTCCACCGCATCCCTCCGCACACGAGGGCGGAGCAGGCCGAACCCGTCGCGGCGCAACCTCCTCGCCGCCTCGGCCTTCCTGGCCCCGTTCCTGATCCTGCTCATCGTCTTCCAGTACGTGCCGCTGGGGATCATGCTCCGCGACAGCTTCTTCAGCTACACGCTGATCTCGCCCGGGGTGAAGGAGTTCGTCGGTCTCGACAACTTCGTCTCCGTCTTCACCGATCCCTCGACACTGCAGTCGCTGGGGGTGACACTGCTCTTCGCCCTCGGCGTCGGCGTGCTCACCGTACCGCTGGCTTTCCTGCTCGGGCTCTACCTCAACACTCGACTGCCGGCGCGGCCCCTGATCCGCACGATGATCTTCCTCCCGGTCGTCACGTCGTCGGTCGTGGTCGCCACTCTGTGGACGTTCCTGCTCAATCAGAACGGGCTGGTCAACTCCGCGCTGCACGTGGTCGGGATCGAGTCGCAGCCCTTCCTGACGAGCGGCCAGCAGGCACTGCCTGCCCTGATCGTCATGACGGTGTGGCAGCAGGTGGGTCTCGCCGCGGTCCTCTACCTCGGGGGTCTGCAGTCCCTTCCCGGCGAGGTGATGGAGGCGGCGGGGATCGACGGGGCGACCGGATTCCAGCGCCTTCTCTACATCACGGTCCCGCTGATGTCCCGCACGACGGTGCTCGTGGTCGTGGTCGTCACGGTCTTCGCGCTGCAGTCCTTCGCACCGGCGTACATCATGACCCAGGGCGCGCCGGAGGGGACCACGAACACCCTCGTCTACCAGATCTACAAGATGGCCTTCAACCTCCAGCAGCCCGGTTTCGCCTCGGCGGTCTCGCTGATCCTCCTGCTCATCGCGATCACGATCGCGCTCGTGCAGAACCGGCTCCTCAAGACCCGATGGGACTACTGACGTGACCACGACGCAGCACCTCCGCACTCCCGCTCGGCCACCGGCGCTGCGCACCGTCGAGAAGCGCCGCTCCAGCGCTCACTGGCCGCGCGTCCTCGGGTCGGCGCTGGTCATCCTCGTCATCGTCGCGGTGTTCCTCGGGCCGTTCCTCTGGATGGTGGTCTCGGGTCTGAAGACGCAGAACAGCATCTTCAGCGATGTCGCCCCGATCAGCTGGCGCACTTTCGTTCCGGTGGAGCCCACCTGGGCGAACGTCCGCGACCTGTTCGTGGTCCGCGGAGTCGGTCAGGCGCTCGTGAACTCGTTCATCGTGGCGTCGATCCAGGTCGTCGGGTCCCTCATCGTCTGCACGCTCGCGGCCTATGCGCTGACCCGGATCCCGTTCCGCGGCCGCGGCGTCGTCTTCGCGATCATCCTCGCGACCTTCATGCTGCCGAGCGAGGCCCTCGTGGTGCCGCTGTTCCAGCTGATCTCCGGCCTCGGCATGCAGGACACCCTCCTCGGAGTCGCGATCCCCTGGGTCGCGAGCGCGTTCGGTCTGTTCCTGCTTAGGCAGGCGTTCGAAGGCGTGCCGTTCGAGCTGGACGAGGCCGCCCGCCTGGACGGCGCCGGGCACTTCCGGACCTTCTTCTCGGTGATCCTCCCCGTCGTGCGAGCCGACCTCGTCACGTTCGTGCTGATGATCTTCCTGTTCTCCTGGAACGGGTTCCTGTGGCCGCTCGTCGCGATCCAGAGCACGGACAAGCAGCTCGTGCAGGTCGTCATCGCGCAGTCCGTCTCCCCCGGAGACCTGCCCAACTGGGGCCTCTCCTTCGCCGGGGCCTCCATCGCGACGATCCCCCTGATCATCCTCTTCCTCGTCCTCCAGCGACTCTTCATCCCGGGCCTCGCACGCACGGGCATGAAATAGCAGATCCCCACCATGAAAGGCAGGCACACCATGCCCAGCAAGATCATCCTCGACGTCGACCCCGGCCACGACGACGCGATCGCCATCCTGCTCGCGCAGGGCAATCCCGAGATCGACCTCATCGCCATCACCGCCGTCGCCGGCAACCAGGTGCTCGAGAAGGTCGTCTACAACACGCAGCGCGTGGCGACCCTCGTCGGGGCCACCGGTATCCCGATCGCCGCCGGTGCCGAATTCCCCCTGGTGCGCGAGCAGATCACCGACGCCGACACCATCGCCGGATCCGTCCACGGGACGAGCGGCCTCGACGGTCCGGCCCTGCCGGAGCCGGCCATGGCCCTCGATCCGCGGCATGCGGCGCAGCTGATCGTGGACCTCGTGATGCAGCACGGGCCGAAGGAGATCACCCTCGTCCCCACCGGTCCGCTGACCAACATCGCCCTGGCGATGAGGCTCGAGCCGAAGATCATCGACCGTGTCGCCGAGGTCGTCCTCATGGGCGGCGGCTACAGCGTGGGCAACGTCACGCCGTCCGCTGAGTTCAACATCATCGCGGACGCGGAGGCCGCCGCTGCGGTCTTCGACGCGGCGTGGACGGTGACGATGGTCGGTCTCGACCTGACCCACCAGGCGCTGGCGACCCCCGAGGTCGTCGAGCGGATCCGCAGCATCGGCACTCCCCTGTCCCAGGTCGTCGTCGACTGGCTCGCCTTCTTCGGCGGCAACTACGACTCGGTGTGGAAGATGCCGCACGCGCCGGTGCACGACCCCTGCGCCGTCGCCCGCGTGATCTCGCACGACATCGTGCACGCTGAAGAGGCGTTCATCACCGTCGAGACCAAGGGTCAGTGGACCTACGGCGAGACGGTGACCGACTTCCTCGGCGCACTCGGGAAGCCGAAGACCAACCTCGCCGCCACGAAGCTCGACTTCGACGGCTTCTGGGACCTCGTCGTCGACGCGATCGAACGCCTCAGCGCCGACGAGCGATGAGCGTCGGCAGCACAGGAACCCTCACCCCGTCGGAAGGGACAGCACGATGAGGATCGAAGGACGGGTCGCCGTCGTCACCGGCGCGGCCTCGGGGATCGGACGGGCGATCGCGGTCAGACTCGCCGCCGAGGGCGCCCGGGTCGTGGTCAGCGACATCCGCGAGGAGCCGATCTGGAACGGAGCGGAGGCCGCTCCGACGGCCGCTGTGATCACGGAGGCCGGAGGGACCGCGGTGTACCAGCGGGCAGACGTCTCCCGCGCGGAGGACGTCGACGCTCTCGTGCGCCGCGCCATCGACGAGTTCGGCCGGCTGGACGTGATGGTGAACAACGCCGGGCTGGTGTTCTCCGACTCGGTGCTCGACACGACCGAGGAGGACTGGGACCGGCTGATGGCGGTGAACCTCCGGGGTCAGTTCCTGTGCTGCCGAGCCGCCGTCGGCGCGATGATGGCGCAGGACCCTGTGGCGGAGATTCGGGGCCGCATCGTCAACATCACGTCGCAGCAGGGCTTCATGGGGCCGCCCGACTACTTCGCGTACGCGGTGAGCAAGGGCGGCATGGTCCAGATGACCCGCCAGCTCGCTGTCGACTACGGGAAGCACGGCATCCTCGTCAACGGCATCGCACCCGGCCGCATCATCACCGGCACGCATCCGGGCGAGATCGACATGAGCGATCCGGTGCTGGAGTACTCCCGCTCCCGCACGCCCTTCTACCGGCTGGGA
Source organism: Rathayibacter sp. Leaf296 (assembly GCF_001423045.1). Taxonomy (NCBI): domain Bacteria; kingdom Bacillati; phylum Actinomycetota; class Actinomycetes; order Micrococcales; family Microbacteriaceae; genus Rathayibacter; species Rathayibacter sp. Leaf296. Next base: position 597,184 of record NZ_LMNR01000002.1, read on the forward strand.
CGGCCGGAGGACATCGCGGGTGCCGCCCTCTTCCTGTCCTCCGACGACTGCACCTTCATCAGCGGTCACAACCTCCTCGTCGACGGCGGATGGATGGCCTCGTGATGATCGGGAATCCGGCCCTGCGGCCCGCGCGGGACCTCGTCGGGTACGGCGCCTCCTCGCCTCAGGTGACCTGGCCCGGCGGGGCCAACGTCGCGGTGAACATCGTCGTCAACTACGAGGAGGGCTCGGAGTACAGCTGGGCCCTCGGAGACGCGGAGAACGACGTACTCGGCGACTCCGGGTACCGGTTCCCCGCCGGCATCCGCGATCTCGCCCAGGAGTCGATGTACGAGTACGGCAGTCGCGTCGGGGTCTGGCGCCTCCTGCGGCTGTTCCGCGACAGGGACGTCCCCGTGACGTTCTTCGGCTGCGCGGTCGCCTTCGAGCAGAACCCCGAGGTCGCCCGGGTCGCGCGGGCCGAGGGCCACGATCTCGTCTCGCACGGCTGGCGGTGGGAGGAGCACTGGCGTCTGAGCCGCGACGAGGAGCGGGAGCACATCCGCCTCGCCGTCGAGTCGTTCGAGCGAACGTGGGGCGAGCGGCCGCGCGGCTGGTACTGCCGCTACGGACCGAGCGTCCACACCCGCGAGCTCGTCGTGGAGGAGGGCGGCTTCGCGTTCGACTGCGACGCGTACAACGACGATCTCCCCTACTTCACCGAGGTCGGCGGCACGCAGCACCTCGTGATCCCGTACTCGCAGACCTACAACGACTCGCAGGGGTCGAAGAACCCCGCCGAGTTCTTCGACTACATCACTCGCGCCTTCGACGAGCTCTGGGAGGAGGGCGCCGCGGGGGCGCCGAAGATGATGTCGATCGGGCTGCATCCCCGCCTCGCAGGCCAGGCCGCGCGCACGAACGCGCTGCGACGCTTCCTCGACCACGCCCAGCAGCGTGGCGGGGTCTGGTTCGCCCGCCGAGGCGACATCGCCGACTGGTGGACGGAGCACCACGAGTCGTTCCCGCGGCTGAACGACTTCGGTGCGCCGTGAGCGCCGTCGCCTCACAGCCGGCCGCGGACGCCCGACGGTCCCGGCTCAGGGACCTGATGACCGCCCACGACCTCGACGCGCTCCTGGTCTTCGGCGCGGAGCCGCTCGGCGGCTACGGCGATTTCCTCGTCGCCACCGGGCTGCTCCCGCCGGGCAAAGGCGCCCTGTCGGTCGTCCGACGGACCGGCCGGCCGGTCGTCGTCACGACCTCGGAGCAGGACGCGCGCGTCCTGCGGGCCGCGGACCGTGCAGGCGGCTACAGGATCGTCTCCGCCGGCGTGGACCCGCTGCCGACGATCGTGGTCTCCGAGCTCCTCTCCGTTCCCGTGGGTCGTGTCGCCGTGCTCGGAGACCGGGCGGCGCACCGCCTGGTCTCCGAGGTGACCGCCGCGCTCCCGCCCGACCTGAGTGTCGTCGACGGCCCGGACCTGCGGTCGCTGCGACGAGTGCTCGGTCCGCCGGACGAGCTCGCCCTGGACGAGGCCGCCGCCCGGGTCCGCGACGGGCTCCTCGCAGCTCGCGACGCCGCACGGCCCGGCGCGACGGAGCGGGGGGTCGCGGCAGCCGCGCACGCGGCGCTCGTCGCCGCAGGAGCCGTGACCGTCATCGTGCAGGTGGAGGCCAACGGCTTCCACGCTCGGCATCCGACCGGCACCGTCCTCGCCGAGGGGGACGTCGTCACCGTCTTCGTGGAGGCCGCCGGCATCGACGGCTGGTGGATCGAGGCCGGAGGTCCGTTGGCGATCGGAGCAGTACCCGTCGAGCTGCGTCGAGCGATGTCCGAGATCACCGACGCCGCAGCGCGACCACCCGAGGTCAGGGCAGGAGGCCGGCTGGCGGACACCGCACGACGACTGGCAGAGGCCACGACGCACCTCGGCCCGCCGAGCATCGGCATCGGTCACCTCAGCGGCATCGACGAGGTGGCCGAGGCGCTCCGACCCGACTCCGAGGCCGCCTTCGCCGTGGGAGACCTGCTCTGCGTCCACCCGTCCGCACAGCTGCCCGGAGGGATCACCGTCGCCGCCGCGAGCACCGCCCTCGTCACCGAGGAGGGCGCGCGGGCACTCGTCGACGTGCCGGCCCTGCTGCACACCACCCCATCGGTCTCACCCCCGTCACCCCCCGAGAGGACACCCCATGTCGCCTGATCGCGTCGCCGTCATCACCGGAGCCGCCAGCGGGATCGGCCGGCAGCTCGCCGTCGCCTACGCCGAGCACGGCGTCCGCAGCGTCATCGGCACGTTTCCCGGAGATCCCCACGATCCGCACGAGACCCTGCGTCTGGTCGAAGCCGCCGGCGGAGAGGCCGTCGTCCACGAGGTGGACGTCCGGGACGCCGAGAGTGTCGACGGACTCGCCCAGCGCGCCGTCGACGAGTGGGGCCGCCTCGACATCGCCGTGGCCAACGCGGGCATCGTGCGCCTGCACCGCCTCGAGGACCTCACGGACAAGGCCTGGAACGATCTCCTGTCGGTGGATCTCACCGGTGTCGTCCGGCTGTTCCGCAGCGCCGCTGGCCGGATGCCCGACGGTGGTGCTCTGGCCGCCGTGTCGTCCATCTCCGGCGGCGTGTACGGCTGGGCGGACCACGCGCACTACTCCGCGGCCAAGGCCGGCGTGCTCGGGCTGGTGCGAGGCCTCGCCGTCGAGCTCGCGGGGCGCGGCATCCGCGTCAACGCGGTGATCCCCGGAGTGATCCAGAGCCCGCAGACCGAGGACGCGGCGAACTCCTTCGGCCCTGACGGGCTCGCCCGAGCCGGACAGAGGATCCCCGCCGGCCGAGTCGGACAGCCCCGCGAGGTCGCGAACGTGCTGCGCTTCCTCACCTCGCCGGAGGCGTCGTACGTCACCGGCCAGCACGTCACCGTCGACGGCGGACTGACCGTCCGCATGCCCATCGACTGACCCGTCGTCGCCGATCCCGAGGCCGACGTCGAGAGAGGACGCTTCCCCATGACACCGACCGATGAACGACGAGAGCCCGCGAGGAGTCTCCTGTGCACCTGACGCCCTCCGAGACGGAGAAGCTCCTGCTCGCCGTGGCAGGGATGATCGCGCGCGACCGGCTCGGACGAGGGGTGCGCCTCAACTACCCCGAGACCGTCGCCTACCTCTCCACCTGGGTCGTCGAGCAGGCGCGCGACGGAGCCGATGTCGCCACGCTGATGCGCGAGGGCAGGCGGGTCCTCACGAGCGACCAGGTCCTCCCCGACGTCGTCGCGATGCTCACCGAGGTCCAGGTCGAGGCGACCTTCCCCGACGGGCGCAAGCTCGTCACCGTGCACCACCCCGTCCAGGAGGCGACACCATGACCGAACTGCGCACGAACGGGCCCGGTGCCTTCCGCATCAGACCCGGGGACATCGAGCTGAATGCCGGCAGATCGAGTGAGGAGCGCGCGCGCATGGTGTTCCTCAACGTCGGCGACCGACCCGTCCAGATCGGCTCGCACCTCCACCTGCCGGATGCCAACGAGAGCCTGGAGTTCGACCGCCTCCGCGCTCACGGCTTCCGCCTCGACATCCCCTCCGGAACCTCCCAGCGCTTCGAGCCCGGTGCGTCACGGTTGCTCGACATCGTCGCACTCCGAGGCGCGAGGCAGGTCCCCGGCCTGCAGCGCCGCAACCTGGCTCACCCCGGCCTCGACGACGGAGCGGTCTGATGCGCATCGACCGCACCCGCTATGCGGCGCTCTTCGGACCCACCGCCGGCGATCAGATCCGGCTTGGAGACACCGACCTCTGGATCGAGATCGAGGAGGACCGCACCGTCGGCGGAGAGGAGGCGGTCTTCGGCGGCGGCAAGTCGATCCGCGAGTCGATGGCGCAGTCCACTCGGACCCGGCGCGAGGGTGCCCTCGACACGGTCATCACCAACGCCGTCGTCCTCGACTGGTGGGGCGTCGTCCGAGCCGACGTGGGCATCCGGGACGGCCGGATCGTCGCACTCGGCCGCTCCGGCAACCCGGACATCGCCGACGGCGTCCACCCCGGGCTCGTGATCGGACCCTCCACCGACGTCGTCTCCGGTGAGGGACGCATCCTCACCGCGGGCGGCATCGACTCCCACGTGCACCTGCTCTCCCCCTCGCAGATCGACGAAGCGGCCGCCACGGGCATCACCACCGTCGTCGGCGGCGGCACAGGGCCCTCCGAGGGCTCGAAGGCGACCACCGTGACGCCGGGCGCCTGGCACCTCGCGGGCATGCACCGCGCGCTGGACTCCTCGCCCGTGAACGTGCTGCTGCTCGGCAAAGGCAACACCGTCTCGTCCGAAGCCCTCGCGGAGCAGGCCCTCGCGGGCGCCGCGGGGTACAAGATCCACGAGGACTGGGGAGCGACCCCCGCGGCCATCGACGCCGCCCTCACCGCCGCCGGGGAGTGGGGACTCCAGGTGGCGCTGCACTCCGACTCGCTGAACGAGACCGGGTACGTGCAGTCGACCATCGACGCGATCGGCGGTCGCGGGATCCACGCGTTCCACGTCGAAGGAGCCGGAGGCGGGCACGCTCCCGACATCCTCTCGATCGCCGGACTGCCGAACGTCATCCCCGGCTCCACGAACCCGACGCTCCCCCACACCGTGAACACCGTCGCGGAGCATCTGGACATGCTGATGGTCTGCCACCATCTGAACCCCTCCGTGCCGGAGGATCTCGCCTTCGCCGAATCCCGCATCCGCGCGACGACGATCGCTGCCGAGGACATCCTCCACGACCTCGGTGCGCTGTCGATCACCTCCTCGGACGCGCAGGCGATGGGCCGCATCGGCGAGGTCATCACTCGCACCTGGCAGGTGGCGCACGTGATGAAGCACCGGCGCGGGCGCCTCTCCGAGACGCTGCCCGCCGACAACGAGCGGGCTCGGCGCTACGTCGCGAAGTACACGATCAATCCGGCCATCGGCCACGGCATCGACCACGAGGTCGGCTCCGTCGAACCGGGCAAGCTCGCCGACCTGGTCCTCTGGGATCCGCGGTTCTTCGGCGTCCGGCCGGATGCCGTCATCAAGGGCGGCGCCGTGGTCTGGGCGGCGCTCGGCGACCCCAACGCCTCGATCCCGACGCCACAGCCCGTCCTGATGCGCCCCGCGTTCCGCCACGCGACCGCGGCCGATCTCTCGGTCTCCTTCGTCGCCCCTGCCGCGCTCGCCGGCGGGCTCGCCGAGGAGCTGGGACTCCGGCGCCGCCTCGCACCTGTCCGAGACACCAGGGGCGTGACCAAGCGCGACCTCCGCAACAACGACGCCCTGCCGCAGATCGACATCGACCCGGAGACCTTCGCCATCACGATCGACGGTGAGCCGGTCGTGCCCGCGCCCGCCGAGCGTCTCCCGCTCGCGCAGCTGTACACCCTCTTCTGATGACGATCGTGAGCGATGCGCAGAGGTCGTCCTCCGCCGTGATGGCGATGCTGTTCGCCGATTCCCGTCTCCCCACGGGCGGCCACACGCAGTCGGCCGGTCTCGAACCCGCACTCCTGGGCGGACTGGCGCCAGAGGACGTCCCCGAGTGGATCGCGGTGCGACTGCGGACGACGGCGCTGACCGACGCCGGAGCCGCGGTCGTCAGCCGGCACCTCAGCCTCCTGGGCGCCGACGCCGCCGCGCTCCAGCGGGTCGTCGGCGCCTGGGCGGCCCGCACACCGAGCGCGGCCCAGCGCGCGGCCTCCCGCACCCTCGGCCGCGGCGTTCAACGGCTCGCTCTGAGCATCTGGGGCGAGCACGCGGCGGTCCTGACCTGCCGCCGGCTGAGCTCACCGCCGCGCTGCGTCGTCCTGGGAGCGGTCGCCGCCGCCACCGGGATGGCGGCCGAGGATCTGGCCCGCGTGATCGTCTACGACGAAGCGCAATCGGCGGCGACGGCGATGGTGAAGCTGCATCCCACGGACCCGGTCGACGCTGTGCGCTGGGTCCTCGCCGCCGTCACCGCGGTGCTTCCACTGGTCGCGGACGTCGCCGACCTGACCGACCCCGAGGGCATCCCCGCCCTCGGCGGACCGCTGAACGAGGCGTGGGCCGAAGCGCACGCCTCCCGATCGCAGAGGTTGTTCCATGCCTGACACCACCATCCGAGCACTCCGACTCGGCGTCGCCGGCCCCGTCGGGGTCGGGAAGTCCTCCCTGATCGCCACCGCGTGCCGCGCCCTCGCCGACGACATCCGGCTCGGGGTGATCACGAACGACATCTACACCGACGAGGACGCGCGGATGCTGCGATCAGCGGGCGTCCTCGACCCCGACCGCATCCGTGCCGTGGAGACGGGAGCGTGCCCGCACACGGCGATCCGTGACGACGTGACCGCCAACCTGCTCGCGGTCGAGGACCTCGAGCAGGACTTCGCACCGCTGGACGTGGTGATCATCGAGTCCGGGGGCGACAACCTCACTGCCACTTTCTCCCCGGCTCTGGCCGACGCCCAGATCTTCGTACTGGATGTCGCCGGCGGCGGGGACGTCGCCCGGAAGGGAGGGCCCGGTATCGGACGGGCGGACCTGCTCGTGGTCAACAAGACCGACCTCGCGCCCTACGTCGGCGTCGACGTGCCGCAGATGCTCGCCGATGCAGCGGTCGCCCGCGACGGTCGGGCGGTGCTCGCACTCTCCCGCACCGACGACGAGTCGATCGCGCTGCTCAAGGAGTGGATCCTGTCGGTCCTGGAGGCTCACCGGAACGGCTCGCACCGGCCGCAGGATCCCGGCCCGATGGCTCCCCACTTCCACGCCGACGAGACCGGCGGCTTCCAGCACGTCCACGACGAGCCGCATCCGCACACGCCGTGACGATCACGCGCATCGCCCTCCGGAAGACCCGCGGCTCCGTGCACGTCGTCGCCGAGCAGGGTCTCCTCTCTCCGCGGATCGTGAGTCGGACGGCGACGGGAGCGCACGTGGCTCTCGTCGCGAACGGCGCGCTGCTCCTCGGCGGGGATCGGGTCGACATCGTCGTGGACGTCGGTCCCGGATGCGCTCTGGAGCTCTCCGACATCGGCGGCACGGTCACCTACGACGGACGCGGTGCCACCTCGACGTGGAACGTCGATCTCGCGATCGGCGTCGGCGGGCGGCTCCGGTGGCACACCCTTCCGTTCGTCGTCGCCGACGGTGCCGACGTCGTCCGGCGCTGTCACGCCCGCATGGAGGCGGGAGCCGGCCTGAGTCTCCGCGACACCCTCGTGCTCGGGCGCAGCGGCGAGCGCGGCGGCCGGATGCGGACGACGACGATCATCGAGGACCCGGCGGGGCCCGTCCTGCACGAGACCCTCGCGGTGGACGGTCGCTCGCCGGAGCCGGGAGTGCTGGGCCGGCACCGGGTGCTGGACACGGTGACGCTGCTCGGCCGGCCCGCCCCGGAGTGGCCGGAGGCACGGCCGGAGAACGCGACGCGGACGACCCTCGACACCGGCGGTGCCGTCTTCCGCGCCTTCGGCGCGAGCACGCACGATGCGGACCTCGCGGACGTCTGGGACACCACCGCGTCCGGCGAGCTGTCCGCGCAGGAACGGAGGAGCGCATGACGCGACGATCCGATCCCGTTTCCTGGGCCACCATCGCCGGCCTGCATCTCGTCGGCTGGGGGACGATCGCGGCGACTCTCGGTCTGTCCGGTGACGCAGCGCCGCACGGCATCACCGTCGGCACCGCCCTGATCGCCTATCTCCTGGGGGTGCGGCACGCGTTCGATCCCGATCACATCGCGGCCATCGACAACACCACGCGCCGGTTCACCTCGACGGGACGCCCCGCCCATCGGGTGGGGCTCTGGTTCTCCCTGGGGCACTCCACCGTCGTCGCCTTCCTCTGCCTCCTCCTCGTCCTGGGCATCGACGGACTCGGCGCCGATCTCGCCGATGAGGGCTCCGCACTGCAGACCGTCACCGGAGTCGCGGGGCCCGTGGTCTCCAGCGTGTTCCTGGTCCTGATAGCGGTCGTCAACCTGCGATCTCTCCGGGAGAGGCGCCCCGCGTCCGGCGGACCGGTCATGCTCCTCCTGCGCCGGCTCCACGTGACGGTCGACCGCCCCGGTCGGATGTACACCGTGGGGTTGCTGTTCGGGCTCGGTTTCGACACGGCCACGGAGATCGGACTGCTCGCTCTCGCCGGATCCTCCGCCGCGACCACCAGCACCCCCTGGTGGGTCACGCTCTCGCTGCCGATCGTCTTCGCCTCCGGGATGTCGCTCTTCGACACGCTGCAGGGAGCCGTCGCCGCCCGCGCCTACAGCGGTGCGGAGCAGGTGCAGCGCCGCGCTCGCGGATACCGGATCGTCATCACCATCGGCTCGGCGATCGTCGCCTTCGTGATCGCCGGCGCGCAACTGGCGGACCTGCTGTTGGAGTGGTACCCCTCGTCGGGTCCGCTCCTGCGACCGATCACCGGCATCGACATCGGCTCTCTCGGCGTCCTCCTGACGATCGCGCTGGTGATCCTGTGGGGCGTCCTCGCCGCGCGACGGCGCCGGTGGCGCCACGACTCGCCCGCCGCTCCTCCGGGAGGGATCTGACCGCCGGTCGTCGGATGCGTCAGACTGGTCGCCGCCTCGAGCTCTCCGATGAGCGCGCGGCGAACCACGATCAGGAGCAGCATGACGAGGGCCGTGACACTGCAGGACGTGGCAGTCGCGGCGGGCGTGTCGCTCGGAACCGCCTCTCGAGCGATGACCGGAACAGGCCGAGTGGCGCCCGCCACGGTGGATCGTGTGAGGGGTGCAGCGCTCCGACTCGGCTACCAGCCGAATCTCCTCGGCCAGGCCCTGCGTCGAGGCAGCTCCGCGTCCATCGGCATGATCCTCCCCGGCCTCCACAATCCCTTCTACGCCACCCTCGTCCACGCTGTCGAAGCCGCCCTGCAGGAGGACGGGTACCAGCTCCTCATCTCCGACTCCCACGCCGACACCGGCACCGAGCTCGCTCGCCTGCGGATGCTGCTCGCGCGCCGCGTCGACGGCCTGCTCCTCGTGCCGGCGTTCGCGGAAGGATCCGAGCAGGCCCTGATCGAGGCGGAGTCCGCAGTGCCGACCGTCCAGGTGGACCGCCGGGTCAGCGCCGACATCGCGGATTCCGTCGGAGTCGACAACACGGCCGCGATGCGACTCGTGCTCGAGCACCTGCACTCCCGAGGCGTGAGGAGTGCGGCCTACATCGGCTCCGACGACGCCACGATGACCGGGCGCGAACGCCATGCCGCGGCGATCACCGCCGCGGACGAGCTCGGTGTGCGCATCGAGTCGGTCCACCGCCACAGCTTCGAGTCGGACACCGGGGCGGAGGGCGTGCGGGCGGTGCCGACGGAGCTTCCCGAGGCGATCATCTGCGGCGACGACCTGATCGCGCTCGGCGCCCTGAAGGAGCTGCGAAGACGCGGTGCCGCGGTGCCCGACGACGTCCTCGTCACCGGGTTCGACGACACCCGGTTCGCCGAGCTGATGCACCCGTCGGTGACCTCGATCGCACAGCCCCTGGAGCTCCTGGCCCGGACGGCGGTCGACATGCTCACCGCGCGGATCCACGGCGTGGGCGCCGAGCCGGAAGCCGTGCTCCTCCCGCCTCGGCTCGTGATCAGAGAGTCCACGACTCCCACCCACCGCTGAGCGCGCGGGCGTCGCGTCCCAGAGCGGGTCCGTCGAGTGTCGGCAGTGGCGCGCGACGCGGCGATTGACCTCCGTGCTCCTCGTGCGTAGTGTCGTCCTCACTGTGCGCAATCGATTGCGCACACCTTGATCACCGCCGAGGCCGTGGAAGTCGATCGGCGCCGCGGACCAGCACGACCACCACGAGGGAGCCGACCTGATGACCAGTGCCGATCGAGAGTCCACGGGCTTGCAGACCGGGACGGTCCCCGTCGACCGGCCTCGTCCTCACGGTCGGGTCGTCGCGGTCGGCTCTCTCAACGCCGATCTCCTCCTCACCACGGACGAGGTGCCGCAGGCGGGACGGACCGTGTACGCCACCGCGCTCCATCGGGCTCCCGGAGGTAAATCCGCCAATCAGGCCGTCGCCGCGGCGCGCCTCGGCGCGACGGTGAGCCTGATCGGCGCGGTGGGTTCGGACGAGAACGGCCGCGCCCTGATGGACGCCGCTCTCGCCGCCGGTGTCGACGTCTCGGGCGTCACGACGCTCCAGGGAGTGGACAGCGGCGTCGCGGTCATCCTCGTCGAGCCCGGCGGAGAGAATCGGATCCTGGTCGTCGGAGGCGCCAATCGCGCCCTGGACAGCACCCACGTCTCGGCACACGCTGAGTCCCTGCGCTCCGCTCAAGCCGTCGGCCTATCCTTCGAGGTCGCCGACGCACCCTTGACCACTGCGGCACGCATCGCTCGCGACGCCGGGGCGATCGTCGTGCTGAACCCCTCACCGGTGCGACCGCTCACCGCTGAGCTCGCCGACTGCGTGAGCGTGCTCGTCGTCAATCAGCACGAGTTGCAGGCGGTCGTCGGCGACAGCACCGACGCGGCACGCGCCCTGCGGACCGATGAGCTCGCCGGGCTCGAGGCCCTCGTCGTCACCCGCGGGCCCGACGGCGCGGACGTGGTGCAGCGCACCTCCTCGGGCGGCATCACGACCACCCGCGTGCCGTCGGTCGAGGTCGACGCCGTCGACACCACCGGGTGCGGGGACGCGTTCCTCGGCGCTCTGCTGGCGGGCCTGTCGTCGGGCTGGACGCTCGTCGCCAGCGCTCGGATCGCCGCGATGGTCGCGGCCCGAGCGGCGACCATCAGCGGAGCGCAGCCGTCGTACCCCACCTGGGCCGACCTGCTGCGCGAGCACGCAGCGCCGGTCGACTGAACCCCCGCTGAAGAAGGAGAACCTCATGCCGCCACGTACCGTGATCCTCGACGTCGACACCGGGAGCGACGACGCCATCGCCGTCATGATGGCCGCGCTCGCGCCGTCCTTGTCCCTGCTGGGGTGCACGACCGTCTGGGGCAATCACGACGTCGTGACGACGACGAGCAACACACTGAGGGTGCTTGACCACGTGCAGCGTGCCGACGTTCCCGTGCACCGCGGTTCCGCCTCGCCGTTCGTACCCGTCCCGTTCCTCTTCGCCGAGCACCTCGAGGACACTCGCAAGGCGGTCCACCCGGCCGAGTTCCCCGTCCCCTCCACCGATCGCCCCGAGACGGGCGCCCATGCCGTCGAGTGGCTGGTCGAGACTCTGCGCGCGGTCACCGACCCCGTCACACTCGTCCCTCTGGCGCCGCTGACCAACATCGCCGCCGCGATCACCATCGATCCCCGCATCGTCGACAGCATCGACGAAGTGGTCATGATGGGCGGTGCTCGGGCGTCGGGGAACGTCACCCCTGTCGCGGAGGCGAACATCTGGCACGACCCCTACGCCGCCGACGTGGTCTTCCACGCCGGATTCCGCCGACTGGTGATGGTCGGCCTGGACGCCACTCACCGCGCCCTCGTCAGCCGCGCCGACGTCGCTCGCCTGGAGGCCACTCGGCAGCCCCACGCCCGCAGCGTCGCGCAGCTCCTCGACCACCGGATCCAGGGCTACGCGGCCACGCAGCACCTCCCCGTGCCCGACGCGGCGCCGGTGCACGACGCGCTCTGCGTCGCCTACCTCCTCGACCCCGACGTGCTCACCCTCCAGCCGTGCTCCATCCAGGTGGAGACGTCCGGCTACCGCTCCTTCGGACAGACGCTCGTGACCGCCGCCGGCCCCTCGGCCCTCGGCAGCGGCACGTTCCTCGCACTCGACGCCGACGCCGAGCGCTTCACCGACCTCCTGGTGGAGGTTCTCGGCCGACCCGCCGGCGTGACGGCGGTCTCCTGACGTCGGGAAGACGGCACGCGGATACGAGTCGGCGACCGCCGACAGCCACGACCGACCGACCGGCGGTCGGACGCCCGGCGAGCGTCCTCAGCGCAGCAGTACGACGTGCGTCGCAACGGAGTGCCGATGCGCCCGGGCCGCCTCGGCGACCGCCTCCGCCACGAGGCCGACGGGGAACGCTCCGCCGCCGCGTACCGCCGGAGGCGCTCGCGGACGACCTGGGGCCGGTCGTCGTCCCGGCCCCTCCGACGCCCTGCGAGCCGGGCCAGCAGGACGGCCTCGTCCACCTCGAGCAGGACGACGGCGTCGATCGCGGCGCCGCGCGCCCCGAGCATCCCGTCGGAAGGACCGACCTGCGCCGTCGTCCTCGGGTAGCCGTCGAGCACGAACCCCTCGGACCCCCCTGCTGCGCCGAGACGGTCGCGCAGGAGCTCCGTCATCAGCGCGTCGTCGACGTAGCCGCCCGAGGCGAGGACGTCGGCGACCTCGAGTCCGAGCGCCGCGCCCCGGGCGACCTCCTCGCGCAGGAGCTCCCCGGTCGTGACGTGGGGGACGCCGAGCACGCCCGCGAGGCTCGCACCCTGCGTGCCTCCGGCCTGGTCGGCGTCGTCGACAACGCCCCTGACAACGCGTCGAAGTTCGGAGTGGTGGGCCCGACCCGGAACGCCGCCATGGACTGCGGGCGGCACGGGATCCGCGTCGACGCACTCGCGCCCGGATCGACGGCGACTCCGATGATGATGAACGCGTTCGAGCAGAACACGCCGGAGTTCAAGGAGAGCATCCTGCAGTCGATCCCGATGCGCGCGCTCGTCGACCCCCGCGATCAGGCGGCGGCAGGCGTCCGGCTCTGCTCGGAGGAGTCGAGGACGGTCTCGGGCATCGCCCTCCCGGTCGACGGAGGCCGGCTCGCGGGCGAATGAGCCCGGCGGTCGACGCCGCCGATCGGGACCAGCGCCTCGGTGCCGGTCCCGATCGGCTGTTCCGATTATCTCGCGACCCGCGGATCGACCCCGTACTGCGGTCGGGCGCCCAGGTGCTCGCGCAGCGTGGACCCCTCGTAGTCGCGGTGGAAGAGCCCGCGCTCCTGGAGGATCGGCACGACCCCGTCGACGAACGCGTCGACTCCGCCTTCGTAGACGTCCGGAGAGACCCAGAAGCCGTCGACGGCCTCGGCCTCGAACCACTCCTGCATGTGGTCGGCGGCGGCGACGGGCGGTCCGACGACGACCGGGTGGTAGTCGATGACACCGTGGGCGAGGATGTCGCGCAGCGTCCAGCCCTCGCGGGCGACCTCGAGCGCACGGGTCGAGCGCGGGTCGCCGGGCGAGGGCCGCGCCTGCAGGAGCTGGTCGCGCGTGAGCGGCTGGTCCAGCTGCGACGCGTCGAGGTGCAGACCGAGCATGCGGCCGAGGTAGGACGCGCGCTGAGGGAAGGTCCGGCCACTCAGGGCGATCCGGCGGTCCAGCCCTTCGCGCTCGTCGCTCGCGAGGGACGTCATCAGGCCGGCGAAGAACCGGATGTCGTCCGGATCCCTCCCGGCGCGCTCCGCCGCCTCGCGGAAGGCCGCGCGCTGCGCGCGTGCGTCGTCGATGGTGAAGGCGACTCCGATCACCGCGCTCGCCCAGCGACCGGCGAACTCGTGCGCATTGGCGCTGCCTCCCGCGTGGAAGACGACGGGCTGGCCCTGCTCGGACGGCGGGATGTACAGAGGCCCGCGGGAGGCGACGTACTCGCCGCCCAGGTTGATCGGGGCGATCTGCTCGGGGCGGGCGTACTGCCCGGTCTCCTGGTCGTGCACCCAGGCGTCCACGCCCCAGCTCCCCCAGAGCGCCTGGATCAGCTGCACGGTCTCGTGCGCCCGTCCGTAGCGCTCGGGGCCGGAGGGGATCCGGGCGCCGTAGTTCGCCGCCACGTCCTCGCCGCTGGAGGTGACGGCGTTCCAGCCGGTGCGTCCGTGACTCAGGACGTCGAGCGCCTTGAACTGCCGGGCGAGGTTGAACGGCTCGGTGAAGGTGGTCGAGCCGGTCGCGACCAGGCCGATCCTGCTCGTCTCCCGCGCCACCGCCGCCAGGGTCACCATGACGTCGAGGTTGAAGTTCGGCGGCTCGTTCGCGATGTCGCCGACGTGGGTCGGCCCGTCGGGCAGGAAGAGGAACTGCAGCTTGCCGCGCTCCGCCGCCTGAGCGTGGCGCACCTTCGCGTCGAAGCTCGTGTAGCTCCGAGGGTCGGTGGCGGGGTCGCGCCAGGCGCCCGGCAGGTTGCCGTAGCCGTTGCCGAGATGCAGTCCGATGAGCATCCGTCTGTCCATGCCGATGTCCTCTCTCCGCCGCGGTCCGGGCGGTGGACCTCGGCGCTAAGTGGAGATAGTCTCCTCTTGCAAGGACGATACGGAGAGCGTCTCCGCTCTGTCAAGAGACTCGACGCACCGGACCGAGGGCCCGCCGGACCCGCGGCCATCGCCCCTCGTTCAGGAAGGACTCACGACATGGCACGTCTCACAGGCAAGGTCGCCCTCATCACCGGAGCCGCCAGCGGAATCGGACTCGGCACCGCGCAGCTCTTCGCGGCGGAAGGGGCGCGGGTCGTCCTCACCGACGTCTCGGAGCCCGCACTCGCCGAGGCCCTCGAGTCGATCTCCGGCGAGGGGGTCGAGGCGATCGCCCGCCCGCTCGACGTGAGCTCGCCCGAGGACTGGACGCGGGTGGTCGACGACGCCGTCGCCGCCTTCGGCACGATCGACGTCCTGGTGAACAACGCGGGGATCGCGCTCCCCCGGGGCATCCTCGAGACTGGGCTCGACGAGTGGAACAGGGTCCTCGCGATCAACGCGACGGGCACCTGGCTCGGGATGAAGACGGTGATCCCCGTCCTGCAGTCGGCCGGCGGAGGCTCGATCGTGAACGTCTCGTCCCTCGCGGCCATCATCTCGGGCCCGGCGGACGGCGGCGGCGCCGCCTACTCCGCCTCGAAGGGCGCCGTGCGGTCCCTCACCAAGCACGCCGCCAACTACTTCGCCGCCGACGGCATCCGCGTGAACTCGGTCCACCCCGGGCCGATCTACACGAACCTCATCAAGAACTACGGCATCACGAAGGAGCAGGCGGCCGACCCGGTCAACTCGATCCTGCCGCCGCACATCGGCGAGGCCTCCGACATCGCCTACGGGATCCTCTACCTGGCCTCCGAGGAGTCGCGCTTCGTCACGGGCGAGGAGCTCGTGATCGACGGAGGGTACGCGGTCCACTAGGGCACGACGCGATCGGGCGGCCGGCAGCACCGGCCGCCCGGCGAGGCTCTGCGCGGACGGAGTCGCTCACGCACCACCGACCGGAGAGGACCCTCGATGAGGATCGGGATCATCGGCGCCGGCACGATCGGCGCGACGCTCGGACGACGACTGGCGGCCGCCGGACACGAGGTGGCCATCGCCAACTCGCGCGGCCCGCGGACCGTCGATCCCGAGGCCCTGAGCACCGGAGCGCGAGCCGTCGACGTCGCAGCCGCTCCGGAGGGTGCGGAGGTGCTGATCGTCTCGGTCCCCTTCGGCCGACTCCCCGACGTGGCACCGGTCGTGCGGACCGCGGCGGACTCCGCCGTGCTCATCGACACGTCGAACTACTTCCCGCACCGCGACGGAGTCATCGCCGGACTGGACGGCGAGGTGCCGGAGAGCGTCCGCGTCTGCGAGATCCTGGATCGCCGCGTCGTGAAGGCGTGGAACGCCATCACCTCGCAGTCGTTCCGCGACCGGGCCACCGGAGCAGGCGATCCGCAGCGCCTCGCGATCCCCGTCGCCGCGGACGACCCGACGGAGGGCGCGATCGGGCGGCGCCTCGTCGAGGAGACCGGGTTCACGGGGCTCGACGCCGGCCCGCTGCGGGAATCGTGGCGCCAGCAGCCCGGCTCCCCCGCCTACTGCACCGACCTGGACCCCGCCGAGCTGTCGCGCGCCCTCGCCGCCGCCGATGCCGACTCGGCGCCGCGCCGGCGGGACCTGATGATCGCCGTCCTCGACGAGCGTCGCGCCGCCGGGGACGCCGTCGACGGCGAGTACCTCGTCCGACTCGGTCGCGCCCTCTTCTGAGCGACGGCGTCCGCTCGCGCCGGGGGTGACTCCCCGCGTGCCGTCACCCCTTCAGCGCCCCCGCGTTGCCCGCCGCCTTGAGGAACTGCTTCTGGAACAGGAGGAACAGCACGACGGGCAGCACCACCGAGATGAACAGGGCCGCGAGGAACTGCGAGTACTCGATCTGCCCCTCCAGCCGCGGCAGGACCACCGAGATCGGCTGGTCCTGCGGCCTCGGCAGCACCAGCATCGGCCAGAGGAACTCCTTGTAGGCGGCGACGAGGGTGAGCAGGCTGACGACTCCGAGGATCGGGCGCGACATCGGCAGGACGATGGCGGTGAAGACGCGGAACGGGCCGGCCCCGTCGATCCGGGCCGCCTCGAACATCTCGGGCGGGATCGCCGCGAAGAACCGCTGCATCAGGAGCACGTTCACGGCGCTCGCCGCCGACGGCAGCCAGACGGCCCAGAAGGTGTTGAGGAGGTTGACCCCGAAGATCGGCAGATCGACGACGGTCAGGTACAACGACACCAACGAGATCACGCCCGGGATGAAGAGCGTCGCGAGGACCGCCGCCGAGACCGCCTTCGCGTACCGCGGCTTGAGCACCGCGAGTCCGTAGCCGCCGGTGGTCGCCACGAGGATCCCGAAGAACAGCGACCCGCCCATCACCCACAGGGTGTTGAGGAAGTAGGTCCCGAACTCCACCTGGGTCCAGACCGAGGCGAAGTTCTCGCCGTGCAGACCCGAGGGCCACAGCGCGAGGGAGTCCGAGAGCGTCTCGGTCGAGGTGGACGTCGCCGCCTTGAAGAGCCACAGGATCGGACCGGCGCTCGCGATCGCCAGCACGACGAGCAGCAGGGCGCCGACGAGCGAGACGGCGATCCGCACGGAGCGCTTCCGGCGGTCGAGCGGCGAGATGATGCTCCGCTCGGTCTCGGGCTCGCTGCGACGGCGGCGGAGTGCGGACAGGAGGGGCGGGGCGGCGGTCACGAGGTGCTCCAACGGCGGGTGAGCCAGAGGTAGAGGGCGGAGAGGAGTCCGAGCGCCACGGCGAGCAGGAGGCTCAGCGCCGTCGCTCGCCCGTAGTCCCCGGACACGAACGCGTAGCGGTAGATCATCATCAGGATCGTCACCGAGCGGTTCTCGGGTCCGCCCCCGGTCATGATGTACGGCTCGGTGAAGACCTGAAAGGTCGCGATGACCTGCAGGAGCAGCAGCACGAGGATCACCCCGCGCATCTGCGGCAGCGTGATGTGCCAGAAGCGGCGGAGGATCCCGGCCCCGTCCGACTCGGCCGCCTCGTAGAGGTCGGTCTGGATGCTCATGAGGGTGGCGAGGTAGATGATCGTCGCCGTCCCGAACGACGCCCAGGTCATCTGCACGACGATCGCGGGGATCGCGAGGTCGCCGTCGTTGAGCCAGCTCAGCGGAGCGATGCCGACGGCACCGAGGATCCGGTTGAGCAGACCGTTCTCGGACGGGTCGTAGAAGGTCTTGAAGAGCAGGGCGCCAGCCACCGGAGGGAAGATCACCGGCAGGTAGACGAGCACCGAGGCGATCGACCTCGCCCGGCGCAGCTCCGCGATGAACACGGCCAGCAGGATCGGCACCGGGAATCCGATCGCGAGCCCGAGGACCGTGAACAGGACGGTGTTCGCCGTCGCGGTCGCGAGCAGGGGGTCCTGCAGCACCCGCGCGAAGTTGTCCAGGCCCACCCACTCCGCCGACAGGAAGTTGGTCTTCTGCAGACTCAGCGGGAGCGAGCGGAGGATCGGCCACCAGGAGAAGAACCCGAAGCACAGGAGCATCGGGAGGAAGAAGACGAGAACCGAGAGCCCCCCGCCCCTGACCCAGGCGACGGGCCCGATCCTGCGCCTGGGCGCCGGTCGTCGCCGCCCCGGGTCGCCGTCCCGCGCGGACGGGATCCGCGCCGCCGGCTCTGTCTGCGTCATCACGCTGGTCATGGTCACTCGCCTTCGAGTCGGGAGGGGCCCGCCGCGCCCCAGGGGGTGAGGACGCGGCGGACGAGGTGGGGCGGCGTCAGGCCGCGTCGAGGATCGCCTGAGCGGAGGCGTCGGCCTCCTCGAGGAGGCTGTCGATGTCGGCGTCCTCGCGGGTGAGCGCCGCCTGGACCACCGAGTCGAGCAGCGCGTAGATCTCCTGGGCCTTCGTCGCCGGCTCGGGGACGAGCGGCAGGGTCTCGGCGGTCTCGAAGTAGCCCGTGTAGTTCTCGCGGGGCACGTTGATCTCGTCGGCGATCCACTCGAGGTAGCGGGCGTCCGCCTCCGCGTCCAGCAGCGGGAGCGCCGGTGCTCCGACGGCCAGCCCGTCCGCGACCGCGGCGTCGGCGGCACTGAGAGCCGCCTCCTCGCTCGTGAACCGGTCGTAGGTGACGAACTCGATCCAGTCGAGCGCCGCCTGCGTCTCGGCGGGGGTGGCGGCGGGATCGATGATCGCCGCGGTCCCTCCTCCCAGCGTCCCGATGCCGCCCGGGCCCTGCGGGAGCGGAGCGAGGCCGAAGTCCTCCGAGGGCATGCCGCTGTTGATGACGACGGGGTTGTAGGCGTCGGCGCCCTGCACGAACATGCCGATCGAGCCCGCGGCGAACGCGTTCATCGCGTCACCGTAGCCGAGCAGGAAGTTGGAGCCCATCGAGTCGTCCTCCCACCGCATCTCCCGGTAGCGCTCGAGGACCTCGCGGGTCGCGTCGTTGTCGATCGTGGCCGTCGCCCCGTCCTCCGAGACGAGGGTCCCGCCCATGCCGTACGACGTGGTCGTCAGGATCCAGCCGCCGGTGTTCTCGGCCGTCATGGTGGCGAAGCCCTGGGCATCGGTCGCCTCCGAGATCGCGGCGGCGGCCTCGCGGACCTCGTCCCAGTCCTGCGGGGGCGCGTCCGGATCGAGACCGGCCTGCTCGAAGAGGCCGCGGTTGTAGAGCAGACCCATGCTGTAGGCGATCGTCGGAACGCCGAAGGCCGCCCCGGAGTCGTCCTGCACGACCTCCATGATCGCCGGGTTGATCGACGAGAGCACGTCGTTCTCGGCGAGGGCGTCGCTGATGTCGGCGACCTGCTGGCGCTCGATCAGCCCCTGCATCTCGGTGAAGGGCACGTAGTAGAGGGTCGGCAGCTGACCGCCGGCGAGCAGGGCCTGGAACGTGGACGGATCGAACTGCGACTCGTCGCCCTCGACGGTGACGGTCGGGTGGGCCTTCTCGAAGGCGGCGACGTTGCGCTCGAACGCGGCCAGCTCCTCGGGCCGCTCGCCGGTGGGCTTGCCGTTCACGACGATCGTGACGGAGCCGTCGGCGGACTCGTCCGAGCCGGTGCTGCAGCCGGTGATGAGCATCAGGCCCGCGACGGCGAGAGCCGCTGGGGCGAGTCGACGGAAGGTCTTCATGGTGGGGTCTCCTCAGTACTTCTTCGTGCTGGACAGGATTCGGGTGGTGGTCGGGGTGGTGAGCGGAGGCGGAGTCACGGGGCGAGCAGCGCGCCGTCGAGCCCTCGGACTCCGGCGGCCCACGCGTCGTGGGACGAGAGGCCGGCCGGGTACCGGGCGGCGGCGACCTCGTCGAGCTCGATCCCCCACCCGGGCGCTTCGTTGGGCCGCAGCCAGCCGTCGCGGATGCGGAGCGTGCCCGGGAACACCTCGTGCACCGACTCCGGGTACACGTGGCCCTCCTGGATCCCGAACGCCGCGCTCGACACGTCGAGGGCGACGTTCGCCGCGGCGCCGATCGGCGAGGTGTCGCCCGGCCCGTGCCAGGCGGTCCGCACGCCGGTCAGCTCGGCCGCGACGGCGATCTTGCGGGCGGCGGTGACGCCTCCGATGTCCGAGACGTGCGAGCGGATGTAGTCCACTCCCCCGCCCAGGACCAGTCGGGCCGCGTCGGTGAAGGACGTGGCCAGCTCGCCGACGGCCAGGGGGACGGGCGACGCGGCGCGCACCTCGGGGAGGCGGTCCCAGTGCTCGGGAGCGAGGACGTCCTCGAGGAAGAAGAGCCGGTGGGGCTCGAGCGCCCGGGCCAGCACCACCGCCTGCTTGGGGGTGAGCCGGGAGTGGGCGTCGTGGAGCAGCTCGATGTCGTCGCCGAGCCGGTCGCGGGCGGCGGCGAAGAGCTCAGGAGTGCGCCGCAGGTACTCGCCGACGCGCCAGCCCTCGGGGTAGGGCGCGGTGGGGTCGGTGACGGTGCTCGTCGGCGGGGTGCCGTAGTGCCCGCGCCCCGACTGCCCGACCTGGAGCCGGATGTGGCGGAGCCCGGCGTCGCGCAGCTCCTCGGCCTGATCGAGCGTCTCCTCGACGGTGCGGCCGCCCGCGTGGAGATAGGTGTCGGCCGCCGCGCGGACCCTGCCGCCGAGCAGCTCGTGGACGGGACGTCCTGCGCGCTTGCCCGCGATGTCCCACAGGGCCTCGTCGAGTCCTGAGAGGGCGTTGTTGCCGATCGGCCCCTCGCGCCAGTACGGAGCGAAGCGGGCGAGCCGCCCGAGGTCCTCGATGTCGCCCGGGTAGCGCCCGACGACCAGGCGCGCGAGGTGCTCCTGGATGTAGACGACCACCGATCGCCAGCGCTGGGTGTAGGTCGCGCAGCCGAGGCCGTGCAGGCCGTCGTCCGACGTCGTCACCTTGACCACGACGAGCGGGATCCCCTCGGGTGCGGTGACGACGGCGCGGACGCCGGTGATCCGCACGTCGTCGGGAGCCTCCCACGGCGGGGCGAAGGCGTGGCGGGTCGGGTCGGAGGCGGCGAGGATCTCCGCCGTCGCGGTCATGCCGTCTCTCCTGCGGAGGCGGCGAGGATCTCCGCCGTCGCGGTCATGCCGTCTCTCCTGCGGAGACCGCTGCGGGCTCGTGGATCGATCCCGCGGGCGACCAGCCGAGGACCCGGCGGGCGTTCGACGTGTCGACGAGTCCCTCGCCGCCCTCGAAGCGGCGGAGGCGGGGGACGGACGGCGCGTAGCGGTCGAGGAGGTCCTCCGTGCCCTCGCGCGAGAGCGTGTCGGACGCCGCGACCAGGAGCGTGTGCGCGCCCGAGAGCGGAGCGGTGAGGGCGCGGAGGAAGGCGTCGACGGCGTCGGCGAGGTCGAGGTAGGCCCATCCTTCTCGGGAGAGCCGGGCGAACTCGGACGGGTCGCGCTCCGCCTCCGCCGCGAAGACGCGGACGGTGTCGAGATCGCGGACCAGGGGCAGCCGGAGGGCGACGACGTCGATGCCGTAGCGGCTGTGCGCCCAGCGCGCCGACTGCTCGTCGACCCACTTCGAGAGGGAGTAGGCGTCGTCGTGGGCGACCGGCGACTGCTCGTCGAGCGGGTAGTAGGCGGGAGCGACGTCGTGGTGGTTCATCGGCACGCCGAACGCGTTGATCGAGCTCGCGATCACGGCTCGCTCGAGCCCCGCCTCCCCCGCCTGGTCGAGCACGGTGAACGTGGCGGCGGTGTTGCCGACGAAGACGGCCCGCGGGGTGTCGATGCTCGGGTGGGGGATCGCCGCGAGGTGCGCCACCGCCGCGACCCCCGAGAGCGCGTCGGCGACGAGCGACTCGTCCCCCGCGTCGCCGGCGAGGACGCGGTCGGCCGGGCTCGGGGCCGACCAGATCCGGGAGAGCGCCGTGACCGCGAAGCCCGACTGCAGCAGCTGCTCGGTCAGGGCGCGGCCGATGCGGCCGTCGGCGCCGGTGACGAGCACGCGGCTGCCGGGCGCGATCCCTGAGCGGGGGGTGCTGTGATCCACGTGGGCTCCCTTGCCGTCCGTGCGAAACTGTTTTCACACGTAGAGAAGCACACGGGCGCTCGGGTGTCAACAGGAGCGTGCCGGCGGATGCCGTCGGGGGCGAGCGGCGAGTGCCGCCCGACGGGAGCGGCGAGTGCCGTCGGAAGGGAGCTTCGAGTGCTCCCGTCCGCTCGGGACGTCAGGTGGAGGGGCCGAGGACCAGGGTCGCCGGGACGGTGTGCTCGCCGGGCTCCCCGGCCGGGCCGAGAAGGCTGGCAGCGGCCTCGCGACCCAGCGTC
Source organism: Rathayibacter sp. Leaf296 (assembly GCF_001423045.1). Taxonomy (NCBI): domain Bacteria; kingdom Bacillati; phylum Actinomycetota; class Actinomycetes; order Micrococcales; family Microbacteriaceae; genus Rathayibacter; species Rathayibacter sp. Leaf296. The sequence continues at coordinate 619,087 of NZ_LMNR01000002.1, forward strand.
ATCAGCTCGAGGTCGATCGTCGTGACCCGCCGCACGTCCTGATCGACGACGACGCCCTCCCAGTTGTCGACTCCGATCAACGCGAGGTCGCCGGGGACGCCGATGCCGCGCGCGGTGCACACGTCGAGCGCCCCGAGCGCGATGTGGTCGTTGCCGCAGAACACGGCGTCCGGGCGCTCGTCCGACTCGAGGAGCGCCGCCATCGCCGACGCACCCCACTCCCTCGACCAGGCGCCGTAGCGCACGGGGCCGGCGGGCTCGAGGCCCGCCGCGGAGAGGACCTCGCGGAAGCCCTTCTCGCGCAGCTGCACGGCCAGGCTGCCCGGCTCGGCGGTGATGTGCGCGATCCGGCGACGGCCCGTGTCGAGGAGGTGCTGCGCCGCGAGCCGCCCCGCCCCGAGGTTGTCGGGCAGGTACACGACGTCCTCGGCGCTGTCCGAGGCGGTGAACGCGTAGGCGACGGGGACGTCGAAGTGGTGGGTGAGCGACGGCGAGATGTGCTCGTGACCGTCGCCGATCACCAGGACCCCGTCGATGCGCCGGTCGCGGAGCTGCCGGATGCTCTCCCCCATCGCGCGGTGCGCGCCGACGTCGCCGTCGAGCATCAGGACCGCCTGCTGCTGCTCGCCCAGAGCCAGCACCGCGCCGATGACGACCGGGCGGGTGAAGGTGTTGGCCGCCCGGTGCGTCAGCAGTCCGATGGTCCGGCTGCGGCCCGAGACGAAGGAGAGGGCCAGGGCGTTGGGGCGGAAGTCGAGCCGATCGGCCGCCTCCTTGACCCGGCGACGCGTCTCGGCCGAGATGCGGGTGCTCCCGTTCAGCGCTTTCGACGCGGTCGACAGGGAGACCCCCGCGACGGACGCGACGTCACTGAGGCGCACTGTCGCGTTCTTGCTCATGTCCCGAGCATAGCCGCGGCTCGCCCGGGCCCGCCGTTGACAGCTCCCACCCCCACCTCCAGACTGTGGCACCATGCGAAAGCGCTTGAACTCCCGGACCGCGACACGACGATCTCCGAGCCGACGACGGGGGCGGCGATGACCACCGGCGCCGCGGCCGAGGTGCTCTGCGTCGGCGAGGCGATGGTGCTCGGGGTGCCGACGGACGGCGCCGGCCTCGCCGGAACCGCCTCCGTCTCGCTGCACGTCGCAGGAGCGGAGGCGAATGTCGCGGCGGGGCTCGCCGCGCTCGGAGTCGAGGTCGAGTGGTGGTCGCGGGTCGGCGCCGATCCCCTCGGCGCGCGCGTCCTCGCAGAGCTCGTCGGCCGCGGCATCGACTGCTCGGCGGTCGTGACCGATCAGGACGCCCCGACCGGCCTGTACCTGAAGGACCCGAGCGGAGGCGGCACGCGCGTGCACTACTACCGGCGCGGATCGGCGGCCTCGGCGATGGCGCCGGATGATCAGGGCCGGCTGCGCGTGGACGAGCGCCGGGTGATCCACCTCAGCGGGATCACCGCGGCGATCTCCCCCTCCGCCGACGCGCTCGTCGGACTGCTCGTCGACCTGCCGCCCCGACCCGGCCGCCTGGTCGCCTTCGACGTGAACCACCGCCCGGCCCTCTGGCCGGACCGTGCGACCGCCGCGGACCGGCTCCGTCACCTCGCCGACGCCGCGGATCTCGTGCTGGTCGGCCGCGACGAGGCCGAGGAGCTCTGGGGGACGGCGGATGCGGCGGCGATCCGAGCGCTCCTCGCCCGACCGCGCCTCCTCGTCGTCAAGGACGCCGACGTCGAGGCGACCGCCTTCGTCCGCACGGCGGGAGTCGACACGGTCGTCTCCGTCCCCGCGCCGCGCGTGGAGGTCGTCGAGGCGACCGGGGCGGGCGACGCCTTCGCGGCGGGATTCCTGGCGGCGCTGCTCGCCGGCGCCGGCGCAAGACGCGCCCTGACCGCCGGGCACCGCATGGCCGGATCCGCCCTCCGCACGGTCGGCGACCTCCCGCGCCGGCTCGACCCCGACCTCGTCGCCGACCTCGCTCGAGGCGGCGGCCCCTCCGACCGCATCCCTCTGGAGACCCGATGACCGCACCCGCCCTCCCTCCCGTCGACCCGTCCGGCGGTGACGCCTTCTTCGGCGGCCGTCGCGTCATGGCGGTGCTGCGCAACCGGACGGTGGCCGACACCGTCGCCCTGACCGGCGTCGCGCTCGACCTCGGGGTGTCCCTGATCGAGGTGCCCCTCCAGACGCCGGACGCGATCCCCTCGCTCGAGGCCGCACTGCGCACGGCCGCGGAGCGGGGCGTCGGGGTCGGCGCCGGCACGATCACCACCGTCGAGCAGGTCGACCTGTGCGCCGGCCTCGGCGTGGCCTACACGGTCGCCCCCGGGCTGGACGCGGCGGTGGTGCGCCGGAGCGTCGAGCTCGGGATCCCCCACCTGGCCGGAGTGGCGACCGCGAGCGAGATCCAGCGGGCCGTGGGCCTCGGCTGCACATGGGTGAAGGTGTTCCCCGCGTCGGCGCTCGGCACGGACTGGTTCGGCGCGATGCGAGGTCCTTTCCCCGGCGTCCGGCTGTTCGCGTCGGGCGGCCTCTCGGCCCGGTCGGCGCCCGGCTTCCTGGCGGCGGGCGCCGCCGGAGTCGCGCTCGGCTCCGCCCTCGAGGACCCTGCGGAGGTCGACGCGCTCGCGCGCCTGATGGCGGAGTGAGGGCGATGACGACCCCGAGCCGCTCCTGGCTCGTCGGCGGCTACGGACCCGACGGCGGCGGGGACTCCCGCGGCATCGTGCGGCTGCGCACGGAGCCGGACGGCACCCTGGCGGTGGAGGCGCTCCTCGTGGAGACGCCCTCCCCCTCCTTCCTGCTCGTCGACGGCGAGGCCGTGGTCGCGGTGGCGGAGGGTCGGGGGACGGTCGACGCCTTCTCCCGCGGTCCGCGCGGTGGACTGCGTCCGCTCTGGAGCGCGTCCTCGGGCGGAACCGCCCCGTGCGCTCTCGCCCGCTGGGGTCCGGTGCTCGCCGTGGCGGACTACGGCGACGGCGCGCTCGGGATCGTGGCGGACGGCCGGCTTCGGCAGGTGCTCCCCGGCGAGGGCTCGGGGCCCGGCCCAGGGCAGGACGGACCGCACGCGCACGCCGTGCTCCCGCTCGACGCGGCGACCATGCTCTCCCTCGACCTCGGCGCCGACCGGGTGCACGTCCACGAGCGGTCCGGGATCGACGTGAGCCGGACCGGCTCCGTGCGCCTGCCCGCCGGCACCGGTCCGCGCGACCTCCTCCGGCACCCCGGCGGAGCCCTGCTCGTCCTCGGAGAGCTGTCCTGCGAGCTCCTCGTGCTCGAGGACGGCGTGGTGACGGCCGTCGTCCCGCTGCCGGGGGCGGAGCCGGGCGACCACGCCGCCGGGCTGGCGCTGGGTGCGGGAGGGCGGTTCCTCTACACGGCACTGCGGGGCAGCGACCGGATCGCCGTCGTCGAGCTCCCGGCCGGGGGTGCGCCGCGCGCGGTGGGCTGGGTGCCGTCGAACGGGTCGGGACCGCGTCACCTCGTCGTCGACGGCCCCCTCCTCCACGTGGCGAACCTCCGCTCGAGCGGTGTCGCCTCGTTCCGGCTCGGGGTCGACGGGCGCCCGAGTCCCCTCGGGCGCCCGACCCCGGTCGCCAGTCCGAGCTACCTCGTGGCCGAGAGCCGGTAGGTCCGCGCGCTCGGCTCCCCGACGCGCGACTCGAGGTGCAGCGCGCCGTCCGACCACTGCGCGCTCCACCCCGGACGTCCCACGGGGAAGACCTCCTCGACGGTGCTCGCGGCCGGCCACGGGAGCGCGACGGAACCGCCGTTCCCGCCCCGGTGCCAGACCGTCACCAGGTCGCCGACGGCGAGCGCGATCCACTCGTCGGTCCACGCCGGGAGGCCGAGCGGCCAGTGCGGGAGCGAACCGGCGATCTCGTGCCGGATCGCCCGGTGCGCCGCGACCGCCTCCGCCACGGTCCGTCTCTGCTGCGGGCTCATCCGGTCCAGCCAGCCGGACAGGTACAGCCGGGTCAGGAGGCCGTTGCTGAGCGCGAGGATCGAGCGCTCCTCGGACATCTCCGGCTGCGGGTACGCCCAGTTCGCCGCCTGCTCGGGCACGATCGCGCTCGGGCTCGCCGCGGCGATCGGGACGGAGTGCAGCTCGCTCTGCTGATCGGACGTGGACTGCAGCTGCGAGTGCTGCAGCAGGCCGTAGTCGGTGCGCATCGCGCCCGAGCTGCAGCTCTCGATGACGAAGTCGGGATGGCGCTCGAGCACCCCCTCGAGCCAGTCGTGCAGCGCGCGCTGGTGCTCGAGTGCTCCCGCTCCCGCGGAGACGCCGCCGACGTCGGTGCCGCTGCCGATGTCGGCGTTGTAGTCGAGCTTGGTGTAGCCGATCCCGTAGCGCCGGATCAGGGCGTCGAGGTCGGCGTCGAGGGCCGAGCGGGCCGCGGGGTGCCGCAGATCGAGGTGGTAGCGGCCCCAGTCCTTCAGGCGCACGCCGCCGCGGGAGAAGAACGCGGAGTCGGGCAGCTCCCGCGCGGGTGCGGTGCCGATTCCGACGACCTCGGGCTCGAGCCAGAGTCCCGAGATCATCCCGCGCTCGTGGATCCGGTCGATCACCGCGGCCAGTCCGTGCTCGAACCGGTCGCGCGACTCCCGCCACTCGCCGAGGTTGTCGTGCTCGTCGCCGCGGTTGTCGTACCAGCCGGCGTCGATGCAGAACACCTCGACGCCCGCCTCCGCCGCGGCGTCGATGAGCGGGAGCAGCACCTCCTCCGACACGTGCGGGCCGACCGTGTTCATCCACGTGTTGTAGACGACGGGCAGGGTCGCGGAGGAGGGATGCGGGCGGCGCAGCGCGCGGCGGTAGCGGGTGAGCGCGGCGAACGCGCCGTCCACTCCGTCCGCACTGACCACCAGGGCCGCCGGGACGGAGGTGAACTCCTCTCCCGGCCGCAGGACGACGCTCCAGGACGACTCGTGGTCGGTCGGACCGGTGAGCGCCACGCCGATCGCTCCGAAGCGCTCGGTCACCTCCCACGACCAGGCGCCGGAGCTCTCGACCTGCCAGGCGACGGCCCTGCCTCCCTCGCGGTCGTGCAGCACGCCCTGCGGCAGGAACTCTCCCGTCGACCAGCTGCCGCGCCCCGTGATCGCGAGCCGGCCCCGCGGATCCTGCCCGTGCAGATCCCGGTCGATGTCCATGAGGAGCCGCTCCGCCACCGGCTCGCTGGTCCAGCGGTACTCGGCGAGCCATTCGTTGCGGGCCCAGTGCAGGTCGAGCGACGCGCGGTCGGAGGCGCTGACGAGCGAGGCCGACAGCGAGGTCACCGCCTCGAGGCGGACTGCGGCGTCACCCCCGTTGCGGACCGTCGTCACCGCCCGGAATCCGGGGACGCCGGGCCAGGTCGTCGCCGTCCACTCGGCCTCGAGGCCGGAGTCGGGATCGCGGACCGTGACGGTCAGGCGGTCGGGCGAGATCGTGTGCGCGACCAGGCGCATCCGCTCGCCGACGGCGGACGTCTGCCAGGCGAGGTTGGTCCGCCCGTGCGCGTCCCCGGCGTGGAAGACCTCGACGAGGGCGGCGGAGGCGGGCAGCTCGGCGGGGGCGGTCCCGGCGTCGAAGGCGGCGATCCGGACGGGGCCTCCGTCGGCGACCAGGACGAGGGTGAAGGCGCCGGTGCCCCACTCCAGTCGGACCGGCTCATCGGGGGCGGTCGCGGTCGCGGCGCCGGGGGCGGTGGTGGTCATCATCTCGGGGGGCATGCGGCTCCTGTCGTGGTGGGGGTGGAGGGAAGGGCGACGAGGAGCCCCGCCCCTCCCGGGACGGGGCTCCTCGTCAGCGGTTCAGCGGCAGGTGACCGCTCGGTAGGGGACGTCGATCCGCTGGGTCACGGCGACTCCGTCCCGGGTCGTGCGGGCGGTGACGGCGACGACGCCGGCGGCGAGGGGCTTCTTCGGCGCCGTGAGGACCACCGCGGTCGCCTTGCCGGGACGCAGCGACGTCGTGCTCCGGTCGCCGATCGGCGTGGAATAGCGGAGGGACACCGCTGCGGCCTCGTGGTTGGTCGCGGTCACGGCGAGCCGGGGCTTCTTCCCGAGGCAGAAGGTGCGGGTCGTGACGGCCACGTCCACGGTCGGAGCGGGCTCCGGCGCGGCGGGCTCGAGGGTCACCGTGCGGAAGAGCGCGGCGTTCTTCGACTCCGCGACTCCGAGGCCCCAGCTGAGCCAGCCGGCGCGACCGGCGCCGTCGTTCTCGTTCACGGCGATCGTCGTGGCGAGCAGGCGGGTGCCCGGATCGACGCGGAGGGTCGTCCACGGCACCGCGATCTCGTACGTCGTGGTCTTCGCGGCCTCGTCCCTCCGCACCTCGGCGACCATCCCCTCGGGGACAGAGGAGACGTCCGTGGGCGACCAGCGGTGGACGTCCACCGTCCCGCCCGCCGTCAGTGCGGCACCGAGCTCGGTGACCCGTGTGCTCTCCCCGGTGGCGCCGGCGGTGATCCCCCACTGCACGCCGTCGCCCTGCCAGGTGTCGCCGCCCGTCGCGGGCTGAGCGTGCACGTCGTCGGTGATGCGGGCGGTGAGGTAGACGTTCTCGGCGTCGTGCGTGATCCAGGCCGATCCCGAGAGGTCCGCCGGGCCGCTCCAGCCGGTGGGCGGCGGGGATCCCTCGGCGAGGAAGTCCTCGGCGGCGAGGCTCTCGAGGGCGGAGTCGACCACGCCGTCCAGGACGACCGGATGGGCGGTCGCCGCGGTGGGATCGACGAGGGGCAGGAGCTCCCCCGACGACCGCTGGGGCAGAGCCTCTCCCCGGCGCAGAGTCGCTGTCCAGTCCAGGGGCTCCACGACCGCGACAGGGACGTCGGCGGACGCGGTGCCGCCGACCGGGACGACCGCGCCGGCCAGCACCGTGCCGGACGCCTCGCCGGCGGCCCAGTCGATGCCGTCCACGGTGACTGCACGCGTCGAGGAGTTCGTCACGCGCAGGCGCAGCGCCTCCGATCCGTCGGCGGCGAGCGCATGACCGCCCGTGAGGGTCAGCGGCGAGGTGGCGACTCCGCTCGTCGAGAGGAGTGCCACGGCGCTGCCGCCGATCGAGACCGTCGCCGAGTACCGGCGATCGCCCACCGAGCCCTGGGCGGGGTAGGCGACGGGAGCGCTGCCCGTGCCGTCCTCGGCGGATCCGGTCGTCGTCGCGCCTCCCGCCTCGACCTCGAAGTCGGCGGCGGGAGCGCCCGCCGACGGGTCGACGGAGACGGATCCGGTCGCGGGGTCGCCCGCGATCTCCGCGTCCACCGCGAGCTGGAACGCACTGCTCGTCGCGACGCCCGCGATCGGGCCCTCGACGTAGACCGGATCCTGACCGACGGACGTGTAGACGCGACCGGCCGTGTCGGGCGAGAGGGTGGTCCGCGCTCCGTAGAGATCGGTCACCGTCACCGGGCCCGCGGTGTCGAAAGCGAGCACGCTCGCCGCAGCCGAGGACCACACGGCGTGCACCTCGTCGCCGGAGCCGGCGTCGAGCACGACGTCGTGCAGCCCTGCGCCGAGGTCCTCCGTGCGCTCCACCGGACGGTCGTGGATCTGCCGGGCGAGGACCGCGTTGCTGACGTAGGCGGGCTTGGGGGCGTAGGCGCCGCGGGGGTCGGCCCAGTTGCGCACGATGCCGAAGTTCTGCTCGATCTCGAGCGGGTCGAGTCCGTCGTTCACGAAGTCGTAGATCGTGAACTGCTCGACTCCGTCGGCGAGGGCGAGGAGCTGCGCGCGGGTGAGGTACCGCGCCTGCGCGGACTCACTGACCGACTGCGGGTTCTGCCCGGTCGGCCAGCCGGACTCGGTGAGGTACAGCGGCCTCACCTGGCCGAACTCCGCCATGATCCCCTGCAGGGTGTCGATGTGGCCCTCGAAGCGGTCGGATCCCTCCGGAGCCGTCGGGAACGTGTAGGGGTGCGTCGACACGGCGTCGACGTACTCCAGTCCGCCGAGCTCGGCGAACTCGCGGAACCAGCCGACCCAGTCGTTCATGGGAGCGAGGGCCGGGCCGATCAGAGTGACGTCGGGGTGCTCGGCGCGGACGACCTCGTCCACCACCTTGAGCAGCTCGACGTACTGGCTCGCGGAGCCGCCGGCGGCGCCGTCGAGGTCGCGCCAGTTCCACTCGTTCCAGACCTCGTAGACAGTGTCATCGGTGCCGAACTTGTCGACCGAGGCCAGGGCGTAGCGCGCGAAGGCCTGCCGGTCGGCGGGGGTGCTCGGCGCCTCGTCCGGGAAGTAGAGCTGGTTGCCGTAGTCGAGGATCTGCACCTGGTCGACCTCGAGCGATTCGAGCTCCGCCTGGTACGCGTTCACCTGCTCCTGCCAGACGAACTGCCCGGGCACGGTCTCGGTGGCGGCCCACTGCGCCTCGTCGCGCGAGGCGGAGAACCCGGCCCGGGCGAGCAGCGGCGCGGAGTCCAGAGGCCACGCTCCGCCGAAGTGGGAGGAGGCGGCGAGACGGTTCTCGTCGGAGCCCGTGAAGTCGAAGGGCTCGGTGATCGAGAAGTCGGTGCCGCCGGTGTGCTCGGTGCCGTCGGCGTCGATCGCGGTGATGTCGACCTGGTACCAGCCCGGGGTCGTCGTGCCGAGCGGGATCGAGCCGTCGAGCGAGGCCGCCGATCCGGATCCGGACTCGACCTCGGTCCCGTCCGCGTCCCGGACCGTCCAGGAGAGCGACTGCGCCGTGGTCACGAAGCCGAGTGCGACCGGCTCCCCCGCGTCGAAGGCGTTCCCGACGGTGCTCGGCACGATCCCGAGCGCCGGGATCGGGAGCAGCGCGTGCGCGGCGTCGAACCGGATGGTGCCGGTCGTCGCCCCGTCGAGCAGGCCGTACGGGTCGATCACGAAGCCGACCCGGGTGATCGGGCCGTGCCAGACGTCGTCGTCGGCTCCTCCCCACGACACGTATCCGGGTCCGGAGTCGAAGTCCTCGAGGCGGACCGTCTGCCACCCGGGCGCGGCGGTGTCCAGCTCGGCCAGCTGCTGGTGCACCTGGCCCGTGGAATCGGTCAGGCGCACCGCGACGGTGTCGACGTCGCTCGAGCGCATCGAGACCTCGAAGGCCGCGGCGTCGACCGGAGTCACGTCGGTGTAGACCTCGACGGTGCCCGTCGGGATCGACGCGTCCAGACGTCCGGAGCTGTCGCCGGTGACGGCCACGGACGGATCGATGGTGAAGGTGGCGGAGGCGCCGCCCGAGACGGCCGTGCGCCACTGGGCGGGGTCCTTGAAGTCGCTGAGGACGACGGGGGTGGGCGCGTACTCCAGAGCGGACGCCGGTGCGGCGCTCACCGCCTGGAGCAGGGGGACGGCGACGACGGCCGCGGCGAGTCCGGCCAGGAGACGGAGTCTCCGGCCCGGGGGAAGAAGGTGCATGGGGTTCTCCTCATCGAGAATCGTGTTCAAGCGGTTTCGCACTTGCGGACAGCATCACCGAGGGCCGCGTCCCGGTCAAGAGCACCCGTCCTTAAAAGCTGCAGTTCTTGACGAGTCGCGGACGATCGGCCACAGTGGCACCGCATCTGCGAAAGCGCTTGTGCACCTGCCGACTCGACGAGGAGACCGCATGACTGTCCGAGCCCGTTCCCCGCATCCCGCCCGCCTCTGCGCCGCCGTCGCGGTGACGGCGGCCCTCGCGTTCGGCACCGTGTCCCCCGCCGACGCGACGACGGTCCCGGCGCCGGGCCTCGCGCTCAGCGAGTTCTCCGACCCCGCCGCCTGGCAGGCGATCGGCCGTGGCGGAGCGACCGCCGCGTTCTCGGTCGACACGACGCGTTCGACGAGCGGAGGCTCCTCCGGCCGGTTCGACGTCTCGGCGCCCGGCGCGGGAACGGCCGAACTCGTGTCCGACCTGGTCGACACCCCGTCGGTCGCGATCGAGTTCGACGTCCGGAGCACCGACATCGACACGATCGCCGTCCGCGCGTTCGACGGCACGGGTCAGGTGCACCAGCAGCGGATCGCGCTGGACCCCTCCGCACCCGGCTGGCAGCACGTCCGCATCGACTCCTTTGACTCCGGCACCGGGTACTCGTCGTGGAACGGCGCGGCCGACGGGGTGTGGCACGGACCGCTCACCCGGCTGAGCATCGTGGTGGACCGGTGGGGCGCGCTCGACGGCGCCTCCTCCGGGTCGCTCTGGATCGACGCGCTCCGCGGCGTCGCGGATGCTCCCGGCGGGGGCGGCGGGCGAGTGCTCTTCGTGGGGAACAGCTTCACCCACGGCTTCGAGGACCCCGCCCTGTCCTACAACAGCGCGGCGATCGACGACCGCAACGGCGGCGGTGTCGGCGGAGTCCCCGGGATCTTCGACGCGATGACGACGCGGGCCGGCCTGCAGCTGGACGTCGAGGTCGAGGCCGCGAGCGGGCAGACGCTCGCCTGGCACCGGGACACGCGCGGGGTCGTCCTCGGCGAGCGCTGGGACACGGTCGTCCTGCAGGAGCAGAGCACGCTGCCCCTTCCGACCGCGCACGGCGGGCAGCCCGCCGTGTTCCGGGAGGCCGCCGAGGACGTGCTGGCTCTTGTCGCCTCGGGCAACGCCCAGGCGGAGTCGGTGCTCTACGAGACCTGGGCCTCGCCCTCGGCGATCGTGTCGCAGGGATACCCGAGCGGAGTCGCGGGGCTGAGCGCCATGCAGGCCGATCTGGACGCGGAGTTCTCCTCCGCCGCCTCGGCACTGGGCTTCTCGGAGTCGGCTCCTGTGGGCGACGCGTTCCTCCGGGCGGTGACGGAGGGCATCGCCGACGGCGTGCCCGGCGACGGCATCGCACCGGGCACCGCCCGGCTCTGGAGCGCCCAGGACGAGCGGCACGCGAGCGCCGTGGGCAGCTACCTCGCCGCCGCCGTCCTGGTCGCCACCCTGACCGGGATCGATCCGCGGACGCTGCCCACGGGTCCGGGCAGCGTCGCAGCGGATCTCGGGATCGCTCCGGCGCTGGCGGTCGATCTGCACGACCTCGCGGCCGGATGAGGAGTCCGGCCGCGAGCGGCTCGGGGCTCAGCCCTGGACGTGCTCGTACTGCTCGAAGAACCAGTCCGGCCGGGTGACGGTGATGTAGGTGAGCCCCTCGGTCTGGATGGAGTGGGGAACCATCGGCTCCACGACGACGACGTCCTTCTCGCCCACCTCGAACCGGTCCTCGCCCACCGTGAAGACGGCGGTCCCCGCGATGACGAAGTAGATCTCGTGGACCTCCTTGTTGAGGTGGCTCCCGGAGGCCGGGCTGCTCGTCGTGATGGTCTGGTGGGCGAGGCCCGCCTCGGGCAGGACCTGGTACTTCCGGATGGTCCCCTCGGGGGTCGTGATCTCTCGGGCGCTGCTGGCGGGGATGTGCATGGTCTCGTCCTTCTCGTGGGGTGGGGGTGTCAGTCCGCCGCGACGCGGGGACCGAGGCTCTGGCGGCCGATGACCTTCAGCAGGTCGAGCTTGCTGCGGCTCTCACCGCTGCCGCCCGGGTTGAGCAGGAGGAGCGTCTGCGAGCGGTCCTCGGTGAAGAGCATCTGCGCGTCGATCTCGATCGTTCCCAGCTCGGGGTGCAGGAGGATCCTGCAGTCGTCGTAGCTGCGCGCGACCTCGTGCAGCTGCCAGAGGCGGGCGAACTCGGCACTGCGCTTCGAGAGCTCGGCCGCGAGCTTCACGGCCCGGGCGGTGTCGCTGCCCGACGTCGTGGCCATCCGCAGGCGGGCGACGAGGAACCTGCCGTGCTCCTCCTGCGCGTCGGCGGGGTAGAGGCGGCGCTCGTCGGGATCCGTGAACCAGCGGTGGAAGCCGCTGCGGTCCGCGCCGGTGAACCTCGTCTCGTCGCCGATCAGCGCGATGGCGAGCGGATTCATCGCGAGGGTGTCGTGGAGGTCGTTCTGCACGAGGCAGGGCACGTCGGTCAGCCCGTCGAGCACGCTCATCAGTGCCGGGCTCACGTGGTCGGAGTGGACCGACCTGCCCGGCGCGTTGTGCCCGATGAGGGCGAACAGGTGGTCGCGCTCGTCGAGTGTCAGGCGCAGCGCCCGGGCGAGCGCCGCGGCGATCTGCGTCGACGGGACGGGGGCGCGCTGCTGCTCGAGACGGGCGTAGTAGTCGGTGGACATGCCCGCGAGCTGCGCGACCTCCTCGCGGCGCAGTCCCGGGGCGCGCCGCCGCGGCCCCTCCGACAGCCCGACGTCGCGCGGGCGCAGCAGTTCGCGGCGCGAGCGGAGGAATTCGGCGAGCAATCTTCTGTCCATCCGCTCATGATGGGCCCGGAGCCGGAGCGGAGCCAGGGATCGGCGATCCCCCGCTCCCCGGCTCAGGCCCCGTCAGAGGCTGCTGAGCGAGCTCACGAGGCCGGCGTAGGTGCCGTTCGCCGCGGCGTCGCGCGCCCAGCGGGCGTTCTCGACGACCAGCTCGCGGGCGTCCGGGTTCTCGCGCAGCAGCGCCAGCACCTCGGACACGTACTCGTCGAGCGGCATGGCCTGCTCGCTGTCCTCCTGACCGAGCAGAGCCGTCCGGACCGCGGGCGGCACGATCTCGACGACCTGCACACCCGCTCCGGCGAGCGAGATGCGGGCGCTCTCGGTGAACGAGTGGAGCGCGGCCTTCGTCGCGCCGTACGTCGGGGTCGCCGCCCACGGAACGAAGGCGAGCGCGGAGGAGACGGTCAGGATCGCAGCCCCGTCCCGGCCGGAGAGGATCGGAGCGAACGCGTAGACCATCCGGATCGTGCCGAGGAGGTTGGTCTGCACGTGCTGCTCGGCGATGCCGACGTCGGACGGGTCGAGCAGGTCCTCCATGAGCATGATCCCGGCGTTGTTCACGAGGACGTTCAGGTCCGGGTGGGTGACCTCGAGGCTCGCGCGGGCCCGGGCGATCGATTCCGGATCGGCGATGTCGAGCTCGATCGCGTGGAGTCCGGGGTGCTCGGTCGTGATGGCGTCCAGGAGCGACCGGCGCCGCCCCGCGACGACGACCGTGTTCCCGGCGTCGTGCAGGCGGAGGGCGAGCGCGAGGCCGATGCCCGAGGTGCCGCCGGTGATGAGGATCGTGTTCCCGGTGAGGTTCATGCGGTGGAGCTCCTTCGTCGTTCCGCCCCTGGTCGGGCGGCTCGAGCGACGCTAGGCCTGTCCGACGCAGCGAGGCAGAGACCGGTCGTCCGAGGATCGACCCTCCCCGGATCGGGGTCGGCGGGCGTATGCTCGTGGTGATACGGAGACAGTCTCCGATAAGAACGAGAGGAGCGGCCGTGCCTCCCACCGAGACGACGCGCAGCCGGGCGCCCCGGGCGGACGCCCAGCGCAACCGGGACCTGATCCTCGACACCGCCGAGCAGCACTTCGCCGAGCACGGCGTCCGCGGCTCGCTCGACGCGATCGCGAAGAGGGCCGGCATCGGTGCCGGAACCCTCTACCGGCACTTCCCGACCCGCGAGGCGCTCCTGGCGGCACTGCTGGCCGACCGCGACGACGCGCTCGTCGCTCGGCGCGAGTCGCTCCGCGACGGCTCGGTCGACCCGGCGGAGGCGCTCGACGGCTGGCTCCGGGCGGTCGTCGACTGGGCGGGGGCCTACGAGGGCCTCCCCGATCCGCTCCGCGCCGCGACGAACGCCGACTCGTCCCCGCTCGCGACCACCTGCGAGGGGTTCGTCACCACCACGGCCGAGTTCCTCGAGGCCGCGCAGCGCGACGGCCGAGCACGGAGCGACGTCCGGGCGCGCGACCTGTTCCTCGCCGCGCTCGCGCAGAGCTGGGTGCGCGGCGCCGCCCTGGCGGACCCCACGTCCGGCACGGCTCTCGCCGCGCTCACCCGCAGCGGCTGGGAGACGTCCCCCGGCCCCGGCCGGGGCTGACCCCCACCACGACCACCCCAACGACCACCCCCTCACGAAGGAGACAGACATGACGCGCATCGGGATCATCGGCAGCGGAGACATCGGGAGCGGCATCGCCCGCCTGGCGATCGCCGCAGGCCACGAGGTGCTCCTCGCGAACTCGCGCGGTCCGGAGTCGCTCCGCGACCTGATCGAGGAACTCGGTCCGCAGGCGCGGGCCGGCGACGCGCTCGAGGCCGCGGAGTTCGGCGACATCACGGTCCTCGCTGTGCCGCTGGGCGCCTACCCGGGCCTGCCCGAGGGCGCCCTCGACGGCCGCACCGTGCTCTCGACCGGCAACTACTACCCCCACCGCGACGGACGGATCGCCCGACTCGACGCCCTCGAGCTGACGACCGCCGAGCTCGAGCAGGAGCTCCTGCCCGGCGCCGCGATCGTGAAGGCCTTCAACAACATCCTGTGGCACCACATCCCGAACCTCGCCCACTCGACCCCGCGCACCGCGCTCGCGGTCTCCGGCGACGACGAGCAGGCCAAGGCCGCCGTCTCGGCGCTGGTCGATGACCTCGGCTTCGAGCCGGTCGACGCGGGCACGCTCGCCGAGTCGTGGCGCACCGAGCCCGAATCCGGCGCGTACACGCCCGTCTACGCCGCCGACCTCGAGGGCCTCGCGAAGGACTACCTCTCCGACCCGGGTGCGCCCGTGACCGCGGCCCGGCTCCGCGAGATCATCGCCTCCTCGCACCGGGCGGACGTCGCCGCGCGCCAGTTCTGAGGACGCGGTAGAGGAGGGGGCGGCGGCTCGCAATCCCCTCCCGATCCGCGCGCGGCTTAGGCACCGTGGTCGTCATGAGGAAGCTGCACTACTCCAGCGGGACCATGCTCGTCGCCGATGTCACCTGCAAGGCGGTCCTCCGCTACGCCCGCGCCCTGGCCGACGTCGGCAAGTCCGACGTGATCTCCGTCCCGGTGATCACCGAGGGCGGGAGCAGCGCCACGGCGCACCTGCCCATCGGACCGGCGAGCCAGCTGTGGTCGACGCCGGTCGAGAACAGCCACGGTGAGGAGCCGGTCGACGCGGAGGCCATCGCCCACATCGAGCAGGAGACCCGACGGATGCAGCCGTCACGGCCCTCCTGGAACGAGGAGATGACCGACCTGCCGGACCTGGACTTCCTCACCTATCCCGACCTCGCCTGAGACCGGTCGGCCCGGCTCAGAACAGGATGCGCAGCCGTGCGGGAGCGCTCACCGAGGGCGAGACGGAACTGCTCCCGCCGTACTCGACCGTGACGAGGTGCCTCCCTCGCGGCAGCCGCGGCAGCAGCACCGAGGCGCGACTCCGCGTATCGGTCCCGACCGCCGCCGTCGCGACCACTTCCCCGTCGACGAGGAAGGTCACCGGCCCTGCCGGGGAGGACGCGTCCGGCACGGTGACGACAGCGGTCGCGCGGACCCGCTGCACCGAGAGGGCGGTGCTCAGCGCCAGCCCGATCCGCGTCGAGGAGTCCGCGAGGGGCGCGTCGTCGCTGACGTCGAAGCCTCCCCACCACACCGTCCGGTCGCTCGTCTCCCCGTCCGGGAACTCGTCCGTCGTCGGTCCGGTCGCGAAGCGCGCGTAGAGGATCTCGTCGTTGAAGAGGGGGTACACCTCGGTGGGCAGGGTGAAGGTCAGCGTGGATCCGTCGGCCGAGACCACCGCATCCTCCGAGAAGTAGAGGTAGTCGAATCCGATCCGCGGGTCGCCGAGCCCGAACGCGCCCTTCAGGGTCTGATCCGGGAGGAACGTGCCCACCGGCCCCGTCACGCGGACCGCGTCCCCGAGACGGGCCGGCACCACGGTCGGCTGCTCCGGGCTGACGTAGTCGTACGAGTGGCGCGACCAGGCCGTCGACGGATCGTTCGGCAGCGTCTTCGTCGCGCTCCCGCCGGCGACCGCCGTGAGACTCCAGCGGATGTAGAAGCCCGAGTAGTACTCCTCCTGGCCCGTCGTGCAGGTCACCTCGACGAGGTCGCCGGGATCGACGGTGAAGTCGTCGGGGAGAGTGATGGTCGGCGACGCCGCCCACTCCGCCTCGGTCCTGGTCTGCTCGACGTACTCCTGCTGCGAGGTCGAGGACCAGCAGCGGACCGTCTCGTCGATGGGCAGACCGAGATCGGCGACGAAGGTGCGCACTCCACTGTCGACGGACAGACGCTCGTCGGAGCTGCCGAAGTGCCAGTAGTGGTAGGACTCCGGAGGAGTCGTCGTGAACTCGATCGGATCCGCGGGAGCCGCGTTCGCCGCGAGGGGTGCCGACACCATCGCGATCACCGCGATGCACGCCACGACCAGCGCCTCGATCGACCGTCTCATCAGCCAGCTCCTCACCGTCGCCACGACGCGCGCGCCGTGCGCACCTCCCGGCCTGCACCGTCGCGGGCCCGTGGTCGGTCTCACAGTAGGGAAGGACGTCGTGGCGCGATAGGCGTCGTGGCCTCGAGTTCCGGGGCCGCACTACTCGTCTCCGTCCCTTGACACCGTCTCGGGCGCCTCATCATCATTCAGGGACGATCGGCGGCGGCGCGCCGCCGGCACCCCGAGAGGAACGGCGCACCGATGCCCACCATGCTCTTCGTCAACCTGGCCGTCAGCGACCTG
>NZ_LMNR01000002.1:635638-1063945 GCF_001423045.1 Rathayibacter sp. Leaf296
TAAGGCCCTCGCCGCGGGCGCGACGCCCGCCGGCGAGCAGGACCACGGGTTCATGTACTCGAAGAGCTTCGACGACCCGGACGGCCACCACTGGGACTTCGTCTGGATGGACCCGGCTGCGGCGGCCGGCGGCGCGCCGGAGCTGACGCTCGAGGAGATGCGGGAGAACACGACGCACAGCTGAGCCGCGTCGGCCCCGGATCAGTCGACGGGCGCGGGAGGCGTCGTGCAGCGCTCGGACAGGTCGGAGTAGACGAGCCCGTCCGGCAGGTCGGCGCGGAACGCCCTCCGCGTCTCGTCGTCGTCGAGGACGGACCAGTGCACCTCGTCCTGCACCTCGGGCTCGAACTTGTCCCACTCGAACCAGTTGATCATCCTGATGTTCGGGAACCGCGTCGCGACGTCCTCCGAGAGGACCTGCCGCCACCACGCCTGCTTGATCGCGAGCTCCCCCGCGGGGTCGCCCCGAGGCACGACGAGCGCCGCCGTCTCCGGGATCGCGACGGGCTTCCCGTGCTCGACCCCGTACGTCTGATAGAAGTCCGGCGCCGCCGTCTCGTCGCCCGCCGCCCCGCTGTAGGTGCCGGTGAGCTGCGCGGCGAACTTGCCGGGCTCGGGCAGTTCGTTCTCGCCCCACGGATGCGCGGAGCCCCAGTGGTAGAGCGACATGCCCACCCAGTCGACGGCGTCGTCGCCCGGGTAGTACGGCGCGTAGGGGTCGTCGTCGAGGGTGAGGACTCCGTCGCCGGTCGTGTCGAGCAGCGCGAAGTCAGCGGTTCCCGGCTGCGCGGCGGAGGCGCCGCCCTCGAAGGGGTACCCCTCGGCGCTGTTCGGCGCCCACATCATCGCCGACCCCGGAGCATCCGCGTGCACCGCCGCCGCCACCCGCCGGAACGTCTCGACGTAGGCCGCCGGCTGCTGCCCCCACGCGTACCAGGAGCCGTTCATCTCGTGCGCGAACCGCACGATGACGGGCACGCCCCGCTCGTTCACCGCCGCGGTCAGGTCGGCGATGTCGGCAGCGACGTCGTCGGTCACCGCGGCGAGACCGCCGATCGACTCCAGGGTGAGCAGGAGCGTCCCGCCGTTCACCCGCAGCTGCTCGGCGGCCGCGTGCACCTCGTCGCGCTCCCCCGCGGTCAGCGGGAGGTCGGCGAAGGCCACCGCGACGGAGGGGCGCTCGCCCAGAGCGGCGCTGTACTCCTTCAGCGTCTCGGCTCCCCAGTCCAGGTTCACCCCGAACAGGGTGCCCTCGGTGGGCAGGATCTCGGCGGCGGGGCGGACGACGCACGACGCGATCGCCTCGGCGGACGAGCCCGAGCACCCGGCCAGCGCGGACACGGCCGCCGCGAGTGCGAGAGCGGAGAGGTGTCGGAAGCGGGGCACGGTTCACGCTAACCGCCCGCCCGATGCTCCCCGGGTGCCGCGCATCCCCTCCGTGGCACCCCCGTCAGCGGGTCACGGCAGGCCAGGAGGGCTCCTCGGGCGTTCGCCTCAGCGGCGGGATCGCGGATCGACGCACCCCGTTCGGGCGACGAGTGCCGGACCACGACAGGATGGGTCCTGCCTCCGCAGCACCGCGGCCGCTCGAGAGAGGAACCGACGTGGGACTGTTCTCCCGACGACGTCCGGCCGACCCGGATCCCGTTCCCGTGGTCGTCGATCCGGTGGCGGGCACCGCGCGCGTCGGCGCCGACGCCGTGCCGCTGTACCCGCTGGTGATGGACGACCGCGCCGCCGCGTCCCTGCGCGCTCGGTCCGACGGTCCTCTGCTCGGAGTGCACGACTCGGGACTGACCGTGGCGTACGTCCTCGAGCGCGAGGCGGCGTGGGAGTACGTCACCGCGGCGACGGCGGAGCGGCTCGGCCTCACCGAGGCGGCGGTCGCGGAGGAGTCGCTCGCCTGGCTCGCGCGGATCGCCCCGGTCGCGTCGGGCGGCGACGGGCGGTTCCGCCTCGAGATGCCGGAGGGCAGCGAGGACCTCGCGGCGTCCCAGATCCTGCGCGCGGACGTCGTGCACGCGC
Source organism: Rathayibacter sp. Leaf296 (assembly GCF_001423045.1). Taxonomy (NCBI): domain Bacteria; kingdom Bacillati; phylum Actinomycetota; class Actinomycetes; order Micrococcales; family Microbacteriaceae; genus Rathayibacter; species Rathayibacter sp. Leaf296. The sequence goes on from NZ_LMNR01000002.1 coordinate 637,664, forward strand.
TCGTCGACGAGTTCGTGGCCGGCGACCCGGTGGTCGCGATCGGGCAGCGCGTCGCGATGCACCTCTGCGGGACGGACGACACCGAGGCGGTCGAGGGCCTGCGCGAGCTCGCCCGCGGCCTCTACGACTCCGGCGACGCCGCTCCGGTCAGCACCGCCCTCTACCGGCTCGGCGCCGACGGATCCGCCCGCCCCTGGTGACGCGGCCGTCGTGCCTTCCCGGGCGACCGCGTCGTGGGCCGGGTCACCGCAATCCCCTGCGCCGGCGGTCCGACGCGAGTAGAACGAGAGGATGCAGCGCATCTTCTACGCCGGCGACTCCGTCCTCACCGGGACCGACATCGCCCGGGCCGTCCTCGCCTACGCCCAGGCACTCGCGGGGAAGCAGTCGTCGGCGACGGTGGACATCCCCGTGCTGCTGTCGACCGGCGAGCGCGGCGTGGCCTCGATCCTGATCGGCCCCTCCAGCCAGCTCTTCTCCGAGACCCCCGAGGAGGACTCGGCGTCGGAGCTCACTGACGACGCCCTCGTGCAGCACCTCACCGAACTCGCCGGGGCTCTCGGAGTCGCGCGGCCCGTGGTCGAGTCGGCCGCCGACATCGCCGAGCAGCACCGAGACGACGTCGACCTCGACCTCGACTTCGACCCGCCGACGCGCGCTGCGGAGTGACGACCGCCCACTCTCGTCGCTAGCTTCTGCTTCTCCCGCGTCGCAAGCCCCGTGTACGCGCCTGCCCGCCGTGGTGACACTGAGGGAGTGCAGCAGCTGACCTCCACCTCGACGAGCATCCCGACCACCGACGTCGATACTCGCTCCCGGATGCGCGGCGTTCACCGCCCCGAAACTCAGGTCGACGAGTTCTGATGACGGCCGATCCCGCTGACGCCCCGATCCCCTCCGACGAGCCGTCGATCGTCTCGTCCGCCCTGTCGCGGCACGCGGCCGTCGTGCACCAGGCCGCCGGCTTCGTGGGCGCCGGCCTGCGGGTCTCCCCCGACGACGCGCTCGTGATCCTCGAGCGCGAGGCGCGGCGGCTCCGGATCGATGTCGCCGTCCTCGCCGCCGACATCGTCGAGCGGCGCCGCCCCCTCCCTGCTGAGGACTGACCGCCCTCGTCGCGGCGCCGCAGCGCCTAGCCTGACGACGTGGACGACGAACGACGAGCAGCGCTCGACCTGGACCGCGCGCGGTTCGGAGTCGGGGTCCTCGCCGTCGTCCACTTCGCCGTGGCGGTCGCCCTGGTGCCGTTCGCTCTCCTGGAGTTCGCGCTGGCGACCTACCCGACGGTGGACGAGTGGACCGACCTGTCCGTGCTGGCGCCGGCGGTCCAGTGGGTGCTCCTCGGCACCTGGCTTCCGGTCCTCGTCACGCCCGTCCTCGCCTTCGCGATGGTGCGTCGCTCCTCCGACCCGTGGCGGCGCTTCTGGATCGCGCCGGCTGTCGGCATCGCGGCGACGATCGCCCTGCACGTCCTGCCGTACCTCTTCTTCCCTGCGCCGCAGCCCGCGGTCGGCGGGTGACGGGGACCGGGGCGCCCCTCCCACCGCCGCTGTCGAGGCGTGCTGGATACGCTCGGACGCGAGCACCGCACCGACGCGAGACGAGGAGCCCCCGATGAGCACCAGCCCCGGTCCCCTGGACGTCGCCTTCACCGCGCCGATCGGCGTCACCGTGAAGGGCGACCTCTGGTCCTGCGTGGAGGTGCCCGGTTCGGTGGAGCTCTTCGGCACCGGCAAGGCGGTGAAGGTCCGCGCGACCGTCGACGGCGAGCCGGTGACGGCGGGTCTGCTGCCCACCGGCGCCGGCGGGCACATGCTCTCGATCAGCGCGAAGCTGCGGAAGGCGCTCGGCAAGGACCTGGGCGACGAGGTCGCCGTGCACCTTCTCGAACGCCTGACCTGACCGGCCGTTCGGAGCGACCCGGGGCCCGACCTCTCGAGGGTCGGCGTGTCGAGCACCGAGGGTCCCCCCTCGCCGTGCAGTCTCCAGTGCGTCGGCCGGATCCCTCCGGGTCCGGCCTCGGGGAGAGGGGTGACCGGATGCTCGTCCAGCACCGCGGAGACGGACCGACGGTCCACGCGACCGCCTGGGTCGCTCCGACCGCTGTCGTCATCGGGCGCGTCACGATCGGAGCAGGCGCTCGGATCCTGCACGGCGCCGTCCTCTCCGCGGAGGACGGCGAGGTCTCGATCGGTGAGGACACCGTCGTGATGGAGCACGCCCTGATCCGGGGTCGCGCCGACCACCCGGCGCACATCGGCGCGGCGGTGATGGTGGGCCCCCACGCTCACGTGAACGGCAGCGAGGTAGGCGACGAAGTGTTCCTCGCGACCGGCGCATCCCTGTTTCCGGGCAGCCGCATCGGCTCCGGAGCCGAGGTCCGGATCAACGCCGTCGTGCAGGTCAACACCGTTCTCGAACCGGGTGCGCTGGTCCCGATCGGCTGGGTCGCAGTCGGAACTCCCGCGGTCGTCCTCCCTCCGGACCGCCACGACGAGATCTGGGCGATCCAACGGGATCTCGACTTCCCGGGGACGGTCTACGGGGTCGGACGCGAAGTCTCCCTGCGGGAACTGATGCGTCGTCAGTCCGAGTTCTACGGCGCTCACGTGGACGACCGGGAGATCGAGTCCTGAGCGGTCTCCTCGGCTGCTGGAGTGCCTGACCTGACGCGGCCGGGCCGCTCACGGTCGGGGCCTCCTCCCCGCGGGCGACGCCGGATCCCGACCCACCTGTCACGATCGCTGCATGCCGACGAGCACCGCACACACCCCATCAGCGACCGGACTCCGCCGCTCCGGAGGCGCCGCGGCACTGGTCCTCCTCGCTGCAACGCTCGGCGGCTGCGCGCTCCTCGGCAACGAGTACTCCCGCCAGCAGATCGACGTCGAGGAGTTCGCCGACGACCGCTGGACGGAGTGGGAGCCCCTGAGCGGACTCGAGGTCGTGAGCGAGGACGTCTGCTCAGACCTGGATGGATGCCTCCAGGCGGTCGCATCCGAGGATCTGGTGGTCCTGAAGTTCGACTCCGCGTCCTCGGCCCGCGAGTACATCGACGGAGCGGGCGGGTCCGTCCATCAGATCGACCCCCTGGTCGTCGACTTCCGCGGCACCGGCCTCTCGACGGCTGACCAGGACGCGGTCCTCAGCACCCTTTCGAACATCAACGCGGACAGCCCCGACTGATCACCTCCCGCCGCGACGGGTCGCCGAGCGCGGCGGCCGAGGGCCGGATCCCGGGGAGGTGCTCATGCTGCTCCGACAGGCGCGGCCCCCCGCCGAGACGGTCATAGTTGCTCCATGGACGACGCGGTGGACACCCTCCTCAGCGGCCCCCGGGGCCGGCGACTCTGCCTGGAGGTCGCTATGAGAGCGGATCCGGCGGTGAGGACGGCCGCGTTCCTCGCCTCTCTCGCCTTCGACCAGGGGACCAGCGGCCGGTTCACCGCCTCCGACGGCGACCCGGGTGAGCCGGAGGCCCCCGATCCCGGACCGGAGGAGGTCGCCGCCGCGATCGAGGCGCTTCCCGGTGGGGCCGTCCCCGACGACGTCCTCCGCGAGGGGCTCTGCGCGAGTGTCGACTCCGCCTGGTACTGGCAGGAGCCGGATGGGCAGGACGTGCTCGCATCGCTGCCGGTGGTCCGCGCGGCACTCGTCCGGGTCGCCGAGCACGTGCTGGCCTCACCGGTCGCAGCGGAGTGGACACGGCCCCGCGGGTCGGAGCAGTGGGCGGTCGACTGGCGCCCCGACTCCGGGCGGCCCCTGCCCGTCGGCGCCGCGGTACTCCTGGAGGAGTGGGCGACGGATCGACGCGCCGACGAGGAACTGGAGCGGCCCACCGACCCGCGGGCCAGCTTGTCCGGCACCTGGTGGTCCCTCCCCCTCCGTTTGCTGCAGACGCAGTCGCGGATCGAGGATCTGCTCGAGCTGGTCGAGGACTCCGCGGGGCTCGACGCGGCCACCGTGATCCCGGTGGTCGGCGGCGGACGCACCCTCGAGATCGGCTCCGCGGACGACTGGGCCGAGCTGTGCCGCGCCCACCCCGCCGAGGTCACCGCCTCCCGCCGGCACGACTGGTACCGCGTCACCGGATGGGAGGGACGCTGGCTGATCCCCGACTGGCAGCGCGTCGCGGCCGACTGGGACGCCGTGCACCTCACGACCCTCGGCTACCTCTCCGCCGCGACGCGCCTGATCCCCGTCGGCGACGACTACGGCTCGGTGATCGCCGGCTGGGCGCCCGACAGCACGCTCCGGCTCACCGACAGCGCGCAGGAGGCGGACGCTGCGCGCCAGCAGTGGCTGCGCCCGATGGGCGAGGACCGCTGGCAGAGGGTCTGAGGGCGGCTTCGGAGAAACCGTCGCGCTTCTTGACCCCATGCTTGCATTTTGCAAGCATGGCTCGCATGAGCCTCTTCATCACCTGCCCGGTCGACAGCGTCGAGCGCGCGACCGCCTTCTACACCGCACTCGGCTGGACCCTCAACACCGACATGTCCGACCACAACGTGTCGTGCTTCGCGATCGCGCCCGAGCAGTACGTGATGCTCGGCAGCCGCGAGATGTACGCGGGCGTCGGCGGCACCGAGGACCTGATCGGCGGGCCCGGCACACCCTCGAAGGTCACGGTGTCGTTCGACCTCCCCAGCCGCGAGGCGGTCGACGAGCTGGTCGAGCGCGCCGCCGCCGCGGGCGGGCGGGTCGGCGACACCGACGACTACCCCTTCATGTACCAGCGCCAGTTCGACGACGTCGACGGCTACCACTACTCGCCGTTCTGGATGAAGCCGGACGTCGATCCGGCGGAGTGAGCGATCTCTCCGCGGCTCTCGAGGTCGTCGGCGCCCGGTGGGCCCTGCTGATCGTGGAGCGGCTGCTCGACGGGCCGCAGCGCTACGGCGACCTGCAGCGCGACCTCGGCGTGCCGACGAACATCCTGGCGACCCGCCTGCGCGAGCTGGAGGCGGCGGGCGTGCTGACCCGGCTGCCCCTCCGCCACAACACCCGCGCCTACGCGCTGACCGACCGCGGGCTCGCCCTGCGCGAGCCGATCGTCGCGCTCGGACGGTGGGGCGCCGACCAGAACGGAGACGCGACATGACCGCACTTCCCGCGATCGGCGCCCCCGCCACCCGAGCGCTCGCGGCCGTCGGCATCCGCACGCTCGAGGACCTCCGCGGACGCGATCTCACTGAGTTGGCGGCACTGCACGGAGTGGGACCCAAGGCGATCCGCCTGCTCACCGAGGCGTGCGCGTCGTCGAGCGCCGACGTCGTCGCGTCCTACTCCGCTCGAGCCGACGAGTACGCCGAGCTCTTCGGGTCGATGTCCTCCGTGCACCCCTCCGACGAACGACTCGTCTCGTCGTGGGCGCGGAGCGTCGAGGGACGTCTGCTCGACGCGGGATGCGGCCCCGGGCAGTGGACGGCTCATCTCGCGGGGATGGGCCTGGACGTCAGCGGTGTCGACGGAGCGCCGGTCTTCGTCGAGCTCGCTCGGCGGGCCCATCCGGACGTGCCCTTCGCCGTCGGCGACCTCGACGCCCTGGAGGAAGGGGAGGACAGCCTGGGCGGCGTGCTGGCCTGGTACTCGCTGATCCACCACCGCCCGAGCGCCCTCCCGCGCGCGCTGGCCGAGTTCGCGCGCGTCCTCCGGCCGGGCGGGACGCTCCTCGTGGGGTTCTTCACCGGCTCCGGAGTGGAGCCGTTCGACCACGCGATCACCACGGCGTACCGATGGCCACCGGAGGCACTCGCGGACGAGCTGCGCGCCGCCGGCTTCGAGATCCTCGAGACGCACACCCGCACGGTGCAGGCGCCGGGGCCCCGTCCCCACGGGGCGGTCCTCGCGCGGAGGAGCTCCGGCGCGAGTGCCCGCCCCCCGGAGACGACCTCGTCCGCCTCCTCCGAACCTGGCTGAATGTGCGTGGCGCGTGACCGCGAGGGCGTCTCTCGGGAGAGCCGCCCGCGTTAGCGTCGGCTCATGATCGTGAGAGTGTCCGAAGCAGAGGTCCGCGAGGGCCGCGAGGCGGAGTTCCTGGCGCTGCTCAGCGCCTTAGTCGCCGATTTCCCCGCCCGATTCGAGGGGCTCGTCCGCCACGAGATCCTCGTCGATCAGCGTGACGGGCGGCGCGTGCAGTACACGAGCACCTGGGCTGATGAGGAAGCGCTGGTGGACTACGCCGGCACCGACTGGCGGACGAGTCCGGTCACGTTCCCGGGCGAGGACGAGCTGCTCGTCCGCCCGCTGACCCTGAGGCACTTCGACGTTCATCCGCTGCTCTGAGCGGCCGGCGCTGCGCGCGTGGACCGGCCGGAGTGGCCAAGCGGATTCGACAGCAACGGTCCTGCGACAGGATGCGACCGACCGCGACTCAGGACGCCGGGCGCACCATCCGGATCTCCCTGATGCCGTCCTCGGTCTTGACCACCCCGGTGGGGGCGAAGCCGTTCTTGCGGTAGAACGCCTGCGCCCGCGGAACGGGGTCCCCGACCCACAGCGCTGCGGGCTCGCCGCGCTCGATCACCGCGTTCAGAAGCGCCTCGCCCACTCCGGTCCCGTGCTGCTCCTTCGCGACGTAGAGGACGTTCAGATGCCACGTCCACTGCTCCCCCTCGACCGGATTCGACATGGCGATGCCGACGACGGCGCCGTCGCATTCGGAGACGGCGACCCGGATGCCGGCCCAGCGCGCGTCCGTCAGAGCAGACGTCCAGAACCGTTTCCGTGATGCGAGGAGGTCCGGCGCATCGAGGACCTCGTCGGACACCAGGGTCCCGCGATAGGTGTCGCGCCACGACTCGACGTGCACCGATGCCATCGCTTCCGCGTCGGCGGGCCTAGCCGGTCGGATCGAGAAGTCGCGTTCCATGCGCCCACGCTACTCAGCGAGCAGGCGCCGGATGCCGCTCGAGGACCGCACCGACCCCGGCACAGCACCGCCCCCGGCCCCCGCGACGAGCGGGAGACGGGGGCGGCGCCATGGATGCGGATCAGTGCTTGCCCGGCACCTTCCTCGTGACGATCACGTCGAAGCTGCTCGTGCGGGTGTTGCCGGCCGCGTCCTTCGCCGTGCAGGTCACGGTGGTGGTGCCGATCGAGAAGCGGCTGCCGCTGGGCGGGCTGCAGACCAGGCGGACCGCTCCATCGCGCGTGTCGATCGCCGAGGGCGGCGTGTACGACAGCTTCACTCCGGACGCGCCGTTCGAGACGGCGTGCACGTCCGGCACGTCGGCGATGCGCGGAGCGAGCACGTCGGCCGGGCGGGCGGGCAGCTTCGTCGGGTCGACGATCCCCCAGTAGGCCGGCGCGACCTGCAGGTCGTCGTCGAACGGCAGCGGCTGCTCCCACGGGCGGGCCATCGGCCACGTCCGCAGCCAGGTGCGGGCGTTGCTGATGCCCCAGAAGGTGACCGACTCGATGGAGGAGTCGTGCTCGCGGAGCATCGCGAACAGGTCGCGGTAGTAGTAGCCCACCTCGGCCGCCGCGTCCTCGTCGTTCGCGAACGCCGGGCTGTACGGGTCGACCGGGGCGCCGCTGACGTCGGCGCCCTGGTTCTCGGTCGACGCGTTCACGTCGAGCTCGGTGATCGCCTGCAGGAGCGTGGGATCCAGCTTCTCGACCGCCTCGATCGAGTCCTCGAGCCACTGCACCGGCCGGGCGACGTCCACGTGGGCCTGGTGGCCCACTCCGTCGATCGGCACCCCGCGGGCCTGCAGGGCCGCGATGAGCTCCACGTAGTCCGCGCGCTTCTCGGGCATCTCGGTGTTGTAGTCGTTGATGAACAGCTCGGCGTCCGGGAAGTACTGGTCGGCGAGACGGAAGGCCTCGTCGACGAACCCCTCGCCCAGAACCTGGAACCAGCGGCTGTCGCGCATGTCGTGCGGATTCGCGGTGTCGCCGTCCGCGATGACCTCGTTCACGACGTCCCACGCCCAGATCGGGCTGTCGCCGTCGGGGTAGCGGGCGTCGAGGTGCGCGGCGATGCCCGCGATGTGCGCCCGCATCCGGGACTTCAGCAGCGCCTGGTCGGCGGGGCTGCTCGTCAGCGGCCGGTCACCGTCGAGGAAGAACCACGCCGGGGTCTGCGAGTGCCAGGCCAGCACGTGCCCGTACACCTCGATGCCCTCGGCGTCGGCGAAGTCGAGCAGCTGGTCGAGCTGAGTGAAGGCGAACTGCCCCTCGGCGGGCTGCACGCTCTCGGGCTTGCCCGCGTTTTCGGGCGTGAAGGCGTTGTAGTGCTTGCGGAGGAGGTCCGCGGCGGTGCCGACGGTCTCGCGGGCGTCGATGGCGACTCCCACGTGCTCGATCCCGGCGGCGCCCAGCACGTCCTTCAGTGCGGGCACGTCGCTCTGGATCGGCTTCTCGACGATCGGCTCGAGGACGACGTCGTCGAGCAGGAAGTCGACGCCCACCGGGCCCTCGACGTAGATCTGCACCCGGTCGGCCGCCGCCGCGAGGGTGTAGGTGCCGCTCAGGAGGACCCAGCCGTCGGCCGTGACCTGCGCGCCGGCTCCGGCGACGCCCTCGTAGGCGCTGCCGCCTCCGTTGTCGCGCTGCACCGAGATCTTCAGCCCCGCGGGCGACTCGCCCGGAGCGAGCTTCGCCCAGGCCGAGACGCCGACGGCCGTCCCGACGGGCAGTCCCTCGGTGACGTCGAGCGTCGCGCCGTGCCACGGCTGCGTGCGGTTCGTGACGAGCAGCGCACCGGATCCGGTCCGCGCGTCGGTGCTCGCCGCGACCTGCACGCCGTCGCCGCGCGCCGCCCAGCCGTCGAGCCCGCCCTCGAAGTCGGAGGAGACGCCCGGCTGCACGGCAGCCGTCGCACCCCCCTGGGGCAGCACGAACTCCCAACCCTCGGCGGCCTTCTCGTTGACCACGGTCGTGACCGCCTTCACCGTGCTGCTGCGGTCGCCTCCGCCGTCGTGGGCGAGGACGATCGCGCCCGGCGTGAAGGCGGCGCGGAGGTTCGCGGTCAGCGTCGCCTCGCTGAGGTCGTTGCCGTCCCAGTCCGAGATGGTCGAGCCCAGCCCGAGCGGCTGCATCCCGAGGGCCGCGGCCACCGCGCCGGTGGCGCCCCAGCTGCCGTTGGGGGCGCGGAAGTACGGCACGGCGAGCGCCGGGTCGCCGACGGCCTCGCGGAGGATGCGGAGGTTGGCCTTGAGGTCGGTCTCGACCTGCGCCTGCGTCCACGAGCCCATGTCGGCGTAGGAGGTCCCGTGGTTGCAGAGGGTGTGGCCCTCGGCCACGATCCGCCGCAGCAGCTCCGCTCCGCCCGCCTGCTGGACGTTCTGCCCGATGATGCAGAAGGTGGCGCGGATTCCCTGCGCCTTCAGCAGGTCGAGGATCGCGGCGGTCTCGCCCGGGTTCGGGCCGTCGTCGAAGGTGAGCGCCACCCGGTTCCCGGTGCCGCGGGCGGCGGTGACCGGCGTCGTCGTGGCGGCGGTCGCTCCTCCGGGCACGAACGAGGCGTCGGGGGTGGGCTGCCAGGTGACGGGCGCGGGAGCCGCGGTGCCGGTGATCACGATGTCGTCCAGGAGGTAGTCGTAGGGGCCGGCGAGCGCGCTCGTGCCGAGGTAGGCGCGGAGCGTCGCGGGGTCGGCGCCGGCGGGAGCCGAGAAGGTGCCGCTCACGGTGGTCCACGCGTCGGCGGTCACGGTCGTGTTCCCCACCCAGGAGTAGGTCGGCTCGACGACGAAGCGCGCGGAGGCCGTGGTGCCGGCGGGAGCGGCGAGCCGCACCTGGGCCGACATCGTGTAGGAGCCGCCGGGCTGCAGCAGGTTCGCCGGCGTCTTCACTCCGTCGTAGTCGTTCGCACGGCCCTGCACGAGCAGCGCGCGGTCGCCGCCCTCGGCGACCACCGACAGCGTCGGTCCGCCGTTCTGCACGAGCGGGTCGTAGGCGCCGTCCTCGAAGTCCTCCTGCAGGAGGACCGCGGGCGCGGTCTCGGCCGCCTGGGCCGACGGCAGGACGAGGGCGCCGGTGAGCAGGCCGAACGCGGTGGCGCCGGCGAGCAGGCCGCGGTGGTGCCGGGCGGAGGGGGCCGCGGTCAGTCGGCAGGGGGTGGCCGGAGTGATCCGGTCGTCGTCCCGGATGGGATCGTTCTTCATCGAACAGCACCTCTCGAAAGTTTCGACCTCAGTGTCGAAATCTGTTGGTGACTGGACGGTAACCGACCCCCTTCGGAGGGGTCAATTGTTTTCGAAACAGTTTGTTGCTCGTCACAACGAACAGCGGCGGTGCGCCGGAGAGTCGCGGGTCAGATCCGCGCGGTCGAGCCGCGCACGACGAGCGTCGTCGCCAGATCCATCCGCAGCTGCGACGCTCCACCGTCGCGCAGGCGCAGGACGAGACGGGTCGCCTCCTCGCCCATCAGGCGCAGCGGCTGGTGCACCGTCGTGAGCGGCGGCGACGTCCACTCCGCGATCGGCAGGTCGTCGTACCCCACCAGGGAGAGGTCCTCCGGCACGCGGAGTCCCCGCATCCGCGCCGCCTCGAGGACGCCGAGGGCCTGCAGATCGGAGCCGGCGAACAGGGCCGTGGGCGGATTCGGGCCCGACAGGAGCTCGAGCGCGTGGTCGCGCCCTCCGGGCACGTGGAAATCGCCGAAGCGGAGGAGCGACTCGTCGACCGAGACCCCCGCGGAGCCCATCGCGGAACGGAACCCGTCGAGCCGCGCGCGGGAGCACATCATGTCCGGCGGACCGGTGATCACCCCGATCCGCGTGTGCCCGAGGTCGAGCAGGTGCCGCGTCGCGAGCACTCCGCCCATCCAGTTCGCCGACCCGACCGACGGCACGTCGGGGGCGGGATCGCCGGAGGGATCGATGATCGCGAAGGGGACACCGGCGGCGCGCAGACGCCGCTTCTGCTCCTCCGGAAGCCCCGACAGGACGAGCACCACGCCCGCCGGCCGCCGCGCGAGGACGCCGGTCACCCACTCCGGACCGGGCGAGCGGTGGTCGCCGCTCAGCGTCAGCACCACGCTCATGCCGTGCTCGCGGGCGACCGCCTCGACCCCCTGGATGATCTGCGTCGACCACGCGCTCTCGATCTCGTGGAAGACGAGCTCGAGGTACGTCGACCGCGATCCCTCGCCGCGGCGTCGGTAGTCGTGCGCGTCCAGCAGCGCCTCGACCCTGCTGCGCGTGCCGGGCGCGACGTCGGACCGGCCGTTCAGCACCTTCGAGACCGTCGAGATCGACACTCCCGCCTCGTCGGCGACCCGGGCGAGCCGGGCGCGCGACGGGGCGACGGGTGTCTCCTCCACGGTGCACCTCTCATCCGGGGGCCGCTGGTCGAGGGACGACGTGCGGCCGGAGGGACGTGCGGCGCGCGCGTCCTCCCCGATCCTACGAGCGGGACCGTGGTCAGCCGACCGCCGCTGCGCCGGGCTCGGCGGTGCAGCGGGAGTCTGTTTCGTGCCCACTCGCCAGGAATCCCCAGCGCCCCTTCGACACGAAACGGGGTCGCCGAGCTCCTCAGCTCCCGGATCGAGTCCACTCGTCGCGGGCTGCGGATCCGAGACGACGCGAACCGGGCCTTCACGTCTCCGCAGGCCCCGGTCAGCGCCCACTCGCCGGAGGACGGAGCCGACGCCTGACACCGCCCGTAGCGGAGGGACGGATCAGCGGGCCCCTCCGCGCGCGAACGCCTCGAGGGCGTCGCCGGCGAGGCGGTACCCCAGCCACTCCGTCTTCGGCATCGCGCCGATGCCGTCGTAGACGCGGATCGCGGGGGTGTTCCACCGCAGCACGCTCCACTCGAACCGGCCGCAGTCGTTCTCGAGGGCGAGGTTCGCGAGGCGCCGGAGGATCGCCGTCCCGGCGCCGGCGCCGCGGTGCTCGGGAGAGACGTAGAGGTCCTCGAGGTAGAGGCCGTTGCGGCCCTGCCAGGTGGAGTAGTTGAAGAAGTAGACGGCGAAGCCGATCGGGACGCCGTCGGCGAGGCAGATCAGGGCGTGCGCGGTCGACGCATCGCCGAAGAGGGTCGCCTCGATCGACTGCTCGGTCGCGACGACTTCGCTCTCGGACTCCTCGAACACGGCGAGCTCGCGGACGAACCGGAGGATCGTGGCGGCGTCGGACTTCCGCGCGGGTCGGATCTCGAGGTCGGGCACGTCGGGGCTCCTCTCGGGCGGGGCGCCGGCGCGCTCGCGGTTCTCGGACCCTAGCGGACGGCCGCGGCGGTCTCCGCGCTGCAGCTCCGGCTCACTCCCCGAACCGCGTCTCCTTGTACGGCGCACCCGAGCGGTCGTAGGTCGTCCACACTCCGACCTGCCTCCCGTGGTCGAGCGTGCCGCTGCGCAGCAGCGTGCCGTCGAGCCGGAACCACTCCCAGTACCCGTGCATCTCCCCGTCGAGCATGCCGCCGCGCCCGCGGAGGCTGCCGTCGCGGTGCAGGATCTCCGTCGCCTCGCTCACGCGCTCTCCTCCGCTCCCGCTCGCGCCACCGGAGGGAGTGCCACGAGCGGATCGGGCCGGTGCACCCCGCGCATGCGGTAGCCGAGCGCGTCGGACGCCTGCACCAGGTCGGCCAGCAGCCAGACGATCCCGAGCCACATCTCGGTCCCCTGCAGCCCGGGCACGCCGTCCGCGCCGTCGGACCGCGGTGCGAACGCGATGCCCCGACCGGGGACCCACTGGCCGAGCGCCTGCTCGAGCGCGCCGCGCGCCCACTCCGCGATCTCGGCGCGGCGATGCGGGGTCTGCTGCGAGGCGAGCCGGAGCGGATGCGCGATGTCGAGCACGGTGCACGCCGTCCAGCCCGCGGGGGTGGAGAGGTACGGGTCCGCGGCGTGCAGCAGCACGGTGTCGATCGTCGCGACCGGGTACGGCAGCGGCACTCCGAACTGCGCGAACAGCCCGCGGGTCAGCCGGTAGAAGCCGTTCACCGCCTGCAGCCGCGGCGACTCGGCGTCGGGCAGCACGCTCCCCCACAGGCCCGTCCGCGGGTCCGCGCGCGCGACCGCCCAGCCGAGCAGGGTGGCGAGCGGCCCGGCTCCCCCGTCGTCGAAGGCGTCGGAGTGGTCGAGCACGTTCGCGGCGCACGCCGTCGCGAGCGCGTCGACCGCGGCACCGGAGCCCCAGGCGCCGGCGGCCCAGTCGCGGGCATCGAGGGCCGCCATCAGGTCCGCCGCAGCGAGCCCGTGCACGGCGTGGATCGGATGGGGCGTCCGTCCGCCGAGCAGCCGCACCGCGGAGCCGACGCTGAGCACGTGGTAGCTCGCCGGCCCGTCGAACGCCGAGAGCGGCTCCTCCGAGAGCGGATCCGACGCTGTTCGCATCCGCTCGAGACCGGCGTCCGAGAGGTCGCCGTCGGCGACCAGCCCCGTCGCGGGATCCTGCCGCGCCGTCAGCCGTCGGATCAGGTCCGCGGCGTCGAACCCGGGCGGGGGCGCGTCGAGCAGCAGATCGGCGAGCTCGACGGCGTCGGCCCAGGGGCGGACGGTCGGCGCCGCCGCTGTGCCGGGTCGGTCGACGAAGCGGCCGTCCTCGAAGCACCGCGCCAGCACCGCCGGGATCTCGGCCCGAGCGGTGTCCCCGAAGCGTCGGAGCGCCTCCCGCAGCTCGGCGTCGCGAGCCGGCGCCCGCCGGTCGCGGAGGACGCGCGCGGGATTGCCCGCCACCACCGCGTGATCCGGGACGCTCTTCGTCACCACGGAGCCGGCGCCGATGACGACGTGGTCGCCGATGACCACTCCGTCGAGGATCGTCGCCTGGGAGCCGATCCAGACGTCGTCGCCGAGCACGATCCCCCTGCTCGAGAGGCCCTGGGTGAAGACCGGGGCGTCCGGCTCCATCAGGTGGTTGAAGCCCAGGATCGACGTGTGGGCACCGATGCGGACGCCGTCGCCCATCCGCACGTCGCCGCGGACCACGGCGAACGGATTGACGGAGCAGTCGGCTCCGATCGTCACGTCGCCGGTGACGTACGCGTGCGCGGCGATGTAGCTGCGGTCGCCGATCGACAGCCGATCGCAGAAGACGGCGGCACTCGCCGCGACGAACACCCGGTCGCCGATCGCGGCTCCCGCCAGCTCGCCCAGCCGCTCGGCCTGCGCTGCCCCTTCGGCGGAGTCGGGGTCGTACTCCCACGGGAGGAAATCGACTCGGCGGACTCCGTCGGCACTCATGCGCCCACCCTTCCACGGAACCCGACGGGCCGCGAGGGAACCCCGAACCGTCGAGACGTCCCGGTGCAACGGGCTGTCTCGACGGTCCGGGGTTCCCTCACCGGCGGGACGACGGAGGGGGTGCCGCTCCCGGTCGCCCGGCAGCAGCACCCCCTCCCACGCCCTACTTCAGGGTGCGCTTGACGATGTTGTTCCCCGGAGTCGGGTCCGACACCACCGACCAGGCCTTGGCCTCGACGGTGGTCGACGCGGGCCGGTTCGCGAGCGTGACCGTGTAGACGACGCTCTTCCCGGTCGTGACACTCGGGGTCTTCCAGGTGAGCACCGTGGTGCCCGCCACCGACCCGGCCGTCCGGACGGCGCCCGGAGCCGACGCCACCGACCCGGTGACGACGACGCGGGTCGTGGTGGCCGCCGCGTCACGCGTGCCGACGTTCTTCACCGTGACCTTCACCGACAGCGGAGCCGTCGCCGACAGGCCCGACGCCGGCGCGACCGCCACGGTCAGGTCCGCGCGGGTGAACAGCTTCATCTGCAGCGTCTGCTTCACCGCCGGCGCCGCCGACCAGACGGAGTCACCGGCCTGCGCAGCCGTGACCGTGCAGGAGGACGTGCCCGTCAGCGTCACCGTCGCGGTGCCCGGCCCGGTCGACGCCAGCGTGCAGCTGCCCGAGGCGCTGAGCGCCACCGGCAGACCGGAGGAGGCGGTCGCCGCCACCGGATACGCGATGCCCCGATCGGGCGAGGTCGGCATCGTCGTCGTGAACGCGATCGTCTGCGCCTTCTTCACCACCTTCACCGGGGCGGCCACCGCGACCGACTGCGTCACCCGCGGCGCGGCCTCGTAGGACGCGTCCCCGGCCTGAGAGGCCGTGATCTTGCAGGTACCGGCCTTGAGGAACTTCACCGTCCCGCCCGTCACGGAGCAGACCGTCGGGGTCGTCGTCCCCAGCACCACCGGGGCGGAGGATCCGCCCGCGGCCACCGTCGGCACGTACACGGCGCCTCCGGCCGTCGCCGCCGGAGCGGCCGAGGTGAACGCCACGGTCTGCGCAAGCCTCCCCGCGATCTCGAACGTGCGCACCGCCTGAGCGGCACCGTGACGGGCGTCGCCCGCCTGGTCCACCGTCAGCGTGCAGGTGCCCGTGGAGTCGTAGGACACGACTCCGGACGCCGTCGAGCACGCGCCCGACGCGGTGAGCACGGGATCCGCGCTCGAGGGTCCCCGCACGATCGCCGGGGTGGACGAGCCGCCCACCCGCGCGTCCGTGGGAGCCGTGCCTCCGAAGGACACGGTGCCCGCCGTCAGACCGACCGCGATGGTCTGGGACACCCGAGGAGCGGCCTCGCGGGTGTCGTCACCGGCCTGATCGGCGGTCACCGTGCAGGTGCCGGACCCGGAGAACGTCACGACACCGTCCTCGATCGAGCAGGAGCCGTCGGTGCCGAGCACCACGGGCTCGCTCGACGATCCACCGGTCGCCGTCGGCGTGTAGGTGCCGCCCGCGACCGCCGCAGCGGGAGCCTCGGACGTGAAGGCCACCGTCTGAACGGCCTTCCCGACCTCGAACGCCCGGACGATCTGATCCGCCGGACCGTGCTCCGCATCGCCCGGCTGATCGAGGGTCAGCGTGCAGGTGCCCACGGCGTCGTAGGACACGATGCCCGAGTCGACCGAGCAGGCTCCCGACGCGACGAGGACCGGCGCAGCGCTGGACGGTCCGCGCACGATCACCGGGGTGAACGACCCGCCGAAGCGGGCGTCCGTCGGAGCGACGCCGTCGAAGGCGACGGTCCCCTCCGAGACGCTGATCTCGACGCTCTGCGACACCTGCGCAGCGGCCGCGTAGCGAGCGTCGCCCGCCCGATCCGCGGTGATCGTGCAGGTGCCCGCACCGGTGAAGGTCACGACTCCGTCGGCGACCGCGCACGACCCGGTCGCACCGAGCACCACGGGAGCGCTCGACGCGCCACCCGCGACGGTCGGCCGATACGTGCCGCCCACGAGGGGCGACTCTGGAACATCCGAGGTGAACGTCAGCGTCTGCGCCAGAGCGGCGACCTCGAAGGTGCGCGTGGCTTCAGGGGCAGCGCCGTGCAGCGCGTCACCCGCCTGGTTCAGCGTCAGCGTGCAGGTGCCCGCCGTGTCGTAGGAGACGACGCCCGCCGCCACCGAGCACGCGCCCGACGCCGTCAGCACCGGACGGGCACTCGACGGCCCGGTCACGATCCTCGGAGTGCTGGAGCCGCCGACCTTGGCGCCCACGGGAGCGGTGCCGCCGAACGCGACCGTGCCCGCGGTGAGCCCCACCGCGATCGTCTGCGATACCTGGGGCGCCGCCGAGTAGCCGACGCCACCGGCCTGGTCCGCGGTCACGGTGCAGGTGCCGGACCCGGTGAAGGTCACGACTCCGCTCGCGATCGAGCAGGACCCGGTCGCGCCGAGCTGCACCGGCCGACCGGAGGCGCCACCCGTCGCCGTGGGGCGGTAGGTGCCGCCCGCGAGCGCCGAGGCCGGCGCCTGCGAGGTGAACGCCACGACCTGGGCGGTCGTCGTGATCTCGAACGACCGGACGACCTCCGGAGCCGCACCGTGACGGGCGTCGCCCGCCTGGTTGAGCGCGAGCGTGCAGGTGCCCGCCGCGTCGTAGGACACGAGCCGGAAGGGTCCGACCGAGCAGGCACCGGACGCCGTCAGCACCGGAGGGGCGCTGGACGGCCCGGCGACGACCGCGACGGTCGTCGATCCGCCGACCCGGGCCTCCGCCGGAGCGTCGCCGCCGAACGCGACGGTGCCCGCCACGAGACCGACCGCGACGCGCTGCGACACCTGCGGAGCCGCCGAGTACCGGTCGTCACCCGCCTGGTCCGCCGTGATCGTGCAGGTCCCCGCGCCGGTGAAGGTCACGAGCCCGTCCGCGATCGCGCACGACCCGGTCGCTCCGATCACGACGGCACTGCCGGAGGCGCGGCCGTCAGCGGTCGGCCGGTAGGTGGCGTCGACGAGCGCCGTGGCCGGAGCGGTCGAGGTGAACGCGACGGTCTGCGGGAGCTTCGCGATCTCGAAGGTCTGCACGGCCCGCGCGGTTCCGTAGGTGTCGTCGCGGTAGTGCGTGGCGACGACGGTGCAGGTGCCCGCGGAGTCGTACGACACCACGCCGTTCTCGCCCAGCGAGCAGGCGCCCGAGGCCGCGAGCAGCGCCGGCCCGGTGGACGGGCCCCGGACGAGCACCGGCGTGACGGATCCTCCGACCGCCGCCCCCGTGGGGACGGGACTCGAGATCCCGACCGAGCCCGGCGCGTAGCCGACCTCGATCGACTGGGTGTCCGGCCGCGCGTTCTCGTACTGCTCGGTGCCGTTCTGGTAGGCGGCGACCAGGCAGATCCCCTTCTTCGAGAACGTGACGACGCCGTCCTTCACGGAGCACTCGACGCTGGTGATGATCCACGGGGTCGTGCCGGAGGCGCCCGCGGCGATGGCGGGCGTGTAGGTGCCTCCGACCGCCGCGTTCACCGGCGGCGTCGTGGTGATCCGCACGGTCTGCTCGAGCTTGACGACGGAGATGTCCGCCTCGGCACGGCGCGCAGGCCAGTACCCGTCACCGGGCTGGTCGAGTGCCATCCGGCAGAGCCCCGCCTTGTCGTTGCGGACGGTCGTCCCGTCGGCCATCAGCGAGCACGCGCCGCTCGCCGACAGCACGGGCACCCCCGACGAGGGACCGGGGACGATCACCGGCGTGTACGTCTCGAGCACCTTCGCGATGCGCGGCGGCTCGCCGCCGAACCGGAGGTTGCCCTCCGGCGTTCCGACGGTGATGACCTGCCGCGCCTGCGGAGCAGCGCTGTGCCGCTCGTCGCCGCGCTGGTCCACCTTCACCGTGCAGTACCCGTCGCCGAAGAACGTCACTGTCGAGTACTCGATCGTGCAGTTGCCGTTCTCGATGATCGAGATCTCCAGCGGGTTGCCCGATCCTCCGCCGGTCGCCTGCACGGTGTAGGTGTCGTCGGTGAAGACGCGTGCCGGAGGGGTCGAGGTGAACGTGATCGCCTGCGGGATCCGGTCGAGCAGGATGAAGCGCACGAGGGAGTCCGGGGCTTCGTAGACGTCGTCGCCCGCGACATCGAACTGCACTGCGCAGGTGTTGCCCTCGGTGTAGGTCAGGATCTGCCGGCCCTGCCCGTCGGGTGCGACCGTGCAGCCGAAGAAGGTGCTGATCGCCACCGGCAGTCCCGAGCTCGCCGTCGCGGACACGACGTCCGTCGTGCCGAGCACTCCCCGGGCGGGGAGGGTGGGGGTGATGGTCTGCGCCGCCTTGGCGACGGTGAGGTCGAAGGACTCAGCGTCGGAGGCGTAGAGCTCGTTCCCCGCCTGCTCCGCCGTCACCGTGCACGTGCCGGAGCGGGTGAAGGTCACGACGCCGTCCGCCACCGAGCAGGCACCGGTCGCTCCGATCACGACGGGGAGCCCGGAGGCGCCGCCCGTCGTGGACGGCGTGAAGCTGCCGAGCGCGACCGGCCTCGCGGGGCGCGGCGAGGTGAACGCGACGATCTGCTCGATCTTCTTCACGGTGACGGTGAAGGCGGCCGTTCCGGTGTTGCCGACGGCATCGACGGCGGAGCAGGTCACCGTGGTGTCGCCGATGGGGAACACGGTTCCGGAGGCGGGAGCGCAGGTGCCGTCGACGGGGCCGTCGACCGCGTCGCGCACCGGGGCGGCGTAGGTGACGACGGCGCCGGACACGCTCGTCGGCTCGGCGACGACGGTCGCCGGCACGGCCACGACCGGACCGGTGCGGTCGGCGAGCGAGAAGGTGCCCGGCACGGAGGTGATGCTGTAGTCCGCGCCCGCGTCGCCTCCCGCGCAGGTGGTCGCGTAAGTGCCGACGGGGGTCTCGGCATCGATCACGACGACGCCGTCCTCACCCGAGAACACGCCCCTCGGCTCGGTGGTGAAGCGGTCGGAGCCGAGGAACCCGGTGGTGGTGCAGGTGATCGCCGGAGCCGTCGCGACGCCGTGCGCGCCGGTCTCGGGGCTCGATGCGGTCACCGTCAGCACCGCCGGAGTCACGGTGAGGGTGCCGTCGACGTAGGCGATGGGTCCGGTCGGGTTCGTGAGACCGGAGCAGTGCGTCGTGTAGCGCCCGGCCGGAGTCGTGCTCGAGAGGGCGAGGGGGGAGGCGAACGCGGTGTCGGTCGTCGCGTACGCGCTGCACGAGAGCGTGCCGACGAGGCCGGCGCCGACGGCGGCCGTGATCTCGGGAGCAGCGGAGCCGTACGAGACGGTCGGCGACGCGGCGGTGACCTTCACCGGGACGGGGAGCGGGGCGACGATGCGCAACGCGCCGTCCTTGTACCCGGCGATCGTGTAGTTGGCGTCGACGGTCCCTCCGTAGCACCGGGTGGTGAAGTACGAGTAGGTGCCCGTCAGGCTCGCCCAGTTCGGCGTCGGCCGGTAGATGATGTCCGTCGCGGTGACGATCTGGCGGTACACGCCGTGCGTGGGCGGAGTGACCCAGGTGTCGGACCCGAGGAAGGGCGCCGTGCAGCCGAAGGCCGGTGCCGGCGAACCGCGCGGATGGTCGAAGGACTTCGCGGTCACGGTGAGGGCCTTGGGCTTCGCGGTGAAGCTCTGCAGCGCTTCGGCGGGGTACCCGTTGGGCGTCATCGGATCGACTTTCGCCCCGATCGTGCAGAGCCCGGCCGCGGTCACGGTGACGGTCGAGCCGCTCACCGTGCACGACTCGGCCGTCTTGCTGCTGAAGACGATCGAGCGCGCGGGCTGGGTGACCGCCTGCGCGTAGCCGCTGATGTCGAACGTGTCTCCGTACGTCTTCGGCGGCAGCGTCGACAGATCGAAGCGGGCTCCCATCACCGTCACCGTCACCTGGTTGCTGGTCGTCTGACCGCCGCAGGTGGTGGCCTTCACGCGGTACAGGACCGTCTCGGGCCGGGTGTGCGGCGGGACGACGAGCCGGGTGTAGGCGCTCTCGACCGTCGCCTCGCCCTCGGCGACCTGCCAGGTCGCTCCGCCGTCGCGGGAGGACTCCCACGACATCACGGGGATGCTGCCGTAGACCGAGGACGTGACCCACCAGGCGTCGAGGGTGTGCTGCCGGCCGGTCACGATCACGTCGTCGATGGGCTGCTGCCGGAAGACCGGTGCCGGAGCGCACGCGCGGACCTCGTGCCGCAGGACGGGCTCCCCCGACCAGCTCCCGCGGGTCGCCATCTCCCAGCTGAACGCAGCGGGATAGGTCGCCCGGACGTCGTTCCAGCCCTGCGGAAGGTCGCGGGTGCGCAGCACGGCCTCACCGTTCGCGCCGACCGGCACCTTCGTGACGCCGGCAGCCGTCGAGAACTCGACGGTCCCCCCGGCCGGCACGGGTCGGCCGAGACTCGGCACGGTGACCCGGGCGGTGATGACGACCTCCTGGCCCGCGGTCGACCACGTCGGCGTCGTCGTGACGGTGGTCGCGGTGTCGTACACCGGCGCGATCACCGGATCGGGGTACGTCGGGCCGACGCTCTGCGAGACCTTGGTGACACTCGGGTGCACGTAGCTCGACCCGCCGCCGCCGGCTCCCGGGTGGTTCGCCGGGCTCAGCCCGTCACCCGCGGTGTAGGACGAGCCTCCACCGCCGCCGTACCACCAGCCGCCGCCTCCGCCGCCGCCGCTGAGATTGAAAGCGCCGCAGTTGTAGGCGCCGTCGCCGATGACCTTGCCGACGTCGCCGCCCTTGCCGTCGTTCAGGAAGACGCCCCACTGACCGGCGTTCCCCTTGCTGCAGGTGTTGAACGTGGCGTAGCCCGCCGCGCCGGGATTGCCGCCGGAGGTCGCACCGCCGCCGCCACCGCCACCTCCGTCGACCTCCCGGTTCGTGCCACCGTTCGCACCGGGCTTGGCACCGCTGCCGGCGTCGGCGTCGCCGCCCCGCGCGGTGGACCCTCCGCCGCCGCCGCCGGCGCCCGCGACGGCGAGGCCGTGCTGGCAGCCGTCGGACCCGACGGTCGAGAGGTACTGCGCATCGCCGCCGATGCCACCGCGACCGTCCAGGCTGGTGTCGGACCAGCCGGCCTTCCCCGCAGGGGCTCCCTTCAGGCGCCCGATCTGCAGGACCTGCCCCGGAGTGACGGTCACGTCCACGACGAGCGTCGAGCCGCTCCCGCCCTTCGACCCGGGTTGTGCGATGCCGTTGCCCCAGCCCCTGACATCACTGCCGTTCTGACCGCTCAGGATCGCGCGCACCGTGGTGACGCCCGCCGGCACCGTGTAGTCGAGGGCTCTCTCGACCTTCGGCGAGGTGAAGCACGCCGTGGTGAAGACCGGAGCGGCCGACGCGGTCGGCGCCACCACGACGCTCAGCCCGATGCCGGCGACGAG
Source organism: Rathayibacter sp. Leaf296 (assembly GCF_001423045.1). Classification (NCBI taxonomy): domain Bacteria; kingdom Bacillati; phylum Actinomycetota; class Actinomycetes; order Micrococcales; family Microbacteriaceae; genus Rathayibacter; species Rathayibacter sp. Leaf296. The sequence continues at coordinate 659,179 of NZ_LMNR01000002.1, forward strand.
GACCGCCCCGGCGACGAGGGACGAGAGGAAGGACTGACGACGCATGCGCTGGTGCTCCTGGCGGCTGCTGCCGGGAGCCGATGCCCGCGGTCGCCTCAGGCTAGGAGCGCTCGAGCGGCAGGGGAACGCGGAGCCTACACGCTCGCCCTTGTCGGGGGGTATCCCTGGACCTGTTGTCCGCGATCTCTCGGATAAGCCGGCTTCTCGGCCGCGCAGTCGGGTCCTCCGGCCCGGGGCGACGACGGAGGGGTGCCCCGGTAGATTGGCCGCGAGATGACAGCCGATCCCGATTCGCGCCAGTGGCGGAGGCCGTCGGTGACGGCCGATCAGCGCCGGGCCGACGCCGCGACCGCCGCCGCCCTGTTCGGCGCCTCGATCCTCTCGCTGGTGCTCGGGCGCGCGATCGGGATGTACCCGGACGGCGCCGAGCCGGCGCTGAGCATCGGCCTCCTCGCCCTCGTGATCCTGCCGCTCGCCTTCCGCCGCAGTGCCCCGGTGCCCGTCCTCGCCGTCACCTCGGTGGCGTTCCTCCTGGTCGGCGAGCTGCGCGTGCCCGAGCTCACCATCAGCAACATCGCCCTCTTCATGGCGATGTACAGCGTCGGCGCCTGGGAGCCGAGGCGGGCGCGGGCCGACTGGACGCGCGGCGTGCTGGTGATCGTCATGGCCGTGTGGCTGCTCGTGACGTTCTTCCGCGCGAGCACGCAGGACCTCGAGTTCGAGGGCGCGGGCATCGGCGCGCTCACCCCGGTCGCCGCGTACCTGCTCCAGCAGATCCTGATCAACATCCTCTACTTCGCCGGGGCCTGGTGGTTCGGGAACCACGCCTGGGCCTCGGCGCGCCAGCGGGCCCTGACCGACCTCCGCACCCGGCAGCTCGAGGACGAGCAGGCGAAGGTCGCGCGGCAGGCCATCACGATCGAGCGGCTCCGCATCGCGCGGGAGCTGCACGACGCGGTGGCCCACCACGTCTCGCTGATGGGCGTCCAGGCGGCGGCGGCGCGGACCCTGCTCGACTCCGATCCCGGCCGGGCCCGCGGCCAGCTCGAGGCCCTCGAGGGCACGTCGCGCGCGGCGGTCGGCGAGCTGTACCAGCTGCTCGGCACGCTCCGCGACGAGGAGTCGGTGCTCGACCCGGTCACCGCGTCGCTCGGCCTCGACTCCCTCCCCGCACTGATCGCCGACGCCGAGGCCGCCGGGCTGCGGGTGACGCTCGAGCAGGTCGGCGAGCCGTTCGGCGTGCCGCCGTTGGTCGGGCTCAACCTCTACCGCATCGCCCAGGAGTCGCTGACGAACGTGCTCAAGCACGCTGGGCCGGGCACGCGGGCGCGGGTGCACGTGCGCTACGGCGGGTCCGCCGTCGAGCTCGAGGTCGCCGACGACGGACTCGGCCGCCCCGGCCCCCGGCAGCGCAACGGAGGTCTGGGACTCGTCGGCATGCGCGAGCGCGCGGCCACGCTGGACGGCGTGCTCGAGGCGGGGCCGCGCGCCGGCTCCGGCTGGGTCGTCCGCGTCGCGGTCCCCCTGGGGGTGGCGGCATGAGCGACGTCCGCGTCGTCCTCGTCGACGATCACGCTCTGATGCGTCAGGGCATCAGCACGATCCTCTCGGTGCAGCCCGGCATCGACGTCGTCGGCGAGGCCTCCAGCGGCGAGGAGGCCCTGGAGCTCGTCGCGCGGATCCGCCCCGACGTGGTGTGCATGGACGTCGAGATGCCGGGCATCGGCGGGATCGAGGCGACCAGACGGCTGCTCGCCGATCCGGAGTCGCCGGTGCGCGTGCTCATGCTCACCACCTTCGACCGCGAGGACTACCTGCTCGAGGCGCTCGACGCCGGGGCGAGCGGGTTCCTGCTCAAGAACTCCCCTCCGGAGCACCTCGTCTACGGGGTGCGGGCGATCGCTGCCGGGGAGGCGCTGCTCGCGCCCGAGCTGACCCGCGCGGTCATCGAGCGCGCGGTGGCCGCCGACCGGGTGCGGACCCCCGCGCCGAGCGGCGCAGAGCCCGACCAGCTGACCCCGCGCGAGGTCGAGGTGCTGCGGCTGATGGCGCAGGGGCTCTCGAACGACGAGATCGCCGACCTGCTCGGAGTCGGCCGCGCCACCGTGAAGACCCACGTGTCGAACGTGCTGACGAAGCTGGCGCTGCGCGACCGGGTGCAGGCGGTCGTCTACGCCTACCGGTCCGGCCTCGTCGGCTGACCCCTTCCTCCGTCTCGAGGCGGAGACACCGGTTCACCCCCGGGCCGGAAGCGCTCGACGCGGCCCGCTCCTAGCGTGGAGGTGTCAACGGATCCCGGGGAGGTCGCATGCTCAGCGTGCAGAACATCAGTCGCAGTTTCGGCGAGCGCCGCGTCGTCGACGACGTCAGCTTCGACGTCGCCCGAGGGCGCCTCACCGGCTTCGTCGGCGGCAACGGCGCCGGCAAGACCACGACCATGCGGATGATCCTCGGGGTCCTCCGCCCCGACTCCGGCACGGTGACGCTCGACGGCTCGCCCGTCGGCCAGGCGGCCCTGCACGGCTTCGGCTACATGCCGGAGGAGCGCGGCCTCTATCCCAAGATGGAGATCGGCGAGCAGCTGGCCTACCTCGCACGTCTGCACGGCATCGACAAGGCGACCGCCGTGCAGCGCGGGGACGACCTGCTCGAGCGCCTCGGACTCATCGAGCGCCGGCGGGACAAGCTCGAGGCGCTGTCGCTGGGCAACCAGCAGCGCGTGCAGGTCGCCGCGGCTCTCGTGCACGACCCGGACGTGCTCATCATGGACGAGCCGTTCTCCGGGCTCGATCCGCTGGCCGTCGACGAGGTCGTGGCCGTGATCGCCGAGCACGCGGCACGCGGGGTGCCGGTGCTGTTCTCCTCCCACCAGCTCGACGTGGTCGAGCGGCTCTGCGACGACCTGGTCATCATCGCGGGCGGCAGGGTGCAGGCGGCCGGCGAGCGCGAGGCGCTGCGCGATCAGCACTCCGGCGACCGCTGGTCGCTCGAGATGAGCGGCGACGTCGGCTGGATCCGCGGCCTGCCCGGCGTCGAGGTGGCCGAGCTCGCCGGGACGTCGGCGCTCTTCCACGCCGATGCGGCCGCCGCCGACGCCGTCCTGCGTGCAGCGGTCGAGCGGGGCACCGTGTCGTCCTTCCGGCCCGTGGGGCCGACCCTCGGAGAGATCTTCCGGGACATCGTGGTCAGCGCACCCTCGGGTGCCGACGAGAGAGCAGCAGCCTGATGAGCACCAGCACCGGCACCCCCGCGACCGGCAGCGCCCCTCGCCCGGACGCCCCCCGCGACGCGCGCCTCGGCACCTGGGGCGCGACGCTCCTCGTCGCCGAGCGCGAGATCCTCTCGCAGGTGCGCTCGAAGGCGTTCCTCGTCTCGACCGTGATCACCCTCGTCCTGGTGATCGGCGGCATCGTCCTCTCGAGCGTGCTGGGGAACCGCACCGCCGAGGCGACGCCGGTCGCGGTCGTCGGGTCCGTGCCCTCCGCCGTCACCGACTCCGGCACCCTCGAGATCACCGAGGTCGCCACGCAGGCCGACGCGGAGGACCTGGTGCGCGACGGGACCGTCGACGCGGCCCTCGTCCCCGACGACTCCCCGCTCGGCTTCTCGATCGTCGCCCTCGACGAGGCCCCCGAGGGCCTGGTCTCGGCCCTGTCCGTCAGCCCCGAGGTCGCCCTCCTCGACCCCTCCGAGACCCCGTCGGGTCTCCGCACGCTCATCGGGCTCGCGTTCGGCCTGGTCTTCATGCTCGCCGTCCTCGGCTCGGGGGCGACGATCATGCAGAACACGGTCCAGGAGAAGCAGTCGCGCATCGTCGAGATCCTGCTCGCCGCCGTCCCCGCCCGAGCGCTGCTCGCCGGCAAGATCCTCGGCAACTCGGTCATCGGAGTCGGCACCGCGGCCGCCATCGCCGCCGCGTCCGCACTCGGGCTGGCGATCACCGGCCAGACCGAGCTGCTCGATCTGCTGTCGGCTCCGCTGATCTGGTTCGTCGTCTTCTTCGTCTTCGGGTTCGTCCTGGTCGCGAGCGTCTTCGCCGCCGGAGCCGCCCTGGTCTCGCGCCAGGAGGACACGGGCTCGGTGATGACCCCCGCGATGATGCTCGTGATGGTCCCGTACTTCGGCGTCGTGCTCTTCGGCGACAACGCGCTCGTCATGACGATCCTGTCGTACGTCCCGTTCAGCGCTCCCGTGGCGATGCCCGTGCGCCTGTTCTTCGGCGAGGCCGACTGGTGGGAGCCGCTCGTCTCGCTCGCGCTCCTCATCGTCGCGACGACCGCAGTGATGGCCGTGGCGAGCACGATCTACACCAACTCGCTGCTGCGGATGGGCTCGAGGGTGAAGCTCCGCGAGGCGCTGAAGTCGAGCTGACTGCGGTCCGCATCGCTCGGCTCCCCGGGCGGCGGGTGCGCTAGGGTCCCGCCATGCAGCGCAGGCGGACCGGAGCGCTCCCCGCCGTCCGCGCGTGCCGGACCGCGCGGTGAGCGGCACGCTCCTGCTCGCGATCGCCGGGCTCGCGGCGCTCGACGCGTTCAACCCCGCGACGATCGTGGCGGTGACCCTCATCCTCCTGGCCGCTCCGCGACGCCCGGCGCTGACGGCGCTCGTGACGGTCCTCGGCGCCGCGCTCACCGTGTTCAGCGCCGGGGCCGCCCTGTTCTTGGGCGCCGGTGCGGCAGCCGGAGCCGTGGACGGCATCGTCCAGGGCGTCCGCTACGTCGCGTTCGCCGCGGCCGGAGCGGTGCTGATCGTCTCGGGTCTCCGGCGGTTCCGCAGTCGGCCGCGCCGGCGCATCGGGCTCCCGGCCTGGTTCACCCCCTGGACGGCGCTGCCGTTCGGAGCACTGCTCACCGGTGCCGACCTGCCGAACGCGTTCCCCTACTTCATCGCGGTCGAGCGCCTCCTCGACGCCCGCCTCACTCCGAGCGAGGGCCTGCTGGTCCTCGCCGGCTATGCGGTGGTCTACTGCCTGCCCTGCCTGATCCTGCTCGCCGTCGGGCTCCTCGCCCGGAAGCGGACCCACGACGCGCTCTCCTACGTCGCCCTGCACCTCGGCTCGGGCGAGGTGCGGGCGTCGCCCGTGACGGGCGTCGCGCTGATCCTGCTGGGCGGAGTCGTCGCCTCGCTGCCGTACTGGGCACTGCGCTGAGCGACGCCCGCCGTGGGAGGGCGATCGTGCTGCCCTGACGACGAGCGCCCCTCCGCAGAGGCGGCCGTCGTCAGACGGGGGCCGGGTCCGTCGCCACGTCCTCGGGGGAGCCGTCGGCGCGCTCCGCTCCCGAGGCCCGCGCCGACCGCGGCCGCAGCTCGCTCACGATCGTCCCTGCCACGATGAGTGCCGCGCCGACGAGCGCCAGACCCGGGAGCCGCTCGCCGGCGAGGCGGCCGACGACTCCGCCCCAGACCGGCTCGGCGGCGTAGATGATCGTCGCGCGGCTGGGCGAGACGGAGCGCTGGGCCCAGTTCATCGTGAGCTGGATGAGGCAGCTGCTCGCCCCCAGGGCGAGGGCGGCGACGAGCCACACCCAGGAGAACGCGGGGATCGACTCCCCCGCGACGGGCATGGCCGCGAACGCGAGCCCGCCCGCGACGAGCAGCTGCACCACGGTCACCCGCCCGAGGTCGACGCGTCCGGCGAACACGCTGATCAGGATGATCTCGGCGGCGATCGGGACGGTGCTGACGAGCGTCGCGATCTCACCCGCCCCCAGCGCGACTCCCGGCTGCGGCCCGGCGACGAAGAGGAGCCCGACGAAGGCGAGTGCGACCCCGACCAGGGTGAGGACCCGCGGCCGCCGACGGAACACGACCCACTGCAGCAGCGGCACCAGGGGCACGTACAGGGCGGTGAGGAACGCGGAGGTGCTGCTCGGGATCGTCTGCAGGCCGGAGGTCTGGAGTCCGTAGCCGAGCGCGATCATCACTCCGATCGCCGCCCCCGCCCCGAGGTCGATCCGCCGCATCCCGCGCAGGGTGCGTCGGAAGACGAGGGCGCTGATCAGCCCGGCGACGACGAAGCGGACCCCGACGAAGAACAGCGGACCGCTGTGCTCCATCGCCACGTGCACCGCGAGGAAGGTCCCGCCCCAGACGGCCGTGATGCCGATCAGCGCCCACTCGGGCGTCGAGAACCGGAGGGAGCGGAGGAGCGGGAAGTGCAGCATTCTGCACACTCTAGGGTGCAGAATAGTGCGCATGCAACCGTCCTCGGTCCTCGCCCATGTCGGCAGCAACCTCCGCGAGGCCCGGCTGCTCGCGGGGCTCAGCCAGGCCGCGCTCGCGGAGCGGTCGGGCATCAGCCGGCGCACCATCGTGAACGTCGAGGCCGGAGAGGCGAACATCGGCCTCACCGGGGTCGACCGGCTCGCGGAGGCGCTCGGCACGACGTTCACAGCGCTCGTCTCGGCGCCGGGCGGCTCCCCGACGTCCATCGGCGAGGTGGCCTGGCGCGGCGCGGATCCGGCGAGCGTCGCGGTCCTGCTCGCCTCGGTCCCCTCCCACGAGGAGTCGCAGCTCTGGACCTGGACGCTCGGACCGGGCGAGCGCTACGACGCGCAGCCCGACCCCGACGGCTGGCACGAGATGCTGCTCGTCACCGACGGCGCCCTCCTCCTCGCCCGCGACGGGGAGGAGGACCTGACGCTGACCGCCGGGCAGCACGTCGCGTTCTCGACGGCTCGCCCCTACGCGTACGCGAACCCCGGGGCAACGCGCTCGGTCGCCTTCGTCCGCGTCGTCGTGCGCTGACGCTGACCGCCGCCGCGCGGATGGTTCACTGGAGGGATGATCGATCGTGACGCCCACCTCGCCGATTTCGCCGACTTCCTGACCGCGTCCCCCTCCTCCTTCCACGCCGCGGCCGAGACCGCCCGCCGCCTGGGCGACGCCGGCTTCACCCGCCTCGACGAGACGGAGGCGTGGCCCGACGCCCCCGGACGGTACGTCGTCGTCCGCGACGGCGCGGTCATCGCCTGGCACGTCCCCGACTCCGCGACCGCCGTCACGCCGTTCCGCATCCTCGGCGCGCACACCGACTCCCCCGGCTTCACGCTCAAGCCGAACCCCACGATCGGCTCCGAGGGCTGGCTGCAGGCCGGCGTCGAGATCTACGGCGGACCGCTGCTCAACTCCTGGCTCGACCGCGAGCTCGAGCTGGCCGGCCGGGTCGTGACCCGCGACGGGAGGGAGCGGCTGGTCCGCACGGGTCCGCTCCTGCGCATCCCGCAGCTCGCGATCCACCTCGACCGCGAGCAGAACGACGGCCTCACCCTCGACCGGCAGAAGCACACCGTCCCCGTGTTCGGCCTCGGCGACGCCTCCGAGGTCGACCTGCTCGACCTCCTCGCCGCGGAGGCGGGACTCGCCGACGCCTCCGACATCGCCGGCTACGACCTCGTCACCGCCGACACGCAGGAGCCGCGCCGCTTCGGCCTCGACGGCACGCTCTTCGCGGCGGGGCGGATGGACGACCTCAGCTCGGTCCACGCCGGACTCGTCGCCCTGCTCGCGGCGAGCGCCGCCGCCGCGCCGCCCGCTCGGATCACCGTCCTCGCCGCCTTCGACCACGAGGAGCTCGGCTCCGCGAGCCGCTCCGGAGCGAGCGGACCGTTCCTCGAGGACGTGCTGACCCGCATCGGAGCCGCCCTCGGCGCCGGTGTCGACGAGCGCGCGCGGGCGATCGCCGCCTCCTGGTGCCTGTCGGCCGACGCCGGTCACTCCGTGCACCCCAACCGCGCCGAGAAGCACGACCCGGTGAACCGCCCCGTCGCCGGCCGCGGTCCGCTGCTCAAGATCAACGCGTCGCAGCGCTACGCGACGGATGCGCGCGCCACCGCGATCTGGTCCCGCCTCTGCGCGGAGGCCGGAGTCGAGTACCAGGAGTTCGTCTCGAACAACTCCGTCCCGTGCGGCTCGACCATCGGCCCCCTGACCGCGACCCGCCTCGGCATCTCGACCCTCGACGTGGGCGTCCCTCTGCTCTCGATGCACTCCGCCCGCGAGCTCGCCCACGTCGACGACCTCGTCGCCCTCACGCGTGCCGTCGAGGCCTTCTTCACCTCGGAGGCCTGACCGCCGCGTCACCGGGAATCCCGCCGCGCCCCGCGCGGTTGTCCCCCGCATGTCCTCGCACCTGCTCATCGTCCACGGCTATCGCGCCTCGGTCCGGGCCCACTGGTTCCCGTGGCTCGAGCGCGAGGCCGAGTCGGTCGGCGCGACGGTGACGCGCGTCGTCCTGCCCGATGCGATGGCTCCGGATGCGGCCGCCTGGCGCTCGAGCGTCGCGGAGGCCCTGGGCGCCGCCCGCGGCCCTGGCCGCCTCGTCGTGGTCGCGCACAGCCTCGGCTGCGTGACCGCCCTGCGCGCCGTCGCCGCCACCGGGACCCGCGTCGACGGCGCCGTGCTGGTGTCGGGCTTCGTCGAGCCTCTGCCCGCCCTGCCGGCGCTGGACGCGTTCCTCGGTGAGGACCCCGGAGCCGTGATCGCCGAGGCGGGCCCGCATCTCGGCGCCGTGCACGTCGTCCGCTCCGATGACGACCCGTTCGTCCCGGCGTCCGCGACGGACGCCCTGGCGTCGGCACTCGGCGCCCCGGTCGACGTCGTCCCCGGCGGCCGCCACTTCCTCGCGTCCGAGGGCTTCACCGAGCTGCCGGCCGTCGGCCGCCTCGTGCGCTCCCTCCTCTGACGGCCCCTGCTGCCCCTCTTCGACACATCGCGGATCTCGATACGCGCGCTCTGCGCGCTACTCGATCAGCACGAAGAGGTCCGGAGCATTCCTTGCTGGTCGAGTAGCCCCGCAGGGGCGTATCGAGACCCACATCACCATGAGCGCCGACGGCGCACGCCCCCTCAGAACCGCGCCGCCACCTCGTACAGCACGTCGTCGTCGCCCGCGTACAGCCCGTCGGCCCGGGGCCAGTGCGAGATCACGTCGGTGAATCCGAGCTCCCCCGCCCGCCCGGCCATCTCCTCGAAGAGGTCGACGCTCGACAGCGAGTAGTGCGGCCCGGAGTCGAGCGACAGGTGCCGCTCGATCGAGCGCGGATCGCGCCCCGCCGCCTCCAGCGCGTCGTCGAGCCGCCCGCTCAGCGCTGCGACCGCCGACCACCACTCCTCGCTCGTCGTGCCCTCGGGTCCGGTCGTCACCCAGCCCTGTCCGCGCTCCGCGACGAGCGCGAGACCCTTCGGGCCGTTGGCCGCGAGCACGAACGGCACGCGCGGACGCTGCGCCGGCTCGCCGACCATCCGGGCTCCGCGGGCCGTGAACCAGTCGCCCTCGACGTCGATCCCGCCCGAGCCGGGCACCTCGTGCAGGAGCAGCACGTCCAGCGCCGACACGAACTCCACATAGCGCTCGTGCCGCTGCCGGGCCGTGTAGGCGGGCTGCCCGAGCACCGACGCGTCGAAGCCCGTCCCTCCCGAGCCGACGCCCAGCACGAAGCGCCCGCCGGCGATGTCGTCGACCGTCGCGACGTCCTTCGCGAACGGCACCGGGTGCCGGAAGTTCGGCGACGCGACGAAGGTGCCGAGCCGGATCGTCTCGGTGACGAGCGCCGCCGCGGTGAGCGTGGGGATCGTCGCGTGCCACACCTGGTCGGCGAGCGAGCGCCACGACAGGTGGTCGTAGGTCCAGGCGTGGTCGAAGCCGAGCCCCTCCGCCGACTGCCACTTCCGGCGGGCGGTGGTCCAGGTCTCCTGGGGGAGGATGACGATGCCGTGGCGCATTCCGCGAGTGTAGGTCCTGGCCGAGACGACGACTGCTCAGCTGATCAAGCGGTCCCCGAGTTCCGATGCCCCTCGGACGTAACGGTCCAGCAAGTCCGAGGCCTCCAACAGGCACCTCCGCGCACGGCCGAGAGACTCCGAGGCGTCCCGCGCCGCTCCGTCACCGAGCCCCTCGAGGTCGCGGACGAGCGCCGGCAGGAGGACGGCAACATCGTCCACAGCACGGCGGTCTAGCACCACCGCGGCCCTGGTCACTGCGAGCGAGGATGCGACAGCACCGAGATCACCACCGTGCATACGACGAATCCTCCTGCCCGTCCGGCACCTCGCGGTACGTGCCGATGCGAGACAAGGAGCCCTGCGCGCTCCTCAACTCGTCCAGCGCACGCGACAGGAGCGAGACGCTCGCCGCGAGCTCATCCCCGAGGCGGTCTCCTGCGGAGTGACCGCCGACGGATGACCTGCTCGAGTCCGCAGTCGTCGTCACCCGATGCAGAATGCGCTCGAGGTCCGACCGTGCCCTCTCCGCGATTCCCGAGCTCCGGTCGCGGACGCTCTGGGCGTTCGCATCGCGCACCCACACCTGCGCTACTTCGTCAGGTCGCGGACGAACGTCCGCAATTCGGCTTGAAGGCGGGTGAGCGCTAGTGCGCAGTCGCGGACTGCGCGTTGCGCCTCATCGACCTCCTTGGCCGCATCTTCTCCCGATCTGGAACCCTTGACGACCGCGTGAAGCTTGACCGAGTGGTTGTAAAGCTCCGTCGAGCAGGACTGTGTGCGCTGAGCGACCCCTTTCGCACTGCTCTCGATGCGTCGTGCCGCGGTGGCGATGTCGTCAATGGAGGCCATCTGATCCCTCGTCTCTCTCAGATCGCCTGAACACGGGTGAGCGCCGTCGCTGCGCGTTCGAGCGCTGCCGCCGAGGTGTCGAGCGACTTCTCCGCCGCCTCGAGGGAGACGAGCATCCTTTGCTCATACCCCTTCGTTCCGCCCTTGAGTTCGGAGCGGACGAGGAGGATGTTCTCGTTGTTCGCCTTCCGGAAATCCCGGATCAATCTGTTCTGGTCGTCCACGGCTCTCTTCAGCGCCGTCACCTCTGTAAGGACGTCCCTTAGTGCCATGCCGTGCTCCTGTCATCGTGGGCGAATGCGGCTGCTCCATCGGCGTCGAGCAGCGAATAGGGGATGAACACTGCAGGTTGCGCCATCTCGGACGCGTCCCAGACGAGTGCGCGGTTCGCGCGCTGCCGATGCTCGAGAAGCGGATCGCCGAAGAACTGCTTCATCGATGTGGAATCGAGTCGTGCGGCGATCCGCACGTCGAAGTGCGCCTCTCCTCCGTAGCCGATCTGATCGCGGAACGCGTCGAACTTCGACCATCCGCCGACGACGTGGATGCCGGCGGCGGGACCTGATCGGCATATCTCCTGGAACTCGCTCGGAAGTGAGCGGCACCGCTCGAGACCGATTCCGACCACGAACGTCGTTCTGTCGCTCGTGCGGTCAGCGTCGAGATCGGCAGCGATCGCGAGCACAGCGTCGGCGACTCCGGCGCGGGGGACGACCTCCATCGTGCAGCCCAAGGCTTCCCACGCGGCGACGAGGGCATCGCGGGTCTCCCGCCACTCGGCGTCCTCGATCAGGTCGAGCAGGACGATCCGCGCCCCAGGGCTCTGCGCTGCGAGGGCGAGGACGATCGACCCGAGGATGCTCCTCGCCTCGCCGGTCCCCAGGACGGCGACGTTGCGGCCCACCTCCCGCCCGAAGGGGAGGACGACCGGCTCACCGCCCACGTCCACCCGCGGCCCGAGCACGACGCTCGCCGGCCCGCGCGCGGCGCGCAGCGCCGAGACGGCGTCGAGGTCCTCGAGGATCGACCGGCGCCGTTCCCCGTCGAAGACGAACGGCGCGGGATGCCGTTCGCGTCCCAGGTCCCACCACCTGCGGCGCATCGGACGCAGGACGCTCTCGGCCGCATGGGCGATGCTCGTCTTCCGGTTGGCCGAGGGTGCGCCGTAGTCCAGATTGACGATCGCCTCGCGAGCCCGCAGGTGCGCGGCCGCGTCGTTCCGCATGCCGAGCGTGGCGTGCGACTCGCCCACGGAGTTCTTCAGAGCAAGCCGGATAGGGATCTGCCCGAAGAGCCCGTCGCCCGCCGATCCCATCAGCTGCGGCGTTCCTCCGATGGTCTGCGAAGCGAGGACGATATGGATACCGCAGGCACGGAAGAGGCGGACGGCTCTGATGAGCAGGCTCGCCGTCTCATCCGACTCGGAGTCGCGGTCGCCGAACATCATCTGGAACTCGTCGATGACGAGGAGGACCCGCGGCATCCGCCCGCCGCTGCTGAGCGAACGGTACTCCTTGATGTTCATCACGCCTGAAGCTTTGAAGACGCGCATCCGCTCCCGGTAGAGCTCGAAGAGGTGGCGCAGCGTGCTCGCACCGAACGCGCGGTCGGCGTCGAGACCGAGGACTCGGACGTGGGGGAGGTACTCGCCCGTCTTCTCATCGACGAACTGCTGCAGATTCACCCCCTCCTTGAAATCGAGCAGATAGAGCTCGAGCTCGTCCGGCGAGTACCTCTGGCAGAGGCTGTGGATCATGACGGAGAGCAGGTTCGACTTCCCTTGACCGACGGCACCGGTGATCAGCACGTTGTGCCGCTGATCGAGTTCGTCGCCGATCGTGACCTCGACGGTCGAGGACCCGTAGCGCCCGACCGCGAACGTCACTCCGTCGGCGCTGGACTCGGTCCAGGTCCGCTCACCGGACTGGATGTCCGAGAACCGGATCGGGTCGGTCGCCGCCGTCGCCAGCGTCCTCGCGGTGGCGATCGATGCCTCGACGATCTCCTGGGCCGTCGGAGCCGACCATCGGCGCCCAGGGGAGAGCGCTCGGACCCGGTCCACAGTGCAGTGCTCGCAGAGTCCGACGAGGAAAGGGTTCGCTCCGAGTGTCATGGAGTGCACGACGAAGCTGACTCCTGCCCGCGGTCCCGCTCGGAGCAGGACCGTCAGGGTGTTCAGCACCTCGTCCGGGAGCAGAGAGACATCGGTCGAGACGACCACGAGCTTGAAGCCCTCGACGGGGTATCCGACCGTGCGCCGGAAGTCGACGAGGTCGGCCGAGCGACCCTGCATCACGTTGTTCACGCCCTCGATGTGGGTCCTCAGGGAGCCGAGAGCGTCGGCGAACTCCCGCTGATCCGAGACGAGCTGCATCAGCTTCTGGCCTCCCGAGTTGACGGGAGCGAACGGTGCGGACAGGCCTGTGAGGGCATCGTCGAAGACCAGCACCTCGAGTTGGCCGGGACGGGTCCGCTCCAGCGCCTGCTTGACCACGGCCTGCGTGAGCTCGATGGACGAGCGGTCCACGATCGAATCCTCGATCCAGACGTTCGAGCGCCCGAGGAGCGGCAGGTGCAACGGGCCGATCTCGACCGTCTCGGCGACGGCGAGGATCGCGGACGGCGCCTGCACGTCAGGACGCGAGAGGAGTGAAGGGAGTGAGGTGGTCGCGTTGCTCGGTTCGCGACTCCCGCTCGTCCGCAAGGCGCCTCTGCACCGACGCCAGGTCTCGCCGGGCCGTGGTGAACGCCTCCTTCTGCGCGTTCCAGCGCACACGCGCCGCGATCGCGAAGCCCGCGTAGGCGAGGAAAGCGAGGCCCACCAACGCCAGCGGAGCCCATCCGGTACCCGCCACGAGCATCACGAGACCGATGCCGATCGGGATGAGCGGCACGTTCGTCTGCGCGCCCTCCGGCGCCGGTACCGAGGTCAGCGAACGACTCGCCGCCTCCAGCTCCGTGATGCGCGCGATCGTCTCGAGGAGTCGAGTGTGGAGTCGGCACCGCTCTTCGATGAACGCCAGCACCCGCGCCTTCGAGGAGGACTCGGTCGCTGAAGAGCCGATCCGCTCCCCCGCGCTGCGGTAGCGCGTGATGCTCGCGGCGGAAGCGGCCGGGTCATCACTCTGCGCGTACACAGCCCGGCAGATCGCCTCCTCGAGCCCCCGTTGGGTCGGCGCCGCCATCTCCACTCCCAGCGAGAGCCCGTTCTCGGCCGTCCGGAGCATCTCGTTGGCCTCGCCCTTCTGCGAGTGGGCCCAGGCCTTGCGCAGCAGGATCTCCGGCTTCTCCCCGTCGCCCGCCTTCGCCAGTGCGCGGTCGAAGCCCTGGATCGCCCGGTCGAAGTCTCCGTTCAGGTAGAAGACGAGTCCGCGGACGTGGTGCACGTCCGCCGTGTCCTCCCCAAGCTCGTCCAGCACGAACGCCTCGTCCGCACTCTGCTTGGCCTGCTTGAGTTCGTCCTCGCTGATCTGCACCCAGGCGGTGATGACGAAGGTCATGGGGTCGTCCGGCGCGACCTCACGTGCCTTCCTCGCTGCGACGGCCGCGGCGCCGAAGTCCCCGAGGAAGTAATAGGTCCAGGCGCGCGATTGCCAATCGATGAGGGGAGCGGCTGCCGTCTCCTGCGCGGGGCGGCGGATCAGTCCCAGGTCGTAGCGCTCACGCGCATCCTCGCTCGAGAACGCCTCCTCCGCTGCGCTGATGACGGTCACCAGGTCGCGACCCTCCTTGCCCACTGCGCCGGCGCGGGAGGCCCGAGCCGCCCACTGCACCGCGAGAGTACGCAGCTTCCGCGCGAGAACCTCGGTCGAATCGTCGCGGTCGAGGCCCAGGACGTCGTAGAAATCGACCGGAGCCGTCGCCGGGGCGGTGTCGTGCGTGAACGGAACGTGCGTCTCTGTCATGGTCGGGTCCTTCGGGAGGCGGAGCGGGGCGCTGACCACCCGGGGGCAGGATCGAGATCCAAGAGACACATCGTCTCTACTCCGGGCGACTCGATTCTGCAGCAGAACTGTGATTCCGCAAGAGTTTGAGATATTCCGTCTCATTCGAGAGCCGGTGAAGCAGGTTTTCGTGCCCTCCCGCTCCACGGATGTCTCGAGACCGGTCAGGCCCCCGCCGGCGTCGCCAGGATGTCGTCCCACTCCTCCGCGCGCTCCCAGCGGAAGCCGTGGCGTTCGTAGAGCCGGCGGGCGGGGCTGAGCTTCAGCACGTCGATCCGGAACGGCAGTCCCGCCCGGGCCTCTTCCGTCATCACGTGCTGCAGCACAGCGGAGCCGGTGCCGCGGCCCTGCGCGGACGTCGCGAGGTAGAAGTGCTCGATCCAGACCGCGTCCTCCTCGACGCGCGAGGCGATGCAGCCGACGTCGACGCCGTCGACCACGATCACCCGCGTGCGCTCGGGCGCGAACCCGTCGAGGAACCGGTGCCGCACGCGGTGCTCGTCGTAGCGGTCGAGCCGCTCGAGGTCGGGCCGCATCACGACGGCGCGCAGCTCCGCGATCCACTCCGCATCGTCGACGGTCGCCGGCCGCAGACTCCAGTCAGCGGCCACGGGGCTTCCGCGTGCGCCGCACGACCGCCTTCGCCGGGCCGGGACGCGCGGGCTTCTTCTTCCCGCCGCCCGCCTTCTCGGCCTTCTCCCGCGCCTCGCGGGCCTTCGCCTTGGCCGCCTTCGCGCGCGACTCGACCTTGGGAGTCGCGGCAGTGCCGCGCGTCGTGTTCGAGCTGCGGCCGCGGACCACGCCGATGAAGTCCTCGACGTCGTCCGTCTTCTCCTCCGTGACCCAGGCCAGGCGCACCGCGGACGGCGCGACTCCCGAGACCGGCACCGCCCGAACGTCCTTGCGGCTGTGCACGCGGGCGACGGCCTGCGGCACGATCAGCACGCCCACGCCCGCGGCGACCTGCTCGACGGCGTCGTCGAGTCCGGACATCCTCGGCAGAGCCCGCCGCGATCCGTCGGCGATCTCCACCGCGACGGCCGCCCACTCCGGCACCGCCGACGGCTCCTGCAGCAGGTGCTCGTCCGCCAGGTCGGCGACGTCGACCGACTCCGCGTCGGCGAAAGCGTGCTCGCGGCTCAGCACCACGACGGGCTGTTCGTCGTAGAGGTGGATGGCGCTGAGGAGGGAGGAGTCGACGTCGCCGCGGACGAACGCCACGTGCGCGCGGCCGTCGAGCAGCGCGCGCGCCGTCTCGTCCTCGGCGAGCGCCAGCACGCGCAGCGGCAGGTCCGCGCGGCGGTCGCCCCAGATGCGCGTCCACTTCGTCGGGGTGACGCCGGGCGCGAGGGCGACCGAGAAGACCGGGCCGGCCGGCTCCTCCGCCGCGTCCGCCTCGTCCCCGTCGACCGCAGCCTCGTCCAGGTGCTCCGTCCCGACGACGTCGGCGTCCTGCTGCGGGGTGTCCGGCTCGTCGCTCATCCGTCCAGGGTAGGCGCTGTGCGCGCGACGGTAGGGTTGCCGCATGGCCAAGGCGACACAGACGATGAAGGCTGCGACCGCGGCGAAGAAGCTCCAGATCTTCCTGCCCGCGACCCCGGAGGAGTTCCAGGAGTCGGCGATCACGCGCGAGCAGTACGACGAGCTCGTCGCGAACCCGCCCGCGTGGCTCGTGGAGCTGCGCGAGAACGGTCCGCACCCCCGCCCCGTCATCGCCTCGCGGCTGAACGTCTCGATCTCGGGGCTCGCCCGCGGCGGCCTCACCGAGGCGCTCACGACCGACGAGATCCAGGCCCTCCTCGACGAGGTCCCCGAGTGGCTCCGCGTCGAGCAGAACCGCTACGCCGAGGTGCGCCGCGAGCAGGCCCGCCTGAAGTCCGAGCGCGCCGCCAAGGCCGCCGAGTAGCCCCTCCACCCCCGGTCGCTCCCGCGAGATGCCACTCCGGTGCGCGCCACGCCGTCACAGGCGTACCGGAGTGGCATCTCGCGCGGCCGCTCCTACTGGTTCGAGAACGCCGCGTCGAACGACGCCGTCGGGGTCTTCCAGAGCAGCGAGCGGATGAACCCCACGGCCTCCGCCGCCCCGTGCAGTCGGTCCATCCCCGCGTCCTCCCACTCGATCGAGATCGGACCGGAGTAGCCGATCGCCTCGAGCGCACGGAACGCGTCCTCCCACGGCACGTCCCCGCGGCCGGTCGAGACGAAGTCCCAGCCGCGCCGCGGGTCCCCCCACGGCAGGTGCGAGCCGAGCACACCGGCCCGGCCGTTCCGCGGGCGCATCCTCGTGTCCTTGCAGTCCACGTGGTGGATCCGATCCTTGAAGTCCCAGAGGAAGCCGACCGGGTCGATGTTCTGCCACATCATGTGCGACGGGTCCCAGTTGAAGCCGAACGCCGCCCGGTGGTCGATCGCCTCGAGCGTCCGCACGCTCGACCAGTAGTCGTACGCGATCTCGGACGGATGCACCTCGTGCGCGAACACCACGCCCTGCGCGTCGAACTCGTCCAGGATCGGGTTCCACCGGTTCGCGAAGTCCTCGTACCCCTCCTCGATCACCGAGGCCGGCACCGGCGGGAACTGCGCCACGTACGGCCAGATCTTCGACCCCGTGAAGCCCACGA
Source organism: Rathayibacter sp. Leaf296 (assembly GCF_001423045.1). NCBI lineage: Bacteria > Bacillati > Actinomycetota > Actinomycetes > Micrococcales > Microbacteriaceae > Rathayibacter > Rathayibacter sp. Leaf296. The sequence goes on from NZ_LMNR01000002.1 coordinate 676,316, forward strand.
CCACGTCCACACCGAGCTTCCGCGCCACGCGGGCCGAGCGCTTCATGTCCTCCGCCGCCCGCTGCCGCACGCCCTCGGCGTCACCGTCGCCCCACGTGTAGTCCCGCACGAGAGCCCGGTGGCGGAAGTCGATCGGGTCGTCGCAGACCGCCTGCCCGGTGAGGTGGTTCGAGATCGCGAAGACCTCGAGCCCGTACCGGTCGAGGATCTCGAGCCGCGACGCGACGTACGAGTCGTCCTCGTCCGCGCGCCGGAGGTCGAGGTGGTCTCCCGACGCCGCGATCTCGAGACCGTCGTAGCCCCACTCGGAGGCCAGGCGCGCCACCTCCTCGAACGCAAGGTCCGCCCACTGGCCGGTGAACAGCGTCACGGGACGGGTGGCGGCGTAGGACTTCTCGCTCATGGCGCTGTCTCCTTCGACAGGGGTGTCAGACGACAGGGGTGTCAGACGACAGGGGTGTCAGAGCGCGCCGGGCACGGTGACCCAGGCGCCGGAGTCGGCCGCGTCGAGCACGGCCTGGGTGATGCGGGCGGCGCGGAGTCCGTCGTCGAAGGTCGGCAGACCCTCGACCTCGGCTCCGGCGATCGCGGCGTACGTGTCGCGGGCGAACGCCGTGAACGCGTCCTGATAGCCCATCGGATGCCCGCTGGGCACGATCGAGAGGCGGGCCGCGTCGGGAGCGAGGATCGCGCCGTCGCGCGGCACGAGCACCGCGCTGTCGCGTCGCCCGACCCAGAGCGTCTCGGGCAGCTCCTGCTCGAAGCGCAGCGACTCCTCGAGACCCGACACCTCCAGCACGAGCTCGTTGCGGTGCCCGGCGGTGACCTGCGAGACCAGGAGGGTGCCGACGGCGCCCCCGGCCAGGCGGACGATCGCCCCGGCCACGTCCTCGGTCTCGACCGCACGGCCGCCCCGCTCGGCGTGGATCGTGCTCGTGATCGCCGCGAGCGACTCGATCCGCTCGCCCGTCACGAACTCGAGCAGGTCGACCAGGTGCGAGCCGATGTCGCCGAAGGCGCGCGAGCGCCCGCCGGCGGCCGGATCCACGCGCCAATTGTCCTCGGACGCGCCCAGCAGCCAGTCCTGCAGGTAGCTGCCGCGCACCGTCACCAGCCGGCCGGTCTCCCCCGCGGCGACCCGGGCGCGCGCCTCGCGCACCATCGCGTGGAACCGGTAGGCGAACGGCACGGTGGCGACGATCCCCGCGGCGGATGCGGCGCTCGCGAGCGACTCCGCCTCGGCCACGGCCCCCGCCAGCGGCTTCTCGCACACCACGTGCTTGCCCGCGTCGATCGCCGCGAGGGCGAGCTCGGCGTGGCTGGCGTTGGGGGTGCAGACGTGGATCACGTCGATGTCGTCGTCCTCGATCAGCGCCCGCGCGTCGGCGTAGGCGCGCTCGAAGCCGAGCTCGCCCGCCGCCCTCTCGCCCTTCTCGGGGCTGGAGGAGGCGACGCCGGCCAGGACCGCGCCGGCGCTGCGGGCCGCCCGGCTGTGCACGGCGGCCATGAACCCGCCGCCGAGCACGCCGACGCGCAGGGCTCCGCCCATCAGGCCAGGGTCGCTTCGCTCGGGTCCCAGTCCTCGGGGACAGCGGGACGGGGCGCGACGGTGCTCTCGACGAGCACCTTCTCGCCCGTCTCGGCCGCCTCGAGGAGCGACAGCATCACGTCGGTCACGTGGTAGGCGAGGTCGCCGGACGCCGCCTCGGGCCGATCGGCCCGGATCGCCCGGGCGAGCTCGAGCACTCCGGTGCCGCGCGAGAACGTCGAGCCGGTGGCCGTGACGACCTCCGGCTCCGTCTCGCCGCGGCGGTACAGGGTGACCTCGCCGTCGTGCATGTTGGGGTCCGGCAGCACGAGCGTGCCCTCGGAGCCGTTGATCTCGACGAAACCCATCCGCTGCATGCTCGACTCGAAGCTCCAGACGCCCTGCGCCGAGGCGCCGGACTCGAAGCGGAGCAGTCCGCCGATGTGCGTGGGGATCGTCACCGGGAACTCGGTCCCCTCGCGCGGGCCGGAGCCGACGACGCGGGTCGCGCGGGCCTGCGAGGAGACCGCGGTGACGCTCTCGACGGGGCCGAGGTTCTGCACGAGCGTCGTGATGTAGTACGGCCCCATGTCCAGCAGCGGGCCGCCGCCGGGCGCGAAGAAGAACTCGGGGTTCGGGTGCCAGCCCTCGGGGCCGGGGCCCTGGAACAGCGTGATGGCCGAGAGCGGCGTGCCGATCGCTCCGCTCTCGATGACCCGCTGCGCGGTCTGCAGGCCCGCGCCGAGGAAGGTGTCCGGTGCCGTCGCGACGCGCAGCCCCTTCTCCTTCGCCAGCGCCAGCAGCTCGACGCCGCTGTCGCGGTCGAGCGAGAAGGGCTTCTCGGTCCAGACGTGCTTGCCTGCCTCGAGGGCCCGGCGGGCGACCTCGACGTGCGCGGCCGGGATCGTCAGGTTGACGACGATCTCGATGCCGGGGTGCGCGAGGAGCTCCTCGACGGTGCCCGATCCGGGGACGCCGAACGCCTCGGCCTGGGCCTTCGCGCGCTCGAGGTCGATGTCGGCCACGAAGAGCACCTCGAGGTCGGGGAAGACCGTGAGGTTGGTGAGGTACTGGGTGCTGATGTTCCCGGCGCCGATGACGCCGACGCCGACGCGTCCCGCGCCGCTCATGCGGAGAGCTCCGAGACGTAGGAGAAGCCGGTGGTCAGGCCCTCGAAGATGTCGCCCGCGTAGGCGTCGAACTCGAGCACGGGGAGCGCCTGCGGGGCGGCGGCGAGGATCGACGGGATGTCCATCGCGCCCTTCCCGGCGGGGAGCTGCTCCTGCGTGTCGCTCGAGACCGGGCCGTCCTTGATGTGCAGGAAGCGGACCTTCTCGCCGAGGCGGCCGAGCACCGCGGCGGGGTCGTCGCCGCCCACCGCGGCCCAGTAGGTGTCCAGCTCGAGCACGATCCGGTCGTCGAGCAGGCTCGCGAGGTGCTCGAAGGCGCTGAGGCCGTCGACGCGGTTCTCGAACTCGAAGGCGTGGTTGTGGTAGCCGAGGGCGAGTCCGCGCGAGGCGGCGGAGTCGACGAGCGCGTTGAGCTCGTCGGCGATCGTCTTCACGTCGTCGGCGGTGGTCCAGCGGGTCGGGTCCACGTGCGGATCGATCACGGTCTGCACGCCGAGCGACGCGGCGATGTCGAGGATCTCGTCGACGGAGGTGCCCTCCTGCGGCCCGAGGAGGCGCGCGTGGGCGCTGGGTGCCGTCAGGCCGCTGGCGGGCAGCGCCGAGCGGTAGCCCTCCGCGAGGTCGACGAACGAGAAGAGCTCGACCTTCGTGAAGCCGATGCCGGCCAGGCGGTCGAGGGTGGCGGGCAGGTCGGCGGCGAGAGGCTCGCGGACCGAGTAGAGCTGGACGGAGAGGTCTGTGGATGTGGCCACCGGGGGTGCTCCTGATCGACGTCGAACGTGGGTGCTCCGAACCCTACGCGGACTTTTGACCAGCAACAAGCAGAACTTCGCGACTCGGCGGGAGAAGTCGACGACGTCGCCAGCAGAAGGTACGGCGCTGTGGTTGACTTCCGCCATGCCGACCCGCCGCCGCTCCGCCACGAGCGCCCCGGGCGAGCTGCTCCTCCTCCTCTCCGACGGCGACGCCCGCACCCGCGCCGACGTGGTCGCCGAGACCGGGCTCCCCCGCGCGGCGGTCTCGGCTCAGCTCGACCTGCTGGCCGCCACCGGCCTCGTCGTCCGGCGCGACGACGCCCCCTCCTCCGGCGGCCGCCCCGCCGCCCGCATCGCGTTCGATCCGAGCGCCCGCAGCCTGCTGGCGATCGACCTCGGGGCCGCGCACGCGACCATCGCCCTCACCGACCTCGACGGCGTCGTCCTGGCCGAGAGGCGCGAGGCGATCGCGATCGCCGACGGACCGCTCGCCGTCCTGAGCCACGCACTCGACACCGCGGCAGCCCTGCTCACCGGGGCCCCCGCCGCGGGCCCGCTCGCCGGCGTCGGCGTCGGAGTCCCCGGGCCGGTCGAGCACGCCACCGGCCGCCCCGTGAAGCCGCCGATCATGCCCGGCTGGGACCGCTTCGACATCCCCGCCTTCGTCGCGCGCACCCTGCCCGTGCCCGTGCTCGTCGACAACGACGTGAACCTCCTCGCCCTCGGCGAGCACGCCGACCACTACGCCGGCGTCGACGACCTCCTCTACGTGAAGGTCTCCACCGGCATCGGCGCCGGCATCGTCAGCGGAGGCGCGCTGCAGCGCGGCGCCCTCGGCGCGGCCGGCGACCTCGGGCACGTGCAGGTGCCGGGCGATCACGGCGACGCCGACCTCGAGGCCATCGCGAGCGGCTCCGCGATCGCCCGCCGGCTGGGCGGCGACGTGAGCAGCACCTCCGACGTCGTGCGACTGCTGAATGCGGGCGACCCGACGGCCGTCGAGCTGACCCGGGCCGCCGGCCGCGACATCGGCGAGGTGCTCGCCACGTGCGTGAACCTGCTCAACCCCTCCGTCATCGTCATCGGCGGCAGCATCGCGGAGGCGAGCCACGAGGTCCTCGCGGGCGTCCGGGAGGTCGTCTACCGCCGCTCCCTCCCCCTGGCCACGCGCTCGCTCGACATCGTGCAGGCCTCCGGCGACCGCGGCGGCGGCGTCCGCGGAGCCGCCCTGATGGTGCGCCGCCACCTCCTCTCCCCCGCGGTCGTCGACTCCTTCCTCGCCGCCTCCTGACCCTCCTCCGGATCCTGCGAGATGCCACTTCGGTACGCGACACGCCGCCGGAGACGTACCGGAGTGGCATCTCGCGGAGTCGTCCCCAGTCTCGCGCTCGGCGAACGCCGGAGCCCCGCGTGCCGATTCGGCAGCGCCCCGGAACGGGCGCAGAATGTATCGGTGCCCGATCTGCAGCTCACGTTCCCCTGGGAGACGCAGCCCGTCTTCCGGGAGGCCGAGCCGCCGCACCTCAAGCGGGTCGTCGCCCACTCCGGTGATCGCGTCGCCTGGCTGCGCGCCCGCTCCCGGGGCATCACGGCGACGGATGTGGCCCGCCTCTCCTCGGCCGCCGCGATCGACCGCGTCGCGCTCGACAAGCTCTACGGCAGCGGCTTCGGCGGCAACGCGTTCACCGATCACGGCCGGGCCCGCGAGCCCGAGATCGCCGCGTGGGTGCTCCGCGAGCACGAGATCGAGCCCAGCAGCACCCTCTTCCACGCGAGCCAGGAGCGGCGCCACCTCGCCACCCCCGACGGGATCGGTCTGCGCGAGGACGGCCGGCTCGAGCTCTGCGAGATCAAGACCACGACCAAGCCCTGGCGCAGCATCCCGCGCCACTACCTCCGGCAGGTCTTCTGGCAGCAGTACGTGCTCGGGGCCGAGCGCACGCTGGTCGTCTGGGAGCAGCACCGCGACTTCGTCCCGATCGACGCCGAGCCCGAGTTCCGCTGGGTCGACCGCGACGAGGACGAGATCCACGTCCTCGTCCGTCTCGCGGGCATGCTGATGGCCGAGCTGCACGAGAGAACCCGCGCGGGCGCGCGGTGACCGTCCTCCTCCTCCACGGCCTGGGCGGCGACCGCTCCCAGCCGCTGGGGCTGCTCCGTCCGGCCCTGCCCGCCGGCAGCGAGGTGATCGCGCTCGACGTCCGCGCGCACGGCGCCTCCGAGCTCCTGGGCGCGAGCGCCGACTTCTCGCTCGACTCCCTCGCCGACGAGGTCACCGAGCAGGTCGTCCGGGCCGGAGCCGCGCACAAGCCGCTCACGGTGCTCGGCATCTCGATGGGCGCGGCGATCGCCCTGCGCCTCGCCGCCCGGCGGTTCCTGCCGATCGACCGCGCCGTCTTCGTCCGTCCCGCGTTCACCTCGGAGCCCCTGCCCGAGAACCTCGCGGTGTTCCCCGTCCTCGCCCAGCTGCTGCACGACCACGGCGCCAAGCGCGGCGAGCGGGTGTTCCGCGCGTCCGGGCTCTTCCATCGCGCCCAGGAGGAGTCGCCCGCCGGCGCCGAGGCGCTCGCGCTGCAGTTCCGCGCGCCGAACGCGGAGGAGCGCGCCGTCCGCCTCGCCGAGATCCCGCGGAACGCGGCCTACCGCGACTCGACCGAGCTGGCGCAGGTCATCGCGCGGACGCTCGTGATCGCCGCCGAGCGCGATCCGGTGCACCCGGTCGCCGTCGCGGAGCAGTGGGCGAGAGGTCTTCCGGAGGCACGGCTCGAGCGGGTCCCGCCGCGGGACGACGGCCAGCAGCGGCAGACGGAGCTGCTGCGGGGACACGTCCGCGACTGGCTCGCGCAGAGCTGAGCTCCTCGCGCGCGAGGACCGCGCCCACGATCGCCAGCCACAGCAGGGCGATCCCGGTGGCGACGAACTCGAGCGTGCCGCCCAGGCGCATCCAGACCCGGAGGAGCGAGAGGATCGCGCCCGCGCCCGCGACCACCGCGACCGCGATCCCGGCGACCAGCGAGAGGCGGGCGACCGCCGGCCGCTCCCGCGCCGTGGCGAGCTGCAGCATCGCGACGCACGCCGACGCGAAGCCGAGCACGGCGGCGCTCGTGTGGATCAGGTCCTGCCAGCTGAAGCTCGGCCCGACCGGCAGCGGGCAGCCGGCCGTGCAGGTCACCTGCGAGGCGAGGGCGAAGCACGCCGACGCCAGCAGGAGGGCCAGCGCGGGCGGGAGAGCCGGCAGCAGCCGCGTGTGCACCGCGCGGGCGCCGATCGCGACGGCCGTGCCTCCCGCGGCGACCAGGAGCAGTGCCGCCTGCACGACCCCCGCGGTCGGCATGTCGGGAGCGCCCATCTCGCTGACGTAGACCCAGCGGGTGAGGCTCAGGCGCGCACCCAGCAGCAGCGCCAGGCCGGCCAGGACGAGCACGGAACCGGCGATCAGCAGGGGGCCCTCGACTCGTCCGCGCTGCATCCCCCCATCGTGCCAGACCGCGCCTCCGAGCCCGCCTCACCTCCCGTACGGGGGACCGAGAGCCAATCTTCTCGGGCGGGTGACACCGCCGTAACAGCCCGGACTCATTACCTCGGTTGACTGATCGCGGCGCTCGGAGACGGGGTCGGGGGACGCGCGCCAGCGCGTCGCCCACCCCTGGATCCACCACCGGGGCCGGGACACAGGAAGGGCGATGATGCACAGCAGTGCGCTCGGACACGGCCTCACGATCGGCGAGATCCCGGAGGAGGTGGTCCTGCCCGACACCATGACGGCGGCGGTCATCGACGCACCGGGCGACGCCTCGGTGCTGCACCTCGCGACCGTGCCGACCCCCACGGCCATCAACGCCGAGTTCACCGTCAAGGTGGTCGCGGCCGGAGTGAATCCGCTCGACGTGAAGACGCGCGCGGGCCGCGGAGTCGCGTCGCAGATCCCCTCCTACCCCGCGGTCCTCGGCCACGACTTCTCCGGCGTCGTCGTCTCGAGCCCGTACCCGGCGCACCCGCTGCGCCCCGGCGACGAGGTCTACGGCTTCGTGATGGTGCCCCGCTACTCCGGCTCCTACGCCCAGTACGTCAGCGTGCCCAGCGTCTCCGTCTCGCGGAAGCCCTCGACGCTCTCGCACGTCGAGGCGGCCGGCGTGCCGCTCGCCGCGCTCACCGCGTGGGGCATGGTCGTCGAGCTCGCCAAGGCGCACGAGGGCCAGCGGATCCTCATCCACGCCGGATCGGGCGGAGTCGGCCACTTCGCGGTGCAGTTCGCCGCCTACTTCGGCGCCTCCGTCATCGCGACCGGATCCACGCGCAACCTGCAGTGGCTGCGCGAGCTCGGCGCCTCCCAGGTCGTCGACCACACCGCCGAGCGCTTCGACGAGGTGCTCGCCGACGTCGACGTCGTGATCGACCTCGTCGGCAACGTGCACGACGAGACCGGCTCCCGCTCGCTGCGCGTGCTGCGACCCGGCGGACTCATCGTGAACGCGCCGACCGGCAGCTGGCCCGGGTTCTTCGAGGAGGCGGCCGCCGCGGGAGTGCGCGCGTCGACGTTCAAGGTCGCGCCCGACGGAGCGACGCTGGCCGTGGTCTCGCGCCTGCTCGAGTCGGGCGACGTGCGCGTCTTCATCGACGGCGTCTTCCCGCTCGAGAAGGCGTCGGAGGCCCACGAGCAGCTCGAGACCGGTCACACCCGCGGCAAGATCGTCCTCACCGTCTGCGAGGGCTGACCCTCCCGGATCAGGGCAGCGGCCGCTCCAGCACGAAGTCGTCCTCGTAGCGGTCGCCGACGAGGAAGCGCTTCTCCCCCACCACCGCGAAGCCGTGCCGCGCGTAGAACCGCTGCGCGCGCTCGTTGAGCCGGTTCACTCCGAGCCACACCCCGGCGGCCCCGCTCCCCCGGGCGTCCTCGAGCGACTCCTCCATCAGCGCGGAGGCGACCCCGCTCCCCTGGCTGCCGGGCAGGACGTAGCACTTGCTCAGCTCGACGGTCGGCCGCAGGCGGGCCGCGGCGGCCGCATCGGCGTCGCCCGGTTCGCCCCGCACGAGCATCGTGTAGCCGATCGCAGCCCCGGAGTCGTCCTCCGCGACGAACAGCGACCGATCCGGATCCGCGAGGTAGCCCACGAAGCGCTCCTCCGACAGCACCGTGCGGATGAACGCGGCCTTCGCCTCCTCGCTCGTGTGCGGCGGGCAGGCGAGCGGGAACGTGAGCGCGGCGACGCGGGCGAGCTCGCGGGCATGGGACCCGACCGCCCGACGGATCACGGCACCGTCCGTCCGGCCCCTCGACTGCGGGTCCATTCAGCCCCCGAACATCTGCTTGCCGAAGACGATCACGACGATGCCGGCCGCGACCGCCACCGCGGCGAGGCCGAAGCACAGCACCGCGACGGCCCGCCCCTGAGCGGGCCGTCCCTCGACGGAGCCGTCGGCGACGGCCGACGCGCGCACCCCCAGGGCGAACAGGGCGGGCAGCCCGGCGCCGAACAGCAGCCCGACGACGAGGACCTGCAGGACGGATCCGCCGATGGCGGCGAGGTCGATGCTCATCGCGAGCCCTCCACGGTGACGGGGCGGACGGGTTCGGGAACCGGCACGGCGGCCTCCCAGTCCTCGGTGACGTTGTCGGCGGTGATCGGAGAGCGGCGCGAGTGCAGCCACATCGCGGTCGCGGCGGCCACGAGAAGCACGAAGACGACCAGCACGCCGCCGAGTCCGCCCACCGCGTTCGCGAGCAGCCAGCAGAGCGCCCCCACGACAGCGGCGGCCGGGAGCGTGATGAACCAGGCGAGGACCATCCGGCCCGCCACCCGCCAGCGGACCGAGCCGCCGGGGAGCCCGAGGCCCGAGCCCAGGATCGAGCCGGTCGCCACGTGCGTGGTCGATAGCGGCAGGCCGAGGTGGCTCGACGTCAGGATGATGGCGGCCGAGGACGTGTCGGCCGCGAGGCCCTGCGGAGCCGTGATGTCGACGAGGCCCTTGCCGAGCGTCCGGATGATGCGCCAGCCGCCGAGGTAGGTGCCGAGCGCGATCGCGACGGCGCACGACGCCTTGACCCAGAACGGCACGTCGCTCTCGGGAGTCGCCGCTCCGTAGGCGATGAGCGCGAGGAAGATGACGCCCATCGTCTTCTGCGCGTCGTTGGTCCCGTGCGCCAGTGAGATGAGCGAGGCGGAGCCGATCTGGCCGTAGCGGAACCGGCGCTCGGACGACTCACGCGGCAGCGAGCGCGTGATGCGGGTGATGAGGCGGGTGCCCGTCGCCGCGACGAGCGAGGCGATCACCGGAGCGAGGAGCGCCGGCACGACGACCTTCGCCAGCACTCCGTCCCACTTCACGCCGTTCAGCCCCGCGACCAGACCCCAGACGAGCGCGGCGCCGATGAGGCCGCCGAAGAGGGCGTGCGAGGAGCTGGAGGGCAGGCCGAAGAGCCACGTCGCGAGGTTCCAGATGATGCCGCCCACGAGTCCCGCGAAGACGATGAGCATCAGCTGCTCGCCCTGCGCGGCGCTGAGGTCGACCACATCGCCGCCGACGGTCTTCGCGACCTCGATCGAGAGGAACGCGCCCACCAGGTTGAGGACCGCCGAGAGGGCGACCGCGCGCTTGGGCTTCAGTGCCCCCGTCGCGATCGACGACGCCATCGCGTTGCCGGTGTCGTGGAACCCGTTCGTGAAGTCGAAGGCGAGTGCGGTGGTGATCACCAGGATCAGGACGAGCAGTTCGGGCACGACGAACAGTGTGCGTCGCGCCCCGCGGCACGCCAAGCGTCCGGGAGCCGCCGCGCCGCTCGTTCACCCGACGTTCACCTTCACGCGGTTGTGCCGGACCCCGGACGACGAAGGAGGGGGCCCGCCGAAGCGGACCCCCTCCTGTCGGTGCTGCAGTGCAGCGCCTCCGACTTACGCGAGGACGTTGACGTCCAGCGGGATGCCGGGGCCGAAGGTCGTCGAGACGGCGGCCTTCTGGATGTAGCGGCCCTTCGAGGAGGAGGGCTTGAGGCGGTTGATCTCGTCGAGAGCCGTCTTGAAGTTCTCCTGGAGCTGCTCCTCGGTGAACGCGGCCTTGCCGACGACGAGGTGCACGTTGGCGTGCTTGTCGACGCGGAACTCGATCTTTCCGCCCTTGATCTCGTTCACGGCCTTGGCCACGTCCGGGGTCACGGTGCCGGTCTTCGGGTTGGGCATGAGGCCGCGGGGGCCGAGCACCTTTCCGAGACGGCCGACCTGGCCCATCAGCTCCGGCGTCGAGACGGCGGAGTCGAACGCGACGTAACCGCCGGCGACCTTCTCGATGAGCTCGGCGCCGCCGACCTCGTCGGCGCCCGCGGCGATCGCGGCCTCAGCGGCCGGACCGGTCGCGAACACGATGACGCGGGCGGTCTTGCCCGTGCCGTGCGGCAGGATGACCGTGCCGCGGACCATCTGGTCCGCCTTGCGCGGGTCGACGCCCAGCTTCAGCGCGACCTCGACGGTGCTGTTGAACTTCGCGGAGCCGGTCTCGCGAGCGAGCGCGACAGCCTCCTCGGCGGTGTAGTACTTGCCCTCTTCGAGCTTGGCCGCGGCGGCCCGGTAGGCCTTCGACTTCTGTGCCATGTTGTTTCTCCTTGAAACGAGAATGTGGTTCTAGAGCCTGGCGGGCTCTCCCACGGGTGTTGAGTTCTGGAAGGGCGAGGACTAGCCCTCGACAGTGATTCCCATGCTGCGCGCCGTGCCGGCGATGATCTTCGCGGCGGCGTCGATGTCGTTGGCGTTCAGGTCGACCTGCTTCGCCTCGGCGATCTCGCGGACCTGCGCCTGGGTGAGCTTCGCGACCTTCACGGTGTGCGGGGTCGAGGAGCCCTTGGCGACGCCGGCAGCCTTCTTGATGAGCTCCGCGGCGGGCGGGGTCTTCAGGATGAAGGTGAACGAGCGGTCCTCGTAGACGGTGATCTCGACGGGGATGACGTTGCCGCGCTGCGACTCGGTCTGCGCGTTGTACGCCTTGCAGAACTCCATGATGTTGACGCCGTGCTGACCGAGCGCCGGACCGATCGGGGGCGCGGGGTTCGCCGCGCCGGCCTTGATCTGGAGCTTGATCAGGCCGGTGACCTTCTTCTTGGGGGCCATTCTGATTCCTTTTCTCAGGGTTCGAGTGGTCGGGGGTTCCCGGCCGCTCTCCCGCGCACCCGACGGAGTCGGATCGCGGTGGAGGAGGGTCGGTCGGCGCGCACGCGGACGGGCGCCGACACGAAAACCCGTACGAGCTTACACGGGTATCGCCACTCCCGACAGGGCGGATCCGCCCGCCGGAGCACTCACCGCGCAGCCGAGCACCCCCGGAACGGCGAACGCCCCCTCCGCAGCAGCGGAGAGGGCGTCGACGCGACGTCGGGACGTCAGAGCTTGGTGACCTGGTCGAACGACAGCTCGACGGGGGTCTCGCGCTCGAACAGCGACACGAGCACCGTGAGCTTGCCGCTCTCGGGCTTGATCTCGCTGATGGAGCCGGGGAGCCCGGCGAACGAGCCCTCCTTGATGGTGATGGTCTCGCCGATCTCGAAGTCGACCTCGGCGGGCAGCACGCGCTGGGCCTGCTTCTGGCCCTTCGCGCCGGGCGCCTTCGAGGGGGCGACGTCCTTGATCTCGACGAGGCTCTTCAGCATCGTGAAGGCCTCCTCGAAGCGCAGCGGAGTCGGGTTGTGGGCGTTGCCCACGAAGCCGGTCACGCCCGGGGTGTGGCGGACGACCGACCACGAGTCCTCGTTGAGGTCCATGCGCACCAGCACGTAGCCGGGGATGCGCACGCGGGTGACCATCTTGCGCTGGCCGTTCTTGATCTCGACCACGTCCTCCATCGGGACCTGGACCTCGAAGATGTAGTCCTCGGCCTCGAGCGAGACCTTGCGGTTCTCGATGTTCGACTTCACGCGCTTCTCGAAGCCGGCGTAGGAGTGGATGACGTACCACTTGCCGGGCTTGCCGCGGAGCTCCGTGCGGAACGCCTCGTAGGGGTCGATGTCGGCGAGGTCCTCGCCGGCGGCCTCCGCGTCCTCGGCGGCGACCTCGGCCTCGTCCTCGACGGCCTCGAGGGCCGCTTCGGCCTCCTCGACGGTGTCGATGTGCGCGGCCTCGTCGACGGCGCGGTCGGCATCGGGGTCGTCGACCGACCCGATGGCGTCGAGCGCGGCCTCGAGGTCGGACGCGAGGTCCTCCTCGGACTCGTTCTCGTCGATGACGCTCAGGGCGCCCTCCTCGGCGGGCTCGACGGAGTCCTCCGCCTGCGTGAGGGTGCCGCCCTCCTGCGTCTCCTCGACCTCCGACGACTGCTCGGCAGCCGTCGACCAGTCGACGTCGTCGCGGTTTCTGTCAGACACTCGTCACAACTCTCTCTCGATCGATGCGGTCGGCGCCCCGAGGGCGCGTCCCGCTGTGGCCGGCGTCCTCCGCTGAGCGGATCGGGACGCCGCCGGGTCAGGCGCCCGGTGTGCCGAAGACGTACGTGACGGCCAGCGCGAACACCCAGTCGAGGAACGACACCAGCGCCATCATGATGACGACGAAGATCAGGACCACCACGACGTAGTTGCCGAGTTCTTTCCTGGTCGGCGTCACGACCTTCTTCAGCTCGGCGATGACCTGCCGGATGAAGAGGGCGATCCGCGCGAACGGATTGCGCCGCGCCGCACGCTGCTGATTCGCGATCGCGACGACGTCCTCGCTCGGCTCGTCGACTGCTTTCCCGGCCACCTGCACGCACCTTTCCCGCACCGGAACCTCCGGTGTGGCCGGCCGCCCATCGGGCGACCCTGGACCGATGTCCGCTGCATCGCGGGGACCGCGTGCGACGGGCATCGATGTGCAGGGCGGACAGGGCTCGAACCTGCAACCTGCGGTTTTGGAGACCGCTGCTCTACCAATTGAGCCACCGCCCTATGGATGCCGTTGCGGGCATCCGAGGAGGAACCGAACCCCGCAGCACCCGTCGCAGCCCTGTCGGGCGCGGTGAAGAGTGGCAGAGTTCGACTACCTCGGAAGAGTGTACGTGGACCCGCCAGGAGTGTCCAGCCGGGCCCCGGCGCTCGGATGCGGCCTCGCGCGCGCAGAGGATACGCTGGCGCTCGTGTCTGCTCCCACGCGCGTCTCCGCCCGAATCTCCGCCATCGCCGAGTCCGCGACCCTCAAGGTCGACGCGAAGGCCAAGGCCCTCCAGGCGCAGGGGCGCCCCGTCATCTCGTACGCGGCGGGAGAGCCGGACTTCCGCACTCCCGAGCACATCGTCGAGGCCGCGTCGGCCGCCGTGCTCGACCCCAAGAACTACCGCTACACCCCGGCGGCGGGCCTGCCGGATCTCCGCGCCGCGATCGCCGAGAAGACGGCGCGCGACTCCGGATGGGCCGTCGAGGCGTCGCAGGTCGTCGTGACCAACGGCGGCAAGCAGGCCGTCTACCAGGCGTTCCAGACCCTCCTCGACGACGGCGACGAGGTCCTCGTGCCGACCCCCTACTGGACCACCTACCCCGAGGCGATCAAGCTCGCCGGCGGCGTGCAGGTCGACGTCTTCGCCGGAGCCGACCAGGGCTACCTCGTCACGGTCGAGCAGCTCGAGGAGGCGCGCACCGAGCGCACCAAGGTCCTCCTGTTCGTCTCGCCGTCGAATCCCACCGGAGCGGTCTACTCGGCCGAGCAGACCCGCGCCATCGGCGAGTGGGCGCAGGAGCACGGTCTCTGGGTCATCGCCGACGAGATCTACCAGAACCTCGTCTACGCCGTCGACGGCCAGGACGACGCCGGCCCCCTCGAGCGCGCGACCTCCATCGTCGAGGCCGTTCCGGAGCTGCGCGACCGCACGATCCTCGTCAACGGAGTCGCGAAGACCTACGCGATGACCGGCTGGCGCGTCGGATGGATGGTCGGCCCCGCCGACGCGATCTCGGGCGCCTCGAACCTGCAGTCGCACCTCTCGAGCAACGTCTCGAACATCTCGCAGCGCGCCGCCATCGCCGCGCTGACGGGCCCGCAGGAGCCGGCCGAGGAGATGCGCCTCGCGTTCGACCGCCGCCGCCGCACCATCGTGGCCGAGCTGAACGCGATTGACGGCGTCGACTGCCCCACCCCGGGCGGCGCGTTCTACGTCTACCCCGACGTCCGGGGCCTGCTGAACCGCGAGTGGGACGGCGTCACGCCCACCACCTCCCTCGAGCTGGCCGACCTGATCCTCGAGAAGGCCGAGGTCGCCACCGTCCCCGGAGAGGCCTTCGGCCCGAGCGGATACCTGCGCCTCTCCTACGCCCTCGGCGACGACGCCCTGCTCGAGGGCGTGCGGCGGCTGCAGAAGCTGTTCCGTTAAGCCTCTCTCCTCCTCCTTCGTCGTCGTCGATCGGCCGCAGTCGGCTCCTGAAGATGATCGCGTTCCGCAGAGCGGGTCGCGTCCGCCTACGGCGATCCGCTGACACGCGGATCACCGGTGACGCTCGGCCGTACGGGGAACCTCTCTCCTCCTTCGTCGTCGATCGGCCGCAGTCGGCTCGTGGAGTGCTGCTGCGCCTCTCTCCTCCTCCGTCGTCGATCGGCCGCGGTCGGCGAGCTAGGTGGTCGCGGTTCGTAGAGCGGGAAGCGTCCGCCTACGGCGATCCGCTCGCACGCGGATCACCGGTCCGGCTCGGCCGTGTCGGCGAGCCGGTGGCCGCCGCTTCCAGCGCTCGGGAGTGCCAGAGGTGGGGGACGAGGGGGGAAATCGCAAGAGGGGGTGGCGAAAAGGGTGCAGAGCTGTCAATGGGGGCCGGGACAGGGCACGCTGGTGCGATGAGCCCTGACGCAGCAGTCCGAGTCCGAGATCTGCGGAAGGACTACGGTGGCGCGCCGGCACTGACCGGCATCTCGTTCGACATCCACCGCGGAGAGACGTTCGCCCTGCTCGGACCCAACGGCGCAGGCAAGTCGACGACGATCGAGATCCTCGAGGGCTACCGCGACCGCTCCGGCGGCGAGGCCTCGGTGCTCGGAGTCGACCCGCGCCACGGCGACCTCGCCTGGAAGTCCCGGCTCGGCATCGTGCTGCAGTCCAGCGGAGAGTCCGGCAACGCGACGGTCCGCGAGCAGATCGCGCACTTCGCCGGCCTCTACCCGCGTCCGCGCGACGTCGACGAGACCATCGAGGCCGTCGGCCTCACATCGAAGGCGCGCTCGCGCATCGGCAAGCTCTCGGGCGGTCAGCGCCGCAGGGTCGACGTCGCCCTGGGCATCATCGGGCGTCCCGAACTGGTGTTCCTCGACGAGCCCACCACGGGCTTCGACCCGGAGGCGCGGCACTCGTTCTGGGAGCTCGTCGCGCTCCTGAAGAGCGAGGGCACCACGATCCTCCTCACCACCCACTACCTCGACGAGGCCGCCCGTCTCGGCGACCGGGCCGCGGTCATCGCCGGCGGACGGCTCCTGGCCATCGGCCCGATCGGCGAGATCGGCGGCGACGAGGCGCGGGTGCCCATCGTGCAGTGGGAGGAGGACGGCGTGCTCCACCGCGTCCGCACGAGCGAGCCGACCCGCTTCGTCGCCGAGCTCTCGGCGCGTCTCGGCGAGCCGCCGGCTCTCGAGGTCCAGCGGCCCAGCCTCGAGGACATCTACCTCGACCTCATCCGGGACGACCGGGCGAGCGACGGCGGCATCGCCCTCGACATGATCGGAGAGCCGGCATGAGCGCGATCACCCAGGCCCGGCCCCGCACCCGCCTGCGCACCGGACCGGGCCGCACCCTGCGCCTGGGCGCCGCCCGCGCCCGCTACGAGGTCCGCTCCTACTTCCGGGCACCCGACCAGGTGTTCTTCACCTTCCTCTTCCCGGTGCTGCTGCTCACGATCTTCTCGGTCGCGTTCGGCGAGAACGCGATCATGCAGGCGAACCCGCAGGATCCGGGCATCACCATGGCCGAGTACTACGTGCCCGGGCTGGTCGCCGCGGGAATCCTGCTCTCGGGCGTGCAGAACCTCGGCGTCGACATCGCGGTGGAGCGGAGCGACGGCACGCTGAAGCGCCTCGCCGGCGCCCCGCTGCCCGTGCTGAGCTACTTCCTCGGGAAGTTCGGCCAGGTGCTGGTCACGAGCGTCGCGCAGACGGCGCTGCTGCTGGTCGTCGCCGCCACGGCCTTCTCGGTCGAGCTCCCGACCGACGGCGGGCGCTGGGCGACCTTCACGTGGATCTACCTCGCCGGAGTCGCGACCTCCGCGATCCTCGGCATCGCGGTCTCGGCGCTCCCCCGGTCCGGCAAGAGCGCGACCGCGGTGATCGTGCCGCCGCTGCTGGTCCTGCAGTTCATCTCGGGCTCGTACCTGTCGTTCACCACGCTGCCCGACTGGCTGCAGAACATCGCGAGCGTGTTCCCGCTGAAGTGGATCGCCCAGGGCATGCGCGCCGTGTTCCTTCCCGCCGACTTCGAGCAGCTCGAGGTCGACGGCGCCTGGGATCTCGGCGGCGTGGCCATCGTGCTCGCCGTCTGGCTCGTCCTCGGGCTCCTCGCGAGCCGCCTGACGTTCCGCTGGATCCGCCGCGACGCCTGACCGGATAGGGCGGCGGCCCTCACTGATCGAGCAGCGGCCGCGTATCGAGATCCGCCCCAGCCTGCCATCGCGGGTCTCGATACGCCGCTCCGCGGCTACCCGACCAGCACGGGACGGCCGCGCCGCCTCAGACCGCGGTGCCGACGACCACGGGCTCGGGGTGCAGCAGCACGCCGAACTCCGAGAGCACGCGGCCCTGGACGTAGCGGGCGAGCTCCGCGACCTCCTCGGCGCGGGCGCCGCCGCGGTTGGTCAGCGCGAGGGTGTGCTTGCTCGACACGGCCGCTCGCGAGCCCGGCAGGGCGAAACCGCGCGAGACTCCGGAGTGCTCGATCAGCCAGGCGGCGCTGAGCTTGACGAGGGCGTCGGGAGCCGAGGGCGCGGGCAGACCGATCGGCGCGCCCGCGGCGACCGAGTCGAGCGGAGTGACGACATCGGCCTCGGCGGCCGGCTCGACCGGCCAGCGCGGTGCGGTCGGCGGCAGCCCGGCGGCAGCGGCGCTCGTGACGATCGGGTTCGTGAAGAAGGACCCCGCGCTGGCGGTGTCGGGGTCGTCGGCGTCGAGCACCATGCCCTTGGAGGCGCGCAGCCGGAGCACCGTCTCGCGCACGCGGTCGACGGGGACCCGGTCCCCCAGCTCGACACCGAGTGCCGAGGCGAGCTGCGCGTACGCGATCGGGGCGCCGACCCCCTCCGTCTCCTCGAGGGCGAACTCGACGGCGAGGACCGCGCCGCGACGGCCCTGCTTGAGGACCGAGGTGCGGTAGCCGAGCTCGAGCTCGGCCCCGGTGAGGCGCACGGGCTCGCGGGCGCCCTCGTCGAGGAAGTCGACGGCGACGAGCGTGTCGCTGAGCTCCTGGCCGTACGCGCCGATGTTCTGCACGGGCGAGGCTCCGACGGTCCCGGGGATCCCGCTGAGGGCCTCCAATCCGGTCCAGCCGTTCCGGACGGTGGTCGCGACCAGCCCGTCCCACGACTCGCCCGCCTGGACGCGCAGGTGCACGGAGCCGGGCCGGTCCGAGTCCAGCCGCTCGACTCCCGTCGTGCGGACGCGGACGACCGCGCCCTCGACCCCATCGTCGCCGATGAGGAGGTTCGACCCCCCTCCCAGCAGCAGCCAGGGCTCGTCGTCGGCCCACAGCTCCTGCAGCACCGAGACCAGCTCGGTCGCGGTGGCGGGCTCGAAGTAGCGCTCGGGAGCGCCGCCGACGCGCAGGGTGGTCAGCGTGGAGAGGGACGGCGGCGTCATCGGCACCGGGTCAGACGAGTCGGACGCGCGCCTGGGCCTTGCCCAGCACGGCCTGGCCGGCGACCGAGACCACCAGATCGACCCTCACCCAGCCGGCCTCGGCGTCGATCGCTCCGACCTTCGCGACCACGTCGACGTCGGCGCCCTCGCGGGGGTCGACGACGACGGGACGGGTGAAGCGGACCTGGTAGTCGAGGATGCGGCCGGGATCGCCGACCCAGTCGACGACGACCTGGACCGCGGTGCCCATGGTGAGCATCCCGTGCGCGAGGACGCCGGGGAGCCCGACCTCGGCGGCGACGTCCTCGCGGTAGTGGATCGGGTTGAAGTCGCCCGACGCACCCGCGTAGCGCACGAGGGTGTCGCGCTCGAAGTGCAGACGGCGCTCGGCGAGGACCTGGCCCTGCTGGAGCTCGGCGAGGACGGGGAGCGGCGCGAGCGGCTCCCCGGTGGACACGGCGGCGGACTCGGTGCTCATTCGTCTCCCCTGACGACGAGGGTGGACACGGCGGTGACGACGTGCGCGCCGTCGCTGTCGGTGACGGCGGACTCCATCGTCACCATGGAGTGCGGACCGAGCTGCTTGACGCTCGAGACGCTCAGCACGGCCACGAGCTCGTCGCCGGCGACGATGGGGCGGGAGTGCACGAAGCGCTGGTCGCCGTGGACGACCCGGCTGAAGTCGATCCCGGAGTCGGGCTCGGCCAGCACCTGCGAGACGGTGAGCTCCTGCAGCACGACGGCGAACGTCGGCGGGGCGATCACATCGGCGTACCCGGCGCGGCGCGCGGCCTCGGGGTCGTGGTGGAGCGGAGAGGTGGCGAGCACGGCGCGCGCGAATTCGCGGACCTTCTCTCGACCCACCTGGTAGACGGCGGTGGGCGCGAAGGCGCGGCCGGTCAGTTCGGGGTTCACGGGCACCCGGTCAGTGTACGCGGTGCCCCTCTCGGGTCAGCGGCCTCCCCTCGCCCGGGTGGCACGCGCGTATGACCATCCGCAATTTCCCATGCCGGTATGGGTGACCCGCGCGCATTCTTCTCGGAAGCTGGCCAGCATGTCGACACCCCTCCCCGAGCGCGACTGGGCCGAGTACGCCCGCGAGCTCGGCACCAACCTCCACCGCGCGCGCATGGCCAAGAACGAGAGCCAGGAGCGCGTCGCCCACGCCGCCGGACTCGCGGGCTACACCTACCAGAAGTTCGAGAAGGGGGAGTCGAAGCCCGGCTCCCCCGCGAACCCGCAGCTGAAGACCCTCTTCGCGCTCTGCGAGGCGCTGGACGTCGAACTGGCGGACCTGCTCCCGCCGAATCCTCCCCGCGTCTCATCCCGCGACTCCTCGTAGCAGGAGCGCCCGCTCGACCGCCCGGACGAGGCGGGCGGCTCCGCTGAGATCGAGATCGAGTGCGCCGAGCGCGTCGGACTCGATCCGGAGCCGCTCCTCGCCGTCGTCGCCAGGACGGCAGACCGAGACGTGCACGACGAGCGCCTCGGGCTCGTCGGCGGAGACCTCGGGCCGCCACCGCACGACCGGCACACTGCGCCCCTCGGAGCGGTGCAGCCGCCGCGTCCGCCCTCCCACCTCGTCGTGCTCGCCCGCGCACCACATCGGGCACCCGTGGTCGAGCCCGCCGTCCTGTCGTCCGTCCATGTTCCGCACCAATCGCTCGAGGCGCACAGCACACCAGTCGGCACCGACATCGAGGAGGGCCCTCGACCGCGTCCCGTCGCGGGTGTGGACAGCCTCCGACCCCTCCCCCTCTGTGGAGGAGAGTCGACAGCTTCCCATACCGGAGTGGGGCCTTTCGGGATCCGGCGCGAGGAGCGACGGGTGCGGCGCGCGCGGCGCTCCGCTCACCTCCGCCCGTCCGCCCGCAGCTGCGAGGATCGGGGCATGACGGTCCTGCGCGAACTCGCCCTCGGCGCCCGCCTCTTCCTCCGCGGCTTCGGCGCCTGGGTGCGCTCGCCCCGCGCGATGCTGCTGGGGGCGATCCCACCGCTGATCGTGGGCCTCGTGTTCCTCGGCCTGCTCGTGCTCGTCGTGACCCGCGTGGGCGACGTCGTCACCGCGCTGACCCCGTTCGCCGACGGATGGAGCGACACGTGGGCGTCGAACGCACGACTGGCCATCTCGATCGCGGCGGTCGGCGCCCTCGTCGCCCTCGGGGTCGTGGTGTTCGCGGCGGTCACCCTGCTGGTGGGCGATCCGTTCTACGAGCGGATCTGGCGCGGCGTCGAGGACGAGCTCGGCGGGGTGCCCGACGAGCGGGAATCCGGATTCTGGGCGGGACTCGCCCGCTCGCTGCGCGACTCCGCCGTGCTCATCGCGACGTCGCTGGGCATCGGGATCGTGCTGGTGCTGCTGGGCGTGATCCCGATCGTCGGCCAGGTGATCGGCCTCGTCGCGGGCGCCCTCGTCGGCGGTCGCGCGCTCGCCCTCGAGCTCACGGGCTTCGCCGGCGACGCCCGCGGCATGGCCCTCGGCGAACGGCGACGGCTCCTCGGCGAGCGCCGGGCCGTGTCGCTCGGCTTCGGGATCGCCGTCTACCTCGCGTTCCTCGTCCCGGGCGGCGCGGTCATCGCCACCCCCGCTGCGACCGCGGGGGCGACGCTCCTGCTGCGGACCCTCCGGGGCGAGACGACCGAGCGCGTCGCTGCGTCCGCGACCCCCTGATCCGCTTGGCCGCCCGGGCGGGCGTCCCCTAGACTCCCCCCGTGCGCACGTCGACTCGAAGCCCCTGGTGGCCCGCCTCCTAGGCGGACCGACGCGCGAACCCCTCGCACACGACCGCCTCATCCGGGCGGTCGTTCTGCATGTCAGGGCCCGGGTGAGGGACACCCCGAACCAAGGACCACGATGACCTCGCTCCTCTCCCGCATCCTCTCCTCCGACGGAACGCTGCCGTTCGCCGTCGTGCTCCGGCAGGGCCGGTCCGAGGTGGACGTCTTCACCGGCGACGTCGTCGACGTCGAGGGGCTCGCCGACATCCCGCTGAACGGTGAGGACGTCCTCACCCTCGTCCCCTACCGCCAGGTGCGCGAGCGCGGGTTCGCCGCGAAGGACGACGGAGCGCCGCTGCGCAACCTGATCGTCCGCGAGCGCGAGAGCGTGCCTTTGGAGGAGGTGCTCCGTCTGCTGCCCGAGCGCGAGATCCCGGTCGAGGAGCGCGGGTTCGACGTGCCCGACGAGGAGTACGCCGACATCGTGCGGCGCGTGATCGAGAACGAGATCGGCCGCGGGGAGGGCGCGAACTTCGTCATCAACCGCGCGTTCGTCGCCCACACCGACGCTCCCCCGGTCGAGGCGGTGCTGGCCTGGTTCCGCCGGCTGCTGACCGACGAGTCGGGCGCCTACTGGACCTTCGCGATCCACACACCCGGCGTCGACGGCGCCCAGACCGTGACCGCGGTCGGAGCGACCCCCGAGCGGCACGTCTCGGTGCGCGACGGCGTCGCGATGATGAACCCCATCAGCGGCACGTTCCGCCACCCGGCCGCCGGGCCCACGGGCGAGGAGGTGCTCGCATTCCTCGCCGACGTGAAGGAGAGCGAGGAGCTCTTCATGGTCGTGGACGAGGAGATGAAGATGATGAGCGCGGTCTGCCCGAACGGCGGCCGCATCCTCGGCCCCTTCCTCAAGCAGATGTCGCGGCTCAGCCACACCGAGTACCTCCTCGAGGGGCGCACCGACCTCGACGTCCGCGAGGTGCTGCGCCTGACGATGTTCGCGCCCACCGTCACCGGCTCTCCGATGGAGAACGCCTGCGCCGTCATCGCCGAGTACGAGAAGGAGCCGCGCGGCTACTACTCCGGGGTCCTCGCCCTCTTCGAGCCCGAGGAGCACGGCTACACGGTCGACGCCCCGATCCTGATCCGCACCGCCTACCTCCGCCCCGACGGGCGCCTCACCGTGCCCGCGGGCGCGACCCTCGTGCGCCACTCGACCCCGGAGGGGGAGGTCGCCGAGACGCGCGCCAAGGCGTCGGGCGTGCTGTCGGCGCTCGGGCTCCTGCCGGGCCGGGCGGTCCCGCCGGCCGTCGACCTCAACGCGCAGCCCGGAGTCGCCGAGGCGCTCGAGGCGCGCAACGAGCGCCTCGCGTCGTTCTGGCTCCGGCCCCAGGCGCCCGAGCACATCGCCGGGCTCGACGGCCACACCGCACTGATCGTGGACAACGAGGACCAGTTCACGACGATGCTCGCGCACCAGCTGCGGCACCTCGGCATGGATGCCCGGGTCGAGCGCTGGTCGAGCGTGGAGGACGTGCTCACGGACGACCTCGTGGTGTTCGGGCCCGGCCCCGGCGATCCGCGCGACGGGTCCGAGCCGCGCATCGCGCGACTCCGGGAGCTGATGACCGAGCGGCTCGAGTCGGAGCGGCCGATGCTCGCCGTCTGCCTCAGCCACCAGATGCTCTCGCTGCTCGCCGGACTGCCGGTCGAGCCTCTGCCCGCTCCGCGGCAGGGCGTGCGCCTCGCCGTCGACGTCTTCGGCGAGGAGGCGGCGATCGGCTTCTACAACACCTTCTCGTCGGTGGCGGGATCGGGTGTCGAGCGCACCCCGCTGCTCGATCTCGAGGTGTCGGGCGACCCGGTCAGCGGAGTGGTCGACGCGCTCCGCGGCGAGCACGTCGCGTCGGTGCAGGGCCACCTGGAGTCGGTGCTGTCCTCGGACGGGCTGCGCACGCTCGAGCGCCTCGTGCGCACCGCGACGGCGCAGCCGGCCCGCGCATGAGCGACGTGCGGCTGATCGCGTCGGACGCCTACTCCCTGGAGCTGCGCTACGCGATCGCCGACAGTGTGCGGGCGGCGGCGGAAGCGGCCAGGGCCTGGCACGGACGCGGCGACAAGGTCGCGGCCGACGCCGCCGCCGTCGCGGCGATGCGGGAGGTGCTCACCGATGCTCCGTTCGACGGGGTCGTGGTGATCGGTGAGGGCGAGAAGGACGAGGCGCCGATGCTCGCGAACGGCGAGCGCCTCGGCCGCGCGACCTCTCCCTCGTGCGACGTGGCGGTCGATCCGCTCGACGGCACCCGGCTGACCGCCGAGGGGCTGCCCGGGTCGGTCTGCGTGATCGCGCTGGCGCCGCGGGGCACGCTCTTCGATCCGCGCGACGTCTTCTACATGGACAAGCTGGTCTGCTCGGCGGCGGGTGCGGGAGTCGTCTCGCTCGACCGCTCCCCCGGCGACAACGCGCGGGCGCTGGCGGGGGCACTGGGCAGGCCTGTGGAGGAGCTCGTGGTCGCGGTGCTCGACAAGCCGCGGCACGTCGCCCTGATCGCCGAGCTCCGGGGCGTCGGAGTCGCGCTGTCGCTGCGCGGCGAAGGCGACGTGTCGGTCGCGATCGAGGCGGCCGACCCCGACGGCGCGGTCGATCTGGTTCTCGGCATCGGGGGGACGCCGGAGGGCGTCGTCGCGGCGTGCGCCGTGCGCGCGCTGGGCGGCGTGATGGAGGGGCGGCTCGCGCCGCAGACGGACGGCGAGCGGGCGAACGCTCTGACGGCCGGTCACGACCTGGAGCGGCTGCTGCGGCTGGAGGACCTGGTCGCCTCGGACGACGTGCTCTTCGCGGGCTGCGCCGTCTGACGGCGGCCGGACGCAGAAGAACCCCGGCTCACGAGGAGCCGGGGTTCTTCCGGAACGTAGCGGGAGCGGGACTTGAACCCGCGACACCACGATTATGAGCCGTGTGCTCTAACCACCTGAGCTACCCCGCCGCGCGTTCTTCGCAGGCTCGACCTGCGGGGAACGGAGCCCCCTGTGGGAATCGGACCCACTACCTCTTCCTTACCAAGGAAGTGCTCTACCAATGAGCTAAGGGGGCGCACCTGCGGGCTCCGGCCCCGGGGGGCCTGCCCCTCTCGGGGCGTGCCCGCGATTTGGCACCGTTAGACAATAGCACCTCGCTGGAGGGGCGGTGACCGCGGGTGGGGCGGTGCGGAGCGGCCGGATCGGGACCCGCCGCCCCGGGAGACGGCGATCTCGATACGCCCGCTGCGCGGGCTACTCGATCCGCAAGAGAGACCTGCTGGTCGAGTAGTGCCGCGGGCGCGTCTCGAGACCCGCCCGCCTAGGAGTGGCTCGCCGCGTCGAGGGAGGCGAGCTCGGCCTCGCCGAGGACGAGGGTCGCGGAGGCGACCAGGGCGGGGAGCTGCTCCATCACCCGGGCGCTGGCGATCGGCGCGACGACGCCGGGCTGGGAGCGGAGCCAGGCCAGCGCGACCGTGGCGACCTCGACTCCGTGCCCCTCCGCCACCGCATCGAGAGCGCCGAGCACCCGGCGACCGCGGTCGTCGAGGTACTGCGCGGCTCCGGAGGCACGCGGCGAGTCGGACGTCGTGCCGTCGCGGTACTTGCCGGTCAGGAACCCGGAGGCGAGGGCGTAGTAGGGGACGACCGCCAGGCCGTGCTCGCGGGCGAGCGGCAGCAGGTCGGCCTCGATGCCGCGCTCGACCAGGTTGTAGTGCGGCTGCAGGGCGACCGGCGCGTGCAGTCCCTCCGCGGCGGCGATGCGCAGCCACTCAGCGATGCGCTCGGCGCTGAAGTTCGAGACGCCGATCGCGCGCACCAGGCCCTCGTCGACGAGCTCCGAGAAGACGCGGGCGATGTCCTCCATCGCGACCGCGTCGTCGTCGAAGTGGGCGTAGTAGAGGTCGATGCGGTCGGTGCGCAGGCGCTCGAGCGAGGCGCGGGCGGCGGCGCGGACGGTGTTGGGGGCGAGGCCTTGGAACTCGGGGTGGCGGCTGACCTTCGTCGCTACGACCACGTCGTCGCGGTCCGAGCGGCGGCTCAGCCACTCGCCGATGATCGTCTCGGACTCGCCGCCCTTGTTGCCGGGGACCCACGCCGAGTAGGAGTCGGCGGTGTCGATGAAGTTCCCGCCCGCGGCCACGTAGCCGTCGAGGACGTCGAAGGAGGTCTGGCGTCCCGCGGTCCAGCCGAAGACGTTGCCGCCGAGCGAGAGCGGGAAGACCTCGATGCCGGAGTCGCCGAGCGGTGCGCGGGTGGAGGAGTCGTGGGCGGTGGGGGCGCTGTCGATCGTCATGATCCGATTCAACCCGCTGGCTGCGGGGCGCTCACTCCCCCTCCGGCGCATGTGGAGCAAGCACTCAGGCGCCGAGCCCGCTCCGCTCTCAGAGGTGCTCGGGCAGGGGGTAGTCGGCGTAGGCGAAGCGGGACGAGTCGGGCGCCCAGCCGGCGACGTTGATCGTCCCCTGCCCGCCGAAGAGGCGCTCGACGACGCGGCCGGGCTCGACGGATCCGGGGGGCCGGCCCGCGAGGTCCAGCAGGAGCAGCTCGACCGGGAGGTTCTCCGGGTGGCCTGCAGTGCCGTCCGGGTACGCGAGCGAGAGCAGGAGCGCTCCGTCGGGAGACACGTGCGGGAACCAGTCGACGGTGTCGGAGACGACGACGCGCTCGAGCCCGGAGCCGTCGAGCCGCATCCGGAACAGCTGGGCCCGACCACCGCCGCCGCGCTCGGAGTTGAAGTACAGGACCTCGCCGGTCCCGTCGAAGTCGACCCCGTCGTCGGGGTGCTCGTCGGCGGTCAGCGCGGTGAGCGGGCCTCCCTCGGCGGGCATCGTGTAGACGTTCGTGACCCAGCGGCCGGAGGCGTCCTCGCCGCCGCCGATCAGGGCGAGCGTCGAGCCCCCGGGTGAGACCCCGTGGAGGTAGTGCTTGAAGCGCGCTCCGGGCGCCTCCTCCGTCAGCCGCCGCGCCGGCGCCGACGCGTCGAGCGCCACCGCGTACAGGTGACCGTCGCGCGCCGACACGTACGCGAGCCCGCCGCCGGGCGCGAGCACGTGGTCGTTGTTGAGCTCCTCCGGCACGCCGTCGAGCGGGATCGACTGCAGCGTGCCCGCGTCGGCACCCTCGAGTGGCAGCCGGAACAGCAGGCCGTCACCGTTGACGACGAGGAACGAGCCGTCGGGCGACCAGTTGGGCGCTTCGACGAGCAGGGTGCGCGACTCGAAGACGGTCGACGACGCGCCGGAGGCGACGTCGTGCACGCGGATCCGGCAGAGCTGATCGGGGAGGAGGGAGCGGGCCATGGCTCCACGCTACGGCGCGGCAGCGCAGCACGGCAGGAGCCCCGCGCTTCTCCGAGCCCACGCGACCCGTCAAGCCTCGCCGTACTCAGGTTCTGCGCCACACCCCTCGGATACCCTGGTCCTACGACTGTGCTGGGTACACCTTGGGAGGAACATGTGATGCTCCTCATCCTCGCGATCTCGTTCGCCCTGGCCGTCGTGACCCCCTGGATCGTCGACCGGTTCGGCCCGAAGACCTTCTACGCCCTGGCACTCGTGCCCGCCGGCACCTTCGTCGCCACCGCCACCGCGCTCCCCAAGATCCTCGACGGCGGCGAGATCCGCGAGACCGTGCCGTGGATCCCCGCGCTCGACATCGCGCTGTCGTTCCGCCTCGACGCCCTCTCGGTCGTGCTGGCGCTCGTGGTCAGCGGAGTCGGCGCCCTCGTCCTGGCGTACTGCGCGTCCTACTTCTCGCGCGACGAGCCGTCGCTGGGCCGCTTCGCCGCCCTGCTCTCCGCCTTCGCCGGAGTGATGTACGGGCTGGTCACCGCCGACGACGTGATCATCCTCTTCGTCTTCTGGGAGGCGACGAGCGTCCTCTCCTACCTCCTGATCGGCCACTACAGCGGTCGCAAGGAGAGCCGCGGAGCCGGTCTCCAGGCCCTGCTCGTGACCACGCTCGGCGGTCTCGCGATGCTCGTCGGCATCGTGATCCTCATCGTCGAGTCGGGCACCACGAGTCTCGCGGGGATCGTCGCCGCGGCGCCGTCCGGCCCGATCGTCTCGACCGCCCTGGTGCTGGTGCTGCTCGGCGCCTTCTCGAAGTCGGCACTCGTCCCCTTCCACTTCTGGCTGCCGGCCGCGATGGCCGCGCCCACCCCGGTCAGCGCCTACCTGCACGCCGCCGCGATGGTGAAGGCGGGCATCTACCTCGTCGCCCGCCTCGCGCCCGGGTTCGCCGACGACTCCGTCTGGCTGCCGGTCGTGGTGAGCGTCGGCGTCTGGACCATGCTCGTGGGCGGCTGGCGCTCGCTCCGCCAGTACGACCTCAAGCTCGTGCTCGCCTACGGCACCGTCAGCCAGCTCGGCTTCCTGACCGTGGCGGTCGGCTTCGGCTCGCGCGACGCCGCGCTGGCCGGGCTCACCCTGCTCGTCGGTCACGCCCTCTTCAAGGCGCTCCTCTTCCTCGTGGTCGGCATCGTCGACCACCGCGCAGGCACCCGTGATCTGCGCAAGCTCAGCGGCCTCGGCCGCCGGGCGCCGGTGCTCGCGGGGGCCGCGCTGCTGGGCGTGCTCTCGATGGCGGGAGTCCCTCCGCTGCTCGGCTTCGTCGCCAAGGAGGCCGTCTTCACGAGCCTGATCTCGGCGATCGAGCAGGGCTCGGCCTGGGCCTGGGTGGCGCTGATCGGACTCGTCCTGGGCTCGATCCTCACCGTGGCCTACTCGGCGCGCTTCTTCTGGGGCGCCTTCGCGCGGAAGAAGGGCCTGGAGGACACGAACCTGCACGCCGAGCCGTGGACCTTCACGGCTCCCCCGGTGCTCCTGGCCGCCGCGAGCGTCGTGTTCGGCGTCGCCGCGTCGGTGCTCGACCCGCTGATCGCGGTCTACGCCGACACCCTCCCGTTCGGCGCTCCCGACGGGGACGCGGAGCTGGTCGCGGCGGCCGAGGAGTCGGACCACGGCGGCTACCACCTGGCGCTCTGGCACGGCTTCGAGCCGGCGCTCGCACTGAGCGCCCTCGTGATCGCGATCGGCCTCCTGCTCTTCGCGAAGCGCGTCGCGGTCGCCCGGCTCCAGTCCAAGGTGCCCAACCGCATCGACTCGGCCGAGGGCTACTGGGCCACGGTGCGCTGGCTCGACCGCGTCGCCAGCACGGTGACCGAGTTCGTCCAGCGCGGATCGCTCCCCCGCTACCTCACCGTGATCTTCGCGGTCTTCGTCGTCGGAGCCGGCGGTGCCGCGGCGTTCAACCGCACCTGGCCCGACGAGCTCGTCTTCTGGGACACCCCGGGCCAGCTGGCGGTCGCCGCCGTGATGATCCTCGCCGCGATCCTCTGCGCACTCGCCCGCAACCGCGTCGCGGCCGTGCTGCTGGCAGGAGCGACGGGCTACGGCATGGTCGCGCTCTTCGCGCTCCAGGGCGCTCCCGACCTCGCCCTGACCCAGGCGCTCATCGAGACGGTGACGCTGGTCGTCTTCGTGCTCGTGCTGCGCCGCCTCCCCACCCGGATCGCCGCGAAGCACCAGCCGATGCGCAAGCGCCTGCGCGCCGTGATCGGCATCTCGGTCGGAGCCGTCATGGCGGTCGTCGCGACCATCGCCCTCGGGGCCCGCACCGCGACTCCCATCTCGGTCGACCTGCCCCGCCTCGCCTACGAGGAGGGCAAGGGGCGCAACATCGTCAACGTCCTGCTCGTCGACATCCGCGCCTGGGACACGATGGGCGAGATCTCGGTCCTCGTCGTCGTGGCCACCGGAGTCGCGAGCCTGATCTTCCTCTCGAGCCGCGCGGGAGGCGCCCCGCGCCTGGAGCAGCCGGGCGCCGGCGACCGCCGCGAGCGCGCCAGCGACCTCACGGCCCCCGCCCCGCAGTCCGAGCAGTCCGCGGGCCATGGCGACCGCGGCTCCTGGCTCGTCGCCGGGCGCACGCTCCGCCCCGAGAACCGCTCGATCGTGCTCGAGGTGCTCGTGCGCCTCCTGTTCCACCCCGCGATGATCGTCTCGGTCTACCTGCTCTTCACCGGCCACAACACCCCGGGCGGAGGCTTCGCGGGCGGCCTGCTCGCCGGCCTCGCCCTGGTCGCGCGGTACCTCGCGGGCGGTCGCTTCGAGCTCGGCGAGGCCGCTCCGATCGACGCGGGCAAGGTGCTCGGACTCGGGCTCCTCTTCGCCGTCGGCACCGCGGTGTCCTCGCTCTTCTTCGGACTCGAGGTGCTCGAGTCGAGCTGGCTCGACCTGTACGTGCCGATCCTCGGCGAGCTGCACCTGGGCACGTCCACCCTCTTCGACATCGGGGTCTACCTCATCGTGATCGGCCTGGCGCTCGACATCCTCCGCAGCCTCGGCGGCGAGGTCGACCGCCACGGCGAGGAGGCCGAGGAGGGCTCGCCCTCGGGCGACGGCGTCACCCACTCGACCGACAGCACCCCCGGCCCCGGTGCCGGCACGGTCGACGGCCTGGAGACCAAGCTCCCCACCGGATCCACGGTCGTCGGCGGCCCGGGACGGGGGGACGGCGCATGAGCACCACCCTCGTCCTCGTGGTCGTGATGGCCGTGATGTACGCCGCCGGCGTCTACCAGATGCTCGAGCGCAGCCTCACCCGGATCCTGATCGGCTTCGTCCTGATCGGCAACGCGACCAACATCCTGATCCTGCTGATGGCGGGCCGGTCGGGGTTCGCTCCGTTCGTGAACGACGGCCGCACCTACGAGGAGACCGCGGAGGGGATGGCCGACCCGCTCCCCCAGGCGCTGATCCTGACCGCGATCGTGATCACGTTCGGCATCACCGCGTTCCTGCTCGCCATGATCTACCGGCGCTGGCGCCTCGCGAACGCCGACCAGGTGGAGGACGACGAGACCGACACGTCGGTGCGTGCCGACGCCGCCGGCATCTCGGCGCAGACCACGGCCGACGACAAGGCCCTCGACGACCTGCTCGAGGCGAGCGACGAGGGCACGGCGGCCAGGCACGGAGAGAGCTCGATGAGCGACGACAGGAAGGAGGATCGATGAACGTCCTGATCCCCCTCGTCGTCACCCTGCCGCTGCTGGGAGCCGCGGTCGCCCTCGTCCTCGGCCGGCACCGCCGCGCCCAGATCCTCGTCAACATCGTGACGCTGTCGGCGGTCCTCGTGATCTCCTCCGTGCTGCTCGTTCTCGTGCTGACGGGCGACGACGGCGGCAGCGCCGTCTACGTGGGCGGCTGGGAGCCGCCGTGGGGCATCGTGCTGGTCGTCGATCCGCTCGCCGCGCTGATGCTCGTGATCACCTCGATCACGCTGCTGGGCGTCCTGCTGTTCTCGGTGGGCCAGGGCCTGGTCGACGGCAACCGCGAGACACCGGTCACGATCTTCCACCCGACCTACCTGATCCTCTCGGCGGGCATCCTCAACGCCTTCGTGGCGGGCGACCTCTTCAACCTCTACGTCGGCTTCGAGATCCTGCTGGCCGCGAGCTACGTGCTGATCACGCTGGGCGGCACCGCGCCGCGCATCCGGGCGGGCACGACCTACGTGGTCGTGAGCCTGGTCTCGAGCGTGTTCTTCCTCTCGGCGATCGGCCTGCTCTACGGAGCGACCGGCACGGTCAACATGGCGCAGCTCTCGATCCGCATCGCCGAGCTGCCCGCCGATGTGCAGCTCGTTCTGCACGTGGTGCTGCTGCTGGGCTTCGGCATCAAGGCGGCGGTGTTCCCGCTGTCGTTCTGGCTGCCCGACTCGTACCCGACCGCCCCCGCTCCGGTCACCGCGGTGTTCGCGGGCCTGCTCACCAAGGTCGGCGTCTACGCGCTGATCCGCACCGAGACGCTGCTGTTCCCCGGAGGAGACCTGAGCGCGGTCCTGCTCGTGGTCTCCCTCCTGACGCTCGTCGTCGGGATCCTCGGCGCGGTCGCGCAGGCCGACATCAAGCGCATGCTCTCGTTCACGCTGGTCTCGCACATCGGCTACATGGTCTTCGGCATCGCGATCGGGTCGCAGGCGGGCTACGCCGCGACGATCTTCTACGTCATCCACCACATCACGGTGCAGACCACCCTGTTCCTCGCGACAGGGCTCATCGAGCGCGTGGGAGGGACGACGTCGATCCTGCGACTGGGCGGTCTGCTGAAGGCCTCGCCGCTGCTGGCGCTCCTCTACTTCATCCCCGCGATGAACCTCGGCGGCATCCCTCCGTTCACCGGCTTCCTCGGCAAGGTCGGCCTGTTCGTCGCCGGCACGGAGTCGGCGACGGAGCAGCCCTCGTGGCTGATCTGGGCGGTCATCGCCGCCGGCGCCGTCACCTCGCTGCTCACCCTCTACGCCGTCGCCCGCGTGTGGAACATGGCGTTCTGGCGCCGCCAGGAGGAGGTGCCCGGCTACGAGTCGCCGCTGATCGACCAGCTGCAGGAGGATCCGCACGACACGGGAACCGTCCGCACCCGGCATTCGCCGCCCATGATGGTGCTCGCGACCGCCGGCATGGTGCTCGTGAGCATCGCGCTCACCGTCGGCGCCGGGCCGCTCTACGACGCGAGCGAGCACGCCGCGGCCGAGATCGCCGACCCGTCGACCTACATCGCCACCGTGTACCGCGACTCGTCCTTCGGAGAGGAGGGCCCCCGATGAGCCCCCGCCGCCGCGTGGACATCTGGAACCGCGTCGCGATGTTCGTCACCCTCGTCGGCATCTGGGTGCTGCTGTGGGACGACGTCTCGGTGCTCTCGATCGTCTCGGGCTTCCTGATCGCCCTGCTGATCACCCGGGTCTTCTACCTCCCGCCCGTCGAGTTCTCGAACCGCATCAACCCGTGGTTCGTGCTGCTCTTCCTCCTGCGCCTGCTGCTCGACATCGCCAGCGCGTCGGTGCGCGTGTCGTGGCAGATCCTCACCCTGCCGGTCCCTGTGCACAACGCGATCGTGGCGGTTCACCTGCGCAGCCGCTCCGAGGGCATGCTCGTCTGGACCACCGAGGCGGTGTCGCTCGTCCCCGGCTCGCTCGTGATCGACGTCGACCCGCAGCAGAACGTGCTCTACCTGCACGTCCTCGGCGTCACCCACGACGAAGGCGAGCGGATCGAGGAGGTGCGCCGCACGGTGCTCCGGACCGAGGCGCGCATCGTCCGCGCGATCGGCTCGAAGGAGGACGTCGCACGCGTGAACCAGCCGCTCGGCGTGGATGCGGGGGTGCTCCGATGATCGACTGGCTCGTCTGGATCCTCGTGCCCGTGTTCGGCATCGCGTGCCTGCTCGCGCTGGTGCGCATCCTCATCGGCCCCTCGGTGCTCGACCGCGTGGTCGCGGCCGACGTGCTGGTCGCCACGATCATCTGCGGGATCGGAGCCGAGATGGCGGTCAACCGGCACGCCACCACCCTCCCCGTCGCCCTCGGACTCGCGCTCTTCGCGGTCTTCGGCTCGATCAGCGTCGCCAAGTTCATGGCCAACCGCGAGGAGGACTGACATGGACCTCGTGCTCGACGTCCTCACCGCCGTGCTGCTCCTCGCCGGCGGGCTGCTCTCGCTGGTCGCGGCGATCGGGTTGATGCGCTTCGACGACCTGCTCTCGCGGATGCACGCGGGGACCAAGCCGCAGGTGCTCGGCCTGATCTGCGTGATGCTGGCCGTCGCGATCCGGAACCCCGGGTTCGCCGCCGCCGGCACGATCATCCTCGTGATCGGGTTCCAGCTGCTGACCGTGCCGGTCTCGGCGCACATGGTCGGCCGTGCCGCCTACCGCGCCGAGGCGGTCTCGACCGGGTACCTCGTCGCCGACGAGCTCGCCGAGGCCGTGTCGCGGGCCGATGAGCAGGCGCGCACCACCACGGGGCCGGAGTCGGGTCACACGTCGGAGGAGGCGGCGCGGACCTCTCGGGCGCCGCAGCCGGAGGACGAGGACGGCCCGGCGGCGACGGCGTAGGCCGCGTCTGCGGCTGCTCGGGGCCCGGAGCGGGAGCTCGAGCGGGCGCCGAGGCGTTCAGCCCAGGAGCGCCGCTCCGGCGGTCGGTGCTCCCGCAGCGCCCGTCATCGAGCGCGCCGCGAAGCCGCCGATCGCGAGGGTCGCGGCGAGCAGGCCGCCGAGCAGGAGCACCAGCAGCGGCACCACCCAGAGCAGGGCGCGGCGGCGGCGGGCTCGGGCCTCGTCGGGAGTCTCGTCGGTCACCCGTCGACCCTACGACGTCGTGCGCCACCTGCCCGCGAGGGGTGCTCTATCCTGGCCGCATGCCCCTCGAATCCCCTGTTTCCGGCGCGCCCGCGAACGAGCCGGTCGCGTTCCCCGCCGACTCGCCGAGCACTCCGGGCTCCGAGTGGTGGCGCTCCGCCGTCATCTACCAGATCTACCCGCGGTCCTTCGCGGACGCGGACGGCGACGGGATCGGCGACCTCCCCGGCATCACCGGCCGCCTCGACAGCCTGGCCGAGCTGGGCGTCGACGCGATCTGGCTCTCGCCCTTCATGACCTCCCCGCAGAACGATGCGGGCTACGACGTCGCCGACTACTGCGACGTCGATCCGCTCTTCGGCACCCTCGCCGACTTCGACGCGATGCTCGCCCGCGCGCACGCGCTGGGCATCCGCATCATCGTCGACCTCGTGCCCAACCACTCGTCCAGCGCGCACCGCTGGTTCCAGGAGGCGCTGGCGGCGCCCGCGGGCAGCGCCGAGCGCGCGCGCTACCTGTTCCGCGACGGCCGGGGCGAGACCGGCGAACTGCCGCCGAACAACTGGGAGTCCGTCTTCGGCGGTCCGGCGTGGACGCGGATCACGGAGCCCGACGGCGCGGCCGGCCAGTGGTACCTGCACCTCTTCGACACGTCGCAGCCCGACTTCGACTGGACGAACGAGTGGGTGCGCGAGCGCTTCCGCGAGGTGCTGCGCTTCTGGCTCGACCGAGGAGTCGACGGCTTCCGGGTCGACGTGGCGCACGGCATGATCAAGGCCGACGGCCTGCCCGACTACACGCCCCCCGCCGACAGCGGCTCCATGGGCGGAGTGGCGCCGGCCGACGACCCCGACCCTGAGACGGCCCCCTACTGGGCCCAGGACGGCGTGCACGAGATCTACCGCGACTGGCACGCGCTGCTCGCCGAGTACCCGGCCGACCGCGTCCTCTGCGCCGAGGCCTGGGTCCAGCCGCTGCCGAAGCTCGCCCGCTGGGTCCGGCCCGACGAGATGCACCAGGCGTTCAACTTCGCCTACCTCGAGACGCCGTGGGCCGGTCCCGCCCTGCGCGACATCATCGACTCCTCGCTCACGGCGTTCGCCGCGGTCGGCGCCCCGTCGACCTGGGTGCTCTCGAACCACGACGTCGTGCGCCACGCGAGCCGCCTCGCACTCACGGCCGACAACCCGCAGGGCTACGGCATCGGGCCGAAGTCCGCCGGGCTCCCCGACCCGGTGCTGGGTCTGCGCCGCGCCCGCGCCGCCACGGCGCTGATGCTCGCGCTGCCCGGCTCGGCCTACGTGTACCAGGGCGAGGAGCTCGGCCTGCCGGAGGCGATCGATCTGCCGGACGAGTCCCGGCAGGATCCGACCTGGTTCCGCACGAAGGGCGAGCGCTACGGCCGCGACGGCTGCCGCGTCCCCCTGCCCTGGGAGGCCAACGCTCCCGCCTACGGCTTCACCGCGTCGGGCGACTCCTGGCTGCCGCAGCCCGGCGACTGGGCGCCCTTCGCCCGCGACGCGCAGCGCGGAGTCGAGGGGTCGACCCTCGAGCTCTACCGTGCGCTGCTCGCCGAGCGCCGCGCCTCACGGCTGGGCGAGGGGTCGATCGAGTGGCTCGACGGGTACCCGGAGGAGGTCGTGGCGTTCCGGAACGGAGGCGTCACGGTCGTCGCGAACACCGGCTCCGAGCCGGTGGAGCTGCCGGTCGGCACGGTCGTGCTCTCCTCCGAGGAGCTGCACGAGCCGGCGCTGCCGGGCGACACGACGGTCTGGCTGCGCACGAGCTGACGCGTTCGGCTACGTCCGGCGCCTGCACGCTCTGCAGGCATCGGTGCGATCAGCAGGTGCTGGTGCGATCTGCAGGTGCTGGTGCGATCTGCAGGCATCGGTGCGATCAGCAGGACTCCGCTGTCGAGCGCAGGAGTCTTCGCGGCTGAACGCGCTCTCACGCGGCGAAGGCCTGCAGATCGCACGAAAACCTGCAGATCGCACGCGCTTCCGGGGACGGCCCGGCTCTGCAGCCGGTGCGGCTCCTCCAGCGGTCAGCGTCCGGCGTTGGCCTTCAGCCAGAGGTACGAATCGACCTTCGTGACCCCGTCGATCCGGATCTCGAAGTGCAGGTGCGGTCCGGTCGACATGCCCGTGCTGCCGACGAGTCCGAGGAGCTGGCCGACCTTCACGGGGTCGCCCTCCTCGACCGCGGCGGTGCCGTGCTGCATGTGCGCGTAGACGCTCGAGACCAGCTCGCCGTCGATCTCGTGGTCGACGATCACGTGCACGCCCAGCGAGCCCTCGCCGTCGATCACGGTGCGCACGACTCCGTCGGCGATCGCCTGGATCGGCGAGCCGTTGCCGGGGTTGAAGTCCGTGCCGCCGTGGTTGACCGAGCAGCCCGCGCAGTTGCGGTAGCCGAAACGGTCGCCCACCGGCACGCCGACGGCGAAGGGCCACTGGATGGAGGCGTTCTGGTCGTTCGTGAAGCCGGCGTCGGAGGTGCGGACGATGGCCGCGACGTCGGTCTGCGTCTTGCGCTCCTGCACCCCGAAGCCGTCGCGCGCGACGGTCTCGGCGCCGACGGCCCCGGCGACGAAGGACTGCGAGCCCTCGCGCAGGTCGACGCCCGGAGCGAGCACACCGGTCAGGTTCTGCGCCTGGACGTCCTCAGCGGTGAGGAGGGAGGTCGCCGGCAGCGAGGTCGCGGCGACGATGGCGGCGACGAAGGACAGGGCGACGAGCCCGCCGACGCGGGTACGCGGCGCGGGTCGGAGGGGGGTCACCCGGGGAGCCGGCACGGGGGCGGGCGCGCGGGTCGCGGCGGCACGCGCCTGAGCGACCCGGCGCTCGGCGTCGAGCAGGTCGGTGGCGACCGGAGCAGCGGTGTCGGTCTCGGCGGCCACCTCGGCCGCGAGGGCCTGAGCGCGCTCGCGCTCGCGCAGCTCGCGACGGGAGAGCGGTGGGGTCGATTCGCCGGGGGTCGATGCGGACGCAGCGGGGGAGGGCGAATCGGGGCTCACGAAATCGGGATCTTCCGTCGGGGACAGGCGGACGAGGCGCACTCCGTCAGGGGCCGGACGGCGTCTCGGGTCTTCGCGACGGCATCCTGTGCGAATGTCACGAATTCATAAAGGATACCCACGGACTGCGGAATCCGACCAGAGCGGTCGATGCAGAGGCACGATCCGAGCGTCGAGCGCCGCTGCGAGCGCCGCTCCGTTGCGTGCCCATTCGCACGCATGCATCGACTCCGCGCTCGGACCGCTCTCGGAGAGCGCTCACACCTCGTCGGCACGCAATCGGCGGAGCAGAGGCTCGAGCTCGCCGAACAACGGGTCCGGCGCCGCGATCAGCAGGTCGGAACTCGCCGGACGGCCGTCGAAGCCCTCCACGCGCACGCCCGCCTCCTGGGCGATCAGCACGCCCGCCGCCTGATCCCACGGGTTCAGTCCCCGCTCGAAGTAGGCGTTCAGCTGACCCGACGCCACGGCGCACAGATCCAGCGCCGCCGAGCCGATCCGGCGGATGTCGCGCACCGAGCCCAGCAGCTCCTGGACCACCGCGCCCTGGCGCATCCTCCGGGCGGAGTCGTAGCCGAAGCCCGTCCCGACCAGCGCCAGAGAGAGCGAGGCCGGCGCGACGGCGCGCAGCACGGCTCCGTCCCGCGAGGCGCCGCCGCCCCGGGACGCCGCGTACACCTCCCCGGTCGACCCGTTCACCACGGCGCCGGCGAGCGCCGTCCACGTCCGCGGATCCGGCTCGCCCTCGACGACCGCGATGCTGACCGCGTAGGAGGGGATGCCGTAGAGGTAGTTGACGGTGCCGTCGATCGGATCGACGACCCACGTCAGCCCGCTGGTGCCGCCTCCGCCGCCCGACTCCTCCCCCAGGAAGCCGTCGTCGGGACGCGCCTCCTCGAGACGTCGCCGGATCAGCTGCTCGACCTCGCGGTCGGCGGCCGTGACCACGTCCTCGGGCGACGACTTGGACGCCGCGATCTCGACGCCGTCCTCCCGCCGCTGTCGGGCGAGGTGCGCCGCCTCGACGGCGATCGAGCGGGCGATGGCGAGGAGGGAGGCGTGGGCGCTCATGGCTCCAGCCTAGGAGCCGGACAGCAGAACGCCCCGTGCACCTGAGGGTGCCGGGGCGTTCTGCGGAGTACGTGGCGAGTGAGGGATTCGAACCCCCGAAGGCTACGCCGTCTGATTTACAGTCAGATCCCTTTGGCCGCTAGGGTAACTCGCCGTGGCGCACCCGGCCGGGAATCGTGCTCTCGACCGAAGGCGCTGGACAAATATACCCGCGGGGCCCGACGATCGGAAATCGGCGCCTCACTCCGCCGCCGCAGCGTAGCGGGACGCCGCCTCGGCCACCTTGCCCGCGTAGCTCGTCGCCGGGTTGTACGCCGCGATCGCCGCGCGCCAACCCGACTCCGTCGA
Organism: Rathayibacter sp. Leaf296; assembly: GCF_001423045.1. Taxonomy (NCBI): domain Bacteria; kingdom Bacillati; phylum Actinomycetota; class Actinomycetes; order Micrococcales; family Microbacteriaceae; genus Rathayibacter; species Rathayibacter sp. Leaf296. The sequence continues at coordinate 713,820 of NZ_LMNR01000002.1, forward strand.
CAGGTCCCCGCCGGCCTCGCAGAGATAGCGCGCCGCGGTCACCGCCTGCTGATCGACGTTCTGCGGATCCCAGCCGCTGGAGGCCCACCGCATCCACGTCGCCGGGATGATCTGGAGCGGACCCATCGCGCGGTCGACCTCCGGGTCGCCGTCCAGCGCCCCTCCGTCGTTGTCCTCGACCCGGTCGAACTCGGTGCCGTCCAGGCGCGGGCCGTAGATCGGCTCGGCAGCGCGCCCGTCCTCGCCGAGCGCGCTGCCGAAGATGGTGCCGTGCCGACTCTCGACGTAGCCGATGCCGGCGAGCGTCGCCCAGTCGAGGCCGCAGTCCGGATCGACGGAGGAGGTGAGGAGCGCGGTTCCCGCATACGCGGTCAGCGCCCGCTCCGGGATCCCGCTCCCCTCGGCGGTGCCGGCCAGCCACTCCGGGCTGGTCAGGAAGCGCACGGGTGTTGCGGCCGTCGCGGCCGAGTCCTCGAGCAGAGCGGGATCGACGGCTGCGGGCGCCGGCGCCGTGGGCGGGACTGTCACCACTCCCCCCTCGTACTCGATCGTCGACGTGGTGGCGGCACTGCAGCCCGCGAGCAGCGCGCCGACGAGCGGCAGCAGGAGCAGGGCGGGGAGACGGCGCATCCTCCAGTGGTACCAGGACAGCCTCCGCGGACGCCCCGCACCGCCCGGGAGTCCGCGACGCCCGGAAGCTAAACTCGGAGCCATGGCAGATTCAACGTTCGACGTCGTCAGCAAGGTCGACAAGATGGAGGCGGACAACGCCCTCAACCAGGCCCACAAGGAGGTCGAGCAGCGCTACGACTTCAAGAACGTCGGCGCCTCGATCGCGTGGAGCGGCGAGAAGATCCTGATCAAGGCCAACACGGAGGAGCGCGCGAACGCGATCCTCGACGTCTTCCAGTCGAAGCTGATCAAGCGCGGCATCAGCCTCAAGAGCCTCGACGCCGGCGAGCCCTTCGCGTCGGGCAAGGAGTACCGGATCGAGGCCACCCTCAAGGACGGCATCGACCAGGAGCACGCGAAGAAGATCAACAAGCTGATCCGCGACGAGGCCCCCAAGTCGGTGAAGTCGCAGATCCAGGGCGACGAGCTGCGCGTCTCGTCCAAGAGCCGCGACGACCTGCAGGCGACGATGTCGCTGCTCCGAGGTGCCGACCTCGATCTCGATCTCCAGTTCGTCAACTTCCGCTGAGGCGTGCTGAGCACAGGAGCACGCGCATGAGCGTCGGCATCGACGAGCCCGACCGTCGGGGCCGCACCGGCCTCGACCAGGAGGGCTACGACCTCACCGGCAACCCGGGCGTGACGGTCAGACAGGTCACCCTGCTCTCGAGCCACTGGTACGTGCTGCGCACGACCGAGTTCGAGTACCGCCACCGCGACGGCCGGGTGACCACCGAGCACCGCGAGACGTACGACCGCGGCAACGGGGCGGCCGTGCTGCTCTACGACCTCGAGGCTCGGACCGTCGTGCTCGTGCGGCAGTTCCGCTACCCCACCTACGTCAACGGCAACCTCGACGGCATGCTCCTCGAGGTGCCCGCCGGCCTGCTCGACGAGGACGGGCCCGAGGAGGGCGCGCGCCGCGAGGCATCGGAGGAGACCGGACTCGAGGTCGGCCGCCTCGAGCACGTCTTCGACTCCTACATGAGCCCCGGCTCGATCACCGAGATGCTGCACTTCTATGCGGGGCGCTACCGCGCCGGCTCCCGCGAGGGCACCTTCGCGGGCCTCGCCGACGAGGGCGAGGACACCGAGGTCGTCGAGCTGTCGTTCGACGAGGCCCTGACGCAGATCGGCGTGCAGATCGTCGACGCGAAGACGATCATGCTGCTCCAGTGGGCGGCGCTGCGCGGCCCGTTCGCCCGCTGATCGGGCGGTCGGCCGGGAGGTAGCCCCGCGCCCAACGCTCGATCTCGGCGTAGGCCCGCGCTCTGATGCGCGGAGCCGACAGCACCACGTCGTGCACGGCGCCGTCGATCCGGGCGATCGTGACCGTCGTCCCGAGGGTTGCCGCCCGCTCGCCGATCGAGCGCACGTCGAGTGCCACGTCGGCCGAGCGCATCTCGTCGCTCCACCACGGCAGAAGCACGCTGCGGGAGGAGAGCAGAGTGAGGACCGGCATCCGCAGGTTCAAACCCCGCTCGACGCGGCGGTGCCCCGCAAGCACCGCCGTCAACCAGGCCGGGCTGACGGGGAAGCCGCGCTCCGGACGCCAGGCCGGATCGTACTCCCACTCGCCCTCGAGCGTCGCCGATACCGTGCGCGAGTAGAAGCCCTGGTCGATCACCGGCAGCGTGCCGTGCGGAGCGACGCGGGCGCGCAGCATCATCCACGGCGCGAGCATCTGCCTCCCGACCGCCCGCGCCTGGAACTCGAGCCAGGGGCTGTTGAGCACGAGTGCGGTGAGCTCCTCGGGGTGCCGCGCGGCCCAGAGGCTGAGGGTGAGGCCGCCGGTCGAATGGCCCATCAGCACGAGCCTCCGTCCGCGGTGGCCGTGCTCGGCCATCGCCGATCTGGCGGCCGCGATGTCCTCGTCGTAGACGGCGAGATCGGAGGCGAATCCGGGGGTGTGGTGCGGGCGCAGGCTGCGCCCGTACTTGCGCAGATCCAGCGCGAAGAAGCGGGCCCCGAGCCCGTGCCAGAACTCGGCCAGCCCCGTCTGGAAGAAGTAGTCGCTCCAGCCGTGGACGTAGAGCACGTCGATGCCGGACGCCGGCCCCCGCCAGCGCGGTGCGACCGGACGATGGCGCACGAGCGTGGCGACGACCTCGCCCTCGTCGTCCTCCCCCAGCGGGAGCGTCCGCTGCTCGAAGCCGGCGCCGAGGACGTCCGGCCGCCACTCGCCGCTCAGGACGCGTACGCCTTCAGCGCGCGGGCGGTCAGGGTCGAGCCGTCGGCGACGAGAGCGCTCGGCGGGCCCTCGAAGACGATCGATCCGCCCTCGTGGCCGGCGCCCGGGCCGACGTCGATGATCCAGTCGGCGTGGGCCATCACCGCCTGGTGGTGCTCGATCACGATCACCGAGCTCCCGGAGTCGACCAGCCGGTCGAGCAATCCCAGCAGGTTGTCGACGTCCGCGAGGTGGAGCCCGGTGGTCGGCTCGTCGAGGAGGTAGACCGCGCCCTTCGACGCCATGTTGATCGCGAGCTTCAGCCGCTGCCGCTCGCCGCCCGACAGGGTGTTGAGCGGCTGGCCGAGCGTGAGGTAGCCCAGTCCCACGTCGACGAGCCGGGCGAGGATCGTGTGCGCCGGACCGGAGCCGAAGAACTCGGCCGCCTCGACGATCGGCAGCGACAGCACCTCGTGGATGTTCAGGCCCCGGAGCCGGTACTCGAGCACCTCCGCGGTGAACCGCTTGCCCTCGCACTCCTCGCAGACCGACGAGACCGTGGCGGCCGGGCCCAGCTCGGTGAAGATCAGGCCGGCCCCCTTGCAGACGGGACAGGCCCCGGCGGAGTTGGCGCTGAACAGCGCGGGCTTCACGCCGTTCTCCTTCGCGAACGCGGTGCGGATGGCGTCGAGCACGCCCGTGTACGTAGCGGGGTTGCTCCTGCGCGAGCCGCGGATCGGCGACTGATCGGCCACGACCACTCCGGGGCGCTTCGCGAGACTGCCGTGCAGGAGGGACGACTTGCCCGAGCCCGCGACTCCGGTCACGACGGTGAGCACCCCGAGCGGCACGTCGACGTCGACGCCGCGGAGGTTGTGGGTCGCGGCACCGCGGATCTCGGCGAACGCCGTCGGGCGGCGCACCGACTCCTTGAGCGGGACGCGGTGGTCGAGGTGCTCGCCGGTGAGGGTGTCGGAGGCGCGCAGCCCCTCGACGGAGCCCTCGTAGCGGATCTCACCGCCGTGCGCGCCCGCCCGCGGCCCGAGATCGACGACGTGGTCGGCGATCAGGATGATCTCGGGCTTGTGCTCGACGACCAGAACGGTGTTGCCCTTGTCGCGGAGGCGCCGTAGCAGCTCGATCATGCGCGAGACGTCGTGCGGGTGCAGGCCCGCGGTCGGCTCGTCGAAGACGTAGGTGATGTCGGTGAGGCTGGAGCCCAGGTGCCGGACCATCTTGACGCGCTGCGCCTCGCCGCCCGAGAGGGTGCCCGACTCGCGGTCGAGCGAGAGGTACCCGAGCCCGACCTGGACGAGCGAGTCGAGCGTGCCGAGCAGGGTCTCGACGATCGGAGCGACCGAGGGGTCGTCGACCCCGCGCAGCCACTCGGCCAGGTCGGTCGCCTGCATCGACGAGCACTCGGCGATGTTCCGGCCGCCGATGCGGGAGGAGAGGGCGGCTCCGGTGAGCCGCGCTCCCCCGCACTCGGGGCAGGCGGCGAAGGTCGCCACCCGCTCGGCGAACGCGCGGATGTGCGCCTGCGGCGACTCCTTCGCGAGGTAGAGCCGGGTGACCTTGACCACGAGGCCCTCGTAGGTCATGTTCATGCCCGCGATCGCCATCTTGGTGGCGGGGCGGTAGAGGAACGCGTCGAGCTGCTCCGGAGTGAAATCGGCGATCGGGACGTCGGCCGGGTACAGGCCCGACTCGGCGAGCCCCTTCCAGTACCAGCCGCCGACGACGAAGTTCGGGATCGCATCGAGCGCGCCGCCCTCGAGGGACTTCGAGCGGTCGAAGAGGGCGTCGAGGTCGATGTCGGAGGCGCGGCCCGTGCCCTCGCAGCGCGGGCACATGCCCTCGGGCAGGTTGAACGAGAAGGCGCCACTCGTGCCGACGTGCGGGTCGCCGATCCGGCTGAAGAGGATGCGCAGCATCGTGTAGGCGTCGGTCGCGGTGCCGACCGTGGAGCGGCCGTTGGCCCCCATCCGCTCCTGGTCGACCACGATCGTCGCGGAGAGCCCGTCGAGCGACTCGACGTCGGGCCGCGCGGGCGAGCCCATGAACTGCTGCAGGAACGCGGAGTACGTCTCGTTGATCAGCCGCTGCGACTCGGCGGCGATCGTGCCGAAGACGAGCGAGGACTTGCCCGAGCCCGAGACGCCCGTGAAGACCGTGATGCGGCGCTTGGGGATGTCGACATCGACGCCGCGCAGGTTGTTCTGCCGGGCACCCCGCACCCGGATCACGTCGTGGGGCCCTGGCTGCGTCGTGCTCGTCATCGTGTCCCCGTTCGTCCCGCCCTCGTGGCTGCCCGCAGTGTACGGGAGCCCTCCGACGTGCACGACGACCCCCCGGCGTGCACCGAGGGGTCGTCGCGGCAGCAGGCGGATCGGCCTGCGACGGGGAGTCAGTCCGAGACGAGCTCGGCGCGCGAGATCGCGATCATGTCCTCTCGGGGCACGACCTTGACGCGGGCGCGTCCCTCCGGAGCCCCGAGCGCCTGCTCGTGCTCGTCGAGGCGGTGCCAGCCCTCGAGGTCGGTGTACGCGATGCCGCGCTCGTCGAGCAGCCCGACGATCGCAGACTCCTCGGGGTGCGCGGGAGTCCACCACGACGCCTGGTCGCGGAGCACGTGACCCACGGTCTCCATCGCGTCGGACTTGGTGTGGCCGATCAGGCCCACCGGGCCGCGCTTGATCCAGCCGGTCGCGTAGACGCCGTGGACCTGCTGGTCCTCGTCGTCCAGGACCTGGCCCTCGCGGTTCGGGATCACTCCGCGCATCTCGTCGAACGGCAGGCCGTCGAGCGGGGAGCCGAAGTAGCCGACCGCGCGGTAGACGGCCTGCACCGCGACCTCGCGGATCTCGCCGGTGCCGCGCACGCCGCCCTCGCCGTCGGGCTCCGTGCGCTCGTAGCGGATCGCGGCGACGCGGCCCTGCCCGTCGTCGACGAACTCGAGCGGCTTCGCCCAGAAGTGCAGGTGGAGGCGACGGGAGGCGCTGCCGGTCTCGCGGGTGCGCCACTGGTTCAGGACACGGTTGATGACCATGACCTGCTTGTTGGTCTCGATCGCGGCCTGCGAGGCGGGGTCGAGCACGAAGTCCTCGTCGTGGACGATCATGTCGACGTCGCGCAGCTCGCCGAGCTCGCGCAGCTCGAGCGGAGTGAACTTGACCTGCGCGGGTCCGCGGCGGCCGAAGACATGCACGTCGGTGACGGGAGAGGCCTTCAGACCCTCGTAGACGTTCGGCGGGACCTCGGTGGGCAGCAGGTCGTCGGCGTGCTTCGCGAGCATCCGCGAGACGTCGAGCGCCACGTTGCCGTTGCCGATCACCGCGACGGAGGAGGCCTCGAGCGGCCAGGTGCGCGGCACGTCGGGGTGGCCGTCGAACCAGCTGACGAAGTCGGCCGCTCCGTAGGAGCCCTCGAGGTCGACGCCGGGGACGTCGAGCGGAGCGTCGCGGATCGCACCCGTCGAGAAGATCACCGCGTGGTAGTGCCGCTTGAGGTCCTCGAGAGTGAGGTCGGTGCCGAAGTGCACGTTGCCGAAGATCCGGATGTCGCCGCGGTCGAGGACCTCGCGCAGGGCCGTGATGATGCCCTTGATGCGCGGGTGATCGGGCGCGACTCCGTAGCGGACGAGACCGTAGGGAGCCGGCAGCTGCTCGAACAGGTCGATCGAGACGTCGTACTTCTTCTCGGCCTTGATCATGAGGTCGGCGGCGTAGATGCCCGCGGGCCCCGCACCGACGATGGCCAGCCTGAGCTTGGTCATTGCGTTCCTCCTGCCGGGGCGCCGTGGCGCACGTCCGGTCTCATTTCCTGCGGCGCAGGGCGCGCCGCGACGATCGGGGTCAGCCGTTGCGGTCGACGACCGTGTCCGCGAAGCGCGTGAGCGCCTTGCGGACCGAGCCGTCGGGCAGCGGGGCGAGAGCGGCGACGGCCTCGTCGGCCCAGCGGTGGGCCTCGGCGAGGGTCTGCGCCGTCACATCGTGGTCGCGCAGCTGCGCGATGGCGTCGGAGATGTCGGCGTGCTGCTCGTCGGTGTGCGCGATCTCGTCGTTCGAGCGGCTGACGTAGCTCTCGATCCTCGCGAGGAGCTCGGCGGCACCCCGGTCGGAGGTCGCGCGCTCGCGCAGGCGGAGGATCGGCAGGGTCGAGACGCCGGCACGGATGTCGGTGCCGGGGTTCTTACCGGTCTCCTCGGGCTGCGGGGAGAGGTCGATCACGTCGTCGACGATCTGGAACGCGACGCCGATCTTCTCGCCGAAGACGCGCATCGCCTCCTCGTACTCGGCGGGACCCTCGGCGAAGACGACTCCCGTGCGACCGGCCGCGGCGATCAGCGAGCCGGTCTTGTCGGCGAGCACCGAGAGGTAGTGCTCGACCGGGTCCTCCCCCTCGGCCGGCCCGACGGTCTCGTGCAGCTGACCGAGGACGAGGCGCTCGAACGTGTCGGCCTGGAGGCGGATCGCGCGATCGCCGAGCTCGATCATGAGCTGGTTGGCGCGGGCGAAGAGCAGATCGCCGGTGAGGATCGCGACGTTGTTGCCCCAGACGGTCTGAGCGGAGGGGACGCCGCGGCGCTTCTCCGCCTCGTCCATGACGTCGTCGTGGTACAGCGAGGCGAGATGCGTGATCTCGATGGCCTGGGCGCCGAGCAGCACCTGCGGGGTGTTGCCCCGGCCCAGCTGCGCGGCGAGCAGCGTGAGCATGGGGCGCACGCGCTTGCCGCCTGCCTCGAGGAGGTAGCGCGTCGAGACGTCGGCGACCTGGTCGGCGAAGGACAGCTGGTGGACCAGCCCCGTCTCGACCTGCTCGAGACCCTCGTCGATCGCCCGCGCGAGCGAGCGGTCCGACGCGGTCGAGAAGATGCGCTCGGAGAGGCCGAGCTGCGCCGTCAGGGACGGGCTGCGGCGGGCGACGGGCGCAGTGGCGTTCACACTGAAACCCTAACGTCTCGGGCTTCGAGGCCCCCGGGTGTCATGAGGTGGCGACGATCGGCTTGATCCCGCGGTGCAGCGCGACGATGCCGAAGGTGAGGTCCTTGTAGGCGACGCGCTCGAAGCCGGCGACGCGGAGCCAGGACGCCACCACCTTCTGCTCGGGCCACGCGCGGATGGAGTCGCCGAGGTAGTCGTAGGCGGGGTCGTTCGAGGACGCGAGCCCCACGATCGCGGGCATGACCTTCGCGAGGTAGAGGTCATACGCCGCGGCGAGGGGCTTCAGCGGCGGAGTCGAGAACTCGCAGATGACGACGCGGCCGCCCGGCTTCACGACACGGAAGAACTCGGCGAGCGCGGTGCGCGGCTCGGCCACGTTGCGCAGGCCGAAGGAGATCGTGACGGCGTCGAACGACTCGTCCTCGAAGGGGAGGGCCATGGCGTCGGCCTGTACGAACTCGATGCGGTCGTTCCCTGCCTGACGGGTGCGGCCGACGGCGATCATCCCCGGCGAGAAGTCGGCGGCGACGACGTGCGCGCCCGAGCGGGCGAGCGAGGCGGAGGAGGTGCCCGTGCCCGCGGCGACATCGAGGATCCGCTCGCCCGGCGCCGGATTCACGGCACGGGTCGTGGCGATGCGCCACAGGTGGTCGTTGCCCGCCGAGAGGACCGTGTTGGTCAGGTCGTAGGCGGGTGCCACCGTGTCGAACATGGCGGCGACCTCGTCGGGGCGCTTGGTAAGGTCTGCCTTAGTCACGATCATCGAGTCTAGAGCGGGCGGCGGGGCGGCGGCTGAGCATCCGCCCCCGCCGGAGCGTTCCGGGAGGACGTGCGGGGCACCGGAACCGCCCAGCTCCGCCTAGCGGGCGGCTCCGGCGCGGATCACAGTACCGGCGCCGATCCGGGGGGGCGGGGGCGGGGCGTGGGACGTCCGCTCCTCTGGCGCTCCCCGCGCTGTCTGCACACCCTCCCGCTCCGAGCGGCCCCGTCCCGCCGCGGGCGTACCCTGGGGACGTGACGCTCATCGGCGCCGGGGCTCCCCCTCTTCACGTGGGGACGACCCCGCTGGACTCCCCCGCAGCGCTCCCCTCTCTCGCGGATCCGCAACGTCCCCTCCTCTGGCAGCGCAACGGCGCCGGACTGGTGGGACTCGATGAAGCGCTGCGGCTGGAGTTCTCGGGGCCGGACCGTCTGCGCGAGGCGGCCGACGCGTGGCGGGTGCTGTCCGCGTCCGCCGAGGTGGACGACCCGATCGGACTGCCGGGGACGGGGCTCGTCGCCTTCGGGGCGTTCGCGTTCTCGGGGCGGTCGTCGGCGACCAGCGTGCTGATCGTGCCGCGGACCGTCGTCGGGTCGCGCGGGGGGCGCTCGTGGGTCACGACGATCTCCTCGGACGGCGCTGTCGGCTCGGAGCCGGCTGCTACGCGGCCGTTCGGGGACGAGTACCGCGTCTCGATGCTGCCCGGTGCGATGACGCCCGACGGCTACCGCTCGGCGGTGGCCTCGGCGGTCGACAGAATCCGCGCAGGGGCGCTCGAGAAGGTCGTGCTCGCGCGGGACCTCCGCGGGCGGCTGCCCCGCGGGGCCGACCTGCGGCGGATCCTGGTGGACTTCGCGAGCACCTACCCCGACTGCTGGACCTTCGCCGTCGACGGCTTCGTCGGCGCGAGCCCCGAGACCCTCGTGGGGGTCGATCACGGAGCTATCACTGCGCGAGTCCTCGCCGGTACGAGTGCGCGCGGAACGGATGCGGCCACTGACGCGGCGATCGCGCAGGCGCTCCTGGAGAGCACGAAGGACCGCTCCGAGCACGCGTTCGCGATAGCGAGCCTGCTCAGGGAGCTGCGGCCGCACACCTCGTCGCTCAGCACGAGCGGCGCGCCGTTCACGCTCGAACTGCCCAACCTCTGGCACCTCGCTACGGATGTGCGAGGCACGCTCGGCGATGCCTCGACCGCACTCGACCTGGTCGACGCCTTGCACCCGACGGCCGCCGTCGCCGGCACCCCGACCGGCACCGCGCTCGACCTGATCGACGAGCTCGAGCTGTTCGACCGAGGCCGCTATGCCGGCCCCGTCGGCTGGATCGACGGTCGCGGCGACGGGGAGTGGGCCGTGGGTCTCCGCAGCGCTCAGATCGCTCCGGACGGCGCGATCACAGCCTGGGCCGGCGCCGGCATCGTCGCCGACAGCGACCCCGACGCCGAACTCGCGGAGACGCGGATCAAGTTCCGTCCGGTGCAGGACGCGCTGAGCTGAGCGTCGGCGGGTCTCCTCGACCCGTCGCGCACAGTGGTCACTCCTCGCGGGGTGGTGGCGGAGGATCGTTCGATCGGAGTCCCGGAGCGAGTGCCGCGGTCGTCGCCACCGGCCACGTCGTGATGCGGCGACCCGTCGGCGTCGTCCAGTCCGCGACTCCGTCGGGATGCAGGACGTACGTCCAGCGGTCCCCGTGTCGGACGTGATGGTGCGCGATGCACAGCGAGGCGAGGTTCCGGGGTGTCGTCTCTCCGCCGTTCCGCCACTCGACCGTGTGGTCGGCCTCCGAAGCGGACGCCGACCGGGTGCAGCCCGGGAACCGGCACGTCCGGTCTCGCAAGCGGACAAGGAGACGCAGGGGTGGCGGCGGTGTGCGGAGCGCGCGGCCGACCGAGACGACCACGCCCGTCCGCGGGTCGGTCCGGACCGGCGTGAAGGTCGCGTCGGCTCCGACGAGATCGCGCGCGACATCGGCGGGGACGAGCCCGTAGCCGTCCAGATCGACCGCGGAGTCGTCCGTTCCGGCTGCCGTGGCCTCCGACATCATCAGCCTCACCTCGGCGCGGATGCCGGACGCGAAGGTCGCGGAGGTCGCGGAGGACTCGTCGGACGGCGTCGTGCCGGCGACGTCCCCGTGGCAGAGCAGGTCGCCCAGCGCATCGGCACGCAGCTGAGCGAGAGTGCGCACGTCCTCGTCGCCGCGGAGCTGACGGGCCATCCTGTCGAGACGCGTGAGAGCGCCGACGGCGATCGTCGCCGGCAGGTGGGCGCAGAGCGTCGCCATCCCGTCGTCGTCGGACGTCATCCACACCGACCTGTCGGCTCGGGCGCGCGCGTGCCGCTCGGCGAGCGGCAGCTCGTGCAGCTCCTCCCTCAGCTGCGCCAGCGCACGCCTCAGCTGGGTCGGGGTCACCGCGACGGCGAGCTCGGCCGCCCGGACGTCGAACTCGGCGCGCGAGGCGGCCGGGAGGGTCGCCGCGACGGAGCAGACGATCCCGCCCGCTTCCCATCGCATGCGCGCCTCGGCCAGAGCGGCACGGGTCCGCGGGAGCTCGTCGACCAGCAGCCGCGCGTGCTCGATCTCGCGAGCGGCGGCGCTCTCGGACACCTGCAGCACCACGGCGAACTCGGCCCGGATGGATCGCTCCACCAGGCCGGGCGACTCGCTCCGCCCACGCGCGAACCACTCCGGGCACCCCAGTGCCGCCCGGTATCCCGCGTGCAAGGCCTCGGCCGCCGCGAGCAGCACCGGCGCGGCGCTGAGGGCGAGTTCGGCCGCTCGGTCGCCGTGCGCCCTCACCTCGCGCAGCGCCGTCTCCGCTGCTCCCGTCCCTGCCATGCGAGGAGTCAACCGGGATCCATCGGACCCGGTCCCACCGGTCCGATGATCGGTGGAGACGCGCCCCGTCCTCCACCTGGGGAGGAGCGACGTCACCGCCGCAGCTGCGGTTCCGAGGCGACCAGCGGCACCTCGGGCTCGCCGCCCCCTTCTGTGCCGACGACCCCCTCCGCGGCCGCGCAGGCATCGGCGGCCCTCCCCTCCCCGCGTTCGAGCCGCATCCGCGTCCCGGAGCGCCGATCGTCAGTACGATGCCTCAGAACCTGCGACCTCGACGGGAGAGCAGTCGATCGAGGGAGTCCCATGCGCAAGCAGAGCCGGCACCGCACTCGTCTCGCGGCGATCGGCGCCGTCCTCGGCGTCCTCATCGCATCGGCCGCACCCTCCGCGCAGGCCGCACTCCCCGCGCAGGCCGCACCCCCCGCACACGCCGCACTCCCCGCACAGACCGCGGCCGGCCACAGCGCCACCGCTGCACGGAGCACACTCTCGACCGAGACGCAGTCCGCGCGGATCCCGACGGTCACGTCACTCGATCCCACCACCTACTCGCAGCCGAGCGCAGCCAGCCCCCTCCCCGAAGGCGCGCGAGTCGCCGCAGCGGGCGCGACGGCCGACGCGGTGATCAGCGGATCGGTGGTCTTCGAGGGTGCGGACGAGTTCGAGCTCGGCCCGAACGGCCTCCCCAGCGGCGACTTCTTCGTCGAGGTCTGGAGCGCCGACCGCCGTCAGCTCTCCTCGCAGAAGCTGGAATCGTCGCGCTTCCGCTTCGACGGCCTGACAGCGGGGGCCGAGTACTACCTCCTCTTCTCGCCGTACAGCATCGAGGCCTGGGGCGCGGTCTGGTCCGGCGGGAGCGCCGTCGCGGTGGGCGCGCGCCCCGTCACCGCGCCCGCTGCGGACGCGACCCTGACCAGCTCCCACCCCGGGATGATCAAGGGCGAGGTCTCGGGTCTCGACACGTTCTGGTCCGTCCAGGCCGTCTACCAGGACCCGACCACGAAGCGGCTGTTCGCCTGGAACCGGGAGCAGATCCCGCCGAAGGACGGCTCAGCGTCTCCGTACTACCTCACCGGACTGCCCCGCGGTTCCTACACCGTGCTCGCCGGCGCTTGGGGCGGCGGCTACGACGACCGCTTGTGGAAGGACTCCCGCCGGGCGGAGGGCGCGTCGTTCTTCCCCGTCGGAGGAGGCACCACCGCCTCCGGGATCGACCTCTCGATCACGAAGTGGGATCAGTGGCGGTGGCACACGGATCGCCTGTCCGGCTCGGACCGCTACGCCACCTCCGTGGCGCTCACCCGCTCGGCCTTCGCGCCCGGGATCCCGGTCCTCTACGTCGCGAGCGGCGAGAACTGGCCGGACGCCCTGAGTGCGGGCCCGGCCGCAGCGGTGCAGGGCGGCGCTCTCCTCATGACGGAGCCGGGACGACTCACCTCGGTCGTGGCCGACGAGATCCGCCGATTGGCTCCTCGGCGCATCGTGGTCGTCGGCAGCGAGGCCACCATCGTGCCGTCGACCTACGACGCCATCGCCGCCCTGGCTCCGCGGATCGAGCGGATCGGCGGGCGCGATCGCTACGAGACCTCACGGCTGCTGGTGGCAGGCGTATTCGATCGCGACCGGCGCCGGCAGGACGCGCTCGAGGTGTATCTCGCCACCGGTCGGAACTTCCCGGACGCCCTCTCGGCCTCCTCGGTCGCCGCGCAGTTCGGCTCGCCCGTGCTCCTCGTCGACGGGGCCGCGGAGGAGATCGACGATGCCACGACCCGCACGCTCTCGGGCGTCAGGGCGAGCGGCTTCATCCTCGTCGGCGGGCCGACGACGATCACTCCGGGATTCGAGGCGTCGATGAGATCGCGCTACTTCTTCTCGAGCATCGAGCGGGTCGCCGGACGCGACCGCTACGCCACGAGCGCGCTGCTCTTCCGGCAGTCCGCCCTCCAGGACACGGTCTATCTCGCGGCCGGTGCCACCTTCCCCGACGCACTGTCCGGTGTCGCCTCGGGCGCCGCGCAGGGATCCGCCGTGCTCCTCGTCGAGAAGGACTGCGTCCACCAGCAGACTGTCGACGTCATGAAGGGGCAGTCGAAGAACTACGCGACCCTGCTCGGCAGCAGCCTCACACTGACCCGGGACGTCGAAGATCTGAAGGTCTGCGCGGCCTGAGCGAGGCCTAGCGCCCCAGCGGGATCTCCACGATCCCCGGCCCGTCGCCCGGCGCCGTCAGCGCCTGCTCCAGCTCGCCGCGGGTCGAGACGCGCGAGTACGCCCATCCGTACGCCCGCGCCAGCGCTTCGAGATCGACGGACTGCGGAGTGAACTGCACCCGGTCGAACGCGTCGGGCGCCGAGCTCGACGCGACCTCCAGGCCGTCGAAGATCGTGCCTCCCCCGTCGTTCACCACGACGAGCTGCACTCGCGGCCGCCGCTCTCCGGGAGCGAGCATCAGCCCGCCCGCCTCGTGCAGCAGCGTGAGATCGCCCAAAATGACGCGCGTCACTCCGGCGGCCCCCCGCTCGCCCGCCTGCGAGGCGACGGCGATGCCGAGCGCGGTCGAGACGGTCCCGTCGATCCCCGCGAGGCCTCGGTTGGAGTGCACGGTGATCTTCTTGCCCGGCAGCGCGCCGTCGGCCACGCGGATGAGGCGCGAGGCACCGAAGAGCAGGCGGTCGTGCGGCCAGGTCACCCGCCAGACGGCCGACACCACGAATTCGCGGGTCAGCGGTGCGCGCACGGCCGCGAGGGCGTTGCGCGCGAAGCCGCGGCGGTCCTCCAGCGACATCGTGCCGCCGTCGGCGACCTCGGGCAGGGCGTCGGGGTCGACGACGAGCGCGCGGCTGCGGAACACCCACGACCCGGCCCAGGCCCGCTCGGCGCGGTCGGGGCGCGGCGAGCCGGAGGGGCGCACCACCTCGATCCCGGCGACCCGGCGCGCACGGCGACCAGGGTTGTAGAACTGCGGGCGGCCGCGGTCGACGACGATCACCTCGACGTCGTCCCGGCGCAGGAGCTCCGGCACCTCGCGCGAGAGCGTCGGGTGGCCGAACACGATCGCGCGCCGCACGCGTCCGCCGAAGTCGGCCTCGCCCAGCAGCCGGCGCCAGGCGACGACGAGCTGCGGCCCGAAACGGGCGCCGGAGGAGACCTCGGCGAGCAGCGGCCAGTCGCCCGCGCGCGCGACGGCCTCCGCGACGTCGCCCGCCTTGTCCCCGGCGATGACGACGGTCAGCGGCTCGTCGGGTCCTGCGGCGACCCGCTCGACCTCCTCCGAGGGCCCTGCGGCGAGCGGCTCGGCCGCCGGCGGGACCTCGAACTCCGGCAGGCTCGAGGACAGCGGATCGCGGAACGCGAGGTTGAGGTGCACGGGCCCGCCCGGATGCAGGGCCGCCGAGAAGGCGCGGTCGGCGAGCGCGGCGGCCTCCTCCGGCAGCGACGAGGGCCCCGGCGCGGCGACGTCCTCGAACAGCCGAACGGCGCGGCCGTACAGCTCGCGCTGCTCCGTCGTCTGATTCGAGCGGATGCCGCGCAGCTCGTCCGGCCGGTCGGCGGTGAGCACGATCAGCGGCACGTCCGAGGCGTCGGCCTCGAGCACGGCGGGGTGCAGGTTCGCGGTCGCGGTCCCGGAGGTGGTGATCACCAGGGCGGGCAGCCCCGTCTCGAGCGCGAGCCCCAGGGCGAGGAACCCGGCCGAGCGCTCGTCGACGCGCACGTGCAGGCGGATCGCCCCGCGGGTCTCGAGCTCGGCCGCGACGAGTGCCAGGGCCTGCGACCGCGATCCGGGAGCGACGACGACGTCGCGGACGCCGAGCGCGACGAAGCGGGTGAGGAGGTCGACCGCGGAACGGGTGGAGGGCGCGACCGGAGGGTGCTCAGGCATCCCGTCGGCCGGGGCCGTCGGACTTGTCTGGGTCGTCGAGATCGGCCAGGTCGCGCTCGAGCTGAGCGATGCGCTCGGCCTGCTCGCGCTCCTTCTCGGGATCGCGCTCCTGACGGATCGTGCCGAGGAAGTCGGGGTCGTCGTCGGGAGCCGTGAAGCGCCGGCCCGCCGAGCGGTCCTTGCGCGGACGGCCGATCCAGAACCACAGGCCCGCGCCGATCAGCGGCAGCAGGAGGACGACCAGGACCCAGGACCACTTCGGGATCGCGCGCACCGCGTGCCGGTTGCTCATCGCGACGTCGATCACGGTGTAGACCGTGAACACGGCGAGGGCCACGAGCAGGCCGATGAAGAGGCGGATCACGGAATTCAGTCTACGTCCGCACGCTGTTCGCCGACCGGGCGCTCGGAGGCTGGACAGGAGGCTCCCGGGGTGCTCACGGACGGGTGTGCAGCCGCTCCCGCGCAGGGGCCCGACGTACACTGTCCCGGTGAAACTCAGCCGCGCCGTCGTCGTCTACTCGCTCCTGCGTCTGGCGATGTTCGCCGGTGTCTTCGTGCTGGTGTACCTGCCGGCGCGCACGTTCCTCGACTCCGATCTCACCGCCGCGGTGACGGCGGGAGTGATCGCCGCCGTAGCGAGCATGTCGCTGTCGTACATCGTGCTGCGGGGGCCCCGCGAGACCATCGCGCAGGCGATCTACGAGCGCCGCAAGGACGTGCCCCGCGCCCCGACCGACGACGACATCGAGGACGCCGCCGTCGACCGCTCGCGCGAGGAGCGCTAACTCGGCGGAGAGCCCGAGCGCCTCAGAACGCGAGCGCCGCCGCCAGGATCGCCGCGTACGCGAGCCCGCCCAGGCTCGTCAGCTGCAGCGCCAGGATCAGCTCCTTCGCCGTGCGCGCCGTCAGGGTGATGAGGATCGCCGGCAGGATCGCGAGCAGCACGAACAGCGTGAGCCACGCGAGCGGGTAGAACAGCGCCAGGATCACCGAGATGCCGAACGGCACCAGCACGAACGCGCTGTAGAGCGCGCGGGCGACGGTCGGCCCCACGATCACGGCGAGCGTGCGCTTGCCCGACGCGCGGTCGGTCGGGATGTCGCGGATGTTGTTGACCATCAGGACCGCGCAGGCGAAGAGGCCCGCGGCGACAGCGCCGAGCCACGACTCCTGATTGGTGCGGCCGATCTGCACGAAGGTCGTGCCGACGGTGGCGACGAGGCCGAAGAAGACGAAGACGAACACGTCGCCGAGTCCGAGGTAGCCGTAAGGGCGGCGTCCGCCCGTGTAGAACCAGCCGGCGGCGATCGCGGCGGCGCCGACCAGCAGGAACCACCAGTGGCCCGAGAGCACGGTCAGCACGAGGCCTGCGAGGGCGGCGAGGCCGAAGAAGACGAGCGCGACCGTCAGCACGTGCTTCGGCTTCGCGGCTCCGGAGCCGGTGAGGCGCGAGGGGCCGACGCGGTTCGCATCGGTGCCGCGCACGCCGTCGGAGTAGTCGTTCGCGTAGTTCACGCCGATCTGCAGGGCGAGCGAGACGGCGAGGCAGAGCAGGGCGCGCACCCAGTGCCAGCCCTCGTCGGTGACCTGCGTGGCTCCGGTGCCGATGAGCACGGGAGCGATCGCGAGCGGAAGGGTGCGCAGGCGCGCTCCGGCGATCCACTCGCGCGCACCGGCCGGCGCCACCTGCACCTTCTGCGGGTTGCCGCCCGGACGGCCGCTCCGGGGCTTCGCCTGCGGCTTCTTCTTGCGACTCGTACTCGACACGGAGGGAATCCTACCGAGACGCCTCAGTCCGCAGTCGCGGCGAGGCCCTCCAGCGCACGGCGGTCCGGCTTGCCGGAGGCGAGCAGCGGCACGGTCTCCACGCGCACGACGGCGGCGGGCCGGGCGACCCGGCCGAGAGCCTCCTGCACGGCCGCCCTGACCTCGGCGAGCACGGGGACGGGATCCGCGGCGGTCACGACGACCGGCACCTCGCCCCACTCGGCGTCGGCCCGGCGCACGACGACCGCGTCGGGGACGGGGCCGTCGCGCAGCACCTTCTCGACTGCGTCGAGCGAGACCTTCTCGCCGCCCGAGACGATCACGCGGTCGAGGCGGCCCGTGACGCGGATCCGACCGTCGACCAGCTCGCCCGCGTCGCCGGTGCGGTACCAGCGCTCCCCCGCGATGCTGGCGAAGGCCGTGGCCGTGCGGTCCACGTCCACTCCGCCGTCGGCGTCGAGGTAGCCCTCGGCGAGGGTCGGCCCGCCGAGCAGCACCTGGCCGGCGTCGATCCGGACGCGCACGTCGCGCAGCGGCGACCCGTCGTAGACGCAGCCGCCCGAGGTCTCGCTCGATCCGTAGGTCAGGCGGACCTGCACGCCCAGCGCGGCGGCCCGCTCGCGCAGGGGTCGCGGCGCCGCCTGCCCGCCGATCAGCAGCGCGTCGAACGAGCGGAGGGTCGCGGCCTGGGCCGGGTCCGCCTCCGCTGCGTCGAGAAGCCGTGCGAGCTGCACGGGGACGAGGGAGGAGTAGCGCCGCTCCCCGGCGGGCATCGTCCGAGCGAGCTCGAGGAACGCGAGCGCATCGAAGTGCCCCTCCGGCAGCACGACGGGATCGGCGTCGGCGGTGATCGAGCGCACGAGCACCTGCACGCCGGCGATGTAGTGGGTGGGGAGGCACAGCAGCCAGCGGCCCGGTCCGCCGAGCTCGGCGAGAGTGGCGGCGGCGCTGGTCAGCAGCGCCCCGGTCGCGAGAGCGACGCGCTTGGGCGGACCGGAGGAGCCGGAGGTCTCGACCACGACGGCCACGCGCTGCGGAACGACCGCGGCGGCGGCTCCGGACGCTCCGGGCGCGGCGACGCGGATCGCCGGGCCGCTGCCGTCGAGCGCGGCGCGCAGGGCGATCAGCACCTGCTCCGGCGCGGAGTCGACCGCGATCAGCTCCCGGGTCATGCGCTCAGAACTGCCACGGGAACGGCGACCAGTCGGGGTCGCGCTTCTCGAGGAAGGAGTCGCGGCCCTCGACGGCCTCGTCGGTGCCGTAGGCGAGGCGCGTGGTCTCGCCGGCGAACAGCTGCTGGCCGACGAGTCCGTCGTCGACCGCGTTGAAGGCGTACTTGAGCATGCGGATGGCGGTCGGCGACTTGGTCAGGATCGTCTCGGCCCACTCCAGCGCCGTCGTCTCGAGCTCGGCGTGCGGCACGACCGCATTGACCGCGCCCATCTCGTAGGCGCGCTGCGCCGAGTACTCGCGGGCGAGGAAGAACACCTCGCGAGCAGCCTTCTGCCCGATCTGGCGGGCGAAGTACGCCGAGCCGTAGCCGGCGTCGAACGAGCCGACGTCGGCGTCCGTCTGCTTGAAGCGGCCGTGCTCGGCCGAGGCGATCGTGAGGTCGCAGACCACGTGCAGCGAGTGGCCGCCGCCCGCCGCCCAGCCGGGGACCGCCGCGAGGACGACCTTCGGCATGAAGCGGATGAGGCGCTGCACCTCGAGGATGTGCAGGCGGCCCGATCGCGCCGCGTCGATCCCCTCGGCCGTCTCGCCGTCGGAGTAGCGGTAGCCGTCGCGACCGCGGATCCGCTGGTCGCCGCCGGAGCAGAACGCCCAGCCGCCGTCTTTCGGGCTCGGGCCGTTGCCGGTGAGGATCACCACGCCTATGCGCGGGTTGATCCGCGCATCCTCGAGGGCGTTGTAGAGCTCGTCGACGGTGCGCGGCCGGAACGCGTTGCGCACCTCCGGGCGGTCGAAGGCGACGCGGGCGATGCGCCCGGTGCGGTCGTGGTGGTAGGTGATGTCCTCGAGAGCGTCGAAGCCGCGCACCGGCTCCCACCGGCTCGCGTCGAACAGCTCGGAAACCTGCGTGCTCATGCCCTCGACCCTACTGTCGCGGGCCGAGCGGACGCCGGGTCGCCCGGAGCACGCGGATCTCGAGACGCGCGCTCCTCGATCGGCACGAGGCGAATGCATGCGAAGAGGGACCCCGCCGGAGCGGGGTCCCTCTGTCGTCAGTGCTGCGGAGTGCTACTTCGCGGTGGAGGTGCGGCGGTTCTCGGCCGACACCATCCAGGCGAACTGCTCCAGGCTCTGGATGATCGCGTGCAGGAGGTCCGCGCTGGTCGGGTCCTCCTCGTCCACCTGGTCGTGCACCTCGCGCATGGTGGCGGCGGTGTTCTCGAGGCGGATGGTGACGAGGTCGACCGTCTCGGCGGTGTCGATCTCGCCGTGCGGGTACTCGGGCAGCGTGGTGGTCGCCGCGACGGTGTCGCTGCGGCCGTCCGGGATCCCGTGCAGCGCGCGCATGCGCTCGGCGATGTCGTCGCTGAACTCGCGCGCGGCCTCGATGATCTCGTCGAGCTGCAGGTGCAGGTCGCGGAAGTTCTTGCCGACGACGTTCCAGTGCGCCTGCTTGCCCTGCACGTGGAGCTCGATCAGGTCGACGAGGACGATCTGGAGGCTGTCGAGCAGCTCCTTCGAGGCCTTGAAGCCCTTCTCGGCGTTCTGACGACGGCTGGTCTTGGCTCCGGAGCCGGCGGGGGCTTCGACGTGGCGTTCGAGGGTGGTGGTCATGGACCATTCCTTTCTCTTGACGGTGTCGGGGTGATCCCCTCCATCGAGTGTGGCTGCTGTGGCTGGACGGCGCCCGGACGGGGGCCGTGAGCGAAGGGGGGTTGACTCAGAGCGCAGAACGTCCGGCTCGATTCGTGGCGACGGATCAGATGGTGGCGACGGATCCGGAGTCGACGCGGTAGTTCGACCCGTTCACGAACGAGGCGCGGTCGGAGCAGAGGAACGCGATCACGGCGGCGACCTCGTCGGTCTCGCCGCGGCGCTTGAGCTCCATGTACGGCCGCTCCTCGTCGAGGAACGACGAGATCGCCTCGTCCGTCGACGTGCCGCGCTGCTCAGCGCGCTTCTGCATCATGGCGTCGGTCATGGGGCTCCGGATGAACGCGGGCGAGACCGCGTTCACGAGCAGGCCCTCGAGGGCGTACGACCGCGAGAGGCCCTTGGCGAGGGCGAGCACGCCGGCCTTCGCGGCGCAGTACGGCAGCTCGTCGTCGTAGGGCTGCACCGCGTCCTCGGAGGCGACGAGCACGAGGCGCCCCCATCCGCCGTGACGCAGATCGGGGAGGAACTCGCGCACCAGCCGGACCGGCCCGAGCAGGTCGGTCTCGAGCGTGCTGGTCCAGCCCTCGTCGTCGATCTCGTGGAAGAGGCCCTGGGCGCCGGTGACACCCGCGCTCTGCACGAGGATGTCGATCTCTCCGACGGCCTCGGCGACCTTCGCGTGCAGGGTGGCCAGCTCCTCGACGCTCGTGACGTCGGCGGCGAAGGCGTGCAGGCGTCCCTCCGGTGCGTCGAGCCCGGCTGCTGCAGCGTCGAGCTTCTCCTGATCGCGGTCCGAGAGCACGACGGTCGCCCCCTCCGCGAGGAGGAGCGTCGCGGTGGCGAGCCCGATGCCCGAGTCCGCTCCGGTGACGAGGGCGGTGCGTCCGGTGATTCCTAAGTCCATGCCTCCGGTCTACGCTCCCCCGCCCGAGCCGCTCAACGACTTGCGCCGAACACCTCCACGGGTCTACCGCGCGTGGGGGTGTCGATCGCGAAGACGCCGCCCGAGAGCGGGGAGTCGACGAGCTGCTGCTCCTCGAGCTTCTCGCGCGCGGTGCCGACGAACAGCGTCGAGAGGTCTGCGCCGCCGAAGCCCAGCCCGGTCACGTTCGGCGCGGGGATCGCGATCTCGTCGAGGAGCTCCCCCTCGGGGCTCCAGCGCAGCACGGCGCTCTCGCCGTTCGCGCCGGTCCAGAAGCAGCCGTCGACGTCGAGGGCGAGTCCGTCGAACGAGCGGCCGACGAGGAACGGCTCGGGTTCGCCGAGCTCGTCGCCGTAGGAGCAGCGGAAGACGGTCGAGACGCTCGTGTCGGTGAAGTAGAAGGTCGCGCCGTCGTCGGACCACTCGAACCCGTTCGCCACTCCGAAGCCGCCGAGCAGCGTCTCCAGGCGCCCGGAGGCGTCGATCCGGTAGAGCGCGCCGTCCTGCTCCTCGGTGGTGAGGTTCATCGATCCCGCGACGAAGCGCCCGGAGGGATCGCACTTGCCCTCGTTCATCCGGAGGCCGGCGTGCAGGTGCTCGATCGGAGCGAGCTCGCGCTCGATCGCGAAGGCGTCGTCGAGCAGCACGATCCGGTCGCCCAGGGCCGCGACGAAGCCGCCCCCGCGCGCCGGCTGGAAGGATCCCAGCGGTGCCTCCACGGCCACGACCAGGTCGTCGGAGCCGTCGACCGCCCCGTCGATCGCGCTCGCGTGGATCGTGCCGGTCGAGATGTCGCACCACAGCAGGCGGCCGTCGAGCCAGAACGGGCTCTCGACCAGGATCGCCCTCGTGTCGCGGAACAGACGCGCAGTCAGCTCGCTCATGAACTCCTCCTCTTGCCGCTCCCGGGCTTCCTGGCTCCGGGCTTCCTCGACCCGACCTTCTCGGGCGCGAGCTCCTCGATCGTGATCGCCGCGTTGACGAGCGCCAGGTGGCTGAGTCCCTGCGGGAGGTTGCCCCAGAAGGCCAGGTCGTCGGTCGCGACCATCTCGGACATGATGCCGACGTCGTTGGGCATGGTGGCGACCAGCTCGTCCATCAGCGCGATGGCCTCGTCGTGCCGCCCGACGCAGGCGAGCGCCGAGGCCAGCCAGAACGAGCAGGCGACGAACGGATGCTCCTCGCCCTCCATCCCGGAGTAGCGGAACATCAGCGCGCCGCGGCCGAGCTCGCCCACCAGGGCGTCGATCGTCGAGATCATCCGCTCGCCGCGCTCGTACCCGCTCGGCGCGTGCAGCAGCACCGAGGCGTCGAGCTCCGAGGAGCCCGGGTACATCACGTACGAGCCCAGCTCGTCGGACCAGCAGCGCTCCTCGATCCAGTCGCGCAGGCGGTCGCGCTCGAAGCGCCAGCGGTCGGGGCTGCCCGGGATCTGGCCGAGCTCGGCGAGGTGGACGGCGGCGTCGAGCGCCTGCCAGCAGCCCATCTTGGAGGACGTGTAGTGCTGCTCCTCCTCGAGCTCCCACATGCCGGCGTCGCGGTTGCGCCAGAGGTCGCAGGTGGTGTCGGCGACGCGCGAGAGCAGCCGCCCGGTCTGGATGTCGAGCACGTTGCCCGAGTCGACGTAGATGCGGCAGATGTCGAAGAGGTCGCCGAAGACGCCGAGCTGCAGCTGGTTCTGCGCGCCGTTGCCCGAGACGACCGGTCCGATGCCGGCCCAGCCGGGCACGTCGTACTCCGTCACTCCCGAGGGCAGGGACCCGTCGAGTCCGTAGAAGATGTGCAGGTCGGGCCCGTGCTCCTTGATCGTGCGGAGGAGCCACGACAGCGCCGCGTGCGTCTCCTCCCGCAGTCCGAAGCGGACGAGCGCGTGCGCGGTGTAGGCGGCGTCGCGCACCCAGGCGAAGCGGTAGTCCCAGTTCTTGCCGCCGTTGGGCGACTCCGGGAGCGAGGTCGTCGCCGCGGCCGCGATGGCGCCGGTGGGCGAGTAGATCAGGAGCTTCAGCGCGAGGGCGCTGCGCTGCACGGCGTCGGCCCACGGGCCGTCGTAGGAGAACTCCTCCGACCAGGCGCGCCAGCTGCGGATGGTGCGGTCGATGCCCCGGTCGACGTTGTGCGCGTCGGGGAAGTGCAGCGGCTCGTCGTGCGTGGCCGAGACCACGAGGACGTGGCGGCTGGGCTTCTTCCCGCCCGAGACAGTGAAGGACCCGGTGAGCTCGTCGCCCGCTCCGGAGGGGGCGTCGTCGCCGTCCGGCCCGTGCTCCTGACCGGTGACGCCGATCGTGATGTCGCCCGCGCGGATCAGGGAGCGGCCGTCGGCGTTCTGGATCCACGGCGAGACCGTGCCGAGGCCGGTGCCGGGACGGACGGCCCAGTGCATCCGCACCTCGCCCGTCACTCCGTCGACCCGGCGGGCGAGCTCGGCCCACGGGAGGCGGCCTGCGATGCCGGTCACGAGGGCGTCGGTGACCGTGACCGAGCCCGTCTCGGTCGTGAAGGTGGTCTCGAGGACGTTCGTGTCCTGCAGGTAGCGGCGGGTGACCTCCGCGGGATCCTCGGGCCGCAGCTCGACGCAGCCGCCGGACTCCGGGTCGATCAGCGCGGCGAACGCGGGGGTCGAGCCGAGGTCGGGCACCGGCATCCAGTCGACGCTGCCGTCCCGCGCGATCAGGGCGACCGTCCTCCCGTCGCCGATCGCCGCGTAGTCGCGCAGGGGCCTGGTCGCTCGGGGTTCCGCCATGCCCTCACGCTAGGCGGCACGCCTGCGGCGGACCTGGGCTTGCGGGGGCGGGCGGATGCGGATACCGGCGCCTCGGATCAGGCCGTCGCGACGCCGCCGAACTCCTCCATGCGGGCCGTGAACTCGTCGCGGTCGCCCTCCTCGAGGAGGCTGTTCGCGTATCCGGCGAGGAACGCCCCCTGCGTCGGCGGCACGAGACCGACGTCGTCCAGCATCCGCTCCACTGCGCCGGAGGGGTCGGAGTCGAGGTCGACGAGGCCGAGCTCGACGGCCGGCACGTCGCGCTGGGTCGAGGACGCCGTGACGATCCAGAGGCTCGCCCTCGCCTCCGCGTCGCCGACGGCGTCGTCGAGCTCGTAGCCGACCCGGGACCACTCGGACGGGGAGTCGGCGATGTCGACCCTGTCGAAGCCGAGCGGCGCGAGGGTCGCCGTGAAGCGGTCGACGACGGCCTGCTTGTCGGCGTCCGTCGAGAGGTCGGCGGCGGCGTAGCCGGTGGCCGAGATGTAGTCGTAGAGGAGGGAGGGACCGCCGTAGAGGTTCTCGGACCGCTCGTAGTACTCGTCGTCGCCCGAGTCCCACTCGCCGATCAGGGCGGCCTCGACCGCGGCGACGGCCTCCTCGGAGAGGGCGAGCGCCTCCTCGGCGGAGGGCTGGTCGAGGACGTCGGCGGCGTCGCCGTCCTCGTAGCCGGGGTAGCCGTAGAGCGGGTCGGACGCGTCGCCGGGGTCCTCGCCGAAGGGGTCCTCGAACGGGTCCTCGCCGAACGGGCCCTCGGAGCCGCCCGGGGCGGGCGCGCTCGTGGTCGCCGACTCCGCGGTGTCGAGGGCCGCGCCGATGCCGAGCGCGAGCAGCGTTCCGAGCACACCGGTGTAGACCAGGCCGACCACCCCGCTGACCGCCAGCGCGGTCCAGGCGCCGGCGCCCAGCGGCGGGCGCCGGGGCCCAGCGGCGGGAGGGAACGGCGGCGGGCTCGTCGGGACCGGGCTCATCGGGACCTGGCTCATCGCGTTCCTCCGGGTGTCGAGCGGCAGACCCCGCCAGTTTTGCACGCCCTGAACATCACACGGGAGCGGCCCGGTCCGGGCGTCCGCGCAGCCGGTCCGGAGGATGATGGCGGCATGGACGACGTCGTGCCCACCTCCGCTCACCCCTCCCTCGATGAGCTCGACGCCGGCCTGCGCGTCGTCGCGCTGCCCCTGCTGACGCGGTTCCGCGGAGTCGACCACCGCGAGATCGCGCTGGTGCGCGGTCCGGAGGGCTGGACGGAGTTCTCGCCGTTCCTCGAGTACGGACCGGAGGAGTCGGCCGCCTGGCTCCGGGCCGCACTCGACTACGGCTGGAACCCGCTGCCGACGCCGCTGCGCGACCGCATCCCGGTGAACGCGACCGTGCCCGCCGTCCGAGTGGACGAGGTCGCGGCGATCCTCGCGAGCTACCACGGCTGCCGGACGGCCAAGGTGAAGGTCGCCGAGCGCGGGCAGACGCTCGCCGACGACGTCGCTCGTGTCGCCGAGGTGCGCCGGGTCCTCGGGCCGGAGGGGCGGATCCGCGTGGACGCGAACGGCGGCTGGAACGTGGACGAGGCCGAGCACGCGGTGCACGCCCTCGCCGAGTACGACCTCGAGTACGTCGAGCAGCCGTGCGCCAGCGTCGACGAGCTCGCGCAGCTGCGGAAGCGGGTGAAGTACATGGGCATCCCGGTCGCGGCCGACGAGAGCGTGCGCAAGGCCGCCGATCCGCTCGCCGTCGCGCGGGCGGGCGCCGCGGACCTGCTCGTGGTGAAGGCGCAGCCGCTCGGCGGCGTGCACCGGGCCCTGGCGATCACCGCCGAGGCCGGGCTGCCGGCCGTCGTCTCGAGCGCCCTCGACAGCTCGGTCGGCCTCGCGATGGGCGCCGCCCTGGCCGCCGCGCTGCCCGAGCTGCCCTACGACTGCGGACTCGGCACCGCCTCCCTCCTCGCCGCCGACGTCTCCGAGCGGCCGCTGCGGCCGGTCGACGGGTCGATCCCGGTCGGGCGGGTCGAGGTGTCGGAGGCCCTCCTCGAGCGCCGTGCCGTCGCTCCCGAGCGCCTCGCCTGGTGGCGCGACCGCCTCCGCTCGGCGCACGCCCTGCTCTGAGGCCTGGGCTCGGCGGCCGCGCAGCGCTACCCTCACCGCATGGCCGGGGACAGCGGGATCGAGCGCCGGCGGGCGCTCCTCGAGGATCTGATCGAGGCGAGCCTGATCGACGGCGTCGACATCGCGACGATGTTCGGCGCCCCCGCGATCCGCTTCCAGGGGACGATCGTGTGCTTCCTCGGCCACGACGAGCACCTGATCGTCAAGCTGACCCGGCAGGAGATGCTCGAGCTGGTCGAGGCGGGCGCCGCCGAGCCGGTCGTGATGGGACGGCGGACGCTGAAGGAGTGGGTCTCCGTTCCTCCACTCGCCGACGATCCCGCCTCGCTCCGGCGCTGGTCCGGGCACGTCGTCCGTGCTCTGGCCCTCGCGCGCGAGCGGGCCGCGGCACCCCCGGTGTGAACCGAGTGGTGCACTGCGGCATGATGGACCCCGCCCGGTCGCCGATGCCCGCGGCGCACCCCCTCCCCCTCGAGCATCGGAGTCCCGTGACCGCATCGACCGTTCCCGTCTTCCTCGACTGCGATACCGGCATCGACGACTCCCTCGCCCTCGCCTACCTGCTCCGCTCCCCGCAGGCCGACCTCGTCGGCATCAGCACCGTCAGCGGCAACACGGATGCGCGCCAGGCCGCCGTCAACACGCTCGGACTGCTCGCCCTCGCCGGCCGCACCGGCGTCCCGGTCGCCGTCGGCGCCCACGACTTCCTCGAGGAGCTCTACGCCGGCGGCGCCCCGCACGTGCACGGCGACAACGGCATCGGAGGCGTCGAGCTGCCCGACGGCGGCAGCCCGGTCGACGAGGACCCGGCCGACCTCCTCCTGCGCCTCGCTCGCGAGCACGAGGGCGAGCTGCGGCTGATCGCCGTCGGGCCCCTCACCAACATCGCCCTCGCACTGCGCAAGCACCCGGAGCTGCCGGGGCTGCTGCACTCCGTCACCGTCATGGGCGGAGCCGCGCTCGTCCCCGGCAACATCAGCGCCGTCGCCGAGGCGAACATCTGGCACGACCCGGCCGCCGCGGCCGAGGTGGTCGCCGCCGACTGGGACCTCACCCTCGTGCCGCTCGACGTCACGATGAAGCACCTGATGAGCCAGGAGCACCGCGCGATCCTGCTCGACTCCGGCGATCCGCTCGCCGAGGCGATCGGCGAAGCGCTCGACTACTACTTCGACTTCTACGTGGGCCACTTCGGCGAGCGCACCGCCGCGATGCACGACCCGATGGCCGCCGCCATCGCCCTCGACGCGATCGGCATCGCCTCCGCCCCGACCGTCCCGGTCGAGGTCGACGCCACCTGGGGCCCGGGTCGCGGGCAGACCCTCCCGGACCTCCGCGGCATCTACCGCGACGTGCACCCCGAGGGCTCCCGGACCCGCTTCGTGCTCGCCCTCGACGAGCCGTTCGCCCCGCACCTGATCGACGTCATCGTCTCGAACGCCTGACACCCGCACAGAAAAGGCCGAGAGCCCCGGATCCTCGCACATGCGGTGATCCGGGGCTCTCGGCCTGAGTTCTGCGGCTCGGAGCTACATGCCCGTGTCCAAACCGGAGTACGCGTGGAGCCCCTTGAAGAACACGTTCACGACGCCGAAGTTGAACATCACGGCGGCGAAGCCGATGATCGCGAGCCAGGCCGACGGGGTGCCCCGCCAGCCGCGGGTCGCGCGCGCGTGGATGTAGCCGGCGTAGATGGTCCAGATGATGAAGGTCCAGACCTCCTTGGTGTCCCAGCCCCAGTAGCGGCCCCACGCCTTCTCGGCCCAGACGGCGCCGGCGATCAGCGTGAAGGTCCAGAGGATGAAGCCGATGATCGTGACGCGGTACGCGAGGTTCTCGAGCGTGAGGGCGCTGGGCAGGGTCTTCAGGAACCGCAGGACGGAGCGCGGGTTCTCCTCCGCCCCCTCGCGGCGGGCCTGCAGCAGCTGGGTGACCGACAGGGCGAAGCCGAGCGCGAAGAACGCGGTGCCGAGGATCGCCACGAGCACGTGGATGACGAGCCAGTACGACTGCAGGGCCGGCGGGAGCGGCACGACGGCCACGTAGTAGTTGACCGTCGCGATGCCCAGCAGCACCAGCACGAGACCGGTGATGAACGCTCCGAGGAAGCGGAGATCCCAGCGCAGCTGCACCACGAGGAACACGCCGATGATGATGAGCGTGCCGGTGAGCGAGAACTCGTACATGTTGGCCCACGGCACCCGACCGGCGGCCACTCCGCGCAGGACCGCGGCGGCGGCGTGCAGGACGAAGGCCAGGAGCGTGAGCGAGAACCCGATGCGCATCGTCTTCGATCGGGCGGGAGCGTTGTAGACCTCGTCCTCGACGCGGCTCCCCAGTCGCGAGAGCGTCGCGGTGGGACGACCCGTGCCGGCGGCGACGGTGGCCTTGCCGCTGGCGGCCTTGTCGGCGGCGGCGACGGACGCGACCCGCTCGGCCTCCTGCACGACTCCGAGCGCCTCACCGTCGGCCAGCGAGGACCGGCGCGCCAGGTCGATCGCGAAGAAGATGAAGGCGAGGGCGTAGACGCCCATCGCGGAGGACAGGGTCAGCACCGAGTACTGGGAGAGGGTCTCGATCACCGGACAAGGATAGGCGACGCTGCTCGGAACCACCCCTGCACGGATGCACAGGTTCGGCGGATCCGCGGGGTTCAGTCCAGCGGTGCGTGCCGGTCGGCGACGGTGCGGACCGCGCGCACGAGCTGCGGATCCTCACCTCGGGCGAGCCCCGCGTACTCGAGACGCAGCGAGCCGTCCTCGGCGGGCGTCGCCTTGATCCAGACCCGCCGCCGGGGCACGAACAGGGAGGTCAGCAGCCCGGCGAGCACGAGGATCGCGAACAGGAGGACCCAGCCCTGGGTCGCGTCGTGGTGGATGTCGAACGAGGCGAACCGGCGGACGCTGTCGGTGCCGACGACGTCCGGGTCCGCTCCGACGTTGTCGAAGGTCACGGAGCCCAGGCCGTTGGGCAGCTGCGCGGTCTCGCCCGGCTTGAGCGTCAGCGGGGCGACACCGGTGTCACCGCCGGTGAGGCGGGTCAGGGTGTCGGTGTTGAGCACGTAGACCGACGTGGGCACACCCTCGTCGAGGCCCAGGTCGCCGGCGAACACGTTGAGCGAGAGCACGGGGTACTGCAGGTCGGGGAAGATCGAGGACGAGGCGCCGGTCGCGCCCTCCTGCTGCGTGGGGTAGAAGAAGCCGTTCATGCCGATCTGCTCGGCGAGCCCGTCCGTCACCTTCACCACCCCGACCGAGGTCAGATTCGCGTCGGTCGGGAGGAACGGAACCGAATCGGTGAAGATCGCGGTGCCGGAGGGATCGCGCACCGTGATCGTCGGCGCGTAGCCGTTGCCGAGCAGGTAGACGTTCGTGCCGCCGATCGCCAGCGGCTCGTTCACCTTGACCGTGCGCTCCTCGCTCCCGCCACCGCGCTCGGTGGTCGTGACGTTCGCGGTGAAGTCGATCGGCTGCCCGAACGCCTCGCCCGGCTCCGTCACGTACTCGACGTCGAGCCCGTCCAGGGTCAGCTGGTAGGGATCCAGGGCGCTGCTGTCGAAGAAGCGACCCGGGTTGAACGAGTCGTAGGCCGCCAGGTTGTTCGCGAAGCCCTGACCGCCCTCGACGAGCACGCGCTGCCCGCTGTAGCCGAAGCCGCCGCCGATGCCAACGGCGACGAGGATCCCGACGAGCGCGGAGTGGAACACCAGGTTCCCCGTCTCGCGGAGGTAGCCGCGCTCGGCCGACACGCTGCTCCAGCGCCCGCGCGGGTCGTCGTAGCGCTCGACGCGGTAACCCGCGCGGCGCAGCACGGCGTGCCCGGAGGCGATCGCCTCCTCCGCCGTCGCTCCCTCGACGTCGCGCACGGTGTAGCCCGCGAGGCGCTGCAGGCGCACCGGGGTCTTCGGCGGACGCGACCGCATCGCCTCGAAGTGGTGCTTCGTGCGCGGGATGATGCAGCCGATGAGCGAGACGAACAGCAGCAGGTAGATGCTCGAGAACCACGCCGACGTGTACGTGTCGAAGGCCTGCACGCTGTCGAGCAGCGGCGCCAGATCAGGGTTGTCGATGAAGTACTGGGTGACGCCGTTGGGGTCGGAGGAGCGCTGCGGCACGAGCGAGCCGGGCACCGCCGCGATCGCCAGCAGCAGGAGGAGGAACAGCGCCGTGCGCATGCTCGTCAGCTGACGCCACATCCAGCGCAGCCACCCGACCAAGCCGAGCTTGGGCTGAGTGATCGTGTCGGCGTCGGAGTCGAAGTGGTCGGACGGGCGGAAGTTCGCGTCGGCGCGGGTCTGCGCGTCGACGTCGCTGCGATCAGATCGCGGGCTGGAAGCCATAGATCACCTCGCCGAGGGCTCCGTAGACGAGGGCGTTCCAGACGCCGGTGACCATCAGCAGCCCGATGACCACGAGGGCGACACCGCCGATGATGTTGATCGCGCGGATGTGGCGCTTCACGAACGCGAGGGTCGTGGTGACCCAGCTGAAGCCGAACGCGACCAGGAGGAACGGGAGGCCGAGGCCCAGGCAGTACATCAGCGCGAGCAGCGCTCCCCGCCAGGGCGAGCCGGCGCCGAGGCCGAGCGCCAGGATCGAGCTCAGGGTCGGGCCCAGGCACGGCGTCCAGCCGATGCCGAACACGATGCCCAGAAGCGGTGCCCCGATCAGACCGGTCGCGGGGCGGATGCTCGGACGGAGGGTCCGCTGGAGGAACGAGAACTGGCCGACGAACACGAGGCCCATCGCGATGACGACCACGCCGAGGACGCGGGTGATGACGTCGCTGTAGCGGCTCATCCAGAACCCGATCGACCCGGCGGCCGCTCCGTAGAGCACGAACACGAGGGAGAAGCCCAGCACGAAGAGCAGCACGCCCAGCAGCACCCGGCTCCGGCCGCGGGCCGCTCGCTCGTCGGCGTCCGTGAATCCGCCGACGTACGCGAGGTAGCCCGGGACGAGCGGCAGCACGCACGGCGACGCGAACGACACCAGGCCGGCGAGCAGCGCGATCGGGACCGCGAGGAGCAGCTGACCGCTGATGACGATCTCGCCCACCGCGCTACTCCTCTTCCGCGAGCGTGTCGCCGACGAGGGTCGACAGGATCGACGCCTCCTGCAGCTGGCCGAGGATGCGCGAGGCCACGCGGCCCTCGCGGTCGAGCACGAGGGTGGTGGGCACCGCGTTCGGCGGGACCTTGCCGCTGAAGGCGAGCTGCGCGGATCCGTCGACGTCGACGATGGAGGGGTAGGTGATGCCGTAGGTCTTCGCGAAGGCGGCGGCCTGGGGCGCCTGGTCGCGCACGTTCACGCCGACGAACGAGACGTCCTGGCCGTCGAACTCGGCGTTGACCGACTCGAGGTCGGCGGCCTCGGCGCGGCACGGAGCGCAGCTGGCGTACCAGAAGTTGACGACGACGACGCGGCCCGCGAGGTCGGCGGAGTCGATCGCCTCGCCGTTCTCGTCGGTGCCCGAGAAGACGATCGGATCGCTGCGGTCGGCGGCCGCGATCTCGGTGACGGTCCCGTCGCCCGAGATGTAGCCCTTGTTGCTGCCGCTGCGGTACTGGTCGGCGAGCGGATCCTCGGTGCAGCCCGCGAGGACGGCTCCGGCCACGAGGGCGAGGGCCGTGGCGGCGACGACGCGACGGCGCATCAGACGGCGCCCACGTCGGTCGCGAGCCCCTGGAGGCCCGCCGCGGGGTCGGAGTAGCCGACCTCGACGAAGCCGTCGCCCCGGCGCTCGATCGTGGTGATGCTCGAGAGCGCGCACCGGCGCTTGCGCGGATCGTGGAAGAGCCGCTCCCCCGCGAGGGCGCGGTGAACGGTCCAGATCGGGAGCTGGTGGCTGACGATCGCCGCGTCGCCCTCGTCGGTGCCCTGCCACGCCGCCTCGATCGCCGCGTACATCCGCGCCGAGATGGAGAGGTAGGGCTCGCCCCAGCTGGGCTCGAACGGGTTGCGCAGCCACGGCCAGTGCTTCGGGTTCTTCAGAGCCGAGCTGCGGGCGGCGAGGGACTTCCCCTCGAAGCGGTTGCTGGGCTCGATCACGCGCGGATCGGTGGTGATCTCGAGCTCGAACGCCTGCGAGATCGGCTGGGCCGACTCCTGCGTGCGCTGGAGCGGGGAGGCGACGAGCGTCGTCACGTGCCGGCGGCGCTCGAGCAGGTCGTCGGCCGCGGCGCGGGCCATGCGGTGGCCCAGCTCCGAGAGCCGGAAATTCGGGAGTCGCCCGTAGAGGACCCGGTCGGGGTTGAACACCTCGCCGTGCCGCACGAGATGGATCTGATCGGCAACCACGAGCGTCAAGTGTACGGAACGCCGCGTGGGGGAACGCCGGGAACTGCGGGTCTGGGCGGGGGCTGAACGGGTGCTCAGCGCCGTGCTCTCACCGCCGGGCCAGCACCGCCGCCGAGAGGAGCCGGACCAGTGCGTCCGGCAGGTGCTTCACGATGGCGACCGGCACTCCGAAGCGCCAGGACGGCACCGAGACGACCTGTCCACGCGCCACGTCCCGGAGGAACTCCTCGACCACCGCGTCGGCGTCGAGCCAGAGGAAGGAGGGGATGGAGGAGGTGTCCATCGCCGCCCGCTCGTGGAACTCGGTGCGCACCCAGCCGGGGCAGAGGGCCGCCGCCCGCACGCCCGTGCCGCGGAGCTCCACCGCGAGCGACCGCGTGAACGCCGTCGCCCACGCCTTGACCGCGGAGTAGGGGCCCAGGTGCACGAACCCCGCGACGCTCGCGACCGTCAGGATCGCTCCGCGGCCCCGGGTGCGCATGACCTCGGCGGCCGCCCCCGAGAGCACGGCCACCGAGCGGACCATCACCTCGAACGCCGCGTCCTGCGCGGCGACGTCCGGCTCCGAGAAGCCGCCGTCGATCCCGAATCCGGAGTTGTTGACCAGCACCCGCACGGGCCGCTCCGGATCGACGAGTCGGGCCCGCACGCGCTCCACCTGCTCCCGATCGGTCAGGTCGGCCGGCAGCACCTCGACGTGCGGGGCGCCGAGCGCGCGGAACGCGGTCGCCGCCTCCTCGAGCCGGGCCTCGTCGCGCGAGACGAGCACGAGGCTCCAGCCGCGGCGCGCGAACGCCCGCGCGAAGGCGGCTCCGATGCCGGTGGACGCTCCGGTGATCAGTGCGGTGCTCATGCGGTGAGCAGGGAGACGAGGCCGTCCTCGCTGACCACGGTGATGCCGTAGTCGCGAGCCTTGCGCGCCTTGCCCGAGAGCGAGTCCGGGTCCGCTGCGACGACGAGCTTCACCTTCTTCGTCACGCCGGGGTGCGGAACCAGACCGCGCTCCTCGAGCAACCGGGACCACTCCTGTCGCGTCCGCGACATCTCACCGGTCAGGCAGACGAGGTCACCCGGTTCGAGGACGAAGCGGTCGACGAGCGGCTCGATCCGCTCGACGGCCTCTCGCGGCTCGGTCGCGGCGACCAGCCTCTCGTGATCGATCTCGAGGAGGGAGGCCACCGTGGCGAGATCCATCATCTCGTCGTCCGACAGCTCGCCGTCGAGCCAGGCGACGGCCGTGAGGTCGTCGAAGTACCGCTCGTGCAGAACGGCCAGCGCCGATCGACCGATCCCGAGCTCGTGCGCGAGCTCGACGAGCGCCTCCTCCTCGTGGGCCGAGAGCACCCGGTCGAGCAGACAGCGGTCGAGCAGGGCGAGGTACTCGGTGTGCTCGACCGGCCCGGACTGATCGGGCATCCGCTGCACGACCCGCTGGAGGAACGACGGGGACGGCGCGTCTGCGGCGGGGCGGGCCACCCACACCGTGCGGCGTCGTGGGACGGGAGGCCAGCCGTAGGCCAGAGCAGCGCGCAGGTGCGCGTCCCAGCGGTCGCGTCCACCGGACGCAGCGATGTACTCCTCCAGCAGGCGTCCCGTCGCGACCGCGTCGACGACCGCGCGATGCGCGCCGACGAGCGGGATGTCGAAGGCCGCGCAGCAGTCGGCCAGCGAGCGGCCGGCGCCCGGGAGGAACTCGCGCGCCAGCTGCATCGTGCAGAGCACCAGCTCGCTCGAGAGCGTCGTGTCGACGCCGAGCCGGCTCAGTTCGGCGATGAGGAACCGACGCTCGAAGCTCGCGTTGTGCGCGACGACCGCGCGCCCGTCCAGCAGCGAGAGGAGCTCGGCGGCGACGGAGGCGAACGACGGAGCGTCGAGGATCTCGCGAGCCGAGATGCCGTGGATGCGCTGGGCGCCGAGATCGCGGCCCGGGTTCACGAGAGTCTCGAAAGATCGCTCGAAGCGCCCCTCGGAGTCGAGGTGCACGACCCCGATCTCGATGACGCGATCCCCCCGCTCGGGACGCACACCCGTCGTCTCGAAGTCGATCACAGCGAATCCCGGCCCGGCCATTCGTCCCCCTCGATCGGAGGCCCCGCGCACTCCGTCGAGGCACCCTAACCCGCGCGTCCGGCACTCGTCGCTGCCGCGGCGGTCAGACGACCGTCGCGCATCGACGCCGTCCGGTCGACGCGGGAGAGGTGCACGACATCGTGGGTGACCAGCAGCGTCGCCGTCGAGTGCTCGCGGGTCAGCCGCACCACGAGGTCCACGATCGCGGCGCCGCGCTCGGCGTCCAGAGCACTGGTGGGCTCGTCGACTAGCAGCACGGCGGGGTCGTTCATCAGCGCTCGCGCCACGTTGATCCGCTGCCGCTGCCCGCCCGAGAGCTGCGAGGGGCGCGCTCCTCCCCGGTCGGCGAGACCCACCTCGGCGAGGAGCGCGTCGGCGCGGGCCTCGGTCCTGGAGCGCTCGCGACGGCCGCCGAGCCGGTCCATGACGAGCAGCTGCTCGCGTGCGGTGAGCGCCGGGAGCAGATTCGCCTGCTGGAAGACGATGCCGACCCGCGAGCGGCGCACGCGGCTCGCGTCGGCGCGGGAGAGCGACGTCACGTCGATCCCGTCGAGCACCACTCGACCGGAGTCCGGTCGGAGGAGGGTGCCTGCGACGGCCAGCAGGCTCGACTTCCCGGAACCGCTGGGCCCGGTCAGACCGGTGACCACGCCGGGCGGACAGTCGAGGGTGACGTGATCGACGGCCGTGAGGGTGCGGTCCCCGTCGGGGAAGGTCAGGGTGACGTCCTGCAGCTCGATCATCGTGCGCTCCCGAGGGCGGTGAGGGGGTCGGTGGAGACGACGGCGCGCAGGGCGGCCGCCGCTCCGAGGAGCCCGAGCACGATCATCAGACCGGCCGGGACGAGGGTGGTCAGCGGACTGAGGAGGAACGGCAGCGCAGAACCGGTGACGGCGGCGAGCGCCAGCACCGCGAGCATCCCCGCCCCCGTTCCGACGATCAGCACGACCAGGGCCTGACCGAGGGCGTCGAGCAGGAGCGAGCCGGTCGACGCTCCGAGCGCCTTCAGCACGGCGATGTCCCCGGAACGCTGCAGAGTCCAGACCGTGAAGAAGGCGCCGACCACGAGGGCCGCGATGCCGAAGAGCATCCCGACCATCAGGAGCAGCGAGCCGATCTCGGAGCGGAACGATCCGATCGCGGGAAGCGACGAGAGGATCGTGTCGGCCACCGTGCCGGTGGTCGTGCTGGCGGCAGCCCAGTCCGGGGAGCCCCGGACGGCGAGGACCGTGGCGTACGCAGGACTGCCGAGGGCGCTTGAGAGCGCCTGCCAGTCCCCCGAGGCCACGCGCACCACCGGCGTGTGGCTGTACCAGCCGTCTCCGGTGACGGCGGAGACCCTGAACGACGTCCCTGCGATCTCGACGGAGTCGCCCACTGCCGCGTCGAGAGAGCGCGCAGCCGAGGCGGTCAGCACGATCGCACCGCCGACGGACGGACCGCCGAGAGCGGGACCGGACCCCAGCACGGCGACCGCCGCCGTGGTGTCGCCCGCCTCGGCACGCGTCTGGAGGATCCCCAGCGGCTCGACCGACTCGACTCCCGGGATCGCGGCCCACGCCGTCGCCTCCGCCGCGGTGACGACCGAGTCCTGGAACGACGGAGCGTCCGGTCCGGCCGAGAACACGAGACGGTCGGCCGGCACAGCGAGCACGGCGGACACGTTCTGCAGAGCGAGCCCGCCCGTGAGCCCCGAGAGGAACCCGACGAGCAGGGTGATCAGCGCGACGACGGTGCCGATCAGGACGAAGCGGCCGCGTGCGGAACGCAGCTCGCGCCAGGCGACGAACACGGGACCTCCTGAGACGGTGGATGCCGCGGAGCAGCGGCTCGTCGAGTCTCGATCGCCGCCGCCTCGATCGCATCGTGCAGGAGGACGGCGGCGGAGCGTGGACCGAAGGGGGCGCCCGTCCTCCGTTCGTACGATGACGCCGGTTCCGCGGGCGCGTAACGTTCGCTTCCGTGCCGCACACCGCTCTCGCCCCCGTCCTGATCGGGCTGCGCGCGGGCCTGCACCTGCTGGTCGCAGGACTGCTTCTCCTCGTCGTCGTGCGCGCCCTGATCCCTCCGCACGGCGGAACCGCGGCCGTGCTCGCACTCTGCGCGCTCCTGCTGGTCGGCTACCTCGTCGGCCCGCGCTTCACGGGCGCGAGTCGGATGCGCGGTGCGCTCTGGCTCCTCGCCGTCACGGTCGTCTGGAGCGTTCTGGTCCTGCTGGATCCGGACGCCTCCTACTTGGCGTTCCCCCTCTTCTTCGTCGCGATGCACGTGCTGCCCGTGCGCATCGCACCGGTCGCCGTCCTCCTCCTGACGGTGGTCGCCGTCCTGGCTCTCGGCCGGGAGGGGCGGTGGAGCGTGGGCGGTGTCGTCGGCCCGCTCGTCGCCGCCGGCGTCGCGGTGCTCATCGGCCTCGCCGCCCGGGCGCTGGCCCGCGAAGCTCACGAGCGGGAGGAGCTGGTCGCCGAGCTGCTCGCCACTCGAGACCGGCTGACCGCGAGCGAGCGGGCCGCGGCGGTCTCGGAGGAGCGCGCGCGCCTGGCGCGGGAGATCCACGACACCGTGGCGCAGGGGCTGTCGAGCATCCAGATGCTGCTGCGGGCGGCCGAGCGCGCCGATCCGGAGCGGCCCGGTATCGAGCATCTGCGGCTGGCCCGGGAGACGGCGGCCGCCGACCTCGAGGAGACGAGGCGGTTCATCCGCGAGCTCGCCCCGCCCGCCCTCGCCCGCGAGAGCATCGACGGCGCGCTCCGCCGGCTCTCGGAGTCCCAGTGGCGGCGACCCGGCGTGCAGGTCGGTATCGAGGCCGACGACTGCCGTTCCCTGTCGATGCAGACTCAGACCGCCCTGCTGCGTCTCGCTCAGGGCGCGGTCGCCAACGCGTTGCAGCACTCCGGCGCCGAGCGGATCACGGTGACCCTGCGTCACGCCGGCGACATCGCGCGGCTCACGGTCGTGGACGACGGATCGGGGTTCGATCCCGACTCATCGGCGGGGCCGGGCCGACGCGACTCCTTCGGGCTGCGGGCGATGCGCGAGCGCACGGAGCAGCTGGGCGGCAGCCTGCGCGTCGCTTCAGGACCGTCCGGGACGTGCGTCGCGGTCGAACTCCCGGCGGGAACGTCGTGATCCGCGTCCTCCTGGTCGACGACCACCCGATCGTCCGCACCGGCGTGCGTGCTCTGATCGGGGACGAGGACGGTGTCACCGTGGTGGGCGAGGCGGGCTCACCGGCCGAGGCGCTCGTCGCGGCCCGCGAGCTCGCCCCCGACGTGGTCCTGATGGACCTGCGCTTCGGCGGAGCGATCGACCAGAACGGAGTGGACGCGACCCGCCTGCTGCGCGCACTGCCCGCCCCGCCCTCCGTCCTCGTCCTCACCACCTACGACACCGACGCCGACATCCTCGGCGCGGTCGAGGCCGGAGCGAGCGGCTACCTCCTCAAGGACGCACCGCCCAGCGAGCTGGTCGCCGCGATCCGCGCCGCCGCGGCGGGGGAGAGCGCGCTGGCTCCGGCGGTGGCCGCCCGTCTGCTCGAGCGGCTCCGCTCGCCGCAGGTACGGCTGAGCGCCCGGGAGACGGAAGTGCTCGAGCTGGTCTCCCGAGGTCTGGGCAACGCAGAGGTGGCGGCGCGCCTCTTCCTCTCCGAGACGACCGTGAAGTCGCACCTCGTCCACGTCTTCGCCAAGCTCGACGTCTCGACGCGCACGGCGGCGGTCGCGGCGGCCCGACGGCTCGGCGTCCTCCGCTGAGCCGCGCCGCCCCGCGGGTAGACTCCCCTACCGTGACCGACGAGACCCGCCTCCCCCGAACCACCGTCAAGAAGCTCGCCGCGCTCGAGGACGGACCCGTCCGCGTGTCCGGCTGGGTCGAGACCGTGCGCGACCAGAAGAAGGTGCAGTTCGTGGTCCTCCGCGACGAGTCCGGCGCCGTGCAGCTCGTGAACCCCGCCGTCCGCGAGGCGGAGGAGGGCGACGAGGTCGCCGCCGCGAAGCTCGCGATCACCGAGGAGATCTCGGGCCTCGCCCAGGGCTCCTTCCTCACGGTGACGGGTCAGCTCAAGCACGACGAGCGCGTGAAGCTCGGCGGCATCGAGGTGAAGCTCGAGACGCTCGAGATCGTCGCCGCGTCGATCCCCGAGGCGCCCATCGCGCCCGACTCCGGCATCGACAAGCGCATGGACTGGCGCTTCCTCGACCTCCGCCGTCCGGAGCAGAACCTCATCGCCCGCGTGCAGACCACCTTCGAGCACGCGCTGCGCACCTACTGGATCGACAACGACTTCATCGAGATCCACACCCCGAAGCTCATGGCGAGCGCCTCGGAGTCGCGGGCCGAGCTGTTCGAGGTCGAGTACTTCGAGACCAAGGCCTACCTCGCGCAGAGCCCCCAGTTCTTCAAGCAGATGGCGCAGCCCGCAGGCTTCGGCAAGGTGTTCGAGGTGGGGCCGGCCTTCCGCGCCGACCCGAGCTTCACCTCCCGTCACGCCACCGAGTTCACGAGCGTCGACTCCGAGGTCTCGTGGATCGAGTCGCACGAGGACGTCATGGAGCTGCACGAGCAGCTGATGGTCGCCGGCCTCACCGCCGTCGTCGAGAAGCACGGCGCCGAGGTGAAGGCGCTCTTCGACATCGACCTCGAGGTGCCCACCACTCCGTTCCCGCGCATCCCCCTCGCCGAGGCCAAGCGCATCGTCGCCGAGCGCGGCTACGAGGTGCCCCGCGCCGACGACGACATGGACCCCGAGGGCGAGCGCCGCATCGCGGCGTACGTGAAGGAGGAGTTCGGCCACGACTTCGTGTTCCTGACCGACTACGCCTCGAGCATCCGGCCGTTCTACCACATGCGCCGCGAGGGCGACGGGGCGATCACCAACAGCTACGACCTCATCTACAACGGCGTCGAGATCTCGACCGGAGCGCAGCGCGAGCACCGCGTCGACGTGCTGGTCGAGCAGGCCCGCGAGAAGGGCCTGGACCCCGAGGAGCTCGGCTTCTACCTCGACTTCTTCCGCTACGGCGTCCCGCCGCACGGCGGCTTCGGCATGGGCCTCTCGCGCGTGATCATGCTGATGCTGCACCAGGCGAACCTGCGCGAGGTCACCTACCTGTTCCGCGGCCCGTCGCGCCTGCTGCCGTAGGCCGTCCCGCACCGAGGGAACCCCGGACCGTCGAGACCGCCAGGAGTACCTGGTTCCTTGGACGGTCCGGGGTTCCCTCGCGTCAGCGGCGGTCCGGCGTCAGCGGCGGTCCGGCGTCAGCGCGGGAGGCGCTCGAACGGCACGCGTCGGCTGAGCCAGGCCAGCAGGCCCGCGATCACCGCCGCGAGCGCCGCCGGGACGAGCAGGAGCCACAGGCTCGACGTCACCGCCACGATCAGCAGGGCGACAGCGGCGAGCGCCGCTCCGATCGCGAAGTTCCAGCGGACGTCCGTGACCACTCCGGGCTCGGGCCTCGCCCAGAGCACGACCAGCGCCAGCGCGAGCGGCCCCAGCAGCAGGCCCAGCACGAACCAGCGCCAGCGCGAGCGCCCCTTCTGCTCGGCGAGCCCCGCGGTCACGAGCGCGAAGCCGATCCAGATCCAGCCGGTGTCGTTCCAGGTCGTCCCCATGCCCGGAGCCTAGGGCCTGGTCAGCGACGCGGAGGCGACACCATCAGGTCGAGATAGTCCGTCAGGCACGCGACCATGTCGACCGCGTCGCGCTCGAGGAGCCACTGCAGCTGGATGCCGTCCCACAGCGCGATGATCGACGCCGCGACCCGGTCGGGGTCGGCTCCCTCGCGCAGCCGCCCCTCGGCCCGCAGGGCGCGCAGGTCGTCGGCGTAGCCCTGGCGGAGCGACCGGAAGCGCCGGGCGAAGAACTCACGGCCCGGATGATCGGCCGTGGTCGAGTCGCCGCACAGCACCGCGTAGAGCTCGATCACTCCGGGGGCCGTCTCGTTGTAGCGGGTCTGGCGCAGGATCCCCTCGACCATGCTCTCGTCGGGGTCGGGCGGAGCCGAGCCGTCACCCGTGATCGCGTCGCGGTGCTCGAGCACCGCGAGCAGCAGGTCGGTCTTGGTCGGGAAGTAGTGCAGGAGGCTGGTCTGGCTGAGGCCCACCCGGTCGGCGACCTCCTGCAGCGAGCCGCGCGCGTAGCCGCGGGAGGCGAAGACCGCGTGGGCCGCCTGGATGATCGCGCGGCGCCGCTGCGCCGACTTCGCGTAGGGTCCGCGGCGGGTGCGGACGGGCTCGGGGATCTCGGACACGACGCCTACCTCCGCTGGTCACGAGAGCGGGCGCCGCTCTCAGGCGGCCAGCGTAGCGCGCGCTCCGGCCGCGCTCCCACCAATTTCGAGCGGCTACTCGAATTTGTGATAGCGTCCGAACCACCGGGCCGGGAGACCTCCACGGCACCCATCCACGACGAAGTGAGGGACAGTGAAGCCGTTCACACGGAGACAGCTCATGGCCGCCGGACTCGGCACGGCCGCACTCGGGACCCTGGCGGCCTGCGCCACCCCGGGCACCACCTCGGTCAACACCGCGCCGGCGATCCCGGCCGCGAGCGGACCGATCCGGCTGCAGTACTGGGCCTGGCTGAAGGACCTGCAGAAGGTCTGCGACGTCTGGAACGCCTCGCACCCCGACGTCCAGGTCGACGCGGTCTGGATCCCCGGCGGCAACGCGGGCGGCTACCAGAAGCTGTACTCGGCCCTCGCCGCCGGCGGCGGACCGGACCTGGGCCAGGTCGAGATGCGCTCGCTGCCCGAGTTCATGCTCGTGAACGGTCTGGTCGACCTGAACCGTTACGGCGCGGCCGACTACGCCGACCTCTACGACCCCACCCTCTGGGGTCAGGTCAGCTACACCGGCGGCGTCTACGGGATCCCCCAGGACAGCGGTCCGATGGCCTTCTTCTACCAGCCCGAGGTGCTCGGGCGCGTGGGAGCCGAGCCTCCGCGCACCTGGGACGACTGGGCGGCGGTCGCGACCGAGCTGCGCGGCGCCGACTCCTACATCGACTGCTTCCCCCTCGCCGACGCCTCCGTCTTCGCGGCCTTCGCCACGCAGGCCGGCGCGCAGTGGCTGACGGCGGAGGAGGACGGCTGGGTCATCGACATGACCGACGAGGCCACGACGCAGGTCGCCTCCTTCTTCGACACCGCGATCGATCAGGACCTCGTCGAGACCGGCTACGGCGCCTACTCCCCCGCGTGGTTCGCGGCGGCCGCGACGGGCGGCATCGCCTCCTGCACCACGGGCAGCTGGGGCGACGCGCTCATCCAGGGCGTGAGCGGCGGCTCGGGCAAGTGGCGGGCGGCGCCCATGCCGGTCTGGGGCGGCACGGGCTTCGGCTCGAGCTTCCTCGGCGGATCCACGGCCGCCGTCTTCGCCAGCAGCGCGCACCCGAAGGAGGCACTCGAGTTCGCGGTGTGGATGACGACCTCGCAGGAGGGCATCGACGCGATGATCGCCAACAGCGGCATCGGCTGGTCGCCCGCCGTCGGCGAGATCGGCACCGCGCGCAAGGGACCGAGCGAGTTCTTCTCGGGCCAGAACTACAACGAGGAGATCCTCGTGCCCGCGGCGAAGGAGCAGAACCCCGACTGGTCCTGGTGGCCGGTCACCCAGCAGTCCTTCAACATCCTCAGCGACGGCTTCCGGAAGAAGGCGTCGGGCACCACCCTCGTCGACGCGGTCGCCGAGGCGGAGCAGCAGATCATCACGGTCTTCCAGAACAAGGGCCTCAGCATCAGGAAGGCCTCGGCATGACCACGACGACCTCCCCGGCCGCCGCCGCGGTCGCGGCCACCGGCAGGACAGGGAACCGCAAGCGCGGCGGAGCCCAGGGGCGCGCCCCGTGGATCCTGCTCGCCCCGTTCCTCGCCCTGTTCGTCCTCACCTTCATCATCCCGATCGTCGTGGCGATCGGCTCGAGCTTCACGAAGGTGACCCGCTCGGGCCTCTTCGGCGAGGCCGGAGTGACGACCGAGTTCGCCGGGTTCGGGAACTACGCGCAGGCCCTCGCCGACGGCAACTTCCTCGCCTCGATCGGGCGCATGTTCCTCTTCGGCGTCGTCCAGGTGCCGGTGATGATCGCGCTCTGCACGGTGCTCGCGCTGATGCTCGAGTCGGCCTCGGCCCGGTTCCCCGGGTTCTTCCGCGCGGCCTACTTCCTCCCCTACGGGGTGCCCGGAGTGATCGCGACGATCCTCTGGTCGTTCCTCTACGTGCCGGGGCTCAGCCCGATCATCGACGCGGCGAACGTGGTCGGCCTCGAGCCCGACTTCCTCGGCGCGGACTCGGTGCTGTGGTCGATCGCGAACATCTCGCTGTGGAGCTACACGGGCTACAACATGCTGATCATCGTCGCCCAGTTGAAGGCGATCCCGGTCGAGCTGTACGAGGCGGCGAAGGTCGACGGAGCGTCCACGTTCCGCGTCGCGCGCAGCATCCAGCTGCCGCTCATCCGCCCGGCGCTCGTGCTGACCACGATCTTCTCGATCATCGGCACCCTGCAGCTCTTCGCCGAGGCGCAGGTCCTCAAGACCGTCGCGCCCGCGATCGACAGCCAGTACACGCCGAACCTCAGCGCCTACACGACCGCGTTCGCCTACAACGACTACAACGTCGCCGCCGCGCAGGCCGTGCTGATCGCCCTCGTCGCGTTCGTCCTCTCCTTCACGTTCCTCTCGATCTCGAACAGGAAGTCCTCATGAGCCAGGCGACGCGCGAGACCGCGCAGCCCACGACGACCGGGGTCGTCACCGCGAACCGGCCCGCCAAAGCGGGTCGCGGCCCCGACCGCTCGGCCGGCCGCCACCGCGCCTCCACGATCATCGTCACGGCGATCCTCGTGATCGTCGCGGTGTACTTCCTCGTCCCCGTCTACTGGGTCGTGGTCGCGGCGACGAAGACCACCGAGGACCTCTTCGCCACCTACGGCTTCTGGTTCGCGCCGACGTTCGCGCTCTGGGACAACCTCGGCCAGGTGCTGTCGTACGACGGCGGCATCTTCGTCCGCTGGTTCCTCAACTCGGTGCTCTACGCCGGAGTCGGCGCCCTGCTCGCGACGTACCTCGCCGCGGCGGGCGGCTACGCGCTCGCGAAGTACGAGTTCCGGGGCAACCGGCTCGTGTTCGGCACGATCCTCGCCGGAGTGCTCGTGCCCGGCACCGCGACGGCCCTGCCACTGTTCCTCCTCTTCAGCCAGATGGGCATCGCGAACACGTACTGGAGCGTGCTGATCCCCTCCCTGGTCTCGCCGTTCGGGCTCTTCCTCTGCCGCATCTACGCGCAGGCGACGGTCGACACCGCGGTCATCGAGGCGGCGCGGATCGACGGGGCGAGCGAGCTGCGGATCTTCCACACGCTGGGGCTGCGCATCCTGACCCCCGCGCTGGTGACCGTGTTCCTCTTCCAGCTCG
Organism: Rathayibacter sp. Leaf296; assembly: GCF_001423045.1. Taxonomy (NCBI): domain Bacteria; kingdom Bacillati; phylum Actinomycetota; class Actinomycetes; order Micrococcales; family Microbacteriaceae; genus Rathayibacter; species Rathayibacter sp. Leaf296. Next base: position 757,240 of record NZ_LMNR01000002.1, read on the forward strand.
TCGGCATCTGGAACAACTACTTCCTGCCGCTGGTGATGCTGTCGGACACGGAGCTGTTCCCGATCACGCTGGGGCTCAACAACTGGCTCAGCCAGGTCGACCGCCTGCCCGAGTTCTACGAGCTGACGACCGGAGGCGTGCTGCTGTCGATCATCCCGCTGGCGATCGCGATGATCGTGCTGCAGCGCTTCTGGCAGGGCGGGCTCACCGAGGGCTCCGTGAAGTAGCTCCGTCGGGCAGCCGCGCCGAGCAGGAGGAGCGGAGGTCCCGGGGAGGAGTGGAGGAGCCCCCCGGGGTCTCACGCCAGGGGGCTCCCGTGTGGCGGTGGAACGGTCTCGCTCTCCCGCTCGCCGACGTGAACGCCGGCGGACCGCGGGGTCTCCCGCGCGCGGCCGCCGCGAGTATGCGCCGTCAACCCGGGAATGCGCCGTGTCCGATGGCGCGGAGTGCAGGATGGAGCGCATGCCCTCCTCCGCCGCCGTCGTCGTGATCGCAGCCGTCGTCGCCTTCGTCGCGGGCGCCTCGATCGACGCGGCGCTCCGCCGCCTCCCCCGCGTCGAGCGGGGGCTGCCGCCGGGACGCTCGTCGGCGGCCGTGGCGATCGCGACGGGTGCGGCGAGCGCCCTGGGTGCGGCCGCCCTCACCTCCGCGAACCCGCCGAGCGCCGTGCTGGCCGTCCTCGTGCTGCTCACCGTCGTGGGCGTGCACCTCTCGGTGATCGACCTGCGGCACCGTCTGCTGCCGAACGTCCTCGTCGTGCCGTTGATCGCCCTCGGCGGGCTGCTCGTCCTCGTCGCCGGCATCGTCGACGGGCGGCCCGGGGACGGGCTCCGCGCGCTGCTGGGCGGGCTGGCGCTGTTCGCGGTCTACCTCGTCCTCGCCCTCGTCTCGCCGGGCGGCCTCGGGATGGGCGACGTGAAGTTCGCGGCGATCATCGGCACGATGCTCGCCTCGCGGGGCTGGACGGAGCTGCTCCTGGGCGCCGCCGCCGGATTCGTCCTCGCCGCGCTGGCCGCGGCGGTGCTCCTGCTGACCGGCCGCGCACGGCGGGGGACGCCGCTGCCCTTCGGGCCGATGATGCTCGCCGGAGCCCTGCTGGTGCTCTCTCTCCCGGGGTGACGCGGAGGGACGTATCGTCAGTCGGTTTGTCCCCCGGAAGGGTACGAGACGGACCGGGCGTTCTCTCTATCATCAGTGATGTCGCAGAAATGAATGCAGCCGAATGAATATCGGCGGGCTCTCGATCACCCCCGTGATCCGACTGCTCCTCTTTCTCCGCGGCAGCACCACCGGCTTTCGCACGATCGGTCTCACACTGGGTCGTCGATTGCCTGCTCCCCTTGTAAACCGGTCTCGCTCACCCCATCTCGGAGGTTCACCATGCTCTCTCTCCTCATCACTCTTCAGACTCTCGTCACCACGACGAAGGACCGCCTCCGCGAGGAGCAGAAGGGCGCGACCGCCGTCGAGTACGGACTGCTGGTCGGACTGATCGCCGTCGTGATCATCGGCGTCGTGGTGCTCCTGGGCCCGCAGCTGGCGAGCATCTTCGCCGATGTCAGCAACAAGCTCCCCGCGGCGGGCACGACGCCGACGACCCGTCCGTAGGTCCTGACAGGAGGGGAAGGGCGCTGCGGCCTCCGCGGCGCCTTTCCCCTCTTCCGCTCCGATCAGGACGAGGGGACATGCCTTTCCGACTTCGCGATGACAAAGGAGCCGTTGCTCTCGAATTCGCGCTATTGCTTCCCATCCTGATGGTGATCCTCGTCGGCATAGTCGAGTTCTCGCTCGTCTTCACCGCTCAGACGACTCTCACCAATGCCGCTCGAGAGGGCGCGAGGAGCATGGCGCTCTCCAATGACCCTGCGGCCGCCAGAAGAGCGGTCAAAGATTCGGCATTCAATCTGTCCCCCGCTCTCACCGATGCCCAGATCACCGTCTCACCGACCGCCTGCACCGTCGGCAGCCGCGGCACCACGACCATCCGCTACCAGTACCACTTGATGACCGGCCTCTTCGGTGACGGCATCACCCTGACCGGGAAGGCGGCGATGCGATGCGGCGGCTGACAGCGCGCCTCTCCGACGAGCGCGGCGCCGTCACGATCCTCGTCGCCGTCGCCATGGTCGTCGTGCTCTCGTGCGCCGCCCTCGCGATCGACATCGCCCGGCTGAACGTCGAGCGCGCCGAGCTGCAGAACGGCGCCGACGCGGCCGCCCTCGCCGTCGCCCAGAGCTGCGCGGCGACCCCGTGCACCACCGCCGCTGCGAAGGCCGCGGCCGCCGCCCTGGCCGCGACCTACGCGGATGCCAACGCCGGCGACGGAGCCTCCGGTGCCGTCACGACCTTCCCCACCGCGAACTCGGTGCGCGTCACCACCTCCGCGAAGGACGGCTCCACCGGCGCCGGCTCCCTCGCGACGGTGTTCGCCCCGGTCTTCGGGATCGACTCCCTCGAGGTCGGGCAGTCGGCCACAGCGTCCTGGGGCGGTCCCGCCGCGGGCGAAGCGGCACTCGCACTCGCCTTCGCGCCCTGCGTGTTCCGCCTCGACGGAGCCGTGCAGGTCATCAGCATGCACGGCGACTCCGGCGGCACCGCCTGCCAGACGACGAGCCCCTCCGGACAGCTGCTCCCCGGCGGATTCGGCTGGCTGAACGATCCCCTCGGCACCTGCCGAGCGAAGGTCGACATCGCGAAGCCCGCTCCGGTCTCCGGCAGCACCGGAGTCAGCCTGCCCCCGGGCTGCTCCACCCAGCTGTCCAAGCTCGGCGGCACCACGGTGCTGCTCCCCGTCTACTCCGACAAGGGCGGGACCGGATCGGGCGGCTGGTACACGATCAGCGGATTCGCCGCCTTCCAGGTGCTCGGCTGGAACTTCCCCGGCATGAGCTGGAACAACCAGACCTACGCGGGCGCGGGGTGCAAGGGCACCTGCAAGGGGCTCATCGGCAAGTTCGTCCGATTCGTCTCGCTCAACGACGCGTTCACCCGCGGTGGCACGGACCTCGGCGCCTCCATCATCACCCTGACGGACTAGGACCCCCGCCCCGTGAAGCTCCGCATCCTGTTCGCGATCCTCGGATTCGTGCTCGCCGTCGTCGGCGTGATGGCCGTGACCCTCTACGCGCGGGACGCCGATCAGCGCGCACTCGAGGACCAGCGGCCGATCGACGTCCTCGTGCTCGCCCGCGACGCTCCCGCCGGAACCCCCGCCGACCAGCTCTCGCAGTACGTCGAGGTGAAGGCCCTCCCCCAGGCCGCGGTCGCCGTCGGCGCCGCGACCACGCTCGACGGCCTCGGCGGCCTGGTCACCTCGGTCGACCTGGTGACCGGGGAGCAGCTGCTCACGACACGCATGGTGTCGCCGGGCGCCCTCGAGGTCCCTGGTCGCGTCGACGTCCCCGCCGGACTGCAGGAGGTGACCGTCCTGCTGAGCCCCGAGCGCGTCGTCGGCGGCGGCCTCGCCCCCGGCGACACGGTGGGAGTGGTCGTCTCGGTCGGTCTGGAGACCCACATGCGGCTGCAGAAGGTCCTCGTCACGACGCTCCAGGGGCTCGGCCCCCCGGTCGAGGGCGACACGAGCGGAGTCACTCCGCTCCCCGGAGGATCGGTCTTCGTCACTCTGGCGGTGAACGGCCCCGATGCCGAGATCCTCGTCAGCGCGGCACAATCCGGCACGATCTGGCTCACCAAGCAGCCCGAGGGCACCGATCCGAACGGCACCCGCGTGATCACTCCTGGCGAGATCCTCCCGTGACCCGCTTCCTCGCGGTCACCGACTCCGCCTCCTTCGTCGACCGCGTCGCGGAAGCCCTCGTCGGCGACGTCGATTCCGGCGTCACCGCGGTCCCCGCCGAGGCGACCGGCCTGCGCCCGGAGGCGATCCTCCCTCCGCCCGGCGAGGAGCCGATCGACGTGGTCCTGATCGGCCCCGGGATCGAGCGCACCGCCGCACTGCGCTTCGCCGCCGCGCTCGACTCCGCCTTCCCGCGGATCACGCTCGTCCTCGTCGATGACCCCGATCCCGAGCTCGCCGTCGCCGCGATGCGCGCCGGCATCCGCGACGTGATCGCCCCCGACGCGGACGCCGCCGCCCTCGTCGAGGTGCTCCGCCGCTCGAGCCGGGCGGCCCAGGCCCGGATCGGCGACCGTCCGGCGGCCCGGAGCGGCCCGCAGCGCAAGGTCGTCGTCGTCCTGTCCCCCAAGGGCGGAGTGGGCAAGACCACCCTCTCGGTCAACCTCGCCGTCGCCCTCGGCCGCGTCGCTCCCCTCTCGACCGTGCTGGTCGACCTCGACGCCCAATTCGGCGACGTCGCGAGCGCCCTGGGCCTGGATCCCGTGCACACGCTCCGCGACGCCGTTGGAGCGGCGGCCGCCTCCGACCTCCTCGTGCTCAAGGCCTACCTGGCGGTGCACGAGGCCGGCTTCTACTCGCTGAGCGCGCCGAAGGATCCCGCCGACGCCGACCGCATCTCCTCGGACGCCGTCACTCACCTCCTCCGGCAGCTGTCCTCCGACTTCGCCTACGTCGTCGTCGACACGTCCGCGGGCCTCACCGACCACACCCTCGCCGCACTCGAGGTCGCGACCGACGCCCTCTTCGTCACCGCGATGGACGTCCCCGGCGTCCGGGGGCTCCGCCGCGAGCTCACCGTGCTCGAGGAGCTGGGCCTCCTGCCCGAGAACCGCCACCTGGTCGTGAATCTCGCCGAGAAGAAGTCGGGCATCACGGTCAAGGACATCGAGGCCACCGTGCGGATGTCCGTCACGGCCGTCGTGCCGCGCTCGGCCGACCTCGCGCTCTCGGTCAACATGGGGCAGCCGCTGCTGCTCTCGAAGCGCCGCTCCCGGGCCGCCGTGCTGCTCGGCAAGCTCGCGGACTCGTTCACCGGCGCGGTCGGCACGGCCCCGCGCAGAAGGGTCAGGATCCAGTGAGCCTCGCCGAACGCCTCGCCTCCAAGCACGCCGAGCGCGACGCGCCCTACGTGCCGGTCGCCGCGCCGCTCCCCCCTGCCGCGCCCGAACCGGACCCCGAGCCGCAGGAGGACGAGCGCGCGCGGGAGGACGGACTGCTCGCCCTCAAGAGCCGGGTCGGCGACGAGCTCTTCCGCCGGATGGGCTCGCGGCTCAACGACCCCACGCTCGCCGAGGCCGACCTCCTCGGCCAGGCCCGCGAGATCCTCGGCGAGATCGTCGACGCCGAATCGGCGCCGCTCACGCCCGAGGAGCGGCAGCGGCTCGTCGCCCAGATCGCCGACGACGTGCTCGGCTTCGGCCCCCTGCAGCCGCTGCTCGACGACCCGACCCTCACCGAGATCATGGTGAACGGGCACGAGCAGATCTTCGTCGAGCGCGGCGGCCGCCTGACGCTCAGCGGCACGCGGTTCCGATCGGAGGCGCAGCTGCGTGCCGTGATCGAGAAGATCGTCACCCGCGTGGGGCGCCGCATCGACGAGTCGTCGCCGCTGGTCGACGCCCGGCTCGAGGACGGCTCGCGCGTCAACGCCGTCATCCCGCCGCTCGCGGTGAACGGCTCGTCCCTCACCATCCGCAAGTTCTCCCGCGATCCGCTCACCGTGTCCGACCTCGTCGGCTTCGGCTCGGTGACGCCCGAGATGGCCGAGCTCCTCGACGCCTGCGTGCGCGCGCACCTCAACATCATCGTCTCGGGCGGCACCGGCACGGGCAAGACGACCCTGCTCAACGTGCTCTCCTCCTTCATCCCCCACGGCGAGCGCATCATCACGATCGAGGACGCGGTCGAGCTGCAGCTGCAGCAGTCGCACGTGGTGCGCCTCGAGAGCCGCCCGGCGAACATCGAGGGCCGCGGTGAGGTGTCGATCCGCGAGCTGCTGCGCAACTCCCTCCGGATGCGCCCCGATCGCATCGTGGTCGGCGAGTGCCGCGGCGGCGAGGCCCTCGACATGCTGCAGGCCATGAACACCGGGCACGACGGCTCCCTCTCGACCGTGCACTCCAACTCGCCGCGCGACGCGATCGCCCGGCTCGAGACGCTCGTGCTGATGGCGGGCATGGATCTGCCGCTCCGGGCGATCCGCGAGCAGATCGCGTCGGCCGTCGACGTGATCGTGCAGCTCACCCGCATGCGCGACGGCAGCCGCCGGGTCACGCACGTGACCGAGGTGCAGGGCATGGAGGGGGACGTGGTCGTGCTGCAGGACGCCTTCGTCTTCGACTACGCGGGAGTCGACGCCTCGGGCCGGATCCAGGGCGGCCCGGTCGCGACCGGTGTCCGGCCCCGATTCCTCGACCGCTTCGCCGAGCTGGGCATCACCGTCTCGCCGCGGGTCTTCGCCCTGCCCGTGCCGGGTGAGCGCCGATGATGGCCGTCCTGGGCGCCGTGCTCTGCTACGCGGCGGTGCTCGTCGTGGTCTTCGGAGTGCTCGCCTCCTCCCGCCCTCGGCTGCCGATCGAGCGTCGGCGCCCGGATGCGGGAGCCGAGGACTCCGGTCTGACGCAGCTCACCCGCTCGACGAGCGAGGTGATCTCGGCAGCGCTGCTGAAGCAGGGCTGGACGGAGCGGCTGACGGGCGCCCTGCGCGACGCGGGCCTGAAGCAGTCCCCCTCGGAGCTGCTGATCCTCGTGTCGGCCGCCGTCGTCGTGGCGTTCCTGCTCGGACTCCTCGCCGGGTCCGCGATCCTGGGCGTCCTGCTCGTCGTGGTCGTCCTCGGCGGCGCGGTCGCGCTCCTCCGCACGCTCGCCGATCGACGGCGGCGCCGCTTCGCCGACCAGCTCGACGGCACCCTCCAGCTGCTCGCGAGCGGCCTGCGCGCGGGCCACTCGCTGCTGCGCGCGATCGACGCGGCCTCGCGGGAGTCGGAGTCGCCCACCGCAGAGGAGTTCGCGCGCGTCGTCAACGAGACGCGCCTCGGCCGCGACCTGAACGTGTCGCTCGCCCAGACCGCCGAGCGCATGCGGAGCGAGGACCTGAGCTGGGTCGGGCAGGCGATCGGCATCCACCGCGAGGTCGGCGGCGACCTGGCCGAGGTGCTCGACCAGGTCGGACACACCATCCGCGAGCGCAACCAGATCCGCCGTCAGGTCTCGGCGCTGGCCGCCGAGGGCAAGATGTCGGTCTACATCCTGATGGCGATGCCGTTCGCGGTGATCGGCATCCTCTCCCTCACCAGTCCCTCCTACGTGGCGAAGTTCACCGAGCACTGGCTGGGCTTCGTGCTGATGGTGGTCGCCGCGATCATGCTCGTCCTCGGCGGTCTCTGGATGCGCCGCGTCATCAGCTTCAAGTTCTGAAGGAGGAGCCGTGCTGATCGCGTCCCTCTGCCTGCTGGCGGCGCTCCCCCTGCTGTTCGCCGCTCTCGCGCCGGCCGGTGACGAGCGCGCCGCGGCGCGACGCAACCTGACCCAGGGCCTCGTCGAGGAGACGGTCGACGCCCGCTCGACGGCGGAGCGGCTCGAGCGGATCGCCCGGCGGCTCCTGCCGCCCGGGGCCTTCGCACGGCTCGACCGCCTGCACGCGCACGCCGGGCGCCCCGCCGGGTGGCCGCTGGGCCGGGTCGTGCTCGCCAAGCCGCTGCTGCTGCTCGTCGCGGCGGCAGCGGGATCCCTCGTCCTGGTCCGGCAGCCGCCGCCGATCCTCGTCCTGCTCATCCTCGTGGTCGTGGTCGTCGCCTACTTCGTGCCCGATCTCCTCCTGCACAGCCGCGGTCTCGAGCGCCAGGCGGCGATCGGCCTCGAGCTGCCCGACACCCTCGATCAGATGCTGATCGCCGTCGAGGCCGGGCTGGGCTTCGAGGCGGCCATGGCCCGCGCGGGCGAGAACGGCAAGGGGCCGCTCGCCGAGGAGCTGGTGCGCACCCTGCAGGACATGCGCGTGGGCATGACCCGCCGCGACGCGTACCGCGCACTGGAGCTGCGGACGTCGGTCCCGGATCTGCGCACCTTCGTCCGCGCGATCGTGCAGGCCGACGCCTACGGTGTCTCGGTCAGCGCGGTGCTGCGCACACAGGCGCAGGAGATGCGCCTCAAGCGGCGGATGCGCGCCGAGGAGAAGGCGATGAAGATCCCGGTCAACATCCTCTTCCCACTCATGCTCTTCATCCTCCCGGTCCTCTTCATCGCGGTGCTGGGGCCGACCATCATCTCGTTCGTGACGATGTGACCGCCCCCTTCTGAAATTCGAGTGGCTACTCGACATTGTGGTAGCGTCCAGAACGGCGCAGCCGCCCGCGGCGGCGCCCCCCACGACGACGTGACGACTCGACTCCGATCGGATGCCCCGAGGCGCGCGATGCCGCGGCGTCCCGGCGCGGCGGCCTGACGGAAGGCTTCGCGCAGTGACCCCCACCCCCGAGCACTACCTCACCGACACGGGTCCCGGACGGGGACTGCGCCGCCGCGCCCGCTCCTGGCTGCACACCGACGCCCCGACGATCCCGCTCGACGGGCAGTGGCGGTTCCGCCTGCTGCCGGCCGCTCCGGGCACGCTCGGCGGCCTCGACGTGCTGCCCGAGGGAGAGGGCGTCGACGACGTCGCCGCCGAGTCCTTCGACGACTCCGCCTGGGACTCGATCCCCGTGCCCGCGCACTGGGTGCTGCAGGGCGACGACCGCTACGGCCTCCCCGCCTACACGAACGTCCAGTTCCCCTTCGCCACCGAGCCGCCCTTCGTGCCGGATGAGAACCCCACCGGCGACTACCGCCGCACGATCGAGGTCCCGGAGTCGTGGACCGGCGCCGAGGCCGTCGTCCTGCGGTTCGACGGGGTCGAGTCGCGCTACCGCGTCTGGGTCAACGGCGTCGAGATCGGCATCGGATCCGGCAGCCGCCTCGCGCAGGAGTTCGACGTGACCGAGGCGGTGCGCCCGGGCGAGAACCTCGTCGTGGTGCGCGTGCACCAGTGGTCGGCGTCGAGCTACGTCGAGGACCAGGACCAGTGGTGGCTGCCCGGCATCTTCCGCTCCGTGCACCTGATCGCCCGTCCGGTGGGCGGCATCGAGGACGTCTGGGTGCGGACGGCCTTCACCGACGGCGCCGGCCGGCTCGAGACCGAGCTCGTCGCGTCCCCCGAGGCCTACCCCGTGGTGCTCCGGGTGCCCGAGCTCGACCTCGAGGTCGAGTGGGCGAGCCCCGAGGACGTCGCTCCGATCGCGATCGACGCGGTCGAGCCGTGGTCGGCGGAGTCGCCGCGCCTGTACGACGCCGAGATCGCGTCCCGCGGCGAGACCGTGTCGCTCCGACTGGGCTTCCGCACCGTCGAGATCCGCGGCGACCGGTTCCTGGTGAACGGCGAGCGCGTCGTGTTCCACGGCGTGAACCGGCACGAGACGCACCCGGACCGCGGGCGCGCCTTCGACGAGGACGCCGCGCGCGAGGACCTCGCCCTGATGAAGCGGTTCAACGTCAACGCGATCCGCACCAGCCACTACCCGCCGCACCCGCGCCTGCTCGACCTCGCCGACGAGCTCGGCTTCTGGGTGATCCTCGAGTGCGACCTCGAGACGCACGGCTTCGAGCGCTGGGGCTGGGCCGGCAACCCCAGCGACGACCCCGCCTGGCGCGAGGCGTACCTCGACCGCATCGAGCGCACCGTCGAGCGCGACAAGAACCACCCGAGCATCGTGATCTGGTCGCTCGGCAACGAGGCGGGCACCGGAGCGAACCTCGCCGCGATGTCGGCGTGGGTGCACGGGCGCGACCCCGAGCGCCCGGTGCACTACGAGGGCGACTACACCGGCGCGTACACCGACGTGTACTCGCGGATGTACTCCTCGGTCCCCGAGACGCGGCAGATCGGCGACGACGACTCGCGCACGACGCTCCTGGGCTGCTCCCCCGGCGAGTCCGCGCGCCAGCGCTCCAAGCCGTTCCTGCTCTGCGAGTACGTGCACGCCATGGGCAACGGACCGGGCGCCATCGACCAGTACGAGGACCTCGTCGAGCGCTACCCGCGCCTGCACGGCGGCTTCGTCTGGGAGTGGCGCGATCACGGGCTCCGCGCCCGCACGGCCGACGGCGTCGAGTACTACGCCTACGGCGGCGACTTCGGCGAGGTCGTCCACGACGGCAACTTCGTGATGGACGGCATGGTCCTCTCGGACAGCACGCCGAGCCCCGGACTGTTCGAGTGGAAGCAGATCGTCGCTCCCGTCCGCGCCCGGATCGGCGAGGACTCCGTGCTGGTCGAGAACCGGCGGCACGACGCCTCGACCGCCGATCTCCGCGTGCTCTGGCGCGCCGAGGTCGACGGGCGGAGGATCGCCGACGGCGTCCTCGAGACCGGAGCGATCGCCGCGGGGGACGCCGCGACCGTGCCGCTCCCCGAGGTCGACGTCGCCGCCGAGGGCGAGACCTGGCTGACCGTCGACGTCGTGCTCGCCGCGGCGACCGCCTGGGCCCCGGAGGGTCACCTCGTCTCCACGGCGCAGCGCCGCCTCTCCGCCCTGGCGCCGCAGCCCTCGTGGGCCCGGGCCCGACGCGGCACGCAGGGCGGCGACGCGGTCGGAGCGGCGCGCTTCGCGGGCGGACGGCTCCGGTCGCTCGCGGGCCTGTCCGTCGACGGTCCGCGCGCCGAGCTCTGGCGCGCCCCGACCGACAACGACGAGGGCGCCGGCTTCCCGGCCTACCTCAGCGGCGACCCCAACGCCGGCGACGGACGCGGAGTGCCCGCCCCGTCCTCGGCCGCCCGCTGGCGCGAGGTCGGCCTCGACCGGCTGACATCCCGACTCGAGAGCCTCGACACCTCGGACGGCGTGCGCCGCCGCACCCGCTGGTCCGCCGCCGATCTCGACGCGGCGCTCCTGGTCGACGAGCACTGGACGGCCGACGGCGACGCGGTCGTCCTCCGCGCCGACCTCGCGCCGACCGGCCGCTGGGATCTCGTCTGGCCGCGCCTCGGCCTCACGTTCGAGCTCCCCGACTCGATCGACGGCGCCGCGTGGTTCGGCACCGGACCGCTCGAGTCCTACCCCGACAGCGTCCGCGCGGCCCGCGTCGGACGCTTCTCGGCGGGGATCGACGCCCTGACGACGCCGTACGCGCGCCCGCAGGAGAGCGGGCACCGCTCCTCGCTGCGCGAGCTCGTGCTGCACGAGAACGGCGCGGCGCGCCTGCGGATCGAGGCCGCCCCCGATCTGCACGGCCGCCTGCCCGGCTTCACCCTCGCGCGGCACACCCCGCAGGAGATCGGAGTCGCGCAGCACCCGCACGAGCTCCCGGAGTCGACGCGCTCGATCCTCACGATCGACGCGGCCCAGCACGGCCTGGGCTCCCGCGCCTGCGGACCCGACGTCTGGCCGGATTTCCAGCTGCGGCCCGAGGCGCGCACGATCCTGCTGCGGTTCAGCCGGATCGACTGATCTCCGCAGTCACCCCCGAACCACGGAACGCCCGCGGGACCTCGTCGTCCCGCGGGCGTTCCGCGTTGTGACCGGCGTTCCCGCCGGCGTCGGGTCACTCCTGCGTCGGGTGCGGGAGCGGTCCGCCGATGAAGAGGTCGTCGTACTCGCGGCGGCGGCGGATCACGATGTTCGCGATGACGATCGCCAGGATCACGGCCACCAGCGCACCCGCGCCGATCGTCAGCGCCACTCCGGCCGTCTGCCCGGAGGCCTCGGTGGAGGGGAGCACCGGTTCGGCGCCGGCGGTCGCGATCGCGATGCCGCAGACCTGCGCCGCGTCGGGCAGATCGGCCGAGACGCCGTCGACGGGGTAGCCGACCGTCACGGCGGCGGTGCGCCCGGAGGCGGTCCCCGTCGCGACGAGGCAGTAGACCGGAGCGGTGGGCGTCGCCACGATCGCGTCACCCAGCACGAGGTCCGACCAGCCCAGGTCGTCGACCCGGACCGTCAGCGCGCCGACCGCGAGGTCCGCCTTCACCCCGGTGGGCGTGACCGCGGCGATCGTCACGGCCTCGCCGGAGTCGAAGCCCCAGACCGCGCCGCGGGGAGCGCCGGTCTCGGCGCCGGAGCCGTCGCGCGGCTCGACGAGGACGCCCGGCCCGGTCGAGGCGACGAGCGAGAAGGTGGTGGAGGCGGTGGAACCGCGGTCGCCGGTGACGGTGATCGCGTACTCGCCCGTCGCGGAGAGCGCTGAGGCCGGCACGGTGGCCGAGCCCGTGCTGGTCGTCGCGCCGTCCTGGCGGTCGTCGCCGGTCAGCGGAGTCTCGGTGCCGTCGGGCGCGCGCAGCACGCCCGTCGCGCTCTCGCCGCGCTGGAAGCCGGCGTAGGCGGCGCCCACACCGTAGAAGCGGGCGAGGTCGACAGTCAGCGCGCCCGGGTCCACTCCCGCGTCGCGGGTGAGGTAGACCGAGACGGCGGGAGCCGCGGACTCGGCGACCGGCTGGCCCTCGGCGACCGGAGCGGGCGCCGCGGCCGGGTCGGCGGCGGAGGTCGAGAGCAGGGTGCGTCCGGGAGCGGAGGGCCGCGGAGCCGTCGTACCGGCCTCCGTGGTGGCGGTGCCGCCGGCGTTCCCTCCGGCCGGGGCCTGCGGCTGTGCGGGCGCGGGCTGCGCGGGCTGGTTCGGCTGAGAGGGCTGCGCCGGCTGGTTCGGCTGCGTCGGCTGCGAGGGCTGCGCCGGCGCCGGCTGCTCCGGCTGCGTCGGCGTGCTCGGCTGCGGCTCGGGCTCGGACGGCGTGGTCGGCTGCTCCGGCTGGGACGGCACGCCGGGCACCTCGGGCGCCGGCTCCTCGGAGGGGACGCTCGGCACGGTCGGCGTCTCCGGCTCCGGCTCGGGCTCCGGCTCGACGACCGGCGGCACCTCCTCGACGGGCGGGACGACCGGCGCGACCACCGGAGCGAGGACCGGCTCCGTGACCGCGGGCGCCGAGACTCCGGGCACCAGCTCGGTCGCCTGAGCGGCGGCGGGCAGCGCGAGGCCGGCGACGAGCGCGGCCAGGACGAGCGCGGAGGCCGCGGTGCGGCGTCGCTGACGTGACATGGATGTTCCTCCCCGTCGGAGTGCTGAGTGCACCCCGGATGCGGGGAGCGGCGGTCCCCGCAAAGAGACTATGCGGATCCACGCCCCACTCGTCGGCCAGTCCGTCCCCCGTGTGTGGGGTTCACCGCAACGATCCGATCACGGAGCCGTGTCGGATCCGCGTTCATCAGTCGCCGACGTGGACTGCCCAGACCTCAGACGTCCGAGAACTCCGCTCTTCGAGAACTGCTCTTCGAAGACTCAGACCTCGAAGTCGACGCAGGCCCGCTCGCGCACGAGCGGCCGGATGAAGCCCGCGACGCGGCGGTGCTCCGGGTGCTCGACGTAGATGCTGAGCGCGTCGGCGTCGGCGTAGTCCGCGATCAGCACCATGTCGAAGTTGTCCTTCGGGAACAGGGTGTTCTTCCCGATCGTCATCGACTCGATCTCGGGGATGATCGGCAGCAGCCCGCGCAGCGCCTTCGAGATCTGCTCGGTGTGCTCGGCCCGTTGCGCGGGGTCGACGGCGTTCAGCTTCCAGGCGACGACGTGGCGGACGGTCATGGGTGCTCCAGGAGGGCTCGGCGGAGGCGGACGGGGTCGATGCGCCAGTAGTTGTGGACGCGACCGTCGATCAGGAGGACGGGGATCTCCTCGACGAAGCGCTCGTGCAGCTCGGCGTCGTCCAGGATCGAGACCTCCGACAGCGAGACGGCCGGAGCGGCGGGCCCGAGATCGGCGAGGACCCCCTGCACCACCGCGCGGGCGTCGTCGCAGAGATGGCAGCCGGGCTTCCCCACGAGAGTCAGCGCGATGTCCACCATGCTCCCAGTTTAGACGGGAGGCTCGGGCGGCCCGACTCCGCTGGCGCAGGCCGCACGGCGACAGGACCGCCTCGCGCCGGGACGCAGACGAGCGCCCGATCCCGGTGGGGAGCGGACGCTCGAAGGGGAAGAGGCCGGGGCCTACTTCTTGTTGCGACGCTGGTGGCGAGTCTTGCGAAGCAGCTTGCGGTGCTTCTTCTTCGCCATACGCTTGCGACGCTTCTTGATAACAGAACCCACGAAGACCTCACAACGTTCAGGGGGGTCGACCGCCCGACGGACGGCCGCTTACGAGAAAATGCCTCACGCGAGCTTACACGACCGAGCGGGCGCCCGGGTCACGGCCTAGCAGACCCCCGTCGCGGCGAGCGCCCCGACACGCGTCACTTCCGGATGCGCAGCGCTTCGGCGACCTTCGTCGCCCCCTCGCTCACCCCGCGCTGGATGTCCTGCACGACGGTGCTGACCTGGTGGGTGCGCTCCGCGATCGCCCGGCCCAGCGACTCCGCCCGGGCCGCGGCCGCCGCGTCGAGCAGCGCGGGCTCGTCCTCGGTCTCGAGGAACGGCATCAGCCAGTCCTCGACCTCTTCCAGCGGCGAGTACTGCAGCGCGTAGAAGCGGTGCTGCCCGCTCTCGCGCACGGTGACGAGTCCCGCGTCGCGCAGCACCTTGAGGTGCTTCGACACGGTCGGCTGACTGAGCTCGAGGCGGGCGACGAGCTGCGAGACGCTGATGCCCCCGGCGCCCGACGGTCCCGCCTCCCTCTGCGCGCGCAGGAGGGAGAGGATGTCGCGGCGGGTGCCGTCGGCGATCACCGCGAAGATGTCCGGCATGCGCCCAGAGTAGCCAGGCCGCCCTCTGCGGCGCCCGGGAGTGCGGCCGGCCGGCGGGCCCGGGAGCCGCACGGCGAACGGGTAGCATGGCCGCGATCGAGTGGAGGATCCGCCGTGGTGGTTCGCCAGCAGTTCCGCAGCCCCGTCGGGGTCTCGCCCGTCTCCCCGTGGTCGGGCTTCGAGCGGGCCCGCGACCTCATCGACGACTTCGCCGGCCGCTCCCCCTCGCGCTTCGCGATCCTGATCTTCTCGGCGCTGATCCTGGTCTTCACGCTCCTCTTCTCCCTGCCGGTCTCGACGACCGCCGGCGAGGTCACTCCGCTGCACGACGCGTTCTTCACCGCCATGTCGGTCATCTGCGTCACGGGCCTGGCCACGGTCGACATGGCGACGCACTGGTCGGCGTTCGGCCACTCGGTCATCTTCATCGGCGTCAACATCGGCGCACTGGGCGTTCTGACCCTCGCCTCGATCATGGGCATGGCCGTCTCGCGCCGACTCGGCCTGCGCGCCAAGCTCATGGTGGCGAGCGACTCGAACCCGCTCCGGATCCACTCCGGCCCCGTCGCCGAGGGCCAGGCGGTGCGGCTCGGCGAGATCGGCGGACTGCTCACCACCGTCGCCGTGAGCGCCGCCGTGATCGAGATCGTCGTCGCGCTCCTGCTCTTCCCGCGGATGCTGATCGACGGGATCCCGATCGGCGAGGCGGTGTGGCACTCCTTCTACTACTCGGCGATGGCGTTCACCAACACCGGGTTCTCGCCGAACGCCGCCGGGCTCACCCCGTTCCAGGACGACTACTGGTTCCTCGGGATCCTGATGATCGGCGTCTTCCTCGGCTCGATCGGCTTCCCCGTCATCTACGCCTTCTCGCGCGGCTGGCGCCGCCCGCGCAAGTGGTCGGTGCACGTCAAGCTCACGCTCGTCACGTCGCTGATCCTGCTGGTCGCCGGGGCGGCGCTCTACATCGTGCTCGAGTTCGACAATCCGAAGACGTTCGGCGTGCTCGACGCGGGCGATACCGTCTTCCAGTCGTTCTTCCTCTCGACGATGACCCGGTCGGGCGGCTTCTCGACGATCTCCGTCCCCGACCTGAACGGCTCGAGCCTGCTCGTCACCGACATGCTGATGTTCATCGGCGGAGGCTCGGCCTCGACGGCGGGCGGGATCAAGGTCACGACGCTCGCGATCCTGTTCCTCGCCGCGTTCGCGGAGGCCCGGGGCACCAACGACATGGAGGCGTTCGGCCGCCGGATCCCCAACGACGTGCTGCGCCTGGGCGTCTCGGTCGTGCTGTGGGGCGCGACGACCGTCGCCGTCTCGTCGGTGATCATCCTGCACATCACCAAGGCCTCCCTCGACTACGTGCTGTTCGACGTGATCTCCGCCTTCGCGACGTCGGGGCTGTCGACGGGGCTCACGGCCGAGCTCCCGCCGTCGGGCGTCTACGTCCTGGCGCTGACGATGTTCATGGGCCGCGTTGGTACCGTGACTCTCGCCGCCGCGCTCGCCGCGAGTCAGCGGAGGCAGTTGTTCAGACGACCGGAAGAGAGGCCCATCGTTGGTTGACCGCATCAGGTACGACGCCCCGGTGCTGGTGATCGGCCTCGGGCGCTTCGGTGCCGCCACGGCCGGCCAGCTCGACCGACTCGACCGCGAGGTGCTCGCCGTCGACGCCGACGCGGGGCTCGTGCAGAAGTGGTCCGAGCGGGTCACCCACGCGGTGCAGGCGGATGCGCGCTCGCTCGACGCCCTCGCGCAGATCGGCGCGCAGGACTTCCAGGTGGCCGTCGTCGCCGTCGGCTCCTCGATCGAGGCGTCCGTGCTCATCACCGCGAACCTCGTCGACCTCAAGATCCCGCAGATCTGGGCGAAGGCCATCTCGCGCTCGCACGGCAAGATCCTCGAGCGCATCGGCGCGAATCACGTCATCTACCCCGAGGCCGAAGCCGGCGAGCGCGTCGCGCACCTGGTCTCGGGCCGCATGCTCGACTTCATCGAGTTCGACGACGACTTCGTGCTCGCGAAAATGTATCCGCCCAAGCCCATCCGCGGGCTCACGCTCACGGAGTCGGGGGTCCGGCGCAAGCACCGCGTCACGGTGGTGGGCGTCAAGAGCCCGGGCAAGCCGTTCACGTACGCCACCGAGCAGACCGTGGTCTCGAACCACGACCTCATCGTCGTCAGCGGCACGCCCAGCGACATCGAGCGCTTCGCGGCCCTGGGCTCCTAGGCCGCGCCCGCGGGTTCAGGACGCGGCGAGCTCCCGAGCACGGGCGAGCGCCGCGTCCGTGGCGCGGGTGAAGAGGGACGCCAGGTCCGCCTCCTGCAGCACGGCGATCGCCCGCTCGGTCGTCCCGTTCGGGCTCGTGACCCGGCGGCGCAGCTCGGCGGGCTCCTCGCCCGAGTGCGCGAGCAGCTCCGCCGCGCCGAGGAACGTGCCGGTCACCATCGTCGACGCCTGCTCGGCAGTGAAGCCCTTGGCGATCGCCGCCGTGATCAGCTCCTCGATCAGGAGGAACACGTAGGCGGGTCCCGATCCCGAGATCGTCGAGAGCGCGTCCAGCTGCGACTCCGGGACCTCGACGACCTCGCCCACCGTCTCGAACAGGCGGCGGACGAGCGCGAGGTCCTCGCCGCTCGAGCGGGTCCCCGCGCTCAGCCCCGTGACCGCACGGCCGACGACGGCCGGCGTGTTCGGCATCGAGCGCAGCACCGGCACGGAGTCGGGCAGCCGGCTCTCGAACGCGGCGACCGTGACTCCGGCCGCGACGCTCACCACGACCGTCCCGGGAGCGAGCGCATCCGCGATCTCCTCGAGCAGCGCGGGCACCATGTGCGGCTTCACCGCGACGAGCACGACGGAGGCGCCCTCGACGGCCCGGCGGTTCGCCTCCGCGTCGTCCTCGGTCGCGAACGCGGTGACGACCGGGTGGTCCTTCCACGCGGCGGCTTTGGCGGCGTCGCGGTTCGTCACCCGGACACCGCCGTCGATGCGGACACCGGGGGCGAGCAGTCCGCTGAGGATCGCACCGCCCATCGAGCCCAGGCCGAGCACGGCGATGGAGGGGAGCAGCACGGTGTCGTCGGTCACCCGCTCATCCTACGAACCGCGAGCGACCGCGGCCCGGAAGGGGGTCCTCCCCCGATCCGCAGGACCCTAGGATGATCCGACCACCGACCGGCACCACCAGGATCCACGAGGAGACGACGTGAGCGCATCCGGAGGCGGCAGGGCGATCGTCGCGGCGCTGACCGCCAACCTCGGCATCGCCCTGACCAAGTTCATCGCGTGGTTCTTCTCGGGCTCGGCCTCGATGCTCGCCGAGGGCGTGCACTCGCTCGCCGACTCCGGCAACCAGCTCCTCCTGCTGCTCGGGGGCCGCAAGTCCCGCAGGGCCGCCGACGCCGAGCACCCGTTCGGCTACGGGCGCGAGCGCTACGTGTACGCGTTCGTCGTCGCGATCATCCTCTTCACGGTCGGCGGCGTCTTCTCGCTCTACGAGGGCGTCGACAAGATCACGCACCCGCACGAGCTCGAGAACGTCTGGCTGCCGATCCTCGTGCTCGCCGTCTCGATCTGCCTCGAGGGATACTCGCTGCGCACCGCGGTGAAGGAGTCGAACCGCAGCCGCGGCACGCAGTCGTGGTTCCGCTTCATCCGCCGAGCGAAGGCTCCGGAGCTGCCCGTCGTACTGCTCGAGGACGCCGCGGCGCTCACCGGCCTGACCTTCGCGCTGCTCGGAGTCGGACTGTCGGCGATCACCGGGAACGCCGTCTTCGACGCGATCGGCACCCTGATGATCGGGGCGCTGCTGATCGTTGTCGCCGTGATCCTGGGCATCGAGACCAAGAGCCTCCTGGTCGGCGAGGGCGCGAGCGATGCCGACGCGGACGCGCTCCGCTCGGCCATCGAGTCAGGCGAGGACGTCGAGCGCGTCATCCACATGAAGACCCTCTACCTCGGGCCCGACGAGCTGCTGGTCGCCGCCAAGGTCGCGTTCCCCGCGGCCGAGACCCTCGAGCACGTCGCCGCCGGGATCGATGCGGCGGAGCAGCGGATCCGCGCCGCGGTCCCGGCCGCCCGCGTCGTCTACCTCGAGCCCGACGTCGACCGCGGCCCGGCCGCCCCGGCCCCGGCGCTCCGCGCCGAGGACGTCGGCTGAGGTGCGGCGCGCACTGGCGATCGTCAACGAGCGCGGCGCGGGCCTGGGCGTCCTCGAGCCGATCCTGCGGGAGCACGGGTGGGCGGTGGACGCCGTCGCCGGCACCGATCTCGGCTCCGTCGACCTCGACGAGCCGGAGCTCGTCGTCACGCTCGGGTCCAGCGCGGGCGTCTACGAGACCGCCCGGCACCCGTTCATCTCGCCCGAGATCGCCCTGCTGCAGGAGCGGCTGCACCACCGACGGCCGACCCTCGGCATCTGCTTCGGGGCCCAGCTGATCGCCGCCGCGCTCGGACGCGAGGTGCGTCCCGGTCCGACCCGCGAGGTCGGCTTCCGCCGCGTCGACCCCACGGACGCCGGGATGCGCTCACCGCTGCGCCACCTGGCGGGAGTCCCGGTGATGCAGTGGCACGGCGACACCTTCGACCTCCCCGCGGGCACGACGCTTCTCGCCTCCTCGGACGCCTACGCCGTCGAGGCGTTCGGCATCGACGAGTGGCTGCTGGGCGTGCAGTTCCACCCCGAGCTGAGCGGCGCGATGGCCGCGGGCTGGCTCGAGGGCGACGCCGAGTACGCGGCCGGAGCCGGCTACACGGCCGAGCAGCTCCGCGACGACGTGCAGGAGGGCCGCTTCGACCGAATGCGGGAGGCGACGGAGCTGATGCTGGCCGAGTGGCTCGGCGGCCACTCCCGCGGCTGAGGACCGCCCGCTCAGCGCCGCGCGCGGAAGAAGTCGAGCAGCAGCCGCGAGCTCTCCGGGGCGCGGAGCCCCGGGTACACCTCGGTCGTCCAGGTGTGCCGCCGATCGCGGAGGAGGTCGTGCAGCGAGCCCACCGCCCCCGCCTTCTCGTCCCACGCCCCGAACATGACGCGGTCGAGGCGAGCGGCCAGGATCGCTCCCGCGCACATCACGCACGGCTCGAGCGTCACGACGAGCGTGCAGCCCGTGAGCTGCCAGTCGCCCAGGGCGGCCGCCGCGTCGCGCAGCGCCACCACCTCGGCGTGCGCGGTCGGATCGGTGCGCAGCTCGCGCTCGTTGCGCCCGCGCCCGACGACGCGGCCGTCGGAGTCGACCACCACGGCGCCGACCGGCACGTCGCCCCAGCCCGCGGCGCGCCGGGCCTCGTCGAGCGCGAGGCCCATCCACTCGTCGGCGGCGGAGGGGAGGCGCAGGTCGCTGTCGCGCATCGCGCCCCCTCGTGCCCGCGTCCGGTCCGGCCGCGCTCGGACCGGGAAGTAGATTGAGCTTATGCGCGTCCACGTAGCCGACCACCCGCTGATCACGCACAAGCTCACCGTGCTGCGCGACAAGCGCACCCCCTCCCCCACCTTCCGGCAGCTCGCCGAGGAGCTGATGACCCTGCTCGCCTACGAGGCGACGCGCGGCGTCCGCACCAGGACCGTGACGATCGAGACCCCCGTCACGCAGACCACCGGACTCGCGCTCAGCGACCCGCAGCCGCTCGTGGTCCCGATCCTCCGTGCGGGCCTCGGCATGCTCGAGGGCATGGTCAAGCTGATCCCGACCGCCGAGGTCGGCTTCCTCGGCATGGCGCGCAACGAGGAGACGCTCGAGCCCACCACCTACGCCGAGCGCCTGCCCGACGACCTCTCGAACCGCCAGTGCTTCGTCCTGGACCCGATGCTCGCGACCGGAGGGTCGCTCATCGCCGCGATCAGGTTCCTCTTCGACCGCGGAGCCGTCGACGTCACGGCCGTCTGCCTGCTCGCCGCACCCGAGGGCCTCGCCGCCGTCGAGAAGGCGTTCGAGGGTCGCGAGGTGACCATCGTCCTGGGCGCGCTCGACGACCACCTGAACGAGCTCGGCTACATCGTGCCCGGCCTGGGCGACGCCGGCGACCGCCTCTACGGCCTCGCGGGCTGACCGTCCCCCCTCCGGGTGCCGCGACGCGCCCGGAGGAGCCGATCCCGCGCCGGATCCTGGACGCAGACCCGAAATCTGTTGACTCGGTCCGTCACAGTCCGCTTTACTGTCCCCCATGACTGACAACGCGCTCGCCCTGACCTCCCTTGAGGCCATCGGGGATGCCGGCATGATGATGGCCGGCGGCCTCGTCATGTGTTGTCGAATGTGTGCGTGAGGCACTGACCTCGCCGGGTTCCCGCACAGCCTCCGCCCTCCGATCCTCCTGACCGGGCTCCACGCCCCGTCCGATCGGCTCGGCGTCGCAGGCGCGGCGAACCCCTCGGATGCACTCCATCCGACCCAGCCGGCCCGCACCACGCGGCCGCCGGCACCGCAGCGCACACCCGGATCCGCTCTCCCGGACACTCGTCCCGGATCCGACCAGCCCCAAGGATTCGCCATGTCCCTCCTCCACGCCCGCACCGTCCCCGCTCCCGCCGCGCACGAGGCCCCCCGCCTCCAGGCCGCTCCCGAGAGCACCCCGACCACCCCCCGCCTCCGCGCCGTGCCCCAGGGCACCGAGGCCCGCGGCTTCGCCCTCTACGTCGGCATCGACGAGGCCAAGGCCCGCGCCGCCGGAGTCGACCTCGGCCGCCTCGTCGAGCAGCTCAAGCGCGTCACCGCGCTCCTCGCCCCCGACGCCGAGACCTACGCCTCCGTCGCCCTCGCCCCCCAGGGCGCCGGCGGCCGCGACGTGGACGTCGTCCGCCTCGCCCTCCAGGACCCGGCCGCCGTCGCCAAGCGCCGCGCCGACGCCGAGCCCGACCTCGACCGCGCACCCGGCGGAGTCGTCATCGACATCTCCCGCAAGCGCGTCATCCTCGACGACGAGACCACCGCCCTCACCTACAAGGAGTTCGAGCTGCTGCAGTACCTCGTCCTCCGCGAGGGCCGCACCATCGAGCGCGCCGAGCTCATCGCCTCCCTCTGGGGAGCCGCCGACGACGACGCCCCCAACGAGCGCACCATCGACGTCCACGTCCGCCGCCTCCGCGCCAAGCTCGGCCGCTACGAGGACATCGTCCGCACCGTCCGCGGCGTCGGCTACCGCTTCGACCGCCACGCCGACGTCGCCATCCGGTACGCGTCCACGCCGAGCCCTGATCTCTTCTGATCGAGGAGCGCAAGCGCTCCTCGATCCGCGGTCGGCTTCGCGACGGGTCGCGTTCCGCAGAGCGAGGTGCGTTCGGCTCGCTCGAAACGCTCGCACGCGTTTCTCGCCCATCGCCTTCTAGACGGGCGGCTGGTCGAGGCGCGAAGTCTGCGGTGCGGCTTCGCCGGCACGGTCCGGACGAGGTGCGGCTTCGCCGGCACCGTGCGACGGACGTCCGGTCTCACCGGCGGCCTCCTCGGACGGGAGGCTTGTGGACGGCCTGCTCCGGAGGTCCGAAGCGCTCTCTCGCGGGGACTCGATCGCCTCGGTGCCGGGAGCAGGCGCGCCGTCAGAAGCCGTCCCCAGGAGCGGGGCGGGGGTGGTCGAGGGCTCCGGACGGAGGAGGTCGGGCGCGCGTTCCGGTGGGGGTCGGCGGGCGGATGCGGGGCTCAGGGAAGTGTCAGGAAATGGGCTCTTGCGACGTTATCGATCCGTTATATAGTTCAAGAGCGTTAGTCGTTTGCTGTGGCGGCGAAGCGCGAATGTGATTGCAGGACACTCTTGGTGCAAGGGAATGAAGGCCGGCCGCTCGCCTCAGCGGCCGGCCTTCTGTCGTTCCGGAGCGGTGCCTCCGAGACGCGGGCGCGGGCGCCGTACCGATCGCGCAGTCGCGCTCCCCGCGAGCGGGCGACCCCGTATCCTGGGCACGACGGAGGAGGTCCGGTGGGTTCGAGACGCGCTGTCGCCGCCTGGGAGGCGCTGTTCCGCGCTCAGGTGCACGTGATGCGGGCGCTCAGCAGCGAGTTCCCCTCCAAGGAGATCTCGCTCAACGAGTACGACGTGCTCTTCAACCTGACCCGGCAGCCCGAGCGCCGCGCCCGGCTGCGCGACCTCAACAAGCACGTGCTGCTCACCCAGCCCAGCGTCAGCCGCCTGATCGACCGGCTCGTGAGCCGCGGCTACGTCAGCAAGAGCGAGGATCCGAACGACGCCCGGGGCACGGTCATCGCGATCACCGACGAGGGCTACGACCTGTTCCGCGCCGTCGCGCTCCGCCACATGACGACGATCTCGCAGCACGTCGGCGACGCACTCGACGACGACGAGCTCGCGCAGCTGACGGCACTCTGCGACAAGCTCCGCGCCGGCGTCGCCTCCGCCTGACCCCCGCACCGGGAACAGCGCGCGGGCCGCTCCTCCCCAGGCGCGCTCGCCGCTAGCACTCCGCGGACGGCGCGGCCAGCACTTCGCGGTGCGGTCGGCCTCGCGGATCATGGAGGGACCATGAGCACCTCCTCCCCGACCCTCGTCTGGCTCCGCGACGACCTCCGCCTGGCCGACAACCCCGCGCTGCGTGCGGCGATCGATCGCGGCGCCCCGATCGCGGTCTGCTACGTGCTCGATGACGAGTCGCCGGGCATCCGACCGCTGGGCGGCGCTGCCCGCTGGTGGCTGCACGGCAGCCTCAGCGCGCTGCGCGACGACCTCTCCGCGATCGGCGGAACGCTGATCCTGCGCCGCGGACCCGCGGAGGCCGTGATCCTGCAGCTCGCCGAGGAGCTCGGTGCCGGCGCCGTGCACTGGAACCGGCGGTACGGCGGCGCGGAGCGCGCGGTGGACACCGCGGTGAAGGAGGGGCTCCGCTCGCGCGGCACCGAGGCCGAGAGCCACCAGGGATCGCTCCTGTTCGAGCCGTGGACCGTGCAGACCGGCGGCGGCGGCCCCTACTCCGTCTACACCCCGTTCGCCCGCGCCTGCAAGAAGAAGGAGGCGCCCCGCGCGCCGCTCCTCCGGTCGCGCTCGATCGACGGAGTCTCCTCCGCTGTCGAGTCCGACCGGCTCGACGACTGGGGCCTGCTCCCGACCCGTCCCGACTGGGCCGGCGGGCTCCGCGAGCGCTGGGTGCCGGGCGAGAAGGCCGCGGCCGATCGGTTGCGGGCCTTCATCGCCGAGCAGCTCGACGACTACTCCGACGGCCGCGACCGACCCGCCGACGATGCCACCTCGAACCTCTCGGCGCACCTGCGCTGGGGCGAGATCAGCCCGTTCCAGGTGTGGCAGGCCGTCGTGGAGTCGCGCGGCGACGGGCCGCACCACGAGCAGGGGCGCGAGCGCTTCGCCTCGGAGGTGCTGTGGCGGGAGTTCTGCTACCACCTGCTGTTCCACTGGCCCGATCTCGCGACGGCCAACTTCGACACCCGCTTCGACCGCTTCCCCTGGGCGCACGCCACGCAGCACGACATCGACGCCTGGCATCGGGGCCGCACCGGCTATCCGCTCGTGGACGCCGGCATGCGCGAGCTCTGGCGGACGGGCTACATGCACAACCGCGTCCGGATGGTCACGGCCTCGTTCCTGATCAAGAACATGCTCGTCGACTGGCGCGTGGGCGAGGAGTGGTTCTGGGACACGCTCGTCGACGCGGATCCCGCGAGCAACGCGGCGAACTGGCAGTGGGTCGCCGGGTCCGGTGCCGACGCGTCTCCGTTCTTCCGCGTCTTCAACCCCGTGACGCAGTCGCACAAGTTCGATCCCGCCGGCGACTACCTGCGGAAGAACGTGCCCGAGCTGGCCTCCGTCGAGGGCTCAGCGATCCACGAGCCGTGGACGCTCGCCGAGACCCTCACCCCGGAGGGCGAGGACTACCCGGCGCCGATCCTCGACCTCAAGGAGACGCGGGCGCACGCGCTCGACGCCTTCGCGCGGATCAAGAGCTCGCCGCGGAGCATCGCGCACCCCTCGGACGACTGAGCGGCGGCCCCGCGACGGGTCAGATGTACATCGCGGGATCGATGAAGAACGCCGGGTCGGCCACCGACTCCTCGGCGCGGCCGAGTGCACGGAGGTCGCGGGCCGGGATCCCGACCAGCACCGCTCCGTCGCCCGCGTCCTTCACGACGACCGCGTTGGCGCCGACGCTCACGTCGGAGCCGAGGACGATCGGCCCGAGCACGACCGATCCCGCGCCCAGCACGACCCGGTCGCCGATCGACGGGTGCCGGCGCTCGCGCCGGGTCGAGCGCCCGCCGAGCGTGACTCCGTGGTACAGCAGGCAGTCGTCGCCGATGCGCGCCGTCTCGCCGATCACCACTCCCATGCCGTGGTCGATGAAGAGGCGGCGGCCGATCACCGCGCCCGGATGGATCTCGACCCCCGTCATCGCCCGCGCCAGCTGCGACAGCAGTCGCGCCGGCAGGCGGAGGCCGCGCCGCCACCAGCGGTGCGCGACGCGGTGCGCCCAGACGGCGTGGAGACCCGGGTACGAGAGCAGCACCTCGAGCGAGCTGCGCGCGGCGGGATCGCGCACTCGGGCGCTTCGCACGTCCTCCCGGAGCCGGCCCAGCACTCCGGGGCGGGATGCCGAGGGGCTCAGCTGCGGAGGTCCTCGTACAGAACGGTCGAGATGTACCGCTCGCCGAAGTCGCACACGATGGCGACGATCGTCTTCCCCGCGTTCTCGGGCCGCTTCGCGACCTCGAGCGCCGCCCACATGATCGAGCCGGAGGAGATGCCGCCGAGGATGCCCTCCTGCGCCGCCATCTCGCGGGCGACCCGGACCGAGTCGTCGAGGGTGACGTCGATGATCTCGTCGTAGACGTCGCGGTCGAGGTTCGCCGGGACGAAGTTCGCTCCGATGCCCTGGATCTTGTGCGGACCGGCGGTGCCCTGCGTCAGCAGCGGCGAGTCGATGGGCTCGACGCCGATGATCTGCACGCCGGGCTTGCGCTCCTTGAGGACCTGGCCGACGCCGGTGATCGTGCCGCCCGTGCCGATGCCGGCGACGAACACGTCGACCTGGCCGTCGGTGTCGTTCCAGATCTCCTCGGCGGTGGTGCGGCGGTGCACCTCGGGGTTCGCGGCGTTCTCGAACTGGCGCGCGAGGATCGCCCCGGGCGTCTCGGCCACGATCGCCTGAGCGCGCTCGACCGCGCCGCGCATGCCCTCGCCGCCCGGGGTGAGCACGATCTCGGCCCCGTAGGCGCGCAGCAGGACCCGACGCTCGACCGACATGGTCTCGGGCATCGTCAGGATCACCCTGTAGCCGCGCGCTGCGCCGACGAGCGCCAGGGCGATGCCCGTGTTGCCGCTCGTCCCCTCGACGATGGTGCCGCCCGGCGGCAGCTCGCCCGAGGCCTCGGCCGCGTCGACGATCGCGACTCCGATGCGGTCCTTCACGCTGTTCGCCGGGTTGTAGAACTCGAGCTTCGCGAGCACCGTGGCGCTCTCGGCGCCCGAGAGGCGGTTGATGCGGACGAGCGGGGTGTTGCCGACGAGCTGCGTCACGTCGTCGTGGATGCGTGCCATGGTGTGTGCTTCCTGCCGGGAGGGGCCGTCCCGGGGCCCCGGGGCCGGCGCTGGTGCCGAGTGGTGCTGGGTCGAGGTGCTGATGCGGGCTCACGAGGGCCCGCACCCCTCAACGATACGGATGCATCGGCTCGGAGGAAGCCCCGTGACGCCGCGCCGCTCCTCCGAGCCGAACACGCCGCTACCAGCCCGGAGCATCCGCTGTACATCCCCCGCCAGAGCGGATGTCGTCCTGTCGGAGGACCCCTGCGCGAGGGGTGGGTCACGTACCATTCTCACGGGGGACATCGCGCGACGGTCGCGAGGCTCCGCGCCGCCCGTCCCCCTCCGAAGACCGCGGTCCGCCGCGCCGAAAGGACCTCCGCTCCATGGCTCTCCCCACCGCGTCCCGCCGCTCCGACAGGCCGCTCGGGATGTCGTTGAGGGCCGTGGTGGGGTTCATCGGCATGAGCGTGGTCGCCGGGGTCCTGATCACGGTCGGGGTGACCCCCGCGCTCGCGCTGACCGGTCTCGCGACGACGAACACGATCGGGCTGTTCCAGAACCTGCCCGGCTACCTCGACGTCGGCCAGACCATGCAGCGCACCAACATCTTCGCGGGCGACGGCACCACGCTCCTCGCGTCCGTCTACGACCAGAACCGCGTCGAGGTCGGCTGGGACGAGGTGGCGCAGACCGCCAAGGACGCCGCCGTGGCCGGTGAGGACCCGCGCTTCTACGAGCACGGCGGGATCGACGTCCAGGGCACCCTGCGCGCCCTCGCGGTGACCCTCTCGGGCGACGACCTCCAGGGCGGCTCGTCGATCACCCAGCAGTACGTCAAGAACGTGCTGGTGCAGAAGGCGGAGTCGATCGCCGACGAGGCCGAGCGCGCCGCGGCGTACAAGGTCGCCACCGCGCCGACCCCGGAGCGCAAGCTCAAGGAGATGCGCCTCGCGATCGGCCTCGAGAAGGAGTACTCGAAGGACGACATCCTCCTCGGCTACCTCAACATCGCCCTCTTCGGCGGCACCGTCTACGGCATCGAGGCCGCCGCGAACTACTACTACGGCATCCCGGCGAGCCAGCTCTCGACCTCGCAGGCGGCGGCGCTGCTCGCGATCGTCAACAACCCCGAGAAGTTCCGGTTCGACAACCCCGCGAGCGAGTCGAACGGCGCCGCGAACGGCTACGCCGCCACCAAGGAGCGCCGCGACTACATCCTCGGCGAGGAGCTGAAGTACGGGAAGATCGACCGGGCGACCTACGACGCCGCGATCGCGGAGCCGATCACGCCGACCATCACGCAGCCCTCCACCGGCTGCACCACGGCCGGCAACGCCGCGTACTTCTGCGACTACGTGCTCAACGTGCTGCGCAGCGACGAGGTCTTCGGAGCGACCGACGACGAGCGCTACGCGAAGATCCGCCGCGGCGGCTACGACGTCGTCACGACGCTCGACCTCGACATCCAGCAGGTCTCGCAGGCCGCTCTGAACGCCTACGTGCCGCAGACCGACCCGCGCTTCGAGGTGGGAGCGACCGCCTCGAGCGTCGAGGCCCGCACCGGCCGCGTGCTCTCGATGGTCCAGAACACCGTCTACAGCCAGGACCCCGAGGTCCTGGCCGCCTCGCCCGGCACGAGCGCCGTCAACCTCAACGTCGACGAGGCGATGAGCGGCAGCCGCGGGGTCCAGACCGGGTCCACGTACAAGGTGTTCACTCTGGCCAACTGGCTGACCGCCGGCCACACCCTCAACGAGAGCTTTCCCTCCCCGACCTCCGGCTTCCGCAGCTACCCCCAGAAGTGCAACATCGCCGAGGACGGGGTCACGTTCCCCTCCCCCTTCTACCGCCCGAAGAACGACGCCCCCTCCGATAACCGCGAGTCGATGAGCGCCGTCACCGCGACGCAGGGGTCGATCAACACGGGCTTCATGGGCATGGCCCACCAGCTCGACCTCTGCGACATCCGATCGACCGCGGAGGCGTTCGGCATGCACACCGCGACGAACACCGAGCTGTGGTCGACCCCGTCCACCGTGCTGGGGACCAACACCATCGCCCCGCTGACGGTCGCGGGCGCCTACGCGGGGATCGCCAACGACGGGGTCGCGTGCGACCCGATCGTGATCGACCGCATCACGGGCGCCGACGGCGCCCCCGTGGCCGTGCCCGCGGCGGACTGCGCCCCGGCGGTCTCCGCCGAGGTCGCGCACGGCATGCAGTACGCGATGCAGCGCGTCATGACCTCCGGCACCGGAGTGTCCTCGAACCCGAACGACGGCATCGAGCACATCGGCAAGACGGGGACGACCGACGACGCGGCCGACGTGTGGACCGCCGGCGCAAGCCGCTCCGCCTCCCTCGCCGTGTGGGTCGGCAGCATCAACGGCTTCGACAACGGCAAGAAGGCCAACCTCCGGCAGGTGCGCATCACGGGCAACGAGGGCACCATCCAGGCGGCCTCCGCACGGCACGCCATCTTCCGCCCGATCATGACCGCGCTCGACTCCAAGTACGGCGGAGACGACTTCATCGACCCGCCGTCCTCGATGCTGGGCTACTCCACCCGCGCCTCGTCGGTCACCGAGGTCCCGGACGTGACCGGCGCCACGGTCGCGGAGGCGACCGCGACCCTCCAGGCCGCCGGCTTCACCGCGGGCCACCAGGAGATCGTCGACTCGACGACCGTCCCCGCCGGATCGGTCGTGTGGACGACCCCCAGCGCCGGCATGGACGCGGTCGACGGAGCGGTGATCCCCCTGCAGATCAGCTCGGGCGAGGTCCCCGCCAACACGGGCGACGTCGGCGACGTGAACGGCGACCTGGTCTTCGACTGATCCGGGCGGGCGCGCTCCGTCGAGCGCAGCGCGCCTCCCCGAGCCGCTCCGGCACCTCGCCTACAGTGCTGGTGCAGCGAGAGGAACGATCCTGAAGCGACCCAACGTCCCCGTCTTCCAGCCCCGTCGAACCGTCCACGGAGCCCTCGGAGCGCTGTTCGGATTCGTCATCGTCAGCGTCCTCGCCGGCCTGCTCGCCACGCTCGTGGTCGCGCCGGCGGTCGCTCTGACGGGCGCTGCGACCTCGAGCACGATCTCGGCGTTCCAGTCGCTCCCGAGCTCCCTCGAGATCGGCGCGCTGATGCAGAAGACGGACGTCTACGCGGGCGACCCCGAGGACCCGACGCTCCTCGCGTCCTTCTACGACCAGAACCGCATCGAGGTCTCGGCCGACCAGATCGCGCAGCCGGTCGAGGACGCGGTCGTGGCCAGCGAGGACCCCCGGTTCTTCGACCACGGCGGGATCGACGTGCCCGGCACTCTGCGCGCGATCGCGAGCACGTACATCCTGGACCGCGACACGCAGGGCGGCTCCTCGATCACGCAGCAGTACGTGAAGAACGTGCTCGTGCAGCAGGCGGAGTCGATCGGCGACGAGGAGCGGCGCGAGGCCGCCTACGCCGAGGCGACCGCCACGACGCCCGAGCGCAAGCTCAAGGAGATCCGCCTCGCGATCGGTCTCGAGAAGGAGTACTCGAAGGACGACATCCTCCTCGGCTACCTCAACATCGCCCTCTTCGGAGGCACCGTCTACGGCATCGAGGCCGCCGCGAACTACTACTACGACGTCAGCGCCGCCGACCTCACGGTCGCCCAGTCGGCAGCCCTGCTCGCGATCGTGAACAACCCCGAGAAGTTCCGCTTCGACCGTCCCGACGACCCCGCCAACGGGGAGGCGAACGGCTACGCGCAGACCACGAGCCGCCGCGACTACATCCTCGACCGGATGCTCGAGTACGGCAGCATCGGCACCGCCGAGCACGACGCCGCGGTGGCCGCTCCGATCGCGCCGACGATCACTCCGCCGTCCACGGGCTGCCGGACCGCCGGCAGCGCCGCCTACTTCTGCGACTACGTGTCGCACATGCTCCGCGACGACCCCGCGCTCGGCGACACGGACGACGAGCGCTACGCGGCCGTGAAGCGCGGCGGGCTGAAGGTCTACACGACCATCGACCTCGACCTGCAGGCGACGGCGCAGGAGCTGCTCGACGCGCAGGTCCCCTCCTCCGACCCCCGCTTCGACGTCGGAGCGACGGCGGTCGCCGTCCAGGCGGGCACCGGCAAGGTCCTCTCGATGGTCCAGAACAAGCGCTACAGCCAGGATCCGGAGGTGATCGCCAGCGGTCCCGAGTACTCGGCGATCAACCTCAACGTCGACGCGTCGGCCGGCGGCGGCAACGGCTTCCAGACGGGCTCGGCGTACAAGGTGTTCACGCTGGCGAACTGGCTCGACACCGGGCACACCCTGCTCGAGCAGTTCGATGCGAAGCAGAAGAACTGGACCGGTTTCACCGACAGCTGCAACGGCACCCAGGACTACGCCTCCTACAACCCCAAGAACGCCGGGGACGGCGGCTACTCCGACACCGGGACCGCTCTGGACTCGACGGTCTACTCGCTCAACACCGGCTTCACCGGCATGGCCCACCTGCTCGACCTCTGCGAGATCCGGAAGACGGCGGAGGCGTTCGGCATCCACCGCGCCGACGGGAACCCGCTCAGCCAGAGCGCCGCCTCGGTCCTCGGGACGAACGAGATCGCGCCGCTCTCGATGGCCGTCGCCTACGCGGGAATCGCGAACGACGGCACCACCTGCACCCCGGTCGTGATCGAGTCGATCACCGGCCCCGACGGCGAGGAGATCGAGCCCGTCGCCCCCTCCTGCACCCGGTCGGTCCCGACCGACGTCGCGCGCGGGATGCAGTACGCGATGCTCGACGTGACGGCGAGGGGCACCGGTGTGGTCGCCGATCCCCGCGACGGCGTCCCGCACATCACCAAGACCGGCACCACGGACAACGCGGCCGACACCTGGACGCTCGGCTCGTCCACCACGACGTCGCTCGCCGTCTGGGTCGGC
This sequence comes from Rathayibacter sp. Leaf296, assembly GCF_001423045.1. Lineage (NCBI taxonomy): Bacteria > Bacillati > Actinomycetota > Actinomycetes > Micrococcales > Microbacteriaceae > Rathayibacter > Rathayibacter sp. Leaf296. The sequence continues at coordinate 788,188 of NZ_LMNR01000002.1, forward strand.
AGCATCTCGGCCCGCGACGACGGCAGCCGGATCGATCTCGACTCCGTCTCGTTCGACAGCGGACCCGCTGCCGGAGCACGCCACCGGGTGTGGAAGCCGCTGATGACCGCGATCGACTCGCGGTACGGCGGCTCCGACTTCGGTCAGGCCGATCCGGACATGATCACCGCCCCGCAGGTCGCCGTGCCGGACGTGGCGGGCCGGAGCCTCGAGAGCGCGACGCGCGTGCTCACCGAGGCCGGGTTCACGGTCGGAGCGACCTCGCAGGTCGACTCCGCTCTGCCGCTGAGCACGGTGGTGGGCACCGACCCTCCGGCGGGGTCGAGCGCGGTGAAGGGCTCGGTGATCGGGATCCGGATCAGCACGGGGACCCCGCCGCCCGATCCGGCCGCTCCCCCGGCGCCGCCGGCCGGGCCCGCGGTCTGAGCGGACGCTACTCGCCGGCGCCCGCCGCCGGCAGGGAACTCGCGCCTGCGCGACGGCGGCCGGGCATGGCCAGCAGGAGCACGGCGGCGACGAGCACCGCCACTCCGACGACCGCGTCGGGCGTGAGGAGCTCGCCGAGCAGCGCGACGCCCAGGAGGGTCGCCGTCGCGGGCTCGACGAGGGTCAGGGTCGACACGGTCGCGGCGGGCAGGACCCGGAGGCCCCGCGCGAAGAAGGTGTAGGCGATCGCCACCGTCACGACGCCGAGCCAGAGGACGGCGGGGAGCGCCGGGCCCAGCCTGCTCGCATCGCGCGCGAGCAGCACCGGCAGCGAGAGCAGCGCGGCGACCCCGAATTGCGACCCCATCGCCGCCGCGGGCGTGAACCCGCGCTCGAGCAGCAGCTTGCCGCAGACGGCGTAGAGGGCGTAGGAGGCGCCCGCGCCGGCGGAGCCGAGCAGCCCCGGCACGGAGACGCCCGCGGATCCGCCGCCCGTGACGAGTCCGGCGAGCAGCACCACGCCGACCGCCGCGAGCGCCGTCGACGCGAACCAGCGTGCGCTGGGCGCGGTGCGCAGCACGAGCCACTCGAGCAGCCCGGTGAACGCCGGCGCCGAGCCCAGCGCCACGATCGTGCCGACGGCCACTCCGTTCTCGGCCGTGCCGGTGAAGAAGGCGGGCTGGTAGGCCGCGACTCCCCCGGCCCCGAGCAGCACGAGGACGAGCACCGCTGCGGAGGGGCGCGCGACGCGGCGCGACCGGACGGTCTCGACGCCGAGGAGCAGGGCGAGCAGCGCGCCGCCGAGGACGATGCGCGCGGCTCCGAGGAGGAGCGGATCGACGCCGCCCGCTCCCAGGGCCTGAGCGGTGCCGGTGGTGCCGAAGCAGACGGCGGCGAGGACCACGGCGCCGATCGCCGGCAGACGCGCGTTCATCCGGTCCCCGATCCCGCACCGGTCGGCGCGCCGCACCAGTCTTCCAGGACGCGCGCCCGCGACCCGACTCGCGCCCGGCGCCGCCCGTTCCGTCGTTTCCCAGGATCCCGTCGAGCGAGCGGCGGAGGATGAGGGGTAGCGTCGACGCCGTCGGCAGGAGAGGCGGGGTCATGGGCATCGCGGAGCCGTTCGACGTCGAGAGCTACAGCAGGAGCGCCCACGGCAGTCTGCGTGAGGACTTCTCGATCCGGGAGTTCGAGGACGTCCCGCTCGACCGCGAGGCGATCGTCGCGACCGCCTACCTCCGCGCGCTCGAGCACGCCGTGATCGCGCGCGTCCTGCCCGTCGCCCGGACGCACCCGGACGCCCGGGTCCGCGGCTTCGCGAGCGCCTGGGCCGTCGAGCGGCACCGCATCGCCGACGCGCTCGGCGACGTGCTGACCGCCTCGCCGCGCATCCGCGGCGTCGAGACGGCGCCTCCGGAGCCGGTCGCCGCTCCCTCGGCCCTGCGCGCCCGCGTCGCGCGGCTCCTGCCCGGACCGGTCGCGCTCGTGCTCGCGGTCGACTCCCACATCGCGCTGCACGCCTACCGCCGCCTCGCACGGCTCTCGCTGCACCCCGAGATGGAGCGCCTCGCGGAGGCCGTCACGGGGATCCTCGAGCGACACGCCGACTTCTTCGGCGAGCTCGCCGCCTCGCGTCTCGGGCGCCCGCTGCCCGGCCGGATCGCCGCCGCGACGCTGCTCTGGGCGCTCCGCCTCCCGATCGGCGAGGCCGAGCTGTCCGAGTCGCTGGCCCGCGAGGGCCGCGAGCTGGTCTTCGGGAGGGACGACGGCGGCCTCGATCGCATCGACGCGGCGGTCACCGGCGCGTTCTGCCTGCCCTGCACCGCCGCTCAGCGCCTCGGTCACCCGCACCGCGCGCCGTCGCTCCGCGCCGCCACCGCGGTCGGTCGCCGCGCGGCCGACGTCGTGCACGCGGTCCGCACCGCGCGCGAGGCCGCGGAGCAGGCCTCGCGCTGACGCCCGCGGGCAGCGCTGACGACCGCGCGGGTCAGCCCAGCAGCTCCCGCACGTCCTCGGCCGTGATGCCGCCGGCCGACGCCGCTCCGTCGTCCGACATGACCGCGGCGAACAGGGCGGCCTTGGCCTCCTTGAGCGCCATGACCTTCTCCTCGATCGTGTCCTTCGCGACGAGGCGGTAGACCATGACCGAGCGGGTCTGGCCGATGCGGTGCGCGCGGTCGACGGCCTGCGACTCCGTCGCGGGGTTCCACCACGGGTCGAGCAGGATGCAGTAGTCGGCCTCGGTGAGGTTGAGGCCGAAGCCGCCCGCCTTCAGCGAGATGAGGAACACGCCCGCCTCGCCCGAGCGGAAGCGGTCGATGACCTCGTCGCGCTTCTTCGTCGCTCCATCGAGGTAGGCGTACTCGATGCCCGCCCCGTCGAGACGGTCGCGCACGCGGCCGAGGAAGCGGGTGAACTGGCTGAAGACCAGCACGCGGTGGCCCTCGGAGAGCGCGTCGGCGAGCAGCTCGTCGAGCAGGTCGAGCTTGGTCGAGGGCACCGTGGCGTGCGCCTCGTCGACCAGTGCGGCGTCGAGCGCGACCTGGCGGAGCACGGTGAGCGCCCGGAAGATCGCGAAGCGGTTCTTCTCGAAGTCGCCGATCAGGCCGAGCACGCGCTGCCGCTCCCGGGCGAGGTAGGTGTCGTAGACCTTCCGCTGCCGCGCGCCGAGCTCGACCTCGATGGTCTGCTCCTGCTTGGGCGGCAGCTCCGTGGCGACGAGCTCCTTCGTGCGGCGCAGCATCAGCGGGCGGATGCGGCGGCGCAGCTGCGTGAGGCGCTCGGTGTCGGCCTCCCGCTCGATCGGCTTCTGGTAGTACTCGGCGAAGCCGGCCGGCGAGGGGAAGAGGCCCGGAGCCACGATGGAGAGCAGCGACCACAGCTCCATCACGTTGTTCTCCATCGGCGTGCCCGTGATGGCGAGCTTGAACGGCACGTCGAGGCGGCGGGCGAGCTGGTGCGTCGCCGACTGCCGGTTCTTCACGAACTGCGCCTCGTCGAGCATGAGGCCGGCCCACTGGATGCCCGCGTAGGACTCGTAGTCGAGGCGGAAGAGGGCGTAGGAGGTGACGACGAGCTCGGCCTCGCCGATCGTGCTCGTGAGGGCGCGGCGCTTCTTCTTCGACGTCTCGTCGATGCCGACGACCGTGAGCCCCGGCGCGAACCGCTTCGCCTCGCCGACCCAGTTGGGCACGACGCTCGTCGGCGCGACGACCAGGAACGGGCGCGGGGAGGTGCCCGCGTCGCCCGCGGCGGCCCGCTGCTCCTGCATCGCGCGGGCGACGAGGGCGAGCGACTGCACGGTCTTGCCCAGGCCCATGTCGTCGGCGAGGACGCCGCCGAGCTGGTTGTCGTAGAGGAACGACAGCCAGTCGTAGCCGAGCTGCTGGTACGGCCGGAGCTCGACCTGGAAGCCGTCGGGCAGGGGCCGCGACTCGAGCGCGCCCGTGGCGGTGAAGCCCGAGAGGCCCTCGACAGCGCGGCGCCACGCGGCGGCCTGCGCCTCGACGACGCCGAGCTCGACGAGCTCGTCCCACAGCGACGACTGGAAGCGGCTGATGCGGAGGGTCTCGCCCGGGTCGTCCGAGAGCTCGCGCGCCTCGGCGATCAGCTCGCGCAGCCGGCCGAAGCGCTCGTCGTCGAGGGCGAAGTACACGCCGCTGGGCAGCACCATGTATTCGTCGCCGCGGGCCAGGGCGAGGAAGATCTCGGCGAGCGGCACGGCCTCGTCGTTGACGGTGACCGAGATCTCGAGGTTGAACCAGTCGCGGCTGTCGGGCTGGGCCACCGTCTGCACGGCGACGACGGGCGCGGTCTCGGCCTCGCGGTACTCGACGCGCTCGCCGATCTCCTCGATCTCGACCGTGCCGAGCTCGCGGAGGCGCTCCACCTCGCCGGTGAGGAAGCCCACGGTGGCCATGCCGCGCAGGTCGAAGGTCGGGCGCAGCCGTCTGCTCGAGGGCGAGACGAGGGCGGGAGTCGCCTCGGGGTCGATGCCGGCCGCACCGAGCGAGTCGAGGATCCGCTGCTCCGCCTCGGGATCGCGGTAGCCGGTCTCGTCGTCCAGCCGCAGCGGCAGGCGCTCGGCGTCGCCGCCGCGGGCGCCCTCGACGCCGTAGCGCCACCACCACGAGCCGCGCAGGCCCGCGCCGTCGGTGTGCTCGAGCGTCAGGCCGAGGCGCGGCTCGGGCACCGCGGGCGCCTCGAAGGAGTCGTCGCGCGAGACGATCGCGAACAGGCGGTGCAGGCGCTGGTAGTGCTCGGTGAGGAACGCCGCCTCCTCCTGCGCCGGGATGCGGATGGGCTCGCGGCTCCAGAGGAACGTGCGGGCGGAGGAGAGCAGCGGAGCCGCGAACGGCACGAGGGTGACGGGGCGCGCCCGCAGCTCGTCGCCGGGCTCCCAGAGGTAGAGGCCGACCGCGGGGTCGCCGATGAAACCGAACTCCTCGGGCGCCGGGCTGTCGCCGATCGCGACGAGCGAGCGCAGCTCGAGGCCGGTCGACGTGCGGGTGACGTCGATGGAGGCGGTCGCGGTGGTGTCGAGGATCCGCAGCGGGGTCTGATCGCGGTCGCCCATGACCAGGCCGATGCCCGCGCGGACCGCGCCGTGCAGAGCGGCCCAGATGGCCTCGCTCCGGCAGCCGTCGAGGTAGAGCCAGGTGTCGGGCGAGTAGTAGCTCGACGCACTGTGCCCCGAGAGCAGCCCCTGGATCTCGCGGACGACGTCGATCTGGCGCTCGTCGTAGTCGTGGCTGTAGTGCAGGTAGCCGAGGTCGCGCCAGCTGGTGCCGGTGCGGACCCAGCGGTCGCGGTCGCCCATCCGCACCGGGCGCACGCCCAGTCGCGGGCGCGGCTCGGGCGGCGGCCGGTAGCTGTTGTAGCGGCCGGGCGGGCGCCGCACGGGCTCGCCGGGGAGGAGCTCGAACTGCAGGCCGAGCGGGATGCCGGAGCGCGACCGCTCCATGCCCGCGAGCAGCGGTGCCAGCGCGCTGCGCCACTCCGGGACCGCGTCGGCGCCGGTCTCGCCCGCGAAGGGGCCGGCGAGGCCGCCCTCGCGCTCGCGGCGCAGGGCCTCGACGAGCACCGCGGCGACGTGCTTGCACTCGTGCTTGACGGGGCAGCTGCAGGCGCCGCCGAGGAGGATCGAGCGGCCGGCGTCCTCGCGCAGCTGCACGCTGACGGCGTAGGGCGAGCGCCCGGATCCGCGGACCTGGCCGAAGAGGCGGGTGCGGCCGCCGAACCACTGCAGCTCGCCGACCCGGCCCTCGTCGGCGTAGACGGTGCCCTTCTCGAACGCGGCGGTGCCGACGAGAGCACGGATGTCCTGCTCGGAGAACGGCTCCTGCGCGGCGGTCTCCGGGGCCTCGACGGTCTCCTGCGGGGCGGGCGCGGCCGAGGGCTGCGCGTCGCTCGAAGGACTCCGGCGGGCCATGGACCTCACGCTCTCCGCGCTCCGATCGGAGCGCATCCGTCCATTCAACCCGATTCCGGAGCCGCTGCGAGCCGCGGGCCGGGATCCGTGGAGGCGCGGAGCCTGCCTACGATGGTCGGATGCCCCGTCTGGCCGTCGTCTCGGCGCACACCTCCCCCCTCGAGCAGCCGTCGACGGGGGACGCCGGCGGGATGAACGTGTACCTCGCGGCGGTGCTGCCGGAGCTCGCCCTGCGGGGCTGGGACGTGGTGGTGCTGACCCGCGGCGAGGAGTCGGGCCCGCTCGCTCCCGGCGTGGAGGTCGTGGGCGTGCCGGTCGGGGCGGGCGACAAGTACGCGCTGGCGGAGGCCGCTCCCGTGTTCGCGCGGGCCGCGGCGGGTGCGGACGTGGTGCACTCGCACTACTGGGTCTCGGGACTGGCGGGAGCGCTGACCGGGCTGCCGCACGTGCACTCGATGCACTCGAGCTCGCTGGCGAAGAACGCGCGCCTCGCCCCCGGTGACTCCCCCGAGCCCCCCGAGCGGATCGAGGCCGAGCGCTCCGTGCTCGCCTCGGCCGACGCCGTGGTGGTCGCGGGTGCGGCCGAGCGGGCGGACGTCGAGGGCGGCTACGGCGTCGATCCGTCGCGCGTCGTCGTCGTGCCTCCGGGGGTCGATCCGCGGTTCCGGCCCGGGGACGGCGAGCGCGCCGACGAGATCGTGCTCGTCGGCCGGGTCCAGCCCCTCAAGGGGCAGCTGCTCGCGGTGCAGGCGCTGGCCCGGATCCCGGTCGGCGAGCGGCCCCTCCTCCGGATCGTCGGCGGGCCCGCGCCCGGCCGCGAGGGGTACCTGGCGCAGGTGCAGGAGGCTGCCCGCGAGCTGGGCGTCGCCGCGAGCGTCCGCTTCGACGGAGTGGCCGACCGCGACGGGGTGGCGGAGCGGCTCCGGCGCGCCCGGCTGGCCCTGGTGCCGTCGGCCGCCGAGACGTTCGGGCTCATCGCGCTCGAGGCCGCGGCGTCGGGGACGCCCGTGCTCGCCCGCCGGACGACCGGGCTGGTCGACGCGGTGCGCGACGCGGGGAGCGGCGTGCTGATCGACTCCGCCGACCCGGGCGAGTGGGCCGAGCGGATCCGCGAGCTGCTGGCCGACCCCGACGAGCGGGAGCGGCTGGGCCGCGGCGGCGTCGCCTGGGCGGCGTCGCACAGCTGGGGCGCGGCGGCCGGGCAGCTCGACGCGCTGTACCGCGGGCTGATCCGCTAGGTCGTCCGGCTAGTCGACGACCGGCACCGTGCCCGGATCGAGGCGGGCGCCGCTGGTCGAGCGGTACCAGGGGGCGAGCCGGTCGGGCGAGACCGCGACCATGGCGGCGCCGGTGAAGCCCGCGTCGTTGCCGAAGCGGGCCGGGACGATCTCGGTGCCGATGTCGAGGAATCCGGCGAACTCGTCGAAGACGTGCGCGGCCGCGCCTCCGATCACGAACAGCTGCGGCGAGAGCAGCATCTCGAGGTGGCGGTAGTAGACGCTGAGGCGGCCCGCCCACTCCTCGAGGGTGATGCCCTCGCGGCGGACGGCCGAGAAACCCACGCGCGGCTCGAAGTCGGGACCGTCGATGTGCACGTGGCCGAGCTCGGAGTTGGGGATCACGACGCCCTCGTGCACCAGCGCCGTGCCGATGCCCGTGCCGAGGGTGGTGAGCAGGAGCAGGCCCTCGCGGTCGCGCATCGCGCCGAACTCGCGCTCGGCGACTCCGGCCGCGTCGGCGTCGTTCACGACGACCACGTCGACCCCGGTCGCCTCGGACAGCAGGGCCTGGGCGTCGAGGCCGACCCAGCGCTGCGAGACGTGCGTGGTCTGGCGGACGACGCCGCCGCGGACGATGCCGGGGAAGCCGACTCCGACGGGCGTCCCCGCGATCGGCGAGACGTCGCGGACGATGCCCGCGATCGCGGCGGCGAAGTCCTCGGGCTCCTTGCCCAGCGGGTTGGCGACGGCGAAGCGGCGGGCGGCCCTCTCTCCGGTGGTCACGTCGACGAGGGACGCCTTGATCGACGTTCCGCCGATGTCGACGCCGACGGCGAAGCGCGGGAGGACGCCGTCCTGGGGCTGGGTCACGGATGCTCCGACTGCAGAAGAAGTGGGGAAGGTGACGAGTCTACGAGTCGGAACCGTGACGGGGCTCGGAGAGGGCTGCCAGGACGTAGCGGAGGACGGGCTCGTAGAGGTGGACGGCGAGTCCGTCGTCGATCGGGACGACGACCTCGATCGAGCCCTGCGCCTCGGCCACGAACACCGCGGGGTCGTTGCAGTCGGCGATCGCGATCGTCGACAGGCCCCGGCGGCCGGCGGCGCCCGCCCAGCCGTGATCGGCGACGACGAGGTCGGGGCGGATGCCGAGGGCGTCGAGCCGGTCGAGCAGCGCGTTCATCGGCTCGGGCGAGTGCGTGTGCATCAGGCTGCCGCCGCGGTAGACGCAGGTGACGCCGCCGGTGCACCAGAGGAACTGGTGCTCGTCGGCGAGCGGCACGCGGATGCGGTCGGCCGCCGCGAACGGGAGCGTGTTGACGTCGAGGACGCGCGCGCCCGCCTCGGTCGCGGCCGACGCCAGCCGCCGGTAGAGGTCCATCAGGGTCGCGGGGTGGGCGGTGGCGAAGAGGATCAGGTCGCCCCGGCGGACGGATTCGGCGAAGCGGCGGCGGTACGCGTCGAGGCGGGCGACGGTGAGCGCCGCGTCGATGCGGTCCTGCCCGCTCTCGAACGCGGGGTCCGTGCTGATGCCGACGCGCTCGCCCATCAGTGCGAGCAGCTCCGGCAGATCCCAGTGCTCGGCGACGTCGACGCCGTAGAGGTGGGCGGGATCGCGCGCGGCGAGCTTGCGCAGGTTGCCGAGGTTGCTCGACCGGTCGGTGAGCACGGCCCCGGTCAGGAGGGTGGAGTCGAGGACGGCGGCGAGGTCGGGATCGTCGGTGCGCATCGGCACCAGGCTATCGGGTGTCAACTTCTCGACAGTTGACATGCCGAACAGTAGCGATATATCTTTAACGCATCGCCGACAGATCGAAGAGCACTCGCTCCGAGACGGGCGATCGGATTCCGGAAGGCGTCCACACGACCGAGAGCAGAGCAGACATGCACCCCAGGAACTTCTTCCCCGACCACGACTCCCCGCGCCACGACGGCGCGCAGCACGACTCCGGCCGCTCGGGCCACGACCACCCCGGCCGCCGCGAGCGCCGCGGCCCCGGAGGCCACGGACGCGGCTTCGGCCCGGGCTTCGGTCCCGGCTTCGGCTTCGGCCCCGGCTTCGGCGGCCCCTTCGGCGGACCGGGGCGCGGCGGAGGACGCGCCCGACGCGGCGACGTCCGCGCGGCCCTCCTCTCCCTCCTCGCCGAGACGACCTCGAACGGCTACGGCCTGATCAAGGCGATCGCCGAGAAGACCGGCGACGCCTGGCGCCCCAGCCCCGGCTCCGTCTACCCCACCCTCCAGCAGCTCGTCGACGAGGGCCTGATCACGGCCGTCGGCGAGGGCCGCGGCACCGAGTACCAGCTCACCGACGCGGGCGGCACCTACGTGCGCGAGCACGCCGACGAGCTCGCCGCCGCGTGGGAGGCGACTCCCGGCGCGAGCGACAGCGCCCGCGCGTTCATGGAGAACGTCGGCAAGCTGATGGGAGTGATCCAGCAGTTCCGCGGGGCGAGCGACGCCCAGCGGGCCGCGGCCTCCGAGAAGCTGGACGAGGCGCGCCGAGCGCTGTACCTCATCCTCGCGGACTGACCGGACCCGGCGTCAGAGGGCCGCGTCCGCCAGTCGGGCGAGGCCCTCGTCGAGCGTCACGGCCGGCGTCCACTGCAGGTCGGCGCGGGTGCGGCGCTGGTCGAACCAGTGCGCGGTCGAGAGCTGCTCGGCGAGGAACCGGGTCATCGGAGGCTCGTCCTCGCCCGGGCGCACCGCCCAGACCCGCTCGACGAGCGAGCCGGCGACGCGCGCGACGGACGCGGGCACCGACCAGCGCGGCGGCTCGACTCCGGAGGCGCGGCAGATGCCCGCGAGCAGCTCTGCGACCGGCCGCGGCTCGCCGTTGGTGACCACGTAGGCCTGCCCGTGCACCTCGGGAGCCCGGTCGAAGGCGGCCACGATCGCCGAGGCGGCGTTGTCGAGGTAGGTCGAGTCGATCAGGGCCTGCCCGTCGCCCAGCAGCGGCAGGCGCCCGGCGCGCGCCCGCTCGACGATGCGGGCAACGAGCTGCGTGTCACCGGGACCCCACACCAGGTGCGGCCGCACCGCGACCACGGCGAAGCCGGGGGCGTCGGCGGCGAGGGCGAGCAGCTCGCCCCGCGCCTTCGTGCGGGCGTAGTCGCCGCGCGCGTGCTCGGGGTCGGCCGGCTCCGCGTCGTCCCCCGTGATCGAGGAGCCCGCGTGGGCCACCGACGGCGACGACACCTGCACGAAGCGCTCCACTCCGGCCCGCCGGGCGGCGGCGAGGAGGCGGCGCACGCCGTCGACGTTCACGCGGTCGAAGTCGCCCGGGTCGCCCGCGAGCGACACCTTGGCGGCCAGGTGGACGACTCCGTCGACGCCGTCGAGCGCCTCCTCCACCGCGCGGGGGTCGGTCAGCGAGCCGCGCGCGTCCTCGACCCCGACGACTGCGGAGGGGCGGCGCTGGAACGTGCGGACCTCGTGGCCCTGCGCGGCGAGCAGAGCGGCGACCGCTCCTCCGAGCAGCCCGCTCGCGCCGGTGACCAGGACCGTCACGGGGACGTCATCCGTCCGCCGGCGAGGATCGCGCCCGCCCAGCGCGAGAGCGCCGCACGGTCGATCTTGGAGTTGTGCCGGATGTCGGTGGGCAGCGCCGGCACGACCAGGACGGCCGCGACGGGAGCGCCGACCGCCGCCCTGATCGCGGCGGCGAGCTCCGGATCGGCGAGACGCGTGCGCGCGACCGCGTCCCTCCGCTCGACGACGGCGACGAGCTGCGCGGTGCCGCGCGGGCCGACGCCGACGACCGCGGCGCGGGCGACCGCGGCGACACGAGCCTCGATCCGCTGCTCGGGGCCGACGGGAGTGACGACGCCCTCGGCGGTCACGACGACGTGCGGCAGACGGCCCTCGACCCACAGCCGCCCGTCGGAGTCGACGCGGCCGACGTCGCCGGTGCGGTGCCAGCGCTCACCGGGCACGGCGCCGATGCGGGCGGCCCGGTCGGTCAACCAGAGCCGCTCGTAGTGGTCCTCGACGTGACCGGCCGAGACCACGATCTCGCCGGTCGTGCCGATCAGCTCGTCGAATGAGTCGGCGGCGCGGCCGTCGGCGTCGAGCGGAGCGATGCGCACGCGCACTCCCGCCGCGGGCACGCCCACGCAGACGCCGCCGCGGGGGTCGTCGTCGGTGGCCGCCTCGCGGATGCCCTCGAGCGACGCGTCGGTGAGGAGCAGTCCCTCGGTCATGCCGTAGGGGGTGCGCGCCGACGCGTTCGGCATCAGCGCCTGCGCCTGCGCGAGCAGGCCCTCGGACACGGGCGCGCCGGCCGAGAGGAAGGTCCGCACCTCCGCGAGGACCCGGCGGTCGTCGGCGGTGAGCTCCTCCGCCGTGGCGACCACGTTCGCGAGCGCCGCGGGCGAGAGGAACACGACGGTCGCCTCGACCTGCGCGGCGGCGGCGGCCACGGCGGCCGCGGTCAGCGTGCGCGGCGCGGTGACCTCCATATCGGGAGTCGCGGAGCGGGCGCCGAGCGCGGGTCCCAGCAGCGCGAACGGGGCGAACCCGGCGACGAGTCCGGTCCCGGGGCCGATGCCGTACTGGCGCGCGAGGGCGTCGCGGACGCCTGCGAGCTGGCGGTGCGTGTAGACGACGCCCTTCGCCGGTCCCGTCGAGCCCGAGGTGAAGAGGATCGCGGCGACGTCGTCGGCCGCGGGCGCCTCGGCGAGCATCTCGGGATCGGCGGCGAGCTCGGCGCGGCCCAGCTCGATCAGCTGGCCGATCGAGGAGTCGACGCCGAGGGCCGCCGCGGTGGCGCGCGGGAGCGTCTGCGTCGACACGCGTCCGCCCGGCCAGCCGAGGGCGCGCGCGACGGTCAGTCCGGGGAGCGCGCCGACCACGAGATCGGGCCAGGCGCCGCGGACGGCACGGGTGAGGCCCTTCAGGCCCAGCCCGGCGTCGGCGACGACCACGACGGCTCCGATGCGCAGGCAGGCGTAGAGCAGCGCGGTGAGGTCGGCACCCGGCGGCACCAGGAGCGAGACGCGGTCGCCCGGGCGCACGCCCGAGGCGCGGAGCCCCGCGGCCAGCTCGTGCACCCGGCGCGAGAGCAGGCGCCAGGAGACGCGCCGCGGACCGTCGCCGCTCGGCGGGGCCATCTCGACGAGCGCGAGACCGTCGTCGTCGGCGTGCGTCTCGAGGTGGCGCCAGAGCGGCTCGATCGGCGCCGTCGGACGACGGACGTCCGGAGCGGCTCCCGTCTCGGAGAAGGCGTCGCCGAGCCAGGTCAGCACGGCGGGGGCGTAGTCGACGTCCTCGGCGACGAGGTGGCCGGCGCCCTCGAAGCGGTGCACCTGCGCGTGCGGCAGGCGGTCGACGAGGTCGTCGAGGTAGCGGTCCGAGAAGATCGGGTCGAGCGGGCCCCAGAGCATCAGCGCGGGGACGGCGAGCCCGGAGACGCCGGCCGCGATGCGGGTCAGCTCGCCGTGGCTCGGGTGCGCGGCGTCCACCGGTATGTCGGCGACGAATCCGCCGACCCCGCCCCGTCGCTCCGCTCCTCGGTAGGGGGCGCGGTACCCCTCCTTCACGGCGGCGGGAAGTGCCGGATGCGCGATCGCGAGCGTGGTCTCGAGGAACGCCGGGGTGCCGACCGTGGAGGCGCCGAGGATCCCCGACGCGAGGGCCAGGCGCAGCGGCGCGGGGATCGGCTCGCCGTCGGGCTGGTGCACCGCGGTGTTGAGCAGCATCACGGCCGAGAGCGCATCGGGGTGGTCGACGGCCCAGCCGAGCGAGACGACTCCGCCCCAGTCGTGCCCGAGGGTGACGACGTCGTGGTCGAGGCCCAGCACGTCGGTGAGGTTCGACAGCTCGCGGACACGGTCGGCGAGGGTGTGCAGCGCGCCGGAGCGCTCCGAGAAGCCCATCTCGAGCTGATCGACGGCGACGACGCGCCAGGCGGGCCCGCCGCTCCGTGCGGTCTCGAGGGTCTCGGCGGCGAGGCGGCGCCAGAGGTAGGACCAGGTGGGGTTGCCGTGCACGCAGAGGATCGTGCCGACGGGCTCGGTCCCGAGGGCGTCGAGCGTGTCGAGCAGGTGCCAGCGCCGGGTCGCGCCCTGCGCGTCCGGAGCGTCGACGAGCCGCGACCACGACGGGTCCAGCCCGTCCAGCCCGGGCGGCGGCAGCTGCGCCGGCGCGGTGGAGCCGAGCGCGGAGCGGATCCGCGCGGCCGGATGGGTGCCGGCGGTCGGGGTCACCAGGCGATCTCGAGCATCGCGGTGTTGATGCCCGAGCCCACGCCCATCAGCAGCACGCGGTGGCCGGGCTGCAGGGTCTTCGACTCCTGCGCGAGGGTGATCGGGATGGAGGCGGGGCCGACGTTGCCGAGCGTCGCGTACGTCGTGGGGACGCGGTCGCGGTCCAGGCCCACGGCCTTCACCAGCGCGCTGGTGTGCACCTCGGACACCTGATGCATGATGTAGCGGTCCATGCCGCTCCACTTCCAGTCGCGCTTCGCTTCCTTCCAGGCGGAGACGACGAGCTCCATGCCGCCCTTGAGCAGGGCCTTCGCGTCGGTGAACATGCCGTCGACGCTGCCGACGCAGAGCTCGTTGAACTGGGTCGCGGCGCGGGTGATGCCGCCGAGGAGGCGGTGCCCCTTCGGGTGCGCGTCGGCCGGGCCGAGGATAGCGGCCGCCGCGCCCGACCCGAGGGTGAGGCTGGCGAACTCGCTCATGAAGTCCTTGCGCGAGACGCCGTCGCGGCTCAGGCGCTCGATGGTGTTGACCTGGATCTCGTCGGCGTCCTCGCCGTCGATGATCATCGCGTAGCGGATCTGGCCCGAGTCGATCAGCTGCGCTGCGAGCGTCATGCCGCTGACGAAGCCCAGGCAGGCGTTGGCGATGTCGAAGTTGATCGCCGACGACGGCAGGCCGAGGCCGTGGTGCAGGCGCACGGCGACGGAGGGCTCGAGGTGCTTGCGGGTGACGGAGGTGTTGATGATGAGGCCGATCTGATCCGGCCGCACCCCCGCCTCCTCGAGCGCGCGACGGCCGGCGTCGATCGCCGCGGCGTCGAAGGTCTGACCGGCGCCCCAGTTGCGGCGCTCGTGCACTCCGGCGACCCGCTGGAGGAGGCCGGTGGGCAGGCGCAGCCGCTTCAGGGCCGGCGCCAGGCGCGCGTCGATCTCCTCGGAGGTCGTGACGTTCGGAGCGATCGTGGTCGCGACGGACAGCAACGCGACGTTGCGGTGCGTGGTCGTTGCGTTTCCGTCCAACGGAACTCCCTGTCGAGTTGTCGATCGTGGCAGGTGCCGCGATGATTTTACGCTTTCGTTCACTCCGTGAATCCTGGACGGCGGCTGGGTGCGAGGGGAACCCCCTCCAGCCCGCCTCTCCCCCGTCCCCGCGCGGATCGCGGCCCGAGGCCATACCGGGAGTCCGCTGTCAACCTCCCCGGACGCGACGGCTCAGGTGCCCATGGCCCACGGCTCGCGGTCGCCCCGCAGCCGTGCGGCGAGCGCCATCGCCTGCTCGTCGGTCAGGGTGGCGACGTAGTCGACGATGCCGCGGGCGCGGCCCAGCCGCTGCAGCGACTCCGGATCCACGCGCGGCCTCCCGCGCTCCCCCGCGGGCAGCCACTCGGGCCGGTCGGCGCGCAGGCGGAAGTACCCGTCGGTGGCGAGCTCGATGAGGTCGAGCAGCTTCTGCGGGGCGCGCGAGCCGTCGCGCGGGTCGTCGAGCCAGTCGTCGAGGTGGGTCACGAGCGTCTCGAGCACTCGGGACTGCCCGCGCTGGTAGGTCGCGAAGTCGGGGCGGTCGATGACGAAGCGGGTGTGCACGAACTTGAGCACGGCCACGTCGTGCCAGGCGTCCGGGAGCAGCGACACGTGCCCCGAGCGGACGTTCGGCTCGGCGAGCACCAGCACCGAGCGCTGCAGGCGGCCGATCCAGGACGACACGAACGCCTCGATCGCCCGCTCCGTGCGGGTGGAGCCGTCGAACGGCACCGCGAGCAGTCCCTCCACGAGCTCGGTCGACACCCGCTCGACGGAGGAGCGGAAGTGCTCGTCGCTGGCGATCCACGGGTCGCGGGCGACGAGGCGGCGCCGCAGCATCTCGAGCGAGTGCCCGGGCGCGCGGGCCCAGAGCTCGCCGGCGTCGAGGGCGGCGAGGGCGTTCTGCTCGCGGAGGAACGCGCGGAACTCGACGGCGACCGCGGCCTGCTGGAGCACTCCGGCCCGGTAGAAGTCGTCGAGGTCGTGCAGGGAGTAGGCGATGTCGTCGGCGACGTCCATCACCGAGCACTCGAGCGTCTGCTGCCACGGAGCGATCGCCTCGAAGACTCCCCGCGCATCGAGCAGGTCGTCGAGATCGAGGGTGTAGGCCGAGAACTTGGGCGGCGCGGTCTCCCACCGGCTCGCGGTCGAGCCGCGCGGCAGCTCGGTGGGGTCGGCCGACTCGATGTCCGGCCGGCAGACGGTCCTGCCCCAGGGGTACTTCAGGACCGCGGCGCGGGAGGCGGCGGTCAGATTCAGCCCGGCCTCGACGGTCTCGCAGACGTCGAGCTCCGACAGGATCCGGAAGGACTGCGCGTTGCCCTCGAAGCCCTCCTCGAGCCCGAGCCGCTCGCGCGCCAGGCGGTCGAGCGCCTGCTCGCCGAGGTGCCCGAACGGAGGGTGCCCCAGGTCGTGCGCGCTCGCCGCGGCCTGCACGACCACCGGGTCGCAGCCGCCGAGCCGCTCGACCAGGTCGCGCTGGCCCGGGTCGGTGGTGGTCAGCTGCATGGCGATCGCCCGCGCGACGGCGGTGACCTTGATGGAGTGGGTCAGCCGGTTGTGCACGACCTGCCCGACCCCCGAGGGCGAGATGACCTGGGTGACGGCGGAGAGCCGCGCGAAGTACGGCGAGAAGCGGATCCGCTCGAGGTCGACCCGGTACTCGGGGAAGTCCTCGCCCGTGGCGAAGCGGTCGACGGGCTCGGGGATGCGGCGGTCGGTGCGGCGATCGCGGTGGTGCCGGTCGCGGCCGCTCTGCTCGACGGTGCCGCTGTTCTCGACGGTGCTCTGCTGGGCCTCCATCCCGCTCACCCTAGACGAGGGTCGGGTCGACGTCGGGACGCCTCCGGGGGCCGAGCGCCGTGAAGACCGCCGCCGCGAGCACCGCGCCGAGCACGTAGGCGACGAGGTCGAGCCACGCGAAGGTCGTGCCGAGGACCAGGCGCAGCGGCGGCCACTGCTCGACGAGCCGCGCGGCGACTCCGATCGCCTGCAGCTGCTCCATCGCGATCGACCAGGCGAGGGCGATGCCCGCGGCGGGCACGCCCGCGAGTCGCGGGAGGCACGCCGCCACCAGGAGTGCGACGAGGACGACGTAGAGGACGCCGCCCGCCAGGTCGGCCGGCAACCCGACCAGGAGGAAGCGCAGGGCGAGACCGAGCGCCAGGGCCGCCACGGCGGCGAGCAGGTACGGCACCCGCGCCCTCACCGGCCGCCTCCGGGCCGGGCCGCGAGCAGCCGGTCGTGGGCGCGGAGGAAGGAGCGGTCGTCGGCGACGGTCCAGCCGAGCGGACCGGGCGAGGCGACGACGAGAGGTACGAGCACGGTGCGCCGGCGACGGCGGCCCGGGGCGAGCACTCCCAGGGCGAGGGCGCGCACCCGCCGGGCGCCGAGGGCGACCGTCGCGACCTGCACCGACACGACGTCCTCCCAGAGCGCGATCCGGAGCGAGTCGGAGCGCTCGGCGGCGAGCGCCGGCCCGTCGGAGCCCAGCACGACGACCGAGACCGGGTCGGGGCGCCTCGCGGCGGCGGGGGCGGCGGCCCGGCGCAGCGAGCGCTCGAGCTCGCGGGCGCCCAGGATCGTGAAGCCCTCGCCCACGTCGGCCAGCTCGGCGAGCCGGCGCCGGCGGGCGGGATCGGCATGGTGGATCCGCGCGCGCACGGTCTCGCGCAGGCGCAGCAGCTCGCCGGGCGAGGTGAGCAGCCCGGTGGGCTCGAACCGCGTGCGCGGCGGGAGCGGCGCGGCCCGCACGGGACCTCGGGTCGACTCCCGGGTCGGAGCGCCCCACGGCGGCGGTGCACCTGCGTCCACGTCCCCTCCTCCGGTTGCGATGACCCTCCCGATTCTCCCCCGCCGCCCCGCGTCTTGCCCGGGAGCCCGCTCCGACCTACGATGGAAGTACCCCCCTGGGGTATCCGATCATCACGGCGCCGACCCGCCGTCACCACGAGGAGCACCGGCATGACCACTCGACTCGACCTCGGCCTGACCGCGAAGACGACCGCGGAGGCGCCGTCCGGCGGCTCATGCGGCTGCGGCTCGACCGGCGGCTGCGCCTGCGGCGGCCACGGCGGGTCGCACGGCGCCTCGACCTCGATGGCCGCACCCTCCGTGCAGACCTTCGGCGTCGCCGGCATGACCTGCGAGCACTGCGTCCGCAGCGTGACGGAGGAGCTCGCCGCGTACCCCGAGGTGACCGGCGTCGACGTCTCGCTCTCGCCCGAGGGCGTCTCGTCCGTCACCGTCGGCTCGCTCCGCCCGCTCGGCCGCGAGGAGATCGCGGCCGCCGTCGCGGACGCCGGCTACCGCCTCGCTCCCCTCTCCTGACGTGCCCTCGCACGCCTCCCCCGACGCGCCCCGATCGTCCGGCACGACCGCTCCCGCCGCGCTCGAGCTCGCGATCGGCGGCATGACCTGCGCGTCGTGCGTCGCCCGGGTCGAGAAGCGCCTCGTCGCACTGCCCGGAGTCACGGCCACGGTGAATCTCGCGCTCGAGCGCGCCACGGTGGTGCTGCCCGAGGGCACGACGGCCGCGGACGCGATCGCCGCAGTGGAGGCGGCGGGCTACACGGCGACGGTGCCCGCCCGCGAGAGCGCCGAGCCGTCCGCCTCCGACCCGACCGGTCCCGCCGATCTCGAGCGCCGGACCCTCCGCACCCGCCTGGGCGTCTCGGCCCTGCTCGCCGCGCCCGTCGTCCTGCTGTCGATGATCCCTCCGCTGCAGTTCGCGAACTGGCAGTGGCTGTGCCTGGCGCTCGCGGCCCCGGTGGCCGTGTGGGGCGCCTGGCCGTTCCACCGGAACGCGGTGACGGCGCTGCGGCACGGCTCCACGACCATGGACACGCTGATCAGCCTCGGCGTGCTCGCCGCGTTCGGCTGGTCGCTGTACGCCCTCTTCCTCGGCGACGCGGGTCGCGCCGGGATGAGAATGCCGTTCGAGCTGCTCGGCTCGCGCTCGGGCCACGACGAGATCTACCTCGAGGTCGCGGCCGCGGTGCCGATCTTCGTCCTCGCGGGCCGCTACCTCGAGGCCCGCTCGAAGCGCGACGCCGGAGCGGCGCTGCGCGCCCTGCTCGACCTCGGCGCGAAGGACGCGGTGCGCCTCGCCGCGGACGGCTCCGAGGAGCGCGTCCCCGCCGCCTCGCTCGCGGTCGGCGACCGGATCCGCGTCCGCCCCGGCGAGACCGTGGCCGCCGACGGCACCGTCCTCGAGGGCTCGAGCGCGATCGACGCGAGCATGCTCACGGGCGAGAGCGTGCCGGTCGAAGTGGGCCCGGGCGTCGTCCTGGCGGGCGGCGTGCTCAACGCCCACGGCGTGCTCACCGTGCGGGTCGACCGCGTCGGCTCCGACACCGTCCTCGCCCGGATGGGCCGCCTCGTCTCGGAGGCGCAGGCGGGCAAGGCGCGGGTGCAGCGGCTCGCCGACCGCGTCTCCTCGGTCTTCGTCCCCGTCGTCGTCGTGCTGGCGCTCGCCACCCTCGTCGGCTGGCTGCTCACGGGCGCCGACCTCGCGGCGGCCGTCTCGCCCGCCGTCGCCGTGCTGGTCGTCGCCTGCCCGTGCGCGCTCGGCCTCGCCACTCCGACCGCGGTGCTCGTCGGCACGGGCCGCGGCGCGCAGCTGGGCATCCTGATCCGCGGACCCGAGGTCCTCGAGACCAGCCGCCGGATCGACACGGTCGTGTTCGACAAGACCGGCACCCTGACCACCGGCGCCTTCGAGGTCGTCGAGTCCAGCGGCGACGAGGCGCTGCGGATGCTCGCCGCCGTCGAGCGCGGCTCGGAGCACCCGCTCGCCTCGGCACTGGTCCGGGGCGCCGAGCAGCGCGGCCTCGACGTGCCCGAGGCGAGCGGGTTCCGCGCGAGCGCCGGCTTCGGCGTCCGTGCCCGCGTCGAGGGCCGGCTCGTGGTCGCGGGCCGGCTCCGCTGGCTCGAGGAGCAGTGGGGCTTCGCGCCCGGAGCGCTCGCCGAGCAGGCCGAGCGGGCCGGAGGCAGCGGAGGGACCGTGGTCGGCGTGGGCTGGGACGGCGAGCTCCGCGGTCTGGCGGTGCTGCGCGACGAGCCGCGTCCCGAGGCCGCCCGCGCCGTGGCGTCGCTCCGCTCCCGCGGGCTCCGCGTGCTGCTGCTCACCGGCGACAACTCCCGCGCGGCCGCAGCGGCCGCCGCGGCCGTCGGCATCGACGAGGTGATCGCCGAGGTGCTCCCGGAGGAGAAGCTCGCGGTCGTGGAGCGTCTGCGCTCCGAGGGCCGCAGCGTCGCGCTCGTGGGCGACGGAGTGAACGACGCGGCCGCCCTCGCCGCGGCCGATCTGGGCATCGCGATGGGTGCCGGCACCGACGCCGCGATCGAGGCGAGCGACATCACGCTCGTCGGCGACGACCTCGCCCGGGTGCCCGACGCGCTCCGGCTGGGCCGGCGGACGCTCGGGATCATCCGCGGCAACCTCTTCTGGGCCTTCGCGTACAACGTCGCGGCGATCCCGCTCGCGATGGCCGGGCTGCTCGGACCGCTCGTGGCGGGTGCGGCGATGGCGTTCTCGAGCGTGTTCGTGGTGCTCAACAGCCTGCGTCTGCGCGGCTTCCGAGCGCAGGGCTGAGCACACGGCCGGGCGTCCGTCCGCGGACCCTGGCGCTCCCGGGTCCGCCGTGATCGACTGGGACGATGCGCACCGAGACCCGTCAGGGCGTCCCCCTCCTCCTCGTCGACGACGACGGCCCCGCCCTGTCGACCCCCGAGGACGCGCTCGCGCTCGTCGGGGGCAGCTACGACGGCGCGGCCGAGACGGTCGTCGTGCCGGTCGGGCGTCTCGATCCCGAGTTCTTCCACCTGCGCTCGGGGATCGCGGGCGGATTCGTGCAGACGCTCGTCGACTACCGCAAGCGCCTCGTGGTCGTCGGGGACATCACGGCGGCCGTCTCGGAGTCGAGCGCCTTCCACGATTTCGTCGTCGAGTCGAACGGCGGCGACCACCTCTGGTTCGTGCCGACGCTGGACGCGCTGGACGAGCGCCTGGCCCGGAGCGGCACTCCCGAGCAGCCGGGCGCCGAGGGCGGGGTCGAGCCGACCCCCGGGCGCTGATGGCCCTCCTCGTCCCGGACGCCGCCGGCGCTCCCCCGCGCCTCGACGGACCGGTCCGCCTCCTGCTGCTCGCCGACACGCACCTGCCCAAGCGGGCGAAGGAGCTGCCCGAGGAGGTCTGGCGCGCCGTCGACGAGTCCGACCTGGTCGTGCACGCGGGCGACTGGGTCGACGAGGCGACCCTCGACGCCCTCGAGGCCCGGGCGCCGCGGCTGCTCGCCGTCTGGGGCAACAACGATCCGGAGGAGCTGCGCGCCCGCCTGCCCGAGGTCGCCCACGCGGTCGTCGGCGGTCTGCGCGTCGCCGTGATCCACGAGACGGGCGCCTCGAGCGGCCGGGAGGCGCGGGCCGACGCCGCGCACCCCGACGTCGACGTGCTCGTCTTCGGCCACAGCCACATCCCCTGGGACTCGGTGAGCCCCGGCGGCCTGCGCCTGCTCAATCCGGGCTCGCCGACGGATCGACGCCGTCGGCCGGCCTGCACCTATCTGAACGCTGTCGCCGAGGCGGGCGCGCTGCACGACGTCCGGCTCGTGGAGCTGCCGCCGCGGGCGCCGGCCGTCCCTCGAGCCGCGCCGTCCGTCTAGTCCCGCCTCCTCGACAGCTCGCGCAGCAGGCTCCGCGGGGCGGGGCTGCCCGGTGTGCCCAGCAGCTCGCTCAGCCCGCGCGTGCCCCCCTCCGCGAAGGCCCGGCGCTGCCGAGCAGCGCCCGTGCCGAGGCGCGCCAGCCTCTCCAGTCCGTCGTCCACCGCCTCCGCGTCGCCGAGGTCGTGCAGAGCACCGTCGATCCACTCGCGCAGCTCGCCCACGACCTCGGCGGCCGGCAGTGCGCGGCCCTCGCCGGGCGAGAGGAGGGTGCCGTCGAGCCCGAACCGGCCCGCGTGCCAGAGCGCCGCGTCGAGCAGCTCGGGGGCGATCGGCGAGCACGGCTCCCCGCCCTCGGCCCGGTCGAGTGCCGAACGCACGAGAGCGCGGCAGATCCCCGCGATCAGGACGGCGTCGGCCGCGTCGAGCTGCGCATCCGCGACCCGGATCTCGAGCGTCGGATAGCGTGACGAGAGCCGCGCCTGCCAAGCGATCGCTCCGCGGTCGACCGTCGCCCCGAGGCCGATCAGCGCGCGCTCGCGGCGGTCGTAGTCGTCGGCGCTCGCGAACCGCGGCGGGCATCCGGCGGTCGACCACCGGCGCAGCGCCACGCTCCGCCAGCTGCCGAAGCCGGTGTCGGCCTCCGAGCGGAACGGCGAGTTGACCGACAGCGCGAGCACCGTCGGCAGCCAGATCCGGAGCCGGTTGAGCGCGGCCACTCCCGCGTCGCGGCCGGGCACCTCGACGTGCACGTGCAGGGCCTGCACCCGGTGCTCGTCGATCAGCGCGCCCATCCGCTCTCCTACTGCTCTGTAGCGCGGCTCCGGAGAGAGCGCCGGCTGTCCCGAGGACGCGAACGGCACCCCGACGCCGGCCGCGAGAGCGTCGAACGCCGCGGCCGTCGCGGTCAGGCGGGAGCGGAACCTCGACAGGCAGGAGTGCGCCTCGGCGAGACTCCGCAGCACCGGCGAAGTGAACTCGAGCTGGCAGGCGAGGAACTCGCGGCCGAGGCAGCCGCCGAAGTTCGGGTCCCCGAAGAACTCGGAGTAGACCGCGTTCCCCAGGTCCAGCGGATGCAGGCCGGTGGCGTCCAGCAGGACGAACTCCTCCTCGATTCCGAAGCCGAGCACGGTGCCTCCCGATCGCCGGACCCCGCGACCACGTCGTCGCTCGGGGGGCCCGATGACGCGACGCTAAGCGACGCCCGTCGGACTCGGGGAGGCCCTTGACGAACCCCCTCGCGCTCGTTCCAGGACGTTTCGCGAGCCCGGCGCAAGGGGGTGGCAGCGAAGTATGGTCCGCCTAAGCTCATTGAGATGACCGGTTCGCACGACAACCCCGACACCGCGCACCTCCGCCCGGCCGGGCTCGACGACGCCACCGTCGCCGCACTGGGCAAGCTCTCGGAGGCGCTCGAGACCGTCGAGCACGCCCGCGGCTTCCTCTACGGTTTCCACCGCCTGACCGGAGCCGCCGACCTCGCGCTCGGCGAGGCCGTCGATGCGTTCCGCGAGGCGGGGCACGACGGGGTCGCCGAACGCCTCGAGTCGCAGCTGGTCGGCCGCAACGTCATCGAGGGCCGCTGGACCTTCCAGATCGTCGAGGACTACGACGACACGTACTACAGCGCGTTCCGCGAGCAGGAGCGCGCCGCTCGGGACGAGCTCGCCGACGGCCGCCGCCACCTCTTCGAGTCCGAGATGAAGGAGGACCGCCGCACGGCGGGCCGCCGTCACCATGAGTCCCGACCGGAGAGCACATGAACGCCGTCATCCGGATGCACGCCGCCTCGCTGCGCGTCAAGGCGGTCACCCCCGGTCGCTCGACGCGCGGCGGGGGCCCGGAGCAGGAGGACACGATGAGGCGCACCGTCCTCAGCATCGACGGACGCCGCTTCCTGCTCAGCCTGGAGCTCGACACCGAGGACCTCGAGAAACGCCTCGTCCAGGCGGTCCGCGATCACGGCGACATGGTGAGCTTCACCGTCGCCGGCGAGCGCGAGGTCTGCGTCCTGGTCTCCCCCGGAGTCGCCGTGATCCTCGAGCACGAGGACGTGCCTGCGGAAGATCCGGACGCCGAGGACGCGCCGTTCCACTACGACGACGTCGAGTACCTGAGCTAGAGGTCTCTCTCAGCTGGAGACCGGCGGGATCGCGGCGTTCAGATCGCCCCGGTCGAGGCCCAGAGGTGGAACGCGGCGTGCGCGCGATGCGGCCGCCACTGCTCCGACAGCGCTTCGGCGACCGCGGTCGTCACCCCGCCCAGGGCGCGCCGCAGCACGAGGTCGCCCGCGGGGAACGCATCGGGGTCGCCGAGGAACCGCAGCGCGAGGTAGTCGGCCGTCCACGGGCCGATCCCCGGGATCGCGAGCAGCGCCCGCCGCTGCTGCGGCAGGTCGGCGGCGGGATGGAGCACCAGCCCGTCCGCGAACGCGCTCGCGACGGCCCGCACGGTGCGCGCTCGGGCGTTCGTGACTCCGACGGCCGAGCGCAGCTCCTCGAGCGGCACGGAAAGGAGGGCGCCCGGAGTCGGGAACGACCGCAGCCCCGCCTCGCCGGCACCGCCGAAGGCCGCGACCACCCGGCCGCCGAAGGTGCGCGCCGCCGCGACCGACACCTGCTGGCCGAGCACCGCGACGACCGCGGCCTCGAACGCCTCGGGATACCGGATCGCCCGCAGCCCCGGCCGCGCGGCGACGGAGGGCGCGAGCAGCGGATCGACGGACAGCGACCGGCCGATCGCCTCGACGTCGGAGTCGAGATCGAGCCAGGCCCGCACGAGCGCCGCCGCCGCGTCGACCGCATCGGCCCCGGCGGTGACGCGCGCGCCCCACGCCGTCGACTCGAGGGCGACGTGCCGCGGCCGACCGCCGATGCTCAGCAGCCGCTCGAGCCGGCGGCCGCCGTCGGCGACCCGCTCGGCTCCGGGCAGCGCGTGGTTCCGGAGGAGATTCGCGGTCGCCGGGAGGTCGACCGGCCCGTTCGCCCGCAGCTCGAGGGTGCGCACCTCGCTCAGGGGACCAGCACCACCTTGCCGCGAGCGCGGCCGGAGGCGACGAGCTCGAGGGCGGCGGCCGCCTCGGCGAGCGGGAACGAGGGTGCGAGGACGACCTCGAGCTCCCCCCGGCCGGCCGCGTCGAGAAGGGGTGCGCGGGCGGAGTCGCGGAGCGCGGTGCCGGGATCGGCGCCGGCTCCCCCGCCCAGCCGCAGCACGCCGCCGAGGCGCTCGGCGTGCTCGAAGCCCGCGATGGTGGCGATGCGGGAGCGGTCGGCGATCAGGGCGACCGAGACGTCGAGGGCCTCGTCGGTGCCCGCGGTGTCGAGGGCGGCGTCGACGCCGTCAGGTGCCGCTGCCCGCACGCGTTCCTCGAGACCCGGCCCGTAGGCCAGCGGCTCGCCGCCGAAGCGCCGGACGACCGCCTCGCCGCGGGCGCTCACCGTGCCCAGCACCCGCGCACCGCGGGCGACCGCGAGCTGCACCAGCAGGCTCCCGACCGCTCCGCTCGCCCCGTGCACGAGCACGGTCTCGCCGGCGGCGACCCGCACCGCCTCGAGCAGGTGCACGGCCGTCGTGCCGGTCAGCAGGAGCCCGGCCGCCGCCTCCCAGCCGAGCCCGGCGGGCTTGGGCAGGACGGAGGACGCCCGTGCGATCAGCTCCTCGCTCCAGCCGCCCGCGACTCGGAAGGCCACGACCTCGTCGCCGACGTGCAGCGGACCGAGCGGACCGACGGCTCCCTCGCCCACCGCGGTCACGACTCCCGACACCTCGGAGCCCGGGCGCACCGGAGTGCGGCCCTGCCCGAAGACGCCCCGCAGCAGCTTGGCGTCGGAGGGGTTCACTCCCGCCGCGCGGACGCGCACGCGCACCGCTCCGGGCCCGGGCTCGCCGAGCTCCACCTCGACGGCGCGCAGCGAGGTGCCCGAGTAGTCGTCCGCCTGCATCGCCAGGACCATGCCGTTCCCCCTCCGGGATCGCGGCCCGGGGAGGCCCGGGCGCGGCCGACGCTAGCACCGGCCGCCGACATCGCGGCAGCCGGTTCCCGTCGGTCCGAGAACGCGCGTTCCCTCGGCGCGTACGATGGGAGGATGCCCGCGCCCACCGCCGATCCCGATGTCGCGACGACCTCGCCGCGCGCCGCGATCCTGGCCGCGGCCGACCGCCTCTACTACGAGCGCGGGATCCTGTCGGTCGGCATGGACGAGCTGCGCACCGCCGCTGGCGTCTCGCTGAAGCGCCTCTACGCGGAGTTCCCGAGCAAGGAGGCCGTCGTGGTGGCCGTGCTGCACGGCCGGCACGACGCCTGGACCGCCGGTGTCACCGTCCGGGTCGCCGGAGCCGACGGCGCGCGCGAGAAGCTGCTCGCGATCTACGACTTCCTCTTCGACTGGTTCTCGGAGGACACCTTCCGCGGCTGCGGATTCATCAACGCGTTCGGCGAGCTGGGCTCCTCGAATCCGGCCGTGGCGCAGCTCGCCCGCGAGCACAAGGCGTCGTTCCAGAGCTTCCTCGCCGAGCTCGCCGAGCAGATCGGAGGCGACGCCGAGCTGGCGGCGCAGCTCGCGATCCTCGCGGAGGGCGCGCAGACGACCGCCGCGATCGCCGGGACGCCCGAGGCCGCCCTGCAGGCGCGCCGCGCGGCCGTCGTGCTGATCGACGCCGAAGCGCGCCGAGCGGCCTGACCGCGGATCCCTACGCCTCGCCGCCCCCGGGCGGACCGACGATCAGCAGCGCTGTGAACACGACGGCCACGGCCGCGAGGACCAGCGCCCCCGCGAGCACGGGCCGCACGAGCGCCCAGCGCAGCAGCCTGCTCGTCACCCGCTGATCGCGCGGGTCGTCGCCCGCGACCCGGCGCCAGCCGCCCTCGAGGAGCCCGCGGCGCTCGAAGCCGCGCTCGAGCGGCACGGTGGCGTACGGGATCACCGCGCTGGCGACCGCGAGGACCGTCGCTCCGATCGACCACCGCTGATTGACCGAGAGCACGAGAGCGGCGGCGCCGTAGGCCAGGAAGGCGAAGCCGTGGATCGGACCGGCGACGCTGACGGGCCAGTCGCCGACGCCGACGGCGTACTTCAGCAGCATGCCGCCGATCAGGAGGGTCCAGGTCACCGCCTCGACGATCGAGAGGACGTGGAAGAGTCGACGGGGGCTCATGGCCGGGAGACTACGGCACCCTGGCTCCGGAGGACCTGAGCCGGGCACCGATGGCGCTCAGCCCAGGACGTGCGTCAGCGACAGCGCCGACAGCGCACCCACCGCCACGGCGGCGACGGTCGCGAGCAGCCCGTGCAGGCGCATCCGCGCCGGGGCGGTGACCGTCCCGCCCTGCAGCCCGCTCCAGAGCTGCTCGGCGACGGCCGACGCCGACGGGCGCTCGGCCGGGTCGAGCGCGGTCATCGCGGTCAGCAGCGGGCGCCAGCGCTCGGGGACGTTCGCGGGCAGCGCCGGTGCGTGGTGCATCCGCTGCAGCGAGATCTCGAGCGTGGTGCCCTCGTAGGCGCGGCGCCCCGAGAGCGCCTCGAGCAGCACGAGACCGAGGGAGTAGACGTCGGACGCGGGACCGACGGGGCCGGCTCCCACGCTCTCGGGGCTCAGGTAGCCGGCAGTGCCGACGAGCAGGTCGGGGCGGGTCAGGCGAGCGTCGTCGACCGCGCGGGCGATGCCGAAGTCGCTGAGCTTCGCCTCGCGGAGGGAGGCGCCGGCCGGCACGGGCCGCGAGCGCACGAGGACGTTCTCGGGCTTCACATCGCGGTGCAGCACTCCGCGGGCGTGGAGGTGGGCGAGCGCGTCGGCGACCTGAGCGCCGACCTCGGCGATCATCCGCTCGTCGGAGGAGGAGAACCAGGCGGCGGCCGGGTCGGCGGGGTCGAAGTACTCGAGGACGAGGTACGACAGCTCGCCCTCCTCGTGCGCGATCTCGCCCTGGTCGAGGATCTCGACGACGGCGGAGTGGCGGGAGTCGATGAGCAGGCGGATCTCGCGCTCGCGTCGCGATCGCTCGTTGGGGGTGTCGGCGACGGCGCGGTGCACCTTCACGGCGACGGGACGGGCGAGGCGCTGGTCGCGGGCCCGGTAGACGGTGGCGCTGCCGCCCTCGCCGATGCGCTCGAGGACCAGGTAGCGACCCGCGAGGGTCGCCCCGAGGAGCGGGTCCGCGACGGTGCTCGGGGGCAGGAGGTCGACCGTCTCGATCACGCCGCACCGCCCTCCGCTGAAATCGCTAGCTTGTCTAACTAGCTATGGCAGTTCTATCGGTACGAACCGCTCGCGCACAACCCGGTCGACCGGGGTTCCCGATCACTAGATGTTCTTGCTACACGACTGTCTAGACTGTCCTGCATGGACGACGTCGCGACCTCTCGACCCGGAGCCTTCTGGTTCCCGGGCGAGACGAGCGAGCCCGGAGCCGTCGAGGTCCTCGCCGCGATGCGGGCCTTCCGGACCGCCGAGACCGCGATGCGACGCCGCACGCGCGGATCGATGGGCATGGGCGAGAACGACCTGCTCGCGGTGCAGTTCCTCATGCGTCGCCAGCAGACCGGCCAGCACGTGAGCCCGAAGGACCTCGCCGCCTACCTCGGCATCTCCTCCGCGTCGACGACCGTGCTGATCGACCGGCTCGCGAAGAGCGGTCACGTCGTGCGCCAGCCCCACCCCAGCGATCGCCGCGCGATCCGCATCGTCGCGACCCCCACCTCCCACCGCGAGGTGCGCGAGACGCTCGACGAGATGCACCGCCGGATGCTCGAAGCGGCCGAGAGGCTCGACGCGACCGAGGCGGGAACGATCATCCGCTTCCTCCAGACGATGCGGGACATCGTCGAGAACCCGACCGAGACGGCCGACATCGCCTACGCGGACCAGGCCTTCGCCGACGAGCTCGCGGACAGCGCGCAGGAGCGCCGTCGCGCCTGAGGTCGCCCGTGAC
Source organism: Rathayibacter sp. Leaf296 (assembly GCF_001423045.1). Classification (NCBI taxonomy): domain Bacteria; kingdom Bacillati; phylum Actinomycetota; class Actinomycetes; order Micrococcales; family Microbacteriaceae; genus Rathayibacter; species Rathayibacter sp. Leaf296. The sequence continues at coordinate 816,080 of NZ_LMNR01000002.1, forward strand.
CCCGCTCCGGCGACTCGGAGCTCTCGACCTCCGTTCACCTTCGGGCGATACCGTCGATCCGTCGTGGGCACAAGGCCTGGCGGCTTCTTCTCTCCGCGTCCGGCGCCACTATCGCTGCAGTACCGGTCGGTCAATCCCCCCAGCCCTGTTAGCTAGCTTGACTAGTAGGAAGTCTGTCTAGCGATATGCTGATCGGACCGCACCCACTCGTCTGATCGGAGAAGATCATGGGCAACATCCTGTACGGAACGCCTCCCGCCGCCATCGAGGTCGAGGACCGGGCACTCGCCCACCTCCAGATCGTGATCATCAACAAGTTCCGCCGCGACGAGCGCTTCCTGCTGACCCTGGACGCCTCCCCCCAGGCCGGCACCGGCCGCCGCGGGGTCTGGATGCACCCGACCATCCCGATCCAGTTCGAGTTCAAGGGCAGCCGCCAGCCCACGATCAACCCGGAGTGGGTCGAGTCGCTGATGGAGCGGGCGAACAGCGGAGCGGGCCTGCGCATCGTGCCCGAGCCCGCCACGCAGGCCGCCGTGCCGCTGCGCCGCGCCGAGCCCGCCGCCTAGCCCCACCGGCCACCACTCCCCCGGATCCGACGACTCCCGATCGACGAGCCGATCCGGCAGCAGCACCCACGAAGGCCCGCTCCTCCCTGGAGCGGGCCTTCGTCGCGTCCGGGTACAGCACGGATCGCTCTTCCTCGCAATTCGCTCGAAGGTGGTTGACATTCCCCGCCACAGGATGGTGAGGACCTCTACACTTCGAGGGCGGCGCTGAGGACGTTCCGGCGGGCTCGTCCTCGCTCCGCACGCATGGCCGGTCGCCGGCCCGGGTCCCCCTGCCCGAGGCCGGCGCCCGGATTCGAGGCGCACCCGACGCGCCGTGATCAGGTCCGCCACCCCTCAGGAGCCCGGCGACATGACCCTCGACACCACCTCCCGCACGACCGACGACACCGACGACACCGACGGCGGCGCCGACATCGACGGCACCGACGGCGGCGCCGACGTCGACGGGGCCGCCGCAGCGCCCGCGCAGGACCTCGCGCACCCCGGAGCGGTCTTCACCGCCGTCACCTCCGGCGGCCTCGAGCAGTGGCGGATCGTCGCCGTCCTCGGCATCCGCGTGCTCGCCGAACGCCTCGAGGGCGCCGCGAGTCCCGCAGGCTCCGAGCGCCGCAGCTTCACGCTCCGCTTCGTGCGCTACCGGCTCTCGCTGCCGTCCGAGATCGCGCCGGAGTCGCAGGAGCGACGCGACCGGCGCTGACCCCCGCGCCCCCTAGAGCGCCGGCTCCGGTCGCACCGACTGCGGCAGTCGCGCGAACAGCCGGTCGAACACGGCCCGGCGGTCGAAGCGCAGCGCGTACTCGCGCGCGCCCACCGCGAGCCGCGCCCGCTCGGCGTCGTCGAGCTCGAGGATCGCGTGGTCCAGCAGGGCGGCGATCGCATCCGGGTCCTCGACCGGCGTGATGAACGCGTGCTCGCCGATCGCCTCGCCGATGCCTCCGGTGAGCGTCGTGATGACGGGGCCGCCTCCGGCGAGCATCTTCTCGGCGAGCGCGATGCCGAAGGTCTCGACGAACTCCGGGCGCGGCTTGCTGGGCAGCACGAAGGCCGAGCATCCGGCCATCAGGTAGGGCTTCTCGGCGTCGCCCACGTCGTCGAGGAAGCGGATGCGGTGCGCCAGCGGTGACACCGCCGCGATCCGGCGCAGCTCGGCCTCCTGGGGACCGCGGCCCGCGATGACGAGCTCGTGCTGCTCGTGCACGCGGCTGCGCTCGTAGCCGGCGATGAGGTCCTCGACGCCCTTGGCCTCGGTGAGGCGCGAGAGGAACAGCACGTAGCCGTCCTTGCGCAGTCCGCGGGCGCGCACGAGGTCCTCGAGGGCGACCGGGTCGAGGTCGGAGTAGGCGTCGGAGTCGATCGCCGGGTACGAGATCTCGATGCGGGCGCGGCACTGCTCGGCGAAGCGGGTGCCGTGCGCGGCGTCGATCCGCTCTGCCTCCTCGACGATGAGGTCGCGGGTGTACTCCGACACCGCGACGCAGTGGTCCTGCGAGAGGTAGGAGGCGAAGATGTGGGCGGCGGCGCCCAGGCGACCCTCCTCCACAGCCCGGCGGACGACGTTCGTGACGTCCGAGCCGACCGCCTCCGCGACCGTGGTGACGTCGACGGGGAGCCCGGTGCTCCAGGCCGCGCGCAGCGCATCCGCCACCGCGATCGTGTGGGGGCTGAGGTAGAGCGAGAGGCAGACGGTGGGAACGCCGTCGGTGAAGAGCTCGACCAGGCGGCCGATCATGCCGGCGAGGTAGCGGCCGTCCGGCACCTTGTAGTCGCCCACCGGGGCCGGTCGCTCGACGATGATGCCGGCGCTGTAGGGCAGCACCGCGTCCAGCGGCTTCAGCGGCAGACCCGCCGCCTCGAGGCGCTCGATCGGCCAGGTGACGATGCGGACCTCGTCGAAGCCGCGCTCGCGAGCCGTCTCGGCCAGGTTGCGCGCCTCGACCGAGTGGCCGCAGATCACCGGATCCGCCCGGACGACGATCACGAGCCGGTTCTGCACGGTGCTCGCGTGAGTGCTCTGGTCCATGGTCTCCTCCTAGGGCTGGATGGTGCTGGGCTGGATGGTGGTCGTGGTCGGCCGCGCCGGATGCGACGGCGGTCGGTACTCCGACGCGGTCGCCCAGTCCGACGGCTCCGGACCGAGGTGCAGGGTGAGCTCGCCGCCGCGGTGCAGCTCGGCGGCGCTCAGGACGCTCGCCTCGAGCGGCGCTCCGTTCAGCTCGGCCGACTGCACGTACTGCACCGGCCCGCCGGGCACGGGCTCGACGAAGCCGGTCGTGCGGATCTCGAAGTCGGCGCCGCCGACGGCCACGGACACGCGGGAGTACGCGGGGGCGTTCACGAGGAGCAGCCCCTGCCCCGCGACGGGGAACAGGCCCAGACCCGCCCAGACGTACCAGGAGCTCAGGCCTCCGGAGTCGTCGTTGCCGGGCAGTCCGCCGCGGCCGGTGCCGAAGCGCTGGTGCAGCACGCCGTGCACGATCTCGGCCGTGCGGTCGGGCCGGCCGGCGTAGTGGTAGGCCCACGGCGACTCCATGTCGGGCTCGTTGTTGAGCCCCTCGAAGCGCCCGAGCGCGGCACCCGCGAGCATCTCGGCGCGCTCGGGCGGGAGTCCGGGCTGGCGCACCGGCTCGGCGCCGTAGCCGAAGAACTCGTCCAGCTGCGCGACGAAGGAGTCGTCCCCTCCGCTCAGCGCGATGCGCCCCGCCATGTCGTGCAGCAGGCGGAAGGAGTAGTTGTGCCGCGTGCCCTCGTAGTAGGTCGAGTCCTTCAGCAGGCCCGTCCGCAGGTCGAAGGCGTTCACCCACTGCGCCGCGCGCTCCTCGAGCTGCTCGGCGAGCACCCGGTCGCCGACGTGACGCGCGACGACCGCGGTGCACCAGTAGCCGTGGGCGAGGTCGAGGGTGTGGCTGATCGGATGCGCCTCGCCGGCCGCGAGGAACTCCTCGCCGTAGGTGCGCTTGAGATCCTCCGCCATGTGCACCAGGGCCGCCTCCCAGTCGATGCCGGGCAGACCCAGTCGGCAGAGGTCGGCGAGGAAGGTGTGCGCGAGGGCGCTGCCCTGCCGCGAGAAGCGGTCGCTGCCCTTCGCCATCCGGTAGCCGATCGGGAAGTTGCCCTCCTCCTCGCAGATGGTCAGCAGGGCTGCCGCGATCTCGACGGCGCGCTCGGGCAGCAGCGCCGTGAGCAGCGGGAGCTGGGTGCGGTAGATGTCCCACATGGTGCTGATGTCGAAGACGAACGGACCGTCGGTCGGCCAGAACGGGCTCTCGGAGGGAGCGAGGCACGGCTTGATCAGCGAGTGGTACAACGCGGTCGAGAAGACGGTCTCGCGATCGACGGACGGGGTGTCGACGGCGATCCGGCGCAGGTGCTTCCGCCACGTCTTGCGGGTGCGGTCGCGGCGCTGGTCGAAGCCGGTGCCGGTCGGCGGCACGTCGCGGTGCAGGTTCTCGCGGGCGCGCTCCGTGCCGCGGAGGGAGAAGCCCATGCGGAGCTCCACGGTCGTGCCGGGCTCGCTCGGTCCGGCCCACATCAGGCCGAACGGGCGGAGGGTCGTCGGGCGGATGTGGTCGAAGTCGAGCCGGGTGCCGCCCGGCATCAGCCGGCGGTCGTACCAGAGCATCTGGCGCCACTGCAGCGCGTCGCACTCGAGGTGCACGGCCAGCGGAGCGCCCTCCATCACGATCTCGCCGCTCGCGACGCCGGGCGAGATCGAGCGCAGCTGCGCGCGCAGCGGGATCGTCGCTCCGCTCGGGATCGCGAGGCCGCCGAGCGACAGGTCGACGACGACGCGGGCGCTGCGGTGGCGCGGGAACGTGTAGCGGTGCACCGCCGAGGCGGGGCCGACCGTGAGCTCGGCGCGCACTCCCGAGGAGAGGGTCGCGGCGTAGTAGCCCGGCTCGGCGACCTCGTCGACGACGTCCCAGCTGCGGCCGAGCTCGTCGAGCGGCTCGATCATCGGCGTGACGCGGAGGTAGTTGTAGTACTTCCGGATCGCGCCGGTGCCCGACTGCTGGAAGTGGGTGAAGCCCGACGCCTCGATGCCCTCGCGGATCCGCGGAGGGACGCCCTCGAGCGCCAGGTCGTAGCGTCCGTAGCCCGTCGGGTACGCCCCGGAGTAGGAGCACGCCGAGACCATGCCCAGCGGGTACGTCGCGCCCGGATGCGTGTTGCCGATCTGCGGCTTCGGCGACCACCAGGTCGCGGCGAGGCCGACGGGATCCGGGAGGTCCGTGGGCTCCGTGCCGAGGAACGGGTCGACCCGCTCGATCATGCTCCGCTCACCGCCGCCGCCATGCCGTGACGCTAGGTGCGGTCGGTGTCATCGGGGTGACGCGGAGACGACGGGACGGCGACGGTCGGGAGACCGGGAAGGGGCGCCGGGATCCGCCCTACGGGATCAGCTTCTCGGCGCGGTAGCGGTCGAACAGCGCGGTAAAGGAGTCGACCGTGCGGTGGTGCAGCGTGAATCCGGCGAGGCGGGACTTGCTGATGTCGGTGACGACCTCGATCCCACGGCCGAGGTCGGCGTCGGTGTGCCACCAGGAGGCGACGCGGGCGAGGTCGGGCTCGATCAGGCCGTGCTGCTCGACCAGGCGCTGCCAGACGGGCTGCGCATCGGCCATCTGCTGCTCGAGCGGCTGCGGCTGCTCCCCCGGGCCCACCGGCTCCACGCCGAAGTGCTCGGCGAGGCGCGTCCACATCCAGCGCCAGCGGAACACGTCGCCGTTGACGACGTTGAACGCCTCGTCGCGACCGGCCTCGGAGGTCGCGGCCCACAGCATCTGCGCGGCGAGCACGGTGGCATCCGTCATGTCGGTGAGGCCGTTCCACTGGGTGAGCGAGCCCGGGAACACGAACGGCTCGCCGAGCTGGCGCTGGATCGAGGCGTAGACCGCGAGGGTCAGTCCCATGTTCATCGCGTTGCCGACCGCGTGCCCGATCACGGTGTGCGAGCGGTGCACCGACCAGGTGAAGCCCGCGCGCTCGGCGGCGGCGAAGAGCTCGTCCTCCTGCGCGTAGTAGAAGTTCGGAGCGTCCAGGCGCTCCTCCTCCTCGTGGAACGGGGTGTCGGGCATCGCGCCCTGTCCGTAGGCCTCGAAGGGTCCGAGGTAGTGCTTGAGCCCGGTGACCAGGGCGACGTGCTCGAGCGGCGCGTGCGCCAGTGCTGCGAGGAGGTCGCGGACCATGCCGGCGTTGACGGCGATGTTCTCCTCCTCCGTCTCCTGGCGTGACCAGGCGGTGAAGAAGACGTGGGTGGGGCGCTCGTCGGCGAGGACGCGGGCGAGGTCCTCGGCCGAGCGGAGGTCGGCCGAGAGGGGGCGGACACCGAGCCGCTCGGCGATCGGCCGGCGGGAGAGGGCGGTCACGGGCCAGCCCTGCTCCGTCAGCAGGTCGACGAGGGCGGAGCCGCCGATGCCGGTCGCGCCGACGACGAGGGCGCGGCGGTCGGTCGCTGAGTCGGGGGCGTCGGAGGCAGTGGCGGAGGAGGTGGACGGGGTGGACGGGTGCGTCGAAGTCATCCCCAGGGGCAACGCCGAGCGCCGCGAGGCATTCCCGGCCGGGTCCCGCCCCTGCCTTCCTCCCCAGGCGATCCGTCCGTCCCTCCCTCCCCGTAACACCTGGACACAGACGGCGGCCCGGTACCGCCGGCGGCTACCGTCGCACCCGTGCCGCCGACTCCGGCGCGCCGATCGAGAGGAGCCGACATGCCTGTCGCCACCACCGCCGCGCCCACCGCGACGACCGAGAAGGTCCCCTACGAGACCCTCGCCGCGCGCTTCCGGCCGCTCTTCGCCGAGATCGCGGCGGGCGCCTCCGCTCGCGAGCGCGATCACGTGCTGCCCGCCGAGCAGATCCGCGCCCTCGCCGAGGCCGGGTTCGGCGCCGTCCGCGTCCCGATCGAGAACGGAGGAGCGGGGGCGTCGCTCCCCCAGCTCTTCCGCCTGCTGACCGAGCTCGCGGCGGCCGACTCCAACATCCCGCAGGCCTTGCGCGGCCACTTCGCCCTCGTCGAGGACCGCCTGGTCGCGACCGACGGCACCCGCGAGCGCTGGCTGTCGCGTTTCGCCGACGGGCAGCTCGGCGGCAACGCCTGGACCGAGATCGGCACCGTCGCGATCGGCGACGTGAACACCAAGGTCAGCCCGATCGAGGGCGACCCGACCCGGTTCCGCGTGAACGGCACCAAGTACTACTCCACCGGCAGCATCTTCGCCGACTGGATCGACACCTTCGCCCAGCGCACCGACACCGGCGCGACGGTGATCGCGATCGTCGACGCGCACCAGAGCGGAGTGACGCACGCCGACGACTGGGACGGCTTCGGCCAGCGCACCACGGGCTCCGGCACCAGCACCTTCGTCGACGCGGAGGTCGCCGCCGAGGACGTGATCGACTTCGGGACCCGGTTCCGCTACCAGACCGCGTTCTACCAGGCGGTGCTGCTGTCGGTGCTCGCGGGGTCGATCGCCGCCGCCGAGCGGGAGCTCGCGGAGGCGGTCCGCGCCCGCACACGCATCTACTCGCACGGCAACGCCGACTCGTACGCGGCCGACCCGCAGATCCTGCAGGTCGTCGGCCAGATCTCGGCGGCCGCGTGGGCGGGCTCGGCGATCGTCGAGAAGGCCGCGCAGGCCCTGCAGCTCGCGCACGACGCCGCCTCCGGAGACGATCTCGTGCAGGAGGAGCACCTGAACGACCTCGCGGAACTCGAGGCGGCCCAGGCGCAGATCGTTCTGACGCAGCTCGCCACCCGAGCGACCTCCGACGTCTTCGACGCGCTGGGCGCCTCCGGAGTGAGCACCTCGAAGAACCTCGACCGGCACTGGCGCAACGCCCGCACCGCCGCCAGTCACAACCCGTGGGTCTTCAAGGCGCGGATCGTCGGCGATCACTCCGTGACCGGGGCACTTCCTCCGCGGGTCTGGTCGATCGGTGCGGGGCCCGGACGTCGCGGGTAGCCTCGGCGCAGAGGCGCTGTTCTCTGCAGAGGCTCAGCCCTGCAGAGGCACGGCACAGCCCGCGACGAAGGGGGAACGACGATGAGCCGGTTCACGAGTGACAGCATCCGCGCCGCGCGGACGAGCGCAGCACGGACGAGCGCAGCACGGACGAGAACGGCCCGGCACACGCTGGGCCTCGGCCTCCTGGGAGTGCTCGCGCTGACCGGTTGCACGGAGCCCGCGCCGGCCGACACGGTGGCTCCGACAGCGACGACCACGGCCACCCGCGCTCCCGCCGCGACTCCGACCGCCACGGCCGCGGCCGCCACTCCGACCGCGGAGGCGCCGGAGGGCGAGACGCCGGCGCCGGCTGCCGAGACTCCCGTTGCGGAAGCGCCCGCAGCCGAAGCACCGGCACCCGCGGCACCGGCACCGGCCGCCCCTGTCGCCGGCCGCCTCACCCCCTGCCCCGAGCTCCTCACCGCGGCGGAGCTCGCCGCCCTCGAGTCCGAGGGGCTGCGGCTGAACCCGGAGCCGGCTACCTACTTCGACTACCCGATCGTCGAGGAGATGCAGCAGGCCGGGCTGCTCTGCCGGTGGACCGGGCAGGGCGACGTGTACGTCGTCGTCGGCCAGCTCGCCCTGAGCGACGAGCAGTGGCCGACCGCCCGGGAGGGGTTCCTCTCCGAGGGCTTCACGGCGGACGACGCCTCGGCTCCCGGGTTCCTCAACGGACCGGACGTCGAGGACGAGAGCTACCCCGGCCGCGGCGTGCTGCACAGCGACGGCGTCCTCTACTACGTCAGCTACCCGGGGATCCTGCCCTCCGTCGTGCCGCTGGCCGGCTGACGAGACCCCGCTCCGTTCCCCCTGCCTCGTCCCCGCATGGGGGACATCACCGGTAGCGTCGGGGGGTGAGACTTCCGTGGCAGGACCGGGGCGGGCGCGAGAGGCTCCCGCGCGACGTCCTCGTCCTCGGGATCGTGGCGTTCTTCGTCATGCTCGGCTTCGGCGTCGTCGTGCCCGTGCTGCCGGTCTACGTGCGCAGCTTCGGGGTCGGCTACGTCGAGGTCGGAGCGGTGGTGTCGGCGTTCGCGCTGATGCGGCTGGTCGCGAATCCGTTCGTCGGACCGCTCGTCGACCGGCTCGGCGAGCGCGTGGTGCTCGCGACGGGCATCGGCATCGTGGCGCTCTCGAGCGCGCTGGTCGGGCTGGCGGGCGACTACGCGCACCTGCTGCTGCTGCGCGGCGCGGGCGGGATCGGGTCGGCGATGTTCTCGGTCGCCGCGATGACGCTCCTCCTGCGCACGGCGGCGCCCGAGCGGAGGGGCCGCTCGATCGGCTTCTACCAGGGCGGGTTCCTGCTCGGCGGCATGGCCGGGCCCGCCGTCGGCGGCGTGCTGACGGCGATCTCGCTGACCGCGCCGTTCTTCTTCTACGCGGGCACGCTGGCCGTGGCCGGACTCGTCGGCCTGGTCCTGCTGCGCCGGCCGGAGCGGGACGCCGATGCGGCGAAGGCGGTGGTCGTCACTCCGATGCGCGAGGTGATCCGCGATCGCCGCTACCAGAGCGCCGTGCTCGCGAACTTCGCGCTCGGCTGGTCGGCGATGGGCGTGCGGGCGACCCTCGTGCCCGTCCTCGTGGTCGAGGGCCTCGGCGACGACCCGGCGTGGACCGGCATCGCCTTCGCGATCGCCGCGGTCGTGCAGACCGTCGCGCTCGCTCCGGCCGGTCGCTTCGTCGACACGGTGGGTCGCCGCCCGGCGCTGATCGGCGGATTCGCGGTCGCGGCGCTGGCGATGCTCGCGATGCCGCTGGTGTCGGAGCTCTGGCTGCTCGTGCTGCTGCTCTGCTTCTACGGAGCGGCCGCCGCCTTCATGGGGACGGCGCCGGGCGCTCTCGTGGGCGACGCGGCGGGCGATCGCGGCGGGCGGCCCGTCTCGGTGTTCCAGGCGGCGTCCGACCTCGGCGGAGTGATCGGGCCCCTCCTCGCGGGAGCGCTGGCGGATGCCGCCTCGCCGACCGCCGCGTTCGGCTCGGCGTTCGTGCTGCTCGCGCTCACCGCGCTGATCGGGCTGCGGATCCCGCGGGGCCGCGCGCTCTAGCTGTTGCGTCCGCGGGCGTCCACGGGCCAGACGGCCGAGCCGCCGTCGCTCGTCAGCACGTAGTACTCGTCGGCGAGGTTCACCGCGACGCAGACGTGGTTGGGAGCGATCCGCACGCGCGATCCGACCGGGAGGTCGAGCCCGGTGATCGTGGCGTGGTGCTCGGACAGCACGGTGACCCGCGCCTCCGGGTGCTCGGGCAGGCGCCCGAACCCGCTCGACACGGCGCCGCGGTCGGAGGAGAGCACCTTGCTCCCGGCATCGGCGATCAGCCGGTCGGCGCGGCGGGAGACGATCGTGGCGAGCACCGTGACCGCGATCGACTCGGGTCCGATCGTGCCCATCTCCCACTGCTGCGCGTCGCCGAGGGCGGACACCCCCGGTCGCAGCTCGGTGAGCACGCCGGGATCGGCGAAGTCGGCGGAGGGAGTCGATCCCCCGCTGATCACGCGGGCCTGGACGCCGACCGACGCGAGCGACGCGGCGGCCGCGGCGAGCGCCTCCGCTTCGTCGCGGGCCGCGGCGGCGCGCGCCTCGAGCGCGTAGCTGTGCCCGGGGAACGTGAAGACGCCGACCACGTCGAGCCCGGCGGCGACGGCGGCGGCCGCGACCCCGCCCGCCTCCTGCGGCGGCACTCCGCTGCGGTGGTGGCCCGAGTCGACCTCGACAACGACCTCGAGGCGCTCGCGCTCGGCGGCCGGGACCGCGGCGGCCGCGCGCTCGGCGGACTCCGCGGAGTCGACTCCGATGCGCACGCGCGCGGTCCGCAGGACCCGGCGCAGGCGTCCGGCCCGCTCGGCGTCGAGCCAGAGCGGGTAGGCGATGAAGAGGTCGTCGCAGCCGCCCGCGGCGAAGACCTCGGCCTCGGCCACCGTCGCGACGGTGAGGCCGACGGCTCCCGCAGCCAGCTGGCGACGCGCGATCTCGAGCGACTTGTGGGTCTTGGCGTGCGGGCGGAGCGCCAGGCCGCGCTCGCGGGCCCGGAGGGCGACACGGGCGATGTTGCGGTCGAGGACTGCTTCGTCGACCACGAGCGCGGGAGTGACGAGGGCGTCGAGACGTTCGCTGGCCATCTCCCGATCCTGGCAGGGGTGCCCTCGAGGCGCGAGGCCGAGCAGAATGGCGCCATGAGCGTCGCCGCCACCACCGTCGAGGAGTATCTGGCAGCGTTCCCGCCGGAACGACGGGAACGGCTCGAGGAGGTGCGCCGCCTGATCCTGGCCGCGGTCCCCGACGCCGAGGAGCGCATCCGCTACGGCATGCCCGCCGTGATGCTCGGCGGGCGCTACGCGATCCACTGGGCCGGGTGGAAGACGCACGTCGGCCTGCATCCGGTGCCGCGCCTGTCGCCCGAGCTCGAGCACGAGCTCGCGGCGCTCCGCACCGGCAAGGACACGGTGGCGCTGCCGTGGAACCGGGAGCCGCCGGCGGAGCTCGTGTCGCGGGTCGCCGAGGCGATCGTGGAGCTGCGGGCACCTGAGGGCACGGCTCCGCACTGACAGGCGCGCACTGACAAGCTGGGTGCCATGACATCGCAGTCCTCGACTCCCGCCTCACCCCTCCTCCGCCCCTTCGGGCCCTCCGGCGCCCAGGTCACGCGCCTCACCCTCGGCACGTCGTGGAAGCCCGAGCGCGTCCGCGACCTCGAGCGGGTGCCCGCCCTCGAACGCGTGCTCGACTCCTCCGCCGACCGCGCCGTCTCGGTGATCGACACCTCGAACGAGTACGCCCAGGGTCACAGCGAGCGCCTGATCGGCGAGGCTCTGCGTGCGCACGGCGGCGTGCCCGAGGGCGTCACCGTCGTCACGAAGCTCGACCGCGATCCCGAGACCGGCAGCTACTCGGGCGAGCGGATGCGGCGCAGCCTCGACGAGAGCCGCGAGCGCCTGGGCATGGACGTGCTCCCCCTCCTCTACCTGCACGACCCGGAGCGGATCTCGTACGAGGAGGCCTTCGCCGAGGATGGCCCCGTGCGCGCCCTCGTCGCGATGAAGGAGGCGGGAGTCGCGCTCTCGATCGGCATCTCGGGCGGACCGGCGCCGATGCTGCAGCACTACGTCGAGACGGGCCTCTTCGACGCCGTCATCACCCACAACCGCTATACGCTGGTCGACCGCTCGTCGGACGAGCTGATCGACGTCTCGGTCGACCGCGGCGTCGTCGTGGTGAACGCGGCGGTCTACGGAGGAGGGGCGCTCGCGCGCTGGCCCCAGCCGGTCGAGACGTACGCCTACCGCCCCGCGCCGCCCGAGATCGTGCAGGCGGTCACCGAGATGGGCGAGGCATGCGACCGCTCCGGCGTGCCGCTCCGTGCGGCCGCGCTGCAGTTCTCGACCCGCGACGAGCGGATCACGACCACCGTCGTCGGCGCCACGACCGCCGAGCACTTCGACGAGTTCGTCGCGGACGACGCGCTCGAGATCCCGGACTCGCTGTTCGAGGAGCTCGCGGCGCTGGCTCCCTCGAGCGCCGTCTGGCAGGAGGCGCCCGGCTCGGCCTGGCCGAGCTGACGGCTCCCGGCATAATCCGTGGGCGGGAGCGGTTGTCCCCTGGATGACCACCGCTCCCGCTCTCTTCCAGCCCCTCACCCTCCGCTCCCGCACGGCCCGCAACCGCCTGTGGGCGGCTCCGATGTGCCAGTACTCGGTCGAGGCCCGCGACGGCGTGCCCACCACCTGGCACCTCGTGCACCTCGGCTCGATCGCGCGCGGAGGAGTCGGCGTGGTGATCGCGGAGGCGACGGGGGTCGTCCCCGAGGGTCGGATCAGCCCCTGGGACACCGGGCTCTGGAACGACGAGCAGCGCGAAGCCTGGGCGCCGATCGTCGACTTCGTGCACGAGCAGGGCGCCCTCGCCGGGGTCCAGCTCGCGCACGCCGGCCGCAAGGCGTCGACCTACCGCGAGTGGAGCGGGCGCGGAACCGTGCCGGCGGAGGAGGGCGGCTGGAGCACGGTCGCTCCGTCGGCCGTCGCGTTCGAGGGCTACGCCGCGCCGCGGGCCCTCGCGGCGGACGAGCTGCCGGGTCTCGTGCGCGCGTTCCGCGACTCCGCTCGCCGCGCCGTCGAGGCGGGCTTCGACGTGATCGAGCTGCACGCCGCCCACGGCTACCTGCTGCACCAGTTCCTGTCGCCGCTGTCGAACCGTCGCGAGGACGAGCACGGCGGCTCCCTCGAGAACCGCGCGCGGCTCCTGCTCGAGATCGTGCGCGAGGTGCGCGCCGAGATCGGCGAGCTGCCGCTGCTCGTGCGCTTCTCGGCTACCGACTGGGCCGAGGGCGGCTGGGACCTCGACGAGACCGTCGTGGTCGCGGGCTGGGCGAGGGAGGCGGGGGCCGACCTCTTCGACGTCTCGACCGGCGGTCTGGTCCGCGGCACCGAGATCCCGGTCGCTCCGCTCTACCAGGTGCCGTTCGCGCGCGAGGTGCGCCGGGCGACCGGTGCGCCGGTGGGAGCGGTGGGCCTGATCACGACGGCCGAGCAGGCCGAGGGGGTGCTCGCGGCGGGCGAGGCCGACGTGGTGCTGCTCGCGCGGGAGCTGCTCCGCGACCCGCACGCCGCCTCGCGCATGGCGCAGGAGCTGGGGGCGGACCTCGACTCCGTCGTGCCGCCGCAGTACACGCGCGCCTGGCGCTGAGCGATCTGAGGTCGCTGCGCCGGGGCGCGGAAACGCGAGATGCCACTCGCGTCTGCGACACGCTGTCAGGCGTGCGCACGAGTGGCATCTCGCGGGGTCGTGACCGGGGTGGGTCCTAGGACTCGTCCTCGGCGGGGGCGTCCTCTTCGGGGTTGAAGTGGGAATCGCCGGTCACTCCGACGGCCAGGCCGGTCTCGGAGTCGGGGATGGTGCCCTCGTCGCCGAGGCCGCCGGGCTTCTTGTCGCCCTCGGAGTCGTTGAGGGTCGTCTCGTCGTCGGACACGGCTCAGGCCTCGACGTCGCCGCGCCAGGCGCCGTCCGGGGTGCCCTGGGATTCGATGTACTCCTTGAAGTTCTTCAGGTCCTTCTTGACGGCGTGGCTGCCGGCGCCGACGAGCGAGCCGATCGACTCGAGGAAGCCCTTGGGCTCCCAGTCCAGCTGCACGGTGACGCGGGTCTCGGAGTCCGAGAGCTTGTGGAAGGTGACGACACCGGCGTGGTCGGTCTCGCCTCCGGTGCTGTTCCACGCGACGCGCTCGTCGGGGTGCTGCTCGGTGATGTTGGCCTCGAACTCGCGCTCGACGGGGCCGACCTTCACCTTCCAGACGGTGAGGACGTCGGTGACCTGCTGGATCGACTCGACCTCGTCGAGGAACTTGGGGAACTCCTCGAACTGGGTCCACTGGTTGTAGGCGACGGACACGGGGACGTTGACGTCGACGGTCTCGATGATCTGCGGCACGGTGGTGCTCCTTGCTGTCTCACTCGGTGTGCGGCGGTCCGCTCTTGCGGCCGTCTTCCTCGACGTTAAGCGCGAGCCGCCTGGGAGCGCACCGGGTTGCGGGATGACCCGAACGTGATAGAAACCCGCTCCGGACCCCGCTCCCAGGAAGGCGGAGCGGAACTCCCAGGAACGGCCCGGGAGTCCCGCTCCGGTCTCAGACCAGCAGCTCGAGCGGGGTCGTCAGCGGGACGTCCTCGAGCGAGGTGCCGATGCGGATCGTGAAGACGCCGGCCTCGTAGTCCCAGCCGTCGTTCCACGTCGCGAGCAGGCGCGTGGGCACGGTCACTGTGAGCTGAGCCGCCGCTCCCGCCTCGATCTGCGCGCTCTCGAACCCGACGAGCCAGCGCACCGGGCGCTCGACGGCGGAGTCGCGGCGCTCGGCGTACGCCTGCAGCACGATCTTGCCCGCGCGCTCCCCCGTGTTGACCACGTCGACGAGCAGCTCGGCGTCCTCGCCGGCCCGGGTCGGCGCGACCGGGGCGACCGAGACGAGGTCGAAGGACGTGTAGCCCAGTCCGTGGCCGAAGCCGTAGGCCGGCTCGACCTCGCTCCGGAGCCACGCGCGGTAGCCGATGTGGATGCCCTCGTCGTAGTGCAGCTCGCCGTCGGTGGGCAGCGTCGAGAGCACGGGGACGTCCTCGATCGCGGCGGGCCAGGTCGTGGGGAGGCGTCCTCCCGGCTCGACGGCGCCGAGCAGGACGTCGGCGACCGCGTCGCCCATCTCCTGGCCGCCGAAGTAGCCGACGAGCACGGCGGCGACCTCGTCGCGCCAGGGCAGCAGCACGGGCGATCCGGAGTTGACGACCACGACGGTGCGCGGGTTCGCCGCGGCGACGGCGCGCACCAGGGCGTCCTGCTCGCCCGGGAGGTCCAGCGAGCTGCGGTCGTAGCCCTCGGACTCGACGGCGGAGTTGGTGCCGACGACCACGAGGGCGACGTCGGCGTCACGGGCGAGGGCCACCGCCTCCTCGATCAGCTGGTCGGCCGGGGTGTCCTCGGGCTCGATGCCGTAGGTGAAGCCGAGGGCTCCCTCGAGCTCGCCGTCGGTGTGCTCGATGTCGTACTCGATGCGGATGTCGACGGGCGTGCCCGCGGTGACCTGCAGCGGGCCCGAGACCGACGGCGGCGCCAGGAGCGCGGCTCCGAGGTCGGCGCCCACCGGGGCGAGGGTCTCCTCGAGGAACAGGTCGCCGTCGACGAAGATCCGCGCGGTGCCCACGACCGCGAAGCCCAGGCGCACGGTCGCGTCGGCCTCGGGGGTCAGCACCGTCGAGAACTCGACGCGGGCGGACGCCGCGATCGGGGCGCTGCCGCCGAACCAGACGAGCGCGGTGGCGCGGCGGTCCTCGACGAACAGCTCGGATCCCTCCGCGTCCAGGAAGCGGACGCGCTGGCCGGGCTCGCCCGTGGCGGGGTTCGTGATGGTTTCGAGCGCGAGGGGCGCGACTCCGTCCTGCACGACGGCGCCGAGCGCATAGTCGACGCGGGCGCCGGGGAGGGCGTTCCGGACGCCGTCGAGCGGGGTGACGACCTTCTCGGGCAGCACCGTCGCGGATCCGCCGCCCTGCGTGCGGGCGTCGCGGGCGTTGTGGCCGATGACGGCGACGGAGCCGAGGGCGGAGGCGTCCCACGGCAGCTCCCTCGTGTTGCGCAGCAGCACACTGCCGGCCGCAGCGGCCTCGCGCGCGAACGCACGGCCGTCCTCGACGAGGACCGGCTCGGCGACGGCGGGCTCGAAGCCCTCGAGCGCGCCGACGCGGGCAGCGAGGCGGAGGATGCGGCGCACCTTGCGGTCGATCGCCGACTCCTCGATCTCTCCTGCGCGCACCGCGGAGACCAGCGCGGCTCCCCAGGGGCCGTCCGGGCCGGGCATGACGAGGTCCTGCGCCGCGCGGGCGCTGTCGACGGAGCGCACGGCGGTCCAGTCGCTGATGACGACGCCGTCGAAACCCCATTCGCTGTTGAGCGGAGTCTCGAGCAGGTCGTTCTCGGTGGCGGTCGTGCCGTTGATCGAGTTGTAGGAGCTCATCACGAGCCAGGCGCGGGTCTCGACGATCGCGCGCTCGAAGGCGAGGAGGTAGAGCTCGCGCAGCACGCGGTCGCCCACGCGCACGTCGACGGTGAAGCGGTCGGTCTCGGAGTCGTTGGCGATGTAGTGCTTCGGAGTCGCTCCGACGCCGTTCTCCTGCACGCCGCTGACGTAGGCCGCGGCCAGATCGGCGGTGAGGACCGGGTCCTCGCTGAAGCCCTCGAAGTGGCGGCCGCCGAGCGGCGAGCGGTGCAGGTTGATGGTCGGGCCGAGGACGACGTCGACGTCCTTACGGCGGGCCTCGACGGCCGCGGCGGCTCCGTAGCGCTTCGCGATCGAGCGGTCCCAGGAGGAGGACAGCGCCGTCGCCGAGGGCAGGTTCAGCGAGGGCGAGCGCTCGTCCCAGACCTCGCCGCGGACGCCGGAGGGGCCGTCCGAGACGAGCATGCGGCGCAGGCCGATCTTCTCGATCGGCCAGGTGGTCCAGAAGTCGCGGCCGGTGAGCAGCTGCACCTTCTCCTCGAGGGTGAGCCGGCCGAGGAGCTCGGTGAAGCGGGCGTCGGCGTCGGGGCCCTCGGCGCTGAGGCGCGGGGCGGTGCCGGAGGAGGGCGCGGTGCCGGTCGGGGAGGCGGTGGAGCTGTCGGTCACGAGGGGTCTCTTTCTACGCTGAAGGGGGCGGCGGACGACCGTCCCAGAAAACCTAGCACTGCTCGGTTTAACAGGGAAGGGTGCGGAGGGACCGTGCAGGATGTCGGAGTGGGTGGTTCCGCCAGGGCACCCCTGGGGCTTTGACGGAGAAACCACGAGGAGTTAGGTTTCTCGGACCGCGTACCAGCGCATCCCGCATCGACCCGTCCGCCCCTCACCACCGCACCGAAGCGCCAGGAGGCACACGTTGGCACTCCCCACTTCTCCTCCGCGGCGACCGCGCGGCCAGTACGCGAAGACCGCCGCCCGGCGTGCCGAGATCGTCGCCGCCGGCCTCGAGGTGTTCTCGGCGAGCGGGTACCACGCCGCGTCCCTCCGCGAGATCGCCGAGAAGGTGGGGCTCAGCCAGGCCGGCGTGCTGCACCACTTCGCGAACAAGTGGGAGCTGCTCTCGGCCGTGCTGGCCCTCCGCGATGACAGGTCGATCGCGCGGGTGCCGAGCGGCGGGACGATCCCGGGCGTCGACACCGTGCGCGCCCTCGTCGACCTGGTGGCGTACAACACGTGCATCCCCGGGCTCATCGAGCTGCAGTGCGCCCTCTCGGCGGAGGCGACGCACGCCGACCACCCGGCGCACGGGTACTTCACCGAGCGGTACCGCGTGATCATCGACCTGTTCACCGACGCGTTCGGCGACATGCTCACCCGCGGCCAGCTCCTCCCCGGCGTCGACCCGCGCAGCGCGGCGATCCGGACGATCGCGACGATGGACGGGCTGCAGGTGCAGTGGCTGCTGCAGCGCGACTCGCTCGACATGCAGGCGGAGTTCCGGAGCGCGGTGCAGGCGCTGTGCACGGTGGAGCTCTGAGGGGCGCGGAGGCGTGAGGGGCTCGGGGTCCTGAGGAACTCGGGCTCGGTGGGGCGCGATGCCGGAACTCGGAAGAAGGCGCGCTGGAGGATCCGCAGGTCGGCTCCGGCCGTTCGCCCCCGCACTCAGAACGGCACCTTCTCGCGACTCGACGGGAGTGGCCGCGGCACTGGTGGCCCCGGCACTGGTGGCCCCGGCACTGGTGGCCCCGGCACCGGTGGCCCCGGCAGCGGTTGCCCCGGGAGCGGTGGCCCCGGCGGCTCCACTGTCAGCACTCGTCCCGCCGGGCTGCGCCAGCGGACGCCGCCGTCGCCGAGGTTCTCGGGACTCCAGGTGCTGAGGTGCCGGAGTCGGTGGTGGGAGGCGCAGAGGTGGGCGAGGTTCGCGGCGTCGGTGGCTCCTCCGTGCTGCCACGGCACCGTGTGGTCGATCTCGGCGGTGCGCGCGGTGCGGAGGCACCCCGGGAACCGGCAGGTCTCGTCTCGGTGCGCGAGCGCCCGACGCAGCTCGGCGGGCGGACGGTAGCTGCGTCGGCCGACACCGAGCGTCGCTCCGGTGTGCGGATCGGTGAGGATCCGGGTGAGGCTCGGAGCGCGGGCAGCGAGCTCGCGCGCCGTCTCGGCGTCGACGGGCCCGTAGCCGTCGAGGATCGCGGGCTCGTCGGAGCGGCCGAGCAGGGTGAGGACCGGCACGGTGACGGCGACCACCGCGCGGGTACCGCGCGGGACGGCGGTGCGGGCGGGCCCGGCGAGGGGGTCTCGCGCATCGTGCGGCTCCTCCGGGGCGGTCACGGTCTCGCCGTCGAGCAGCAGCGCTGTCGCCACATCGGCACGCACCTGCCGGAGGTTCCGTGCGTCGCGGTCGGCGGGTGTCGCTCCGGAGCCCGCCTCCCGGACCGAGCGGGCGGCACGATCGATCCGGTCGTACGCACCGAACGCATCCTGAGCGGGCAGATGGAGGTGCAGCGTCACCATGCCGTCGAGCTCGCCGTCGGCCCAGACGGTGCGATCCTCCCGGCAGCGGCGGTGGCGCTCGCGCAGCGTCTCGGGATGCAGCCGCTCGCGCAGCGCGCGAAGCCGGCGCCGCAGTTGCGGAGGCGTGCACGACGCGGCGAGGACCGCCGCCTCCTCGTCGAACCGGCCGCGCACCTCCGGCGGCACGGTCACCGCCTCGGCCACCACGACCCGGGCGTACTCAGCGGCGCACGCTCCCTCCTTCAGGGCGGCGAGCGTCGCCGGCAGCTCGTTCACGAGGAGGCGGCTCTCCTCGACGAGGGCCCCGGCGTGCGCCTCGGACAGTCGGAACGACGTGGCGATCTCGGCGACGTGCGCGCGGGCCGCCGCCTCCATCCGCTCGCCCCTGCCGAGCACGCCGGCATCGACGAGCGCCTCCGGCACCGCCATCGCGAGTCGCCGCGACAGCTCGATCAGCTCGGCCTGCTCGCCGTCGATCCGCCCCCGGAACCGCCGTACCGCCCCGGCCGCATCGATCGCGCCGCCGTACGCCTCCTCGAAGCACGCGTGCAGCGAGGGACCGCCCTCGGCGGGTGCTGTGTACGGGTCGATCATGGCCATACAGGGATGATGCCAGCGACCCCCGACATTCGAACACGAGTTCGGCTCATCTGTGGAGAAGAAGGAGCGTGCCGCGGGTGTGAAGTCAGCTCGACGATGTAGGAACGGCGGCCCGGCGCAGCACATCGTCCGCGAAGAACGCGTTGTGATGCCTGCGCAGAGGCGATCCGCCCCGGCGCATCATCGTCGTGTTCAGCTTGTACGCGGCCTCGAGGAACGGCGGGTACTCGAGCGCTGCAGCGAACTCCTCCCACCCGGCGAACAGGTAGGACGCGACGTCAGCGCTGCGATAGGCCGCATCTTCGCCGTCGTAGAAGACGACTGGGATCTCGCCCAGCGCCTCCACAGCCGCGTCGAACGTCGGCGCATCGACGTTGGCCCTGACCGCGACGTGCCACTCGCCCTCGTCGAGGTACTCGACCGCGAACACGGTCTCGAGTGTTCCGCAGCTGAACGTGAAGAGACGGCGCGCAGTCTTGGACCGCTTCGTCGACGGCAGGGCCGACAGGACCCAGAGCACCCTCTGCGTTCCGAACGGATCAGCGATCGTCTCGGCGATGTAGCGAGCGAGGACTCCTGACAGCGCCGCGTAGTCGTCACGCCGCGCAAGCTCCCAGAACCGCCGCGGGAGCGTCGACGCCCCCTCCTCGCCGATCCTCCCGCGTCGCTCGCGCTCCCACGGCAGCAGGACGCTCTTGCCCTCCTCGACCGTGGCGGCACGGTCGCCGGTGCCACCGGGCCAGCCCGTCAGCGTGAGGTTCCGCAGACCGTGCGTCTGCTCCTGACGGCGGATCTCCGCGCGCTCCTCCTCGTCGAGCCGAGCTCGCGGGCACTTCGCGAAACGGAAGGCCACCACGTCTCCGTGGTGACGACGATGCGACGCGTACCGGCTCACGATGTTCGTCGTCTGGCCCACGTAACGCTGGCCGTTCTCGAATTCGAGCACGTAGATCCCGCACAGCCCTCCGGCGCCGGACGCCGTGAACAGCGAGGCCGCAGAGCCCGCCTCGCTCATGTCGTAGCGGAGGAAGGACAGAGCGGAAGGGGCGACGTCGACCATCCCGGCACCCTAGCGCCGACTCGCGCCTCCCCTACTTCTGCACGTCCCCGCCCAGCTGCCCGATCGCGGGCAGCGGCCCGCCGTCGTCAGCGCCCGTGCGGCGCCAGCGCGCGATCGCGTTGCCGAGGTGGTAGATCACCAGCGCCGCGCCCGCTCCGAGCACGATGCCCCCGAGCTCGAAGCCACCCGATGAGAAGTTGAAGCCCGCGATCGCGATGACCAGGGCGACGGCGGCCGTGTACTGGTTGACCGGGCGCGAGAAGTCGACGCGGTTGTCGACCCAGATCTTGATGCCGATGACTCCGATGAGGCCGTAGAGCGCGGTGGTCGCGCCGCCGAGGACGCCCGCGGGGATGGAGTTGAAGACCGCACCGACCTTGGGCGAGAGGCTGAGCAGAACGGCGGTGACGCCGGCGACCCAGTACGCGGCGGTCGAGTAGACGCGCGTGGCGGCCATCACTCCGATGTTCTCGCCGTAGGTCGTGGTGCCCGAGCCGCCGAACGTGCCCGAGACCGCGGTCGCGACGCCGTCGGCGATCAGGGCGCGGCCGGTGTGGGCGTTGACGGAGGAGTCGGTCATGGTCGCGACGCCGCGCACGTGGCCGACGTTCTCGGCGATGAGGACGAGCACGACGGGGAGGAACATCGCGATGCCCGACCACGTCGATCCGGACGCGAAGTCGGGGAAGGAGAAGGGCGGCAGGCCGATCCAGGCGGCGTCGCCGACCGCGGAGTAGTCGATCTCGTCGCGCAGCAGCGCCACGACGTATCCGATGACGACGCCCACGAAGATCGAGACGCGGCCGAGGAAGCCGCGGAAGAACACTCCGCCGAGGATGATCGCGGCGAGGGTGACCGTCGCCGTGACGGGGGCCTTCTCGAAGCTGTCCCAGGCGGTGGGAGCGAGGTTGAAGCCGATCAGGGCCACGATCGCACCCGACACGACCGGGGGCATCAGGCGGTCGATCCAGCCGAGTCCGACGAACTGCACCAGGACGCCGACCGCGGCGAGCAGGAGGCCGACGGCGACGATCCCGGCGAGCGCCGACCCGGTTCCGCCGACGGCGGTCGCGGCGGTGACGGGAGCGATGAACGCGAAGCTCGAGCCGAGGTAGCTGGGCAGCTTGTTGCGCGTGATCAGGAGGAAGAGGAGCGTGCCGACACCCGAGAAGAGCAGGGTCGTGGCGACGGGGAAGCCGGTGAGGACGGGGACGAGGAACGTCGCTCCGAACATGGCGACGACGTGCTGGACGCCGATCGCGATCGTCGCGGGCCAGCTGAGCCGCTCGTCGGGGGCGACGACGGCGCCGGGCTCGACGGTACGGCCGTCTCCGTGCAGGGACCAGGTGGGCATGAGGCTCCTCGGGCGGGGGAAGGGGCGGGGCGGGCGGATCGCCGGGGTACAGGCTAGCGAGCGGGCTCCCCCGCGCGGGTGACGACTCCGGCGGAGCGCATCCGTAGGCTCGCGGGATGTTCTACGGACTCGTCGGATGGCACATCGCGATCATCCTGCTCGTGCTCTCTCCGGTGATCGTGCTCGCGATCGCCGTGCCGGTCTCGTACGCGCAGGGGCGGGCGCGGAGGGACGCGGGGCTGGTCACCGATCCGGCCGTGGAGCCGATGGCGATCGCCGGATTCGTGCTCGCGTTCCTGGTGGGACCCGCCGCGATCGTCTGCGGCCTGCTCGGCCGCGCGCGGATCCGCCGATCGGGGCGCGCGGGCTGGGGGTTCGCGACCTACGCCGTGATCGTGGGCTGGCTCCTGACTGCGATCCAGGTCATCGCAGTGATCGGGTCGCTGACGTCGTAGAAGGCGCGCGACTACAGGAAGAACAGCGCCATCAGCACGTACGGCGCCAGCACCTGCGCCGCGCCCACGACCAGCGCCGCCGTCCCGAGCACGAAGCCGAGCAGGCTCGCGCGGGCGCCGCGGAGCGACGGCTCGGCGCGCAACTGCTCCCGCGACGAGCGGGCGAAGAGGACCGCCACGAGACCCGCGGCCGCGGACAGCAGCGGAACCGGGAACGCGACGAGCGCGACCAGGCCGAGAGCGGAGCTCGCCACCGCGGGGAGCGACACCGGGTGGGCGTCGGCCGGACGGGCGTCGGGTTCCATGCCACCAGCCTCCCGCACCCCGACCCTGATCGCCACCGGCCCCTCGAGACCCCGGATGTGCGAACCGGCGCGCGAGGGGCGACCATGAGGTCATGCAGGATCCTCTCGCCGACCCCGAACGGTTCGCCGTGCTCGCCGCCACGGTCGCCGACCCGGTCCGCCGCTACCTGTGGCGGCGCGCCGACGCCGGCACCGCCGACGACGTCCTCGCGCTGACGATCGCCGTGCTGCGCGAGCGGAGGATCGCCCCGCCCGACCCCGTCGCGCAGGCGCTCGCGATCGCCCGCGCCCTGCTGCGGAACGCGCTCCGAGGACAGCGCCGGCAGTCCCTCCTCTCGCAGCGGCTCGCGCTGGTCGAGCCGCCGCAGCTGCAGACCGACGAGGAGTCGCGCCGACTGCACGACCGGGTGCGCCTGGCCCTCTCGCGCGTAGCGGAGTCGGATGCGGAGCCCCTGCGCCTGTGGGCGTGGGACGGCCTCGACGCGCACGCGATCGGCATCGTGCTCGGCATGCCGGAGGAGGACGCGACGGACCGGCTCGAGCGCGGGCGCCGCAGGATCGGGCAGGAGCTCCTGCGGGGGTCGCCCGAGAGGGACGGCGATCTGCGCGCGCTCCTCCGCGCGATCGATCCGGCGGCCAGCCTGCCTCCGCTCTCAGACCGCGAGCTGGCCGTGGTCCTCGCGGGCACCGACCGCGACGACGCCCCGCCGCGCCGCCGCTCCCCCTGGCTGATCGCGGGAGTGGGCGCGCTCGCCGTCGCGGCCATCGCGTCCCTCCTCCTGCCGCTCGCGTTCGCCCTGGCCACGTCCTCGGCGCGCCTGTCGGGAGCGACGAACAGCTGCCCCGCGGATCCGGCGGCGGCGCTCGCGTCGGCGCAGGTCGCGTTCCGGGCCGAGGTGCGCTCGATCGACGACGGCACGGTCGAGCTGAGGGTGCTCGAGCGGTTCGCCGGCGAGGTCGGCGACAGCGTCACCGTGACGCAGGGCCGGGGCGTCACCTGGCAGACGGGGACCGACTACCTGCTCGCTGCCGACGAGAACGCGCTGCTGGGGTGCGGGCTGACGGGGCCGAGCTCGCCGGAGCTGACCGGGTTGTACGAGGACGTGTTCGGGGCGGGGACGGGCGGGGCCTGAGGGGCGATGCTCCTGCAGAAGTAAGGCTGGGAGGGTCGATTCCGCGAGATCGGGAGGGATCGCGACGCTCAGCCTTATTCGTGCAGGACTTCGCGCGCTCACATATCGGGTGAAGGGTCTTGCCGGGCCCCGTCGCGAACTGGCAGTATCGATTGTCGATACGAATCGCTCGATCTTCGATACGCCGCACCCTCCGGAGGACCTCGATGCCCCGCTCACTCCTCGTCGCACTCCGCGCCCTGCTCGCCGTGCTGCTGCTCGGCTGCGTCGTCGTGCAGGTCGCCGTCGGCCCGGTCGCCGCGACCGCGCTCGACGGCGGACCGATCGACGGGGTGCTCGTCGCCGTCCTCGTCGCGGGCGTCCTCTGCGTCGAGGCCGTGCTCGTCGCGGTCTGGCGGCTGGTGTCGCTGGTGCGCGACGACGCGCTCTTCGCCGGCGATCACCGCTCCGATCTGTGGGTCGACCTGGCGATCGGCGCGTTCCTGTTCGGAGCCGTCCTCGCGGCGGGCGGAGCGGTCGCGGTCCTCGCGGTGGTCCCCGCTCCGATCCCCGCGCTCGCCTTCGGGCTGGTCGCGGTGTCGAGCGCGACGCTGGGCCTCCTCGTCATGGTGATGCGGCGGCTCCTGCACCTCGCGGTCGAGCAGCGCAGCGAGCTGGCGGAGATCGTCTGATGGCGATCGTGCTGCAGCTGGACGTCGAGCTGGCCAAGCGCAAGATGTCGGTGACCGAGCTGGCCTCGGCGATCGGCATCACCACGGCGAACGTCTCGATCCTCAAGAACGGGCGGGCGAAGGCGATCCGCTTCTCGACGCTCGACGCGATCTGCTCGGTGCTCGGCTGCCAGCCGGGCGACATCCTGACGTTCGTTCCGGAGGAACTCCCCGTTCCCGAGGCCGCGCGGTGACCCGGAGCGAGCGGCGCGCGGTCGCGATCCTGCTCGGGGCGGTCGGCGCCGCCCTGCTCGTGGGCTGGGCCCTCATGACGAGCGGAGTGCTCGCAGCGCTTCTCGACCGCGGCTGAACGCAGCGACGGGCCTGATGGGCCGAGATCGAAACCGGTCGGAAACGGATCCGCAACACGCGGCCCGAAGACTGGGAAGGTTCCAAGCCTCTTCCCACTCGATCCGAAGGTCCTCGCTTGTCCCACTCCTCCTTCCGGAGGGTCGCCCGACTCTCCGCCGCCGTCTCCCTCTGCTCGGGCCTCGCGCTCGGCGCCGCGATCACCGCCCCCGCCGCCGTCGGTGCGACGGCCCCCGCATCCGCCCCCGCGGTCGTCGATCTGAGCATCACCGACACCCTCGCCCTCCTCGAGTCCGAAGCGACCACGTCGGTCGCCCTGACGCAGCAGTACCTCGACCGCATCGCCGCGTACGACGACCCGTACGGCGACCAGCCCGGACTCGCCGCCGTGATCCTCGCCAACCCCGATGCCCTCGACACGGCCGCCGAACTCGACGCCGAGCGCGCCGAGGGCACGATCCGCGGACCGCTGCACGGCATCCCGATCCTGGTGAAGGACAACTACGCCACGTTCGACATGCCCACGACCGCCGGCAGCGCCTCGCTGCACACGTACCAGACGAAGCTCGACTCGACCGCGGTCGAGCGCCTGCGCGACGCCGGAGCGATCATCCTCGCGAAGACGAACATGGCCGAGTTCGCGTGGCACGGCACCTACACGCTCAGCTCCGAGCGCGGCCGCACCAACAACCCGTACAACCAGGCGAACAGCTCCAGCGGGTCGAGCGGAGGAACGGGCGCGGCCGTCGCGGCCGGCTACGCCCCCGCGGGCCTCGGCACCGACTCCTGCGGCTCGATCGTGGGGCCGAGCGCCCACCAGAGCCTCGTCGGCTACCGCCCGACCATGGGACTCACGAGCGTCACCGGCATCGTGCCGCTGTCGCTCCGCCAGGACGTGTCGGGGCCGATGACGACGACCGTGACGGATGCAGCGCTGCTGATGGAGGTGCTCGCCGGCGTCGATCCGACCGACCCGCAGACCGTGATCGCCGCGGAGCAGGACACCGACTCGTACGTCGAGGGCCTCAGCGACACCGCGCTCGAGGGCAAGCGGATCGGCTACGTGCGCTGGGACTACGAGGAGGACCCGGCGCGTCCGGGCCTCGCCGAGACGACCGCGCTGGTCGACCAGGCGGTCCGCGACCTGGCCGCGCAGGGCGCCGAGATCGTGCCCGTGCCCGACTTCACCCGGGAGTTCGTCTCGGGGACGCTGAAGAGCGGCGGCTGGATCGACATGCGCCCGAGCATCGACTCGTTCTTCGCCTCGACGGACGCGACCTGGCCCGAGGGCCTCGCCGCGCTCACCGAGCCGGCCGATGCGCTCACCTTCTCGGACGTCATCGCGGACGGCAAGACGTCGCTGCTCCCTGGCGACGTCGAGTACTTCCAGAGCAACGAGGACATCCCGAACCCGGCCTACGACGCGGCGGTCGCCGAGCAGGAGGCCGGCAAGATCGCGATGGACCAGTACTTCGTCGACCACGACCTCGACGCCCTCGCCATGCCGACGAGCGCGACGTCCGCGACTCCGGAGTGGGCGGGCACGACGTTCTGCGATGTGGGAGCGAACACGGGCATCCCGACGGTCTCGCTGCCCGCCGGGTTCACCTCGACCGGAGCGGCCGCGGGTCTCGAGCTGGCCGCTCCGCGCAGCCAGGACGCGGCGCTGCTGGCGATGTCGTACGACTACGAGCAGGCGACGCTGCACCGCGTGGCGCCGGCGTCGACTCCGGAGCTGGTGGCGGCGGAACCGACGCCGGAGCCGACCGTGACGCCGACCGGTGAACCCACTGTGGCGCCGACCGTGGCGCCGACGGCCGAGCCGACCGCGGCGCCGACCGAGACCGCGGCTCCCGTCGCGCCCGTGCCGTCGTCCACTCCGCACCCCGGCACCGCGAAGCCCGCCGCGGCCCTCGCGCACACCGGAGCGGAGGGGACGACGGGTCTCGCCGCCCTCGCCTTCGCCCTCGTGGCAGGAGGAGGAGCGGTGCTCGCCCTGACCAGGCGCCGCCGCCCGAGCGAGCAGTAGGACGGACGCCGGAGCGGGGTCGACGCGAGTCGGCCCCGCTTCTGCGTGCATCGCGCCAGCGGCGGCCGACCTGCTGGTCGAGTAGCCCCGGAGGGGCGTATCGAGACCCGCCCACTCCGAGACATCGTGGATCTCGATACGCCCGCTCCGCGGGCTACTCGATCAGCAGAGGAGGCGCCACTCCCTGCGAGGTGGCTTTTCGTCAGAGACAGCTAGACCGCCACCGCGCTGTCGGCCGGCCGCACCACGACCCGCGGAGCCCAGCCCAGCAGGATCGCGGCCGCCGCGGACGACAGCTGGCTCACGATCGCGAGCGCCGCCGAGACGACCGAGCCGTCACCGCCGGAGGTGTAAAAGGTGTCGGCGATCGACATGCCGATGCCGAATCCGGTGAAGAAGCGGCAGAAGATCGCCGCGCCGACCATCGAGAGCATCACGATCGCGAGCCGTCGAGGAGTGAGTGCGCCACTCGAGCGGTGCACTCCCATCGCCGCCACCAGCAGGGACGGCACCGTCCAGAAGACCACCCAGACGACTGTCAGCACGAGCGTGGGCTGCAGCGAGAACCCGTCGCGCTCGGCCATCAGCGCGTAGATCGTCGAGAGCTCGGTGCCGGGCACCTTCGCGAGCGGGTTCCAGACGAGCAGGTCGATCGTGCCGAGCACGACGACGGCGAGCATCAGCGCAGCACCGGCGACCGCGACCGGGAGGCGCTGCCGCCGGGTCGCGACACGGTGCTCGAGAGCGATCGGTCGCGTGCCTCCGATGACCGCGAGGCCGGTCGCGAGGCCGGCGAGCACGATCACGAAGCCGAGCAGGGTCAGCCACCAGGGCGCTCCGGGGAGGAGGGTGCCGAGGACGACCGTCAGCGGCCCGACGACCGCCAGGAGCAGGGACACCCGGGCCGTGCGGGTCTCGGCCGAGCGGGCGGCGCCGATCAGATGCGCGACTCCGACGACCCCCGCGAGGAGCGCGAGAGCGACGACGAGCCAGCGAACCGCACTCGTTGTGGCGACGACACCCTCCGGAGCGTTCTCGGGCACGATGCCGCCGGCGGTCAGAGAGAAGCCGATCAGCACGACCGCGGTGGCCGTCAGCAGCCCGAGCCCGCGGCGGGCGAGGCGGCGCGGGCGGAGGAACCGCGGCTCCCCCGAGTGCGCCGGCAGCGCTCGGTCGAGGGTGGCGCTGAGCACGAGGGCACCGAGCACGACGTCGCGGCGGGGCAGACCCGCCTCGGCGGCGCCGGCCACATCGGCTCGCCACTCCTCGAGGTAGCGCTCACGGGCGAGAGGAGGGAGGAGGCGGGCGAGCAGGCGCAGCAGCAGGTCGATCACGCGCGGGCCTCCGCTCCGGAGAGACGCACGGCAACCGGGGCGGACCGGCTTGCCTTGGATGCCTTCGCCACCGCTGCCGCGTCGAAGCGCTCGACCGCCGCGCGCGCGGCCTGCGCCCCGTCGCCCGTCAGCTCGTACAGCCGCCGCCGCGGACCGCTGCGGTCGGTGTCCGGCTCCCACGACGAGGCCACCCAGCCCGCCCCCTCGAGCCGCTCGAGGATCGGGTAGACGCTGCCCGCCGGGCGTCCCGTGCGCTTGATGACGAGCATCCCCCAGACGGAGGCCCCGTCGTCGAGGAGGACGCGAAGCACGTCGACCGTGGCGGGCGTGAGGCGGGCGAGCGGGATCATGGTGCAAATCTAGCTATGTAGAGATGGCCCGGTCAACGTCGCTGCTGGTTGACTGGCGGCATGACCCTGTACAACCCCGCCGTCTTCCCCGAGCCCGCTCCCGGCCCGTCGACGCCCCCGCCCGGGCGGAAGACCGGGAACGGACTCGGTCTCGCGTCCCTCATCATCGGCATCGTCGCGCTGATCGGCGCCGCGATCCCGATCGTGAACTACGTCTCGGGCTTCGTCGCCTTCGTGGGCCTGGTGCTCGGAGTGATCGCCCTGTTCCTGAAGAACCGGAGCCGCAAGGCCGCGATCGCCGGCACGGCCTTGAACCTGGTGGCGCTGATCCTGTCGATCGTGCTCGCCGTGATCTACACGGCCGGCTTCGTCACCGGCGTCACGAACGCCTTCGAGGACGCCGAGTCGAGCCGCGCACCCCTCTCGGAGAGCACGGAACCGGTCGGCCCCACCCGGACCCTCCTCCTCGAGGTCACCGGCGACGCCCCCGACGCCTCCATCGGCTGGGCCACCTCGAGCGACCTCGCCGACGGCACCGCGGCCGCCGCCGATCAGCCCCTCCCCTTCACGAAGGAGGTGCAGGTGCCCGCCGCCGGCGAGTTCGCCGTGCAGGTCCAGTCCCTCACCGCGACCACCGGCGCCGGCGACACCGGCGCGATCACCTGCCGCATCACCCTCGACGGCGAGGTCATCGCGGAGCAGACGAGCACCGGCGCGTTCGCGGCGGCGTTCTGCCTGGGGACGTCGGAGTGACCCGCGCGCCCGCCGTTCAGTGTCGGTGGAGCCCGACAGAATCGGCCTGACAGCGGGAGGCGCTTTGCAGTTCACCATCGACGGGAATCCCTACGAGCTCACGCGGGAGTCGGTGGAGGCTGCGCTCGGCGCGGTCGAACCCGCCGCCGTGACGAAGTACTCGGTCGAGGCACTCGGGCGGCGGTGGCCGGTGAAGCAGGTTCTCGCGGTCGCGACCGGGCTGACGACGAAGCCGTTCGACTCCGGCAAGGCGCAGCGCGTCCTCGCGCAGCTGGGGTTCGCCGTCGAAGGCGAACTGGCAGCCCGCACCCCACTCGATAGCTCGCAGCGCACCTTCGACGGCGTGAACTGGAGCCTGGCCTCCTCGGAGGACGGCTACCTCGAAGCTCGATCCGGGCGCCTGCACGTGCCGACCTGTCGTCACGGCGTCACCCAGCCGCGCCGCTCCTGGACCGAGGCCGAGATCCTCGACGCGTGGTTCGCAGCACCCGACACCGATCCGCGTGAGCTGACGTCGCCCGGCTGGTGCTCCGACTGCCTCCTGGTGCGCGGGCTCGAGGAGGAGGTGACGCGCTCGGAGGAGTCGTCACCGACCGGCAGCGCCGAGCGCCGCGCCATCGCCGCGGCAGCCGGCGTGATCCTGACTCCCGGACTGAGCGGGGCTGCCTCGCCACTGGACGCGACCGTGCGCACCTGGACCGCGCCCACCGCTCGGGCTCTTCGCGGTGCTCTGGACTCGCTGCCCGACGCGTCCGGCGGATTCCGGGGGCGGCTGCTGCAGCAGCTGGCGGACGCATCGCGGGACGTCGTCCTGCTCGCGGCCGAGCTGTGCTTCGTCCAGCGCCTTCCGCTCACGAACGTCGGCGCCGGGACGAAGCGCGAGCTGCTGCGCGAGATCCTGGCACTGCTCCCCGACGCGCCGGCCCTCCCCGAGGCGGTTGCGGCCGCGTTCGACGTCCGCGGCACGTTCAGCGGCGGCGCCGGCTTCACTCCGCAGATCGCCCGTCATCTGCAGTGGCTCTGCTCCTTCATCGAGCACTGGGACGGACTCGACGCCGAGACGCGAGATGCAGCGCTCGGAGACCCGTGGCTGTTCCGCGAGCAGACCATCGCCGTCGATCCCGCCTCCCCGGCGATTCAGAGCTCCCTGCTCGCGCTGACCTGGCCGAGCGTCTTCGAGCGGATCGTGTCGACCGCAGACAAGACCAAGATCCGCGACACTTTCGCTCCCGTACTGCCGTCGGGGCCGACCGGCGACCTCGACCGCGATCTGCTGCACCTGCGCGACCGACTGGATCCGCAGGGGCACCTCGACATCGACTGGTATCTGCCGCCGTGGAGCACGGAGTGGCGCGGCGCGGACCGTGACGACGCGCTCGCGGCCTGGTGCGTTCCGAGTCGGGCCGTACTCGGCGACACCATCGGCTTTCCGGGCGCGATCACCGCCGACTTCGGAGCGAGCCGCGCGGCGATCCGCACGACGGCTCTGGCCCGCTGGAACGGAGCGGAGCCGATCTCCGGGCTGCTGCAGAGGGTGGACTCGACCGCGGCCGTGCTGAGCGGGATGCGTCCGGGCGAGCAGATCCTGGTGCGGGACGACCGCGGCATCCGGGTGGGGACACTCCGGAGTGGCCGGTGGATGCCTGGCGACCGCGCTCAGCGCTCGGTGCGGTGGGAGGAGGATCGCGTTCCCGAGGATGCTCTGCCGCAGGCGGTCCTCGACGCGCTGTCCCGTGACGACGCGTTCATCCGGGTCGAACCGTTGTCGATGCCCACACCCACGCCGACCGACCTCCGCCTTCCGCGTCCCACTGCCGAGTTCGCCGCTGGCCTCCACTACGACCGCGCCTGGCTCGACGACGTGACCGCGGTACTCGAGGAGCGGAGGCAGATCATCCTGTTCGGCCCTCCCGGCACGGGGAAGACGTTCGTCGCGCGGGCCCTGGCCCGGTTCGCCGCCCCCGCGAGCGCCGTGAGGATCGTGCAGTTCCACCCCTCCTACTCCTACGAGGACTTCTTCGAGGGCTTCCGTCCCGCGACCGACGGGAGCGGATCCGCGGTGTTCCGCCTCGCGAAGGGGCCCCTCCGACTGCTCGCCGATTCCGCCGTGCGCAACCCGGCCGTCCCCCACGTGCTGATCATCGACGAGATCAACCGCGGCAACATGGCGAAGATCTTCGGCGAGCTGTACTTCCTCCTCGAGTACCGCGACGAGCAGGTGTCGCTGCAGTACTCCCCTAAGGAGCCGTTCGCGCTGCCCAAGAACCTGTTCGTCATCGGCACGATGAACACGGCCGACCGTTCGATCTCGCTCGTCGACGCGGCGATCCGCCGCCGCTTCGCCTTCTTCGAGCTGCACCCGGCGCAACGGCCCGTGCACGGCCTGATCCACCGGGTAGAGGGCCGCACGACGAGGCGGGGTGCGCTGCTCGACACCCTCAACGAGCGCATCGGAGAGACCGACCGCGACTTCCAGATCGGCCCGTCCTACCTCCTGCGGGCGAGCGCCCGCACCGAGGACGGGCTCGTCCGGATCTGGGAGCACGACATCCTGCCCCTGCTCGACGAGCACTACTACGGCCGGCTGTCCCGGGAGGAGATCCGCGCGCGATTCGGGCTCGACGCACTCGACCTGACGACGCCGCTGGTGGTCGACGAGATCGACGAAGCATGACGCGTTTCTCCCTCGAGGAGAACGG
Organism: Rathayibacter sp. Leaf296; assembly: GCF_001423045.1. NCBI lineage: Bacteria > Bacillati > Actinomycetota > Actinomycetes > Micrococcales > Microbacteriaceae > Rathayibacter > Rathayibacter sp. Leaf296. The sequence goes on from NZ_LMNR01000002.1 coordinate 847,725, forward strand.
CGGCTGGCGGCCGTGCCCGATCGGTCCGGACGTCGTCGCCGCGGCGACCACGGCCGGGCTGGTCGAGTCGCGCCTCGGTCGCGGCGGGATCGAGGTCGCCGCCGCGTCGAACAAAGTCGGGGCGGTGCGCTCGGGCGAGGACGAGATCGTCGTGCAGCCCAAGACTCCGCTGGGGTCGCTGCTGTTCCTGCTGGGCTACGCGCGCGATCCCGGGTTCCGCCCGGAGGACGTCGACGCCTCCCCCGAGGACGATCTCGCGCCCGCCATCGCCGAGACGTTCGTGCGGCTGGCCGAGCGGGCGCTGGCGCGAGGGGTCCTGCAGGGGTACCGGACCTACGACGAGACCGCGGTCACGGTTCGCGGACGCATCCGGATGTCGGATCAGGTCGCTCGCGGTGGTCGCCTGCTGCCGGTCGAGCTGACGGTGGACGAGTACACGGTCGACATCGCCGAGAACATCGTCCTCCGGGCGGCGATCGGTGCACTGCTCACGCTGCCCCGCCTCCGCGACGCGCTGCGGCGGCGGCTCCTCCACCTCGACGGGCGCCTCGACGGCGTGGAGCGCCTACGCCGCGGGGCAGCCGTGCCCCCGTGGCGCCGCAGCCGGCTCACCGCGCACTACGTTCCGGCGCTCGTCTTCGCCGACCTGATCCTCGAGCGCCGCGCTCCGTCGAGCACCGCCGGCGAGTCCCCACTCGCCTCGTTCGTCGTCGACATGGCCGGCCTCTTCGAGAGCTTCGTCACCACGGCATTGCGGGACGCGCTCGCTCCGCTCTCGTCGGGTGTCACGCTCGCGCAGTACTCGACGACCCTCGACGAGGGCGGCCGGCAAGCGGTGCGGCCCGACATCGTGCACGTGCGCTCGGGGCACCCGGTGATGGTGGCCGACGCCAAGTACAAGACCGGCTCGTCACGGGTGGAGGACCTGTACCAGATGCACGCCTACTGCACGGTGCTGGGGCTCCGCGAGGGCTGGCTGATCTCGGTCGGCCGGGGCGGTTCCTCCTACTCGGTTCGCGGAGCAGCGGTCGAGATCCACGTCCGCCGGCTGGACGTCTCAGCGTCGCCAGAACAGCTTCTCGGCCAGGTGGCGGATCTCGCTGCCGAGCTGGTCGGAGACCTCGCGAGGCGCTAGCGACTCGTCCCTCCACTCCGGGACGGTCACGTGCTCACCCCTGCAAGCGCGATCGCGACGAGCGCCGAAGCGAGGAGGAACGCAACGACGGTGGCCGCCGCGCCGAGAAGCGGGATCGCCCTCATGCGCCGGGCGGTCGTCGATCGGCGGGCTGCGGCGGTGATCGTCAGCACCGCGAACAGGCCGACGACGGCCGGGATGATCCAGGTCGCGGCGGACAGGAGTGTGTAGTCGCACCCGTCGGGGTTCCCGCTGCACGCGTCGATGCCGAGCTGCTGCACCAGGAGGAGCACGAAGAGGACGACCCCGAGGCCGAGCAGGAGGACGACGAGCAGGACCGCCTCGATCCTGCTCGCGAGCCCGGCGGAGCTCCCAGCGGGAGCACGACGGCTGCGCTGTCGGCGGTCCGTGAAGGGATCGTCGGGGGCGAGAGACACGGCGACTCCCCTGCTCGTCGGGCGATGCGGCCGCCGAATCAGTCGCCTCGGGGCCGCGCCGGCCCAGACTGATTCTCGCGGTTGCGCGCGGGACGTGCCCGGCACATGACGAAGGACGGATGCGCCGGGGCTTCCGGCGCATCCGTCCTTCGTCGTGCGGCGGTCCGCGCTACTTGCGGAACATGCGCGCCGTGGTCTCGAAGAGCCCCTTCACCGGGCGCTGCTGCTCGCCCTGCTGGGCGCCGAGGATGATGATGACCGAGGTCAGCACCGGGATCAGCCACTGGGTGGCCTTCTGCACGCGGAGGGCGGTCGTCAGCTCGGCCGAGTTCTGCGGCGCGGCCTCGGTGACTCCCTCTGCTCCCTCGTCGATGTGCTTGGCCTGAGTCGCTCCGGCGATCGCGGCGGTGACAGATGCGGCGCCGGCGAGACCGGTGACGACGGTCTTGATGATCGTGTTGGTGCGGCTCTCCTGCTGGTTCGCGAGGCGGGTCTTGTTCGCGAGGATCAGGCCGATGCCTCCGACGCCGTGGGCGATGATCGCGGCGAACTGCACCGGGCTCCAGCGGGCCCAGCCGACCGACGCGACGCGGAGGCGCTCGGACGGGTCGGAGGAGGTCGCGGCGGCTCCGTTCAGCCCGACGGCGCCCATGAGGGATCCGCCGAACCAGGCGGCGGCGCCGAGGTCGTGGAGGCTGCGGACGAGCGTGTTCCGTGACGGCATGCGTGTCTCTTCTCTTCTCAGTCGACAGGCGGGAGCTCTGGCCCCCGTATACGGGCGACGCTACGCGTGGGCGGGGGTGTGCGGTCGGGGCTTGACCTCTCCCCGTGCAGCCGCTCTGGTAGGAGCACGAGGGCGCCGGGCGCCTGCGACAGGAGGAGCGACATGCCGGATCAGGACGAGCAGCGGAGCATCCGCGACGACTTCCACGAGGCCGTGAACATGACGGCGAAGGAGATCGAGAGCCGGCTCGAGACCGATGAGTCGAAGGAGGTCGGCCAGAAGTCCGGCGGCGGCGAATCGGTCGGCCACCACAGCGGCCGCCGCATCATCGAGATCCTCGGCACCAAGCAGACCGACCTCAGCGACGACGACTACGCGCACATGAAGAAGGTCGTCGGCTACGTGCACCGGCACTCGGCGCAGCGTCCGGACGGGGACGTGACGGAGACGAAGTGGCGGTACTCGCTGATGAACTGGGGGAACGACCCGCTGAAGAAGTGACGGAGTGAGGCTTGCGTCCTGGCATCCTGATCACGTTGTCCCCTTTCTCGGGGCCGCAGAGAAGAAGGTCACAGGCATGGCAAGGATCAGGACCCTCCAACCGGGCAGACAGAACGTGAAGGTGCACTCGACTGAAGTGGACTGCACTTATCAGGAGGTCGCTTCCGAGGACGGGACCAAGTACATCCACCTGTCGACATTCGGATCCGACGACCGGGTCTCCGGACCCAAGAGCAGCCAGACTCTGCAGCTCGACGAGAAGGCCGCTCGGGAGCTGATCGAGGTCCTCATCAGGACGTTCCGTCTGAATTAGCCGCCGGTCGTCCAGACCGCACGTTCACCCCTCGCCAGCGGACGGCTATCGTAGCCGCGATGGCATCGGGCTCCTCGTGTTCCCAGTAGCGGAGCACCAGCCAGCCCGCCTCGGTCAACCGCGCATCCGTGTCGCGGTCTCGCGCGATATTCGCAGCGAGCTTCGGCGACCAGTAGTGAGCGTTCTGCTTCGGGCGTGTGGCATGAAGGGGGCAGCTGTGCCAGAAGCAGCCGTCGATGAAGACGGCGATGCGACGCCGAGTGAAGACGATGTCCGCACGCCTCCGCAATCCGGGAAGCGGGGCGAAGTCGACGCGGTATCTCAGACCCAGGGCGTGAAGTCTGCTCCGCACAGCGAGCTCCGGAGTCGTGTTCTTACGCTTGTTGCCCACCATCGAGCGACGAGCGCCTTCAGAGGACGCCCAGGACTCCAAAGGCTTCGCACGGCCCACAGCCGATTCACCTGCCCGCAGGCGACCTGATCACGTTGGCGACGGATCGGGGAAGGTTGGTGTCCGTCGACTCGTAGTCGATCCCGAGGAAGGACTTGAAGAGCGACGAGAAGACGACCTCGGCTCCCTCGACCGGAACGGCCATGCCGATCTGACGGCGCACGCTGTCCCGCCCGCCGACGAAGAGGTACTCATCCGGGAAGGTCTGGAGCCTTGCCCGTTCCCTGTTGGTCAGGGCCCGCGGCTCGTCCCAGTGGTAGACGTGGGTCCCGCCACCGCCGGATCCAGTGACGGTATAGGAGGGCTTGTCCCGCTCCAAGCGCTTGTAGATCTGACTGATCGTCGCGCCCGTGACATTGAGACGCAGGTGCTCCGGCAACTCCGCAGTGAAGGCGCTCTGCCCGGGCAGGATGTGCGTCAACCTCTCGATCACCCACGGCTTCTGCTTCGCGAGCTCGTTCTGTGTGACGTGCGGCCCGATCGGGGGATTCTCGAGCCTGTTCCCGGCCGAGTTGTCGATGTGCGCGTAGGGCTCCACTGAAGGGATGCGGAACTCCACATCGAGGTCCCTGCGGATGCCGACGATGAGAATGCGATGCCTGCGCTGCGGAAGCCCGTACTGCTCGAACTTGTAGAGGTGGGGCGTGAGGACATACCCTCCCTGATCTCCCGCTCGCTCGAGCTCTCGAAGGATCTGGCGGAACGAGTGCCCGTCGTTGGCGCCCTTCAGGTCGCCCACGTTCTCCGCGACGAACCAGGACGGGGAGTGCTCGTTCAGGACGTTGACGCCGTACTTGTACAGCGGCCCGAACCGCCCCATCATCCCTTTGCGCTCGCCCACGCGGCTGAAGTCGTTGCACGGGAAGCCGAAGGCGAAGCCATCGATCGGCGCGAGGGACGCCGTGTCGAGGACCCGGACATCGGCGTGGATCACGGAGTCGGGAGTCGCGCCCGGGATGTTCGAGCGGTACGTCGCGCAGGTGTCGGCGTCGTAGTCGTTCGCCCACACGTGCTGAAGGTCGACGCCCAGCTCCTGGGCCGCCCGGTGGGCTCCCAGAGCCATTCCACCCGGGCCGCAGAAGAGCTCGCCCATTCTGAATTCCACGTACTGCCTCTCGATCTGCCCCGCGTCAGTGTGCATCGCGCATCCGACATCCGACGGTCCAGCTGGATCAGCGCGAGGATCCGTTCGATCCGAACCCGCATAGACGCTTGCTGGACCTTCGAGGGGCAGGAGCAGCTTACCTCGCCGGCGGCGGTCCAGCCCTCCGCAGCACCGCCGCATCGACGTGGCACGGAGTGGTCTAGGAAGAAATGCACATGCATGGACTCATCCCTGCACAGGTGCTCTGTTTCCGGCACGTAGGCTGTGGTCAGGTTCATCAAGGGGGCGGCTTGGAGCACGAGATCCTGGTTCCCGGCGTGGAGCTCCTCGAGTCGATGCGCTCTGTCGGCTACTCGTTCCAAGCGGCCATCGCCGACCTCGTGGACAACAGCATCAGCGCTGATGCGCGGAGAGTCGAGATCACTGGGGATCCGATCGATTCGTCATTCCTCACTGTTCTCGACGACGGTGTCGGAATGAGCCCGGACGAGGCGCGCACTGCGCTGCAGCTCGCGGGTAGCGCGCGGACGACGACCCGCGCCGGCTCTGACCTCGGACGCTTCGGTCTCGGCCTCAAGACCGCGTCGCTCTCCCAAGCGAGGCGGCTGACGGTTCTCACCCGCAAGAACGGCGAGACGACCGCCCTCCAGTGGGATATTGATCACGTACTCACCACGGGGCAGTGGTCGCTCAGCATTCTCGGCGAGAGCGAATACGCGGCCCTGCCCCGCGCTGATGCCTTTCTGACTCGGAACGCCGGCACGCTGGTGGTCTGGCAAGAGCTCGACTACATGCTGGGCGCGGCGGCGCGCCCCGATGTCGTGATGGCTGAGCGTCTCCAGGATCTCAGGGGTCACCTTTCACTCACGTTCCATCGCTTCTTGGATGACGGCACGCGGAATCCGCTCGTCATCTCTGTGAACGGCATCGACGTGCCCGCTCTGGACCCTTTTCTCTCGAGGAATCCTCGGACGCAAGAGTCCTACCGGGAGCCTCTGACGATCGAAGGGCAACGGATCGAGTTCCAGGCGTACACCCTCCCCCACGCCTCCGCGCTCTCGAAGAAGGAGCGCGAGCGCTGGGATCTCGGCGCGGGAATGCGAGAGCGCCAGGGCTTCTACATTTACCGCAACCGCCGCCTGATCTCCTACGGTCACTGGTTCGGGCTGTCCCGGCGCGAGGAGCTGTCCAAGCAATCGCGCGTCATGGTCGACATCCCCAACACCGTCGATCACCTCTGGCAGCTGGACATCAAGAAGTCCCGAGCCGAGCCTCCTCAGGCCTTCCGGACCCACTTCCGCCGGGTGATGGACCAGGTCATCGGGAAGAGCAAGCGGGTGCACACCTTCCGAGGTCGACGCGCGACAGGGGACACTGTCGCCAGGATGTGGGAGAAGGTGACCGAGCGTGACGGCTACCGCTACCAGATCAACGCCGATCATCCGCTCGTCAGCGCGTTGCAGGAGACACTGACCGACGCGCAACGACGACAGCTCGGCCGATTGCTCGCCGATCTCGGACAGACCTTCCCTACCGCAGACCTCTACGTCGAGGCGGCGAAAGGCCAGACCAACTCTGCACCGGCAGTCACCACGACGGAGGTGCTGGAGCAGCTCTCCGCACTCCACCGCTCCGGCGGCTTCGGCAGCTTCTCCCCGGCGCAGGTCGCGTCGGTACTCCGGGCCACCGAGCCCTTCGATCGCGTCGAGGACCTCGACGGACTCATCAAGCAGGTATGGAGCGCAAACGCATGACGAGCTCGGCAATCAAAACACAGAAGAAGATCCTGCTCGACGCTCTCAACATGACGCTGTTGAACGACCGGTCGATTCCGCTGGACGATCTCGAGACGAAGGCGCGCCAACTCGCCCCGATTCTCGCACCCCAGCTCGGCGCGATAGATGTCGACGATGTGGTTGCTCGGTTGACTGAGGTGGGAAAGGTCGTGATCGATCTCATTCCGATCGTCGTCGACCCGGCGACGTTCAAGGAATGGCTCGCCGAACGAAGCGCCACGACGGACACCAAGCGGTGGAATGCCTACCGACAGCTCCTCGTCAATCGCGAGTGGAGCCCGAATGTCATTCAAAAGCTCGATGAATTGACGGATACTGTCCTCGAAAGCATGGGCGATCCGAAGATCCACGGCGAGTGGGCTCGACGTGGGCTCGTCATTGGAGAGGTGCAGTCAGGCAAGACCGCCAGCTACCTCGGCATTTTGAACAAGGCGATCGACTACGGGTACAAGATCATCGTCGTGATCGGCGGGCACACGGAGGAACTCCGACGTCAGACCCAGCAGCGACTCGACAAGGACATGACCGGCGTCGACTCCGTCTACATCGCGGACAACATCGACTCCCGCTACGCGAACATGCGCATCGGCGTCGGAAAGATCGACTCCACGATCCAGAGCAACATCCTCACCACGACGCGCTCCGATTTCAGCGCCGCCAGCAAGAACGCCGGTGTCGTCGCCCTCGAGGGGGATACTCCGACGATCTTCGTCGTCAAGAAGAACGCGAGAGTCCTCGCGAACCTCGCCAACTACCTCGTCGGCCAGGCTCAGAACGGGAAGCTGAACGCTCCATTGGTCGTGCTGGACGATGAGGCCGACTGGGCCTCCGTGAACACGAAGACGGAGGAAGACGCGGCAGCGGTGAACAAGGTGATCCGCCGCCTCCTCGCCACCTCCAGTCGAAGCTCGTACGTGGCCATCACGGCGACTCCATTCGCGAATGTGCTCATCGATGACTCGGTCGACGAGGACCTCTTCCCCCGCGACTTCATCCAGGCTCTCGAGAGCCCCTCGAACTACACCGGAGTGGAGTCCTACTTCGGTCGGGAGACCGCCCCGGAAGTGCCGAGGCGCATCCGGACCGACGTGCAGGACTGCCTCGAGGTCCTTCCCTTCAGTCACAAGCGGACGGCGCAGCTGGAGGAGTTGCCGACCAGCATGGTCAGGGCAGTGAGCACCTTCCTCGTGGGCACTGCGATTCGGCGGGCGCGAGACGGCGAGACTCGTCCTGCGTCGATGATGATCAACGTCTCCCGATTCAACGATGTGCAGGAGAACGTGACCGCGCAGGTCAAGCACTTCCTCGACGAGGTCACGCGAGCAGTGCTCGCAGAGTATGCGTTGCCGGAGGACGAGCTGGCAGATGGCAGGTCCTCAGCCTCAGTACTCAAAGACGTCTTCGAGGAGGAGTATCCGGGAACAGCGTCGTGGACTGACCTGCGACCGCACCTCCTCGACATTGCAGCCGAGATCACCGTCGTCCTGGTGAACAGCGGGACGATGGGCCCTCGCAACAAGCGCTTGAGCGAGATGTCACGGGAGGACCGTGAGGCCGAATCACGACTGCCGACGATCTTCGTTGGAGGCGATGTCCTCGCGCGGGGCCTCACGCTCGACGGACTGCAGGTGAGCTACTTCGTCAGGAAGGCAGCAGCCGCGGACACCCTGTTGCAGATGGGGCGGTGGTTCGGCTACCGACCGGGCTACGAGGACCTCGTTCGAGTGTGGATCGATTCTGCCGTCGTGGATCTCTTCAAGTACGTCGCAGATGTCTCGGACGATCTGCGCGGGTCCCTCCGCCTGATGAACTCCCTGAAGATGACGCCGCAGCAGTTCGGGCTGAAGATGCGCAGGCACCCCGAGGCATTCCTGATCACAGCCGCGAACAAGCAGAAGAATGCTTCGCAAATCGAAGGCGAGGTGGATATCAATGGAGCTTTCTTCGAATCGTATGTGCTGTCTTCAGAGACTGAGGACCTTGACCGGAACCTGAAAGCAGGAGTCGCTCTGGTGGAGACCTTGAAGACCCTGGAGGGCCCGGCCGCGAATCGCGGGTCACTCCTGTGGGAAAGCGTGCCCGCAGAAGTTGTCGCGCGCTTCTTCGCGCAATTCAGAGGTCACGACACCGAGACATTCTTCGGTCGCACAACCAAGAGCGACAAGGCACAACTGGCCGCGCACCTGGCTGATGCGGTCAATGCGGAGAGCTGGGATGTCGGATTCGTAACGGGCTCCGGGGATCAGTCGAGCGCGCTCGGACTTCCGGGTGATCCGAAGACCAGCCTCCGGACTGGAGTGGAGGCGAGCTCGGGGAAGTCACTGCGCTTTGGAAATCGACGCGTTGCAGCAGGGTCCGACATCAAGAATGCGATGAATCAGGACGTCATCCGCGAGCTCGAGGCCGGTCTCAGCGCTGGCGAGCGACTCTCGGAGCCCACCATCATCCGCCATGCGTTGGAGCGTCCCCTGCTTCTCGTCTACAGCGTGATCACTCAGACATTCACCGACGCGAGAGCCGAAGAAATGCATGGCACCGTGGTGAAAGAGGACAAGCGGCCGAAGATCCGAGCGGATGAACCGCTGGTCGCCGTCGTGGTGGCCTTCCCGGTCTCCTCCGACGATGAAGAGCGGGCGGGAAGCAAGAAGGGCCGGGTGTCCCGATTCGTAGCGAACACGGTATACGCGCGCATGAATCTCAACATGCCGTCGGCAGACGAGGAACAAGATGAGGGAGCCGCGTGAACCTTGAAGAGGCCTTCGCCACCGTGCTTCGCGGGGAGGACGGCCAGGTCGTCCGGCTTCGTCATCTGTGGCTTCGCGTCTTCGTCCAGAACAGTCAGCGGCATCCGGCTCTCGTGCTTGAGCTCCCGTCGACGCTCGATTACTTCATCGACGGGGGGCGTGGCTTCTCAGTGCAGGTCTCGCAGGCCCCTCAGTCGGGAACGACCTACCTGCGGATAACCTCCCTCGAGCCGGACGTCGACCCCGCGTTCCTCGTGCTCTGCCGGTACCTTCTCGACGAGAGCCAGCGGGTCGACGGCGCGGAAGCGAGCGTGGAGGCGTTCGCACGCAGTCTCGAGACGTTCCGGGACTTCCTCGCGAAGCCGCGCGGTCGACTTGGGGAGGACGCGCTTCGGGGGCTGATGGCCGAGCTGACGATCCTCGAGATGATCCTCTCCGCAGGGAAGACGCCGTCCACGGCCCTCCGGGACTGGAGCGGTCCCTTCGGCAACAGCAAGGACTTCATCTTCCCCTCCGGGCACTGCGTCGAGGTGAAGTCGGCACACCGGCCATCCATGGAGGTGACGATCTCGAGCCTGCAACAGCTGGAACCTGCCAACGCGACGCTCCAGCTAGCAGTCCTGCCAATTGAGAGATCCGACGCATCGGACCAGGAGGCTCGCAACCTGCTCCAGCTCTTCGATGCCCTGGCGGCCGAGGCCGATCACAATCCGGCTTCCAGGAAGCTCTGGAGCGATGCCGTCCACGCCCTCGGCTTCGACCGGGAGGACAGCTATTACGCCGACTGGTGGTTCCGGATCGGCGACGTCCTCGCTTTTGACGTCGTGGACGAGTTCCCGCGCGTGCGCGCGGTCTCGGTTCCGGCCGCGGTGACGAGCGTCACCTACCGTTTGAACATCGCGTCGCTCGCCGACTACGCGAGCAGTCTTCGACTGCACTGAGCACGAACCGGAGTACAATCAATGACCTTCGAGGAAGCGCTTCGCGAGCGCATCGCCATCAGAGCGGAAGGCTCCTCCTCCTTCGCCGTCCAAGCCTTCGGCGAGGAGCTGATCGCCCGTCTCCAGGAGGCGGAGGTCGTCTTCGACGCGACGGTCGAACCGTTGCGCTGCTCCGGGCGGCGATCGAAGAAGCTCGAGATCCTCGGGTACGCCGAGGACACCGCAGATGACTCGCTCGTCGTCATCGTCGGGGCGTACTACGACTCTCCGGGCACGATCCTCACGAAGACCGAGGCACGGAAGATCTTCGGCGCCGGTGAGGCGTATCTCGAGCATTCGGTAGACGGCTGGCTCTCCGAGAATCTCGAGCCCAGCTCCCGCGAAGCGGAGTACGCGATCTACTTCCGCGAGAACCTGGGAAAGTTCAACCGCCTGAAGTTCATCCTCGTCACCGATGCCACGCTCAGCTCCCGGGTCATCACCATCGAGGATGAGGTCGTCGCCGGCACGCCCGCGTCGTACTCCATCTGGGACCTCCGGCGATTCGAGGAGCTGGCTGCCTCGGAGAGCGGCCGGGACGACATCCGGATCGATCTGACCGAGTGGATGCCGGAGGGGCTCCCCTGTCTCATCGGTGCGGAGAACGGCGCGGCCGCGACGAGCTATCTGGCCGTTCTTCCCGGCCGACTGCTGGCTGACGCATTCCAGCGCTATGGCAGCCAGTTGCTCGAGTCGAACGTCAGGACGTTCCTCAGCGCGCGAGGGAAGGTCAACAAGGGGATTCAGTCGACTCTCGCCGAGGAGCCCGACATGTTCCTCGCCTACAACAACGGCCTCACGACGACCGCCACAGGAGTGACGGTCGAGCAGCGGGACGGCGCCAGCTTCATCACCTCGATCGACAACTGGCAGATCGTCAACGGCGGACAGACGACGTCGTCCCTCGCGCACTTCGTCCGGCTGGCGAAGGACCGCTCTCTGGAGGGCGTCTTCGTGCAGATGAAGCTGGTGACAGTGGCTCCGGCTCAGGCGGCAGAGCTCGTCGCGAAGGTGTCGCGCTACGCGAACAGCCAGAACAAGGTCAGCGAGGCCGACTTCTTCTCGAACAGCCCGTTCCATGTGCGACTCGAGCAGATCAGCCTCCGCGTCAAGGCGCCCGCCCGGGACGGGGTGCAGTTCGGCACCGGATGGTTCTACGAGAGGACCCGCGGTCAATACGAGAACACGAAGAACGCGCGGACGCCTGCAGAGCAGCGGCGCTTCGAACTCGAGTTCCCGAAGAGCCAGGTCATCACGAAGACGGACTGGGCGAAGTTCGCCTTCTCCTGGGAGCAGAAGCCTCACGAGGTCAGCCGAGGTGCGCAGAGCAACTTCATGGCCTATGCGGTGGCCACCGACCGCCTGTGGGAGCAGTCGGCCGATGCGGTGAACGACGACTACTACCGGCAGAGCATTGCCAAGGTCATCATGTACAACCGGCTGAGGGCGGCCGTCATGAAGGCGGACTGGTACGAAGGCGGGTATCTCGCCAACATCGTCGCCTACGCGATGTCCAAGTTCGCCTTCGAGCTGGGCCGCAAGATGCCCGACCACCGATTCGACTTCGAACGGGTGTGGCGTCAGCAGGCGCTCGATCCGATCACCGAGGAAGCGCTCCTGGGGATCGCTCGAGCCATGCATGCAGTGCTGATCGATCCGGACCGGCCTCAGAAGAACGTGACTCAGTGGGCGAAGCAGAACGCCTGCTGGGACTCCGCGCAGAAGAAGCGGGTAGTTCTGCCTTCTGCGCTGGTAGATGAGCTCACGCCGACCAGCGCTGCGCACGCGGCGCCGGGGGCACCCAGCGCGACCACGCCAGAAGGTGGTTCGGTGGTGGAATCGGTCGCTCGGGTTCTCCGTGTCGATCCCGCGGTGTGGGCGACTGTGCTCGGAGAAGGCGTCGTACGAGGCGTGGTCAGTCCGATCGAGCGTGCTCTGATCGAACGTCTCGCCGTCCCCGGCACCGTGCCCAGCGAGCGGCAGGCGGCCCGAGCGCTCGCCGCGCTCGACCGCAGCGCCGAGCACGATCTCGTCGCTGCCAACGCCTACTGACGCCGGCCTCGCGCCAGCCGCCTCAGTCTGCGGCTCGATTGCGGAGGAGTGCGGCCAGATCGGACTCGCCGCGCTCCTCCAATCGGATCAGAACGTCTGATGCGGATGCGCTCCGGTCGAGGCCCACTGCAACGGCCAGAGCGCCATCATCGTCCGCCACGACACCGGTCAGCGCCGTGACATCGCCCGAGTCCTCCACTGCCGACACGGTGACCCGATCTTCCGCGAAGTCCAGCCGCACGACGTCGCCCCTGGCGCTGTCGATCGTGGCGAGAGCGGCTCGGATGGTGCCCATCTGCGGCTGGGTGCCCTCCCACGTCACCGTGATGCCCGAGTCGTCGCCGTGCCAGCGCTTCCGCTCGCCGGGCGCGAGCCCGAGCGCGAGCGCCACACCCGAGGAGAGCACCGTGCCGCTCCCGCGGAGGTGCTCGGCGGTCACCTCGAGCCGGAAGGCGACCCTGCCGTCGTCGAGAAAGTAGAGATTCTTAGAGAGGCCGGGCTTCTTGCGGACGGCGGCACGCCGTTCAGCGAAGCGGACCACTCCGGCGCGGGTGACGAAGGGCCAGCCCGACGCGTAGCCTCGCACGCTGCTCGCGGCCACCGAGAGCCGATCCGGGAGGTCCTCGAGAAGTGCATCGAGCGCGACGGCGCCGTCGCTCCGCTCGACCTCGGCTGCGATGGCGTCCTTGATGCTCGTGTAGACCTCCCCGCCCCACTCCACGAGGCCCCAGTCACCACGGCCGACGCGGATGAGCCGCTCGTCGTTCGCGAGCGCGTTCCGGATGGACCGCGCCTCCCGCTCCCCCTCGAACGCCGCCTCGATCCACTCGATCGACCGCGGAGCGCCCTCGACACTCAGGAGCGCCACCGCCAGATCTCCGATGGACGCCCGGCGCGTCCGCGCCCACACGTCGCCGATCCTCACGTGACCGAGCGCAGTCATCCACTCGACGACGCGCTTCTCGGAGAGTGCCGTCCACTCCGCGAAGGATGCGAGCACGTCCAGGTGGGAAGCTCCACCGTGCTGGTCGGCGAGGTCGGCGAAACGGACCTCCGTCTCTGATCGGGCGCCACCGAGAGAGGGGACCGCGAACCAGGCACCGTCTCCCTCGAAACCGTCGTCGACAGCGTCGAGAACCGCCAGGGCCGTTGTCCCGACGTCGTCGACGGCGTCCAGAAGTCCCGGAACGGAGGCGAGCAGCTCCACGTGCGAGAGGACTCCGATCCGCGATCTCACGGCCGCGGCGCGGAAAGCCAGGCCCTCGTCCCGTTCCAGCCAACCCGACGTCGCGTCCCCCACCCGGACTTCGAGCTGACGGACGCGCTCTCGCGTGACGCCCAGGCGCTCGCCCAGCTGGTCCAGCGTCGCCCGGCGATCATGCACGTGGCGCTCGAGGAAGATCATCCGCTGACGGTCGTCGAGCTCGGCGAGGTGGACACCGAGTTGCTCGGGCAGGGAGGCGATACCCGAGCCTGCACCGATCCACTGGTCGGGGGTCAGCGCATCGAGCACAGCCCATGCCTCGACGACAACGGAGGGAGCCGCACGGGGGTTCCGCGATGCAGAGAGCAACGGAACGTCTCCCTGTCCGAGAGCCTGACGCCACGACGCCGCAACCTGCACCGCATCCAGGAGCCTCGTCCTCGGCGTGGCCTCCGCCGCCTGCCTCGAACGCCGCGTGAGCGGGGCGGAAGCGGTGGGATCAGCCGGCGACGTGGTGTTGGTGCGGATCGCCTCGTCGACCGCCCAGCTCAGCAGATCGGTCACGCTGCGAGCCCCCATGCCGCGGATCACCATCACGCCCCGCACCCGCATGGGGGCGAGAGTCTCGAAATCGGCGATGTCCTCCCGGAGGAGGACGTTGCGCAGGCGGACGCTCTCCACTCGATGCGGCACGTCGCGGCTTCGCACAGCCGGGAAGAGCTCGCGCATGGTCGACGAGGTGCGGTACTCGAGGATGTGCTCGACGATCGCGGCTCGCGCGCTCGGGTCGCCCACCTCCCGGCCGGTGAGGGCCGCTCGGAGCTCCGCCCTGTCGGCGGTGGCGTGCCCCTCCAGCCAGGGGAACGCGCTGCTCCAGGCGCTCGGCAGATCCGACTCGAAGGAAAAATCCTCGTATGGGCTCGTGGCCATCGGGGCCCCCTCTCAGCTCCGCCATTCTGACCTGCGCCTCCGACATCTGTCGCCCGCATCGTTCTCAGGGTCGACCGAGCACGGCCAGACGCATGCAGCGCACGGTGACGGATACCAGGCCCGATGCGGGCATTCGCACTTCCTGGAGGAACTTCTTAGTGAGGGCTGACGCACTGGCGGTCCTGTAATCGTCCGCGGCGACCTTCGGCCACCCGGGGGAGGTGATCGCTGATGCCACCCTCGCTGCAAGTTGGCCGAATCGTTACCGAGAGAGCGCTCTCTTCCGGTCTATCCTGGCCAGGCACGCCGCGACGGCCCGCCTCCGCGACCAGCCGATCCTCCACTCGCCGATCACCGGCCCGCCGATCCCACTCACTGAGGAGTACCCATGCGATCGTCCCTGCACCGCCGTCTCACCCTTCCGGTCGCCGTTCTGGCGGCCGCCGGACTCGCGCTCGCGGGCTGCTCGAGCAGCAGCGACCCGAACGACCCGAACGCGGGCGGCGGCTCCGGCGGCGGCTCGGTCGGGACCGCCGACGGCGTCGTGAACGTCTACGGCACCATCAACGGCGACGAGGCGACCCTCCTCGAGCAGTCCTGGGCGGACTGGGAGGAGGAGTCGGGCATCGACATCAAGTACACCGGCGACAAGGGCTTCGAGCAGCAGATCGGCATCAAGGTGCAGGGTGGCGACACTCCGGACCTCGCGATCTTCCCGCAGCCGGGACTGCTGGCCGACACGGTGGCCTCCGGGAAGGTGAAGGAGCTGCCCGAGGGCGCCCTGACGAACGTGCAGAACAACTGGTCGGAGGACTGGCAGAAGTACGGCCAGGTCGACGGCACGCAGTACGGCGCGCCGCTGATGGCGAGCGTGAAGGGCTACGTCTGGTACTCCCCCGCCAAGTTCGCGGAGTGGGGCGTCTCTGTCCCGACGACCTGGGACGAGATGGAGGCGCTCGGGAAGACCATCGCCGAGAAGAGCGGCGGGCCGTCGTGGTGCGCCGGTTTCGCCTCCGATGCCGCGTCGGGCTGGCCGGGAACGGACTGGATCGAAGACGCGGTGCTGCGCGAAGCCGGCCCCGATGTCTACGACCAGTGGGTCTCGGGCGATGTGCCCTTCACCGACCCCCAGATCAAGGCGGCGTTCGACTCCGTCGGCTCGATCCTGCTGGACCCGACGCTCGTCAACGCGGGCTACGGCGACGTCTCGTCGATCAACTCGACCGCGTTCGGCGACGTCGCGCAGAACATCGCCAACGGCTCCTGCGCGCTGACCCACCAGGCGTCGTTCTTCGAGGGCTTCATCATCGGTGCCGACGCGACGGTGGCCGAGGACGGAGACGTGTGGGCGTTCCTCACTCCGCCGATCAGCGCCGACGACGACCAGGCCGTGACCGGAGGCGGCGAGTTCGTCGCCGCGTTCGCCGATGACGAGGACACCGCGAAGGTGCAGGAGTACCTCGCGAGCGCCGACTGGGCCAACAGCCGCGTCTCGCTCGGCGGAGTCATCTCGGCCAACAAGGGCCTCGACCCCGAGAACGCGAGCAGCGAGCTGCTGAAGGACTCGATCGCGATCCTGCAGAGCGAGGACACCACGTTCCGCTTCGACGCGTCCGACCTGATGCCCAAGGCGGTCGGCTCGGACAGCTTCTTCAAGGGGATCGTCGACTGGGTCGACGGGTCGAGCACGGACCAGGTCCTGGAGTCCATCCAGGCGGGGTACACCTCCTAGGAGGAGCGCCGGTTCCAGGGAACCCCGGACCGTCGAGAGAGACCGCAGCTGCGTGATCCCTCGACGGGCCGGGGTTCCGTCGTTCAGGCGTGCGGGTGCGGGTGCGTCCGCTCGAGCGACGCCCCCTCGATGTCGACGTCGGGCAGCAGGCGGTCGAGCCAGCGCGGCAGCCACCGTCGCAGACGAACAGCTATCGCCGCAGCGATGGCTTTGCGTGCCGACCCCTTAATCGAAAACCGAAACTATTCTTGGTGGGAAAATGTTGATCAGACCGAAGGACGGGTTCTAGAAACGGTCTTAGGGAGCGTGTCATCAACGAGTTAGCCGCTTCCAGGCCAGTGTCGTTCCAGTGCTGTACATGACACTACCTCGTATTTCGTGCCTCCACACCCCTTCCTTTAGCAATGGCTGAACGCTAGGTTCACATTGTGCCTACGACACCTGCCCCAGCCCAGATCATCACCCACGTGGATGGTATCGGTCACCTTCTTTCAGATCGTCTTCTGGCGATTCCCGATTACCAGCGCTCATACTCGTGGGGCGAGATCGAAGTGGCGGAACTCTGGAACGATCTACAGAAGGCAAAATCCGCAGGTGCAAACGAGTATTTCCTAGGATCGATTGTCACCACGAAATCCGTTTCAGTCGGTCGTCAGTTGGTCATCGACGGTCAACAGCGCCTCGCCACGATTAGCCTGCTCTACGCAGCAATGCGGGATGCTCTCAAAGAGCGCACAGACGAGCGCGCGGATGACATTGAGCGCGACTTCCTCGGGCGCAAGGACATGATTACTCGACAACGCCTTCCAAAGCTTACGCTCAATGCGGACGACAACGACTACTACTTGTCCCTTATTGATTCGAAGCCGATCTCTGCGACTCGAGAGTCGCATAAAAGATTGCAGGCTGCCTATAACTTCTTGCGCGAGAAGATGACTGATCTGAGTAGAGGTCTCGATGCGGACACGTGGCAAAAGCCCTTGATGGAGTTGCATCAGTTTGTGCTCGAGAACGCAATGGTCATCGACGTTCACGTGCCCGACGAAAATCGGTCATTTGTAATTTTCGAGACGCTTAACGACCGAGGGCTAAATCTGAATACTGCGGACCTTCTAAAAAACCATCTCTTTGGCACAGCAGGTAGTAGTCGAATCGAAGAAACAAAGCGGCGGTGGTCCGAAATGATCGGTGCCCTCGGGAGCACGGATGCAGGAGACGTCCACGACGATTTCTTACGACACTATTGGAGCTCCACAACAGGAGCCGGTCGCGTGAAAGCGCTATTCTCCGAGATTCGAGACACTGTTACGAGCCCCTCCGAAGCCGTCACACTCGCGACGTCACTTTCCGAGTCGGCGCCGCTTTGGGCTGGCATGTTTGATGTCGATTCTGATTTTTGGAAGAAGCTTAAGCCTGCTACCAAAGAACGACTTCGAGTTCTGAACTCCCTGAAAGTGGAGCAGTGCCGCCCTTTGCTTCTTGCCGCCATGCGACGGCTACCGCCGGCCGAAATCGACATTCTCGTCGGCTGCATTTTAAATTGGACCGTTCGTTGGTTTGTTGCGGGCGGCGGCAGCGCGGGCGTTACAGAGCGTCTTTACGCGGAGGCGGGCAAGAAAGTTACCGACGGCTCAATTACGTCGGCTGGTCAGATAGTGCTTGAGTTTCAGAGCCGCGTTCCCTCCGATACCGATTTCGAGAGGGCCTTCTCGGTGGTAACCGTACGTCGCGGCTGGCTTGCCCGGTACTACCTTCATGCTTTGGAGAAGAAGCAACGCAGCGGATCCTCTAGCCCAGAGCTCACTCCAAGCCAGGACTGGGAGGAAGCAAACCTCGAGCACGTCCTTCCAAAAAGTTACAACGCCGATAAGTGGCCGCAATTCTCGGCAGAAAGCCACGCCGCCTGGCATCTAAGCCTGGGCAACCAAGTCATCCTCGCGAGAGACGAGAACGAAACCATCGGTAACGAGGCTTTCGCAATCAAGGCTCCAGTGCTAGCGGCGTCGAGCCTCATTCTGACCTCAGAGGTAGGTGAAACTGCCGATTGGACTGCTGATGCGATCCGAGTCCGGCAGGAGCGACTGGGTCGTCTCGCAGTAGGCACTTGGCCAATCACGCCTCCAACGGATAGCTAGCACTGCGAGTGCAAGCCACAGGTTGTTGCCATTAGCTTGGACGGGCCGAGAGGGGCTGGGTCTAAGCCTCGATGCAACTCGGCCCACTTTCGCGCCTGGTCTCGTTGTCAGGCGTGCGGGTGCGGGTGCGTCCGCTCGAGCGACGCGCCCTCGATGTCGACGTCGGGCAGCAGCCGGTCGAGCCAACGGGGCAGCCACCAGGCGGAGCGGCCGAGCAGGTGCATCAGGGCGGGCATCAGCAGCATCCGGACGACGAAGGCGTCGAGGAGCACGCCGAACGCGAGGCCGAAGCCCATCGAGCGGATGATGGTCGACTCCGAGAAGATGAAGCCGCCGAACACCGCCACCATGATCAGCGCGGCGGCGATCACGACGGACTTGCCGGCCTGGAAGCCCTGCGCCACGGCGAGGCGGGCGTTCGCGCCGTGCACGTAAGCCTCCCGCATCCCCGACGCGAGGAAGAGCTGGTAGTCCATCGCGAGCCCGAAGAGGATGCCGACGAGGATCACGGGCAGGAAGCTCAGGATCGGGCCGGTGGCGTGCAGGCCGATCAGGTCGGCGCCCCAGCCGAACTGGAACACCGCGGTGATCAGGCCGTAGGTCGCGAACAGCGACAGGATGAAGCCTCCCGTGGCGATGACCGGGACGAGCAGCGAGCGGAACACCATGATCATGATGAGCAGCGAGAGCCCGACGACGACCGCGAGGTAGGTCGGCAGGACCGCGTTCAGCCCCTCCGAGATGTCGATGTTGGTCGCGGCCTGGCCGGCGACGCCGAGCACGATGCCGTCGCCCACCGGAGGGAGGTCGCGGAGGTCCTGCACGAGCTGCTCGGTGGAGGCGCTGTTGGGGCCCTCTGCGGGCAGCACCTGGAAGGCCAGGAGCGTGCCGTCGTCGGAGGTCGCGACGGGCGCGACGGCGACCACGTCGTCCTGCTCGGAGATCGTGCGGGCGATGTCGACCTGCGTGCGCAGGAGGTCGTCGTCGGCGACTCCGCTCGGCACGGAGGCACTGACCAGCAGCGGGCCGTTCGCGCCGGCGCCGAACTCGTCGCCCACGATCTCGAAGGCGCGGGCGCTGGTCGAGCCCTCGGGCTCGCTGGAGCCGTCGGGCAGGCCGAGGCGCATCGAGAGCGACGGGATCGCGATGATCAGCAGGGCGACGATCGTGCCGACGACCGTGACGACGGCGCGGACGGTCGACATGGGCCGGGCGGGCGGGAGCACCTTCTGCGTGCCGATCGCGGCGCGGGCCTTGCGGCGCAGGAGGCGCGTGCCGAGGAGGCCGAGGATCGCGGGCGCGAGGGTGATCGCGATGAGCACGGCCACGGCGACGCAGATCGCGCCGACCGTGCCCATGAGCGCGAGGAACGGGATGCCGGTGATGTTCAGAGCGAGCAGTGCGACGACGACGGTCGAGCCGGCGAAGACGACCGCGGTGCCGGAGGTGCCGTTCGCCAGTCCGATCGACTCGCGGACCTCGACGCCCGCGAGCAGCTGCCTCCGGTGCCGGTTCACGATGAAGAGGGAGTAGTCGATGCCGACCGCGAGGCCGAGCATGAGACCGAGGACGGGGGTGACCGACGCCATGTCGATGACGCCCGAGAAGGCGAGCGAGGCGGTGACGCCCACTCCGACTCCGACGATCGCGGTCACGATCGGGAGGGCCGCGGCGGCGAGGGATCCGAGCATCACGATGAGGACGACCGCCGCGAACACGAGGCCGACGACCTCGCCGACTCCGAAGATCTGCGGCACGCCCTGCGCGAGGTCGGTCGCGAAGCTGACGTCGGCGCCGGCCACCGGGGACTCGTCGAAGTGGTCGATGACGCCCTGCTTGACCTCCTCGGACAGCTCGAGGCGCGGATCGGTGAACGAGATGTTCACGATGGCGGTGGAGTCGTCGTCGGACACGACTCCGATGCCGTCGGCGTAGTCGAGCAGCTCCTCGCCGAGATCGAGGGGCTCGACCCCGGCCTCGAGCTCCTGGCGCGAGGCGTCGAGGGTCGCCTGCTGCTCGTCGAGGAGCGCCTTCTGCGGGTCGATCGCCGCAGCCTGCTGCGCGTCGATCGCCGCGAGCTGCTGGGCCGGCGCACCGGCCGCGACGGCCTGCTCGCGGGCGGCGGTGAGCTGCTGCTGCGCGGCGTCGAGCTGCGCGCGTCCGGCGTCGAGCTGCGCCTGCCCGGCCTCCAGCTGCGCCTCCCCCGCCTCGAGCTGCGCCCGGCCGTCGGCCAGCTGCGCGGCTCCGTCGAGCTGCGACTCCCGCGCCTGGAACGGATCGACGACCGCGGCCACCCCGTCGAGGTCGGCGGCGGAGGCGGCGAGCGCCGAGATCGCGGACTCCTGCTCGGTGGTCAGGGCCGAGCCGTCGTCGGTGCGGTAGACGACCGTGCCGGTGCCGCCGGCCGTGTCGGGCAGCTTCTCGGCGAGCTGATCGGTGACCGCGCCCGAGGCCGTGCCCGGGATGTCGAAGCTGTTGGTCAGCGTGCCGCCGGCCGCGAGGAACGCGCCCACCGAGACTCCGAGGATCACGACCCAGGCGACGATCACCGCCCACGCGCGACGAGCGGCGAACGAGCCGAGACGGAAGAGCAGGGTGGCCACGGAGGTCTCCTGACGCGCGGGGGAAGGGGGACGCGCTAGATCATACGGGACGTCTCGTCTAGGCAGTGGGAGTAGCCTGGGAACATGACGGAGCATCGGAGCGGCCCGGTCCGCAGCGTCGCGGCGCGCGAATCGGTCCTCGAGGCGACGGCGCGGCTGTTCGCCCAGCAGGGCTGGGACCACCTCACGATGGAGGGCATCGCCAAGGAGGCGGGCGTCTCGAAGCAGACGGTCTACCGTTGGTGGCCCTCGCGCGGGGCGCTGATCGCCGACTGCATGATCGACGGCCGCCTCGTCGCGATCGAGATCGAGATCGCCGACACCGGCGACCTGCGGCGCGACCTGGAGGAGTGGCTCACGCCGATCCTGGAGCTCGCCGCGACCGAGCAGGGCACCACCCTCATCCGCTCGCTCGTCGCCGCCGGCTCCGAGGACGCCGCGGTCGGCGAGCGGCTCATCGACGCGTTCGGGGTCGACCAGACGCTGTCGGAGCGGTTCGCGAGCGCGGTGCGCGCCGGCCAGCTGCCCGAGGACACCCCGGTCGAGGAGATCGGCTACGCGATCCTCGGCGCGATCGTCCTGCCGACGGTCGGCCGACGGCAGAGCGTGCCGGCGGCCGTGCGGCGGCTGGTCGACTTCCTGGTGCGATCGGCGTAGCCGCCCGTCAGGACGAGGAGCGGTCCGACCCGTGTGGAGCGACGGGCGCGAAGCCCTGCTCGCGAAGCAGGTGCTTGATGCCGTCGTGCTCGTCGAAGACGTAGGCCCGCGCGAGCAACTCGGTGAAGCGCCGCGCCGCCGTCGGGTCCTGCTCGTCCACGGGAACCGTGAGCGTGCGGGGCGGTTGCTCCCGGATCACCAGAGCGTTCGCCACGAGGATCGCGGTCCTCTTGTTCCCGTCCATGAGCGGCTGGGCCTTCGCCAGGTGCACGAACAGGTCCAGCGCCTGCTCGGACGTGTCGGGCTCCTCCATGGCCCGATCGACGATCCGCTGCACTCCGACGACGTCGGGGGCCGCGGGCTCGTGCCTGCCGAACGGCGTGCTGACACCGATCCTGTCGTCGTCGCGGCGGAACCGCCCGGGATGCAGCGCGGCGCTGCGGGTGAGCTGCGCGTTCACGTCGCGGACGTACGCCGCATCGATCGATCGGTCGCGGGTGTCGATGATGAACTGCGACGCGTCGCGGAGATCCTCCAGCAGCGCGAGGTCCGAGCGCGAGGTGACGCCCGTCAGATCGCCCGACCGCAGGAAGTTCTCGGTGTCGAGACGTCCGGCGGACAGGCCGTCGAAGACCTTGCCCGACGAGTACACGACTGCGGCGAGGTCGGCGACCACGAGGTCGGTCACGGGTGGCTCCTTCCTCGAACAGCGGATGCGCGCTCGACTCTACCCAGACGCAGTGATCAGTCCCCCGTCGGGAACGGGTCGGAGTAGCGGGCCCAGGCCCGCGGCCCCGCAAGCAGCTCGGACGGGGTCAGCAGGCACTCCGCGAGCGCCGACGTGACCCGCCGCGTCTCGAGCGAGAGGCCGTAGAGCACCAGCTCCTGCCCGGTGACGACCTCCGAGAGGTCGAGGTCGGCGGGGGTCGGCGAGAGGCCGAGCACCTCCCCCACGCTCGACCACGACAGGGCGCGCTCGGCGCGGGTGGCGAGGGTGACGAAGCCGCGCGAGCGCACGACGTCGCCGACCCGCTGCGGGAACTGCTCGACGAGTGCGCCGAGGCGGCCCGGGTGGAACGGCCGCGGATCGCGGAAGACGACGGTGCCGAGAGGCACCTCCGACGAGAGGCGCAGTGCCCGGCGCCCGCCGAGCTCGCCGATCCAGCCGGGCGCGCGCCGCACGCGCCGGAGCGCCTCGACCGGCACCGGAGGCGGCACGACGCGGCCGGCGGTGAGCGCGGCGAACGAGACGGCCGACGCGGAGGGGGCGAGGAGGGCGATCAGAGCGAGACCGGCCTCGTGGGCGGCCCGCCGCCCCTCCGCCGGACCCGCGACGACGACGAGCGTGCTCCACTCGAGCTGCTCGACGAGCCGCTCGACGGCGGTCACGCCGGGCTCGGGGCCCGAGAAGTCGTCCGCGGTCCGCACCGCGACCCAGAGGGCGGCCGGCTCGACCACCGTCACCACGTGCCCGAGGCAGAGTGGCGCGCAGCCGTCCTCGACGAGGGCGGCGAGCTGATCGAGCGGCGCGTGATCGGAGGTGGTGCCCGGTCCGCAGAAGTGCACGAACGCGGCCGCCTCTACGGGCTCGAGCTGCCGGTCGTTCTCGACGACGTGGCCCTCGAGACGCAGGGCGAGCAGCGCGGCGATGCGGCGGCGCCGCTCCGGATCGCCGTCGCTGACGATCGAGACGACGGAGCGCTCGGCTGGCGTGGGTCCTCCTCCTGGCCCGGTCGGCACCGGACGGGCATACCCTACTATCGAGAACTGTTCTCATTAACATCGACAGCACGGAGGAACGCATGAAGGTCCGCAATTCGCTCAAGAACCTCAAGGACCAGCCCGGCTCGCAGATCGTGCGGCGCCGCGGCCGGGTGTTCGTGATCAACAAGCAGAACCCGCGGCTGAAGGCGCGGCAGGGCTGACTCCCGGAGTCACATCGATTCGACCCCGGCCGGACGGGCTGCTTCACTACCTAGCATGAGTAGGGATGTCGTCGTCGTCGGGGCCGGTCTCTTCGGGACCGCCACCGCGCTGCACCTCGCGCGAGCGGGGGCGCGGGTCGTGTTGATCGACTCCGGGGCCGCCGCGCAGGGCACGACCGCAGCGGGAGCCGGCTTCGTCGGCCTCTGGGCCGCGGGCTACGCCTGGTACTGGAACGAGTCCGAGCGCGACCTCGAGCAGTACGGCATCGACTTCTACCGCGGGCTCGCCGGGCCGATCCACCTGCGCGAGACCGGCAGCGCCTGGCTCGCCGTGACGGAGGAGGGCGTCCGCGACCACCTCGGACCCCTCGCCGCGCATCCGCTGCGCCCCGAGGGAGCCCGGTCGCTCTCGCCCGACGAGGCGGCCGAGCTCGTCCCCGGGCTCGAACCCGCGGCCGTAGCCGGCGGCTTCGTGCACCCCGGCGGCATCCAGATCAGCGCTCCGGATGCGGGGCTCGCGCTCGTCGCCGCCGCCCGCGCCGCGGGGGTCGAGGTCGTCGAGCACACCGCCGTCACCGAGGTCGTCGCGACGGACGGGCGCGCGAGCGGGGTGCGCACGGCCGACGGCCGCGTCCTCGACGCCGACGCGGTCGTGCTCGCCGCGGGGTCGTGGACGAACGCGCTGCTCGCCCCGCTCGGGCGACGGCTGCCGCTGGCCCGGGTCGTCGCGAGCCGGCTGACCACGCGGCCCTTCGGACTCCCTCCGCTGCCCACGCTGATGCTGCCCGAGCTCGACGGCCTCTGGGTGCGCGAGCACCTCGGCGGCCTCACCTACGGCAACGGCGTCGGCTACGAGGCGCTCGGCGAGGCCGCGGCCGACCGCCGCCCGCAGCGCACCGACCTGATCGAGCGGATGGACGCGCACCTGGCGCCGATCCTCGCCCGGCTGCTCCCCTCCTCCGCCGACGCGGTGCACGACACCGAGTGGACCCAGGGCGTCGTCTCGTACACCGCCGACCGGCGCTTCCTCGCGGGCCCGATCCCCGAGCTGCCCGGGCTGTTCGTCGCCGCGGGCGACAACGAGAGCGGAGTGACGCACGGGCCCGGCCTCGGCCGTCTCGTCGCCGAGCTCGTGCTCGAGGGCCGCAGCAGCCTGGGCGACGCGAGTCGGTACGCGCCCGGCCGCTTCGCTCCGCAGCCCTTCGCCGACGAGGCCGCCGTGCTCGCCGCGATGCCGCCCCGGCGCGAGGTCGACGCGGAGGCGGCGCGATGAGCGGCCGCGACGTCGTCGTCGTCGGCGCGGGGCTGGTCGGAGCCGCCGCCGCCCGCTCCCTCGCCGAGCGCGGTGACCGCGTGATCGTGTTCGAGCGCTTCGAGCGCGGCCACGACCGCGGCTCCTCCCACGGCGAGACGCGCATCTTCCGCCGCGGCTACCCGCAGGACGACTACCGGGCCCTCACCGGCCGCGCCGCCCGCGAATGGGCCCGGCTCGAGCGCGAGAGCGGTCGGAGCCTCTTCACCGCGACCGGAGCGATCGACCACGGCGACGCCGACGCTCTGCGCGAGATCGAGGACGCCTTCGCGCGCGACGACATCGCCGTGGAGCGCCTCGACGCCGCCGAGGCCTCGCGCCGCTGGCCGGGGCTGCGCTTCGAGACCGACGTGCTGCTGCACCCCGAGGGCGGGCGGCTCGACGCGGCCTCCGCGATAGAGGCGCTGCTGGCGTCGGCCGAGGCGCGCGGAGCGATCGTCCGGGAGTGCGCCGGTGTGCAGAGCATCGAGGAGCGCGACGGAGGCGTCCGCGTGGTCACCGACGAGGGCCCGCTCACCGCCGACGCCGTCGTCGTGGCGGGCGGATCGTGGACCCCGGCGCTCGTGGGCGGCCTGGTCGAGGCGGCGGGCCGGCTCCTGCCTCCGCTGCGCGTGACCCAGGAGCAGCCCGTGCACGTCACGACGGAGCTGCCGCTGGACGCGTGGCCGAGCTTCGTGCACCACCGCGGCGACCGGCCCGTGATCTACGGACTCGCGACCCCCGGAATCGGCGTCAAGGTCGGCGAGCACGGCACCGGACGCGTCGTCGACCCCGACCACCGCGACTTCCGCCCCGAGCCCGAGCGGCACGCGCGCCTCGTCGCCTACCTCGAGGAGTGGCTGCCCGGCGCCGACGCGGCGAGCGCCGAGGCCATCAGCTGCCTCTACGACATCACCCCCACCGAGGACTTCGTGATCGACCGCGTCGGCCGGGTGGCGCTCGCCACCGGCTTCTCGGGCCACGGCTTCAAGTTCGGGCCGGTCCTCGGCGACCTGCTCGCCGATCTGGTCGACGGGGGCGAGCCGCAGGCCCGCTTCCGGCTCGGCTGACCCCGCCCCTCCCTCTTCCCTCCGACGAAAGCAGCAGCATGCACTCCTCCCGCGCACTCGGCGCACTCGCCCTGCTCGGCACGACCGTCCTCCTCGCCGCCTGCACCGGCGCGAGCGACGGCGGCGGCTCCTCCGACCGCCTCGTGATCGGCACGACCGACTCGATCGTCTCGCTCGATCCGGCCGGCGCCTGGGACCGCGGCAGCTTCACTCCGCAGAACCAGATCTACCAGCACCTGCTGAGCTACGAGGACGGCGACACCACGCCGGTCCCGGAGGCCGCGGAGGAGTGCGGGTTCGACGACCCGACGACGTACCGCTGCTCGATCGCGCCCGGGCTGACCTTCTCGAACGGCGACGAGCTGACCGCGTCGGACGTCGTCTTCTCGTTCCAGCGCGTGGTCGACATCGCGGCCGACAACGGCCCCTCCCCGCTGCTCGCGAACATGGAGTCGGTGGCGCAGGACGGCGAGGACGTGGTGTTCACGCTCGCGGTGCCGGACGACCAGACCTGGCCGTACGTGCTCTCGAGCATGGCCGGTCCGATCGTGGACGAGGAGGTGTACCCGGCCGACGAGCTGCTGGAGGACGCCGACGTGATCGGCTCGGGCCCGTACGCGGTCGAGAGCTACGAGGACGGCGGACTGCTGCTGCTCTCGGCGAACGATGCCTACTCCGGCGACGCACCCGTGACCTCGCAGGTCGTGCTGAAGCCGTACACCTCGTCGACGAACCTGCGCCTGGACGTCGAGAACGGCGGGGTCGACGTGGCCTACCGCTCGCTCACCGCGACCGACGTCGAGGACCTGCGCGACGACTCCGATCTCCAGGTCGTCGACGGCCCGGGCGGCTCGGTGCGCTTCCTCACCTTCAACGTGAACACGCAGCCGGGCGGCACTCCGGAGCAGAAGCTCGCGATCCGCCAGGCCGTCGCGTCGCTCGTCGACCGCGAGGAGCTGGCGGAGCAGGTCTACCGCGGCACCTATGCGCCCGCCTACTCGGTCGTGCTCGACGGGCAGACCGGCGCGACGGAGGCGTTCGCCGACGCCTACGGAGCGGCTCCCGACCCGGACGCGGCCGCCGCGCTGCTCGCCGCCGCCGGGGTGCCGGTGCCCGTCGCACTGCCGATCCAGTACACGAGCGACCACTACGGGCCCGACTCGGCCCAGGAGTACGCGCTGATCAAGTCGCAGCTCGAGGAATCCGGGCTGTTCACGGTCGACCTGCAGTCGACGGAGTGGACCAGCTACGTCACCGAGCTGGTGCCCGAGTCGGGCTACCCCGCCTACCAGCTCGGCTTCTTCCCGGACTACCCGGACCCCGACAACTTCCTCCGCGCGGCGTACTCGTCGACCGGCTCCTCGGTCGCGAACGGCTACGCGAGCGCCGAGGTCGACGCGCTGATCGACACGGAGGCGACGGCCACGGACCTCGGGGCGCGCACGGCCGCGATCCAGGAGCTGCAGCGCGTGACGGCGGCCGACGCGCCGATCGTCCCGCTGCTGCAGGGCCGCGAGACGGTCGTGGCGGCGGCGGGAGTGACGGGTCTGGAGGACACGCTGGACGCGACGTACCTGTTCCGGTTCTCGGCGCTGGGGAAGTAGGGGCGCGCTTCTACCGAGGGAACCCCGGACCGTCGAGACGTCCCGCTGCTGCGGGCTCCCTCGACGGGTCGGGGTTCCCTCGCGCTACGAAGCCGGAAGCCGGTCGATGGCGACGGCCTCGTCGGACCCGGGGTCGACGGAGTCGTCGGACTTCAGGGCCCGGCGCCTCGTTCGAGCGAGGGCCGCTGCGATCGACGTGACAGTGAGGGCCAGGGCGGCTGTCGCAGCGGCAGGGCCCAGGTTGTACCCCAGGGTGGACACGATCATCTCGATCGGCGGCTCACCTCCGCTGTAGCTCCACGCCTCCGGCATCGCCGTCAGCGCGGCACTGAAACCGAGGACGACGGCCCAGAGCAGCGCGGTGTACGCGATCAGCACGGTCCACCACACTCGGCGGCTCACGACCGGACCGCTTTCACCGCGATCGCCGCACCGACCGTGACCAGTCCCACCGTCACCGCCGGTGCCGACAGGAGCTGGAAGACGTAGGAGCGGAATTGATCGGCCTGCGTCTGGACGCCCGTGACTCCGTAGCCCACGTTGGCGACCATCGCGAAGGAACCCAGGAGCACGAGGACCGCCCCGAGGACGGCGAGAGCCAAGGGGACACGCTTGTCGAGGGCCGACCACGGCTTCTCCTCCGGCTCGGTCGGCCGCTCGTCGAGGTCGTCCTGCGGCAGGGACGGGAGGGGTTCCGGCGCCGTCGCAGTGCGCTCCGCCGGCGGCTCGAAGCCGAGCGCGCGGATCGGGTCGAGGACCGGCTCCGACGTCGGGAGCGCGGTGGTGCGCAGCCGGGTCGCTGCGGCGTCGCGGCGCCTCGGGCGGCGGAACCGCTCCTCCGCCTTCGCGCCCCGCTCAGGAGCAGGCCCGTCGTAGCCGCGCTGGAACGCGGCGTGGTAGCGCGGGTCGGTCCCCGCGTCGGTGTCGTGCGTCTGGCGTGCGTCGGTCACAGGTCCCCCCGGGCTGGTGCGTTCGCGCCCATCCTTCCCCACGGGCGGCGGAGGAGCGAGCGTCAGCGGGCGACCGCCGCGCGCGACGGGAGGCTCGCGACGGCCGCGCCGACGAGGAGCAGCGCGATCGTCACCGCGGTGAAGAGCGGCCACCCGCCCGCCTCGACGACGAGGCCGAGGAGCCAGCCGCCCACTCCGGAGCCGACGTAGAAGGCGATCGTGTAGACCGCGCCGGCGTGACCGCGCAGGGCCGGAGCCGCCCGCGCGCCGGTCCACGCCGCTCCGGTCGCGTGCACGGCGAAGAAGCCGGCGGTGAGCACGACGAGGCCGGCGATCACGACGGCGACGACGTCCGAGAGCATCACCGCGAGGCCGACGACCATGGCGGCGATGCCGACGCGCATGAGCGTGCGCGGTCCGATGCGCGGAGCCCAGCGGCCGGCGAGGCGCGACGAGACCGTGCCCGAGAGGTACGTCGCGAACAGCAGCGAGACCAGCGCGGGCGGGAGCGCGAACGGCGGCGCCTCGAGGCGGAAGGCGAGGTAGTTGTAGACCGCGACGAACACCCCGACGACGAGCACGGTCTGCACGGCGAGCGCCAGCAGCACCGGATCGCGCAGGACGCGCACGGTCTTGGACCAGCCGCTCCCCCGCTCCGGAGCGACGGCGCGGGCCGAGGGGCCGCGCGGGGCGAGGAGCGCGAACGCGAGCGCGGCGGCGGCGCAGACCAGCGTCACGACGAGCAGCGCGGGGCGCCAGCCGAGCAGCGGAGCGAGGGGCCCGGCGATCAGGCGGCCCGCGGCTCCCCCGATCGTGGTCCCCGAGACGTAGGCCGCCGCGGCGGCCGTGGCGACCGCTCCGCCGACCCGGTCGTGGATCGCGGCGACGGCGAGGGCCGGCACCGCCCCGAGGACCGCTCCGCCGAGGAAGCGGAGCACGAGCAGCACCTCGAAGGACGGCGCGACGCAGGCGAGCAGCGCGAGGACCACCGACGAGAGCACGGCGATGCGCATCGACTCGAGCCGGCCGATCCGCTCGGCGATCGACGCCCACGGCAGCACCATCAGCGCGAGGCCGAGCGTGGCGGCCGAGACGGTGAGCGCGGCCTCGGCGGGGGTGAGTGCGAACTCGCGGGCGAGCTGCGGGAGCACGCTCTGCACGGCGTAGAGCTCGGCGAAGGTGGCGACTCCGGCGGCCAGGAGCGCGAGGGTCATGCGGCGGTCGGTGCGCTCCGCCGTTCGCGGACGCTCGACGGTGCTCATGACTGCGAGGCTAGATCGGCTCAGAACGGATGACCAATGGCGATCGCGGCCCGACCTATACGATTCCGACATGAGCGACGACGCCGACTGGCCCGCGATCCTGAAGCTGCTGCCCGTGCTCGTGGCCGTCGCCCAGACCGGCAGCGTCACCGCCGCCGCCGAGGAGCTGGGGGTGCCGCAGCCGACGGCGAGCCGCTCGCTCGCGCGGCTGGCCGAGCTCGTGCGCACTCCGATGGTCCGCCGCGAGGGCCGCGGAGTGGTGCTGACGGAGGCGGGGCGCCGGCTGGCCGAGGCGGCGCAGGACGGCATGGCGGTCATCCGCACGGGGCTCGCCGAGGTGCGCCAGGCCGGCGAGCTCGAGGACGGGCGCATCTCGATCGCCTTCCAGACGCTGCTCGGCGAGAGCTACGTGCCCGACGTGATCCGCCGCTTCCGGCGGCGCTGGCCGCGAGTGGGCTTCGGCCTCCGGCACGGGTCGCGGGCGCTGTGCCTTCGCGCCGTGGCCGACGGCGAGGCGGAGCTCGCGATCGTCGCCGATCCGCCGACCCTCCCCGGCACCACCACGACCACGCTCTACACGGAGCCGCTGCTCGCGGTGGTGCACCACCGCCATCCGCTCGCCTCGCGCCGCTCGGTGACGGTGGAGGATCTGCGCGGGCTCGACCTGATCATGCTGTCGGCGGGCTACGGACTGCACGAGTCGGCGCGGCGGCTCCTGCGCCACGACGGCCGCGACCCGGAGCCGGTGTTCGAGGTGGGCGACTACCGGGCCGCACGCGGGCTGGCAGCAGCAGGGCTGGGGATGACGATCCTGCCCGCGAGCCCGTCCTCGATCGACGACGGGGTGCGCGAGATCCCGATCGACGATCCGAGGGCGATGCGCGAGATCGGGGTGCTGGTGGCGGACACCGGCAACCCGGTGGTGCCCGAGTTCGTGCGGGCGCTGCGGGTCGCGGCGGGAGCGCGCGGGCGGGTCGTGGGATGAGGTGCCCCTTCGCGCCGTCGGATCGGAGGCTCACCCCAGGCCGAGCTCCGCGGCCGCCTCGCTCCACGGCACCGGCGAGGCACAATCCGTGCCCGGCGCTGACGCTCTGATGTCAAGTACAGGACACGGCGGGGCGTCGTGCAGGATGCTCGGAGAGGATCCACCCACTCCCCCTGCCGCGCACCACTGTCACCCGAGGACGGCACCGGCCATGATCCTGCTCCGCACCCACTCCAACCGCTGGATCGCGCGCGCCCGCCGCGCGGGCACCGTCGTCGGCGTCATCACGCTCGACACCGACCCGGGGCGCCCGGTCCACCGCACCGTCCGGCTCGATCCGAGCGGCGAGCGCGTGCTGCTGCGCGACACCGAGTCGCTCGAGGAGGCGTTCGCGGTGCTGCTCGCGGGCATCGAGCGGGCGCGGCTCGCGCTGGAGGCGGAACTCGCCGGACCCGTCGCCCCGGTGAGCGTGCGCGAGATCCTCGAGGACGCGGCGACACCGCCCGACGAGGACGGGATCGCCGCCTGAGCTAGCGGGTCGAGACGCTGCCCGTCGGGGTCGCGTCCGAGGGCGTTCCGCTCTCCTCGCGGAACAGGCGCTCCGCCTCCTCGCCGCCGACGGCCTCGCCGCGGGCGACCATGCCGGCCTGGTCCGACAGCGGGATCTGCTTGAGGAAGATCGCGAGCACGAGGGCCAGCAGGATGAACGGGATCAAGTACCAGAAGACCGGCGCGAGCGAGTCGGCGTAGGCGGTCACCACTCCGTCGCGGACCTCGTCGGGCAGGGTGCTCAGTGTCTGCGGGTCGAGGGTGGCGGCCGAGGCGCCCGCGGCGGAGTCGCCGGCTCCCGCGAAGACCGCGGTCAGCTTCTCGGTGAGCGAGTTCGTGAAGATCGTGCCGAAGATCGCGACACCCAGCGCGGCGCCGACCTCGCGGAAGTAGTTGTTCGTGCTGGTCGCCGTGCCGATCTGCTCGGCCGGGACGGCGTTCTGCACGACCAGGACCACGACCTGCATGATCAGGCCGAGCCCGGCGCCGAAGACGAACAGGTAGACGCAGATCAGCCAGATCGGGGTCTCGGCGGCGAGCGTGGTCATGGCGGTCATCGCGATCGCGGTGAGGATCGTGCCGACGATCGGGAACACCTTGTACGTGCCGGTCTTCGTGATCGCGATGCCGGACAGGATCGACGTGCCCATCAAGCCCGCCATCATCGGCAGCATCAGCAGGCCCGACGCGGCCGCGGAGGTGCCGGACGCCATCTGCAGGAACGTGGGGATGAATCCGATCGCCGCGAACATGCCCAGGCCCAGGGTCAGGCCGATGGCGGTGGCGTTGAGGAAGATCGGGTTGCGGAAGAGGCTCAGCGGGATGATCGGGTCCTCGGCGCGGGACTCGACCCAGACGAAGCCGGCGACCGAGAGCACGAGGCCGGCGCCGAAGAGCCAGGTCTCGGGAGCGCCCCAGCCGTGCTGCGCGTCGCCGCCGAAGTCGCTGAAGAAGATGAGGAACGTGGTCGCTGCCGAGAGCAGCACGACTCCGGGGATGTCGATCCGCTTCTGCGCCTTCCTGCTGGGCAGGGTGAGCGCGAACCACGCGATCGCGAACGCGGCGATGCCGACCGGGATGTTGATGTAGAACGCCCACTGCCAGGTGAGGTGGTCGACGAACAGGCCGCCGAGCAGGGGTCCGGCGATGGCCGAGAGGCCGAACACGGCGCCGATCGGACCGAGGTACTTGCCGCGCTCGTTCGCCGGCACGATGTCGGCGATGATCGCCTGCGACAGGATCATCAGCCCGCCGCCGCCGAGGCCCTGCAGGGCGCGGAAGACGACGAAGCTCCAGAAGTCGCCCGCGAAGGCGCAGCCGACGGAGGCGATCGTGAAGAGCGCGATCGCGATCAGGAACAGGGTGCGCCGGCCGAGGACGTCGCCGAACTTGCCGTAGATCGGCATGACGATCGTGGTGGCGAGGAGGTAGGCGGTGGTGATCCAGGCCTGGTGCTCGACTCCGCCGAGCTGCCCCACGATGGTGGGCATCGCGGTCGAGACGATGGTCTGGTCGAGGCTCGAGAGCAGCATGCCGGCGATGAGCGCCGAGAAGATGATCCAGATCCTGCGCTGCGTGAGCAGGAGCGGCTTGGCGGTGGCGGTGGTCATCGGTCCTCTTCGGGGGTGATGGGGGCGGCGGGAGCGAACAGGGCGCGGGCCTCGGCGAGGCGGGCGCGGAGGATCTCGGGGAACGGGGCCGGGGACTCGGACGTGAGCGCCTCCTCCACGGCCAGGCGTGCGACGGTGCCGACGAGCTGGACGGCCAGGCGGAGTCGCGGATCGCCCGGCTCGAGGCCCTCGCGCTCGACCGACAGGCTCTCGAGCAGGCGATCGCGCTCGCTCCCGACCTGCAGGAGCGCGGCGAGCAGCCTGGGCTCGCGCTCGAGCAACGCGAAGAGCTCGTGCGCGCGCTCGGGAGTGAGCCCGATCGCCTCGAAGTGCTCGATCGCGAGGTCGGCGAGCGCGTCGAGCAGGTCGTCGGACAGGCGTCCGGGCTCGCCGCCGCCCGCGAGGAAGCGCTGGGCGGCCTCGCCCTCGAGGCCGTCCTCGGGGCGGCCGAGGACGGCCTGCTCCTTCGAGGGGAAGTGGTTGAAGAAGGTGCGCCGCGAGAGCCCGACATCGTCGCAGAGCTCGTCGACGGTGAAGCCGTGCAGCCCGCGCTCGACCGCGAGCTCGCGCGCCCGGCGGGCGAGCTGGGCGCGCCGTTCGGCGACCTGGTGGGCGCGCGTGGTCGTTGCACTCTCAGTCATGGAGTGCATTCTTGCACAGTCTGCACTTCAGGTGGCTGTTCCTTCCCCGCGCAGGGAACGACAGCGCGGACGGGCCCGCTGCCGAAGCAGTGATCCCGTCCGCGGAGGTCGGTGCGTGGTGCGGCTACAGCACCAGCGCGTGCTCCCCCGCCGCCAGCTCGCGGTCCTCGGCGCCGGGCGAGCGGACGACCGCGGTCGCCCCCTCCGGGACCGTGACCGCGAGCTGGACGCCCTCGGCGGTGCGGTCCCAGCGCACCCGCGCGAGGCCGTGCGGGGTCTCGAGGGTCGACTCCGCCCACTGCAGCCGGTCGCCGGGCTGGGGGGCGACGAGGATGCGGGAGTAGCCGGGCTCGAGCGGGGCGAGGCCGCCGACGACGCGGTGCAGCCAGTCGGCGACGGCGCCCAGGGCGTAGTGGTTGAAGCTCGTCATCTCGCCGGGGTTGATGGTGCCGTCGGGGAGCATCGAGTCCCAGCGCTCCCAGATCGTGGTCGCGCCCATGGTCACGGGGTAGAGCCAGGACGGGCACTCGCGCTGCAGGAGGAGGCGGTAGGCGGCGTCGATGTGACCGGTCGACGACAGGGCGTCGGTGATGAACGGGGTGCCCGCGAAGCCCGTCGAGATCGTGTAGCCGCTCTCGGCCACGAGCTCCGCGAGCCGGTCGCCCGCCCAGCCGAGCTCGTCGTCGTCGAGGAGGCCGAAGACGATCGCGAGGGAGTAGACGGTGGTGCAGTCGCTGAGGATCCGGCGGTCGGCGACGTACTGCGAGCGGAGACCCGTGCGCAGGCGCTCGGCCAGCTCGGCGAACTCGGCACGCTCCTCCTCGAGGCCGAGCACCGCGGCGCTCTCGGCGACGATCCGGGCGGTGCGGTACGCGCACGCCGTGGCGACGACTCCGGTGTCGGCCTTCGCGTCGGCGGGATCGTCGGGCGCGGCGTCGGGGTCGAGCCAGTCGCCGAACTGGAAGCCGGTGTCCCAGACGTCGGTGGCGGACAGCTTCGAGCGGACGCGGCGGGCGTGCGAGGCCATCGACGGGAACGACTCCACGAGCACCGTCGGGTCGCCGTACGCCTCCCAGACGGCCCACGGCACCCAGGCGGCGGCGTCGCTCCAGAGCGCGGTGGAGTCCATCGGCGGGAAGTCGGTGCCGGCGGCGCGGCGCTTGAGCACGTCCGGCACGACGAACGGCACGGCGCCGTCGTGGTGGGTCTGCTCGAGGGCGAGGTCGCGCAGCCAGTCGCGGAGGAAGTCCTGCGCGTCGGCGAGGTACACGGCGGTCGGCGCGAACGCGGCGATGTCGCCGGTCCAGCCCAGGCGCTCGTCGCGCTGCGGGCAGTCGGTGGGGACGTCGAGGAAGTTGCCGACCATGCCGCGGTAGACGTTGTCGTGCAGCTGATTCACGAGCTCGTCGGAGCTGCGGAACGTGCCGATGCGGCGCAGGTCGCTGCTCACGACGACCGCGGCGAGGGCGCCGGAGTCGAGGGCGCCGGGCTCGAGGGCGCCGGGCCAGCCGTCGATCTCGGCGTAGCGGAAGCCGTGGAACGTCAGCGTCGGCTCGAACACGTCTTCGCCGCCCGAGAGCGTGAAGCGGTCGGTCGCCTTCGCCTCGCGCAACGGGCGCACGCCCAGCTCGTCGTCCTCGAGGACCTCCGCGTGGCGGACCGTGACGACGGTCCCCTCCGGACCCTGCACCCGGACGCGCAGCCAGCCGACGAGGTTCTCGCCGAAGTCGACGAGGGTGCGGCCGGACGGGCTGGTCCAGATCCGCTGCGGCGCGACCTCGCGGAGGCGCCGGACCGGCGGGGCGAGGTACGGCTCGAGGAGGCCGAGGTCGACGTCGAGCTCGTGCACGCCCGACCAGTCGGAGTCGTCGAAGCCCGGGCGGTTCCAGCCGTGCGGCTCGCGACGGGCGTCGATGTCCTGGCCGTCGTAGATGCTGTCGGCGGTGGTCGCGCTCGCGCCGGCCCTCCAGCCCTCGCCTGTGGCGACGATCTGCTCGAACCCGTCGGCGAAGCGGAGGCGCAGCTCGGCGAAGCCCGCGATCTCGTCGCCGTAGGGCGCAGCCCCCTCGCCCCAGGTCAGGCGACCCCGGTACCAGCCGTCGCCCAGGGCGAGGCCGAGGGTCACGGAGTCGGTGCCGATCAGGGCGGTGACGTCGTGCTCGGAGTAGCGCAGGCGCCACTCGTAGCTGGTCCAGCCGGGCGTGAAGAGCTCGTCCGAGACGGGGACGCCGTCGATCCAGGCCTCGACGATCCCGAGCGCCGACAGCCGGAGGACGGCCGAGACGACGGCGCCGTGGCCGGTCTCGAGGGCCGTCTCACGGCGGAGGAGGGGCGCGCCGTCGAGGGCGTCATCGGGGGCTGCGAAGCGGGCGGTCCAGTCGGTCATCGTCGTCCTTCTGTGGTGGTGGGGTCGCCGGTCGCGCCGGCGAGAGGGGCGGAGGAGGAGCGGGCGCGCAGCACCGGCTCGACCTCGAAGTGCGTCGGCTCCGTCCGTCCGGCCAGACGCTCGAGGAGCAGCCGGACGGCCCGCTCGCCGAGGTCCTCGCCGGACTGGTCGATCGTGGTCAGGGAGATGCCCGGATGGGCGGCGACCTCGATGTCGTCGTAGCCGACGATCGAGAGCTGCTCGGCCGACAGGCCGGCGTCGGCGCGGGCCCAGAGGGCGTCGAGCGCGAGAGCGTCGTTGCCCGCGAACAGCGCGGTCGGACGATCGGGAGAGCGGAACAGCTCGAGCGAGCGGGCGTAGGCGTCGTCCTGGCCGGGGCCCAGGTGGAGGACCTCGGACGCGAGTCCCGCTTCCTGCATCCGCTCCTCGTACCGGGCGAGACGGACGGCGTGCGGGGCGCCGAGGACGCGGCGGACGATGTCCTCGCTCACGGTCAGGTGCGCGATGCGCCGGTGGCCGAGTCCGAGCAGGTGGTCCATCAGCTGATCGGTGCCGGAGACGTCGTCGTTGGTGACGGTGTCGTAGCCGACGGAGTCGTCGTGCCGGCCGAGCATGACGATCGGGGTGTGCAGGGCGAGCTTCTCGAGCCACGACGGCTCGACCATCGGCGAGACGGCGATCAGGCCGTCGACCTGGCGGTCGACGAGCGCCTCGATCGCCCGGAATCCCTCGCGGGAGTCGCTCTGGGCCGGGGCGACGATCAGCTGGTAGCGGCTGCCGTCGAGCGCCGCCGCGGCACCCGTGACGATGCGGTTGAAGAAGGAGTTGTCGAGCTGGGGCACCTCGACGCCGATGGTGAAGCTGGCGCCGCGCATCGCCCTGGCGGCGACGCTGGGCCGGTAGCCGAGCTCGTCGATCGCCGCAGCGACGCGCTCGCGCATCGACGGAGAGACGCCGTAGGCGTTGCGGATGACCTTCGAGACCGCTGCCCGCGAGACTCCGGCACGCAGGGCGACGTCCTGGATCGTGGCCGGTCCGCGGGGTCGTCCGTCGGTCGCGCTCATCGCGGTCCCCTCGTCGTGATGCTCGGCGGTCCTCCGCCGGACGGCCCCTGAAGCGACGCCGCGAACGCCACTGTAACGCGCGGAGCACGATTCTGTAGATCGGTCCACGAATTCGTGTAGATCGATTGACACGTTTCACGGCGCCGACGTATGTTCTCCCTGCGCGGCCCGCCGGACGGCCCTCCGGCCCCGGCGGCCGACCGCCCCAGGGCACCCCGCAACAACGAAGTTGTCTTTACATGGAGGTAAAGGATGTCGACCCGACAGAACCGGCGAGCAGTGCTCGCCCTCGGCGCAGGAGGAGCGGCGCTCGCTCTCGCGCTCACCGGCTGCAGCACCGGCGGCGGCGATTCCGCCGACGGATCGACGCTGTCGATCCTCATCGACAACACGGAGCTCGCCGGCGCCCAGATGGACGCCCTGGTCACCGCCTACAAGGAGGTGAACCCCGACGTCACGATCGAGGTCGAGACCCGCCCCGCCGGCAGCGAGGGCGACAACGTCGTCAAGACCCGTCTGGCTACGGGCGAGATGGCCGACCTGTTCGGCTACAACTCCGGATCGCTGTTCCAGGCGCTGAACCCTGACCAGAACCTCGCCGACCTCTCGGACGTCGAGTGGAAGGACTCGCTGACCGAGGACTTCCAGCGCGTCGTCTCGACCGAGTCCGGCTTCTACGGCGCTCCGCTGGGCCAGTCCTTCGGCGGCGCGGTGCTCTACAACAAGGACGTGTACGCGGAACTCGGCCTCTCGGTCCCCACGACGTGGGACGAGTTCCTCGCGAACAGCGAGGCGATCAAGGCCGCGGGCGACGTCGCACCGATCGTGCAGACGTACGGCGACACCTGGACCTCTCAGCTCATGGTCCTCGGCGACTTCGCCAACGTGCTCGCCGAGAACCCGGACTGGGCCGACGAGTACACCGCAGGCGACGCGAAGTACGTCGACCAGCCCGCTCTGGCCGGCTTCGAGCACCTGCAGGAGGCCGGCGAGGCCGGGCTGTTCAACGAGGACTTCGCCTCGGCGACCTACGACGACGGCGTGCGGATGGTCGCCACCGGCGAGGGAGCGCAGTACCCGATGCTGACCTTCGCGTCGCAGCCGCTCGTGGCCAACTACCCCGACGCGGCGCAGACGGTCGGCACCTTCCCGCTCCCCGGAGAGTCGGCGGACTCGAACCCGCTCACCGTCTGGCAGCCCGGAGCCGTCTACGTCTCGAAGACCGTCGAGGGCGAGAAGCTCGAGGCCGCGAAGGACTTCCTCGCGTTCCTCGTCTCGCCCGAGAGCTGCGACATCCAGAGCGAGCAGACCGTCGTGCAGGGCCCGTACGTCATCGACGGCTGCGAGCTGCCCGAGGACGTCCCCGCGATGATCTCGGACATGCAGCCCTACTTCGACAGCGGGGACACGGCGCCCGCGCTGGAGTTCCTCTCCCCCATCAAGGGACCGGCGCTCGAGCAGATCACGGTGGCCGTCGGCTCCGGGATCACCTCGGCCGCCGAGGGCGCCCAGCAGTACGACGACGACGTGACCAAGCAGGCGCAGCAGCTCGGCCTCGAGGGCTGGTGACCGACGGGGCACCCGCCCCGCATCCCCGGGGCGGCGCACCTCGCGCCGCCCCCTCCCCCTTCCCGCCCGATCGACGGAGATCCGATGACCGCACTGACGCAGGAGCGCCCCACTCCGGCGAGCGCCCCCGCCCCCGAGAAGCCCGCGCGGCGCCGGGCGATGAAGAGCCCGTACCCGACCTGGTTCTACCTGCCCGCCGGCGTCTTCTACGTGGTGCTGTTCCTCGTGCCGACCGCGGCCTCCCTGTACTTCTCGCTCACTCGCTGGACGCTGTTCGACTCGACCTTCATCGGCTTCGACAACTTCATCGCGTTCTTTCAGGACCCAGCGCTCACGACCGGGTTCGTCAACACGTTCATCTACGCCGCGATCACCTCGGGCCTGAAGATCGTCCTCGGGATGCTGCTGGGCCTGCTGCTCAGCTCGCAGATCATCGGCCGCGGGTTCCTCCGCAGCGTCGTCTTCTTCCCTGTGCTGGTGTCCACGATCGGCATCGGCATCACCTTCAAGGTGCTCCTGGACCCCTTCGACGGCGTCGTGAACCAGGGCCTGGCGGCGATCGGAGTCGCCGGCCCCGGCTGGCTGACGGACCCGCAGTGGGCCCTGTTCTCGGTCGCGCTGGTCGACGTCTGGAAGGGCGTCGGACTCGCGACGCTCATCTACATCGCGGGCATCGTCGCGATACCGCAGGACTACTTCGAGGCGGCCCGCGTCGACGGCGCCGACGCCTGGCACAACTTCCGGCACATCACCCTGCCGCTGCTGCGTCCCGCCACCGTCACCGTGATCCTCCTCTCGCTCATCGGCGGGCTGCGCTCGTTCGATCTCATCTGGGCGATGACGAAGGGCGGGCCGGGCTTCACGAGCGACGTGGTCGCCTCGGTCATCTACAAGCAGTACCAGGCGGGCTTCTACGGTCTCTCGACCGCCGGCAACGTGATCCTCTTCCTCGTCGTGGCGGCGCTGATCTTCCCGCTCTCGGCCTGGCTCAACCGGAAGGACAAGGAGCTGTGACCGCGACACCGATCACCCCCACTCCGCTCTCGACGACCCCCCTCGATCCTCCGGCCGCGAAGGTGCGGCAGCGCGGGGTCGGCCGCGGCTCGCGCCTCTGGCGCTGGGGCGGCGGCATCACCGCGATCGTCCTCGCCGTGATCGTCTTCATCGTGCCCTTCCTCTTCATCGTGCTGACCGCGTCCAAGACGCAGCAGGAGGCGTCGCTGCTCGGCTTCACGCTGCCGACGCAGTGGAACTTCGTCGAGAACCTGCAGGAGGTCGTCTCGGCGCGGAACTTCGTGCTGCTGCGGGCGTTCGTGAACAGCGCGGTCCTGACGATCGTGTCGGTCGCGATCATGGTGGTCCTGGCCGCGATGGTCGGCTACGTCCTCCAGCGCCGCCGGTCGAGGTGGAACCCGCTCGTCAACGGGTTCGTGCTCGCCGGCCTGATCATTCCTCCGGCGGTCGTGCCGACGATCTGGGTGCTGCAGGGCCTGGAGCTCTTCAAGACACTGCCCGGTCTGATCGCCGTGCACGTGGCCTTCGGCCTCTCGTTCTGCATCCTCCTGTTCCGCGCCTTCGTCTCGACGATCCCTCGCGAGCTCGACGAGGCCGCGACGATCGACGGAGCCGGACCGTTCCGCCTGTTCTTCACGGTGGTGCTGCCGCTGCTGAAGCCCGTGATCGTGACCGTGATCGTGGTGCAGGCGGTGACCGTGTTCAACGACTTCACCTACGCCCTGTACTTCCTGCCGGGCGACGAGAACGCCACCGTGCAGCTGACGCTGTACAACTTCTCGTCGCAGTCGGTGTCGTCGTGGAACCTGCTCTTCATGGACGTGCTGCTCATCACGATCCCGCCGCTGGTGATGTACATCTTCTTCAACCGCCAGATCGTGGCCGGCATGACCTCCGGAGCTGTGAAGGGCTGATCCCGGGACGGCCCCTTCCTCCTGAGCGCCCCGTCACGGGCGCTGCGCCCCCCTTCGGACGGCCGGCTCGCGTGGGCCGGCCTGCGGGGTGACGCGCACGGACGTCATCAGCTCGATCTCCGACTCCGGGAGGTCGAGGAGCTGGGCGGCCGCCGCGCGGGCCACGGTGTCCACCTCGCTGACGGTGGACGCCCGCAGCGCGGTGCCGAGCTCGGGGATGCTCACGAGCCACGTGCGCCCGTCGCGCTCCGCGACAGCGGCGAGGGTGCGGGTCGTCACGGTCCGATCCCCTCCGCCCGCTCCGTCCGACGGCCGAGGGACCGGGGTGATCCCGGGTCCGGCAGATCTGCGGGCCCGACGAGACGGCGGACCCACGCGGGTCGGCGCGAGCGGCGCAGCGCTCGCGCCCAGCGGACGTCGGTGCGCGCCTCCTGCCTCGGGTCGAGGCGGTGGAGCACGCCGTCGCGCGACTCCTCGATCAGGACGAGGGAGGCGGGGACGAGGTGGAGGCGCCGGGGAGGCTCGCGGTCGGGGTGCGGGTGGCCGGCGCGGGTGCGCAGCAGCTGCTCCAAGCGCTCGGGGTCCGGAGCAGACCAGGTGCTGACACCGGTGAATCCGCCGGGCAGGGCGAAGCGCTCCGTGACGTGGAGCGGGAGATCGGAGGGGGACGTCATGGACGAGCGCTTTCTGAGTCGGGGGCCCCTGGAGCCGGGGCCGTTCGGGAGAACTGAGGGGCGGGCCCCCGGAGCCGGTCGGCAGCGGGGACCCGCGGTCGCATCAGGCGCGGCCGGACCTCGGACGGACGCGTCGCGCGAGCAGCATGCCGCCGCCGGCCAGCAGCAGCGTCCCCGCGCCGAGCACGCCCGCTCCACCGGCGACTCCGGTCGACGCGAGGGTCGCGGTGGTCGCGATCACCGTGGGGACCACTCCGACCGGCGGCACGACCACCTCGGCGCAGGACGCCGCGGCGTCATCGGCGCAGGGGTTGCCCACGACGGTCGGCGCGAAGCCCTCGGGCAGATCGTCGATCGCGGCGCGGTTCGGGATCGTCCACGCGTCGACGCCGTCCGCGACGGTGCCGGTGACGCGGAACACGGTCGATGCTCCCGGAGCGAGGCTCAGACCCTCGACCGACAAGTCACTCGACTCCGGGCCGCCGTCGCGCGAGATCGTCACGTCGGAGAGGTGCGCGAGCGTCGGCAGGTCGACGAGGGTGAACCCCTCGGCCGGTCGAGCGCCTGTGTTGCGGACCGCGATCTCGAAGCCGGCCCGACCGCCGTGCGCGACCGTCCCGGTCAGGGCGGTCTTCACGATCTCGAGCCGGCCCTCGAGGGGCGGCACCGGGATCTCGGCGCAGGAGGCGGTGGGCTCGTCGGCGCAGGCGTTCTCGACGAGCGGCGGCTCGAAGCCGGTCGGCTGCTCGGTGATCGATGCACGGTTACGCACCGTGAGCGCGTCGTAGCCGTCGGCCACCCGGCCGCTGACGTGCAGGGCGATCTGCCCGCCCGCCGGGATGCTGAGTCCCGTGACCGGCTCGGTCGCGGGCTGCACTCCTCCGGCGCCGTCCTCGATCGTCGCGTCGGAGAGGTGCTCGAGAGCGGGCACGTCGGTGACCGTCACTCCGGACGCGTCGACGGTGCCGGAGTTGCCCACGACGACGTCGAAGCCCGCCGCGCCGCTGTGCTCGGCCGACGGCTGCGAAGCCGTCTTGCGGAGCCACAGCCGCGCCTCGCCGACGGTGTGCGGCACCGTCGCGCAGGGGTTCGCATCGGTGCCGACGGTCGACTCGGAGGGCTGGAACGGCGCCGACGCGAGGCAGGCCGTGTTGACCAGCGAGCGGTCCCCGTCGCCGCCGACGTGCAGGACGACGTCGAAGAGGAGCTCCGCGACCGTGCCCACCGGCAGGGTCCCCGCCGCCCAGGTGATCCGCCCGGTCGCGGGATCGACCGCCGCCGAGCCGTGCGAGGTGCGGATCGAGGCCTCGTCCAGGTCGGCGTCGTCGAGCACCCCCTCGTCGAGGAAGTCGACGGCCGAGGCGTCCACGGCGTCGCCGGTGCCGTCGGAGGCCAGGGTCACCCGGTAGGGCACCCGGGCTCCGGGCGTCAGCGGCACATCGGACGCGACCGACGAGGTCTTGCCGATCGTGACGTGCGGGGTCAGCGCACCGAGGGCGGCCTCGGCCGACGCCCCGTCGGCTCCGTAGGCCCAGTCGTCGATGGCGCGCAGGTCGCCGTAGGACCCGTGCACGGAGTCGTTCGCGTTGGGCGTCCGGTCCTGGTCGGTGTCGTCGCTGCGCCAGCGGTGCACTCCCCTGCTCGAGTCGACCCCCTCGGCGCCGGAGGAGACGTGCGAGGTGACGGAGTAGCGCTCGGAGTTCGAGTCCTCGAGCAGGGAGTCGTCCCAGTGGATCGCCGCGGGATCGCCGCCGCCGCCGGTGGAGCGCACGATCGAGACGCCGCCGACCGAGGTCTCGGCGTCGACCCGGGTGAAGTGGAACTCGTTGGTGCGGCCGATCGCGGCCCGGAATCGGACGTCCGGGTCGGTCGTGTCGACGGCGTCGCCGCGGCCGTCCAGGCCGTCCCATGCGACGGCGAAGGGCCCGGGCGCGGAGACGATCTCGGTCAGGTGGACGTCGCGCTCGCCGTCCCAGCTGCCGTCGCCGTCGGCGTCGATGTCGACTCCGACCGTGCCCGGCTGGGTGCCGAGCACTCCGGTCAGCGAGCCGGCGTTCGATCCCGAGCCTGAGCGCCGGTAGGCGAGGTCGGCGATGGTGGGCGCGGCGTAGGCGGGCGCGATCGAGGCGGGCAGGTCGGCCGCGGGAGGATCGAGGAACAGCTTGTACGTCTGCAGTCCGTCGACTCCCGTGCGGCCCGACGGCTGGAGGAACTGCGCTCCGATACCCCCCGCCTCGGTCGACTGCGGCATCGGCACCGAGAGGTAGGAGGGATCGGAGGAGCCGACCCGCACGTTGCCCTTGTTCGTCGCCTGGAGCGTGGACGCGACTCCGTCGTAGTCGCGCAGCGTCATGTCGTAGCGGGCGCCCGTCTCGGTGACGGCGTGCAGGGTGAAGGTCGAGCGCCGGTCCTCGGCGCGGGGATAGCTCTCCCGCGCCCCGGACTGGATCCCGTAGGACGTCGACCAGACCCGACCCGCGATCGCCTCCCCCTCGGCCGAGGAGACGCCGATGCTCCAGACGAGGTTGACCGGCGAGGCAACGTCGTCGTCGGTGACGCTCACCCGGAAGACGCCGGTCGCGTCGGCGACGAAGGCTCCGCCCGCGGCGGTGCTCGGCGGCGCCCCGCGCGGGAACACCTGCGCATCGAGCACGGTGCCGTCGGGCGCGGTGACCGCCGCGGTCCCTCCTCCGCTCTCCCCTTCGCCCGACCCCGAGCCGCCCTTCAGCGGATGGAGGTCGACCTGCAGCACCTCGCCCGCGCGCAGCCAGGCCGAGAC
This sequence comes from Rathayibacter sp. Leaf296, assembly GCF_001423045.1. NCBI lineage: Bacteria > Bacillati > Actinomycetota > Actinomycetes > Micrococcales > Microbacteriaceae > Rathayibacter > Rathayibacter sp. Leaf296. Next base: position 891,511 of record NZ_LMNR01000002.1, read on the forward strand.
GGTCGTGACACCCCCGTTGGTCGCTCCGCCGTGCAGCAGGGTGTTGTCGAGCGTCGTCCGTGGAGGCTCGCCTGCCGCCGCCGCGGGCAGCGCCAGGGCTCCCCCGCCGAGCAGTCCGCCGACGAGCACGCAGCCCGTCGCCGCGGTGACCGCCGCCCGGAGGCCGCCCCTCCGACGATCAGCCGGCCCCGATCGTTCCGTTCGACTCATCCGTAGTCCTCTCCTCAGCCGCTCGTGCGCATCCGCGCCGGCGACGGTCCGCTTCAGCCCCGTGCGAGGAGAGTAGTGACCATCTGCATGTGGGCGGCGGGCAGGCGCGGTGCACTGTGGAGAACTCACCGGACGAGGTCGTGGGGAGGAGGGGTGGCCGTCGGAGGATCGTCCAGGTCACCGCGCCATTCCCCCGCGCAACCCACCTCCCTACCCTCGGGGCATGGGATCCACCGCCGCCTCCTCCGCCCTCCTCGCCGCGCCCGCCGAGGCCGCCGCCGTGCTCTCCGAGGGCGGTGCCGCGGTCTGGGAGACCGTGCTGATCCTGCCCACCTACGCGCCGGAGGAGCCCAGCCGCCTGCCGATGTTCCTCGACCGCCGCGTCTACCAGGGCTCCAGCGGCCGGGTGTACCCGCTGCCGTTCATCGACCGGATCGCGCCCGAGCCGGTCGACCGCGAGTGGCGGGCCGTCGTGCTCGAGAACGAGTTCGTGCAGGTCGTGGTCCTCCCGGACCTCGGCGGACGCATCCATTCGGGCCACGACAAGACCACGGGCTACGACTTCTTCTACCGCAACTCCGTCATCAAGCCGGCCCTCGTGGGCCTCGCCGGACCCTGGGTCAGCGGCGGCGTCGAGTTCAACTGGCCGCAGCACCACCGGCCCGGCACCTTCCTGCCCACCGACCACGAGATCGCGCGCGACAAGGACGGCTCCGTCGTCGTCCGGTGCGGCGACCACGACCCGCTCAGCCGCATGAAGGGGCTGCACGGCGTGCGCCTGCGACCCGGCTCGAGCCTCGTCGAGCTCGACGTGCGGCTGCACAACCGCACCCGCGAGCGCCGCACCTTCCTCTGGTGGGCGAACGTCGCCGCCCGGGTCCACGACGACTACCAGTCCTTCTTCCCGCGCGACGTGCAGCACGTCGCCGATCACGCGCGGCGCGCCATCACCGCGTTCCCCGCGGCCGACCGTCCGTACTACGGAGTCGACTACCCCGCCCGGGCCGCGCAGGATCCGGGCGCGGACCGCCTCGACTTCTACCGCAGCATCCCGGTCCCCACCTCCTACATGGTCGTCCGCACCGAGGACTCCTTCTTCGGCGGCTACGACCACCGCGCCGGCGCGGGCTTCGTGCACTGGGCCGACCGCCGCGTCGCGCCCGGCAAGAAGCAGTGGACCTGGGGGGACGCGCCGTTCGGGCACGCCTGGGACGCGCAGCTGACCGACTCCGACGGCCCCTACGTCGAACTCATGGCCGGAGTCTTCACCGACAACCAGCCCGACTTCTCGTGGCTGATGCCGGGCGAGACGAAGACGTTCACGCAGTACTGGTACCCGATCAGCGGCATCGGCGTCGCGCACCAGGCGACCCGCGAGACGGCGGTGCACCTCGACGTCGAGGGCGGCCGCATCCGGATCGGAGTCGCGACGACGCGACGGCACCCGGCCGCGACCGTCCAGCTCCTCGACGACGGCGCCGTCCTGCGCGAGTGGACCGTGGACCTCGGACCGGGCGCTCCGCTGGTCGCGGATCTCCCTTCTTCCCGAACCGATCCGGCGGGGCTGGCGGTCGTCGTCCGCTCCGACGGAGCGACCCTGCTCGCCTACGAGGTGCCCGCGCGGGTGCAGCAGGAGGAGCCGGAGACGGCCACCGAGCCGCCGTCGCCGCGGGAGACCGCCTCCGTCGACGAGCTGTACCTCACGGGCGTGCACCTCGCGCAGTACCGGCACCCGACCCGCTCGCCGCTGCCCTACTGGCGCGAGGCCCTGCGGCGCGATCCCGGGGACGCGCGCGTCCACCTCGCCCTCGCGGAGCACGCGTACGGCCGCGGCGAGTACGACGAGGCGCTCGAGCACTGCGACGCGTCGCTCCGCCGCCTCACCGCGCACAACGGCAACCCCGCCGACACCGAGGCGCTGCACCTGTGCGGGGTGATCCTCCTGCGCCTGGGACGCCGACGCGAGGCCGCCGCCGCCTTCGGCAAAGCCGCCTGGGACGGCAAGTGGGCGCACGCCGCGCTCGTCGAGAGCGCGTGCCTCCTCGCGGCCGACGGCGACCACTCCGCGGCCCTCGACGACGTGCGGACCGCCCTGCGCCTGGACACCGACGACCTGCGCGCCCGCGCCCTCGCCGTCGTCTGCCTCCGCGCCCTCGGACGCGAAACGGAGGCGGCGGGCCTGCTCGGCGAGACCCTGGCGCTCGATCCGCTCGACCAGCTCGCCCGGACCCTCGACGGACGCGACCCCGCCGATCCGTTCGCGCGGATCGACGCGGCCCTCGATCTCGCCTCGTTCGGCGAGACGGCCGAGGCGGAGCGACTGCTCGCGTCGGTCCTGCACGGGGCGCCCGCTCCGGAGGGGGCCGGCAGCGCGGCCTCGCCCGCCGGCTACCTGCTCGCCCAGCTCCTCGAGCGGCAGGGCCGGCATCGCGACGCCGCCGCCGTCCGCCGCGACGCCGCCTCGGTCGACGCCGTCCGCGCGTTCCCGGCGGGCCTCGATGCGCACGACGCGCTCGTCGCGGCCGTCGCGGCCGATCCCGCCGACACCCGCGCGCACGCGCTCCTCGGCATGCTGCTCTACGACGCCGGACGCCGCGGGGAGGCGGCCGAGCACTGGCGGCGCGCGATCGCCGGCGGCAGCACCGACGCCGTCACGCACCGCAACGCCGGCCTCGCCGCCTACAACGACTCCGGTGACGACGACGCGGCGTGGTCGGCCTACCTGCGCGCCCGCGAGCTCGCTCCCGACGACGCCCGGATCCTCTACGAGCTCGACCAGCTCGCGGCACGCCTCGGCCACGACGACCGGCTCGCCCGCCTCGAGAGCGAGCTGCCCCTCGTGCTCTCGCGCGACGACCTCACCGTCGGCTACGCCGAACTGCTCACCGCCGCAGGACGGGCCTCGGAGGCGCTCGACCTGCTCGAATCGCGCCCGTTCCAGCCCTGGGAGGGAGGCGAGGGACGCGCGCTCGCAGCCTGGGACGCGGCACGCACGGCCCTCGGACTGCCGATCGGCACCCCTCCCGCCTCACTCGGCGAGGCGCGCCCCGCGTTCACCGCACCGGCGGCCGTGCGCGAGGACGGATCGACCGACTACTTCGCGACGAGCCTGCCCGAGCTGCTGCTGTTCCACCGGGAGTGAGGGACGGCCGCTCGCGGTGCGAGCCCGCTCACTCCCCCGTGAAGAGCGCGTTGCACTCGAGCTGCAGCGCGACGTCGTCCCACATCGGGTGCTGCGGAGCGGCGTTCGAGCAGACGATCGAGCCCCACGCGCCCACGCGCCGCGACTCCGCCATCGCGAGACGGCAGTACTCGGCGCCGATCGCGCCCTCCTCGAAGCGGCCCTCGAGCGGGGTGTAGCCGACCCAGCCCTCACCGAAGACGAGCGGGACGCCCCGCAGCGCGGCGTGATCGGCCGCGACCGCGATCCACTGCGTGAGAGTCGAGCGCATCCCGAGGTGGTGCCGGTCGTAGTGGTCCTCGAGCCAGCGGTCGATGGCGGAGGCGTCGCCCCAGTCGTGCGCGTAGATCTCGCCGCGGCCCACGATCGTGGCCGTCAGCTTCCACTGCGACTCGGGCGTCAGCGTCCACTCGGCGATCCCAGGAGCGCCCTCGAGCAGGAAGGCCCGCTCGGCGCGCTCCTGCTCGAACCCCTCGAGGGGTCCGCGCAGACCGAATTCGCTGATCATCTCATTCAGCACGCCGTAGATGTAGGGATGGAGGGCCAGCACGTCCGAGTTCCACGGGATCCCGCGCATCCCGCCTACCGGCACGTGCGCGTAGTTCACAGCGCACGGCACGCCGGGGGCGAGCTCGTGGAACCGGTCGATCCCCCGGGTCAGGCGCGGAGTGAGGGCGACGGTCGCCGCGTCGATGTCGGTCAGGTCGACGTCCAGCCCCTCGGTGAGGTGCCCCGCCTGCACCTCGTTGTGCAGCTCGACGTAGGCGATCCGGTCGTCGAGACCGTGCTCGGCGACGAACGCGACCAGCGCGGCCTGCGCCTCGGCGAGCCGCTCGGCCCGCTCCTCCGGCGCCACGGCCGTCAGGGCGTCGAACCAGTCGCGCTCGAGGGCGAAGGCGGAGGACTGCTGGTACTCCCACGACGAGGCGATCACGAACACGCCGTGCCGCCGGGCAGCCTCGAACAGGGCGAGCAGGTGGGCGCGGCCGTCGATCACCGTCTCCTCCTTCACGTCGTACCAGCGGACGCGCTGCCCGTAGGCGCCGCCGAGCGGACCGAGCCGGAGCTCGCGCGTGTCGAGGCCGGAGCCGAAGAGGAGGAACGGCATCGCGCAGATGCGGATCGTGTTGTAGCCGCGCTCGACGGCGCCCGTGAAGGCCGCCTCGAGGTCCTCGAACGGCTCGCCGGGGCCGGTGCGGACGTACCAGGAGAAGTCCCAGAGGGTGATCGTCAGCGTCTCGGGCAAGTGGGCGGGCAGCGGGACGGGGATGTAGCGGGAGTCGGGGTAGAGGGGTGCGCGGTTCTGGACTGCGGGATGCTGGGCTGCGGAGTTCTGGGCCGTCATCGCGCCAGCCTAGGCAGCGCCCTGCGCCGTTCCCATGGCGGATCCGACGGACCGGCTGGACGATCCTCCGCCCCTCGTACACTCGGAGCCGTGGCGATGACGGACGGCTTCCTCGGGCAGAGACTGCGAGTACTCCCGGCTCCGCTGGTGCAGCGGGCCCTCGCCGAGCCGATCACCGACCGGCTCCTCGTGACCGATGCTGGACACTTCCCGCATGCGGCGTCCCACAGCCGGAGTCGCCCCCACGGCGCGGACGAGGCGATCGTGATCCTGTGCACGGCCGGCCGCGGCGCGGTCCACGCGGGCGGAGCGACGACGGTGGTGTCGTCCGGGCGGGCCGTCGTGCTGCCCGCCGGCACCCCGCACCGCTACGGCGCCGACCCCGCCGAGCCGTGGTCGGTCTGGTGGCTGCACGTGCGCGGCGCCGACGTGCCCGCGCTGGTCTCGGCCGCTCTCGGCGACTCCTTCGGACCGGTCGTGCCGGTCGGCGACGCCTTCGCCGCCAAGGCCCTGATCGAGCAGGCCGTCCTCGCACTCGAGCGCGACGAGACCGCCGCGAGCCTCTACTCGGCGAGCGGAGCGGCGTTCCACCTCCTCGCGCAGCTCGCCGCCGACCGCTCCCGCGGCCCCGTCGAGTCCGGCGACCGCATCCGCCTGGCGCAGGAGCACCTCCGCGAGCACTTCGCGTCGCCGACCAGCATCACCGAGCTCGCCGCCCTCGCCGGCCTCAGCCCCTCGCACTTCTCGGCCCTGTTCACCCGCGCGACGGGCCTCGGAGCCGTGGAGTACGTGAAGCGGCTGCGCAGCGCCCGCGCCCGCGAGCTGCTGATCACCACCGACGACACCGTCGCCGAGATCGCGCAGGCGGTCGGCTACTCCGACGCCTTCTACTTCTCGCGCCAGTTCCGCGCCGTGAACGGCACGAGCCCGTCGCAGTACCGGGCGGACCACCGCGCTCAGGCCTGAGCACTCCGCGGCGGCCGATCCGTCACGAACGGCCGCCCCGACCGCTCCGACACGACCGTCAGCGACGGATGAGAGCCGGGAGGTGCGGCACACCCGGAACCTGGACACCGGCCCGGGGTCGTCCTACTCTGCCCCCGTCGGCGAATCCCCGCCGTCGCGGTCGGAGTAGCGGACCGCATGATCCGCCCCTCGCTCCGCCCGCACCCCGAGTGCAAAGGAGCACCTCGTGAACAAACGCCTCCTCGTCGCAGCGACCGCAGCCGTCGCCGTGACCACCCTCGGCCTCGCCCCCGCCGCGCAGGCCGCCCCCTCCCCCCTCTCCTTCGTCTCCGTGACCGACCGGGCCACCGGTCTGTTCTCCCCGCTGAGCTTCGCCGTCGACACCCGCGGCACCGCCTTCGTCGCGCAGAACTTCGCCGGCCTCCTCACCCGCGTCGCCCCCGACGGCACCACCTCGGTCGCCGCATCCGCCCCGGGCTCCGAGATCGGCGCCGTCTCGGTCAGGGGCTCCACCGTCTACTACACCGAGGGGGTCCAGGAGGAGGGGACGGCGCTCCTGCGCTCCGTGCCGACCGGAGGCGGCTCGCCGACGACCCTCGCCGACCTCGGCGAGTACGAGGCCACCGCGAATCCGGACGCCGGCAACACCTACGGATTCGTGGATCTGCCGGCCGACTGCGCCGCCCAGGTCGATCCGTCGACAGCCGGCCCCGCCTCCTACTCCGGAGTCGTGGACGTGCATCCGTACGCCTCCACCGCGACGAGCACGGGCGTGTACGTCGCCGACGCCGCCGGCAATGCGATCGTGAAGGTCGCCCCGAACGGGGACGTGTCGACCGTGGCCGTCCTGCCTCCGACCGCCCCCGTCACGATCACCGCCGAGATCGCCGCCGCCTTCGGCTTCCCCGCCTGCAGCGCCGGCTACGGCTACTCCTTCGAGCCGGTCCCGACCGACATCGAGGTCGGCCCCGGAGGCTGGCTGTACGTCACCTCGCTGCCCGGCGGTCCCGAGGACGCGAGCCTCGGCGCCCGCGGCTCGGTCCTGAAGATCCACCCCGGCACCGGCGAGATCCGCACGGTGGCGAAGGGCCTGATCAGCGCGACCGGCCTTGCCGTCGACCGCTTCACGGGCACCATCGCGGTGACCGAGCTGTTCGGAGGACCGCAGGGCACCGGCCGCGTCGCCCTGATCCTGCCGCGCACGTCGACGCCGGTCACGGGTCTCGCCGTGACGTCGCCGGCCGCGATCGAGCTGCGCGACGGCGCCCTGTACGTCGCCCGCAACGCCTTCGTGCTCTCGCCGGAGGGCGCTCCGCAGGCGGTCGGCACCCTGACCGTCGCGAGACTGAAGGGCCTGGGCGCGCGCATGACCGCGGTCGACTGAGCACCGTGCGGGCGGAGGAGCAGCACCCTCCTCCGCCCGCACGCCGATTCGCGGAGGGGCCCGCCGGCGTGTATAGTCGTACCTCGTTGCGTGCGCCCCCCGGGGTCACGCGATGGACTGCGCCCGTAGCTCAACGGATAGAGCATCTGACTACGGATCAGAAGGTTGGGGGTTCGAATCCCTCCGGGCGCACTCGGAATCCAGACCACTCGGTGGTTCGGAGCCACCGAGTACTGGTTGAGACAGTGCATCGCACGCAAGTGCCACTCGCGAGAGTGATGGAAGGCCCGCTTCGGCGGGCCTTTCGTGGTTCCGTGGCCCGCTTCGGCGGGTCTTGCATGATTCCGGGGTACATGTCGGGTCTTCCAGAACGCCCCTCGGACGCATCCAGGGCGCAGTCGGCACTGCCGTCGCCGGCGAGTGGTCCCCGCGGAGTCGCACTCCGCGGGGACGGGACGTTCTACGAGTCGGAGCCGAATCGGTGCGGTGCCACGGTCCCCTGCGACACGGGGAGCCACTCCCGGCCCGGGACCCGCGGAGCACCGTCGGCGGCGAAGGCCGACCAGGCGTGCATCATCTCCTGGGACAGGAGCGTGCGACCGCTGCCGGTGCCCGTGAACGGAGTACTCGCGGTCGTGCCGAAGACGTAGGCGAGCTCCAGGCTGTGGGACGCACCGAGCAGCCGGTCGAGTACGTCCGTCTCGCGCGCGAACTCGTACACCCACACCGAGCGGCAGCTGTGCGCCGCATCCTGTGCCAGCTGTCGCGAGGGGTCGGCGAACATGCGGTCCGTGATCGCGCGGGCCCAGATCAGGTGGTCCGGCTCGCCCGGATGCTCCGCCCGTATCCGGTGATAGCGCGTGGAGCCCTGTCCCGGTTCGTCCTCGTCGATCAGGCGGACGACGTCCTCCGCCGTCAGCTCGGACGAGTACTGCGGCGACTCTGCGAGGAGCAGGGACGCGTCGTGGCTGTTCCAGCCGATGAGCAGGTCCGTACCCCGCCAGCCCGGGGCCGGTGTCGGCGAGAAAGGATGGTCCGGGAGGTCGGCGGGATCCAGCGACGGCCCGAAACCTCCGAGGACGCCGGGACGGCCCGATCCGAAGCGACCGCTCGCCGCGCCGAGCACGGTGGCCTGAGCCGCGAGCAGGGTCTCGAGAGGGAGAGATCGCAGGCGCGACGGGTCGGTGACCTCCAGGTCCGCCAGGACCTGAGCGGCCAGGGCGGCCGAGCCCGCCGGCGTGCCGACCTCCCTGCAGGGGAAGCTCATCATCACCGATCGCTGGAACAGACCTCGAGCCGCCGGCATGGCGTTCAGCGCAGCGACTTTCGCGCTCCCGCCCGATTGGCCGACGACGGTGACACGCGAGCTGTCGCCCCCCACCTCGGCGATGTGGGCGGCGACCCAGTCGAGCGCAGCGACGATGTCCAGCATCCCGGCGTTCGCCGAGGCCGGGAGCCCGAGACCTCGGAGGTCGAGGAAGCCCAGGAGCCCGAGCCGGTGGGTGACGGAGACCACCACGTTGCCGCGAGCGGCGAGCGATCGCCCCGTGAAGACGCTCTCGTTGCCCGACCCGTGGGTGAAACCGCCACCGTGCAGCCAGACGATGACGGGCAGCGTCCCCGGAGCGGCCCGGGACGGCGCCCACACGTTGAGCCGCAGACAGTCCTCACTCGCCGCGCCGCCCTCGAGCGGACCGCCGGTGCGGGGGTACAGCAGCGACAGGGCCTCGGGCAGCCGACCGGATGCGGTCAGCCGGATGTCGACCTGCGGCGCGGACGGGCCGTACTCGAGCACGTCGCGAACGCCCTCCCACGGCCGCACCGGCTGGGGGGCGGCGAACCGATTGGGACCTCCGGTGTCGTCGCCGTACCGGACGCCGAGGAAGCTCGCGATCCCGTCGAACTCGACGCCGCGGAGGACACCGTCACGGGTGGCCAGATCCACGTATCGATCAGTCACTGTCCTGTCCTTTCCGGAGCGCTCGGAGCGAGCGGTCGTCGGTCGCCGGTCACCGGTCAGCTCAGGTCGGCTTGGCGGACGCACTGGCGCACCAGCTGCGAGAGCACGACGGCCTTCGGGTCCGCTCCGCCCGGGTACTGCATCGGCAGCGGGATGTACCCGAACGCGAGGTCGTAGAGCGGGTCGGCGAAGCCGAGGGCTCCACCGGCCCCGTCGTGACCGAACGCTCGGTAGCTCCCGAACTCCATGCGGGGCTGGGGCCGCATGAAGACCACCCCGAACGACATCGTGACGCCGAGGACGCGATCCTCGCCCCACGTCTGCTGACGGGACATCGTCTCGATCGTGGCCTCGTCCAGCAGCGCGTCGCCGCCGCTCTCGAGCGCGGCGGCGTACACGCGAGCGAGCCCGTCGGCGGATCCGATGCCGCCGCCGGAAGCGAAGCCGGCCGCCCGGAGGTCGCGATGATTCGGCGACACGTCCTCGATCGAGCCTTCGCCGCCCTCGCGCACGAGATTGAAGGCGTGGGCGGTGATGCTGTCGGGGCCGAACTGACGAGCCTGCATCTCGGCGTGCTGCTGAGGCGTCGGCACCATGGGGAGGACGGTGCGGAACCGGTGCTCCTCGTCCTCCGGGAGTCCTAGCCAGAAGTCGATCGAGCGGGGCGCGCGGATCCGCGTCTCGTAGAGGTTCTGGAGGGTGTCGCCCGTGACGCGACGGACGAGTTCTTCGAGGAGGATCCCGATGGTGACCGCGTGGTAGCCGGACGCCGACCCCGGTGCCCAGAGGGGTGAGGTGGCGGCGAGGCGCTCTGCTCCGCGCGCGGAGTCGATGATCTCGTCGCGGGTCAACCCGCCCGGGGCGTTCACGAGACCCGCCTGGTGGGAGAGCAGCTCGCGGACCAGGATGCGGTCCTTGCCCGCCGCGCCGAACTCCGGCCAGTACTCCGCGACCGGCGCATCGACGTCGATCACTCCGGCCTTCACGAGGGTCGCGAAGGTCACTCCTGCGACCCCCTTCGACACGGAGTGGACGCCGGTGATCGAATCCTCGTCCAGATCCGGTCCACCGACGAGGTCGACGACGTGCTCGCCCCGGTGGTACACGCTCAGCTGGGCGCTGAAAGCGGGGTCGGACAGCAGGTACGCGTCCAGTTGATTGCGGACCGGTTCGTAGCCCTGCGCGACCAGTCCTCGGGAGCTTCTGCGGTTCACATCGGCGGCGTCGTTCATGGTTGTTCCTCATCGGGTCGGGTGCTCAGGCAGTGGCGGATGATCTGGGACAGGACGACGGCGCGCGGATCCGCGCCGCCGGGGTACTGCATGGGGAGGGGGACGTAGCCGAACGCGAGCCGGTGGAGCGGGTCGGCGAATCCGATGGCGCCTCCCGCGCCATCGTGACCGAAGGCGCGGTAGCTCCCGAACTCCATCCGTGGAAGCGGCTTCATGAAGACGACTCCGAAGCACATGGGGACGGTGAGGATCTCGTCCATCCCCCAGGCCTGCTGCTGCGACATCGCCTCGATGGTCCGCTCGTCCAGCAGAGGCTCGCCGTTGTAGCCGAGGGCGGCCTCGTACACCTGCGCGAGACCTCTCGCGGAGCCGACACCACCTCCTGCGGACCAGCCCGCCTCGCGCACGTGACGATGGTTCGGCGACAGCGCCCCCTCCTCCGGAGGGAGCTGCGCGCGCGGGTTGACGGCGTTGAACCCCAGCGCAGTGATCCCGTCGGGACCTAGCGGCCGACTCGCCATCTCGGCCTCCTGCTGCGCCGAGAGCCGCAACGCCCGGAGGGGGACGTAGCGGTCATCGAGCTCGCGCGGCAGGCCGAGCCAGAAGTCGATCCCGCGGGGCTCGCGGACGAGTTCCTCGTAGAGCCTCTGAAGAGTCGTCCCCGTCACCCTCCGGACCAGCTCCTCCATGAGCGTGCCCATGGTGAGGGCGTGGTACCCCAGAGATGTGCCGGGCCGCCATGCGGGTCCGGCTGCAGCGACCATCTCGGCCGCCGTCCGCGAGTCGAGGATCGCGCTGGTCGGAATGTTCTCCTGCGGGCCCAGCAGGCCCGCGCGGTGCGACAGCGCGTCGCGGACGAGGATGTCTCCCTTCCCCTTCGCCGCGAACTCGGGCCAGTAGTGAGCCACCGTCTCGTCGAGCGACAGACTCCCGCTTCGCAGCAGCGTGCCGAGGACGATCCCCGCGACTCCCTTCGATGCGGAGAACACGCCCGTGACTCCGTCGGCGCGCCCGTCGGGACCGCCGACCAGATCGACGACCGGCTCGCCCTCGACCGAGGCGTAGAGCTGGGCGCTGAAGAAGGGATCCTCCAGCAGGTAGGCGTCCAGGCGATCGCGGACCTTCTCGAAGCCCGGAGCGGTGGATCCGGTGCTGGTCGTGGCCGCACTCATCAGCGCACCGACCCTGCCGCGAGGCGCGCCGCTCGACGCTTCGACTGCAGCACCGGGTCGGGCACCGGTGCCGCAGCGACGAGTCGCTGGGTGTAGGGATGCTGCGGGTTCTCGCACACGTCCGCAGCGGAGCCGACCTCGACGATCTCTCCGCGTCGCAGGACGGCGACCCGGTGCGCGAAGTGCCTCACGACCGCGAGGTCGTGGGTGATGAAGAGGTAGGAGAGGTGGTTCTGCTCGCGCAGCTCGGTCAGGAGCTCCAGCACGACGAGCTGGGTCGACACGTCCAGGGCGCTCGTCGGCTCGTCGCACACGATGAGCTTCGGAGAGACCGCGAGCGCGCGGGCGATCGCGATCCGCTGGCGCTGACCGCCGGAGAAGTTCCCCGGGTAGCGATGCGCGGCGTCCTCCGGCATGCCGACGCGCTCGAGCAGCTCCGCGATCCGCTCCCTGCTCGACGACCGCGACTGCCCGCCGAGAGCCTGCAGAGGCTCGGTGAGGATCTGGCCGATCGTGAGCGAGGGGTTGAGGGAGCCGAACGGGTTCTGGAACACGACCTGCAGTTCCCGGGCGAGGCGCTGTCGTTCCCGGACCGACACCGTCGCGAGATCGCGGCCTTCGAACCGGACGTGGCCGGCGGCGATCGGCGCCAGCCCGAGCACCGCGTTGCCGATCGTGGACTTCCCGGATCCGGACTCTCCGACGAGTGCCAGGGTCTCCCCCGGTGCGATCTCGAAGCTGACGTCCTTCACCGCCGCGAACGGGTCCGGCTTCGCCGCGAGGAGGCTCCTCCGAGCGACCGGGTAGGTGACACTCAGCCCGGTGACCTCGAGAATCGGTTGCGTCATGCCGTGGCCTCTCCGTCGATCGCGGTCGGCTCGCTGTCGAGCAACCGTGGTGTGGCCGCGATGAGCGATTGCGTGTAGGGGTGCTCGGGCCTGGCGAACAGCGAGACGACGTCGCTGCGCTCGACGATGAGCCCGTGCTCCATCACCAGCGCGCGTTCGCAGCAGTCGGCGACGACGCCGAGATCGTGGGTGACGAGCAGGATCGCCATCCCGAACTCCTCCCGCAGCTGGAGCAGGAGGTCGAGGATCTCAGACTGGACGGTGACGTCGAGAGCAGTGGTGGGCTCGTCCGCGATCAGCAGGTCGGGGTTGCCGGCGAGTGCGATCGCGATCACGACGCGCTGCGCGATACCGCCCGAGAGCTGGTGGGGGAAGCGGCGTTCGATCTCCTCAGGATCGGGGAGCCGGACCGCGGCCAGGAGCTCCAGAGCCCGGGAGCGGATGGCGCGTCCCTTCAGGCCGCCCTGGGCTCTGATGACCTCCCGGAGCTGCGCTCCCACCGTGAAGGCCGGATCGAGTGCCACCTGCGGCTCCTGGGAGACCAGCCCGATGACGCTCCCGCGGAGCGGGCGGAACGACGCCGAAGGCTGCCCGGTGAAGTCCCGGCCTGCGATCCGCACGCGCTCGGCGTCCACGATCGCGTTGTCCGGGAGCAGCCCGAGCAGGGAGAGGGCGGTGATCGTCTTGCCGCTGCCGGACTCTCCGACGAGGGCGACGAACTCGCCGCCTGCGACGTCGAAGTCGATGCCGTGCACGACTTCGCGCGCACCGCCGGAGGTCGCGAACGAGATCGTCAGGCCCTTGACGGAGATCAGGGGCGAGGACTCGTCGACTCCCCCCGGCACGGCGCGAGACCGGCGACGACGCGCCCTGATGCCACCGCTCCTCGACTTGGTCTCCGCGTTCACGTCGCGGACGGCGTCGCCGATCAGACCGCACGCGACGACGGTGACGGCGACGATCCCACCCGACGGGACGAGCAGCCACGGGAACTGGGTGATGACCTGCGCAGCTTCGGCGACCATGCCGCCCCACGTCGGAGCGGGTGCCTGGACTCCGAGGTTGAGGAAGCCGAGGCCGGCCTGGACGACGAGAGCGATGCCGACGAAGAGAGAGATCTGGACGATGATCGGCCCGGTCAGTCGAGGGAGGACGTGGCGCAGCATGATCCGCCCCGAGGACAGGCCCGACACCTGGGCGGCTTTCACGTAGAGCTCTTCCCGTGTCGACTTCGTCGAGGCTCTGACCACCCGCGCGAGACCTCCTGACGACAGGAGTCCGAGTGCGGTCATCGCGGCGAAGAGGTTGTTCCGGAACACCGCGAGCACCGCGAACATGAGGACGAGCCCCGGCAGCGACATCAGGATGTCGATGACGAGCGAGATCAGGCGGTCGACGGCCCCGCGGGAGTACCCGGCGAGCAGTCCCATCGCGATCCCCAGCAGACCGAAGGTCGCGGAGGCGACGGCGGCGGCCGCGAGTGCCGGCTGACCACCCCACAGGAGTCGGGAGAGGACGTCGCGTCCGAGAGTGTCCGTCCCGAGCAGGTGGGCCGCGGAGGGCGGCTGCGTGGCGTTCAGGAGCTCCTGCGCGAAGGGGTCGTAGGGCGCGAGGAGCCCCGCGCCGGCGCTGCCGACGACGATCAGCAGGAGGACCGCGATCGCAGTGACCGCGAGGGGTCGCCGCAGGAAGCCGCGGAGGGAGGTCCTGCTCGCGGACGCGATCGCGACGCGCGACTCCGGAACGACCGTGGCGGTCATGCGGTCCTCACTTTCGGGTTCAGGTAGGCGTAGGAGATGTCGACGAGGAGGTTGACGATCACCACGATCACGGCGTACGCGAGTGCGATGCCCTGGATGACCGGGATGTCCTGCCGTGTCGTCGCATCGTTGACCAGTGCGCCCAGGCCGGGGAGGACGAACACCGCCTCGACGAAGAGGCTTCCGGCGAGCGCTCCGAGGAAGCTCAGACCGACCACGGTGACGACCGGGACGCCGGCGTTCTTCAGCGCGTGCTTCCACAGGAGCGACGTCTCGGAGACGCCGGCGGAGCGCAGTGTGCGGATGTAGTCCTGCTCGAGAGCATCGGCGACCCCGTCGCGCGTGATCTTGGAGATCGACGCGACACTGCCGACCGCGAGGGCGATCACGGGCAGCGTGATCGACGCCAGCCACAGATCGGGACTCACGTCGAGAGGCACGTACCCGGTGGCGGGGAAGAGCGGGACGGTGACGGCGAACAGAGTGACGAGCAGCAGCGCGAGCCAGAAGTTGGGGAGCGCCAGACCCATCAGGGAGACCACGTCCACCGTCCGTCCGAGCGCTCCGCCGTAGCGCGCGCTGAGCACCCCGAGGACGATGCCGACGACGGCGCCCACGAGAGTCGCGCCGATGATGATGCTGAGAGTCACCGGGAGGCGGCTGCCGAGCATCTGCGACACGGACTCCCCCGTGTAGAGCGATGAGCCGAGGTCGCCGCGGAGCAGGCCTCCCACGTAGGAGGAGAACTGCTGCCAGAGCGGCTCGTTCAAGTGCAGTTGCTCCCGGACCCGCTCGTAGTCCTCGGGCGTGCCCTGGACGCCCACGATGGCGCGGGCCGGGTCTCCCGGGAGCAGAGCCAGCAGGAGGAAGGTGATGAGCGAGGTGATGAGCAGAAGAGGGATCGAGATGAGGACTCGTTTGAGAATGACGCTGAGCACGGTTGCCTCCAGACGGGGGCCGGTCCCCTGCGGGACCGGCCCCTCTCCCGGTTACTTGGACCAGTCCGCCGGGTTGTTCAGGTTGCCCCTGGGGTCGACCTGGACGCCCTGCAGTTCGGCGTTGTGGATGTAGACCGAGTCGACCTGCGCGATCGGGACGCTGAGAGCCTGATCGACGACGATCTCCTCCACCGCCTGGGCGAGCTCGCCCCGGTCCGTCTCGTCCGCTGCGGAGTACGCGGCGAAGGCGTCCTCCAGGCCCGGAACCGGCAGGTTCTTGTAGGGGTTCACCGGACTCTGCGGCAGCCACAGCTGATTCGTGTTCGCGTACTGGGTCTGGCCGCCCCAGAAGAGGCTCGTCCCGGAGAAGGTGCCGGCGTTCAGAGCGTCGACCAGCTCGGCGAGCGAGGCGCACGGGGTGAGGTTCACCGTCACCCCGACCTGCTTCAGCTGCTCGACGGCGGCCTGGATGAGCTTCGACCCGTTGGGGTCGTAAGACGCGTACGGCAGATCGAAGGAGAAGCCGTCGGCGTATCCCGCCTCGGCGAGCAGCGCTTCGGCCTTGTCGGGGTCGTACGGGTAGGCGTCCGTGAGCGAGTCGTCGTAGCCGTCCCACCCCGGGGTGGTGGGCTGCGATGTCGCCGTGCCGAGGTCGCCGAAGACCGCCGACGCGATCGACTCGCGGTCGATGGCGTAGTTGAGGGCCTGTCGGACCCTCTGGTCCGCGAGCGCCGGCGACTTGAGGCCGGCCCAGTCCCAGATGAAGAAGCCGTAGAACCCGTTCGGCGCGCCCACGACATCCAGGCCCGCGGACTCGGCCGACTCGACGACGGTGGTGTCGCCCTGGATGGCGTCGACCTGGCCGCTGCGCACGGCCGACAGCGCGGAGGACATGTTGGCGATCACGCGGATCACGATCTTGTCGAAGCGGATGCGGCTCTGGTCGTAGTAGTTCTCGTTCGGCACGTACGTGTAGTGGTCGCCCGTCACCGAGTCCGCCGAGTCGTAGACGTACGGTCCCGCGCCGTAGGTCGCGTTGGCGAGCGTGTCGGCGTTCTTCAGACCCTCGGGGCTGATGATGTTGCCGCCCAGGTTGTACGGGTTGAGGAGGTCCGCCACGATCGGCGTCGGTGCCGGAGTCGTGATCGTGACCTCGAGGTCACCCGTGGCCTCGACCGTCCACCCCGTGAACGATCCGGACGTCGGGCCGGTCGCGTTCGCCACGAACCAGGTGATGGACGCGGCGACCGCCTCCGCGGTCACCGGCGTGCCGTCCGCGAACTCCGCGTCATCGCGGAGGTTGAGCCGGAACTGCGTGCCGCCGGAGCCGTCGACGTAGCCCCAGTCGGTCGCGAGACCAGGAGCGGGTTCCCCGTCCGGACCACTGGCGATGAGGGGCTCGTACGCGAGCAGCTGGAACCAGGTCTGCGGTCCGCCGTTGGACGCGTCGCCGGGGCTCAACGAGTTGGGCGCGGTGCCGGACGCGAGTGTGAGCGTCCCTCCGCCTGCCGAACTCTGGCCGGTACCTCCTCCCACGCACGCGCTGAGAACAAGGGCCGAGGCCAGAGCGACCGCGACGGCCGCCCACCTCCCCGGTCGGATCGTGGGTTTCATTTTGCACCTTTGCAAGAGATCGGAATCACGGCTCGAAGACGGCCCGTTCGACCGAGTGTGACACACTCCGCGGCACCTGACAACGAACCTGTCATGCTTTTGCTGCAGCACGCTGCTCGCTAAGCTCGCAGGACCACCAGGAGAGGATCTCGATCGTGACCTACTTCTATCACTCGGTCGTCGACTCGCCCCACCTGCCCCGCGATGTCGCCGGCGACTCCGCCCAGAGCGCGATCACCACTCTGATGGGGGAATTCTGGCCGCCGGACCACCGCGTCGACGTGCCCTCCGCCGTGATCGTGGAGCTCCTCGGGAGGCTCGACATCTCAGAGGCGGCCGTTCGGACGAGCCTCAGTCGGCTGGCGAAGCGCGGGACACTCGGCACGGAGAAGGTCGGGCGCACCACTTTCTACCGCCTGTCGGACGCGGTGCGGAGCTCGATCCCCGCGAGCGAGCGGCTCACCATGACGTTCGGCGTCACCCCCGAACCCTGGGACGGGCAGTGGACGCTGGTGGCGTACTCGCTGCCGGAGTCGCGTCGGGAGCAGCGGGACGAGCTGCGGGAGTGGCTCCGGTGGCTCGGCTTCGGGCCGCTCCGAGACGGAGTCTGGATCTCGCCCCGCGCCCCCCTGGACCTCGTCGAGACGAGCATCCGCCGATTCCTCCCCCCGGACGGCCTCGTCCTGAGGTCGGCCGAGGTGCTCGGTACCGTCGACCCCGAGGCGATCTGGCCGCTGCGGCAGCTGAAGTCGATCTACGAGGCCTTCGATGCCGAGTTCCGTCCCGCCGTCTACTCGCTGCGAGCAGGATCCGTCTCGCCCATCGAGGCTCTCGGCCTGTCCCTCCGACTCCTCGGGCGATGGCGCGGATTCCCGACCGTCGACCCCGACCTGCCCTCAGCGGCGCTCCCCGCGGACTGGCCGCGAGCCGGCAGCCGGCGCCTCTTCGAAGCGGTGTACGACGCGGCGATGCCTCTGGCGGCCCAGGCGGTCCGCACGATCGCCGGCCGGCACAGCGCCGTCGCCGCCGAGTCCGTCAGAGCTCTGAGCGTCGCCGAGAGCATCGCGGAGTGGGGCAGGCTGGCGCCGGCATCGGAGTCGGCGCTGGACCTCACCACGGTGCGCCCGACTCGCTCCCGCTTCGACCTCCCGTCACTCGACGCCGTCCCGTCGCCGTAGCGGAGGCGTCGATCTCGTCGAACCGGAGCGGGCGCGGGGTCAGCGACGGGGCGGGTCGACCGGCGAGAACCACCACGACGCCGCCGAGGCGTGGATCAGGGCCGTGGGAACCGAGAGCGCACCGATCGGCCCGCTCGTGAGCCAGGCCTCGATCGCCCCTACCGCACCGGACGCGGCGTAGGCCGACGCGAGCCGGATCGCCCGGTCGTCCATCACCCGGCCGTCGACGAGGGGTCGGATCTCGGGATGGGAGGCGGCGTGGGCGAGCATGAAGGTCTGGATCCGGGTGAGCAGCACCTCGCGCATCTCCATCGGAAGATGAGGCTGGAGTGCTCGCCGGTACACGGCCTCGAAGCGGCACACGTGCTCGAGCCAGGCGCGCGTCGGCGCGTCCATGACCGTTCCCCCGGGGGGAGCCTCGGGAAGGTGCCGCGTCACCGCCGCGTAGGCCTCGAGGTCGTGGTGGAGCACCCCTGCGAGGAGCCGGATCGGGCTGTCGGCGTACCGGTAGAAGGTGTCGCGGGTGATGCCGGCCGCCCGGCAGAGTTCGGAGACGGTGATCTGGTCCGCGCGCTTCTGCCGCGCGAGCTGCACCACTGCCTCCTGGAGCGCCGTTGCCGACCGGGACTGCGTCTGGGCCATCGCCGGAGTCTACTCAATCGGACAGATGTCAGAAAATCAGGATCCCGTGTACAGTCGATATCTGACACCTGTCAGAAAGGGAAGCCGTGCCCACGATGTACAAGCACGTCGGCCTCGTGACCAAGCGTCCGGAGCTCTCGTACGACGAATTCGTCGCGTACTGGCGCGGCACCCACGCCGATCTCGCCAAGCAGCTGCCGGGTCTCCGGCGCTACGTCATCAACCCGATCGACAGGCGCGTCTACCCGGATTCCCCGGTCGACGGGATCGCCGAGCTCTGGTTCGACACCAGGGGCGACGCCGAAGCCGCGTGGGCCTCCGAGGCCGGCATCAGCACCCGTGTCGACGGCTCGAGCTTCTTCGGGGGCATGGCGATCGCGAACCTCCACGAGATCGACGTCCTCTGAACGACCCCTTTCTTCGGCGCAACGGCGAGCCGGCACCTCCATCGGACCCCGAGCGCAGAGAAGGACATCATGAGCACCATCGTCATCGTCGGAGGGCACGGCAAGATCGCCCTCCTCGCCAGCAAGGACCTCACGGCCGGCGGTCACACCGTCCGCTCCGTCATCCGGAACCCTGATCAGGCCGACGACATCCGCGCCGCGGGCGCCGAACCGGTCGTCCTCGACATCGCGTCTGCGAGCACGGACGAGCTCGTCGACGTCGTCTCCGGTTCGGACGCCGTCGTCTTCGCCGCGGGCGCCGGTGGGAAGCAGGGCCCCGAGGCGACCTTCGCGGTGGACCGCGACGGCGCGATGACGACCATCGCCGCCGCCGAGCGCGCCGGTGTCGCGCGGCTCCTCCTCGTGTCCTACCTGCACGCGGACGACCCGGACAGCGTGAACGACGACCCGGGCATGAAGCCGTACCAGCAGGCCAAGCACGCCGCCGACACCGCGCTCCGCAGCTCGGAGCTGCTGTGGACGATCCTCCGTCCCGGCGTCCTGAACGACGACGACGCGACGGGCCGCGTCGCGGTCGGCGACGGCATCCAGAGCGGCACCACCAGCCGCGGGAACGTCGCGGCGCTCCTCTCGACTCTCGCGACCAGCACCCTCGCGACGCGACGAGTCCTCAACGTCGTCGACGGTGAGACCGACCTGCGCACTGTGCTCGAGCAGATCCCGAACCGCTGATGACCCAGTCCACTCGGTCCGTCGCTGCGTTCTGGTTCACGGTGGTGCTGCTCCTGCTCAGCGTCGGATCCTCCGCACTGCCGTCGCCGCTGTACCCGGTGTACGCCGCAACCTGGAACCTCTCGCCGCTCTTGCTCACCGGCGCGTTCGCCGTCTACGTCGTCGGGCTGCTGCTGGCGCTGCTGTGCGCCGGATCGCTCTCCGACTTCGTCGGGCGGAAGCCGGTACTGATCGTCGGCACGCTGGGCGCGGTCCTCTCGATGGTGATCTTCGTCCTCGCCGACGGGTACGCGGCCCTCATGATCGGTCGCGCCGTTCAGGGGCTCTCGGTCGGGTTGCTCCTCGGCACCCTCGGCGCGACCCTGCTGGATCACTCCCTCGAGCGTCGACCGGCTCTGGCCGGGGTGCTCAACGGGGTGACACCGCCGACCGCGCTCGGTGCGGGGGCGCTCTCCAGCGGCGTCCTCGTCGAGTGGGCGCCTGCTCCGGAGCAGCTGATCTACATCGTGTTCGGCGCGTCGCTGCTCGTCGTCGCCGTTCTGCTGCTCCTCATCCCCGAGACCGTCGAACGGCAGCCCGGAGCCGTCCGCTCGCTCGTGCCGACGATGGCTGTGCCCGCGGATTCCCAGCGGCTGCTCCGCGACGTGTCCGGCGCACTGATCGCCAGCTGGGCGCTCGCCGGGCTGTACCTCTCCCTGGTCCCGTCCCTGCTGACCGGGGTGTTCGACGTCCACAGCCACTTCGCGGCCGGCGGAGTGATCGCGGTCTTCGCCGGCTGCGGAGCGGTCACCGGCTTCGCGCTGCAGCGGATGGACCCGCGCCGAGAGCTGATCATCGGTCTCGTCGCCCTCATCGTCGGTCCCGTCGTCTCCGTGATCTCCGTCCTCTCGGGCGGTCTTCCCGGGGTGATCGTCGGCACGGCGATCGCCGGCATCGGATTCGGGGCCGGCTTCCAATCGGGGTTGCGGATGCTCCTCGCGACCGCGGCGTCCGAGCACCGCGCCGGCCTGCTCTCGACGATCTACGTCATCAGCTACCTCGCCTTCGGACTGCCGAGTGTCGTCGCCGGCATCGTCGACCCGTACACCGGCCTCGTCGCCGCCTTCACCGGGTACGGCGTCCTCGTCGTCGCCGCCGCGCTCGTCGCGCTGATCCTGCAGCTCCGCTCCTCCGACCCGGTGGAGGCCGAAGCGGCGGAGACCGTCGAACGGCAGGAAGCCGCTGCCCGCTGACACCCGCGGACGGATCCGCGCCGTGTCTCCGCAGCACCCCCTCCCGAACGTCCACAGCCCCCGAGAGAGATCGTCATGGCACCCCTGAACTCATCCGTCGCGCTCGGCGCGTTGACCTTGTCCAACCGCTTCGTGATGGCCCCGATGACCCGGAGTCGCGCGTCGGTCGACGCGGTCATCCAGCCGTCCGCGCCTGCCTACTACCGCCAGCGCGCCGGGGCCGGGCTGATCGTCTCCGAAGGCGTCGCCATCAATCCGTACGGTGTCGGCGGGCCCGGGATCCCCGGCCTCTGGAACGGCGCCCAGGTCGACGCGTGGCGCGCAGTCACCGACGCAGTCCATGAGGAGGGCGGTCAGATCGTCGCACAGCTCTGGCACGTCGGACGCGCCTCGCACCCGTCGCTCGTCCCTGACGGCAGACAGCCCGTCGGGCCGTCCGCGATCGCCAGCAGCTTCAAGATCTTCGCCGCCGAGCGTCGTTCCGACCACGCCGTTCCGCGAGCGCTCGACGAGGACGAGATCCACCACCTCATCAGCGAGTACGTCACGTCTGCCCGCCTCGCCCTCCAGGCCGGATTCGACGGCGTCGAGCTCCACGGGGCCAACGGATACCTGATCGACCAGTTCCTGCACGCCTCCTCGAACGCTCGCAGCGACCAGTGGGGCGGCTCCCCCTCAGCACGAACCCGTTTCGCCGTCGAGGTCGTCCGCGCCGTCCTCGCCGAGGTCGGCGCCGATCGGACCGGACTGCGCCTGTCGCCGTCGAGCTCCTTCAACGACATGGCGGATGACGAGCGTCCCGCCGTCTTCACCAGACTGCTCGAGCAGCTCGCACCGCTCGGACTCGCGTACCTGCACATCCTCGAGCCGGGCGTCGTCGGCGACGGCGCGCTGCGAGCGGAGTCGACGGACGTCCTCAGCACGCAGTGGTTCCGGGCCCGCTACGCGGGTGGCATCATCAGCGCCGGTGGGCACACCCGGGCCAGCGCCGACGAGGCGCTCCGCTCCGGATCGGCGGATGCTGTCGCCTTCGGACGCCTCTTCCTCGCCAACCCCGATCTTCCGGATCGCCTCCTCGCCGACGCACCCCTGAACGAGCCTGTCCGCGCCACGTTCTACGGAGGCGGCGAGGAGGGCTATCTGGACTACCCGGCCCTGAGCGATGCCGACGGTATCGCTCGATCAGCCCAGCGACGGTAACGGCCGGATGCTCGCACCCGAACTCGTCGTCGCCGTCGGACGCGCCCTCGCGACCGCCACTGCAGCGTCGAAGCGGAGCCGCATCCCGCCCCCGGTGCTGCTGCTCCCCCTCGGCGCCGCGGTGGCGTTCGTGCCGGATCTCCCGGACCTCGAGTCACCCGCTGATGCGGTCCTGCTGCCCTTCCTGCCTGCACTGCTGCAGTGGCAGAGCCTGACGACGTCGCTTCGCGGGTTCCGGGAGAACCCACGTTCCCCGGGCCTCGGGGAAGCAGCCCCGTCTTCTCGCGCCGAGGAGCTCGAACATGCGCACGGTGAGCGAAGGAGAGGAGATCGCGGCCAGCTGCGGAAGAGACCGTCGTGACCGGCCCCGGCTCGACTCACCCGAGGAGCGCGGACAGCCCGCCGATCTCCACCCCCGCTTCGACGAGCGCCGACACGACCACGGGCGAGGTGACGAGTTCGTGGTCCTTGGCCCGGATGACCGAGTAGGAGCTGCTCTCCAGCAGCTCCGCATCGACGAAGCCCGGGTGGGTGATCAGGACGCTGACGTCCTGCTCCGCGATCTGCGGCACCAGCTCGAGGAACGCTGCGACGGGGTCAGCGGCGGCCTGCACGGACAGCGGGAAGTCGCTGGAGTACCAGGTGTTGGGCACCTGAGGCACGTCGTACCGGTACGCGTCGTCGATCACGAAGAGGTCGTAGGCCTTCGCGACGTCGTGCAGCACGGCATCGCTGCCGAGCGACACGAGCGAGTGGTGGTGCACGTAGGCCGGTGGCCGCCCCATGAGCGCGAGGAACCGCTCCACCTGCGCCACGGCCTCGGCGTGGAGCTGGTCGAGATCGAACGGCTCGGTCTCGAACTCCAGGTACACCCCGTCCTGGGACCGGATCGGGTACTCCCGCCGGAGGCGGCCCGACGAGCGGAACATCCCCCGAGCGTCGACCAGCGCGGGCACCTCGGACGCCGGGAGCAGGGGGCGACCGGTGACGAAGTTGAGATCGATCCCGACGTCGATCCCGTCGCGCTCACGCAGACGGTCAGCGGCGAAACCGGCGTCGGGCCGATTGGCGAAGAGTCCCGTCGCCCGGACGATGCCACGATCCAGTGCGTCGAGAACGCCGAGGGTCACCCCCCGACTCAGGGCGATGTCGTCAGCGAGGACGAGGAGAGTGCTCATGCGCCGGTCCTTCCGTCAGAGGTGGGTGCAGTGCTCTCCTCCACCAGACGGAGGAGGTGCACGAGGAGGTACAGCCGCTCTTCACGGCTGAGCGGTTCGCCGAGCGCGCGGTCGAGGAAGTCGGCGATGCGATCGGCGCAGGCGCGGACGAGCGGATGATCACGGCCGAGCTGAGCGAAGTGCTCGGAGAGGGGGCGATCGTACGTGGTGGTGCGCGTGACGCGCTGCACCAGGAACTTCAGGTGGCTCACGAAGCGGATGCTCCCCGGACTCGTCCCGTCGATCCGGATGCCGAGGTCGGCCTCGAGGATCAGGACGATCTCTCGGATCGCGGCGCTGAGGGTCAGCGCCCGGTGGGGATCGCCGATGAGACCGGCATTGGCGAGATGCAGCGTGATGAAGCCCGCCTCGTCGAGCGGCAGACGCTGCCCGAGTTCGTCCTGGATGATCCCGAGCGCCTGCAGCGACATCGCGAACTCCTGCGGGTAGGTCGCCTTGGTCTCCCAGAGCATCGGGTTGGCGATGGGAACGCCGAGCCGCAGCCGCGAGATCGCCGCGGAGACGTGATCGGCGAGACCGAACTCGACGGTCGGCGGGACGTGGATGCCGTGCTGGGTGCGAAGCATCTCGCTGACTCGAGCCGTGGCGCGGAGCACCGGGAACGGGACTTCGAGCAGCACCCTGAACGAGCCGCTCATGGCGAGTCCCGTTCCGTGGAATTCGCGTTCCACGCGCGTCTCGTCGACCTCCGTCCCCTTGCTCGCGAGATACCCGACTCCGGCGCCCACGAGCACGACATCGTTGCCGTCGGCGTCGACGGCACTGACGATGTTGTTGTTGTGGATCTTCTTTATCGTGCGCATGCGGTTCTCCGTGGGGCGCCGACGACGGTCGGCACCCCTGACCATCCTGATCTCACGCTAGTGCGCGGCCGTCCGCACGACGTAGAGCGGCTGGCCCTCCTCGACCGTCCCGTCGGCGACGACGTCGACCCTCTGATCGGAAGCGGCGTTCGCGACGACGATCGGGGTGGTCAACGAGTAGCCCGCCGCCTCGATGGCGGCGCGGTCGAACTCCACGAGCACCTGCCCCGCCGTGACGACGTCACCCGCTGCCACGCGCAGCGTGAACGGCACGCCGTTCATCCTGACCGTGTCGATGCCGACGTGGACCAAGAGCTCGAGGCCGGCGTCGGTGCGCAGGCCGATCGCGTGACCGCTGGGCGGGGCGGCGATCACGGTGCCGTCGAGCGGAGCGACGACGCGCGAACCCGCGGGGACCAGGCCGACGCCGGGCCCGATGAGGCCCTCGGCGAAGATCGGGTCGCCCGTCTGCGCCAGCGGGAGGACAGTGCCCCGTGCCGGCGAGTACACCGTGACCTCGGCGGGAGACGCCTCGGCATCGACCACTCCCTGGAAGCCTGCGGTGTCGACGGCCGGCCTCACCTCGGAAGCGGTGGAGGACGCGACGTCAGCCGTTCGGCTCGGCGCCTTCTCGTACCCGAACACCTGCAGCAGCACGATCGGCAGCAGGACTCCCGCAGCGAAGGCGATGATCGCACCGGCGAAGGGCTGGTTCAGCGGCAGTCCCAGGATGGGCGCGGGCGCGAAGCCGACCATCTGCGACTGGAAGAGGCCAAGCACGACGCCCACGGCCGCCGCTGAGACCAGCTCGATCACGAGCACGCGGCGGTACCGGAGCACGATGCCGTACACAGCGGGCTCAGTGATGCCGCCGATCCCGACCGCGAGAGCGGCGGTCGCCGCTGTGTCGCGCAGGCTCCGCTCCGAGCCTCGGTCGCGCAACGCTCGGATGAGCACCCCGAGCGCGACACCGAGGATGACGTACTGGTAGCCGACCGCGGCACCGAAGATCGGCGATCCGCCGCCCGCGGCGATCTCGGCCAGTCCGATCGAGATGAGAGCCCAGTGGATGCCGAAGGACACCAGGAGGATCCACAGCACCGGAAGGATCAGGTAGAACAGGAACGGCGCCTCAGCTGAGAGCCACTGGGTCCCCGCACCGATCCCGTTGCCGATCAGCACACCGACCGGTCCGAAGACCAGTGCCGTGAGCGGCACCAGCAGCAGCAGCTCGAGCGTCGGAACGACGACCTGCTGCAGTGCGTTCGGGATCCCCCGCTTCAGCAGGCGATCGAGGCCGGCGAGGGCGAGCGAGAGCAAGAGAGCCGGGAACATCGAGCTGGCGTAGCTGTACATGAACAGCGGGATGCCGAAGGCCGACGCCACGTCACCGGTCTGCCCGATCGCGGTGAAGTCGGGGTGGAGCAGCGCTGCCGCGATCGCCGCTCCGACGAACGGGTTCGCTCCGAGCCGTCGGGTGGCGGTGAACGCCACGAAGATCGGCAGGAAGTAGAAGACCGCGTTCCCCGTCGCGGAGAGCACGGCTGCAGTCGGGCTGCCGGCCTCGAGGACGCCGGCCTGGGTGAGCAGCAAGGAGATGACCTGCACCAGTGCCGCGCCGGTGATCACGGGGATGATCGGCTGGAACGTCGCACCGAGGAAATCGAAGGCGACGTCCAGCGGCGTGCGCCGTGCGCCGGACGCCGCGTCGGCAGCGGGGGCGGTCTCGCCGTCGAAGCGGCTCCACTCGGGCTCTCGGAGCAGGTCCCGACGCACGTCGTCGACGTGGGTTCCGATGACGACCTGCACCTGTCCCCCGGCACTCACGGCGGTGAGGACGCCGGTCGTGGTGTTCAGGGCATCGAAGTCGACCCGCTTCTCGTCGCGGACCTCGAATCGGAGGCGTGTGGTGCAGGATCCGACCCATTTCACATTGTCCGGCCCGCCCACGAGGCGTCCGATGGAGCCAGCGAGTTGGTCGTCGGCGGTCTGTCTGGTCATGTCTGTCCTCTCCGTCCTTGGAATGAGGTCACGCTCGCCCGCAAACAAAAAAGACCTCTGTCACGACAATCGTCGTGACAGAGGTCTCGCCTGCGGAGCAGTAACAATCCTCTCGGGCCTGAGCCCTCGTCGCCGAGTGTAGACCCTCCTGTCAGCGCGCGCCACAGGAGGCGATCCCGCAGCGCGCCGATCAACGGGCACGGGACTTGTGAGCCCGAGCCGCCGCCGCAGCGGCGGACTCGGCCGGGTGCCGGGAGACCAGCTGCAGGATCAGCGCGACGGCTGCTGCCGCGACGACGAGGACTCCGTAGCCGGTGAACGCGACGACCAGCCCGGTCCGAGCTTCGACGATGCCGGCGATGACGCTGGGGAGACCGAAGGCGAGGTAGCTGATGACGTAGACGGTCGCCAGCAGTCCGGCACGGTGCTCGGGCGCCGCCGTCGCCAGGAGCATCCGCAGTCCCGATTGGAAACCCGCGCCGAAGCCGATTCCCGCGATGACGGTGCCGACGATCATCCCCGGCAGCCCCTCCGTGATCACGAACAGCACAGAGACGATCGGACCGATGAGGAGGGCGATGAGGCCGAGGATCTGCTCTCGGCGGGGGTCCACTTCCTTCAGGAGATATCCGGTGAGTCCGCCGCACGCTGCGAAGACCGCGATGGTCGCCCCGGGTGCGAAGTGGCTGTCGAGGTGGAACACCTCTGAGAGAAGGGACGGCACCAGCGAGAGATACAGCCCCGCGAGTGCCCAGCTGGCGACGAGCGTGCCGGAGACGTCTCGGAGGAGCCGCCTCGAGGTCGCGGGCACTCGCATCGACGGCACGAGCGACCGGAGCGCTCCGGGCTTGCGCTCGACCGTCTCCGGGATGAGGCAGAGCAGGGCCGCGAAGACGAGCAGCAGGGAGCCGAAGACCAGGTAGATCAGCCGTTCGGGCGCCGGTCCCCACTCGACGAGGATCCCGCTCGAAAGCGCGCCGATGCCGAGTGCCACGGGCGGAGTCACTCCGTTGAGCACCGCCGCGAGTGCCGGCCGACTCGCGAGCGAGTGGTCCAGCATTGTCGCACCGAGAGTGCCGATCAGCACACCGATGGACAGGCCCTGGAGCGCCCGGCCGATCATCAGCATCGAGTACGCGTCCGCGAACGCGAGAACCGTCATCGAGAGGCCCGCTCCGAGAGCGCCCACGATCAGCACCGGCTTCCGGCCGACGAAGTCGGAGAGCGACCCCGCCGCGAGGAGGGAGAGCAGGAGCGCGACGACGTAGACGGCGAACGCTGCGGTGAGCTGGATCGGAGTGAGCCGCCACATCGCCGCGTAGATGGGGTACAGCGGAGAGGGCACGGCCGAGGAGCCGACACTGACGAGCAGGAGCAGCACCGAGAACCAGAACGCCGCTACGGATCGCTTGGATTGCTCCCCTGGACGCACGGCGCTCGATGCGGGGCCGCCCGCCCCTCCGTCTCCCCGCCGACGACCGCGGGAACCCGCCGCACGACGAGTGCGGCGGTCTGCGGCGACGCCCCTCTGCTCCGCCATCAGACCTGCTGGAGCCGGTCCCAGACCTCCCGGTCGCGTTCGGCGGTCCAGACCCGCGGCCAGTCGATGCCGTCGAACTCGTCCCACACCCGCTGGACGTCGAAGGGGAGGCAGTGCTCGAAGATCGGCCACTGCCCGTACTCCGGCGCGAGCGCCGCGTGGGTCGCTTCGAACGCCTCACGCAGCGTGCCGCCGCGGCGGTGCACGGTGCCTACCTCGGCGAGCATCGTCGCGAGGAATCCGCGGGTCTGCTCGACCGCCGCGTCCACGGCGTCCCGACCCCGCGCGATCGCCCCGCGACCTCCGATCAGCTGCTCGGCACCGAACGCCTTCACCCGGTCGAGCGTGTCGGACGCCCAGTCGCTGTGGAAGGCGTCACCCGTGTACAGAGCCGCCTGCGCTTCAACGAGATCTCCGGCGAACAGGATCTTCTGCTCGGGCAGCCAGGCGACGATGTCGCCGGCCGTGTGGCCGCGTCCGCAGAACTGCAGGACGAGGTCCCCGCGGGAGCCGCCCAGGGGGATCGTCAGAGAATCGGAGAAGGTCGCCGCAGGCCACGTGAGTCCGGGGATCGTCTCGGGCTCCTTGAAGAGCCGCGGCATGCGACCGTACTCGCTCTCCCAGTCCTGCTGACCGCGCTCCTGGATCAGCGCGCGGGTCGTGTCGTGGGCGATCACCACGTCGGCGTCGAAGGCTGCTGCTCCGAGCACTCGGACCGCGTGGTAGTGCGACAGCACGAGGTACTTCACGGGCTTGTCCGTGTGCTCGCGCAGCTGCGCCAGCCACTCGGAGGCGGCGGCCGGGGTTGCGAGCGCCTCGAAGGCGACGACGAAGTCCTCGCCCTCGATGGCTCCGACGTTCGGATCGCCCTCGGCGGTCCGCGCGTACACGCCCTCCGCGAGGACTTCGAGGGTCTGCTTCTTCTCGCCGAGATCCGCCGATGAGGCGAAGGCTTTGCCGGTCATGGTGTTCTCCTGGTGGATCGGGTGATCGAGGACGACTGCGTCGTGATCACCGGTGGGTGTTCTGGTGTCTTCGTCGGTGCAGGGGCCGCTCGCCGATGCAGGCGGCGGGTCAGGTCCCGGAGGTGGGCTCCGCGCGAGCGGGTAGGACGACGGCGCGGCATTCGCCGAACCCGATGGAGGGAGCGCCGTCGCGGTGCGCCCTTGCTTGCAGCAGGATCTCGTCACCGTCCTGCAGGAACGTCCGGGTCTCGCCGGTCGGGAGCACGACGGCGCGCGCGCCGTCGTGCGTGAGCTCGAGCAGGCTACCCGCGCCGGACGGATCGGGAGCGGACAGGGTTCCGGTGCCCAGCAGGTCGCCCGGGCGCAAGTCGCACCCTCCGCTGGTGTGATGCGCGATCATCTGCGCCACCGTCCAGTACATGTGCCGCGTCGAACTCGTCGAGAGGGAATGCGGAGGCAGGCCCTGCTCTCGCATCGACGCCGTGCTGATCAGCACCTCGAGCTCGATGTCGAGGCCGCCCTCGCGTTGATCGGCCGGGTCCGCGAGGTACGCCAGCGGCGCGGGATCGCCGGGACCTCGTGCCGGTGCAGGCGTCCGGTACGGAGCCAGCGCTTCGGGAGTGACGACCCACGCCGAGACCGTGCTCGCGAAGTTCTTCGCGAGGAACGGCCCCAGCGGCTGGTACTCCCACGACTGGACGTCACGGGCGGACCAGTCGTTGAGCAGGCAGAAACCGGCGACGTGCTCCGCGGCGCCTCCGATCGGAACGGGATCGCCCGGAGCGTTCCCCGATCCGATCCACACGCCCAGCTCGAGCTCGAAGTCGAGCTTCGCGGCGGGAGCGAACCGGGGCGCGGAGTCCGTCGCCGGCTTCGTCTGCCCCCGGGGCCGCACGAACGGCGCACCACTGACCCGGATAGAGCTGGCTCGACCGTGATAGCCGATGGGGACCCACTTGTAATTGGGGAGCAGAGGGTTGTCGGGCCGGTAGAGCGAGCCGACCGTCTCGGCGTGGTGGATGCCCACGTAGAAGTCGGTGTAGTCGCCGACGGTCGCCGGCAGGTGCATCGTCACGGTCGCCGCCTCACGGAGCAGCGGCTCGACAGCGGCGCGCTCGGGAGCGCCTTCGCGGAGGAGGTCGTGCACCCGCGCCCGCAATGCACGGCGAGGACCGGCACCGAGCGCGAAGAAGCTGTTCAGCGTCCCTTCCGCCGCAGCGTCCGCGCCGGTGAGCGCGGGTCCCGTCAGCAGATCGGTCCCGACGAGGGCCCGCAGGTCGAGGATGCGGTCGCCGATGCGGATGCCGCCGCGAGGGTCGGTGTCCGCTCCCGGCTCGTTCGGACTGAACACGCCGAAGGGCAGGTTCTGCAGCGGGAAGTCCGGATGCCCGTCGGCTCCGGCCACCCAGCTCCTCGTCCGCGGGTCGTTGGTGGCGTCCGCGATGCGGTCCGCCTCCCCCACCGCGATCATCGGGGTCCGTTCGTCGGATCGTCGAGGAGTCGACCGGTGAAGCGCTTGGTCAGTCCGCGCCACACGTCGGCGTACTCCTGCTGCAGACCGGGAAGGCCTGCCGCGTACGCCGTCACCCGCTGCGGGAACCTCGTCTCGAACATGAAAGCCATCGTGCCCTCGAGTTTGACCGGCTTCAGTTCGACGGTGCTCGCCTCCTCGAAGGCCTCCGAGTCGGGACCGTGCGGCTGCATGCAGTTGTGAAGACTGAATCCGCCCGGAGTGAAGCCCTGCGGCTTGGCGTCGTAGACCCCGTAGATCAGTCCCATGAACTCGGACATGATGTTCATGTGGTACCAGGGCGGCCGGAAGGTGTTCTCGGTCACCATCCATCGATCCGGGAAGACGACGAAGTCCACGTTGGCCGTCCCGGGAGTCTCGGACGGCGCCGTCAGGACCGTGAAGATCGACGGGTCGGCGTGATCGAAGAGCAGCGGACCGACGGGCGAGTACCGGCGCAGGTCGTACTTGTACGGTGCGTAGTTCCCGTGCCAGGCCACCACGTCGAGCGGCGAGTGCTCGAGCTCGGTCACCCACATCGATCCTCCCCACTTGACGTACATCGTCGACGGAGCATCCACCTCCTCGTAGGCGGCGACCGGGGTGAGGAAATCGCGAGGGTTGGCCAGGCAGTTCGCGCCGATGGGGCCGCGCTCCGGCAGGGTGAAAGTGCCGCCGTAGTTCTCGCAGATGTAGCCGCGCGCGGGCCCGTCGATCAGCTCGATCCTCATCTTGACGCCGCGCGGGATGACGACGATCTCCCCCGGCTCGACCTCGATGATGCCGAACTCGGTCCAGAAACGCAGCTGCCCGAACTCGGGCACGAACAGCATCTCTCCGTCGCCGTTGTAGAAGTACTCGTCCCGCATCGACCGGGTGAAGAAGTAGAGGTGGTTGGCCATCCCCGCCTGGGTGAGGACGTCTCCGGCGGTGGTGACGGTGTGGACTCCTCCGTCGATGAGGGAGAGGGGTGTCTCGGGGATCGCGACCGGATCCCACCGCATCGGACCGATCGGCACCTCGACGTCGGTGTCGGGAGCGCTCTTCCAGAGGCCGGCGTCGACCTTGCGGAAGCGGCCCCAGTGCTGCACCGTGGGGCGGATGCGGTAGAGCCAGGAGCGCTCGTTGTTCGTCCGGGGTGCGGTGAACGGGGATCCGCTCAACTGCTCCGCGTAGAGCCCGTAGGCGACCTTCTGGGGCGAGTTGTGCCCGATGGGCAGCGCACCGGGGAGGGCTTCGGTCTCGAAGCCGTTGCCGAAGCCGGTCATGTACTCGATCATGGTTCTCACTTCTTCGTAGGAATCGTGGACGGCGTGGTCACGGGGCGGCGCTCAGCTTCTGGAGGGCCGGGTCAGCAGGTTCAGGGCCGAGAGGTCCTCGAGCGGCTCGCTGGTGCTGCAGCTCCCGTAGGAGACGAAGAAGTCCCGA
This sequence comes from Rathayibacter sp. Leaf296, assembly GCF_001423045.1. NCBI lineage: Bacteria > Bacillati > Actinomycetota > Actinomycetes > Micrococcales > Microbacteriaceae > Rathayibacter > Rathayibacter sp. Leaf296. The sequence continues at coordinate 922,997 of NZ_LMNR01000002.1, forward strand.
GCCCGGGAGGTGGGCACGGGCCCCGTCAGGGCAGCGACCAGCTCGGTCGGGTCGGAGGTCTCGAGGGCGTCGACGACGGCTGCCTGCCCGGCACCCGCCGCTGCTCGGCCGACCGCGAGCAGGATGTTGAGGAAGCCGAAGTGGGTGAACCCCGTGGCCCCATCGAGGTATCGGACGGCGTGATGGAGGCCGGCGGTCGCCTTGAGCGGGACGCCTCGGGACACGCAGCCGAGGAGGGCGGAGGCCAGCTGCTCGGCCGTCGGGAACAGCTCCGCCCGGACGCCGCCGCACCGCACCTTGGCGGACCAGCCGTGGCGAGCGAGGAGGTCGAGTGCGGCGTCCGCGTCCGGACCGGTGGGGATCTCGACGTAGACAGGGACGTCCGCGCCGACCGGCGTCAGAGCCCGCGTCAGCGCGTCCGGATCGGATCGCCACGTCGTCGGGAGGGCGACCTCGACGCCCACGAGCGCGAGCCGAGGATCCGACCCCGTGACGGAGAGCACGTCCGCGACGGCGCTCGCATCCGGAGGGACGATCACCGACACGGCGAACCGATCGTCCTCGTGGAGCGAGTCGCGGAGTTCCTGGAGGCGACGGGAGGGCAGGACGAAGCGCTGGCTCAGCACCGGGGACTCCTGCAGCTGGTCGAGCCGGTGCCGGGCGACGGCCGCGCCCATGTCGAGTTCTTCGGGCGGGAAGAGGCCGGCGTCGTCGACGAGTGCATCGAAGAGGCCCGCGGCGACGGTCGAGGAGTCGGGAGCGGGCGAGGGACGCGTCTCAGGTCGGACCATGGTGCAGCAACCTCGATGTCGGAGAGCAGATAACGCACGCTAAGTGCTGATATCGCTCTACTCTAGCGACTACCGCTCCTCCGTCAAGAGGGGCGCCTCTTGCGATGGAATACTCGACGGGTGCGGCGAGAGCGGCGTAGGAGCGGGAGGTGAGTCGTGGCGGACGAGGTCGGACCCTCAACGACCCGCGCGATCGAGGGCGCGAAGACCCTCGACAACGGCATCCGCGTCCTCAAGGTCGTGGCCGCGCATCCGGACGGCCTCACGATGACCGAGATCTCGAGAGCAGCGGGCGTGCACCGCACGGTCGCCTACCGCCTGCTCCTCACCCTCGGGCAGCACTCCCTGGTCCGGCAGTCCGAGGACGGGCGGTTCCGGGTCGGCGTGGGCGTGCTGGAGCTCTCCGCATCCCTGCGCACCGATCTGCAGTCCGCCGCGCAACCTCACCTCCGATCGCTCGCCGAGAGCACGGGGGCGACCGCGCATCTGACGATCCTCGACGGTGACGATGCAGTGAGCATCGCGATCGTCGAGCCGCAGGACGCCGAGATGCACGTCGCCTATCGCATCGGCCGTCGCCACCGGGCGACCGTCGGGGCCGCCGGCATGGCGATCCTCGCCGGCCGACCGCTGCACCCCGACGAGCGCGCCGAGATCGCCCTCGGTCGACAGCAGGGCTACGTCGCCAGTCACGGCGAGATCCAGTCCGGCGCGTGGGGCGTGGCGGCGCCCGTCCCCCACCCCTCCGGTCTCGCGTTCGCCTCGGTCGGCGTCGTCGCGCTCGGAATCGGGGCCGAGGAGGAGATCGCCCGCCACGTGATCCGGGCGGCCCAGGCGGTCGGCGACACCCTCGCCCTCCACTCCCTCTAGCGGCCACTCCAGCAGCCCCGCCTCTGCGGTCCGGCTGCGGGCGTCGCGGTGCCGCGACGCGGTCGAGGAGGACCGCTTCGCGGCCGGCCTGCTCGCACGGACCGCTTCGCCGCGCGCTTGACGATCCTCGGACGTGGCCCTAGCCTTTCGATATTCGCACGTTAGGTGCGTTTATCGCTCACGCCGGGCCCGCTGTTCCCGCTCAGGTGCCGAGCAGGCTGAAACCCAGTCGCAAGCCAGAATCAAGGAGGATTCATGACTTCCCGATCGAGCAAGCCACCGGCGATCACGATCGCGACCGAGGGCGTCCGACTTCCGGACGGCACCGTCAAGCCTCTTCGGAAGGTCCTCGGCGGGAGCATCGTCGGAACCGTCGTCGAGTACTACGACTTCGGCATCTACGGCTACATGGCCACAGTGCTCGCGGCGCTGTTCTTCACCTCGGAGGACCCGGCGACCGCGCTGCTCAGCACACTGGCGACCTTCGCCGTCGCGTTCTTCCTCCGCATCCCCGGAGGTCTCCTCTTCGGCCACATCGGGGACAGGTTCGGCCGCAAGCGCGCCCTGACGTGGACGATCCTGCTGATGTGCCTCGCGACGCTGGGCATCGGACTGCTTCCCACCTACGCGACGCTCGGCATCTGGGCGACGACCCTGCTGGTCCTCCTGCGCTGCCTCCAGGGGCTGGCCGCGGGCGGCGAGCTCGGTGGCGCGACGGCCTTCGTCGCGGAGTCCGCGCCCAGTGCGAAGCGCGCCGGCCTCACGTCCCTGGTCAACGTCGGGGTCAACATCGGCTCGCTCACGGCCGCGCTCCTCGTCCTCCTCATGAACACGGTCTTCACTCCGGAGCAGGTCGCGGAGGGGGCGTGGCGCCTGCCGTTCCTGGTCAGCCTCCCCCTCGCGTTCGTCGGCATCTGGATCCGCTCGCAGATGGAGGACACCCCGCAGTTCACGGAGCTCAAGAAGGACGGTGCCGTGGCGAAGGTGCCCGTGCGCGAGCTCTTCCGCAGCTTCAAGGGCAGCATCCTCCGCATCGCCGGTCTCTCCGGCCTGCTCACCGGCGGCTACTACGTCGCCTACGTCTACGCGCCGATCTACATGCAGACCGTCGGTCAGCAGGACGCGCAGATGGCCTTCACCTCGACGTGCCTCGTCCTGGTCGTCGGCGGCGCCCTCAATCCCGTCGCCGGCCGTCTGTCGGATCGCTACGGGCGTCGGCCGCTCTTCCTCGCAGCGGCAGTGGCAGCGATCGTGTTCGCCGTCCCCGCGTTCGTGATGATGGCCAGCGAGTCCCTCCTCGTCGTCATCGCCGCGCAGATCCTCCTCGCGATTCCGGTGTCGCTCTCGATCGGGCCGGCGTTCGCCTCTTTCGCCGAGATGCTCACCGCTCAAGTGCGCTACAGCGGCATCGCCCTCGGGATGAACATCGCGCAGCTTCTTCTGGGAGGAACGGCGCCGTTCATCTGCGCCGGTCTGATCCAGCTCACCGGGATCGAGCTCGCGCCCGCCGGGTTCTTCGCGGTGTGCGGTGCCGTGGTCCTCCTCGCCGCATGGCGTTTCACGGAAACGGCGCGCACCGATCTGCGCGTCGACTGACAGCACCGATCCAGCACCCCAGGAGGAACCATGGCGAAGATCCGATCCGATGCGGCGTCGGCCCTGCACGACGTCGTCCGAGACGGCGCCACCATCGCGGTCGGGGGCTTCGGCCTCAGCGGGAATCCGACGGATCTCATCGAGGCTCTGCGCGATTCCGGAGCGAGCGACCTGACCATCGTCTCCAACAACATGGGGATCGACGGGAAGGGCCTCGGACTGCTCCTCGAGAACAGGCAGGTCCGCAAGGTCGTGGCCTCCTACGTCGGCGAGAACAAGCTGTTCGCCCGCCAGTTCCTCGACGGCGTCCTCGAGGTCGAGTTCGTCCCGCAGGGCACGCTCGCCGAACGCCTGCGGGCCGGCGGCGCGGGCATCGCCGGGTTCTACACCCGGACCGGAGTCGGCACCCCCGTGGCGGAAGGGAAGCCGCACGCGGACTTCGACGGACGCACCCACATCCTCGAACGCGGGATCGTGGCCGACATCGCCCTCGTCCACGCCCACTGCGCGGACGCCGAAGGCAACCTCGTCTACCGCTACACCGCGCGCAACTTCAATCCGCTCGTGGCCACGGCTGGCGTCACCACGATCGCCGAGGCGGAGACGATCCTCGAGGACGGATTCCTCGATCCCGACGTCGTCGTCACCCCGGGCATCTACGTGCAGCGTCTCGTGCGCGCACAGGCCCGGGAGAAGGACATCGAGCAGCGGACGGTCCGCCACCCCGAGGACCAGCCGCACACCCACGAGAGAGCAGACGCATGACCTGGACACGCGATGAGATGGCCGCGATCGCCGCCTCCGAGCTGCGCGACGGTGAGTACGTGAACCTGGGCATCGGGATCCCGACCCTGGTCGCGAACCACCTCCCCGAGGGCGTGCGGGTCACGCTCCAGAGCGAGAACGGCCTTCTCGGGATGGGCCCCTTCCCGATTGCAGGAGAGGAGGACGCCGACCTGATCAACGCGGGCAAGCAGACGGTCACCCTCCTGGCAGGGGGCAGCTGCTTCGACTCCGCCACGTCCTTCGGCATGATCCGCGGTGGACACGTGCAGGTGGCGATCCTCGGGGCGCTCCAGGTCTCCGGCAGCGGAGACCTGGCCAACTGGATGATCCCCGGAAAGCTCGTCAAGGGGATGGGCGGCGCGATGGACCTCGTCGCGGGCACACCGCGTGTGGTCGTCGTGACCGAGCACTCGGCGAAGGACGGCTCGCCGAAGATCGTGCAGCGCTGCGATCTTCCCCTCACCGGCGTGGGCGTCGTTCAGCGCATCATCAGCGACCGCGCGGTCTTCGATGTCGTAGCGGGAGAGCTGGTCCTGCGGGCCGTGTGCCCCGGGGAGGACATCGACGCGCTCCGCGCCGCGACAGGAGCGGGCTTCACCGTCGATCTCGACCCCACCGCGGTACCGGCCGCCGTGCTCGAGGAGGCTCGCGCATGAGCGTCGTCATCGTCGGGTACGCGAGGACTCCCTTCGTCAAGTACAACGGGCAGTTCGCCGGCCTTCCCGCCACCGCCCTCGGCTCGGCAGCGATCACCGGCGCGCTGAAGGCCGCCGGAGTCGGGGCCGAGGAGGTCGACAGGGTGATCGCCGGCCAGGTGCTGCAGGCGGCAGCGGGCCAGAACCCCGCTCGCCAGTCCGCCGTCGGCGCGGGGATCCCTCTGCGCACACCCGCGATCACCCTCAACGCCGTCTGCCTCTCGGGGATGGAGGCCGTCGCCGCCGGCGCCCGGCTGATCACCGCGGGCGAGGCCGACGTCGTGGTGGCCGTCGGCCAGGAGTCGATGTCCCGGGCCCCCCACGCCCTGCAGGGGTCCCGAGCGGGTGCGCGCTACGGAGCGATGAAGCTGGTCGACACACTCGAGCTCGACGGACTGACCGACGCGTTCGAGAACCGCTCGATGGGAGCGTCGACGGAGGAGGGGAACAGCCGACTCCGGGTGAACAGGATCGAGCAGGACGCCTGGGCCGCAGCCTCCCACTCCCGCCTCGCGGCCTCCCTCGACTTCCAGGCGGGCGAGATCGTCCCCGTCACCGTTCCGGACAGGCGAGGCGATCGCCTCGTGACAGCGGACGACGGCCTGCGAGAGGGAACGACCGTCGAGTCCCTCGGTTCCCTCCGAGCCGCGTTCGGCGGATCGGGGACGATCACCGCCGGCAACTCCTCTCAGATCACCGACGGTGCTGCCGCCGTGATCCTCATGAGCGAAGCCGCCGCTCTCGCTCGCGGTCTCCGGGGTCTCGTCCGCGTGTGCGGCCACGCGATGGTGGCCGGCCCGGACGTGTCGCTGCACGCGCAGCCGATCAACGCGATCACCGCAGCCCTCGCGAGGACCCCCTTCTCGCACCGCGAGCTGCGGGCCATCGAGATCAACGAGGCGTTCGCGGCGGTCGCCGTGCACTCGACCCGCATCGCGGGTTTCGACACCGCCGTCGTCAACGCGCACGGAGGAGCCATCGCCCTCGGCCATCCCATCGGAGCGTCGGGGACGCGGATCGTCGGCCACCTCGCGCGTCGACTCGAGGTTCTCGGCTCCGGCGCGCTGGGCGCCGCGGCCATCTGCGGCGGCGGCGGCCAGGGATCCGCGCTCATCCTCGAAGCGGTGTAGCTCGGTCCTCGCCGAACCGCGGGTCGACCCGGAGCGATCGACCCCCGGTTCCGAGCGTCCGCCGACCGCCGCCTCCGCTCCGTCCGAGGCCGTTCCTCCGATCCCCCATCGGCATCGGTGGAGGCGCCCTACCCGGCGACGATCGGTTCTCTGATCTGCTCGTAGCCCGCGAGTCGACCCATGTGGTCGGCCCCCGCGATGTGCTCGAACAGCACGTGCGTCTGGGTGGAGACGACAGCGGGGTCGGCACTGATCTTGATCGCGACGAGGTCGCGCAGCTGCGAGGTGTCCGCGCAGGCGACGTGGATGAGGAAGTCCGTGACGCCCCCGAGGTGGAACACGTTGACGACGTGCGGCAGCGCGACGACCTTGTCGGTGTAGCGCCGCACCTCGGTCTGGGCTTGAGCCCGGAGCTTGACCGAGATCATCGCCTGCACCGGCAGTCCCACCTGGGCGAGGTCGATGCGCGCGTGGGTGGCGCGGAGGGCGCCCAGCTCGTGCAGTCGCCGCATGCGGTTCACGACGGTGGACGGGGCGATCCCGCATCGCTGCGCGAGGTCCTTGTTCTGGATGCGCGCGTCCTGCACCAGCTCCCACAGGATCTGCTCGTCGATGCGGTCGAGGGCGTTCTGCGGGTTCTGCGGCATCGATCGTCCGTTCGAGAATCAGGGTCCCGGCCTGCACCGGAATGAAGCGATCGCCACGATAGCAGCGCGATTCCGCATTCTCTTCAGCCAGATGGAGAACGAAACACGCTGGATACATCCCGATGGTGTTCTAGATGCGCTCGATTCAGAGCATCAAGCGACAGGGAAAGGCGGTCACGACCGTGAAGGTACTCATCCTCGGCGGAGCTGGATTCCAGGGATCGCGAGCAGCGCGACTGCTCGCGAGCCGACCGGAGGTCAACGCGGTCGTGCTCGGCGACCTCTCCCGGGAGGCCGCGGAGACCGCGGCCGCTCGCCTGGGTGAGAAGGCGATCGGGATCCGCGTCGATGCGCTCGACTCCGACGCTCTCGCCGCCTCGTTCGCGGAGCACGCTCCCGACGTCGTGCTCAACTGTGCGGGACCGTTCCGCTACACCGGTCCGGCAGCACTGCGGGCAGCGATCCGCAGCCGGGTGAACTACGTGGATCTGCTGGACGACGAGCAGGTCGTCGACGACTTCCTCGCGATGTCGGACGACGCCGCAGCCGCCGGGATCACGGCCGTCACGGGATTCGGGTTCACCCCCGGCATGAGCAACATCCTGGGTCGCCACCTCGCCGACCAGCTCGACGTGGTCGAGGAGCTGCACTGGACCTATCTCGTGAACGCGACCCGAACAGTCGCCCCTCACCTGATGGGCCATCGCGTCCAGCTGTTCGGCCCGGACGCCAAGATGATCCGCGACGGGGACATCGTGAGCGTCCCGGGTGGCTCCCAGGAGATCGAGATCGACTGGGGCCGGTACGGGCGCACCAGTGCCACGACGTGCACTCATCCCGAGCCGATGCTGGCCCACCGGTACTTCCCCGGCATCCGACGCGCCGTCATCCGCGCCTGCTACACCGAGGAGTCCTTCCCGCGGCTGCTGGCGACGCTGGGCAATGCCGGGCTCGGCAGCGAGGCACCGCTCGTCGTCGGCGGTCGCGCGATCGCGCCGGAGATCTTCATCGGGGAGTTCCTCACCTCGGACGCGTTCACCACGAGCGATGTCTGGCGGCGCGTGCTCGCTGCGGAGGACGACCTCGGTCCTGTCGACGGACTGCGCGTCGTGGCGTCCGGGATCAGAGGCGGCGCGCACTGCATTCTCAGCGCGACCTATCTGAGCAGCGACCGGTGGACAGCGACGCACGGCACTGCCGCCATCGGGGCCTTCCTCGTCGGCAGCGGGATCCTCCGCCTCCCCGGAGTCAACTCCCCCGAGGCCTTCCCCGCGGACCGGATCATGCAGGAGCTCCGCGACTGCGGTCTCGAGATCACGGAGCGCGAAGAGGCCGACGCGCCCGAGATCCACGCCTGACGCTCCGACAGCACGTCCCAGAGCTCCACCCGCAGATCGGTCGTCGATACCCGCCGGCCACGAGAAGAAGGATCACACTGTGAAGAGATCGACGATTCCCGCTCTGGCGGCCTGCATAGCTGCGGCCGCCGTGCTCAGCAGCTGCACCGCCGCGTCCGCAGGAGACGAGGTGACGTTCGTGTCGTACGGGAGCGCGTTCCAGGATTCGCAGATCGAGGTCTGGCAGGAGCCCTACTCCGAGGAGGCGGGCGTCTCCTTCCTCAACGACACCGTCGACGAAGCCAAGCTGCGGGCGATGGTCGAGTCGGAGCAGGTCTCGTGGGATGTCGTCGAGATGGCGGGACAGTCCGCTGGGCAGTACTGCGGTGTGTACATCCAGCCTCTGGACTTCGACCTCATCGACACCAGCCGCTTCCCTGAGGGGACGGTCACGGACTGCGGCGTGCCCGCCTTCTTCACCGCGCTGCTCTTCATGGTCGATGACACCGCCTACCCCGAGGAACCCGACTCGATCGAAGCGTTCTTCGACACGGACCAGTACCCCGGCAAGCGCATGGTTCCTCCCGAGATCAATCAGGGGCTCATCGAGCTCGCTCTCCTCGCGGACGGCGTCCCCACCGCCGAGCTCTACCCTCTCGACCTCGACCGGGCGTTCGCGAAGCTCGACACCATCAAGGGCGACCTGGTCTTCGCCACCTCGTACGGCGAGATGCAGCAGGCCATGACCGACCAGCAGGTCGCCATGACCCTGGCTCCCACCGTCCGCGCGTCGCTCTCGCTCGCGGACGGCGCTCCTTTCTCGATCGTGTGGGACCAGGCGATCGTGACCTGGGACGTGCTGACCGTCCCCGTCGGCGCTCCGAACGCCGCAGAGGCGCAGAAGTTCATCGCGTGGACCACCCAGGACGAGCAGACGGCGGCCCTGGCGGAGAAGATGTCGGTCCAGCCGGCGAACCCGGACGTGGTCGTCGATTACACCGCGATGCAGCAGGCGGCGAACGCGTTCGCGCCCGAGAGGGCCGATGCCCTCGTGTGGAGCGATGCGCAGTGGTGGGCGGAGAACCTGAACGATCTGACAACCCGCTACACGAACTGGCAGGTCGGCTGATCGCCGCCGGAGTCGTCAACGGAGAGGACGAACGATGAGACGGACGCTTCCGCAGCTGCTTCCCGCCGGAGTCGTGCTCCTGCTCGCGTTCTTCGTCCCACTGGTCGTCATCGTGTGGCGGAGCGTCAGCGATCCGCAGATCGGGCTGCAGAACTACGTCGCGATCGCGACCGACGGTGTCTCGCTCCCTGTCCTCGGGCGGACCTTCCTCGTCGCACTCCTCGTGACCGGCCTGACACTCGTCCTCGCCTTCCCGTACGCCTACGCCATGACCCTCGTCGGAGCCCGCACGCGCCGCATCCTGACCATCCTCGTGCTGCTCCCGTTCTGGACGAGCCTGCTCGCCCGCAACTACGCCTGGTACGTGCTGGAGCAGCGGGGAGGACTCATCGAATCCGTCCTGCGGGCGCTCGGCATCCCCGGGGTGGTCCTGCTCGGCACCCTGTCCGGAGTGGTGGTGGCGATGGTGCAGGTCCTCCTGCCCTACATGGTGCTGCCGCTCTACAGCACGATGAGCGGGATCGACCGGCGGCTCATGAGGGCCGGTCGCAGTCTCGGTGCCACCCGAGTGCAGGCCTTCACAGGCATCTATCTGCCGCTGACAGCTCCGGGAATCGTGTCGGGGTTCACGCTCGTCTTCATCATGTGCCTGGGGTTCTACATCACTCCGGCTCTCCTCGGCTCGCCTCAGCAGGCGCTCGTCTCGCAGGTGATCGCCTCCCGCGTCCAGAACACTCTCGACTTCGCAGGCGGCGGCGCCCTGGGCGCGGTCCTCCTCGTCCTCACACTGGTCGTGGTGCTCGTGTCCGGTCGTCTCGGCCGCCCCGCCGATGCGCTGAAAGGAGCGGTCCGTGTCTGATCGAGCTTCCGAGGAGCGCGTCGGTGTCGGACTCCGAACCGCGGTCGCGATCGTCGCCGTCCTCCTCGTCCTGCCGACGCTCGTGATCGTCCCGATGAGCTTCAGCGCCGGCACCACGTTCGCCTTCCCACCCGCGGACTGGTCACTCCGCTGGTACCAGAACTTCTTCACCTCGCCGCGCTGGATGAGCGCCCTGGGCAACTCCGTTCTGATCGGAGTGATCTCAGCGGTGGCGGCCACGATCCTCGGCATTCCTGCCGCGCTCGGGATCGCACGGCTGTCCAGGCGCAGAGCGGGGGCGGCGAGAAGCCTCATCCTGGCGCCGGTCATCGTGCCCGGAGTGGTCATCGCCATCGCGACCTACGTCGTCTTCCTCCAGGTCGGGCTGGTCGGTGATGTCCGGGGCTTCGTGCTCGCTCACACGGTGCTGGCGATCCCGTTCGTCGTCATCTCGGTCTCGGCGAGCCTCGCCGGCTTCGACGACCGGCTGCCGGTGGCCGCCTCGAGCCTCGGCGCCTCCCCGGGCCGTGTGTTCTTCTCGGTCACGATGCCGCTCATCGCTCCGGGGGTCCTCTCCGGCCTGGTCTTCGCGTTCGTCACCTCCTTCGACGAGGTGGTGGTCTCGCTCTTCCTGCAGTCGCCGCGGATCTCGACCCTGCCGGTCCAGATGTACAACAGCATCACCTTCCAGATCGACCCGACCATCTCGGCCGCCTCGTCGGTCATCGTCGTCTTCACGACGGCGGTCATCCTTCTCGTCCAGCTCGTCCCGTCCCGTCGGAGGAACACATGAGTACGCTCCACCCGCCAGGCGCCCGACACGGCATCTCGGTCCGCAACGCCACGAAGCGCTACCCCCACGCGACCGGTCCGGCGCTCGACGACGTCTCCGTCGACATCGCGCCGGGAGAGTTCATGACCTTCCTGGGCCCGAGCGGGTCGGGCAAGACCACGACCCTGTCGGCGATCGCCGGCTTCACCCCGTTGCAGAGCGGGAGCATCCTGATCGACGATGTCGACGTCAGCGGTCTGAAGCCGCACCGGCGGGACCTCGGGGTCGTCTTCCAGCACTACGCGCTCTTCCCGCACATGACTGTGGCGGAGAACATCGCCTATCCGCTGAAGCAACGCCGGAGATCGAAGGCCGAGACGGCGGATGCCGTCGGGCGAGTGCTCGACACGGTCCACCTCCGTTCGTACGCCGACCGGTACCCGGCACAGCTCTCGGGTGGTCAGCAGCAGCGGGTCGCGTTGGCCCGAGCGGTCGTCTACGAACCGCGGGCGCTCCTGATGGACGAACCACTGGGCGCGCTCGACAAGAGTCTGCGAGCCGTTCTGCAGCGGGAGATCTCGCGGATGCACGAGGAGCTCGGCATGACTTTCGTGTTCGTCACCCACGACCAGGACGAGGCACTCGCTCTCAGCGACCGCATCGCGGTGTTCAACGAGGGGAGGATCCAGCAAGTGGGAACCGCGGCGGACCTCTACCAGCGGCCGGAGAACCTCTTCGTCGCGGAGTTCATCGGGGAATCGACGGTGTTCACCGGCACGGTGGAATCGGGCAGCGGCATGGTCGAGACGGCGGAGGGGCCGATCGGGCTCGCCTCTCGCGGTCTCGCGCCGTCTCGACCTCTCCATGTGATCGTGCGCCCGGAGAACATGCGACTCCGTCGCGAGAACACGTCGTCCGACTCGCGCAACGTGCTTCAGGCCACGCTGATGAGAGTGGCGTTCGGCGGAGGGACCTCCCGAGCGACGGTGCGCTACGCGAGCGGCTCTGAAGGCGACGTCCTCGTCCCGACCGCCGAGTCGACCGCGTTCTCGGTGGGCTCGGCGGTCTTCGTCGAGTGGCTCCTCCCCGATCAGATCGAGATCCCGGAGGAGTCCGGATCAGGGTCCTGACCCGCAGCACGCACGGCACCGGCCAGCCCCCGTCGCGCCATCCCCGGCTCGACCGTGGACGAGTGCCCGGGCATCGAGCACCGCTGCCCGGTGGCGGCACTCGACGGTGTTCCCGTCGGCGCCCGCGAAGAGGCCGCGTCGTCGTACGGCGGTCGCGCTCGCAGGGACGGCATCGCGTTCTCCCTCCGCCGAGCAGGCTCTGCTCATCGACCGCTCACTGTCGGGCGATGTCATTCCGATCGGCTGACGCACGAACGGCCCGCGACTCCTCTTCTGAAGGGGAGTCGCGGGCCGTCCGTCTCGTACCGGAGTGTCAGACCGTCTGCGCGAACGGGTCGAACTCGACCGGCACCGCCGGAACCGGGGCCGACAGGGTGCTGTCGACCGTGACGAATCCGCCGTTCTCGGCCGACTCCTGAGCCGAGAGCATGACGTCCAGCACGTGGAAGCCGAGCTCGCCGGTGGCCACGTGCGGGCGGTCCTCGGCGATGGCGCGGACCATGTCGAGCAGCCCGAGACCGCGGCCGACGACCGTGCCCTTCTGCTCGATCTCGGTCCACTCCTGCTCGCCCCACGCGCCGTCGGCGATGGAGGTCGGGGCCTTCACGAACGCCGTGCGGCCCTCGAACTGGTTCGGGTCCGGGATCACGAGGGACCCCTCCGTGCCGTGGATCTCGAAGACGCCGTGGCGCTCGAGAGCGGAGTCGAAGCTCAGGAGGCTCGACGCCTGCTGGCCCGCGGCGAACGAGGTCAGCACCTGCAGCGAGGTGGGGACCTCGACGGGGAACGTGGTGCCGGCGTCGGGTCCGGAGCGGATGACCCGCTCCTCGAGCTTCTTGCGCCCGAGGGCGGCCACGCGCTCGACCGGCCCGAAGAGGCTGACCAGGCCGGTGAAGTAGTACGGGCCCATGTCGAGCAGCGGGCCCGCGCCCTGCGCGAAGAGGAACGCCGGGCTCGGGTGCCAGAGGTCCGGTCCGACGGTCTGGAACGTGGTGGAGGCGAACATCGGCTCGCCGATGACGCCCTCCGCGACCGCGCGCTTCGCGGTCTGGAAGCCCGGGCCGAGGACGGTGTCCGGCGCGGAGCCGACCCGGAGGCCCTTCGCGGCGGCGTCCTGCAGCAGCTGCGCGGCGGCGGCGCGGTCGAGCCCGAGCGGCTTCTCGCTCCAGACGTGCTTGCCGGCGGCGATCGCGGCGGCCGAGACCTCGATGTGCGCGGCGGGGATCGTCAGGTTGACGACGACCTGCACGTCGGGGTGGGCGAGGACGTCCTCGGCCGAGCCCCACGCGGGGATGCCGTGCTTCTCGGCCTGGCTCTTCGCCCGGTCGAGGATCAGGTCGCCGACGACGAGCACCTCGACGTCGGGGAAGGAGGCCAGGTTCTCGAGGTACGTGTCGCTGATGACTCCGACGCCGATGACGCCGATGCCGATGGGGCCGCTCATGCCGCGTACCCGCCCTTCACGAGGAAGTCGTAGCTGGCCTGGATGTCGGCGAAGACGTCGCCGGGGGCGTTGTCGTACTCGATGACGGCGTACTTGATGGCGCCCTCGCCGGCCTTGAGCGCCTCGACGAGAGGCACATCGCCCTCGCCGGGTCGGCGCTGGTCGAGCGTGTCGGAGCCGAACGCGGCGGCGCCGGGAGCGAACGGGTTCTCGGCCGGAGCGATGCCGTCCTTGACGTGCACGGCCACCAGGCGCGAGCCCAGCTCGGAGACGAGCGCGGCGACGTCCTGGCCGCCGGTCAGCGCCCAGAACAGGTCGAGCTCGATCTCCACGCGCTCGTCGGTGCTCGCGATGAAACGCTCGTACGCGGTCTGTCCGTCGAAGGAGGCGATGAACTCCTGCGCGTGGTTGTGGTAGCCGACCTTGAGGCCGAAGGTCGCGGCGATCTCGGCGGCCTTGTTGAGGCGGTCGGCGATGTCGGCGACGCCGTCCTCGGTCAGCCAGCGCTCGACCGGGACGAAGGGGTCGATGACGGTCCGGATGCCGATCTGCGCGGCCGCCTCGAAGACGACCTCGGGCGCGGGCGTCGGGATCGAGCCGTCCGGGGTCCACAGCTCGTCCGAGAGCAGCGGGGCGTGGCCGGTCGGAGCGGCGAGGCCGCTCGCGTCGAGGGCGGCGCGGATCTCGGCGGGGCGGCCCACGAAGTCGAACGCCTCGACGTTCTTCAGGCCGATGGCGGCGAGCTTGTCGAGCGATGCGTTCGGATCGTCGGAGAACTGCTTGGCCAGCGTGTACAGCTGGACGGAGGCCAGAGGAAGGGTCATGGTCGGTACCGCTTTCGTTCGTGGGGTGGAGCAGCCGGTCCGGATCAGGCGGACCGACCCGGTCTATCGGACTTTCCTGAAGGGGAGGATGACGGGGGCGCCGAGGAGCGCCGCCTCCGGGCAGACGGTGGAGCGCGATCCGTCGCCGGTCCGGTCGCTCAGGGACCCGAGCACGCCGTCGACCGGCGTGGCGCGCATCCGCGGGAGGGCGTCGGTCTCGTCGTGCGAACGGAGAGCGGTCTCACGACTGGTCATGCCAGGCTCCCCTCATCCTCGAGTACTGCCGCTGCGCAGAGTGGGCGTGTGAAACCTAGCAGCGGGTGGTTTTCAGTATTCCCGCCCGAGGGCGCATCCGCAAGCAGTATCCGGGAGGAACACGCCGTAGCGGACCGCGCCGTCGAAGAAGTCCCGATCCGGATGAACGCTCGCGCCCTCCGGGCGGTACCCCTCTGCGAGTCGCCGATCTGCGGCGACCGGAGATCTCGAGGAGTACACGATGAGCAGAACCATCACAGTCGGAGTCGCAGCCGTCGCCCTGGCGGGCGTCCTGGCCGTGGCACCCGCGATCGCCGGCGCGAGCAGTGCCGCTCCCGCCGCAGCGTCCAGCGGGTCCGCCAGCGCTTCGGCGAGCGCCGTCGACCGGAAGCTGGTCGACACCGCCCGCGCGGTCGCCGCGAAGCTGCGCGTCGTCGGTCTCGCCGACGGCGGCACGGAGCTCGTGCAGTTCAACCCCACCAAGCCCGGCAAGGTCACCGGCAGGGTCGCCGTCACCGGTCTGACCGGCGGCGACACGGCGCTCATCGGCATCGACCACCGCGTCCAGGACGGCGGCCTCTACGGAGTCGGCGACAACGCCGGAAGCGCCGGGGTCTACTTCCTCGACGCGAAGACCGGAGTGGCCACCCCGGTGACCCGGCTCACGGTCCCGCTGAGCGGCACCTCCTTCGGCGTCGACTTCAACCCCGCCGCGAACGCCCTCCGCGTGATCAGCGACACCGGCCAGAACCTCCGCCAGCCCTTCGCCACGCCCGGAGCCCCCACGGTCGCCGACGGCGCCCTCAGCTACGCCGCACCGGCGGTCGCCACCGGCGTCACCGGAGCCGCGTACACGAACAACGACCTCGACACGGACACGGCGACCACCCTCTTCGTCCTCGACACGGCTCTCGACCAGATCGCGATCCAGTCGCCCGCGAACGCGGGGTCGCTGGCACCGACCGGGAAGCTCGGCCTCGACGCCGCTGGGGTGACCGGCTTCGACGTCTACTCCGTCCTCCGAGGCGGCGCCTCCGTCGGCTCGATCGGCCTCGCCGCCGTGAACGGGTCGCTCTACGAGGTCGGCCTGCTGGACGGCACGGCCACGTCGCTCGGCACCCTCGGCGCGGACGTCACCGACATCGCGATCCCGCTCGTCCAGCGCTGACCGGACTCCTCGTCGATACCCGCCGTCCGACGCTCCTCCGGGAGGGTCGGACGGCGCGGGTCGACGGCACGAGGGCGCACGACCGCGGCTGCACTCAGACGTCCGGCGGGATGGCAAGGGTCACCGCCCGCTGCCGGGCGCCGCGTACATCCTGTCGATAATGAGGGAGTGGGGGTGGTCGCGATGAGCGCAGCGGACGGGTCGGGTGCCGACTTCCTCGACCTCTCCCCCGCGGCTCCCGGAGTGCCCGCCGACGTCACCGCGCTCTTCGCGTGCTCGACGTCCGCCCGCGACGGAGGCGGGAGCGTCGCCATCACCGCCGAAGCCCTCTACCTGGGCGAGGAGAGCGGGATCCTGCGCATCGACGCGAGCGACATCCGCACCTGGTCCTCCGCCCCCCGCGGGAGGATGTTCGCACTGACCGTCGAGAGCGACACGGCGCACCGCACTCAGCTGTTCTCGCACTTCCGCACGGCGACCGTCCTCGCCATGACGAGGACCATCGGACCCGAAGGCATCCTGCTCCGCGCGGCGTGAGCGCCCGGCGGCGGCGCGGCGGATCCTCTCAGGCCGAGACGCCGCTCCCGTGGGATCCTTGCGGGTGATGAACGAGGACGCCGACCGCTTCGCGCGCTCCGAGATCGCCGGCAGCGACGTCGACGAAGCCCTCTCCCTCCTGCAGGGCGAGTACAACGGCGGCGGATTCGCCGCCGCACCGACCGGTGACGACTTCTCCTACCGCTACACCTCGGTCGGAGACGACGAGCTCACCCTCCGCGGCAACCTCTTCCGCGGATCGCTGCGCGGCACGATCCGGACCGAGGGCGAGTACATCGTCTCGTGGATCACCGCCGGCTCCGGAGCGCTCGACCTCACCGGCGACGCCGTTCGGCTGAACCACGGGCAGCCGGCGATGTTCGTCACGGACCGGCCGTCGGAGTTCGACTTCGCGGACCACCGGCAGAACCTCATGCACTTCGACGCCGCGTTCCTCGAGAGGATCGCCGCCGAGCACGAGGGCTCCACCGGGCCCCTGCTGTTCGACACCCGTTCCCGCCCCACCGGCGAGGCGCTGCAGCGCTGGGCCGGCACCGTCGCGACCGTCGCCCGCGTCGTCCAGGACCCGGACAGCCCCGGCCTCCTGCGCAGCGAGGCCAACCGCTCCGCCGCGATCGCCCTGCTCGACACCTTCCCCCACATCGGCCTCGCCCTCTCCACTCCGCTCGCCCTGCCCTCGAGCGACCGGCTCCGCGCGGCGATCGAGTACCTGCACGCCCACGCCCACCTGCCCGTGCACACCGAGGACGTCGCCGCCGCCGCCGGCCTCAGCGTCCGCGTCCTCCAGAGCGCGTTCCGCCGCGAGCTCGACGTCACTCCGCTCGACTACCTCCGCCGCATCCGCCTCGATCGCGTGCACACCGAGCTGCGCACCAGCGACGCCGGAACGGTCACCGTCGCCGAGGTGGCGCACCGGTGGGGCTTCGCGCACCTCGGGCGCTTCTCGGCCTCCTACGAGCGCCGTTTCGGCGAGTACCCGAAGAGCACGCTCGGCTCCGACTGAGCCGACCTGCAGACTCCCCGATCGCCCGCTTCCGGACATGACCGCTAGCGGCTGTTGCCACCGCGACCGCGCACCTGCCAGGGTTCGCAGAGCGACCGACGACGGTCCCCCGACTCGAAGGACCGGCTCATGAACGACTCCTCCTCGACCGAGACCAGCGCGAACGAGATGACGCCCGAGATCCTCGCGGCGTTCAGCGACGCCTGGGCCCGCCACGACCTCGAGGCTCTGATGAGCCACATCACCGACGACTGCGTCTACAGCGCCTCCGTCGGACCCGAGCCCGGCCGCACCTGGACCGGCCGGGAGCAGGTGCGGGAGGGCTTCGCGCTCATGCTCGCCTTCGACACCGGGCAGGAGCGCCACGAGGACACGCAGCCCCTCATCGCGGGCACCCGCGGTGCGGGCACGTGGTCCTTCACCGGGACCGGGCCCGACGGCGAGGTCCAGGTGACGCGCGGCTGCGACATCTACGAGTTCCGCGGCGGGAGGATCGCGCGCAAGGACGCGTTCCGGAAGGTCTACAAGGCCGACGAGTAGCCCCTCGACGACCGCGGAGGCATCCGACTACTCCAGCGCGGGCAGCACGACCGAGCGGATCGCCTCCGCGAAGCGGTCGTAGCCCGCGTCGTCGAAGTGCAGGCCGTCCCCGACGAAGAGCGACGGGTCGATCGCGCCGTCGGGGGTGAGCAGCGCCTCGGCCGTCGGCACGAACACGACGCGGTCGTCGGTGTCGGCGTACGCGCGGATCAGGTCGTTCGCAGTCCCGACCTCCTCGCGGACGGCCTCGCGCGCCGGCGTCTCGGCGATCTCGACGTAGAAGACCTCGGCGTCCGGCGCGACCTCCTCCAGCCGGCCGAGGTACTCGATGACCGCGTCGGCGGTCTCGGCACCGGAGAGCCCGTCGGCGTCGCCGCTGATGTCGTTCGCGCCGACGTAGACGAGGACCGCGCGCGGATCGAACGGCGCGATCATGCTGTCGAGGTGGGCCAGGTGATCGGCCACGGTGGTGCCGCCGATGCCGAGGTTGTAGGTCTCGAGGGGGCGGAGGTCCTCCTTCGACGTCGTCCACCGGCCGAACGACGAGCTTCCCGTGAGCAGGATGCTGTGCTGCGGATAGCCGTCGGGGAAGCGCTCCGCGATCGCGGCGACGCGCTCCTCCATGTCGACCGTCGAGCGCGACGAGGTGGCCCCGTCCCTCGGCCCGGTGACGGCGACGACCACTCCCACGACCCCCGCGATCAGCAGGACGCCGAGCAGGCCGAGGAGGACGGGACGTCGGCGACGTCCGCCGCCGGTCGGAGGCGTCGCGCGAGTCATACGACGATCATCGGGCACGGGAGTCGGCGGGTGACGCCTCCGCCCCCGTCGGGGGGCGCGTGCTCGGCACTCCCCTGTACCGGACCGACTGTCACATGCCCGTAACGCACCGAGCCGCTGAACCACTTTCAGGGGCCCCACAGCCGTGCAACACTTGCTCGGCACCGACGCCACTGTCATCGATGATCACGACGGACGAGGGACCATGGCACGCACGCGCATCACCTGGGTGGATACGGCGAAGGGGATCGCCATCATCCTGGTCGCCCTCGCGCACTCGGTGCAGTGGACGATCTCGGCCGGCATCGCCCCGCGGGCCTGGGACGACATCAACCTGCTGCTGATCGTCTTCCGCATGCCGCTGTTCTTCCTCGCCTCCGGGCTCTTCGCCGGCTCGGTGCTCAAGCGCTCGTGGCGCGAGCTCTGGCGCTCGCGCCTCAGCCTCCTCGTCTGGGCGTTCCTGCTCTGGACGCTCGTGCGCTTCCTCTTCTTCACCGTGGTCCCGAACCCCGGAGGAACCGACGAGACGAACCCGCTCGACCTGCTGCTGTCGCCGCTCATGCCGCACAACGGGCTCTGGTTCCTCTACGCCCTCACCATCTTCTTCGTGCTCGCGAAGCTGGCCGACGGACGCGTCGACTGGCGCGTGCAGGTGGGCGTCGCGACCGCGATCGCCGTGGCCTGGTACGCGATCCGCTCCACGACGTCGGAGGGGACCGGCAATATCGCCTGGGACGGCATGTCCCGCTACCTGACGTTCTTCCTGATCGGTCTGCACCTGCGCACGGCGATCCTCGCGTTCGTCGAGCGCCGCGGACTGCTCAGCGGGATCGGCTTCGGCCTGCTCTTCCTGGTGGCCGCCGCCGGCATCCTGGTCGCTCGCGGACCGTTCCCGCTGCTCACCGTGGGCCTCGTGCTCGTCAGCGTGCTCGCGGTCCTCGCCGGCCTCGTCCTCGCGCGCTTCCTGTCGGGAGTGCGCGCCGCCGACTGGATCACGTACATCGGCCGCAACACCCTGCCGGTCTACGTGGTGCACGTGCTGTTCGTCTCGCTGACCACCAGCCTCCTGCTGCTCTTCGAGGGGCAGCGCTGGCTGGACGCCATCGGGCCGGCCGTGCCCCTGATCGTCTGCGGCGTCGCCGTCGCGGCGGCGCTCGGCTACTGGCGCCTCACCCGCGACCTCCCGGTGCTGAAGTACGGCTTCCAGGCGCCGCGCTGGTTCTCGGGCAGCCGCGAGAGCGTGGAGTCGCGCTCGGTCTGAGCGGCGGGAGTCAGTCCGCGTCGAGGACGTCGAGGACCGCTCCGGTCAGGCTCTCCTCGATGTGCGCTCGCGCCAGGGCCGCGGCACCCTCGACGTCGCCGGCGACGACCAGGTCGAGCAGCTCGCCGTGCTGGCGGTGGTCGACGGTGCGCGGCTCGTCCCCCGACGGGAGCTCGAGCCCCCTCCGCCGGTACCGGTCGGACTTCGCCCACAGGTCGTCGAGGAGCCGCACCAGCGCGGCGTTGTGCGAGGCGCGGTACACGGCGCGGTGGAACGCGGAGTGGGCGAGGATCGCCTCCTCCCCCTCCTCGCGCGTGACGGGGCGGAGGGCGGCGGCGGCCTCGCGCATCCGCTCGACGTCCTCGCCCGTGCGGCGTTCGGCGGCGAGCGCCGTCGCGGCCGGCTCCAGGGCGAGGCGCACCTCGAACAGCTCGCGCCCCTCCTCCGCGCTGAGCCCGGCCACCCGGACGTCGCGGTGGGCGTCGAGCTCGACGAGGCCCTCGCTGGCGAGGCGTCGGAGCGCCTCGCGCACGGGGGTGATGCTCATGCTCAGGTCCTCGGCGAGCTCGTACTGCGGCACGCGGGATCCGGCGGCGAGATCGCCCATCAGGATGCGACGGCGCACCTCGCTGTAGGCGACATCGCCCTTGCTGGAGAAGACGGTGACGGTCACGGTTCTCGCTTCCTGTCTTGCGGTCCGGGGGCTCTCAGCATACGGTGGTGCTCACATCTTATAAGATGCATTCACCAACCGGAGGAGAACTCGTGAAGATCGTCGCCGCCCACGTCGGAACCATCCCCATCAGCTCGTCGATGCGCAACGCGTACATCGACTTCTCGAAGATGGACAGCTCGATCATCGCCCTGGTGAGCGACGTCGTCGTCGACGGGAAGCCGCTCGTCGGCTACGGATTCAGCTCGAACGGCCGCTACAACGCCACGCCGATCATCAAGGAGCGCATGCTCCCGCGCCTCCTCGCCGCGTCGGACGACGAGCTCCACGACGAGGGCGGCGAGTTCTCGCCCGCGAAGGCGTGGACCGCGATGATGGGCAACGAGAAGCCCGGGGGCCACGGCGAGCGCTCGGTCGCGGTCGGCGTGGTCGACATGGCGCTGCACGACCTCGTCGCGAAGGCCGCGGGCGTCCCCCTCTACCGGTGGATCTCGGACCACTACGGCGACGGCTCCCCCGACGACGACGTGTTCGTCTACGCCGCCGGCGGCTACTACGCCCCGGGCAAGACCACCCGCGACCTGCAGGACGAGATGCGCCGCTTCCTCGACTCCGGCTACGAGGTCGTGAAGATGAAGATCGGCGGCACCGATCTCGCCGACGACCTCGAGCGGATCGAGGCGGTCATCGACGTCCTCAGCGGGGACGGCTCCCGCCTCGCCGTCGACGTGAACGGCAAGTTCGACCTCGCCACCGCGCTCGAGTACGGCCGGGCGATCGAGCCGTACGACCTGTTCTGGTACGAGGAGGTCGGCGACCCGCTGGACTACGCGCTGAACGCCACGCTCTCGGAGCACTACTCCAAGCCCATCGCCACCGGCGAGAACCTGTTCTCGATGCAGGACGCCCGCAACCTGCTGCGGCACGGAGGGATGCGCCCCGACCGCGACTACATCCAGGTCGACCCCGCCCTGTCGTACGGACTGGTGGAGTACCTCCGCGTGCAGGAGGAGCTCGCCCGGCACGGCTGGTCCTCGCGCCGCTGCGTGCCGCACGGCGGGCACCAGTTCTCCCTCCACATCGCCGCCGCGCTGCACCTGGGCGGCAACGAGTCCTACCCGGGCGAGTTCCAGCCGACGGGAGGCTTCACCGACGACGCCGTGATCGAGGGCAGCCGGGTCGCCCCGGGCGAGCTGCCGGGGATCGGACTCGAGGGCAAGAGCGCGTTCTTCCGGATCCTGAAGGACCTCGTGGAGTGAGCCGGACCCCGTCGAGACCGGCGGACGCGGCGCCGCCGCGCTACGACGCGGAGGCGGTCCCGGCCCTGCCGTACTGGTACGGCACGCCGAGGTGCTCCCGGAGGGTGTCCCCCTCGTAGTCGCGGTGGAAGAGCCCCCGCTCCTGCAGCAGCGGCACCACTCCGTCGACGAACGCGTCGATGCCGTCCTCGTAGACGTCCGGGTTGAGCCAGAACCCGTCGCAGGCGCCCGCCTCGAACCACTCCTGCATGTGGTCGGCGGTGAGCTGCGGAGGGCCGACGGGGGCCGGGTGGTAGTCGATCACGCCGTGGTACAGGATGTCGCGGATGCTCCATCCCTCCCGAGCCAGTCGCAGGGCGGTCGCGGACCGCGGGTCCGACGCCGCGGCTCGAGCGCCTGCGAGCGACGACGCACTGAGGGGCCGGTCGAGGTCGGCCGTGGACAGCGGGACGCCGAGCATCATCCCCAGGTAGCCGATCTGCTGGGGGATCTGCGGCTCGACGAAGCGGCCGCGCCGGTCGAGCGCCTCGCGCGTCGTGGGCGCGATGGTCGGGCTGATCCCCGCGAAGTACTTGATGTCGTCGGGGTCGCGGCCCGCCTGCTCCGCGGCCCGCCTGATGGTCGAGCGCTGACGGATCGAATCGGCGATGGAGTGGGTGTTCCCGATCACGCCGTTCGCGAAGCGGCCCGCCAGCGCGAGGCTGTGGGGGCTCTGGCCGGCGTGGAAGACGACGGGCTGCCCCTGCGAGGAGGGAGGGATCTCGAGAGGGCCGCGCGAGGCCACGTACCGGCCGCCGAGGTCGATGGGCCGGATCTTCGCCAGGTCGGCGAACACTCCCGACTCCTGGTCGGCGACCCAGGCGTCCTCCTCCCAGCTGCCCCAGAGGGCCTGGACGATCTCGACGACCTCGTGAGCGCGACCGTAGCGCTCGTCACGGCCGGCGATCGACGTGCCGAAGTTGGCCGCGGAGGCCTCGTCGGACGTGGTGATCGCGTTCCATCCGATGCGACCGCCGCTGATCACGTCGAGGGTCTTCAGCTGACGAGCCAGGTTGTACGGCTCGTGGAACGTCGTCGATGCGGTCGACACGAACCCGATCCTCCGGGTCTCGCGAGCCATCACGGCCATGAGGATGAAGGGATCCATCGTGAGCATGGGCGAGTCCTGGTCGGACCGCTGGCTCTGCGCGAGGAAGTCGGGCAGGAAGAGGAACTGGAACTTCCCGCGTTCCGCCGCCTGCGCGTACCGCACGTACGCGTCGGCGTTCGTGTAGTTGCGCGGGTCGACCTGGGGCGCACGCCAGGCCAGCGTCGGCGCCCCGTACCCGTTGCCCAGCTGCATGCCGATCAGCATCTTCTTCTGTTCCGTCACGAGTGCGACTCCTTCTCTGCGTGCAGTTCTCTCGGCATCGACGATCCGGTCGCGCTCACGACCGGTCCGTCCGGTGCGCGGCGGGGAACGCGTGGCGTCGTCCCGCCGCGACGATGACGAGGACGAGCAGGAGCAGCGTCACCGTCGCGACGGGCAGGGCGCCGGCCCCGAAGCCGGTCAGGACGAGTCCGCCGAGGATCCCGCCCAGCGCGATCCCCAGGTTCAGGCCGGTGACGAGGACCGACTGAGCGGCGTCGACGGCGGTGCCGGACGCGTTCGTCAGAGCGGTCTGCTGCAGAGTCCCCGATCCGCCGAAGGCCGCCCCCCAGGCGATGACGCTGATCACGACCAGGACGGGCGCGCTCATCGCCACTGCGAGCACCGACACTGCGAGCGCGAACACCGCGGTGCTGACCAGCATGAGCAGGCGCAGATGCCGGTCGATCAGCAGTCCGATCGCCCAGAGACCGACGAGAGCCGACACGCCGAACACCAGGAGCACCGCGCTGACCGAGCCGCCCATCCCCGCGAGAGCGAGGAACGGCGCGATGTACGTGTACAGCAGGGCGTGGCCGGAGAAGAAGAGCAGGGCGACCACGATGATCGGCAGGACACCGGGCAGACGGAGCGCCTGGAGCGCCGTCGTGCGCTCGTGCCGCTCCTGTCCCGGCAGAGGGGGGACCGCGGCCAGGACCCAGACCACCACGGCGGCAGTGACCACGGCCATGATCACGAACGTGAGGCGCCAGCCGACCGCGGTGGCGAGTACGGTCGCCGCCGGAGTGCCGAACGCGAGGGCGATCGGGGTCCCGGACAGGCCGATCGTCAGGGCGCGCCCTCGCTGCGACGGATCGACGATGCGACCCACGTACCCCGCCAGGATCCCCCAGAGGACTCCGGCGAAGAGGCCCGCGACGAACCTCGCGGCCAGGGTCACGGCGAAGAACGGCGAGACCGCGACGATCAGGCTGGTCAGGACGTACCCGCCCAGGGCGATCACGAGCAGGCGGCGACGGGGCCATCCCATCGTCGCGCTGATGATCGGGATGGCACCCAGCAGTGCACCGAGAGCGTAGAAGGTGACGGTCTGTCCGGCGGTCGCCTCCTCCACGCCCAGGTCGCTGCTCAGCGCGGGGAGAACGCCCGCGGGAAGCGTCTCGAGCATCACGGTCAGGAACCCACTGGTCGCGAGGGCGAGGAGGGCACCCAGCGGAAGCCGCGCCGACGTGGACGGGGGTGCAGTGGAGGGGGCGTTCGTCGTCATCCCCGCAGTCTGCAACCTTGTCACTAGTGTCAAGGTCAAATCGTCGCGGACCTCGGAGGCGCCTCCGGAGGACCGGGTGGGCGACGACGAGCAGCCGGACGGCTCAGACCGGACGAGCGCCGAGCACGTCGTCGATGGCGGAGATGTACCGATCGATCGCCGCGCGGTTCTCGGACAGGACGCGGATGTTCTCGGCCATGCGCTCCCGCTGTCGCACCAGCGTCTCGCGGAGTCTCGGGTCCGGATCGGCGGGAACCCTGGAGCCGGGGCTGTCGAAACAGGGCAGGATCTCGCCGATCACCCGGGTGGGGATCCCGGCGTCGAGCAGCCCGCGGATCTTCACGACCCGGTCGATGAGGTAGTCGTCGTAGTCGCGGTACCCGTTGTGCAGGCGCACGGGCTGGATGAGACCCTGCGCCTCGTAGTAGCGCAGCATGCGCGCGGGCACACCGGTCCGAGTCGCGAGCTCCCCGATCTTCATCTGCCGCCCCTTCCCACCGTGACACCGATGTCAAGGTCGAGGCTAGCAAGCGCCGATCAGTGCGCGGCGCGCCTCAGGAGGAGGGAGCCCGTTGCGCTCCTTGCACTTGACCGGATGCTCCCTCCGTTTTATGCTGGGCGCAATACGGAGTCAGCATCCGTATTCGAGAGGATCCCGACTATGACACCCAGACGCCGATGACGGCCGCCGGAACCCGCAAGCCCCGTGCAGACGTGCAGCGCAATCGCACGGCACTGCTCGACACCGCCCACCGCCACTTCCGTGAGCACGGCATCGACACCTCCCTCGAGGCCATCGCCCGAGAGACGGGAGTCGGCCCCGCGACGCTGTACCGCCACTTCCCCCACCGCGACGAGCTGCTGGCGGCTGTTCTGCAGCAGAACTCCGCCGAGCTGGCCCAGCGTCGCTCCGAGATCGACAGGATCGACGATCCGACGCAGGCCCTCGCGCACTGGCTGCAGGCACTGGAGGAGTACTTCAGTGCGTTCCGGGGGCTCCCGGGCCCGCTCATGTCGGCGGTGCAGCGCCCCGATCCCGACAACCCCCTCACGATCCCGTGCGATGCCCTGGTGCTCGCGACCGAGAACTTCGTCCACGCCGCACAGGACGCGGGTCGGGTCCGCTCCGCCGTCCGAGGCTCCGACCTGTTCCTCGCCGCGTGCTCCCTCGCCCTCATCAGGAGCAACGGCGCCGACGAGGAGTCCCTCGTCCGCCTCCGGTCCCTGATCGCCTCCGGCTACCGGGAGGAGACCCCGTGACCGCACGGAACTCCTCTGCCCCCGCTCCCACCCTCTCTTCCGACAAGGACCCGTCAATGACCCGCCCGACCCGCATCCTGCCCGCCGAGAACCGCCGCGTCGTCGCCCAGGGAGGCCTCGGATACCTCGAGGGCGCCCGCTGGCACGACGGAGCGCTGTGGTTCTCGGACATGACCCGCGGAGTGATCTGCCGGCTCACTCCGGAGGGCGTCGTCGAGGTGCCGGGACGGCCGTCGGGACTGGGCTTCGCCCCCGACGGATCGCCGATGGTCGTCTCCATCCTCGACGGTCGGCTGCTGCGCGTCGGGCCGGACGGACTCGAGGAGCTCGCCGACCTCTCCGAGGTCGCGTTCCACCCCAACGACATGGCGGTGGACCGCGAGGGGCGCGCATACGTCGGACCGCAGGGCTACGTGTTCGGGAGCGAGCCGATCGGAGTGGGCCTGATCATCCGCCACCCCGACGGTCGCATCGAGACCGGCGGTGAGGACCTGATCTTCCCCAACGGGATCGCGATCTCCGGCGACGGCCGCACGCTCGTCGTGGCGGAGTCCTTCAGCGCGCCCCGGGCACGACTCACGGCCTTCGACATCGAGGACGGAGGCGGCTTGACGAACCAGCGCGTGTTCGCCGAGTTCGGCTCACCCGACATCGAGTCCGTGGACGGCATCGGCATCGACAGCGAGGGCGCCGTCTGGGCGGGGTTCCCCTGGATCGGCGAGTTCCGCCGCGTCCTGGAGGGCGGCGAGGTCACCGACGTCATCCGGATCGAGCCCGACACCACCGCCTACCCGGACGGCGGGACGTTCGCCGTCGACGCGGTCCTCGGCGGACCCGATCTACGGACCCTCTACCTCCTCATCTCCGACACCAACCCCGAACGACTCGTCGCGGGCTTCCAGGCCGAGGGCCGCATCGAGGCCATCGAGGTCGACGTCGCCGGCATCCCCGGCTGACCGGGCGGCACGACCCGCCGAGCGGATCCGGGCACACTCTCGGACCCGCACCCCGCTCGACCCGACCCGGGTCCCTTCAGCGCGCCCGCACGGGCGCCTCCTCCCCCTCCGCGCACCGCTTCGGCAGCGCCCCCTCCCTCGCCCACGGGCTCGACGGCCAAGGAACTCCATGACACAGACACACGACAGGGTCGCCGACATCCCCGGCGGCCCCGACACCTCCACCTCGACGGAGGCGGCCCGCTCGCACGAACCGTCGCCCGCCGCTCTCGTCGCCGACGGCGACCAGCCGAGCCCTCGCCGCGGGCTCGTCCCGATCCTGGCACTCAGCGGCATCGCGGTCGCCACCATGCAGACCCTGACGGTGCCCCTCGTCGCCGACCTCCCCCGGCTGCTGGACGCCGACGCGTCCGACGCCGCCTGGGTGATCACCGCCACGCTCCTCTCGGGAACCGTCGCGGCCCCCGTCCTCGGGCGACTCGGCGATCTCTACGGCAAGCGCAGGCTCATCCTCATCACGCTCGGCCTGATGGTCCTGGGCTCGCTCCTCTCGGGGATGACCTCGGATCTCGTGCCGATGATCATCGGCCGCGCCGTCCAGGGCTTCGCGCTCGGAGCGATCCCGCTCGGCATCGGCATCATCTGGGAGCAGGTGCACCCCGACCGCAGGAACACGGCGGTGGCGATCATGAGCAGCTCCATCGGCATCGGCGGGGCGCTCGCGATCCCGGCCGCGGCCCTCGTGGCCCAGTACCTCGACTGGCACTGGCTGTTCTTCGGCACGGCCGCCCTGGGAGTGATCGCCATGATCGGACTGGCCGTCGTCGTGACCGAGAGCCCGAACCGCGCCTCCGGCCGCTTCGACCTCGTCGGAGCCCTCGGACTCACTCTGGGCCTCGTCGCCCTCCTCCTCGCGGTCTCCAAGGGCGGCGACTGGGGCTGGGCGAGCCCCCTCACGCTCGGGCTCTTCGGCGCGGCCCTCGTCGTCCTGCTGCTCTGGGGGCTCTACGAGCTCCGCGTCGACGATCCGCTGCTGGACCTCAGGTCCGCCTCGCGTCGACAAGTGCTCCTCACGAACCTCTCGGCGATCACCGTGGGCCTCGCGTTCTTCGCGATCACGCTCGTGCTCCCCCAGCTCCTGCAGCTGCCCACCTCCACCGGATACGGGATGGGCCTCTCCCTGGTCGCCGCCGGACTCTGCGGCGCGTCGATGGGACTGGCGATGATGGTGGTCGCTCCGCTCGCGGCACGGCTGTCGACCGCGCGCGGCCCGAAGACTGCGCTGATCCTCGGTCTTGCGGTTCTCGTCGTCGCGTATCTGGCGGGCACGGTGCTCCTGGGCGCAATCTGGCAGCTCGTCCTGGTCGCCGTCCTGGCCGGCGCGGGGGTCGGCATCGCGTACGCGGCGATGCCCGCCCTCATCCTCGGCGCCGTCGATCCCGCCGAGACGGGCGCCGCCAACGGACTGAACTCGCTCATGCGCTCCATCGGCACGGCCACGTCCAGCGCGGTGATCGGCGTCGTCCTCGCGAGCACGGCCCGGCGCAGCGGAGGCATCGAGGTGCCCACGCTGGAGGGCTTCCGCATCGCGTTCCTCATCGCCGCCGGCGCAGCGGTCATCGGCCTCGTCCTCGCGGTGTTCCTCCCGCGCTCGACGCAGCCCCGCTGATCCCACCGGCGGCTGGACGCCGATCCCGGGATCGGCGATCCAGGGACGAGCGCTCTCTGCCTCCGAGGCCGAACGGCGCCTAGCGTCGTCCGGGCTCGCACTGAACCACCGACACGACACCTGGAGCTCACATGAACCTCACCGGCAACACCATCCTGATCACCGGCGGCACCTCGGGGATCGGCCTCGGCCTCGCCCTCCGACTGCACGACAGCGGCAACACGGTGATCGTCGCCGGACGCCGCACCGCGCTCCTGGACGCGATCACGGCCGAGCACCCCGGGATCCACGGGATCGAGCTGGACGTCTCCGACACCGACTCCCTCGCTCGAGCGAAGGCGACCATCGAGGCGGACCACCCCGAGCTGAACGTTCTCATCAACAACGCCGGGATCATGCGCCAGGAGAGCGTCCTCGATCCGGCCGACGTCCGCGTCGCCGAGGACCACATCGCCGTCAACCTCCTCGGCACCATCCGCGCAACCTACGCGTTCCTGCCGACGCTGCTCGGCAAGGAGGGAGCGGCCGTCCTGAACGTCACCTCGGCGCTCGCGTTCGTGCCGTTCCCGACGACGCCGACCTACAGCGCGACCAAGGCCGCCCTGCACTCGTTCACGGAGGCGCTGCGCGTGCAGCTCGCGGAGTCGGGCGTCCAGGTGGTCGAGATCGTGCCGCCGGGGGTGCAGACCGATCTCTTCGGCCCGAACGAGCACGCCCTGCCGCTGGACGACTTCCTCACGGAGCTGCTCGGGCTGCTGGAGGCCGACCCCTCCGCGTCGGAGCTGGTCGTGCAGAACGCGCGCCCCCTGCGCGACGCAGTGGCCGACGGTACCTACTCCGCCGTTCTCGCCTCGCTGAGCGGCGCCTGAGCACGGGCCCGGGCTCGCGCCTCGGCACAGCACCCGGACGGGCAGGGGCGCCTCCGGTCCAGCCGGGATCGCGGTCGTCGAGGACGGGCCCTCGTCAGACCGCGCTGGGAGCGCGCTGCTCGCGCCGTCCCGCGGCCGCACGGATCGCCACGGTCACGACGATCACCACTCCCGCCGCGACCAGCGCAGCGATGCCCGCCGGAATCGAGATCAGCTCGCCGCCGAAGCGCCCGACGGCGACCCAGGCGAGGCCCCAGCACAGCGAGAGCATCGGGGCGATGCGCCCGCGCCCGGTGACGGCGAGCAGCAGCCCGACCAGTCCGGCGACCGCCAGCACGACGACCGCCCAGACGTCCGCGCCCGGGCCGTCCGCACTTCCGACGCCGGAGCCCACGAGCGCCGCCGTGACGTTGGCGACGGTCGCGACGCAGACCCAGCCGAGGTAGAGGCCGAAGGTGCCGTCGGCGACGACCGCGTCGACCTTCCCGGAGGTGCGCGTCGTGCGCAGCAGGACGAAGATCCGCGCGAGGACCGCGAGCAGGAGGACGATCACGACGACGCTGAGCACGAGCAGTCCGGCCTGCACGACCAGGATCCACGCGGCGTTCAGCAGGAGGCTCGCTGCGGCCCAGTAGCCGAGTCGGCGGTGGCGGGTCCGCGCGGCCTGCGACGGGAGGAACTGCCAGATCGCGTAGGCGATGAGGCCGGTGTAGATGACGCTCCAGATCGCGAAGGCGGGGCCGTCGGGAGCGACCGGGGTCGAGGAGGCGCTGAGCGCGCCACCGGCGGCGTCGGCGATCTGCGTGCCTCCCGCGGCTCCGGAGCCGATGAAGGAGCCGACGAGGGCCAGGACGGCGCTGACGGCGACGACCGTCTGCCGGATCCGGTCGGCGCGGGTGGGGGTCTCTGCGGCGGACATGTCGCTCCTCGATCGATCAGCTGGCTGACTATTTACAGTAGCGCGCTTCTCACTGCGAGGGACCGGGGCTCGCGATCCTCAGTCCGCCAGTACCCACGGGAACGCCTTCGCGGGCGACCGCGCGCCCTGCCGCGCCTTCGACCGGTTCGGCTCGCCGAGCTCCTCCAGCAGGCTCTCCGACTCCCGCACCAGCGCCGCGAACGCCGCCGTGTCGAGCCACTCCGGTCGCATCGCGAACAGGAGGTCCTCGGAGGCGGTGTTGCCGCTCGCGCCCGGCGCGAAGGGGCAGCCGCCGAGCCCGCCGAGTGCTCCGTCGACGACCGAGGCGCCCGCCCCCACGGCGGCCAGCGCGTTGGCGACGCCCGAGCCCCAGGTGTCGTGGCCGTGGAACACGATCTCGCGCCGCGGCGTCTCGGCGGCGACCCGCGCGACGAGCGATGCGACCTGCCCCGGATGCGCCTGCCCGAGGGTGTCGCAGATCACCACGTCCTCGGCGCCCTCGGCCCGCGGGTCGTTCGCGATCGCGAGGACGCGCTCCTGGGGCACCGCCCCCTCGAACGGGCAGGTGAAGGACGTGGCGATGCAGAGCTGGATGCGCCCGCCGACGCCCTGGGCGAGCGCGAGCGCCTCCGGCATCGCCTCCAGGCTCGCCTCGGTGGGGCGACCGATGTTCGCGCGGTTGTGCGAGTCGGAGGCCGAGAAGCAGTACTGGAAGTTGCGCGCCCCGGCGGCCGCGGCCTTCTCGATGTGCCGCGGAGTGGCGACCCACACCCAGCTCCGCTCGAGCTCCTCGGGGGTCAGCGCCGCGATCACCTCGAGCGTGTTCGCCATGGGAGGCACCACGTCGCCGCGGGCCATCGAGCCGATCTCGAGCTCGGGCACCCCCGCGGCGAGGAGCGCGCGGGCGAGGCCGACCTTGCGCTCGGTCGACAGCATCCGGCCCGTGAGCTGCAGTCCGTCGCGCAGGGTCACATCGCGCAGTCGCGCGCTCATCGGGCGTCCGCCTCGGCGGCGCGGGTCGTGGGTGTCGCGCCCTGGAGCATCGCCAGGACCTCCTCGGTGTCGTGCCCCAGCTCGGGGGCGAGTGTGCGGATCGGGACGGACCGGCCGCCGAGCACGGGGACGACGCCGGGGAAGCCGACGTCCTCGATCGTGCCGGCGCCCGTGTCGACGTCGAACTTCTGGATCATGTCGCGCGCGGCGTACTGCTCGCTCGCGCTGATGTCGGCCGCGGTGTAGATCGGGCCGGAGGGGACGCCGCTCTCGTCGAGGACCGCGAGCGCCTCTGCAGAGGTCCGGGTCGCCGTCCACGCGCCGATCGCGGCGTCGAGCTCGTCGCGGCGCCGCCAGCGCAGGTCGTTCGAGACCAGCCCCTCGTCGGCGGCGAGGTCCTCGCGCCCGATGATCTCCATCAGGCGCTGGAAGATCGCGTCGCCGTTGCCGGCGATCACGATGCTCGACCCGTCGGAGCACGTGTACGCATTGGTGGGCGCGATGCCCTCCATCCGCCCGCCGACGCGCTCGCGGACGACGCCGTGGGCCTGGTAGTCGGGGATGAGCGACTCCATCATCGAGAACATCGCCTCGTTCAAGGCCACGTCGATCACCCGCTCCTCGAGCGGTGCGGGGCCCAGGCCCGCCGCCCGCCGCGTCTCGCGCTGGAAGAGCGCCATCATCACTCCGTACCCCGCGTAGAGACCGGCGATGGAATCTCCGATCGAGACGCCGACGCGCACGGGCGGCCGGTCGGGGTCGCCGACGAGCTCGCGGAACCCGCCCATCGCCTCCGCGACCGCGGCGAACCCGGGCCGCTCCGACAGCGGTCCGGTCTGCCCGAAGGCCGAGATCCGGCCGATCACGAGCTCGGGGTTCGCCTCGTTCAGCACGTCGGGCCCGATCCCCCAGCGCTCGAGCGTGCCGGGCCGGAAGTTCTCGAGCACCACGTCGCACTCGGCGGCCAGCCGGCGGACGGCGTCGCGGCCCTCCTCCGTGCGCAGATCGAGGGTGATCGACTTCTTGTTGCGATTGATGGTGTGGAACAGCATCGACGTGGTCGAGCTCGCGTGCAGGCGCCACTTGCGCAGCTCGTCGCCGGTGCCGGGCCGCTCGACCTTGATCACCTCGGCGCCGAAGTCGGCCAGCAGCCGGCCCGCGGTCGGCGCGGCGATGAAGTTGCCCAGCTCGAGCACGCGGAGCCCGTCGAGCGGAGCGATGCGGGGTGCGGTGGTCATGGACTGCCTTCCGGTCGGATCCGACGACGGCGTCGGGGCGCGGGCGGTGGCCAGCGCACCCCTGCGTCGTGCTCCCGTCGAGTCTGCCCCGTGGAGCGCCTCCGCACCGCACGGGAACCCCCCTGCCCGGTGTCGGGACCCGGACGTACACTGACGAGACACCATGCGCAGACACACCTCGACCCCGCGTCCGGAGTGGCGCGCCCGCCTCGACGAGGTCGGTTTCAGCTTCTACGACCTGCCGTCCGAGGGCGGCCGGCCCTACTGGAACGAGCTCGCGGCCTACAGCTTCGCCCCCGCTGAGATCGACCTGCTCGAGGGCGTCACGAAGGAGTTGTTCGACCTCTGCATGGAGGCGTGCGAGAAGGTCGTGCGCGAGGGGCGCTTCGCCGAGTTCGGCATCCCGGAGCGGTTCCACGAGCTGGTGCGCACCTCCTGGGACGAGGACGACCCCACCGTCTACGGCCGCTTCGACCTCGCCTACGACGACCGCGGCGCGGTGAAGCTCCTCGAGTTCAACGCCGACACCCCGACCTCGCTCGTCGAGACGGCCGCCGCCCAGTGGCAGTGGCTGATCGACGTGCACGGGCCCGATGCCGACCAGTTCAACAGCCTGCACGAGCAGCTCGTCGAGCAGTGGCGCCACCTCCGGCTCGAGCGCTGGACACTCGACGAGGGCGCGCGCCTGCACCTCGCGTCGCTCCGCGACTCCGGCGACGGCGAGCTGATCGTGGAGGACGCCGACACCGTCGCGTACATGGCCGAGACGGCGGCGCAGGCGGGCTTCGACCCCAAGCTGATCTTCGTCGAGGACATCCGCTACGAGCTCGACGGCGCGGGCTTCGTCGACGCCGACGGCGAGCCGATCCGCCGCATCTTCAAGCTCTACCCGTGGGAGTGGATGCTCGGCGAGCAGTTCGGCGGGCTCCTGCTCGACCGGCGCGAGCGCACGCGCTGGGTCGAGCCCGCGTGGAAGCTCCTGCTCAGCAACAAGCAGCTGCTCGTCGTGCTCTGGGAGATGTTCCGCGGGCACCCGAACCTGCTCCCCGCCTCCGCCGAGCCGCTCGTCGGCACCGCCCAGGTGCGCAAGCCCCGCCTCGGCCGGGAGGGCGCGAACGTCACGGTCCTCGACGCCGACGGCGCGGTCGTCGCCGAGAACGGCGGCGTCTACGGCGAGGAGGGCTTCATCCACCAGGCGCGCGCCGAGCTCGCCCGCCTCGACGGCAAGACGGTCGTGATCGGCAGCTGGATCGTCGGCGAGACCCCCGCCGGGATCGACGTGCGCGAGACGAGCGGCCTGATCACGGGCGACCTCGCCGAGTTCGTCCCGCACTACATCGAGGGCGGGCGGAGCGAGCCCGCCTTCGGCAGTCCCGAGCCGGCCCGCCCGCACGACGCCCGCGACGACCGCCCGCAGGACGAGGAGACCCGATGACCGACCCCGAGAACCGTCCCCGCGACGCCGGCACCGAGAACGACGAGAGCGCCGTCCGCACCGACCGCCGCCGCTCCGCCGACGTGGGCATCAGCGGCATCGCCTCGAAGCGCCGCGGCCTCATCATCGGCGGAGTCGTCGCGGTCGGGGCGATCGGCCTGGCCGTCGCGCTGAGCGCGGGCGATCCGTCGTCCGACGGCGTCGTGACCACCGGAGCCGACGGCGAGGACTACGTGATCCCCGAGAACGCCGAGCGCCCGGTCTACGCCAGCCGCGAGGACTGCCTGGCCGACGTCCGCGAGCAGATCGCGAAGCTGCAGGCCGAGGGCGAGACGGTGGCCGACGATCCGGAGCAGCTCTGCGAGGCGACCGACGAGTACCGCGGCCACTACTCCGGCGGCTTCTGGCTCGGGCCCCTCATCTTCGCGTCGTCGCGGTGGAACTCGACCCGGGCGACCAGCTGGGCGCCCGTCACGAGCGGCGGATTCGCGGCGCGCGGAGCGACGCAGCCCGACGTCGTGCAGAAGGCGCCGACCGGAGCGACGGTCGGCTCCAAGCAGACCCTCTCGGGCGGCTTCGGCAGCACGGGCAAGTCGGGCTTCGGCTCGAGCGTCGGCGGCTGAGAGCGGGGGCTCCCGGGACGGGAGCCCCCGCCGTCGTCAGGCCGCCGTGCCCGCGGCGACCTCCTCGAGCACCGTCGTCCCGTCGTGGTGCGGGGTGCTCGAGCGGACGAACACCAGGGCGAGCACCGCGGCGATCGCCGCGACCACCGCTGCCGCGAGGAACGCGGTGTGCAGTCCGCCCAGGAACGCGTCGGCGGCCGCGGCCGCGACGTCGGGTGCGGCGCCGGCGGGGACGAGCCCCTGCGCCACGCCCTCGCGGGCCGACTCCGAGAGCCCGAGCCCGCTGGTGCCCGCACTCGCCGCCGCCGCGACGACCGCGGCGAAGACGGAGGTGCCGAGCGCACCGCCGAGCTGCAGCGACGTGGCCTGGAGCCCGCCCGCGACGCCGGCCAGGCGGACGGGTGCGCTGCCGACGATCGCGTCGGCTCCGGAGGTCATGACCAGGCCGACCCCGAGGGCGAGCAGCACGAACGGCACGGCCATCGCGAGGTAGGCCGAGTCGGTCGTGAGGAGGGTCAGTCCGAGCATCGACACGGCGATCAGGCCGAGCCCCGTCGTCATCGTGGGCCGGATGCCCCACTTCGCGACCAGCATCGCTCCGAGCGGCGACGCGATGATCGACACCCCGCTGAGCGGGAGGAGCATCACGCCGGCCTGCACGCCCGGGACGCCGCGCAGGTTGAGCAGGAACAGCGACAGGAAGAACGTCGCTCCGAACAGCGCGAAGAAGTTGACGGCGATGGCGACGGCCCCGACCGAGAGCGTCGGGTTCCGGAACAGCGCCATCGGCACCAGGGGCGTCCCGACGCGGTTCTCGACCACGACGAAGGCGGCGAGCAGCACCAGCCCGAGCGCGATCGCGCCGAGCGTCAGCGGACTCGTCCAGCCCCACGACTCCGACTGGACGACGCCCAGCACGAGGCCGAAGAGTCCCAGGGCGAGCAGGGCCACGCCGGCGACGTCGAAGCGGCCGCGGGTCGGAGCGGTGGACTCCGCCAGCACGCTGCCGCCGAGGATCAGGCCGATGACCGCGATCGGGGCGTTGATGAAGAAGACCGACTCCCAGCCGAAGAGGGCGACGAGCGCTCCTCCGACGATCGGGCCCGCCGCGATGGCGACCGAGGAGACGCCGCCCCAGATGCCCACGGCCATGCCGAACTTCTCCTTCGGGAAGGTCGAGCGCAGCAGGGCGAGCGTCTGCGGCATGAGCAGCGCGGCGCTCAGCCCCTGGAGGGCGCGGAAGGCGATGACCCCCTCCGCCGACCCGACCAGGCCGATCCCGACCGAGGTGACGGCGAAGGCGGCGACGCCGATCAGGTACATGCGGCGGCGGCCGAAGCGGTCGCCGAGCGTGCCGCCCAGGATGAGGAACACCGCCAGACCGAGCAGGTACGCGTTGGTGATCCACTGCAGCTCGGCGAACGAGGTGCCGAGCGAGGCGGCGATGGCGGGGTTGGCGATCGAGACGACGGTGCCGTCGAGGCCGACCATGAAGAGGCCGAACGAGACGGCGGCGAGGGTGAGGCCGGGGCGGCCCCGACGAGGAGTGCGGCGCGCGCTTTCGGGCGCGCGGGAGGACGTGGGCACGGGTGTTCCTGACTGCAGAGGTGACGGGGATGCGGGAGCGGGTGCTCCTGCTATCCGGGTCCGGCCGTCGGCCCCTTCGTCCGCCGCCCTGTGGCGGCCGGCGCCAGCACCGGCAGCACCCAGGCCGCGAGCAGCGCCTCGAGCTCGGCCGGGGTCGCCGCGGTACCCGTGGCGACGGCGCGGTCGATCGTCAGCGCGATCAGCGCCTGCGCCGCCAGCGCGGTGTCGGCGTGCGCGTCGATCACTCCGGCGTCGCGCAGCTCGTCGAGGGCGGCCGCGGTGGCGCGGTGCAGCGGCATCACGAGCTCCTCGTGGACCGTCGCGCGGATGTCGGGGTCGTCGACCGCCGCGGTGGTCAGCGCGGTGACGAGGCGGCCCAGCCGGCCGACGGTCATCGACCGCAGGCTCTCGAGGACGGCACGGAGGGCCTCGGCCGTGTCGGACCCGACCGCGGCCGGGATCGTCTCGACCTCGACGAGCGCGGCGGCGGCGCGCACCAGCTCGGTCTTCGTCGCCCAGCGGCGGTAGATGGTGGCCTTGGACGCGTGCGCCCTCGTCGCGATCATGTCGACGGTCAGGCGGGCGAAGCCGACCTCGGCCAGCACGTCCAGCGTCGCCTCGAGCACCGCGTCCGCACGGCGGAGCGAGTAGGCGGACACGGGAGGCTGCACGAACAGAACTGTACCATACAGTTCTGTTTTTCAGGCGGCTCGCGGAGGGGCGACACCGGGCCGCGCCGCCCCGATCGCGACGCTCCCCTATCGTTGCCGCAGACGGATCGACGAGGACGGAGGCGGGGATGTCCGACAGACCTGCACGAGCGGCGACCATCTACGACGTCGCCCGCAGGGCAGGGGTCTCGCACCAGACCGTCTCGCGGTTCCTCACCGGCACGGGCGGCATCCGCCCCGCCAACCGCATCCGGGTCGAGGAGGCCCTGCACGCGCTGAACTACCGGACGAACACCACCGCACGCTCCCTCGCCACCCGGCGCACCCACCGCCTCGGCGCCCTGGTGCACGAACTCGCCGGAACCGCTCCCGGCAAGACGATGCAGGGAGCGAGCGAGGCCGCCCGCCGCGTCGGCTACTCCCTCGACATCATCAGCGTCGACACCTCCGACCCCGCCGAGCTCCGAGACGCACTGGACGCGCTCGGCAGCCGGGACCTCGAGGGGATCCTCGCCACGGCGCCCACGGACGAGGTGGGCGAGGCCCTCCGCACGCTCGACCTGCCGATCCCGGTGCACATCGACCGCGGCGGTCCGCGCGCGAGCGGCGCCTCCGCCGTCGGCACCCGGCTCGCCGTGTCCCACCTGCTCGAGCTCGGGCACCGCCGCATCGCCCATCTCGCCGGCCCCGAGCGGTGGATCTCGGCGCAGGACCGCGCCCGCGCCTACGAGGAGTCGATGGCCGAGGCCGGCCTGCCCGCCCTGCCGTTGGTGCACGGCGACTGGTCGTCCCGGTCCGGCTACTCCGCGGCGCCCGCTCTCGTGGCCGATCCCGACGTCACGGCGGTCGTCGCGGCGAACGACCGGATGGCGCTCGGGCTCCTCCTCCGCCTGCACGAAACCGGGCGGCGCATCCCGGAGGACGTCAGCGTCGTCGGGTTCGACGACATCGCGGAGTCCGAGTTCTTCCATCCGCCCCTCACCACGATCCGGCAGGACTTCGAGGGCATGGGCCGCGCGGCGGTCCTCTCGCTGATCGCGATGGTCGAGGGGACGGCTCCGACCGAGACGGTGGAGTACCCGGTGCCGGAGCTCGTCGTGCGGACCTCGACGGCCCCTCCCGCCTGACGCGGTCCCCCGCCGTCGGTTCCGGCGCAGGACAGGATCGACCCGTCCTCGAATAGTGAGCGGTAACGAAACATCTCTTGCGGCAGATGCCCGGCCGCCCTACTGTGATGCTGTCGCACACTTCGTTACCGGTAACGAATCCCGGGACGGCGACCCGATCACCCTCTGCAGAGCCGCAGAGGATCGACGTCAGGATGAAGACTCCGATGAGAACGAAGAAGTTCCCCAGGTCCCTCGCGGCAGTGGCCGCCCTCGCCTCCGCCGCCCTCCTCGCCGGCTGCTCCGGCGCGTCCGACTCGGCCGCCGAGAGCGAGTCCGCCGCCGACGGCCCCGTCACCCTCGAGTACTGGTCGTGGGCACCCAACATCGAGAAGATCGTCGACGTCTGGAACCAGGCCAACCCCGACACCCAGGTGAAGGTCAACACCTCCACCGGAGGCGCCGAGATCGTCGCGAAGCTCAGCGCCGCGAAGCAGGCCGGCACCCTGCCCGACCTCTCGAACACCACCTACGAGAACCTGCCGAACCTGATCACCAGCGAGATCGCCTCCGACGTCACCTCGATCATGGGCGACCGCGAGGACGAGACCGCCGGACCCGCCTGGGACCTCACGACCTTCGACGGCGTGAACTACGCCGTCCCGCAGGGCACCGCACCGATGTTCCTCTACTACCGCACCGACATCTTCGAGGCGAACGGCCTCACCGCCCCGACCACCTGGGACGAGTACGCCGACGCCGCCCGCGCGCTGCACACCGCCGATCCGACGAAGTACCTCGCGACGTTCCCCGCGAACGATGCTCAGCTGTTCGCCGGTCTCAGCCAGCAGGCCGGCGCCGAGTGGTGGAGCCAGGAGGACGGCACCTGGACCGTCGCGATCGACGACCCCGCCTCGCAGAAGGTCGCCGACTACTGGCAGGGCCTCGTCGAGGACGGCAGTCTCGCGACGTTCAAGACCTTCACCCCGGAGTGGCAGGCCGCCCTCGCCGACGGCACCCTGGCCAGCTGGCTCGGCGCGGTCTGGACCCCTCCGCTGCTGCAGAACAACGCGCCCGACACGATCGGCAAGTGGGCCGCGGTGCCGATCCCGCAGTGGACCCCGTCGGACCCGAGCTCGGGCGTCCTGGGCGGCAGCGGCACGATCGTCACCACCGGCTCCGACCACCCGGAGCAGGCCCGCGAGTTCGCGCTCTGGCTCAACACCTCGACCGAGGC
Source organism: Rathayibacter sp. Leaf296 (assembly GCF_001423045.1). NCBI lineage: Bacteria > Bacillati > Actinomycetota > Actinomycetes > Micrococcales > Microbacteriaceae > Rathayibacter > Rathayibacter sp. Leaf296. Next base: position 961,703 of record NZ_LMNR01000002.1, read on the forward strand.
CCTCGAGGCGTACATCGAGTACGCCAGCATCTGGCCGGCCTCCCTCGCCGGTCGAGAGCTCCCCGAGCTGCAGCAGGCCCCGGCCCTGCTGCCCGAGCAGACCGACTTCTACGCGACCGCCGACGAGATCGACCGGATGACCGCGTCGGTGACCTGGGGACCCAACGTCTCCGTCGCCTACGACGCCTTCACCAACGCCTTCAGCGCCGCGGTCAACGACAACGGCAGCTTCACGGAGGCGCTCGCGAGCGTCCAGGAGGCGACCGTCGCCGACCTCGAGAAGTCCGGCTACGACGTCGCGGAGTAGCGCCCCGGGGCCCCGCGCGCCGCGGGGCCCCGTCCGTCCGTCTCGAACAGTGAGGTTCCCATGACGACCACGACCGCGCCCTCCCCCGGGCGCCCCTCGACCCTCGCCCCGCGAGCCGCACCCTGGCTCTTCGTGGCCCCCGCGGTGCTCCTCGCCGTCGGGCTCCTCGCCCTCCCGCTGCTCTACACGGTCTGGCTCAGCTTCCGCGGCAGCACGGTCAGCGGCAGCGGCCTCGGAGTCAAGCGCGAGACGTTCGTCGGCTTCGACAACTACGCGCGCACCCTCTCCGACCCCGCCCTGTGGGCCGGCTTCGGTCGGATGCTGACCTACGCGCTGCTCTCGGTGCCGGTCACGATGATCCTCGCGCTCGTGTTCGCGCTCCTGCTCGACAACCTCTCGACCCGTTTCGGCCGCTTCTCGCGGATCGCGATCTTCGTGCCCTACGCGGTGCCGGGTGTGATCGCCGCGCTGATGTGGGGGTTCCTCTACCTGCCGGGAGTGAGCCCCTTCGTCGACGCCGCGAGCGCCCTCGGCCTCCCCGCGCCGGTCTTCCTCGGCCCCGACTCCGTCTTCCTCTCGGTCGCGAACATCGCGATCTGGGGCTCGGTCGGCTTCAACATGGTCATCCTCTACACCTCGCTCCGGGGCCTGCCGTCCGAGATCTACGACGCCGCCCGCATCGACGGCTGCTCGGAGTGGCAGCTCGCCCTGCGCATCAAGCTGCCGCTGATCGTCCCCGGCGTCATCATGACCGGCCTGTTCTCGATCATCGGCGCGCTGCAGGTGTTCTCGGAGCCCAACACGCTCGTGACGCTCACCACGGTGATCGGCTCGGACTGGGTGCCGATGATGCTGATCTACCGCGACGCCTTCGTCACGAACGACCTGTTCTCGGCGTCCGCGACGTCGGTCGTGGTCACCCTCCTCACCCTCATCGCCTCGCTCGGCCTGCTGCGGTTCCTGCAGACGCGCGCCTTCGGAGAAGACTGATCATGACCGACACCCTCACGAAGCTGCCTCCCGTCGTCGAGGACCCCGGGCACGCCGCGCAGTCCGTCCGCTCGCGCCGCCGCGGGCCGACCGTCACCCGGCCGCGCGCCGCGTTCTGGCCCACCGCCGTCCTGCTGGTCGGAGCCGGCTACTGCCTCCTCCCGGTCGTCTGGCTCTTCACCGCGGCGACGAAGCGCTCGGGCGAGCTGTTCACGACCTTCTCGCTCGCGCCGAGCTTCACCGGCGGGTTCCAGGAGAACTTCGCCCTGCTGCTCGGAGTCGGCGACGGCGCGTTCTGGTCGTGGTGCCTCAACAGCCTGATCTTCGCCGGAGGCGGCGGGCTGCTCGGCACCGTCGTCTCGGCCCTCGCCGGGTACGGCCTCGCGAAGTACTCGTTCCGCGGCAAGAAGCTGGTCTTCGACTTCCTGCTGATCGGCGTCCTCATCCCCGGGGTGATCCTCGCGATCCCGCAGTACCTGCTGCTCTCCTCGATCGGGATCGCCGGGACGTACTGGTCGGTGCTGCTGCCCTGCATGATCAGCCCGTTCAGCATCTACCTCTGCCGGATCTACGCCACCGCGGTCGTGCCCACCGAGATGCTCGAGGCGGGCCGGATCGACGGCGCGAGCGAGTGGCGGATCTTCTCGCGGATCGCCGTGTACCCGATGGTGCCGGGCCTGATCACCGTGTTCCTGCTGCACTTCGTCGGCATCTGGAACAACTTCCTCCTGCCGTTCATCATGCTCTCGCGCACCGAGACGTTCCCTCTGACGGTGGGCTTCTACTCGCTGATGAACCAGGGGAACGACCAGCCCAACACCTACAACGTCGTGATCATGGGCTGCCTGATCTCGACGATCCCCCTCATCGCGCTCTTCCTCTTCCTGCAGCGCTACTGGCGCCTGGACCTGGTGAGCGGCTCCCTCAAGGGCTGACGCCCCTCCGCACCGACCCTTCGACAGACAAGGACCGACATGACCAGCACCGACACCCCGACGACCACGACGACCGCCGGAGCGACCCTGCCCGACGGCGGCTGGCCCGTGATGCTCACCCCGTTCCGTCCCGACCGCTCCCTCGACTTCGAGCAGGTCGACGCCCTGACCGACTGGCTGATCGACAACGGCGCCGCCGGCATCTTCACCGTCGCGCTCTCGAGCGAGATGTACGACCTGACCGAGGAGGAGCGGCTCGCCCTCGCGCGCCGCGTGGTCGACCGGTCGGCAGGCCGGGTCCCGGTCGTCGCCTCCTCCGTCTCCTCCGGGACGCCCGACGAGCAGGCGGCGTCGGCGGCGGCGATGGCCGCGACCGGGGTGGACGCGGTCGTCCTCATCTCCTCCCTCGTCGGCGGGCTCACCACCACCGAGGAGGAGTGGCGCGCCACGGTGCAGCACATCCTCGACGCCGTCCCCGAGGCGAGGTTCGGCATCTACGAGTGCCCGGTGCCCTTCAAGCGGCTGCCCTCGACCGAGAACGTGGCCTGGATGGCCGGCACCGGGCGCTTCGTCTTCTACAAGGACACCTCGCACTCGCTCGCGACCATGGAGGAGCGGCTGAGGGCGATCGCGGGCACGCCGATGAAGCTCTACAACGCGCAGATCTCCTCGCTGACCGAGTCCCTCCGCCTCGGCGCGGCGGGGCTCAGCGGCTACGCCGCCAACATCTACCCCGAGCACGTGGCGTGGCTCTGCGAGCACTACGACGACCAGCCTCCGGAGGAGGCCGTCGCCGTGCAGCGCCTCCTGACGGTGGCCGAGCACACGATCAACTCGCGCTACCCCACCTCGGCCAAGTACTACCTCCGCCACAGCTCGCGCCTGACGATCGAGCCGATCAGCCGGTGGAAGCCGGAGGGGATCGGGCCGCACGAGGGTCAGCCGCTGCTCGACCTCGCCGCCTACATCCGCGACCTCGCGCTGCCCGCGTCGGCGCGGGTGGACGGCGCGCGCTAGGTGATCGTCGGGGCCTACCCGTCGGCGCCGGAGCGGGCCCGGCTCGACGCGGCGGCCTTCGACGCGTTCCACGAGCGGATCGCGCTCGTCACCGGGTGCTGCGGGTTCGAGATCCCGTTCGCCAGCGCCTTCGTCCCGGAGGAGGAGGCGATGCTGCGGCGGCTGAGCCGCGCGGGGAGGCACGTGCTCACCCTGCTCCCGGCGGTCCTCGAGCGCGGCGTCGGCCTGGCGAGCGCGGACGAGGCGCGGCGGGGCGCGGCCGTCGCGCTGACCCGCCGAGCGCTCGCGGCCGCTGCGGCGGTGAACGAGCAGGAGGGGCGGCTCGTGATCGACTGCGTGCTGGTCCACTCCGCGCCCGCCGGCACTCGCGACCCGTCCGCCGCTCGAGCGGCTTTCGCCCGCAGCCTCGGCGAGGTGTCCCGGAAGGACCGCGACGGGGTGCGGCTCGTCGTCGAGCACTGCGACTCCCTCGAGGGCCCCGACCCGGTGAAGGGCTTCCTCGATCTCGGCACCGAGCTCGAGGAGGCCGCCCGCCACGGCCTCGGCACCGCGATCAACTGGGGCCGCTCCTGGCTCGAGACCCGCCGCCTCGACGGACCGCTCGAGCACGCACGACGCGCGCGGGACGCCGGGACCCTCGTCGCCCTCGGGGTGTCCGGGGCGTCCGACGTCGCCACGCGACTGGGCCCGGCGTTCAGCGACGCGCACCTCCCCGTCCGCACCGCCCGCGCGGCGCGAGAGGGCTTCGGCGCGAGCCTGCTGGATCCGGGGGTCCTCGCGGAGTTCCTGGCGGTCGCTCCGGAGGCGCTCGTCCTCACGAAGGTCGCGGGCGGGGAGCAGCTGCTCGCCGACTCCGCGGCCGTCGTCCGCGGGGCGGTGCCGGAGCGGGTGAGCTGACTCCGCCGGTCAGGCGCGCGCTGCGCGCAGCGCCTCGAGCGACTGCTGCACCGCGCGGCGGACGTCGCGGTCGGGGTCGCGCAGCATCGCGGTCAGCGTCTGCTCCACGCTGGCCGCGAACTCGCCCTTCTCGTCCCGGCCGGAGCCGATGCCCGCGATCGCGACGGCGACCAGCGCCCGCGCCCCGGCGCTCCGCACGCGGGCGTGCTCGTCGGTGGTGAGGCGCGACAGCTTCTTCTGCCCGCCGAGGATCCGCTCGGCGCAGACCCGTGCGCACATCTCGCGGACCCGCCACGACGCGTTCGAGAGACCCGCGACGACGGCGTCGGCCGCCTGCTCGTCCCACACGTAGAGCAGGGCGCGAGCACCCCAGAGCTCCGGCCAGTACAGCGACGGCGCGCCCTTCAGCACGCCGTCGGCGTGTTCGCCGCCGACGGTGAGGAGGAACGACTCGCCCTCGTAGCCGCCCGTCAGCAGCGACGCGGAGCGCAGCGCCACGGTCTGCTCGCCCTGGCGGGCGACCTGGGCGCGCAGGCGCTCCTCGAGGGGGTCGGTCAGGGTGACGGGGTACTCGCTGTCGGATGCCATGTGGCTTCCCAGCGTAGTCGCGCGGGTCGGATCCGGCCCGTCCCGCTACCGCGCCCGCCGCGTCAGGACCAGGTGCACGACTCCGGACGGCGACGGCGTCGCCTCGACCGAATAGCGCTCCTCCAGGCCCTCGAGTCCGTCCCAGAGCCGCTCGCCCCGGCCGAGAACGATCGGCACGACCACCACGTGCAGGTGGTCGATCAGATCCGCCTCGAGGAACTGCCGCACCGTCGCGACGCCGCCGCCGATCCGCACGTCGCCGCCGCCCGCCAGCTCCCGGGCCATGGCGAGCGCGGTCGCCGGATCGGCGTCGACGAAGTGGAAGCTCGTGCCGCCCGCCATCTCGAGGGTCGGCCGCGGGTGGTGCGTCAGGACGACGACCGGCGTGCGGAAGACCGGATCCTCGCCCCACCAGCCGCGCCACTGCTCGTCCTCCCACGGTCCGCGCTGGGACCCGAACTTGTGCCGGCCCATGATCTCGGCGCCGATGCCCTCGCCCCAGGCGCTCGCGAACGCGTCGTCCACTCCGCGCGAGCCCGGTCCGTCACCGGGCAGCCCCATGTCGCGGAAGGTGCGGGTGCCCATCGCCCAGCCCATCAGCCGGTGACCGGCGTGACCGAAGGGGGCCTCGAGCGTCTGGCCCTCCCCCGCGCCGAAGCCGTCGAGCGAGATCGAGAAGTTGTGCACGCGGACGAGGGACACGGGAGCCTCCGGAGGTCGGGTTCGCCGCTCAGAGTAGGGGCGCGATGCGCCGGAGGGGAAGCGGCTCCGTCACACCGCGGTCCGGCGCACCCGCGCCACCATCAGCACCGGGATCAGCAATAGCGCCAGCAGGCCGCCGCCCAGGCTCAGCACCGCGAAGTCCGAGCTCGCGACGACCGCTCCGGAGGCGGCTCCCGCGCCCGCCCCGGACAGGGCGACCAGCACGTCCAGCGACCCCTGCACCCGGGCGCGGTCGGCCGGCGAGGTGCCCTCGACGACGAGGGCGGTGCCCGAGATCAGTCCGAGATTCCAGCCCAGCCCCAGCAGCGCGAGCGCGGTGATCAGCAGGGCCAGGGAGTCGCCGGGCGCGAGCGCTGCGATCGCTCCGGCACCGAGGAGCACGATCCCCGGGGCGCCCGCCACGGCCGTGGGGCCGACGCGGTCGACCAGCGGACCCGTGACGAGCGACGGCAGGTACATCGCTCCGATGTGGATCCCGATGACCAGCCCCACGTCGCCGAGGTCGTGATCGTGGGCGAGCATGTGCACCGGGGTCATCGTCATGATCGCGACCATCGCGATCTGCGTGAGCACCATCACCGTCGCCCCCACCGGCGCCGCCCCGCGCCGCACCGGAGTCGCGGCGACGGGCGGCGCCGTCGCGCCGAGGCGGCGGGCGAGCAGGAGCGGGTCGGGCCGCAGGAGCAGGAGGAGGGCGGCGCCCGCCGAGAGGTAGGCCGCCGCGGCGAGCAGGAACGGCCCCGCGAGCGCCGGCAGCCCGAGTCCGGTGGCGACGACGCCGAGAGGCTCGACGACGGCCGGGGCGGCGACCGCTCCGAGCGTCGTCGAGACCAGCGCGGTGCTGATCGCCCGGCCCCGGTGCGAGGGCAGGGCGAGGTCGGTCGCGGCGTAGCGGGCCTGGAGGTTGGTGGCGCTGCCCGCGCCGTAGACGACGAGCGAGGCGAACAGCAGGGCGGCGCTGCCGGTGGCCGCCGCGACGACCACGCCCACCGCGCCGAGCCCGCCCGCGGCGAAGCCGAGCCCGAGCCCGAGCCGACGGCCGCGGCGCTGCGCCGTGCGCCCGACGAGGAACGCGGCGAGCGCCGATCCGAGCGTGAGGAGCGCCGTCGACAGGCCCGCGAGCCCCTCGCCGCCGAAGAGGTCCTGCGCGAGCAGCGCGCCGACGGTCGCTCCCGCCGCCAGGCCCGCCCCGCCGAGCACCTGCCCGACGACGACCACGACCAGCGTGCGGCGCTGGACGCGGGCGCGCTCCGTCTCGTCGTGCATCCGCCCGCACCTCCCGCGTCGCGTTCAGGCTACGCGCGCAGTCGCGTCACCAGCTCGCCCACCGCGTCGAGCCGCCGCCGCGACAGGAGCCCCAGGTGATAGAGGTACAGGTCGTCGAGATCGCGCAGCAGGTCCGCCCAGCCGGGCACCGCGTCCGGATCCACGGGCGGGAGCACGGGCAGGTATCCGCCGACGCGGACGCCGGGTGCCACCGCCGGACGTACTCCGCCGTCGAGCGCGAGATCGGTCGCCGGGAGCACGACGCCGTCGGCGCCCGGCGTGTCCAGGAGCGCCGCGAACGGCCCGGTCGCCCACGGGTCCGCCTGCGCGTGGAAGAGCAGTCGCCGCGCGCCCGCCGCCCGTGCCGCGGCCGTCACCTCGGCGGTGAGCTGTCGGCGGGAGCGGTCGCGCACCTCCAGCAGCAGCGTCGCCCCCTCCCCCAGCGCGTCCTCGACCCGGGACGCCTCGGTGCCGACGGCGGCGAGCACGGTCGCGGCGAGCGCCTCCGGATCGCCCCCGTGCGAGCGGATCGACGCCCGGCACGCCCCGCAGAAGCACAGCGAGAGCAGGTCCTCGTCGACCCGGGTCCAGTCGGCGCCCGCGGTCTTCTCGTGGTGGCCGAGGTGCCCGAGTCCCAGCGGCCCGCACGCCTCGATCATGAGGGTGTCGACGCCGCCGAGCAGCACCGTCTCGGTCACGACCGACACCGCGTAGGCGCGCACGTCCTCGTGGGACGGGCAGAGCGCGTACGGGTAGACGTCGCCGGCGGCGCTCCGCACGCAGAGCTCGGGATGCGCGGTGCCGAGGACCGACGAGTGCATCAGCACCACCCACGCCTCGACGTCGAGTCCCGCACGGCGGGCCGTCGCGGCGGCGCGCTCGAACGCGTCCTCGCCCGCCCACGGTGCAGCCGATCGGGGCACGAGCCGCCCCCACGCCTCGGGCCGCACCGGCAGGTAGAAGGCCGCGGTCGCCGCATCGACGACGCGGTGGCGGGGGTGCAGCGGAGTCGCGGCGCGGACGGAGTGGTACGCGGCCGCGATCGCGACGCCCGAGACCCCCGCGGCGAGCGCCCGGTCGGCGGCGGCCGGGTCGTCGGCGAGGTCCCACGAGTAGGCGCAGAAGCGGGTGAGCGGACTCACCGCACGCCCGAGCGCTGCAGGGTCGTCGCCAGCTCGTCGGCGATGCCGCGCACCGTCTCGGCGACGTGCGCGATCTCGTCGTCGCCCGCGCGGTCGAGCGGGATCGAGACGCTGATCGCGTCGGTCGCGGGGATCCGGTACCGCACGGGGACGCCGATGCAGCAGACGCCCGGCGTGTTCTCCTCGCGCTCCACGGCGTAGCGGCGGGCGTGGACCTCGTCGAGCTGCGCCTCGAGCGCCGCGCGGTCGGTGATCGTGTGCGGAGTGAGCGCTACGAGCTCGCCCTGCCCGAGGGCCTCGGCCCGCTCGACGCTCGTGCGCTCGCTGAGCAGCGCCTTGCCGAGCGCGGTGGCGTGGGCGGGCAGGAACCGGCCGACGCGGGAGGTCCGGCGACGCGACTCCTGGGCCTCGCGGGTGGCGAGGTAGAGCACGTCGGAGCCGGTGAGCCGGGCGTAGTGCGCGGTGTAGCCGACCTGCGTGCGCACCCGTTCGAGGGCGGCGACCGCCCAGGGCAGCGCGGGGTCGTGGTCGAGGTACGACGTGCCGACGATGAGGGCGCGGGAGCCGATGGCCGCGTGCGCGCCGTCCGCCGTCATCGCGATCCAGTCGCTCGCGGCCATGGTGTGCAGCAGCTGGTGGAGGCTCGAGCGGGGATAGCCGGTGAGCCGGTGCAGCTCGGTGATCGCGAGGGGACCCGGATGCGCGGCGAGCACCTCGAGCAGGCGGAGCGTGCGCTCCGACGACTTCACCGCTCGGACGGCGGCCGCCCCCGCCTCGTCGCGCTCGCTCACCAGACTCCTCCCAGCGGATGCTCGTCATCCGCGAACGCGCCGCCGATCAGTCCGTGGGACACGGGCGGCTCCCCCTGCGTCGACGCCTCGATCTCCGGGGCGAAGCGCTCGGCGTCGTCCTCGGGACGGTACCCGATCGCGAGGCCCGCTTCGAGCGGGAACCAGCCGCGGGTGTTCGCCGAGACGGCCCAGACCACGTGGAAGCCGCTCCGCTCGGTCGTCGCCGTCGCCTCGATCAGCCGCACGAAGTCCTCGAACGAGAGCCAGGTCGAGAGCGAGCGCCGCCCGCTGGGCCGCTCCTCGATCGTGCCGATCCGCGCGGCGACCACGGTCGTGCCGAAGCGGTCGGCGTAGACGCTGCCGAGCGACTCCATCGCCGCCTTGGACACTCCGTAGAACGTGTCGGGACGGGGCTGCATCACGTCGACCGGCGTGCCGACGGGGTGGAAGCCGACGGCGTGCGTCGAGCTCGCGAGCACGATCCGCGTCACCCCCGCGAGGTGCGCCCGCTCGAGCAGGAGCTGCGTGCCGCCGATGTTGACCTCGGCGATGTCGGGCCACGGCCGCTCGCGGGAGAACCCGCCGAGGTGGACGACGAGGTCGACGCCGTCGAGGGCCGCGTCGAGGACCGCGGCGTCGGTGATGCTGCCCTGCACCGCGGTCTCGGTGGGCGCCGCAGCAGCGATCGGGGCGATGTCGAGCAGCACGACGCGGTGGCCGCGGGCGGCGAGCAGCGGCCGGATTCCCGTGGCGGCGGCACCTGCGGCGCCGGTGAGGAGGATGCGGTTCGGCATGCGCCTGACTCCCTGGTCTCGATCGGGGAGCGGCTCTCCGCTCCGCATTGACAACCTCGTCGATGCGTACATACGCTACCACTCGCATTCACAAGGATGTGAACGGTTTGCATATGCGAATGGAGATTCGATGAAGAACACCATGCGAACGCGGCGGCTCGTCGGGGCGGTCCTCGCGGCCGGCCTGGTCGCCTCCGTGGCCGGCTGCTCGAGCGAGCCCGCCGACGACGCCGCAGAGGGCGAGCAGAGCCTCGAGGTCTGGACCCGCAGCGCAGCGGAGTCGGCCGCGTCCTACCAGATGGTGTTCGACGCCTTCACCGAGAAGACGGGCGTCGAGATCGACTACCAGCCCGTCGTCGAGTTCGACACCCAGCTGCAGGCCCGCGCCTCGCAGAAGGACCTCCCCGACGTGCTGATCAACGACGCGTCCTCGCTCGGCACCTACGTGGCGCAGGGCCTCATCCTCCCGATCGAGCGCGACTCGATCGAGGGCCAGGGCGACATCGCCGACGAGACCTGGGAGCAGAACGTGGGCCTCGACGGCGCGACCTACGGAGTGCCGTGGTCGCGTCAGGCCAACGTCACGATCATCCGGAAGGACTGGCGCGAGAAGCTGGGGCTCGAGATCCCCACCACGTGGGACGAGCTCTCGGCCCTCGCCAACGCCTTCGCGACGCAGGACCCCGACGGCAACGGGCAGGCCGACACCTACGGCATGGTCGTCCCCGGCAGTGCCAAGAACGGCTACATCGCCCGCTGGGGCAACTCGTACCTCTGGCAGGCCGGCGCCGACATCCTCGAGGAGGACGGCGAGGGCGCCTACACGTCGGCCATCGACTCCCCCGAGGCCGAGGAGGCGATGACCTTCATCCGCGACCAGTTCTGCACCCCGGGCAACATCGTCCCCGGCTCCGTCAACCTGACCACCGCCGAGACCCCGTTCTTCGCGCAGGGCACCGCCGGCATCTACCTCACCGGCCCCTACAACATCAGCTCGTTCGACGCCGCGGTGGGCGCCGAGAACGTCGAGGTGATCCCGATGCCGTCCGGACCCGAGGGCAGCACCACCTTCGCCGAGGGCGAGAACATCTACTTCGGCGCCAGCTCCGAGAAGGCCGACCTGCAGAAGCAGCTGGCCGAGTTCCTGATCACGCCCGAGGCGCAGGAGATCGCGATGAAGATCGAGACGAACGCGGCCGGAGTCACCTCCCAGCCGGTCGTCCGCCTCCCCGTCAACGACAAGGTAGACGTCGCCGCGGTGACGGGTGACGACCGGTGGAGCATCGTGGCCGAGGACTACGCGAACGACTCCAAGACGTTCCCGTGGAACATCGACTTCACCGCGTTCCGCCAGATCCTCGCCGACAACATGAACGCGATGGTCGCGGACTGCGACAGCGACATCCCCGCGGGGCTCGCCACCATCGACGAGCAGTTCCAGGCGCAGCTCGAGGCCCAGGACCTCGTGAAGTGACAGCCCCCCTCGTCACCGGCGCGGTCGCGGGACCGCCCGCTCGGGAGCCTCAGCGCTCCCGGGCCGGGCGGCCCGCGGCCCGCCGCCGCCCCTGGACCGCCCGGTCGCTGATCCCCTGGGCGTTCCTGGCGCCGGGCCTGCTGCTGGGCCTGGTCTTCAAGTTCTACCCGATGATCGAGGGCTTCCGGATGAGCACCGTGAAGGTGCAGCCGTTCCTCGGCGACATCTTCGTCGGCGCGGACAACTACGTCCGCGTGCTCTCGGACAGCCGCTTCCGCGACGCGCTGGGCCACACCGTGGTGCTCGGCCTCGTGCAGACCCTCGGAGCCCTCGTCTTCGGCGCGGTGCTCGCCCTCCTGCTCGAGGGCCAGGCCCGCCGCCTGTGGTTCGTCCGCACCGCCGTCTTCCTCCCGGTCGTCACGGCCCTCGCGGTCGTCGGCGAGATCTGGCGCATCCTCTACTTCCCGACCGAGTCGGGCTTCCTCAACCAGACTCTCGGGCTCATAGGAGTCCCGCCGCAGCAGTTCCTCAGCGATCCGTCCACGGCGCTGGGCTACATCGCGGTCGTCGGGATCTGGACCGGCGCCCCCTACAACATGGTCATCATCCTGGCGGGGCTCACCGGCATCGACCGGACGCTCTACGAGTCCGCCGCCCTCGACGGGGTGAGCGTGCGCCAGCGCCTGCGCTTCATCGTGCTGCCGGCGCTGCGGCCCGCCGTCTCGGTGGTGCTCACCCTCGCGGCCATCCGGAGCCTGCGCACCTTCACCGAGGTGTACGTGCTCACCGGCGGCGGTCCGGCCGGCAGCACCGAGGTCTGGATGACCCGGGTCTACTCGCTCGGCTTCCAGGCGAACGATCTCGGCGTCGCCTCGGCCGCCTCCGTCCTCCTCCTCGTCGCCACCCTCGTGCTCACCGTCGTGGTCCGCACCCTCTCGAACCGGAAGGCGTCCGCATGACCGCCCTCTCGCCGCGCCGTGCCCGCAGCACCGCGCAGAACACCCAGTTCGACAGCGCGATCGGCTGGCGCCCCGGCTTCTCGGTCTCGAACGTCGTCCGCTTCGTGCTCTGCGCGCTGGTCGTCGTGATCTTCGCCGTGCCGTTCGTCACGATCCTGTCGGGCGCCTTCGACTCCAACGCCGACTCCACGAGCCTCAGCCTGTTCCCGGCCGCACCCTCGCTCGAGCCGTTCCGCGTCGCGACCGAGAAGGGCGTGTGGGGCTACTTCCTCAACTCGCTCGTCATCGTCGGCGGCGGGCTGGTGCTGCAGATCGCCGTGTCGATCCTCGCCGCGTACGCGCTGGCCCGGCACCGCTTCCGCGGTCAGTCGTTCGTGCTGCTGCTCTTCCTGCTCACGATGATGCTGCCGGAGGAGGTCATCGCCGTGCCGCTCTCGCAGGTCATCGGCGACGTGCCGCTGCTGGGCATCAGCCTCCGCGGCACTCCGTTCGGCGTGATCCTCCCGGTCGCCGTCTGGGGCTTCTCGATCCTGCTCATGACCGAGTTCATGAAGGAGATCCCCGACGAGATCGAGGAGGCCGCCCGCCTGGACGGCATCGGCGAGCTCCGGATGCTGTGGCAGATCATCCTGCCGCTGTGCACGCCGGTGCTCGGCGTCGTGACGATCTTCGGCTTCATGATGATCTGGGACCAGTACCTGCTCCCGCTCATCGCCGCCGACTCCCCGGACGACTACACGCTGACCGTCGCCCTGAGCATCCTGCGCGTCGATGCGCAGGTCGGCACGGGCGTCCTCCTGGTCGGCGCGCTCCTCGCACTCCTCCCCAGCCTGGTCATCTACCTGCTCATGCAGAAGTCGCTGATCCGTGGCATCACCTCCGGCGCAACGAAGGGCTAGTCCGCCGTGATCATCCGCGATCTCCTCATCACCCCCATCGCCTTCCGCGATCCTCCGCTGCTCAACTCCGACGGCGTGCACGAGCCGCTCGCGCTGCGCACGATCCTCCAGCTCGTCGTCGACGGCGGAGTGATCGGCCTCGGCGAGGGCACGGGCGGAGCGGTCGTCCTCGACCGGCTCCAGCGCGTGCGCTCCGCCGTGATCGGCCGCAGCGTCTTCGACCTCGTCGGCATCGAGCGCGCGATCAGCGCCGCGCTGGTGCACGACGAGCCCGATCTGGCCCGGCGCGAGCAGCGCACCGTCTTCTCGATCGTCGAGGTGGCCTGCCACGACGCGCAGGGGCACCTCGTCGGCCTGCCCGTCGTCGACCTCCTGGGTGGAGCGGCGCGCGACCGCGTGCCCTACAGCGCGTACCTCTTCTACAAGTGGGCGGCGCATCCGGATCTCGACGGCGGGAGGGACGTCCCGGCCGACGAGTGGGGCGAGGCGCTCGACCCGGACGGCATCGTCCGCCAGGCCCGGCAGCTGATCGACCGCTACGGCTTCCGCTCGATCAAGCTCAAGGCGGGCGTGTTCGCCCCGGAGCAGGAGATCGCCGCGATCCGCGCGCTCGCCGAGGCGTTCCCCGGCTACCCGCTCCGCATCGATCCCAACGGCGCGTGGACCGTCGAGACCGCCCTCCACGTCGCCGACGAGCTGCGCGACGTGCTCGAGTACTTCGAGGACCCGGTCCTCGGCATCGACGGCATGGCCGCAGTCGCCCCGGGCGCCGGCCTCCCGCTCGCGACCAACATGTGCGTCGTCGCGTTCGAGCACATCCCCGAGGCGGTGGCGAAGGGCGCGGTGCAGATCGTGCTCTCGGACCACCACTACTGGGGCGGTCTGCGGCACACCCGCGAGCTCGGCGCGATCTGCGAGACGTTCGGCATCGGCATGTCGATGCACTCGAACTCGCACCTCGGCATCTCGCTCGCCGCCATGACGCACGTCGCCGCGGCGAGCCCCGAGCTCAGCTACGCCTGCGACACCCACTACCCGTGGAACCGGGGCGACGACATCGTGCGGCCCGGCGCCCTCGAGATCGTCGACGGCGACATCGTCGTGCCCAGGAGCCCCGGCCTCGGCGTCGAGCTCGACGAGGAGGCGCTCGAGCGCCAGCACCGCGTCTTCCTCGAGTCCGGGCGCAGCCGCCGCGACGACACCGGCTACATGCGCCGCATCGATCCCACCTACGACCCCACCCTGCCGAGGTTCTGATGACCACCCTCACGAGGAGCACCCCGATGACCGACGCGACCACCGAGGCACCCGGGGGCGTCCGCGCTCTGGACGGCGTCCTCTTCTTCCCCGTCACCCCGTTCGACGAGCACGACCGCGTCGACGTCGAGGCGCTCGCCGCGCACGTGGGCGGAGGAGTCTCGGCCGGAGCCGGCGGCGTCTTCATCGCCTGCGGAACGGGCGAGTTCCACGCGCTCGGCATCGACGAGTACGCCACGACCGTGCGCACCGGCGTCGAGGCCACCGCGGGTCGCGTGCCGGTGATCGCCGGAGTCGGCGGCCCGCTCGGCCACGCCCGCGCCTGCATCCGCGCGGCCGAGGAGAGCGGCGTCGACGGCCTGCTGATCCTGCCGCCGTACCTGGTGCGGGGGCCGCAGGAGGGCATCGCGCGCTACGTCGAGCAGCTCGCCGCATCCACCTCGCTGCCGCTGATCGCGTACCACCGCGGCACCGCGGCCTTCAGCCTCCGCACGGCAGAGCGCCTGCTCGCCCTGCCGACCCTCGTCGGCATCAAGGACGGGGTCGGCGACATCGCGCTCGCCCAGCAGTTCGTGAACCTGGCCGCCCGCGTCGGCCGCGAGGACGTGCAGTTCTTCAACGGACTGCTCACGGCCGAGGCCAGCCAGGCCGCGTACCGCGCGATCGGCGTGCCGCTCTACTCCTCCGCCGTGTTCGCCATGGCGCCGGACATCGCGCTCGCCTTCTACGCCGCCTACCGCGACGGCGACGTCGCCGCGCAGCGCCGCCTGCTCGACGGCTTCTACACACCGCTGATCCAGCTGCGCGACACCACCCCGGGCTTCGCGGTCTCGCTGATCAAGGCGGGAGTCCGGCTCGGCGGGATCGACGCCGGCTCCGTGCGGGCGCCGCTCGTGGATCCGTCGCCGGCGCAGCTGTCGGTGCTCTCCGGGCTGCTCGAGACCGCGCGGGAGATGGTCGCGTGAGCGCCGTGGACTCCGCCGTCCGGGCGGCCGTCGCCGCGGCCCCCGCGGCCCGCCGCGCCTCCGACGCCGAGCGCGCAGGCTGGCTCGTCGCCGTCGCCGACGCCCTCGACGCCGCCTCGGCCGAGCTCGTCGCCCTGGCCGACGCCGAGACCCACCTGGGCTCGCCGCGCCTGCCCGGAGAGGTCGCCCGCACCACCGCGCAGCTGCGGCTGTTCGCGTCCGTCGTGCAGGAGGGCTCGTACCTCGAGGCCGTCGTCGACCACGCCGACGCCACGACCACCCCGCCACGGCCCGACCTGCGGCGGGTGCTCGTGCCGCTGGGCCCGGTCGCGGTCTACGCCGCGTCGAACTTCCCGTTCGCCTTCTCGGTGGCGGGCGGCGACACCGCCTCGGCCCTCGCCGTCGGCTGCCCCGTCGTGGTGAAGGCGCACCCGGGCCACCCGCGCACGTCGCTCCGCACGGCCGCGATCGTCACGGAGGCGCTCGCCGCCGCGGGCGCTCCCACCGGGCTCTTCGGCATGGTCGAGGGGTACCAGGAGGGGATCGACCTCGTCGAGCACCCCGGCATCACCGCCGCGGCGTTCACGGGCTCCGTCCGCGGAGGCCGCGCGCTGGCCGACCGGGCCGCCGCGCGACCGGCTCCGATCCCCTTCTTCGGCGAGCTGGGCAGCGCGAATCCGGTCGTCGTGACCGCGGCGGCCGATGCGGCGCGCGGAGGCGAGCTCGCCGCGGGGCTCGCGGGCTCCTTCACGCTCGGGGCCGGCCAGTTCTGCACCAAGCCGGGCATCGTCTTCGTACCGGAGGGCTCCGCTCTCGAGCGGGCCCTGCCCTCGGCCGTCACCGCGCCGGCCGCGACCATGCTGACCGGATCGATCGCCGACGGGTTCGTGCAGGGCTCGACCGCGCTGGCCGGGGTCGAGGGCGTGCAGACGCTGCTCGCTTCCTCCGGCGCCGGCAGCCCCGGCGTCTACGCCGTCGACAGCGCCGTGTTCGTCGAGCAGCACGACGTGCTCGGCGCCGAGGTCTTCGGCCCGGCCACGCTGCTCGTGCGCTACGGCGAGCGCGACGACCTGCTCGCCGCTCTCGACGGACTCGAGGGCTCGCTCACCGCGACCCTCCACTCCGAGGCCGACGACGATGTCGACGACGTGCTCGCCGCGCTCGTGGACCGCAGCGGCCGGGTGCTCTTCGCCGGCTGGCCGACGGGCGTCGCCGTCTCGTGGGCGCAGCAGCACGGAGGGCCGTGGCCGGCGACCACCTCCCAGCACACCTCGGTCGGCGCGACGGCGGTCCGCCGCTTCCAGCGCCCGGTCGCGTTCCAGGACGCTCCGGAGCGCCTCCTGCCGCTCGCCCTGCGCGAGGGCAATCCGCTGGGCGTCCCGCGGCGGGTCGACGGCGTGTTCATCGCGTGAGCCGCCGGCGGGTCGAGCCCGCGTAGCGTGGAGCGCATGGAAGCCGCCTCGATCGAGATCGTGCGGTTCGTCGTGTCGCCGCTCCACCGCTACGAGGGCCGGCCCGCCGATGGGGCGATCCCGTTCGAGGGCAACGAGCAGCCCGATCGGATCGAGATCCGCGCTGGGCTCGGCATCGTCGGCGACCGCTACTTCGCGCAGCGGGCCCATCGCACCGCCGCGATCACCCTGTTCGCGATCGAGTCGCTCGAGCACGCGGCCGCCGAGCTGCGGGCGGCGCCGTTCGACCCCGCGGATGCACGCCGCAACATCACCCTGCGCGGAGCCGACGTCGACGCGCTCGCCGGCCGCACCTTCGCGCTCGAGCAGGACGACCAGCGGATCGAGTTCCAGGGCGGCCGTCCGGCGAACCCCTGCGCGTGGCTCGACGTCGCGCTCGCCCCCGGCGCTCACAAGGCGCTGCGACGGCGAGGCGGCGTGCGGACAGCACCGCTGGGCAACGGCGTCCTCCACCTCGGACCGGCACGGCTGATCCTCCACCGTTCGGAGGACATGCTGATCTGAGCGCTCGGGCGAGCCTCTAGGCTCGCTCCGACCACTCACCCCTGATCGAAGGAGGCGCTCCGTGCCCCGAGGCCTCCGCTCGCTCGCCCTCGGCGTCCGCTCCCGTCTGCGCGACTCGTTCGCCACCGCCCGGTCCCGCCGCCGCGACCCGCGCCGCCGCTACAAGCGCACCGACGTCTCGGTGCAGCGCATCCGCCACGAGGACGTCTGGGCCCGGGTCAGCACCGTCGGCCGCACCGGCGAGCGCACCTTCGTCCTGGTCCCGGGCATCGGAGTCGCGGCCACGTACTTCGAGCGCCTCGCGCCCGCGCTCAACGAGTTCGGCCCCGTGCACGCCCTCGATCTGCCGGGCTTCGGCGGCGTCCCGCACCCGCCGCACGCGCGGCACATGAGCATCCCCGACTACGCCGCGCTCGTCGGTCGGGTGATCGACGAGCTGGGCCTCGTGGACCCGGTCGTCCTCGGCCACTCCATGGGCACGCAGGTCGTCGCCGAGCTGGCCGCCCAGCGCCCCGAGCTCACCACGATCGTGCTGCTGGGCCCCGTGATGAACCGGCACGAGCGCCGCGTCCCGATCGCCGGCCTCCGCTTCGCCCAGTCGAGCCTGCGCGAGCCCCGCCGGGTGGCCCTGCTCGCCGTCGGCGCCTACCTGCTCTGCGGCCCGCGCTGGTTCTCGCGCGTGCTGCCCGAGATGATGCACTACCCGATCGAGGACACGGTGCCGCGGATCCGCGCGTCCGCCCTCCTCATCCGCGGCGAGCACGACCGCCTCGTGCCGCCGGAGTGGATCGAGGAGCTGGCGGAGTCGATGCCGCACGCCCGCGCGTGGGAGATCCCCGGTGCCGCCCACTCCGTCATGCACGCGCACGCCGAAGAGGTGGCGAGGCTCTGCGTCGAGCACGCCCGCGCTCCGCAGCCCGATCGCGACGAGGCCGAGCTGAAGCGCTACCCCGACGCCGAGATCGACCGCTCCGAGGAGGACGCTCCGATCGCGGATCCGCTCGGCGCCGCCCGCGGCCGCGTGACCGAGCTCGTCGGCATCCTCACCGACGACGACTCGCTCATCGCCGAGGGCAAGACCCAGCACGCCGAGGCGACCGATCCGGCCGCCCTGCGCGACGACGCGTAGGGCCGCTCAGGACTCCTCGCCCACGATCTCCTCGCGGATCCGGCGCAGGTCCTCGGCGAGCGCCCCCACGAGGATCCAGTGCTCGGGGTGCGGCGTCGCGATCACCAGCGGTGCCGTCAGCGCGGGCAGCTCGTCGGTGATGACCTCCGGCTCCGGCACGTCGACCGCCGACTGCACGAGCAGCCGCAGGTCGTGCGCCGCCCGGTGCAGCTGCACCGCGATGTCGGCGATGGTGGGCTCGCGCACCAGCTCCACGTCGTAGAGGTCGTGCACGGTGCGGGTCATGCCGCGCACGCGCGTGACGATGCGGCCGAGCCGCGGAGTGACGGAGTCGAGCGCCTCGAGCCGATCGCGGTGGGCGGAGCGGCGCGGATTGAGACGGAGCGACTCCTCGCCCGTGACGATCGCCGCCTCCGCCTTCAGCTGCATCGTCTGCAGCAGCCGCGCGTTGATCAGCAGCTCGTCGAGGCGCCGCCGCCGCACCGGCGCCTGGAGGGCGTCGGCCAGGTCGTCGAGCGCCGCGGCGAGCTGCGCCGTGAGGTCGCCGACCGCCCTCTCGGCAGGCCCGAGCGCGACCGGCGGCACGAGGAGCCCGTTGACGACGACTCCGACCGCCGCGCCGATCAGCGTCTCGACGATGCGGTCGAACGCGTAGTTCGGAGTGACCGCGCCGACCGAGAGCACGAGCATCGCGCTGATCGGGATCTGCACCGCCGAGGCCGGCGTCAGCCGCACCGCCCAGCCCACCGCGATCGCGGCCACGATCGCGATCAGCACGATCACGCTCTCGCCGCCGAACAGCGTCCCGATCACCGAGCCCAGGACGACGCCCAGGATCACCCCGACGCTGCGCTCGAGCGCCTTCGCGAACGACTGGTTCACGCTCGGCGCGACGACGAGCAGCGCCGCGATCGCGCCGAACACGGGCAGCGTGCCGGGGAAGACCGCGGCCGCGATGCCCCAGGTGACGACGGTCGCGACGGCCGTCTTGACCAGCTGCAGCAGCGGCGGCCGGGTGGCCACGGTGAAGCTGGAGGTCAGGCGCATGCCCCCACGGTAGCGAGCGCGGCGGAGCGGACGCCGTGCCCGCTCAGCGCTCGTGCGCCGACTCCACGCTCGCGAGGACCGCGCGGAGCGAGCGCGCCGCCTCGGCCCGCTGCGCCGCGGGCACTCGCGCCAGCAGCTCGCGCTCGACCGCGAGCACCTCGGGGAACGCCCGGTCGATCAGCTCGACGCCGTCCTCGGTGAGCGCGATCAGCGCCCCCCGCCCGTCGGCCGGATTCGCCGACCGCGCGACGAGCCCGCGCTTCTCGAGCGCGTGCAGCCGCTTCGTGATCGCGGGAGCGGAGGCGAGCCCGATGGTCCGCAGTGCGCTCGGCGACCGCGGCTCCCCCGCCCGCCGCAGCGTCGTCAGCACGTCGAACTCGCCGCGGGTGAGCCCGTGGGCGGCGAGCCGCTCCTCCGTCGCCCGCACGACGAGCGCGGAGGCGCGGATCAGCCGGCCGATCACGTCGACCGCCTCGGTGTCGAGCTCGGGCCGCAGCGCCGCCCAGCCGTCGCGGATCTCGTCGACCGCGTCGCGCGCTGGACTCTCGAAGTGATTCACGAGTAAAGTATATCTGGTTCACCCGTGAACCACTTCCGGCCGGTGCCGCTCGGATCCGCCCGCCGACCCGAGGACGCCATGCCCACCACCCTGCTGCCACCGCTCCCCCACCCCAAGGAGCTCGTCACCCTCGGCCCGCACGCCGGCGCCCACCGCGTCGCGATCCGCGCCGGCGTCTCGATGGCCGTCCCCCTCCTCGTGCTCTGGGCCTTCGGGCGCACCGACCTCGCGCTCTACGCGACCTTCGGCGCCTTCACCGCCCTCTACGGCCGCCAGCACACCCACCGCCCGCGCCTGCGGATGCAGCTCTCGGCCGCCGCCTACCTCGTCACCGTGGTGACCGTCGGCACCGCCGTCGCTCTGTCGCCCGCCCGCGACTGGCTGATCATCCCCGTGGTGGTCGCGGTCGCCGTCGCCGCCGCGTACCTGAGCGACGCCCTGCACTGGCACCCGCCCGGCCCCCTCTTCCCGGTCTTCGCCGTGACAGCGTGCGCCTCGGTCCCCACCGATCCCGCCCGCATCCCGGAGGCGTTCCTCCTCTCGGCCGCGTCCGCCGCCTTCGCGCTCCTCATCGGAGTGGCCGGAGTGGCCTCACCCCGGGCCCGTCGCCTGCCGCCCACCCCGTGGCGCACCTCGTTCCGGGCGGCCGCCGCCCGCCCCTCGACCCGCGCCGCGATGCTCCGCTTCGGCGCCGTCGTCCTGGTCTCCGGAGCGATCCCCACCGCCACCGGCCTCGGCCACCCCTACTGGGCGATGGTCGCCGCCGTCGCCGCCGTCTCGGGCGCCGACACCGCCGCCCGCCTCGTCCGCGCGGGCCACCGGATGCTCGGCACCGTCGTCGGAGTCGCGATCGCCGCCGCCCTGCTCGCCCTCCCCCTGTCGCCGCTGGCCACGATCGCCGTCGTCGTCCTCCTCCAGGTCCTCGCCGAGCTCTTCGTCGGCCGCAACTACGGCCTGACACTCGCCTTCGTCACCCCGCTCGCGATCCTGATGGTCGAACTCGCCCACCGCACCGACGAACTCGTCCTCCTCCGCGACCGCGCCCTCGAGACCGCCATCGGCGTCGCCGTCGGCGTCGTCGCCACCCTGCTCACGCACGCGGCGTCCTCCCGCCGCCGCTGACGCCGCCCCTCGCCCGAACGTCAGCCAGAACCACCCGTCAGCCACGATCGTGGCTGAGCACCACTCCTGGCCGAGGTTCTGCGCGGGCCGCCGCCCGTAGAACCGCGTTCCACGACGATGAGCGCGGCGACTTCACGCGCCAGACCGTCATCCGCACTCGTGCGCGTCTAATCTGTTTGCATGCAAACACAGCTCACTGATCCGGCGTTTCTGACGCCGATCTACGGCCAGAGCGAAGCGGCAGGCATCATTCAGGCTCCTGCTTCATCGTTCGCACGATGGGCGCACGGGCATCGCTTCCCCCAGCGCACTGCAGGTGAGTGGGGGTGGAGCGCCCCTCTTCTCACGGGAGTGACCGACGGGCGCGGGCTGACGGTGCCGTTCGCGGCCCTCGCCGAAGGTTTCATCATCGAGTCCTTCCGTCGGGTCGGGCTTCCGATGGCCAGGATTCGACCGGCGATCGAAGTACTTCGGAAGGAGATCGGCCTCGAGCACGCTCTTCTCAGCGAGCGCCTCCAAACCGACGGCGCCGAGATCCTCTACCGGAACGGGGAGAACGAGCTGGTCGTCGTTCGCAATCACCAAGGCGTGTTCAACGAGGTGGTCGCCGAGTTCCTGCAGCACATCACCTACCGAGGGGGATTCGCTGAGGCCGTTCGCCTCCCCGCCTTCGAAGCGGTGGAGGTGGTCGTCGACCCGCATCGGAACGCCGGCCAGCCGACAGTCGATCGAATCGGCGTGCGCGTGGAGGACATCGTCAGTCGAGTTCGAGGTGGCGAGCCGATGGAGGATGTCGCCGACGATTTCGGACTCCGGCGTGCGGAAGTGAAGTCTCTGATCCTCAAGGCGGCGTGACGTGCCGGTGGCTCGCTTCCTCCTCGACAGATCGCTCGGCCAGAGAGCGCTTATTGCGAGGTTGCGCACCGCCGGATGGGACGCGCGCACGCTGGCCGAGGAATTCGGCGACCACCGGGCGCAGGGGATGCGGGATGAGGAGTGGATCAGTGAAGGGACCGACGCGGGGTTCGTCCTTCTTGCAAAGGATCACCGCATAGCCAGTCGGCCCCTGGAAGCGCAGTCCATCGCGCGGGTCTCCGCCCAAGTCGTGGTGTTCGCTCGCGGTGACCTGACAGCGGTGCGGATGGGCGATCTCTGCCTCGAGTTCGCCGACAGGATCCACGAGCTCGGCACCAAACCGGGACCGTACGTGTACTCCATCGCAGCTCACGGGCTCACTCGGAAGCGCCTCAACCTCTCGATATGAACCTCGCACCTGGAAAAGACGAAAGGCCCCCAGCTTCCGTGGAAGCGGGGGGCCTTCTCGTGGCGGTACCGGTGGGATTTGAACCCACGGTGGACGCAAGCCCACACATGTTTTCGAGACATGCTCCTTCGGCCGCTCGGACACGGTACCGGGGTCGATTGTACGCGACGCTCCCAAGTCGCGCCAATCGGCGCGGAGGCGAGGCGCCGGACGGTGGCCGCGAGCAGGGGCGGCTCAGACCGCCGCGGGCAGGAGGAACGACAGCACGCGGTCCCACTCCGAGACGGCCAGCAGGTGGCCGCGGCCCGGGACGACCTCGAGGCGGGAGTCGGCGAGGCGCGCCGCGTACCACTCGCCGTGCACGCGGCCGACCTCGGGATCCTCGGCGCCGTAGAGGAGGAGCGCGGGCGACGCGACCTGGTCGACCGCGAAGCCCCAGTCGAGGAGGGTGTAGCCGACGATGTCGGCGGCCATGCCGGTGGTGCCCTGCGCTGCGGCGCGCTCGAGCATGCGGAGGAGGCGGTCGCGGACGCCGGGTGCCTCGAGGAGCGGGGCGTCGGCGCCGGCCGTGCCGAGCATCCCGAGGAGGGCGGCCGGGTCGGGATCCGGGCCGAAGGCCTCGCCGAGCATCGTGCCGAGGGCGCGGACGGCGTCGGCAGGAGCGAGGGCGCGGAGCGACTCGAGCATCGCCCGGTTGTCGTCGCCGACCCACGGCACGGCGTCGTCGGGCGCCGGAGTCGCGAGGACGGCCAGGCGCTCCACGAGGCCGGGGTAGTTGGCCGAGAGGGCGAGCGCGACGCGGCCGCCGGCCGACCAGCCCGCCGCGGTGATGGAGGCGATGCCGATCGTGGCGAGGTACTCGGCGATGTCGGCTGCGGCCTGCTCGGGGGTGGCAGGGGCGCCCGCGCCGGCTTGGTCGAGGTCGTTCAGCAGCTCGGAGGCGCCGTAGCCGGGACGGTCGACCGAGAGCAGGCGCGCGCCGTGGCGCGCGGTCGCCTCGGGATCGGGGTCGAAGTCGGCCGATCCGGGAGCGGGATGCGCGAGCACGACGACGTGCTCGGCGTGCTCCGGCCCCGTCCAGGTGACGCCGAGCGCGCGGCCGGACTTGAGGTGGTGCACTGTCGACGACATGGGGTCAGTCTCGCGCAGACCTCCGACAGCGCGGGCTCGCCGCTCCACGAAGCGGCGCTTCTCCCCAGGCGTCGATCCCGCGCACTTCTCCCCGGGCCGGGCGCGCTGCGGACGAGTGTCGGCAGTGGCGGCTATCGTCGAAGACACGTTCGAAGGAACGCTCCGATGTCGGAGGCCGCTCGTAGCCTCGCAGACGCCGATCCACTCCCACCTCCACCCGCTCCGGAAGGACCTCATGGCCGCCTCGAAGACGCGCACCGCCGCCTACCGCTGCTCGGAGTGCGGTTGGACGACCGCGAAGTGGGTCGGCCGCTGCGGCGAGTGCCAGCAGTGGGGCACGGTCGTCGAGAGCACCGAGCGCACCGGGCTCGTGCGCGCCGTCGCCGCCGTCGCACCCTCGGCGAACCGCGTCGCCCGGCCGATCACCGAGATCCCGACCACTTCCGGCGCCCGCCACCGACCCACCGGCGTCGGCGAGCTCGATCGCGTGCTCGGCGGCGGCATCGTCTCGGGTGCCGTGGTCCTGCTCTCGGGCGAGCCGGGCGTCGGCAAGTCCACACTGCTGCTCGAGGTGGCCTCCCGCGCCGCCGCCGAGGGCCAGCGCGTCCTCTACGTCAGCGCCGAGGAGTCGGCCGCGCAGGTCCGCATGCGCGCCGAGCGCACCGGCGCGATGCACGACAGCCTCTACCTCGCCGCCGAGACCGACCTCGCGACGGTCCTCGGTCAGATCGACGAGGTGCAGCCCGACCTCCTCATCGTCGACTCGGTGCAGACCGTCGCGAGCGACACCGTCGACGGCCTGCCCGGCGGTCCGAGCCAGGTTCGCGAGGTCGCGGCCACGCTCATCCGGGTCTGCAAAGAGCGCGCGCTCCCCCTGGTGCTCGTCGGCCACGTCACGAAGGACGGCTCGATCGCCGGCCCGCGCCTGCTCGAGCACCTGGTCGACGTGGTCTGCCACTTCGAGGGCGACCGGCAGACGGCCCTGCGCTTCGTCCGCTCGCTCAAGAACCGGTTCGGCCCGACCGACGAGGTCGGCTGCTTCGAGATGACCGCCGAGGGCATCGCCGAGATCCCCGACCCGAGCGGGCTGTTCCTCTCGCGCACCCGCTTCCCCACCCCGGGCATCTGCGTCACGGTGGCGATGGAGGGCCGACGCGCCCTGCCCGTCGAGATCCAGGCGCTCGTCATCGCGAACGACGGCGAGCACCCGCGCCGCGTCACCAACGGAGTCGACGCCTCGCGCGTCGCGATGATCCTCGCCGTCCTCGAACGGCAGGCCGGCATCCCGCTGCGCCGGTGCGACGTCTACGTGTCGACGGTCGGCGGAGTGAAGCTGATGGAGCCCGCGGCCGATCTCGCCATCGCCGTCGCGATCGCCTCCGCCCACGCGTACACGCCGCTCCGGCCCGGCATCGCCGCGTTCGGCGAGATCAGCCTCTCCGGAGACATCCGCCCCGCCTCCGGAGCCAAGCAGCGCGCCAACGAGGCCACTCGGCTCGGCCACTCCTCGCACCTCGACTCCGGCGCCTTCACGCTCTCGAGCGCCATCACGCACGCCCTCGTGCCGGTGCCCACGCGCATCCCCGAGGGCCGCTCCGGCCCGCGATCGAGCATGCAGGGCGCCTGAGCTGGGCAGGTCCTAGACCCCGCCGCCTCCGCCACCCCCGCCACCGCCGCCCGAGCTGCCGCCGCCTCCGGCACCACCGCTCGACGAGCTCGTCGACGAGCCCACGAAGCTCGATGCCGACGACGAGAACGACGACACGCTGCTCGCGAACGCCGCCGCCTGGAATCCGCGCGATCCCGAGTACCAGACCGGATCCTCGCCCGCCTGCTCGTACGCCACCGACAGCGCCGTCGCCCACTCCGACTCCAGCCCCAGCAGCACCGCCCACGGCAGCAGCCGTTCGGTCACCTCCACGACCTCCACCGGCCCGAGCGTGCGGCGCTGCGCGCCCTCCGGCGACTGCAGAACGGCGAACCGGTCCGCCTCCGCCAGCTTCAGATACAGCTCCAGCCCGCGCAGATGATCGCGCAGCTCCGCCCCCGCCGCCGTCACGGGCACCTTCGCCAGCAGCACGCACACCAGCGCGCCGATCGCGATCGCCACCAGCACCAGGACGAACGGCAGCGCCCCGCCCAGCGACGCGGCGAGCAGACCCGCACCGCCGACCACCGCGACGATCACCGCCACGACCGTGGCCAGGATCAGCCAGACCGACCCGCGCACTGTGCCCGGCCGCCGCAGCCCCTCCTCCTCGGCCCGCTTGGGCAGCGTGCTCAGCAGAGCGGTGACCTCCTTGCCGAACGCCTTGTCCTTCTCGGCCAGATCGCGGACCGTGCCGGGCACCGGCGACGGACCGAACGCGATGTCCCGGAAGCGCTGCTCGTCGACCGCCAGCGGACGCGGCCGCCCGGCGCGCCGCAGCGACACCTCGGCCGGATCCAGTACCCGCAGGAGGAACGACGGCTTGCCCTTGCGCCCCTCGACCTCCTCGATCCGCGCGAACCGCCGCACCGCGGAGTCGACCAGCGCCGCCGCGGCGACCTTCGTGGTCTTCGACCGCAGCTGCGCCGACAGGAACAGCCCCTGCACCGGCGGCTCGTACTCGGCGATGATCGTCGGCCTGCCCGGTGCGTCCTTCAGCACCGTGGCACGCCGTCGCGCGGTGACAGCCAGCAGCACCAGCGACGCAGCCAGTCCGATCAGCTGCACCCACCCCCAGGCGGCCGCGAAGTAGCTGTCGTCGCGCGGGGTGAACGTGCCCGGCGCGAACCCGACCGCGATCGTGACGTTCTCCCCCGCCGCGAGATCGCTGCCGGAGGCGGTGACCACTCCGTCGCCCTCGTCGAGCACGCAGCCGTCCGTCGAGCCGGCGACGCCCCGGTAGCAGGACGCGGTCCCGGTCGCGGCCTCCGCGAGCCCCGGGCCCAGCTCCACCCGGATCCGGTAGTCGTCGAACGGCTGGCGCCAGGCGGTGCCGTTCGCGTCCCAGTAGAACTCGTCCTCTCCACTCGACGTCCCCGAGGCGGGCAGTGTCACGTTCCGCTGCGTGTAGGTGAACACGTAGGTCTGGCTGCCGCTGACGTAGTCGTCCGCGGCGCTCGTGACGATCAGGAAGCCGTCCTCCGACTCCGTGTCGACGGGCCGGGGCGCGCCGTCGCCGTCCGTCACCGAGACGAGATCGACGTCGGTCGGCCGCCCCTCGAACTCGAGCGGGATCGCCCGCTGCATCCCGCGGTTCTGGTTCGGCGGGAACTCGGCGACGAACGTCTCCTCCGTCGTCAAAATCGATCGGCCGTCGGCGTCGCGGTCGAGCACGAAGTCGGCCGAGTACTCCGAGAAGCGGAAGTCGTCCACTCCCGCTTTCAGCGCACCCGCGTCAGCGGCCGGAGCTGCGAGGAGCGCCGCGAGGAGCAGCCCACCGGCCGTGGCCGCGGACAGGACAGCGGAGAGAGTGGCCCTCATGTCCCCGAGCGTAGGCGCGGAACGTGGCGCGCCGCGTCCGCCGAGCGGGCGAGACGTTACCGCAGCAGGAACTGGGTGGTCGACCCGGACGGGATGCCCGCGATCGACACCGACAGCGCGTAGGCGGCACCCTCGCCGGCGACCGCCTCGCGTCCGCCGTCGCAGGTGTCCGGCGAGGAGCGGGTGCGATCCCAGGTGATCGGGCTCCCGGTCACCGTGCGGCCCGACTGCAGCAGCACGTCCAGGTCGGAGGCGCCGGTCTGGCAGTCGGTCGAGGACCAGATCGGGTCGGAGCCGCTCGTGATCGTGAAGACCTGCTGCGACGTCCCCGCGTTGATCACGCAGTCCGAGTTCGAGATGTTGGCGAGCGAGAGCGAGAGCTGCGGATTCTCGTCCGAGGAGTAGCTGGTCGAGTCCGTCACCGCCGTGACAGCGACCATGTCGGCGGTGCAGTCCGGCACGGCTCCCGAGGCCGACGGCATGGTGGAGGGGTAGAGCGTGGGCAGCGGAGTGCTCGACGGACCCGCGCCGTCGGCCGCCTCCCGCGATCCCGCCCACGGCTGGAGGGACAGCAGCGCGACCAGGCCCGCCACGATCACGAGGAGCGCCAGCAGCACACCGGCCCGGCGCCTGCGGTAGACCCGGGAGGGCAGGCGGCGGGGCGGCGGAGTCACCGGAACAGGCTACGACGCCGCAGCCGTCAGAGCGTCTTCAGCATCCGGGTGTTGCCGAGCGTGTTCGGCTTCACCCGGGCGAGGTCGAGGAACTCCGCGACACCCTCGTCGGGAGAGCGGAGCAGCTCGGCGTACACCTCGGGGTCGACGACCTTCTCGCCGATCGGCGAGTAGCCGTGGCGCTGGAAGAAGTCGACCTCGAAGGTCAGGCAGAACAAGCGCTTGAGCCCCAGTTCGCGGGCGTCGTTCTCGAGCCGCTCGAGAATGTGGTGGCCGACTCCGCGGCCCAGCCAGTCCTGCGTCACGGCGAGAGTGCGCACCTCCGCGATGTCGTCCCACATCACGTGCAGGGCGCCGCAGCCGATGGCGTTGCCCTCGCCGTCCTCCGCGATGCGGAACTCCTGCACGGCTCCGTAGAGCACCACTCGGTCCTTGCCCAGGAGGATCCGCTCGTTGACGAGGGGCTCGCTCAGCTCCTGGATGAAGGGGACGTCGCTCGTGCGCGCCCGGCGCACCGGGTACTTCCAATCGGCCATCGGACCAGCGTAGGGCCTGGCGGGAGCAGGGCCCGGTGAGCGCAGGGCCGAACGACGACGAGCCCGCCCCTCCGGAGGGAGGAACGGGCTCGTCGAGGTGGTGCGGGTTACGCCATCAGGTCGGGCGTCGCCGGGCCGGCGGTCGCCGCTCCGGTCGTCGCACCGGCGCTGATCGAGATGAGGCGCGGAGTCGTCGTGAAGACGAACTTGCCCTCGGCGAAGTCCACGTGGATGTGGTCTCCGGAGCCGAGCTGGCCGTGCAGGATCTGCTCGGACAGCTGGTCCTCGATCTCGCGCTGGATCGCGCGGCGGAGGGGGCGGGCACCGAGAGCCGGGTCGAACCCGACCTCGATGAGGCGCTCCTTCGCCGGCTGCGTCAGCTCGACCGTCATGTCGCGGTCGAGCAGGCGGTCGCTCAGGCGCTTGATGAACAGGTCCACGATCTGGAGCAGCTCGGGCTTGGACAGCTGCGGGAAGACGATGACGTCGTCCACGCGGTTGAGGAACTCGGGCTTGAAGTGCTTCTTGAGCTCCTCGTTGACCTTGCCCTTCATGCGGTCGTAGCCGGTGGCGTTGTCGCCCTCGATCTGGAAGCCGACCGGGCCGCCCGCGATGTCGCGCGCACCGAGGTTGGTGGTCATGATGATGACGGTGTTCTTGAAGTCGACCACCCGGCCCTGACCGTCGGTCAGGCGTCCCTCCTCCAGGATCTGGAGGAGCGAGTTGAAGATGTCGGGGTGCGCCTTCTCGATCTCGTCGAACAGGACCACGCTGAACGGCTTCCGGCGGACCTTCTCGGTGAGCTGGCCGCCCTCCTCGAAGCCGACGAACCCGGGAGGGGCGCCGAAGAGCCGCGAGACGGTGTGCTTCTCGCCGTACTCCGACATGTCGAGCGAGATCATCGCGTCCTCGTCGTCGAACAGGAACTCGGCGAGGGCCTTCGCGAGCTCCGTCTTGCCGACGCCCGTGGGGCCGGCGAAGATGAACGATCCGGAGGGGCGCTTGGGGTCCTTGAGGCCGGCACGGGTGCGGCGGATGGTGCGCGAGAGGGCCGCGATGGCCTCCTCCTGACCGATGACGCGCTGGTGCAGCGCCTTCTCCATGAAGACGAGCCGCGAGGACTCCTCCTCGGTCAGCTTGAACACCGGGATGCCGGTCGCCTGGGCGAGGACCTCGGCGATCAGGCCCTCGTCGACGACACCGGTCGCCTTGACGTCGCCCGACTTCCACTTCTTCTCCAGGCGCAGGCGCTCACCGAGCAGCTGCTTCTCCTCGTCGCGGAGCGACGCGGCCTTCTCGAAGTCCTGGTCCTCGATCGCGGCCTCCTTCGCGGCGCGGACGACGGCGATGCGGTCGTCGAAGTCGCGCAGCTCCGGCGGGGCCGACAGGATCGACAGGCGCAGGCGTGCGCCGGCCTCGTCGATCAGGTCGATGGCCTTGTCGGGCAGGAAGCGGTCGCTGATGTAGCGGTCGGCGAGGTTGGCGGCCGAGACGATCGCGCCGTCGGTGATGGACACCTTGTGGTGCGCCTCGTAGCGGTCGCGCAGGCCCTTGAGGATGTTGATCGTGTGAGGGAGCGACGGCTCCGCCACCTGGATCGGCTGGAAGCGGCGCTCGAGAGCGGCGTCCTTCTCGAAGTGCTTGCGGTACTCGTCGAGCGTGGTCGCGCCGATCGTCTGCAGCTCACCGCGGGCGAGCAGCGGCTTGAGGATCGAGGCGGCGTCGATCGCGCCCTCCGCGGCCCCTGCGCCGACGAGGGTGTGGATCTCGTCGATGAAGGTGATGATGTCGCCGCGGGTGCGGATCTCCTTCGTCACCTTCTTCAGGCGCTCCTCGAAGTCACCGCGGTAGCGGGAACCGGCGATGAGCGAGCCGAGGTCGAGCGTGTAGAGCTGCTTGTCCTTCAGCGTCTCGGGCACGTCGCCGCGCACGATCGCCTGGGCCAGACCCTCGACGACGGCGGTCTTGCCGACGCCGGGCTCGCCGATCAGCACGGGGTTGTTCTTGGAGCGGCGCGAGAGGATCTGCATCACGCGCTCGATCTCCTTCTCGCGCCCGATGACCGGGTCGAGCTTGTTGTCGCGCGCGGCCTGGGTCAGGTTGCGGCCGAACTGGTCGAGGATCTGCGAGCCGCCCTGGGGCTGCTGCTGCTCTCCTCCGACCGCGACCTGCTCCTTGCCCTGGTAGCCGGACAGAAGCTGGATGACCTGCTGGCGCACGCGGTTGAGGTCGGCGCCGAGCTTGACGAGCACCTGCGCGGCGACGCCCTCGCCCTCGCGGATGAGCCCGAGCAGGATGTGCTCGGTGCCGATGTAGTTGTGGCCGAGCTGCAGAGCCTCGCGCAGCGAGAGCTCGAGCACCTTCTTGGCGCGCGGCGTGAACGGGATGTGGCCCGTCGGCTGCTGCTGCCCCTGGCCGATGATGTCCTGGACCTGCTCGCGCACCGCGTCGAGCGAGATGCCGAGGGACTCGAGCGCCTTGGCGGCCACTCCCTCGCCCTCGTGGATCAGCCCGAGCAGGATGTGCTCGGTGCCGATGTAGTTGTGATTGAGCATCTTGGCCTCTTCCTGGGCCAGGACGACGACGCGCCGTGCGCGATCGGTGAATCTCTCGAACATGCTGTCACTCCCTACGGAACCCGCAGGGGTGGGCTCCGATAGGACGACTGTAACCAGCGCTCCCCCGGGTCGGACCCCCTGTTCGCCCTGGGCGTGCAGCCGATCACGCCCGGGGCCGCGGTCCATGCGCAGGCATACACTTCCCGCATGAGCAACCTGGAGAAGCACCCGGACGAGCACCCGGTGTCCTCCGCCCGCGGCGCGGCGGTCGGCTCCCCCGGCATCGAGGTCCTGGAGGCGCGGCTCGTGCCCCTCGGCGGCCCCCGCGCCATCGAGGTGCGCCGCACCCTCCCCCAGCGCTCGCGGTCGACCATCGGCGCCTGGTGCTTCGCCGACCACTACGGACCGGTGATGCTGGGCGAGGAGGCCGGGATGGACGTGCCCCCGCACCCGCACACGGGACTCCAGACGGTCAGCTGGCTGTTCGAGGGCGAGATCGACCACCGCGACAGCGTCGGGAGCCACCAGCTCGTGCGGCCGGGCGAGCTCAACCTGATGACCGCCGGCAGCGGCATCTCGCACTCCGAGGTCTCGACCGGAGGCGCTCCCGTGCTGCACGGCGTGCAGCTGTGGGTCGCCCTCCCCGAGAGCGCCCGGGCCGTCGATCCGTTCTTCGAGCACCACCGCGGTGTCCGCGTCGACCTGCCGGGCGCGGTGGTCCGCGTGTTCGTCGGAGGGATGCTGGGCGCGTCCGTGCCCGCGAGCACCTTCACTCCGCTCGTCGCCGCGCAGATCGACCTGGAGCCGGGGGCGTCGGTCGACCTGCCCGTCGACTCCGGCTGGGAGCACGGCGTGCTGGTCGACTCCGGCCCGGTCGTCGTCGAGAGGGTCGAGGTCGCTCGCGCGGATCTGGCCTACGTCGCGCCGGGACCCGCGACCCTGCGCCTGTCAGTGGGCGACGCAGGCGGCCGAGTGGTCCTGATCGGCGGCGAGCCCTTCGAGGAGGACCTCGTGATGTGGTGGAACTTCGTCGGCCGCCGTCACGACGACATCGCGACGGCGCGCGAGCGCTGGCAGGCCGACGTGATCGACGGAGGAGACCCCGCGGGTCCGTTCGGCACCGTCACCGGCTACGACGGCCGCGCCCTCCCGGCGCCGACCCTCCCGACGGTGCGGCTCAAGCCGCGCCGCCGGGTCTGATCTCGCCGGGCCGGACGCTCAGGACCCGGACGCTCAGGATCCGGACGCTCAGGACTCCGTCGCAGCGCTCGCCTTGTCGGCACCGCTCCGCTGCTCGCCGCTCTCCCGGCCGGCGCTCTCCGCTTCCTTCTGCGCCGCCTTCTCGGCCGCCGCCCGGTCGGTCGCCTCCGCCGACTCGCGGAAGGCACGGCGCGGATCCTGCGTCGCGCTCATCGGCGAGAGGTCGCGCGAGCCGATCGCGTCGACCACCCAGCCCGAGATGACGCGCCACTTGCGGTCGAGGGTCGGCATCGCCGCTCCGTGGTACGCCCGGTGGGCGAGCCAGGCGAGCGGACCCCGCAGCTTGACGCCCTTGATCACTCCCGCGCCCTTGCCGATGCCGTACTCGGCGACGGTGCCGACGGACGCGTGCCGGTACTCCTCGACGGTGCCGCCGGTGAGGTCGGCGACGATGTTCGCCGCGAGCAGCTTGGCCTGGCGGACCGCGTTCTGCGCGTTCGGCGGGTAGTACGCCGGCTGCTTCTCGGAGGTGAGATCCGGGATCTGCGCTCCGTCTCCGGCCGCCCACGCGCCGGGCACCGGAGTGCCGTCCTCGCGGATCACGCGCAGCCGCGCATCCGCCATCACGTGGCCGCGGGGGCCCCGGGGCGCGTCGGTGGCGTCGAGGACCGGGTTCGGCTTCACCCCGGCGGTCCAGACGATGGTCGCCGACGGGATCCGCTCGCCGCTCGAGAGCTCGACGACGCCGTCCTCGCAGGAGGGCATCGTGGTCTTCAGGTGCACGTGCACGCCGCGGGCGCGCAGGTGCTCGAGCGTCCACTTCGAGAGCTCGGGGCCGACCTCGGGGGCGACCCGGTCGAGCGCCTCGACGAGGTGCCAGGTCACGTCGCCCATCGAGAGCGAGGGCTGCGCGGCGAGCGTGCGGCGGCTGAGGTCCAGCAGCTCGCTCAGCGCCTCGACGCCCGTGTAGCCGCCGCCGACGAAGACGAAGGTGAGCAGCCGCCGGCGCTCCGCCGCATCGGTCGTGAGCGCCGCCCGCGCGATGTTCTCGATGACGCGGTCGCGCAGGTGGGCGGCCTCCTCGAGGGTCTTGAAGCCGATGCCGTGCTCGGCGAGCCCGGGCGTCGGGAAGGTGCGCGTGACGGCGCCCAGGGCGAACACCACCTGGTCGAAGGCGATCGTGCGCGTCGAGCCGTCGAGAGCGGCGACCTCGGCGCTGCGCTCCTCGAGGCTCACTCCGGTGATCGATCCGCGGATCACGCGGGTGCGCTTGAGGGCGGAGATCAGCGGGACGGTCACGTGCCGCGGCTGCACGTGCCCGCCGGCCACCTCGGGCAGCAGCGGCTGGTAGGTCATGTAGGGGTTGGGCTCGACGACCGTGACGTCGATCGGAGCGAGACCCCGGCGCTTCTCGAGCCCCCACGCCGTGTAGAGGCCGACGTAGCCGCCGCCGAGGATGAGGATGCGCGTGGTTCCGGATGCCGTCATGTCGGTCCCTTCTCGGACCCGGCGCGACGAGCGGCCGGGTGCAGCGGTGCGGAGGAGTGTCCGACGCTACGCCGAGGGTCTTCCGGCGGACAGGGCCTTGCGCCCGCGCGGCTGAGCGGCAAGAGTGCCGCCGGTCAGCCGACCGCGCGCTCCTCGTCGCGCAGGCGCCGGCGGTACTCGCTGGGCGAGAGCCCCGTCTGCGTGGCGATCGCCCGGCGCAGCCGCTCGGGCGAGGAGAACCCCGCCCGTCGGGCGATGTCGCTGAGCGGCAGGTCCTCCCCCTCGGGGCCGCCGACGATGCGGAGCGCGCTCTCGGTGCGCACCGTCGAGATGAGCTCCCGGAGCGTCGTGCCGCGCTCGTCGGCGATCGCCCGCTGCAGCGTGCGCAGGCTCACCCGGCAGCGGCGGGCGACGGTGCCGGGATCGAGGCCCGGATCGGTGTGGTCGGCCTGCACGACCCGCTCGGCCGCCTCGACCATGTCGTGGATCCCCATCCGCTCGAGCGACGGGTCGGACCGCTCGGAGTCGAGGACCCGGCCGAGGCGCTGCACGGCGTCCTTCAGGAACTCGGCCTGCACCCCGTGGCCGATGTCGAGGTCGGCGAGGAACACGCGCAGCAGCGAGCGCGCCGTGTCGGTGAGCGGCGACGCCGGGACGTACCGCGGCGGCTCCGGCCTCCGGGAGCGCTCGGCGGTCGGCACGGCGAGACGCAGGAGGAGCAGCCGGACGGGCCGGCGCGCGGACACGACGACCGGCACGTCCGACGACAGCGCGAGGACCCCCTCCGACACCGTGATCGTGCCTGCTGACGACTCGACGACGAGCTCCCCCTCCATCGGCAGGAGCAGGACGGTCGACGGCTCGACGATGCGGTCGCTCGGCCAGCGGACCACGAGCGGGCCGGTGACGATGTGCAGCGCCCGCACGCCGTCGACGCCGGCGAGGGCGAGATCCATCCGGAAGGCCAGGGGCAGGTCGACGTCGATGTCGGCCGCCCGGCGCAGCGCCGCGACGCCGTCGGTGCCGCGCAGCCGGACGGTGCGGGCGCCGGCGCCGATCGGGATGCTGGCGGGATTCTGCAGGACGGGGCGTGGGACCACGGTGGCGACTCCGATCGTGAGCACGGCCGCCGCGGAGGCGCCGTCTCTCGGAGCTTAGAAGAGGTGAGACTTGCTCGTCTCCGCCCAGAAAGGGGCACTGGGTGTCACTGCAGCGCGGAGGTCAGCCTCGCGAGGTTGTCGAGGATCGTCGAGCGCAGCGGCTGCCGGCGCCACTCGCGGAGGGTCAGCTCGCGCGAGTGCTCGCGGTAGTCCTGCTGGACCTGGCGCAGGTCCTCGACGAACTCGGCTCCGCGCACCATCAGCGACACCTCGAGGTTCAGCGTGAACGAGCGCATGTCCATGTTGCTCGAGCCGATCACGGCGACGTCGTCGTCGATGGTGAAGTGCTTCGCGTGCAGGATGGTCGGAGCGCGGTACATCCAGATCCGCACGCCGGCGGTCAGCAGCGTCTCGTAGTACGAGCGCTGCGCGTGGTAGACGACCGCCTGGTCCCCGATCTCGGACACGAACAGCTCGACGTGGATCCCCCGGCGCGTGGCCGTCGTGATGGCGTAGAGCATGGCCTCGTCCGGCACGAAGTACGGGCTCGTGATGATGATCGACTTCTGCGCCGAGTAGAGCAGGGTGAGGAACAGCCGCAGGTTGTTCTCTCCGTCGAACCCCGGCCCGCTCGGCACGACCTGGCAGTCGATGGTGTCGCGCTGCTGGAGCGCCTCCATCGGCTCGGACTCGCGCAGCAGCAGCTCGTCGGTCTCGCTGTACCAGTCGGTGATGAAGATGGCGTTGAGGCCCTGCACCACCGGACCCTCGAGCCGCACCATCAGATCGTGCCAGTGCAGGCCGCGGCGGATGTTGCCGCGCTTGTTGTAGCTGGAGTCGACGACGTTCTGCGAGCCCATGAAGGCCGCGTTGCCGTCGACGATCAGGAGCTTGCGGTGGTTGCGGAGGTCGGGGCGCTGGTACTGCCCGCGCCACGGGCGCACGGGGAGCATGTAGGACCAGTGCGCGCCGGCGTCGCGCAGGCGGCGCAGGCGGCGGTAGGTGCCCCCCGCGTAGCCGGGCACCCGGATCGACGCGATGTGGTCGAGCAGGATCCGCACCCGCACGCCGCGGGCGACGGCCCGGTCGAGCGCGTCGAAGAAGGGCTCGGTGGTCGCGTCGGCGGCGAGGATGTAGAACTCGCAGTGCACGTAGCGGCGCGCCCGGTCGATCTCGGCGGCCATCGCCCGGATCGTCTGCTCGTAGTCGCCTTGCAGCCGAGCGTCGTTGCCGCCGACCAGCGGCATGGCGCCGAGGTTGCGGTTGAGGGTCACGACCGACTCGAGCCACTGCGGCCACGGGTGGTTGCGGGCGACCCGGTCGATTCCCTCCGTCGACTCGAGGATGAACCG
Source organism: Rathayibacter sp. Leaf296 (assembly GCF_001423045.1). Lineage (NCBI taxonomy): Bacteria > Bacillati > Actinomycetota > Actinomycetes > Micrococcales > Microbacteriaceae > Rathayibacter > Rathayibacter sp. Leaf296. The sequence goes on from NZ_LMNR01000002.1 coordinate 997,312, forward strand.
GTTGATCTCCTCCTGCTTTCGCCGGCGCTTGCGCGGCAGACGGTAGCTCCCGATGAAGAGGAAGAGCAGGATGCCGACGTAGGGGATCAGGAAGATCGCCATCAGCCAGGCGAGGCCGGTGGTCGGGCGGCGGTTGCGCGGCACGACGATGACGGCGACGACGCGCACCACGAGCTCCACGACGATCGCGCCGATCGCGAGGACGAGCGACCAGTCCGGTTGCGGCACCGCGTCTCCTCGCCGTTCGCGTGCAGGGGGTCGGCGACGGCGCGGGCTGAGCGCCGCTCCCCGATCCGGGGTCGGTCAGGACGGGTCGGTCAGGAGGCGTCGCGCGGAGGCAGGCCGCGGCGGGCGCGCTCCTTCGCCTCGATGCGGTCGTAGGCCCGGCGCTCGTTGCGGTCGGAGCGGATGAGCGCGCGCATGATGAACCAGAAGAGGAGACCGATGCTGACGGTCGGCAGAAGAGCCCACAGCCCCTGATTCCAGATCTCCCAGTCCATGCGGCGATCCTACCCGGGCGCACCGGAGCGGGCCTGGGGATGGCCGTGACGCGAGTGTCAGCCGCTCTCGACGGACTTGTTGAGGGCGGCCGCGTCGGCGTTCAGGCCCTCGAGCTCGGTGCGGAGCGCGTCGTACGCCGCGATGTCCGCGTCGATCGCGTCGCGCCGGGCGTCGATGGCCTCTCCGCGGGCCAGCAGATCGGCCCGGACGGCGTCGAACGCGGACTGCGAGGCGAAGTCGCCGCTGTCGGCGCGGGAGTTGAAGGAGTCGATCTCGGCGTTCAGGGCGTCGTACTCGGCGTTGTTCGCCTCGACCCGCGCCGTCAGGTCGACGTAGGACGCCTCGATCCGGGCGACCAGGTCGGTGATGCGGTTCTCGAGATCGGTGAAGACGGCCTCGTAGCGCGCGTTCAGCCCGACGACCACCGAGCGGTCCGTGAAGTACTGGGCGTAGTGCGCCTCGAGCGTCGGCGGCAGGTCGGCCGCCTCGGTGCCCAGGATGGAGTGCAGCTCGTTGACGCGCTCGCCCAGCCCGCCGGTGCGGTACAGCTCGAGCCGCTCGGCGACGGTGCCGCCCTCGGGCAGGGTCTCGTAGGCGGCCTCGAGCTGAGCGCCCAGCTCGCTCCTCTCGTCGTCGTCCAGACGGTCCCACGCCGCGTGCAGCATCTCGTGGGCCGCGGTGACGTCGCGGACGCCGTCGAGATCGGGGTTGTCGACGTCCGAGATGTAGATGTCGCTGCCGGTGTAGCAGCCGAGCACGATCTCGTCCGAGGCGCCGTAGCCGCACAGCTCGTTGAAGCCGGTGGTCGGCTCGACCGAGGGGTGCGAGGCGTAGTAGAGGGCTCGGCCGCGCGTGGACATGGCGGTCCGCTCCGCGAATCCGGCGATCACGGCGTCGGGCTCGAACGCCTCGGCCGCCTGGCGATCGGCGACGGCCGCTCCGAGGTCGCGGGAGTCGGCGAGGACGGACGCGGCGACCACCGTGCCCACCCCGAACTGCGCGACGGTGAGCACGCTCGCGACCGCGATCGCGACGATGCTGGATGCCCGGACCACGTCTCCCCCGTCCGGCCGCGAGGGCCGCCGTCGTGCTCGGCGGGGGCGGACCCGCCGTTCGTCCAGGCTACTTGACGAGCGGGAACAGGATCGTCTCGCGGATCCCGAGGCCGGTGATCGCCATCAGGAGCCGGTCGATGCCCATGCCCATGCCGCCCGTCGGCGGCATGCCGTGCTCGAGGGCGCGCAGGAAGTCCTCGTCCAGGCGCATCGCCTCGTCGTCGCCCGCGGCCGCCTGGCGCGCCTGCTCGACGAAGCGCTCGCGCTGCACGACCGGGTCGACGAGCTCGGAGTAGCCGGTGGCGAGCTCGAAGCCGCGGACGTAGAGGTCCCACTTCTCGACGACGCCCGGGACGGTGCGGTGCGCGCGCACGAGCGGCGAGGTGTCGACGGGGAAGTCGAGCACGAAGGTGGGACGGGTCAGCCCGCCCTTCACGAAGTGCTCCCACAGCTCCTCGACGTACTTGCCGTGCGTGGGCACGTGCACCTCGACGCCCTCGCGCTCGGCGAGGGTCTCGAGCTCGACGAGCGGGGTCTCGGGGGTGATCGCGATGCCGGCGGCCTGCGAGAGGCTCTCGTACATCGAGATGCGGTCCCACTCGCCGCCGAGGTCGAACTCGGTGCCGTCGGCCCAGGTGACCACGTGCGATCCCGCCACGGCGAGCGCCGCGTTCTGGATCAGCTCCTGCGTGAGATCGGCGATCGAGGTGTAGTCGCCGTAGGCCTGGTAGGCCTCGAGCATCGCGAACTCGGGCGAATGCGTGGAGTCGGCGCCCTCGTTGCGGAAGTTGCGGTTGATCTCGTAGACGCGGTCGATGCCTCCGACGACGGCCCGCTTGAGGTACAGCTCCGGGGCGATGCGCAGGTAGAGCTCGGTGTCGAACGCGTTCGAGTGCGTCGCGAACGGGCGGGCCGACGCTCCGCCGTGCATGACCTGCAGCATCGGCGTCTCGACCTCGAGGAAGCCGTGCGACGAGAAGGTGCTGCGGAGGGAGGCGTTGACCGCCGCGCGGGTGACGACTGTCTCGCGGGCCTGCGGACGCACGATCAGGTCGAGGTAGCGCTGGCGCATCCGGGTCTCGTCGCCGAGCTCGTTGTGCAGGTTCGGCAGCGGGAGGATCGCCTTCGCGGCGATGGTCCAGCTCGACACCCAGACGCTCAGCTCGCCGCGCTTGCTCGAGAGCACCTCGCCCTCGACGAACAGGTGGTCGCCCAGGTCGACGAGCTCCTTCCACGCGGCCAGCGACTCCTCGCCCACGTCGCCGAGCGAGACCATGGCCTGGATGCGCGCACCGTCGCCGGACTGCAGCGTCGCGAAGCAGAGCTTGCCCGTGTTGCGCTGGAAGACCACGCGGCCGGCGAGGCCGACCCGCTCGCCCGTGCGGACGTCGGGCTCGATGCCCTCGTGCCGCGCGCGGACCGCGGCGATGGTGTCGGTCACTCCGACCGCGACCGGGTAGGCGCCGCCGCCGAGGTCGTCGCCCGCGCGCTCGATCAGTCGCTCGCGCTTGGCGAGGCGCACGGCCTTCTGCTCGGACGCCTCCTCGGGGGAGAGCTCATCGGGGTTCACGAGGGTGTCGGCCATGTCGGGGCGCAGGTGCTTTCGGTCGGGGGCGGAGGGGCGCGATCAGGCGAGCAGGATCGGGCCGTTGTCGAGGAGCCGGGTGGATCCGACGATCGCGGCGACGAGCACGAGGGCCGGGCCGCGATGGTCGTCGTCGACCGGGAGGAGCGTCGCCGGGTTCACGACGACGAGGTAGTCCAGTTTAACCAGCGCCTCGCCCATCGCCGCCGACTGGGCGGCCGCGATCACGGCGTCGATCCCGCCGTCGGCCGCGGAGGCGGCGGCCTCGAGCACGTGCGGGACGGTGCGCGCGGCGCGGCGCTCGCGGGCGTCGAGGTAGCGGTTGCGGCTCGAGAGGGCGAGGCCGTCGTCCTCGCGGACCGTCTCGACGGCCTCGATCGCGACGGGCACGTCGAGGTCGCGCACCATGCGCCGCACGAGGAACAGCTGCTGCGCGTCCTTCTGACCGAAGAACGCGACGTCGGGCTGCACGATGTGCAGCAGCTTCGCGACCACGGTGAGCATGCCGTCGAAGTGGCCCGGGCGGGAGCGCCCCTCGTAGAGGGTGCCGACGTGCCCGGCGACGACGCGGGTCGACGTGGGTCCGTCCGGGTACATCTCCGCGACCGACGGGGCGAAGACGACGTCGACGCCCTCGGCCTCGAGCAGCGCGGTGTCGGCGGCGAGGTCGCGCGGGTAGCGGTCGAGGTCCTCCGTGGGGCCGAACTGCAGCGGATTCACGAACACGGACACGATGACGAGGTCGGCGCTCGCGCGCGCCGCGTCGACGAGCGCGAGATGGCCGTCGTGCAGGGCGCCCATCGTGGGGACGAGGGCGACGCGGGATCCGGCGCGACGCGCCTCCGCCACCCGCTCCCGGAGCGCGTCGATGCGTTCGATGGTGCTGATCACCCGACGATGCTACCGGCGGTGCCCGCGACCGCTTGCTGATCGAGCAGCCCGCGCAGCGGGCGTATCGAGATCCACCCGCGCCCGGACATCACGCTCGGAGGACGGGGGTCTCGATACGCCCCTACGGGGCTACTCGACCAGCAAGCTCTCGGCACCCCGCCTCCTCCTGCTGATCGAGTAGCCCGCGCAGCGGGCGTATCGAGATCCACCACAGCCGGACATCACCATCGGAGGACGTGGGTCTCGATACGCCCCTGCGGGGCTACTCGACCAGCAAGCTCTCGGCACCCCGCCTCCTCCTGCTGATCGAGTGGCCCGCGCAGCGGGCGTATCGAGATCCACCATCGCTGAGGTGGGGGGCGGTCAGCCGGCCGCGCGGCGGAGGGCGTCGTCGACGGAGGAGCGGACGAGGCTCGAGAGGAAGAAGCCCGGCTTCTCGACGCCGATGCCCGCCAGCAGGCCGGCGGCCTGGTCGACGATGGCGCTCGAGAACGTGGTGGCGGTCGAGACGGCCTCGGCGTAGGCGGCGCGGTCCGCCTCCGCCACGGTCACCGGCTCGCCGCCCATCTCGACGACGAGGGCCTGCGCGATCGGGAGGACGGGACCCGGTGCGGTGACCGCGAAGTAGGTCTCGACGAGTCGCGCGAGGTCGAGGCTCGTGCCGCTGAAGGCCATCGCGGGATGCACGGCGAGCGGGATCACTCCGGCCGCGAGAGCGGGGGCGAGGATCCCGAACCCGTGCTCGGGGGCCGTGTGCAGCACGAGCTGGCCCGGCTGCCAGACCCCCGCCGCGGCGAGCCCGGCGACCAGCGGCCCGAGCTCGGCGCCCGGAACCGCCAGCACGACGAGCTCGCTGCGCTCGACGAGCTCGGGGATCGCGAGGATCGGCGCCCCGGGCAGCAGAGCGTCGGCGCGCTCGCGGCCGGCCTCGCTCGTGGTCGCGACTCCGACGATCGCGTGGCCGGCTCCGGCGAGGGCGGCGCCCAGCACGGGGCCGACGCGGCCGGCTCCGATGATCCCGACGCCGAGGCGTCCGTCGCGGCGGGGCTCAGGCATACGGGTCTCCTTCGGGGGCGGGCCACGACGGGGCGGGCGCGGCGGCCGCGCGCCTCCCCCACAGGTGGCTGGCGTCGCGGTCGGCCGCGCGCACTCCCGCGTGAGCCAGAGCGTCGAAGAACGCGAGCCCGTCGGCCGCTCCCATCACGGGCACCATCGGAGTGACGGGGCCGGTGACCGTGTGCACGCGGGCCGAGGCGAGCCCCAGCAGGCGCTGGACCGGTCCCTGCTGGACGCCGATGCTCTGCATGCGCGCGAGCGGCACGACGGCGACGCGCCGCCAGACGGCTCCGCTGCGCAGGATCACCACGTCGTCGGTCAGCCGGTAGCCGGTGCGGCGCCACGAGAACGGGCGGAGCCACGCCGCGGCGCGGGGCGCCCGGGTGAACCCGGCGGCGTCGCGGTGCCTCAGGGCGTCGCCGACGGGAGTGGCCTCGGCGCCCTCCGCGGCGCCCGGCAGCAGCAGGCCGAGCACCTTCTCGACGTCGCTCAGCGCACCGACCGGGAGGATCGTCGTGTTCGGCTGTCCGTTCGCCCCCTGGGACGCGGCGTGGCCGGCGCGGTCGATCTTCACCTGCCACCAGCCGAAGGGCCGCCAGAGCAGCGGCTGGGTGATCTCGACCGCGTGGACGCGGCCGGGCGGCAGGGTGTCACTGCTGGTCGAGAAGACTCCGTAGCCGACGCGCACGCCGTCGGGGGTGGCAGCGATCGAGTAGCGCAGCGAGCGCACGAACTGGCGCACGTAGTAGCTGCCGGAGCCGAGCAGGCCCGGCAGGATCGCGATCAGCACGTAGGGCGAGCCGTAGACCGCGACGAGCACCACCGCCACGATCGACGCCGCCAGGAACAGGGTGAACCCGCTGAAGACGAGCGATCCCAGCAGTCGGCCGGGCGGGATCGACACGATCGACTCCGGGGGCGTGCCGTCGTCGTCCGTCCCGCCGAACTCCTCCAGACGGCGCGCGAGGAACCCGCCGGCCGGCGCCTCCCCCGGGGCGCCCGCCTCGCGTTCGCGGACACCGGAGGCGAGCCGCAGGATGTCGCGGCGGAGCGCATCCACCAGGCGCGAGCCGAGGTACGAGAGCTGCACGTTGGCGTCCTGACCCGCGACGCCGACCTCGAGCTTCGCGGCGCCCAGGATCCGGGCGACGAGCGGGCGCTGCACGGCGATCCCCTGGATGCGGTCCAGGCGCGCGCGGCGGTTCGTGCGGAACAGCACGCCCGAGCGCACCTCCACGACCTCCTCGGTGATGCGGAAGGTGTGCATCCGCCACGACAGCCAGAAGGCGAAGACCGCGACGCCGAGTCCGACCGCCACCGCGAGGAGCGCCCAGCCGATCAGTCCCCGGTTCACGAGCTGGTCGACGGGGTCGCCGCTCTCGTACTCGCCGGCACCGGGCAGGAACAGCTCGACGAGGCGCTCGCGCAGGTTCGTGATCAGGATGCCCAGCACGACGATCAGGCCGATGCCGCCCTTGAGGACGGGCGTCGCCGGGTGGAGGCGGTGCCACTCCCCGTCGGCGAGGTCGGTCTCGATGCCGCGGACCGCTCGCTCGGGAGCGTCGCTCACAGCCCGGCCCGGCGCGACTCGGCGAGCGCGACGAGGCTGTCGCGCAGCTGCTCCGCGTCGGCCTCGGCCAGGCCGGGGATGCTCACTCCGGTCGCCGCGGCCGCGGTCACGAAGCGCAGGTCGGCGAGGCCGAGTGCCCGGGCGAGCGGTCCGCGGTTGACGTCGATGAGCTGCATCCTGCCGTAGGGCACGGACACGAAGCGCTGGAACATGATGCCGCGGCGGAAGAGCAGGTCGTCCTCGCGGAGGAGGTAGCCGTACGCCCGGGCGCGACGCGGCGCCACGATGAGGAGGGTCAGCGCGAGCGCGGCGGCGGCGAGGAGGGCGATCCACGCCCAGCCCACTCCGACGAGCCACAGCACGACGGGCACGGCGAGCAGCACCACACTCGAGACGACGGCCGACACGATCTCGACCGCGATGTAGCGGGGCGAGACGCGGCGCCAGTCACCGGTGAGCTCGAGGCGGGTCCCGAGGGCGCTCGGCGCGGCCTGCGCCGCCGGCGGCTCGGCCCGCGTCGCGAGCGGCTCGTCCTGCGGGAGCGGCTGCGGCTCCGCGCGCTCCCGGCGCGCCTCCTCCTCGAGCCGCGCCTCGCGGCGGGACTGCGGCTGCTGCGGCTCGTCCGTCATGATCACGTACTCCTGTCGGCGACCCTCCAGCGGCCGGCGTCAGGCGCGGTTCGCCTCGCCGACCACGGCGTCGTCGTCGTCATCGCTCGGCGGGATGGTGCAGAGGTGCTCGGCGACCAGTCCGGCCACCAGCAGGACGATCGATCCCGCGATCGTGGCGACGTCCTGCCACACGGAGCCTAGCGAAGGCACCGCGCGGCTCAGCAGGTAGACCAGGATCCCGCCCGAGGCTCCCAGCAGCAGCGCTCCGACCAGGCTCGAGGCCTTCGCGAGCACCACGACGCGCATCGCGCGGAACGGATCGATCCGTCGGCGCAGCGTTCCCGTGGTGGCCCGGTGGATCGGGATCGCGAAGGCGAGGACCACGACCGCGACCACGACCAGGGTGAGCGGCACCGTCAACGGCGGCAGCAGCACGGGGCGACCGGAGGAGGCGATCGCCAGGTCGAGGAGGAACCCCGCCACGGCGCCCGCGAGGGCGAGGCCGAGCAGAGTGCTGAGGCGGGTGCGCGTCACGGAGTGCTGCTCTCGGGGTCGGGTGTTCCGGGGGCGGTGCTCGTCGGTGCGCTCGCGGCGCGGGCGCCCCTCCACGCTATCGCTCCGGGCCACGGATGCACCGGGTCGCTCGCCAGGGCCCGCAGCCGCGCGACGGAGCCGTGCCCCGGCAGCACCGCGTCGGGCTCGACGTCGAGCCACGGCTCGAGGACGAAGGCGCGCTCGGCGGCGCGGGGGTGCGGGAGGGTGAGGTGCGGGTCGTCGCGGACGACGGCTCCGACCGTGATCAGGTCGATGTCGAGCGTGCGGTCGCCCCAGCGCTCCTCGCCCTCGCCCCGGAGTCGCCCACCGGCGCGCTCGATCGCGGAGGTCGCCGCGAGGAGGTCCTCGGGATCCAGCGTCGTGGATCCGATGACCACCGCGTTGAGGTAGCCGGGTGCGTCGTGGTCGACCCCGTCGAGCTTCCACGCGGGGGTCTCGACGACCTTCGAGACGGCGTGCACGCGCAGACCCGGAGTGGTGGCGAGCGCGCGGACCGCCTCCTCCAGGTGCGCGAGGCGGTCGCCGAGATTGCTGCCGAGCGCGAGGACGACCCGGCGCTCCGGGAGGATCCGCTCCTGCCGGGGCCTCACGAGCGGATCCGGGTGATCTGCACGGCGACGTCGTCGAACGGCAGCGGGATGGGCGCGTCGGGCTTGTGGACGGTGATGCGCACCACGTCGGCCGCCGCGAAGCCGAGCGCGACGGCGGCGAGGCGCTCGGCGACCGTCTCGATGAGGTCGACCGGGTCGCGGGTCACCGCGTCCGCCAGCGCGAGGGCGAGCTCGCCGTAGTGGACCGTCTCGGCGAGGGCGTCGGCGCCGGCGGCCGGCGCGACGTCGAGCCAGACGGTCGCGTCGATCACGAAGTCCTGACCGTTCTCGCGCTCGAAGTCGAAGACGCCGTGGTGCGCCCGCACGCGCAGCCCCGTGAGGGTGATCGAGTCGCGCAGGGCGAGGGCGGCGGGGTCGACGGCGGACGGGACGGACTCGGTCACGGGAGCTCCTCGTGCAGGCGGGCGGAGAGCGCCAGGGCGCGCGCGCTCGAGCGGACGTCATGCACCCGGACCCCCCAGGCGCCACGGTCGGCGGCGAGGAGGCTGAGCATGGCGGTCACGTCGTCGCGCTCGGAAGCGGCGGCCTCGGCGGCGAACGGAGCGAGGAAGCGCTTGCGCGAGTGCCCGACGAGCACCGGGAAGCCGAGCGACACGATCGAGTCGAGGTGCGCGAGGAGGGCCCAGTCGTGGCCGCCGTTCTTCGCGAAGCCGAGTCCCGGGTCCAGGATCAGGCGGTCGTCGCGGATGCCCGCCTCGCGCGCCGCGTCGATCCGGCGCTCCAGCTCGCCCCGCACCTCGCCCACGACGTCGGCGTAGGAGGCGAGCGCGTTCATGTCGGCGCTGTGGCCGCGCCAGTGCATGGCGATGTAGACGGCGCCGCGCTCGGCGACGAGCGGCAGCATCGCGGGGTCGGCGAGACCGCCCGAGACGTCGTTGACGACCAGCGCTCCCGCGTCCAGGGCGGCCTCCGCCGTCGCCGCGCTCATGGTGTCGATGCTGACCTGCACGCCCTCCGTCGCGAGCGCGCGGACCACGGGGAGCACGCGCGCCTGCTCCGCGTCGGCGTCGACGCGTGCGGCGCCGGGACGGGTGGACTCGCCGCCGACGTCGATCAGGTCGGCGCCGAACGCCGCTGGCCCGTCGCCGCTCGAGCGCGTCATGCCGATGCCGTGCCGCACGGCGTCGTCGACGGAGAACCAGCGACCGCCGTCGCTGAAGGAGTCGGGGGTGACGTTGAGGATCCCGAGCAGGGCGGCGCGCCCGGTCGGCGCGAGGTCGGCGGCGGAGGGGGGCACGTCACTCCCCCCGGGCGGCGCCGATCAGCGCGATGATCTCGGCGCGGGCGGCGGGCTCGGCGAGGGTGCCGCGGGCGGCGACCGTGACGGTCGAGCTGCGGGTCTGGCGCGGCCCGCGCATCCGGACGCAGCCGTGCTCGGCGTCGACCACGACCACGACGCCCTCGGGCGCGAGGCCCGTCTGGATCACGTCCGCGATCTGCTCCGTCAGCCGCTCCTGGAGCTGGAGGCGCGAGGCGACGGTCTCGACGACGCGCGGCAGGCGGCCGAGGCCGACGACCCGCTCCCCCGCGCGGTAGGCGATGTGCGCGACGCCGACGAACGGCAGGAGGTGGTGCTCGCAGACGGAGCGGAACGCGAGATCGCGGACGATCACGGTCTGCCCGTCGGGGTGCGCGGTCGCCTCGCCCTCGACGACCGCGAAGGTCTCGTCGAGGTGGGAGGCGGGATCGACGTCGCTCTCGCCGAAGAACTCCTCGTACGCCTCGGCGAAGCGCCGCGGCGTGGAGGCGAGCCCCTCACGGCCGGGGTCGTCCCCGATGGCCGCGAGGAGCTCGACGACGGCGGCCTCGATGCGCGCCCTGTCGACGGCCACGGGAGCCTAGGCCGTCGCGGGACGCGGGTTGATCAGCGGCGGACGCTGCGGCGCGGTCTGCTCCGTGCTCTCGGAGACGACTCCTCCGTCGGTCGCGCCCGCGTCGATCGGGGCCTTGGCGGCCGGGATCGCGATGGGCGGGAGGTCGGACAGCGGGCGCTTGTCGCTCGAGAGCCACTGCGGGCGCTCGTCGATGCGGCGGACGTCCTTGAAGATGTCGGCCAGCTGGTCGTGGTCGAGCGTCTCCTTCTCGAGGAGGTCGGCGGCGAGCCGGTCGAGGATGTCGCGGTTGGCGTTGATGACCTGCCACGCCTCGTCGTGCGCCTGCTCGATGAGCTGCCGGGTCTCGGCGTCGACCCGCTCGGCGATCTGCTCGGAGTAGTCGCGCTGGTGGCCCATGTCGCGGCCGAGGAACATCTCGCCCGAGGACTGGCCCAGCTTGACGGCTCCGACGTTCGAGGACATGCCGTACTCGGTGACCATCTTGCGGGCGATCGCGGTCGCCTTCTCGATGTCGTTCGACGCTCCCGTGGTGGGGTCGTGGAAGACGATCTCCTCGGCGACGCGGCCGCCCATGGCGTAGGTCAGCTGGTCGAGGAGCTCGTTGCGGGTGGTCGAGTACTTGTCCTCGAGCGGCAGCACCATCGTGTAGCCGAGGGCGCGGCCGCGCGGCAGGATCGTCACCTTGGTGACGGGATCGGTGTGGCGCATCGCGGCGGCGGCGAGAGCGTGCCCGCCCTCGTGGTACGCCGTGATCAGCTTCTCCTTGTCGCGCATCACGCGCGTGCGGCGCTGCGGACCGGCGATGACGCGGTCGATCGCCTCGTCGAGCGCACGGTTGTCGATCAGCTGAGCGTTGGAGCGGGCGGTGAGCAGCGCGGCCTCGTTGAGGACGTTCGCGAGGTCGGCACCGGTGAATCCGGGGGTCTTGCGGGCGACGACCTCGAGGTCGACTCCCTCCGCGAGCGGCTTGCCGCGGCCGTGCACCTCGAGGATGCGCTTGCGGCCGAGCAGGTCCGGAGCGTCGACGCCGATCTGGCGGTCGAAGCGGCCGGGGCGCAGGAGCGCCGGGTCGAGGATGTCGGGGCGGTTGGTCGCCGCGATCAGGATGACGTTCGTCTTGACGTCGAAGCCGTCCATCTCGACGAGGAGCTGGTTCAGGGTCTGCTCGCGCTCGTCGTGGCCACCGCCCATGCCGGCACCGCGGTGACGGCCGACGGCGTCGATCTCGTCGACGAAGATGATGGCCGGCGAGTTCTCCTTCGCCTGCTGGAACAGGTCGCGCACGCGGCTCGCGCCGACTCCGACGAACATCTCGACGAAGTCGGAGCCCGAGATGGAGTAGAACGGCACGCCCGCCTCTCCCGCGACGGCGCGGGCGAGCAGGGTCTTCCCGGTTCCGGGAGGGCCGTACAGCAGCACGCCCTTCGGGATCCGCGCACCGACCGCCTGGAACTTCGCGGGCTCCTTCAGGAACTCCTTGATCTCGTGCAGCTCCTCGATGGCCTCGTCGGCACCGGCGACGTCCTGGAACGTGACCTTCGGCGACTCCTTCGAGACCAGCTTCGCCTTCGACTTGCCGAACTGCATGACGCGGTTGCCGCCGCCCTGCATGCCCGAGAGCATCAGCCAGAAGAACGCGCCGATCAGGAGGATCGGGAGCAGGAAGCCGAGCGCGGACAGGAACCAGTTGGTCTGCGGGACCTCGTCGTCGTAGCCGTCCGACGGGTCGGCCGCGGTCACGGCGTCGATGACCTCGGTGCCGCGCGGAGCCACGTAGTAGAACTGCACCTGCGTGCCGTTGTCGCCGTCGGCCTGCGAGAGCGTCAGGTCGACCCGCTGCTCCCCGTCGACGATCTTCGCCGACTCGACCCGGCCGTCCTGCAGCAGCTGGAGGCCCTCCTGCGTGCTGATCTGCCGGAACCCGGACATCGTGATCAGAGAGGACCCGATCCACACCGCGACGATCGCGAGGACGACGTAGAGAATGGGACCCCGGAAGATGCGCTTGACGTTCATGAATGTTGCGGGTGGAGACCCGGCACCTTTCTGACGGAGAAATGTGAGTGTCAGGCTACCTCCCGCACTCTGAACGCGCCCCGCGCGTTCGCCGTGGGCGTGCGTCGCGCGGTCCGACTCGTCAGCGGGTTGGGAGGAGGCGCGCGGCGGCCTCGGTGGCGAGGACCGCTCCGAGCTGGGCCGAGAGGGTGGCGGGCAGGGTCGGCGGGGCGTCCCAGCGCGGTCCGGCGAGCAGGACGCCGTTCCTCTCCCCGGACCGCCAGAGCGCGTCGACGCTGCCGAGGACGAAGGAGCGGAGGCGCTCGGCGGTCGCGGGGGCGACCCCCTCCGTCAGCGCGAGATCGACGAGGTGGCGGTAAGCGATGCCGCCGAAGAGGGCGCCGTCGCCCGCGCCCTGGTCCACGAGGACGCCGTCGGGAGCGAGGCGGTCGATCAGGTCCTCGGCCGTGCGGGACGCGTGGGCGACGAGGCGCGCATCCGGCTGCAGTCGGTGCAGGGCGAGCGCCGAGCCGATGTAGACGCCGTGGTTGTAGCTGAAGGCCCAGTCGTCGCGCACCGAGCCGCCCTCGCGGCCGATGCCGTCGGCGACGAAGCCCGACTCGTCGTCGCGCAGCCGCACGTGCATCCAGTCGAACGCCGCGCGGGCGAGCACCTCGCGCCCGTCGGGACGCAGCAGCTCGAGCCGCGCGCCGAGGATCGCGAACGGCCCGTTCGCCGGGGCGTTCTTGTAGTCGAGCTGACTCCGGCGCCAGGCGAGGCTCGCTCCGTGGCGGAGGTTCCAGCCCGTCCGGGCGGAGAAGCGCCAGAGCCGGTCCGCGCGGTCCAGCCAGCGCGGCTCGCCCGACGCCGCTCCGAGACGCGCGAGCGCGCCTCCGAGCCACATCATGTCGTCGAAGTAGCCGTTGACCAGGCGCCCGCCGTTGCGGAGCCGGATCGCCCGGTGCACGCGTCGCGCCCGGTCGAGGTGCGCCGCGTCTCCGGTGCGCTCGAACGCGTCGACCGCGGCGTCGATCGCGTGCGCGAGCCACCAGTAGTGGAACGGCGCGTCGGCGGCGACCGAGGTCGGATAGCTCGCGTGGTACCCGATCAGGGGCGCCCGGAACAGCCGGTCGAGGCTGCGCTGCGCGACGTCGGCCCGCTCGGCGGGCGGAGTCGGATCAGGCGTAGACGTGAGGTGCGAGGATCGCGACATCGCGGAGGTTGCGGTAGCGCTCGGCGTAGTCGAGGCCGTAGCCGATGACGAAGTCGTTGGGGATGTCGAACCCGACGTACGCGACGTCGACCTCGACCTTCGCGGCGCGGGGCTTGCGGAACAGCGCGCAGATCTCGACCGACTCCGCGCCCCGGCTCCGCAGGTTGCCCTGCAGCCACGAGAGGGTGAGACCGGAGTCGATGATGTCCTCGACGATCAGCACTTTGCGGTCGGTGATGTCGGTGTCGAGGTCCTTCAGGATCCGCACGACGCCCGAGGACTTGGTGCTGCTGCCGTAGGAGGAGACGGCCATCCAGTCCATGACGATGTCGATCTTGAGCTCGCGGGCGAGGTCGGCCATGACCATCACGGCGCCGCGCAGGACGCCCACGATGAGCAGGTTCTCCCCGGCGTAGTCGCGCTCGATCGCGCGGGCCAGGTCGCGGATCCGCGCGTGGATCTCGGCCTCGGTGTAGAGGACCTCGGTGATGTCGTCGGCGATGTCGGCTGCTTCCACCCGATCACTCTACGGCCGGTCCGCGATCGGTCAGCGCGGGCGGGCCGGGGCGAAGACGAGGTCGGGGCCGGAGCGGGTCGCGAGGACGCCGGGGAGGTCGACGCCCTTCTGGCCGTGCCAGTCGGTGACGAGCGCGGCGACGGCGAGCGTCTGCGCGCGCGAGAGCGAGACTCCGAACTCGTTCGACACGACGAGGCGGATGATGCGCTGCCGCAGCGCGGGCGGATCCGCCGCGAGACCGCGGGCGTCGACCGTCACGTGGCCGTCGTCGTTCTGGCCGACGAGCTCGAGCGCCCAGTCGAGCGCCATCGCGTCGAGCGCGTCGCCGTCCTCGCGCAGCTGCTCGGCCGTGCGGGCCAGCGCCTCGGCCACGCCGGGTCCGAGCTCGTCCTCGAGAACGGGCAGCACCGAACGGCGCACGCGCACCCGGGAGTAGCGGACGTCGACGTTGTGCGGGTCGTCCCACGGTTCGAGGCCGGCGTCGGCGCACGCGGCCCGCGTCGTCGCTCGGCGGAGACCGAGCAGCGGCCGCCGCAGCGGTCCGCTCACCGGCGCCATGCCGTGCAGGCTCGCGGCGCCGGCTCCGCGGGCGAGACCCAGGAGGACCGTCTCGGCCTGATCGTCAAGCGTGTGCCCGAGGAGGACCGCGGCCGCCCCGGTCGCCTCGAGCGCATCGGCGAGGGCGCGGTACCGCGCGGTGCGGGCCGCCGCCTCCGGGCCGTCCTCCCCCTCCTGCACCGTGACGACCTCGACGAGGACGGGCGCGAGACCGAGTCCGTGCGCCTGCTCGGCGGCGCGACGGGCGACTCCGTCCGACCCCTCCTGCAGGCCGTGGTCGACGATCACGACGCCCGCGCGCAGCTCGGCACGCGGCGCCTCGAAGGCGACGGCTGCGGCGAGGGCGAGGGAGTCGGCTCCTCCGCTGAGCGCGACGAGGACGAGGGAGCCGCGCTCGAGGCCGTCGAGGCCTGCGCGGACGGCTCGGCGCAGGTCGGCGACGGCGGGAGTCAGACGGGGGCGATCGGGCACATCAAGTAACGTTAGGCCAGCGATCCGGCCTGCGAGCGCTGCCGTGTGCACGCGCTCGGGAGGCGGATCCGATCCGCCGATGCGCCGCCCGCGGCGCCACCGACTCAAGGAGCGAACATGGCCGCATACGACGTCGTCGTAGAGATCCCCAAGGGCAGCCGCAACAAGTACGAGGTCGACCACGAGACCGGTCGCGTGTACCTCGACCGGGTGCTCTTCACCTCCTTCGTCTACCCGACGGACTACGGCTACTTCGAGAACACGCTGGGCCTGGACGGCGACCCCGTCGACGCGCTCGTGCTGCTCGAGTACCCGGTCTTCCCGGGCGTGGGCGTCTCGGTGCGCCCCGTGGGCGTGCTCAACATGAGCGACGAGGCCGGCTCCGACGCCAAGGTGGTCGTGGTCCCCGCGAAGGACCCGCGCTGGCAGCACATCCAGGACATCGGCGACGTGCCGGAGCAGACCAAGAACGAGATCAAGCACTTCTTCGAGCGCTACAAGGACCTCGAGCCCGGCAAGTGGGTCAAGGTCGAGGCGTGGGGCGACGCGGCCGAGGCCGAGCAGATCGTCCAGGACGGCATCAAGAAGCTGGCCGAAGAGGGTCACTGACCCCTCGGGCCGCCTCTCGAACGACGAGAACCCGCTCCCACACGAGTCCAGCGCTGCTGGATCGCCGGTGGGGGCGGGTTCCGTCGTTCGCGGGGAGCGCTAGGCGGTCGGGCGGCCTACCATGCCGGTCGGCACTCCCCAGATGGAGTGGATGCGCACCGGTGCGTTCGGGTTCGGCGCCTCGATGATCTGGCCGTTCCCGAGGTAGATGGCGACGTGGTAGTAGTCGCCCGCCGAGCCCCAGAAGATCAGGTCGCCGCGCTGACGGTCGCCGTAGGGCACCAGCTTCCCGTCGCCGGCCATGGTGTTGTACTGGTTGGTCGCGGAGTGCGTGCCGATGTACTGGCCGGCGGTGGCGTACGACTGCTTGGTCAGGCCCGAGCAGTCCCAGACGTCGGGGCCCATGCCGCCGAGCACGTAGCGCTCGCCGAGCTGCGCGGACGCGTACGAGATGGCGGTCTCGACGGCGTTCGTCTGCGGCGGCCCGACGGGGGCGGGAGCCGGAGCGGGTGCGGGCGCCGGAGCGGGCTGGACGGGAGCCGGGGCCTGGACGGGCGGCGGCGCGGGAGCCTCGACCGGAGGCGGCGCGGGCTGAGAAGGCGCAGGCGGCTGCACGGGCGTCGGAGGCTGGACGGGCGGCGCCGGCTGCACGGGCGGCGCCGGCTGGACGGGCTGCTGCACCGGAGGCTGCTGCGGGGGTGCCGCCGGACGGGACGGCGTGGTGCCCGCCGGAGCGGTCACGAGGGGAGCGGGACGCGAGTCCTCCTCCGTCGCCGCGGCCTCGGCATCGGCCTGCGCGCGCGCCGCGGCGGCGGCTGCGGCGGCCTCGGCGCGCTTCTGCTGCTCGCCCGCGAGGAACGCGGTCTCGACCTCGACGGTGGAGTCCTTGAGCAGGGCGAGCTGCGCGATGAGCTCGGAGGACTTCGCCTCCTGCACGGCCAGCGCCGACCGGGCGGACTCGGCGGCGGAGTCTGCCGTCGCGCGGGCGCGGTCCGCCTCGTCCGAGAGCTTCCGGTGCTCGTCGACCGCCACGTCGGCCTGCTCGGCGAGCGACTCGGCGAGCTGCTTGTCGGCGAGCGCGTCGGCGTAGACCTTCTGCGACTGCTCCGACAGCTGCGACATGGCGCCGAGCTGGTAGAGCAGATCCCCGGCGTCCTCGCCGCGCGCGACGAGGCTCATCGAGAGGTCCCCGCCTGCGGCGCGGGAGAGGTGAGCGGCGAGCAGGCCCGCGCGCATCCGCGACGTCTGCGCCTTCGTGGACGCCTCGACGGCGCGGTCCTCGAGATCGGTGACGGTCTGCGCGGCGGCGGCCAGCGCATCCGTCGCCTGGCGCCAGGTCTCGGCCTTGCGCATCGCCTCGACGGAGGCCTCGTCGACCGCGGTCTGGAGCCCAGCGACGAGCCCGGTGATCGAGTCGATCTCGGCCTGCTTCGCGGCCTCGTCGAGCTTGGCGTTCTGCACGTCGTCCCACGAGGGGTACTTCGGATCGTCGGCGGTCGCGGGCGTGAGCCCGAAGGACGCCGTGATCGCGGTCACGGCGAAGGCGGCCGACACCGCGATGGGGAGGCGTCCCTTCCAGGCCCGCTCTCGCGGTGCCGGGGTGAAGCTCCGAGCGGTGGTGCGGGGGTCAACCAAGGGTCACTCCTCGTGCGGCCATGAAGGGCTGGGCGTTGACGGCGGTGCCGTTCACGCGGGTCTCGTAGTGCAGGTGGCAGCCCGTCGACGCGCCGGTGGAGCCGACGGACGCGATCTGCTGACCCGCCTCGACCCGCTCGCCGACGCGCACGTAGATGCCGCCCGCGATGATGTGGGCGTAGCCGGTGCTGATGCCCTCGCCGTGGTTGATCTCGATCCAGTTGCCGTACGTGCCGAAGACGCCGGCGTAGGTGACCGTGCCGCTGTGCGCGGCGAAGATCGGGGTGCCGCACGGGGCCGCGAGATCGGTGCCGCGGTGGGACGAGCTGGTCGAGCCGCCGCCCGTCGAGATCGTGCCGCGCGGGCCGAAGGTGCCGGTGATCCGTCCGTTGACGGGCTCCACCCAGCCGGAGTCGCTGACCGCGGTCGATCCGCCGCCCGCGGAGGGCGCCGGTGCGGTGTAGTTCGAGCCGCCCGTGCTCGGGCGCGGTGCTGCTGCGGCTGCTGCGCGGGCCGCTGCGGCGGCGATCCGCTGGGCCTCGGCGGCGGCCTGACGAGCGGCGGCCTCCTCGGCGAGCTTGCGCTGGCGCTCGGCCTCCCGCGCCGCGACTCCGGCCTGGTACTCGGCGACGGTGCGCGACTCGGTGTCGCGGAGGGCGGCGAGCTGCTGCTCGAGCACGATGCCCTGCTGCTGCTGCTCGGCGAGGACCGACTCCGACGCCTGCTGGGCCGCAGTGGCCTCGGCCAGCGCGGCCTCGGCCGACTGCCGGAGGCGCTCGCGCTCGGTGCGGGCGACCTCGGCCTGGTCGGCCAGCGAGGACGCCGTGTTGCGGGCCGTGCTCGCCTGCTCGTAGATCGCGTTCGAGCGCTCGACGAGCTTGGTCATGTTGCCGATGCGGCCGAGCAGGTCTTCCGACCCGCCGCTCTCGCCGTTGAGGAAGATGTTGACCGACAGATCCGTGCCGGTCGTGCGGTAGAGCTGCGCGGCGAGGAGGCCGGCCTGCTGCGAGGCGGCGTCGGCCTCGTCGGCGCTCTCGGTCGCGCGGGCGTCGAGTCCGGCGGCCTTGTCGGCGGCCTCGTCGAACTTCTCCTGCGCGGCGAAGTACTCGGCACCGCGCTCCTCGGCGAGCTGCTGAGCGGCGGCGACCTCGTCCTGGAGGTCGGCGATCAGCGAGGTGATGCTGTCGACCTGGGCGGCCGCGGCCGCGGTGTCGCCCTTGGCGGCCTCCACATCGGCCCACGTCGGGTACTCGACGGCCTGAGCCGGAGTGGCGACCAGGAGCCCGGCGACGAGAGCGAGCGTCGCCGAGGCGAGGGCCGTGGTGCGCAGTCGCCCGAGCCGTGGCGCGGCCGACGACGGTGCGGGGCTGCGGCGGCGCGGGAGAGAGAGCATGGGACCTCGGGGTTGCAGGGGGAGCCGGAGTCCGGACAGGCGGAGGGGACCGCCACCGGGGGAAGGGCAATTCCGACCAACCCTAACCAAGCCCCTACCGGTATGCCTAGGGACCGGGCAACCCCGGACGGGGTTCGTGGCGTGTGCGGAACGTTCGGATTTTGCATCCGGGGCGATCATCCGTATGCTTGCGTGTCGGTAGTCATGGTGGGGTCGGCCGCAGGGTCAGCTCTGCAGCTTCCGGCCCCATCGTTTAGTGGCCTAGGACGCCGCCCTTTCACGGCGGTAGCACGGGTTCGAATCCCGTTGGGGTCACGAAGACGACACCGAGAAGATCCGGTCGGTGACGACCGGGGTGAAAATCGAATAGCCTCGAAGGCAGTATGCTTGTCTTCGCAACGAGGCCCTGTAGCGCAGCTGGTTAGCGTGCCGCCCTGTCACGGCGGAGGTCGCGGGTTCAAGTCCCGTCAGGGTCGCAAAGGGGCCCTTCCGAGAGGAAGGGCCTTTTTCAGCGGCGTCCTCGTCGCAACGGCTCTGTAGCTCAGTTGGTAGAGCGCACGACTGAAAATCGTGAGGTCACGGGATCGACGCCCGTCGGAGCCACGGAAACCCTCGCCTAGCTTCTACATGGCGGGGGTTTCTCTCGTTCCCCCGGGACGTCCGCGGGGCTCGCCCGCCGCGCCGTTCGCCCAGGGGCGCTGCGTAGCCTGGTGAGGCCATGAATCCCGCCGCCTTCCCGCCGCCCGATCCCTCGACCGTCGCTCCCGAGGAGCCCGCGGTCGTCTCGACCGGCGGATGGCCGGCCCCGCAGCAGGCCCTCGATCTGCAGCCGTCGGTCGAGGCGCCGTACTCGTCGCTCCTCTACCTCCCCGATCCGCGGGTGCGCTGGGGGCTGCCCACGGCCGTGCTGACGATCGCCGGGATCGTGCTGCCGCTCGCGGTGCTGATCGTGCTGTTCGGGCTCGGCGTGCTCCCCTACTCCCCCGCGCTGGCCTTCGCCGGCGCGTTCGGCAGCTACCTCATCGGGCTCGTCGTACCGGTGCTCGCCTCGCGGCTGCGCGGGCTGAAGTCGCTCGCCCGCGACTACGGGCTCACGTTCCGCTGGATCGACGTGCCGATCGGCATCGGACTCGGGATCGCCGTGCGGATCGTGATCGTCCTCGTGCTGATCGGGTTCTCGCCGTTCCTCCAGGAGGCGCAGGGCAACCTCGCACTCGAGCCCGACCCGGTGTGGTTCGTGCTGAGCTCGGTGGTGATCCCCGTCGTCGTCGCGCCGATCGTCGAGGAGATCCTGTGCCGCGGCGTCGTGATGCGGGCGGTGCGCAACCGGATGCTGCGGACGAAGGCCGAGGCCGCTCCTCCGACACGGGGACGGCGCGTCTGGGCGGCGGTCTTCAGCATCGTCGCGTCGACGCTCGTCTTCGCGCTGCTGCACGGGCACCAGATGGTGAACCCGGCGACCATCGTGACGCTCGGAGTGACGACCGTCGTCGCCGGTCTCGCCCACGGCTGGATCGCGACGGCGACCGGGCGGCTGGGCGCGGCGATCATCTCGCACGCGACGCTCAACGGCAGCGCGGTGCTGCTGCTGGTGCTGGTGACGGCGCTCGGCTGAGCGGGAGCGCCGCTGCGCGAGCTGCTCGACCTCAGACGTCGAGGGCGCGCAGGGGCGGGCGCTCGATCGGGAGCTCGCCGCGGACCTGCTTGTGCAGGCGCTCCATGTCGGCGTCGAGGGCGGCGGCGGTGCGGGCGGCGTCGGCCAGGCCGTCGAGCAGCTCGGAGGGCACCTGGCGGTCGTACTTGTAGTAGATCTTGTGCTCGAGGCTGGCCCAGAAGTCCATGGCGATGGTGCGGAACTGGACCTCGACGCAGACGTCGACGGAGCCTCCGGAGAGGAACACCGGCACCTCGACGATCGCGTGCAGGCTCTTGTAGCCGTTCTCCTTCGGCGATGCGATGTAGTCCTTCACCTCGAGGACGGTCACATCGGACTGCGAGGTGAGCAGCTCGAAGACGCGGTAGACGTCCGAGACGAAGCTGCAGGTGATCCGCACACCCGCGATGTCGGTGATCGCCCCCGCGATGCCCTCGAAGGTGGTGTCGCAGCCCTTGCGCTCGATCTTCTCGATGAGGCTGTCTGCCGACTTCAGCCGGCTCGAGACGTGCTCGATCGGGTTGTACTCCTGCAGCTCGCGGAACTCCTCCTGCAGGATCGACACCTTGGTGACGATCTCGTCCATGCCGAACTTGTACTGGAGCATGAACCGCGCGAAGTCGTCGCGCAGCGCCCGGATCTCGGCGACGGTGCCCGCGTCGAGCGCCTGCGCCCCGGCGTCCGAGAGCGGAGGGACGGGCGAGGGGTCGGGCGAGCGCGGATCCACAGTCGGACACCCTACGCGGACCCGCCCGCCGGGCCGGTGTGAGGTCGGCATGGATCCCCTCACGGCCGCGGCCGCGATACTGAATGCCGTGAGCACCGCCGACTCCGCCGCCGCGCCTGCTGCCGCCTATCCCCCGCCCGACCCGGACACCCTGGTGCCCGGGCGGCCGCCGCGGCGCCGGCTCTCCCGCACGGGACGCCGGGTGGTCGCGGGCGGTGCGGCCCTCCTCCTGCTGGCCGGCGGGGGCACGACCGCGGTGCTCGTCCGCGACGCACTGTCGGAGCAGAGGTACGAGGAGGCGGCGGAGCGGTTCGAGCGGACCGCCGCCGAGCACGATCGGGCGGCGGCCTCGTGGCAGGCGCTCGAGGACTCGGTGGAGGGCGAGACGGCCGAGATCCGGCCGGCGCTCGAGGAAGCGGGCGACGCGGCCGTCGATCCCGCGGCCCGGGACGCGTACCGAGCGGCCATCGACGCCGTTGTCGACGCGGCGGACGACGTGCCGGTCGCCGAGACCGCTGCGGCGGATGCCCCGGAGGCCCCGGAGGGCGCGGACGAGCGCTTCGCCGCGGCCGACGCTCTCGACGCCGACTCCCACGCGCTCGCCTCCGAGGCCGCCGGCCAGGACGAGCAGCGGGAGCGCATCCGCCCCCTGCTCGCTGCTGTGACGGACGCCGCCACCGCGTTCACGGAGAGCACCGCGGCGAAGGCCGACGCGCTGGTGGCGAGCAGCACCGCAGCGTCGCACCAGTCGCGCTGGCTCGTCGAGCGGGCGCTCTACGGCTACGGCTCCGAGCGGGCGGCGGTGCGCCTCTCGGAGCCCACCGCTCTGCGGGCCTACCTCGCGCAGGCCGAGGTGATGCGGGTGTCGCAGGAGGAGGGACTCGTCGAGCGCGCCGCCCCGGACTGGCCGCGGAAGCAGCAGGTGCTCGACTTCGCCGACTCGATCTCGGGCGGCGTCCCGATCGACATCGAGTGGCGCGAGAGCATCGAGATCGCCGGCACGGCCTACGGCGACCGCGACTCCGGTGCGGGGCTCGCCACCTGGAGTCTGCAGGAGGGGGCGCCGTCGCAGATCCAGCTCACCGAGAGCATCCAGCGCTACTGGGACGCGAGCTGGACGGTGGGCCTGGTCGCGCACGAGGTCGGCCACTCCATCACGTCGAAGGAGAGCTGCTACGACCTGTACCGCGCGGCTCCGTTCGACGGCGACGACGAGAAGTGGGCGACGGCGTGGGCGCTCTCGCTGGGGTACACCGACGGGTCCGGCGTCGAGCCGTACGGCGACCCGGGCGAGGACGCGATCGCGGTCGCCGCGGGATGCCGGTGAGGCGTCCTAGCCTGGAGCGATGAGCTCCGAGCCGCGTCCGCTGCGCTACTGCGCGTTCGTCATGAACACCGCCTCCCACATCCAGCACGGGCTATGGCGGCATCCGGACGCGCGGCAGCACGAGTTCGACGACGTGCAGCTGTGGATCGACCTCGCCCGGACGCTGGAGCGGGGCCGGTTCGACGCGATGTTCTTCGCCGACGTCGCCGGGCTCTACGGTCCGGCGGACGGCGACTGGGAGGTCAACGCCCGCGAAGGGCTGCAGCTGCCGAGCAACGATCCGTCGGTGCTGCTCTCGGCGCTCGCCGTGAGCACCGAGCACCTGGGCTTCGCGTTCACCAGCTCGGTGCTGCAGTCGCATCCGTTCGACTTCGCGCGGAAGGTCTCGACCCTCGACCACCTCTCGAGGGGGCGGATCGGCTGGAACATCGTCACGAGCGCGCTCGACGGCGCCGCGCGCAACTTCGGCTACGACCGGCTCGAGGAGCACGACGAGCGCTACGCGTGGGCGCAGGAGTACCTCGACGTCGTCTACAAGCTGTGGGAGGGGTCGTGGGACGACGGCGCGCTGCTCCGCGACAAGTCGGGCGCGTTCGCCGACGCGTCCCGCATCCACCGCATCGACCACGTCGGGAAGCGCTACCGGGTTCAGGGTCCGCACCTGTCGGCTCCGTCGCCGCAGCGCACGCCGGTGCTGTTCCAGGCCGGCTCCTCCCCCGCCGGTCGGCGCTTCGCGGCGCGCAACGCGGAGGCGCAGTTCGTCTTCTCGGGGTCGCCCGAGAAGACCCGCGAGCTGATCGCCGACACCCGCCGTCTGGCCGCGGAGGCGGGGCGCGAGGCCGACGTGCCGGCGTTCTACCTCGGCCTGTCGTTCATCACGGGCGACACGGAGGAGGAGGCACGCCGGGCCGAGCGCGAGATCGACGAGTACCTGTCCTCGGACGCGTTCCTCCTGCACTCGAACCTCGGGTTCGACCCGAAGACGGGTGAGAAGCTCGACCCGGACCTGCCGCTGTCGAAGATCGAGACGTACGCCGGCCAGAGCCACCTGCAGTGGATCCGCGACGCCTCTCCCGACCGCGAGCCCACGGTGCGCGACCTCGCGCGGCTCTCGGCGAAGCTCCGCGGTCGCGTGATCGGCACTCCGGAGCAGATCGCCGACCACCTGGCCGAGTGGCGACACTCCGGGATCGACGGGATCAACGTCGTGAACTGGATCCTGCCGGGCAGCTACGAGGAGTTCGTCGACCGGGTGATGCCGGTGCTGCAGGAGCGCGGTCTCGCGCAGACGGAGTACGCGGAGGGGACGCTGCGGCGGAAGCTGTTCGGCACCGACGAGCTGCCGTCGACCCATCCGGCGCGGGCCTACCGGGGGGCGTTCGCCTGAGGCCGGTCCGGCAGCACTCCGTCGGGAGGGGGAGGGATCCGGGCGCCGGCCCGCCTAGCGTGGAGTGATGACCACTCTGCCGACCACCGTCTTCTTCTCGCTGTACATCGTCCTCGTGGTGGTGGGCGCGGTGCTCGCCGTGGTCCTGGTGGTGCTGCTGTGCCGCCTGGCGATCGCCGCGCGCGAGACCCTGCAGACCACGACGCGACTCCGCGAGCTGCAGATCGTGCGGCTGCTCGAGGAGGAGGACGACGGGGTTCCGCCGCAGAAGCTCGACTAGGGCAGCGCGGGGTGCGGGTCCGGCTTCGGAGCCCGCGGGATCAGCAGGCCGAGCACGACCGCGATCACGGCTCCGATCGCGCCGATCACGAAGGTCAGCCGGAACCCCTCCGAGCTCGGCACCTCGACGGCGCCGACCGATACGGTCAGCTGCGCCAGCACGGCCGCGGTGACGGCCGAGGACAGCGTCGTGCCGAGGGTGCGCATCAGCGAGTTCAATCCGTTCGCCGCCGCGGTCTCGGAGGCGGGGACGGCGTGCATGATCAGCGTCGGCATCGCGGCGTAGGCGAGTCCGAGACCGACCCCGATCAGGGCGTTGACCACGAGGATCTGCCACACCTCGCTGCCGAACGGCAGGATCAGCACATACGAGACCGCGATCAGCGCCGCACCCGAGATCAGCACGACCCGCGGCCCGGAGCGCGAGGAGAGC
The DNA here is from genome assembly GCF_001423045.1 of Rathayibacter sp. Leaf296. Taxonomy (NCBI): domain Bacteria; kingdom Bacillati; phylum Actinomycetota; class Actinomycetes; order Micrococcales; family Microbacteriaceae; genus Rathayibacter; species Rathayibacter sp. Leaf296. Next base: position 1,021,780 of record NZ_LMNR01000002.1, read on the forward strand.
GACGCGGCGACCGGTGACGTCGCCATCATCGCGAGGCCGGAGGGGGCGAGCACCAGGCTCGCGACGATCAGGCTGAGGCCGAAGCCGGCTCCGGAGGCGGTCGGCAGCTCGAGCATCTGCGGCAGGGTGATCTGCGCGCCGAAGAACGCGAAGCCGACCGCCACCGACGCGAGGTTGGTGAAGAGGACCGCCGGGCGGACGGCGACGCGGAGGTCGACGAGCGGGCTCTGCTGCCGGAGCTCGAACCGGCCCCAGAGCACGAGCACCGCGAGTCCGCCGAGACCGGACGCGACGATCGCGGGGCTCGTCCAGCCCGCGTCGTTGCCGCGCGAGACCGCGATGAGCACCCCGCTCAGGCCGATCGCGAGGCCGATCGCGCCGACCACGTCGAAGCGGCCGGGCGACCGCAGCGTCGACACCGGGACGACGAGCAGGATCAGCACGATGTCGAGGACGCCCAGACCGGCGGACATCCAGAACAGGACGTGCCAGTCGGTGCTCTGCGCGATGAGGGCGCTGAGCGGGAGTCCGAGCGCGCCGCCGATGCCCAGCGTGGCGCTGACCAGGGCGATGGCTCCGGGCAGGCGGTCGCGGTGCAGGGTGTCGCGCAGGATCGAGATGCCCAGCGGGATCACGCCCATCACCGCGCCCTGCAGCGCGCGACCGACGACCAGTGTCCACACGTCGCCGGCGAACGCGCAGACGACGGAGCCGAGCACGAGCACCACGAGCGCCGCGACGGCCATCCTCCGCTTGCCGTAGAGGTCGCCGAGGCGGCCCGACACCGGAGTGAGGATGCACGCGCTGAGGAGCGTCGCGGTGATCACCCACGCGGTCTCGCCGCGGTCGGCGTCGAGCAGCGTCGGCAGCTCGGACTGGATCGGCACGACCAGCGTCTGCATGAACGAGGCGCTCATGCCCGCGAAGGCGAGGACGGCGGTGATCAGACGCGGATCGGGCGAACGGGTGAGGGAGCGTCTGTCGGAGTCGGGCACGCAGGTCCTTCGGGTCGGCGGAAACGTATTGCTCAGCTTTGCATCGGCCGGCTCCGTCATCGAACCGCGGGCGGGCTCGGAACCTTCCCGATCGGCTCCCTTCCCGTGCGCGGCGGGCGGGACGAGGATGTGCGCATGATCGACATCGAGAACTGGATCGCCGGCTACGAGACGGCGTGGGCAAGCGACGACCCCGCCGACATCGCCGCGCTCTTCACCGAGGACGCCGAGTACTTCACGGCCCCGCACCGCGACGCGATCACTCCGCGCGACGCGATCGTGGAGTGGTGGCGAGCGGAGTCGGAGCCGGCCGAGCCGACCTTCGCGTGGGGCCTCGTGGCGCTGACGGACGGGACGGCGGTGGTGCAGGGGCGGACCGTGTACCCGGGAGCGGAGACGTATCTGAACCTGTGGATCATCCGCTTCGCCCCGGACGGGCGGGCGTGCTCGTTCACGGAGTGGTTCATGGAGGAGCCGGCGGACTCGGTGTCGTAGGGGCGCGGGTGCGCGGGGTCTCGATACGCCGCTGCGCGGCTACTCGACCAGCAGAGGCGGCGTCAGAGCTGGGCGCCCGGGACGGCGAAGGTGTCGCAGTCGACGGCGTCGCCCTCGAAGCCGGCCTCGAACCAGCGCTGGCGCTGTTCGGCCGAGCCGTGGGTCCAGCCCTCGGGGTCGACCGTGCCGGTCGCCTGCTCCTGGATCCGGTCGTCGCCGACCGCCGCGGCCGCGCCCAGGGCGTCCTGGTACTCCTGCGCAGTGACCGGCTTGAGGTAGGGCGTGCCGGTCTCGTCCGGGACCGTCGACGCATCGCCGACCCACGCGCCGGCGAAGCAGTCGGCCTGCAGTTCGAGGCGGACCGAGTCGGAGTCGGGGCCGGAGCCGGAGCGGTCGGCCGACTCCATCGCGCCGGTCAGGTTCTGGATGTGGTGGCCCCACTCGTGGGCGAGGATGTACATCTGCGCGAGCGATCCGCCCGAGGTGTCGAACCGGGTCCGCAGCTCGTCGAAGAACTCGGTGTCGAGGTAGATGGTCTGGTCCGGCGGGCAGTAGAACGGTCCGACGGCGGCCGTCGCGCCGCCGCATCCGGTGCTCGTCTGGGTGTCGAAGAGCTCCACGCCGGCCGGAGTCGTGTAGGTCGCGCCGATCGTGCCGGTCGCGGTGCCCCAGTAGCGGTCGAGCGACTCGGCGGCGCCCTCGAGGCGGCAGTCGACCTCGGCGTTGGCGTCGGCGCCGCTGTCGCAGGCGACCGCGGTGCTGGTGATCTGCTCGGGCGAGGTGCCGCCTCCGCCGCCGAGGACCTCGCCGAGACCGCTCAGGTTCACGCCCAGCAGCTGCGACAGCAGCGCGAGCACGACGACGACGCCCGCGCCGCCACCGACGGCGATGCCCGTGGTGCGTCCGCGCCGGCGGACCTTGCCGCCGCTGAGCTGGGAGTCGTCGTTGAAGGTCATGCGGTCACGGTAGTGCTCCGGCGCCGACCGCCGCCGGGGCTTGCGGAGGGGCGGCTCAGCCCCAGCGCGACTCGCTCGTGGCCCGGATGATCTCGAGGAGCGCGTCGCGCAGAGGCCCGTGCTCGAGGCTGCCCGGGAACATGTCGACCTCGAGCCGGTGCGCGCGCTGCCACGCCTCGGTGCCCTTGGCTGTCAGCGAGACGAGCTGGCGACGGCGGTCGGCGGGGTCGCTCCTGCGCTCCACGTGGCCCTCGCGCTCCAGCCGCTCGATGGTGCGCGACATGGTCTGCACCTCGACGTGGGCCGACGCGGCGAGCGCCTTCTGCGCCACGGGACCCCCCTGCAGCAGGTGGAGGACGATGAGGCCCGCGTGGGTCAGGCCGATCTCGGCGAGCGCGCCGTGCCAGGCGTGCTCGATCATCCGGGACGCCGTCGACAGCAGCCGGCCCGTGGGCCAGCTGTCCATCTCCGAGGCGGCGTCCGGGCGCATCCGCTCAGGATAGACCCGGCCGCCGGCCCCCTCGGCTCACTCCGCGAAACGGTCGGTCGCCCCGATGAGCGCGTCCAGGATGCCCGGCTCGTCGAACGCGTGGCCTGCGTCGGCGATGAGGTGGAAGTCGGCCTCGGGCCACGCGCGGTGCAGGTCCCAGGCGGTGAACGCGGGGGTGCACATGTCGTAGCGGCCCTGGACGATGACCGCGGGGATGCGGCGCAGCACCTCCGCGTCGCGGATCAGCTGCCCCTCCTCGAACCAGCCCTTGTGCACGAAGAAGTGGTTCTCGATCCGCGCGAAGGCGAGCGCGAAGGCGGGATCGGACCACGCCTCGATCATCTCGGGCTTCTGCAGGAGCGAGATGGTCGACGCCTCCCAGGTGGTCCAGGCGACGCCGGCCGGGCCGTGCACGGCCGGGTCCTCGTCGTGCAGGAGGCGGTAGTACGCCTCGATGAAGCTGCCGCGCTCGGAGGCGGGGACGACCGCGGTGTAGGACTCCCAGAGGTCGGGGTAGACGGCCGCCGCGCCGCCCTCGTAGAACCACTCGAGCTCGGCGCGGCGCAGGGTGAAGATCCCGCGGAGCACGATCTCGCTGACCCGATCCGGGTGCGTCTCGGCGTACGCGAGGGCGAGGGTCGAGCCCCAGGAGCCGCCGAGGACGAGCCAGGTCTCGATGCCGAGGTGCTCGCGCAGGCGCTCGATGTCGCCGACGAGGTACCAGGTGGTGTTCGTCGAGAGGTCCGCACCGGGCTCGCTGGCGTGCGGGGTCGAGCGTCCGCACATCCGCTGGTCGAAGAGGACGATGCGGTACTTCGCGGGATCGAAGAGGCGGCGGTGGGCGGGCGAGGTGCCGGCGCCGGGGCCGCCGTGCAGGAACACGACGGGCTTGCCGTCGGGGTTGCCCGAGACCTCCCAGTAGACGGAGTGGCCGTCGCCGACGTCGAGCATGCCCGATTCGTAGGGCTCGATCTCGGGGTAGAGGGTGCGCATGCTCGGCACTCTACGGAGTCGCAGTGGCGCGTTCGGCGATCTCGGCGGCGCGGTGCGGGATCGACCGGGCGCGGCGGTGCCTCCGCTCGATCCCCTGACCGGCGTAGGCGGCGGCCACGATCAGGGCGGCGCCGAGGGCACCGAGAGGCCCGATCGCCTCGCCCGCGAGCACCGTGCCGACCAGCAGCGCCCAGACCGGCTCGGTCCCCATCAGGATGCTCGCCCGCGACGCGGAGGTGCGCCGCACCGCCCAGAGCTGCACGACGAAGGCGAAGACCGAGCAGAGCAGACCCAGGAAGAGCACGTTCCCCCAGTCCGCCGCGTCGAGAGCGGCTGCCGCGGCCGGGAGGGAGGGGCCGGCGATGAGCGAGAACGCGACGGCGCAGACGAGCATCTGCACGAGCACCACGCCGAGCGTGCCGTCGGAGCGCCCCCTGGTCAGGTGCCCGCTCGCCGTGACGTGGACGGCGCGGACCACCGCCGCGGCGATCACCAGCGCGTCGCCCGGGGCGGGCGCGCGGAGGCCGCCGTCCGAGACGAGCAGCGCGACTCCGACTACGGCCGCGACCGCGGCGACGAAGAACGAGCGCGGGAGCCACGAGCGCGACGCGAGGCCCTCGAGCACCGGGGTCATCACCAGCGCGAGGCTGATCAGCAGGCCCGCGTTGGTGGCGGAGGTGAGGTGCACACCCCAGGTCTCGAGGCCGATCACCGCGGCCTGCGAGCAGCCCAGCAGCGCGGCGATCGCGAGTCCCCGGCCGCGAGGGAGCCGCTCGCGGCGCGCGACGCAGAGCAGAGCGGTCGCCGCCGCGGCGACGAGGAAGCGGAGGGCGACGGCCGAGGGGACGCCGGTCTCGGCGGCCAGGTCCTTGGCGGCGAGGAAGCTGGCGCCCCAGACCGCGGCGACGCCGAGCAGGAGCAGATCGGCGGCGGTGTCGGCGGAGCGGCGGAGAGGCATGGGGCTACTGTCGAGGGCTGGACGATGAAGAGCAACGGGCATCGTCTTGATCGACGATGAAGGGAACGCTCATGGATCCGGCGCGACTCCGACTCCTCCGCGAGCTCGGCGACCGCGGGAGCGTCGCGGCCGTCGCCGCGGCGCTGCACGTCAGCGCCTCGGCCGTGTCGCAGCAGCTCGGCGCCCTGCAGGCCGGGATCCCGGTGCCGCTGACCGTGCGCAGCGGCCGCCGTCTCGTACTCACCGAGGCGGGCGAGGCGCTCGCCGTCGCGGGTGCGCGGGTGGAGGAGGCGCTCGCCGATGCCCGCGCGGCCGTCGGCTCGTTCCTCGAGCAGGACGACCGGCCGGTGCGCGTCTCGGCGTTCCACAGCGCCGGGCTCACCCTCTTCGGCCCGCTCCTGCGCGCCCTGGGCGAGGGCCAGCGGGTCGCGCTCGCCGACGCCGACGTCGCCCAGGACCGCTTCGCCGGCCTGACCGCCGACCACGACCTCGTGATCGCGCACCGCCTCGCGCACGACCCGGAGTGGCCGACGGCGCGCCTCGTCGTCGCTCCGCTGCTCGTCGAACCGCTCGACATCGCGCTGCACGCCGCGCATCCGCTCGCCGCGCAATCGAGCATCCGCCCCGAGCAGCTGCGCGACGAGCGCTGGATCTCGACGCACGAGGGCTTCCCCCTCGCGGGAGTGCTCGACCACCTCGGCGCGCTGGCAGGACGGGCCCCGCGCATCGAGCACCGGATCAACGAGTTCTTCGTCGCCGCCGAGGTGGTCCGCACCGGCGCCGCGATCGCGGTCATGCCCCGGGTCACGGCGGCGGCTCTCGCCGTCGACGGCATGGTGCTGCGGCCGGTCGAGGGGGTCGCGCTCGCGCGGCACGTGGACGTGCTCGCCCGGCCCGACGCGCTCGCGCACGCCCCGGTGCGGCGGGTGCTGAAGGTGCTGCAGGACGTGTCCGCCCGCTGACTCCTACCGCGCACGCAGGACCCGCGCCTACGCTCGGCGGCATGAGCACGCAGCGCACGCCGGTGAAGGTCACGGTCACGGGAGCGGGGGGCGCCATCGGCTACGCCCTGCTGTTCCGCATCGCCTCGGGTCAGCTGCTCGGGCCTGACGTCCCCGTGCGGCTGAACCTCCTCGAGATCCCGGCGGGGCTGCGCGCCGCCGCCGGGACGGCCCTCGAGCTGCAGGACGGAGCCTTCCCGCTCCTGGACGGGATCGAGGTGACGGACGACGCCGCCGCGGCCTTCGACGGTGCGAACGTCGCGCTGCTGGTCGGCGCCCGCCCGCGCTCGGCGGGGATGGAGCGCGCCGACCTGCTCGCGGCGAACGCGGGGATCTTCGGACCGCAGGGCGCCGCGCTGAATGCGCACGCCGCCGACGACATCCGGGTGCTGGTGGTCGGCAACCCGGCCAACACGAACGCCTGGATCGCCCGCGCGAGCGCCCCGGACATCCCGCACGGCCGCTTCACCGCGATGACGCGGCTCGACCACAACCGCGCCGTCGCACAGCTGGCCGCGAAGCTGGATGCGCCGGTCGCCTCGGTCGCCGGCGTCGCGATCTGGGGCAACCACTCCGCCTCGCAGTACCCGGACGCGACGCACGCGAGCGTCGACGGGCGTCCTGTGACCGAGCTGGTCGACTCCGCGTGGCTGCACGACGAGTTCGAGCCGCGCGTCGCGAAGCGCGGCGCCGAGATCATCGAGGTGCGCGGCGCGTCCTCGGCGGCGTCGGCCGCGGCCGCCGCGATCGACCACGTGCACGACTGGGTGACGGGGACCGACTGGACGTCGGCCGCCGTCGAGTCGGACGGGTCCTACGGAGTGGAGGAGGGGCTGATCTCGTCGTTCCCGGTCCGCTCGGTCGACGGCGAGTGGCGGATCGTCGAGGGGCTCGAGATCGACGAGTACTCGCGGCGCAAGATCGACGAATCGGTGCTGGAGCTGCGGGCCGAGCGCGACGCGGCGCGGGCGTACCTGCAGCGCTGAGCCCGCGCGCTCAGTGTCGCGGCGCCTTCTCGGGACGCGGGAGCGTGCCGTCGGCGCGGGCCGCCTCGTACCAGGCGCGCGCCTCCTCCTGCCGCGTCTGCTCGGCGCCGGTCGCGATCGCCGCACGGAGGTGCTCGGGGCCGTACCCGAACGCCGCGACGAGGGCGCCGGCGTGCGGGCGGAGGCGGGCCAGCAGACGGTCGATGTAGGAGGTCACCGCGACGGCGCGCTGCGACGAGAGCCGGCCGTGCAGCAGGTACCAGTCGAGGTGCTCCTCGATCAGGCCGAGGCCGAACAGGTCGCGGAGCCACGTCAGGACGGTGCGAGTGCCCTCGTCCTCGATCCGGGACAGCGCGTCGGTGAACGCCTCCCACTGGAGCAGCTGGGCGTGTGCGCGAGCCGCCTCGATCAGCTGGTCCTGGTGCGCGTTGAACAGGCGGGCCGCCTCGTCGGCCGGGAGCTTCGACGCCGATCGGAGCCGCGACGCGATGCCCGAGACCATGGTCTCGACGCGGCCGGTGAGCAGCTCGCGCTGGTCCTCGCGGAGCTGGCCGACGGAACGGGCGGTGGAGCCGCGGTCCGAGACGACCTGCGCGAGACGGCGGAGCCCCGAGGTGTCGACGGTCGCCTCCGCCACCTGCCCGACGGCGTAGCGCGCCAGCTCGGTGGGCTGGGCGTCCTTGAAGCGGCGTCCGACGTCGGTCAGCAGCCGCTTCGCGACGAGCTGCAGGAGCACCGTGTTGTCGCCCTCGAAGGTGACGTAGACGTCGAGGTCGGCGCGCAGCTGCGTGAGCCGGTTCTCGGCGAGGAAGCCCGCTCCTCCGCACGCCTCGCGCGCCTCCTGCAGGGTGTCGAGGGCGTGCCACGTCGAGAGCGCCTTCAGCCCGGCGGCGAGGGTCTCGAGGTCCTGGCGCGACTCGTCGGTGTCGTTCGCGCCCGAGAAGACGTCGTCGAAGGCGCGCAGGAGCTTGTCGTGCGCGAAGCCGGCCGCGTAGGTCGTGGCGAGGCGCGGGAGCAGCCGGCGCTGGTGGCGCTGGTAGTCGAGGAGCACCTCCTCGCGCTCCCCTCCCCCGGTGAACTGGCGGCGCTGGTCGCCGTAGGCCACGGCGATCGCCAGGGCGATGCGGGAGGCGGCGACCGCGGCTCCGTCGAGCGAGACGCGGCCCTGCACCAGGGTGCCGAGCATGGTGAAGAAGCGGCGGCCGGGGCTCGCGATCGGCGAGGAGTAGGTGCCGTCGGCCGCGACGGAGCCGTAGCGGTTGAGCAGGTTCTCGCGGGGCACGCGGACGTGGTCGAAGTGCAGGCGGCCGTTGTCGATGCCGTTCAGACCGCCCTTCAGGCCGTCGTCCTCTCCGCCGATCCCGGGGAGGAACGCGCCGGTCTCGTCGCGCAGGGGCACGAAGAACGCGTGGACGCCGTGGCCGACTCCGCGGGTGACGAGCTGGGCGAAGACGACGGCGGCACGGCCGTCGATCGCGGCGTTGCCGAGGTAGTCCTTCCACGCCGCGCGGAACGGGGTGGTCAGCACGAAGTCGCCGGTCTGCTCGTCGAAGGTGGCGCTGGTCGCGATCGAGGCGACGTCGGAGCCGTGACCCGTCTCGGTCATCGCGAACGCACCCGGGATCTCGAGGTTCATGATGCCGGGCAGCCACTTCTCGTGGTGCTCGCGGGTGCCCAGGTGCAGGACGGCCGCGCCGAAGAGGCCCCACTGCACGCCGGACTTGATCTGCAGCGAGGGGTCGGCGGTGACCAGCTCCTCGAAGCCGGCGATGTTGCCGCCGTGATCGGCGCCTCCGCCGAGGTCGGCCGGGAACGCGCGCAGCACGCCCTTCTCGGCGGCGAGGAGGCGCATCTGCCGCGTCACCCGCGCGCGGTGCTCGGCCATGGGGAGGCCGGTCTCGCCGTGGAGCTCGGGCCGGGCGGTCAGCGCGCGGGACGCGAGTCGCTGCTCCTTCCACTCGCCCAGCAGCAGCTCGCCGAGGGCGGCGACGTCGACGGAGGGCGAGCCGTCCTCGTCGAGGCGGGCGTCGACCTCGGTCCCGAGTGCGTCGATCGGAGGAGTGGGCGCGATGGCGCCGGCGCGGGAGCGGCGCTTGCGGGAGGTGCCGGTCGCGGCCTTCTCGGCGGCGTCCGCAGCGGAGCGGGGGCGGGGAGCAGTGGTGACCATGAGTGGAGGATCCCTTCGACCGGCCGCGTGCGACCGGAGCGGTGGGCCCGGTCGCTCCCCCGAAGCGTCGTGGATCAGGAGGCGGTCACTGCACGGTAGGTCGCTCTCGCGGAAGGCGGAAAGGTTCCGTCGCGGGGCGACAAAAGGGGGCGGGCGGAGGCGGCGGCGCGTTGTCGGAAGCGGCCAGGCGGGGCGCCGACGAGTGCTGCGGGCCCGTGAGTAGGCTCGCGGTATGAGCGAGCCGCCGCTTCCTCCGCCCCCGCCGCCGCGCCGCGAGCCGGAGCGCCCTGTGCCCGCCGCAGTGGTCGATCAGCGCCCGGCGGGACCGGGCACGCCGTGGACCGCTGCGCGCGCCCGGCGGCCGGTGCGGGTCTGGGACCTGGTGCTCACGATCGTGCTGCTGGCGGGCGAGTTCGTGCTGACCGCGCTGCTGTCGTACTTCGGGCTGTTCCTCGCGATGGCGAGCGACGCGTGCATGGGCGGGAACGACTGCGACTCCGGGCTGATCGGCGGCGGAGTGCTCGTCGCCGCGGGCGGCGTGTGGATCGGGATGCTCGTGGCACTGGTCGTGTCGATCGTGCTGCTGATCCAGCGGAGGATCACGTTCTGGGTGCCGATCGCCGGCACGGTGCTCTCGTTCGTCGCCACGTTCGCCGGCGCGGGGATGGCGATGGCCGGGACGGGCACGTGAGCGGCGTGACGGCTCCGCCGGCTCGGGGTTCTCGGCGCCCGGTGCGGGTGTGGGACCTCGTCCTCACGATCGTGCTGCTCCTGGCAGAGGTCTGCGTGACGCTGCTGCTGACCTACGTCGGCCTGTTCTCGGGCATGGCGAGCGACGGCTGCATGGGGCGCGACGACTGCGACTTCACCCTGCTCAACTGGGGCGTCCTGATCGCGGCGGGCGGAGTGTGGATCGGGATGCTCGCCGCCGTCGTCGCGTCGATCGTGCTGCTGCTGCGGCGGCGGATCGCGTTCTGGGTGCCGATCGCCGGGACGGTGCTGTCGTTCGCCGCCACCGTGATAGGGATCTGGATGGTGACGGTCAGCACGGACTGACCGGCGCTCAGTAGCTGTCCCAGCCCGGCTCCCAGTCGGGCTCGTCCGGCGGCACCCAGTCATCCTCGGGCGGGGCGGAGGAGACGGGCGGGCCCGAGGTGCGCTCGGAGGAGGCGCCGCCGAACGCGGGGCGCGCGCCCTTCGACGCGGCACCGCCGGAGCGGGCGGCACCCGAGCGCGCGGGTCGCCGGGGAGCGGGCTCCTCCTGGTTCGCGTCGGGCTCGGCGATCTCGGGGGTCTCGCCGGCGACGACGGCGAGCACCGCGGCTCCGTAGGTCAGGAGCTTCTTCTGGCCGACGCCGCCGATGATGCTGAGCGCGTCGATCGTGGCGGGCTCGGCGGTCGCGATCTCGCGGAGGGTGGCGTCGTTGAAGACGATGTAGGCGGGCACCGACTGGGCACGGGCCTGCGCCGCCCGCCACTCGCGGAGGCGCTCGAACAGCGGCTGCGCCTCGGTCGGGAGATCGGACACGGTCGAGCGCCCGGAGCGCGAGGAACCGCTCGAGCGGGCGGGCTTCTCGGGCTCCTGCCGCAGCTCGACCTTCCGCTCGCCGCTGAGGACGGAGCCGGACGCCGGAGTGATGACGAGCGTGCCGAAGCCGTCGTCGTTCACGCCGAGCAGACCCTGCGCGAGCAGCTGGCGCGCGACTCCGCGCCACTGGGTGTCGCTGAGGTCGGCGCCGATGCCCCAGGTCGACAGCGCGTCGTGGCCGTGCTGGGTGGTGCGCGGGGTGGTCTTGCCGCGGAGGATGTCGATGACGTGGCCGGCGCCGAACTGCTGGTTGCGCTCGCGCTTGAGCCGCACGACGGTCGAGAGGAACTTCTGCGCGGCGACCGTGCCGTCCCACGAGGCGGGCGGCTCGAGGCAGGTGTCGCAGTTGCCGCAGGCCGTGCTCTCCTGGCCGAAGTAGGCGAGCAGGTTCACACGGCGGCACTGCACGGTCTCGGACAGCGCGAGCATCGCGTCGAGGTGGGCGGACATCCGTCGGCGGTGGGCGAGATCGCCCGGCGACTCGTCGATCATGCGGCGCTGCTGCACGACGTCCTGCAGGCCGTAGGCGAGCCACGCGGTGGACGGGAGGCCGTCGCGGCCGGCGCGGCCCGTCTCCTGGTAGTAGCCCTCGACCGACTTGGGCAGGTCGATGTGCGCGACGAAGCGGACGTCGGGCTTATCGATGCCCATGCCGAACGCGATGGTGGCGCAGACGATCACTCCCTCCTCGCGGAGGAAGCGCGACTGCGCGGCGGCGCGGACGCGGGAGTCGAGACCGGCGTGGTACGCGACCGCGTCGAAGCCGGCGGTGCGCAGGGCCTCTGCCGTGGCCTCGACGCTCTTGCGCGACAACGCGTAGACGATGCCGGCGTCGTCGGCGTGCTCGCGGCGGAGGAAGTCGATCAGCTGCTTGCGCGGCTCGACCTTGTTGACGATCCGGTACTGGATGTTGGGCCGGTCGAAGCTCGAGACGAAGTGCCGGGCCTCGCCCATGTGCAGCCGCGTGGTGATCTCGCGGTGCGTCGCCTCGGTGGCCGTGGCGGTGAGCGCGATGCGCGGGACGTCGGGCCAGCGCTCGGCCAGCTCGCCGAGTGCGAGGTAGTCGGGCCGGAAGTCGTGGCCCCACTGGCTCACGCAGTGCGCCTCGTCGATCGCGAAGAGGGCGATGCGGCCGCGGGCGAGGAACTGCTTCATGCCCTCGTTGCCGAGGCGCTCGGGGGCCACGTAGAGCAGGTCGAGCTCGCTGTCGAGGTACGCGCGCTCGACGCGGGCGCGCTCACCCGGGTCCTGGGTGGAGTTGAGGAACTCGGCCCGGACGCCGTTGGCGCGCAGGGCGTCGACCTGGTCCTGCATGAGGGCGATGAGGGGCGAGACGACCACTCCGGTGCCCTCGCGGACGATCGACGGGATCTGGTAGCACAGCGACTTGCCGCCGCCTGTGGGCATCAGGACGACCGCGTCGCCGCCTCCGATGACCTGCTCGACGATCTGCTCCTGCTCGCCGCGGAAGGAGGAGTAGCCGAAGACGCGCTCGAGGATCGCCTGCGCGGGGGTCTGAGTACCGGGCTGCTCGGCGAGCGGGAGGGCGGTCGCGGTGGGCTCTGTCACCCGGGGAACTCTACCCGCCGCCTCCGACGCGACTCCGGGTCCGGCGGAGGCTGGGGAGAGTGGGCGGAACGCGCGGAGGGGGAGGACTCAGAGCTCGGTGACGGTCTTCGTGTCGCCGTCCCAGAAGCGCACGCCCGCGAGGCCGACCGTGAACGGCTCGCCCAGCAGCGGGACGGCCTCGGCGAGCTGCTCGGCGCGGAGGCGGCGCGAGACGCTCACGTGCGGTGTCCACGACTCCGGGAGCGAGGTGGGGACGCCTCCCGGGACCGCGGCGACCGTGCGCCGGTGCAGCGCGTCGAGGGCGGGCGAGCGGACGACGCCCCAGGCGAGCACGAAGCGGCCCGCGTGCGGGAAGAGGAGGACGGCGCCGAGGTCGACGGCCGCGGGGAGCACGCCGAGGGCGCCGGCGGCCGGGCAGGGCAGCTCGGGGCCGGCGACGAGCGTGATGTGGGGGCGGTTGCTGTCGGAGCGGTGCAGGGCGAGGCTCGGGATCTCGGCGGCCTCGAGCGCCTCCCACTGACCGCGGACGCGCGACTCGGACTCGGGGTCGAGCAGGAGTTCGACGCTGCGCATGCGTCCATCCTGCCGCGGCGGGCGGAGGCGGGCTCGGGCTCGCCGTTCCGCAGAAGTTGCGGTAACGGCGCGCGCTTCCCGCAACTTCTGGAGGATCGACGGGCCCGAGGACGGACGACGACGTCGAGTCGGCAGGAGTCGTCGTAGTGGAGCTCGAGTACGACGAATTTCGAGGAGTCGGCGGGATGGGAGGGGCGGGCGCCTCTGCGCCGCCCTGCTTCCGCAGAAGTTGCGGTGACGGCGCGCGCTTCCCGCAACTTCTGGAGGATCGACGGGCCCGAGGACAGACGACGACGTCGAGTGCGCAGGAGTCGTCGTAGTGGAGTCCGAGTACGACGACTTTCGAGGAGTCGGCGGCCGGGCGGCGCGTCAGCCGACCGTCACCAGGGTGGCGAAGAGCTCCGGGGCGCGGCGGTCGACGATGCGGCCACCGAGGCGGATGCCGAGCACGGCGAGCAGGCCGCCGACGACGACGGCGAGCGCCAGCGACACCAGTCCGAGCGCGACATCGTCGCCGACCAGCGCGATCGCGCCGACGACGATCGACGGGAGAGACAGCAGCGCGGTCGCGCCCATGCTGGCGAGCATCACGACGCTCGAGATCATGCCCGAGCCCGGCGGCGTCTTGAGCGGGCTGTCGCCCGGCGCGGGCACGGGGTAGACGACCAGCGCGGAGGCGATGCTCGACACTCCGAAGCCGCTCAGCACGAGGGCGAGCGAGAGTCCCAGGATCGCGGGGATCGCCTCCGGACGCCCCGCGTAGACGCAGGTGCCGACGGCGACGATCACCACGGCGGGGACGCCCACGATCGCGGCGGCGATGACGCGGCCGGCGCGGTCGGCCGCCCCCGTCACTCCGGCGCTGACGTGCGCGGCCCACGCGGTGCCGTCGTAGGAGACGTCGGCGCAGAGGGTCACTCCGAAGATCAGGCCGATGAAGACGGCCGAGAAGATCGCGATGGTGCTCCCTCCGCCTCCGATCGCGCCGTAGAAGACCGTGAGGACGACGATCGCCGGCACGACGAGCAGACCGCGGCTGTAGCGCGGGTCGCGCCACCAGTAGCCGAGGGCGCGGGCGGCGATCGCGCCGGTCGGGGTGCCGGGGAAGCGGCCGAACAGGCCGATGCCGGCCGATCCGGAGGCGGTGCCGGACGCGGAGGCGGCGGGCTCGCGCAGGGCGCGGCGCAGCGCCCGCGACCAGGCCCACACGACGACGGCGAGGGTGGCGACCCCGATCGCGAAGCGGGCGAGCGCGGCGAGCCACTCCCCCGCGACGATCGAGCCGGGGACCGCCCAGATCGCGCCGAGCGGCGACCAGCCCAGGGCCGAGGCGACCACGGGCAGCACGTCGATGCCGTCGCGGACCACGTTCATCACTCCGATGAGCAGGGGTCCGAGCAGGATCATGACGACGAGCACCACGCCGCCGATCACCTCGCGGTAGCGGCGGCTCGAGCCGAGGCCGGTGGTGAGCGCGCCGATCAGGCGGGACGCCACGACGCAGGTGGCGACTCCGATCGCGGCGCAGACGAGCGCGGGCAGGACGCCGATCGGCGCGCTCCACCAGGCGGCAGCGGTCGCGAGGGCGCCGAGGGTGGTGACGATGCCGGGGATGCCCGCGAGGCCCGCCGCGGCGAGGCCCAGCATCAGGGTCTTCAGCGGGATCGGGAAGGTGGCGAGCGTCGAGAGGTCGAGGCTCTGATCCGAGCCCGACACGAAGATCGGGCCCAGCACCCAGCCCAGCAGCAGTGCGGAGCCGCCGAGCACGATCGCGGCGTTCACGAGCGCGGGATCGGTGCCGCCGAGCGCGAGGAGGGCGACGACGACCAGGCCGAGGATGAAGACCGCGTACAGGCCGCCGAAGATCACCCCGATCAGCTGCCACACGTTGCGCGTGAGCGCGTTGCGCAGCAGGAGCAGACGCAGCCTCAGGAGATGCGCAACCATGCCGGTCCCTCCTGGTGGGTGCGGCCGCCGACGAGCTCGACGAAGCGCTCCTCGAGGCTCGAGCCCGCGCGCACCTCGGCGAGAGTGCCCGCGGCGAGGACGCGGCCGTCGGCGATGACGGCGACGCGGTCGCACATCCGCTCGACCAGGTCCATCGAGTGGCTCGAGACGATGACGGTGCCTCCGGAGGCGACGAAGCCGGTGAGGATGTCGCGGATGTTCGCCGCCGACACCGGGTCGACCGACTCGAACGGCTCGTCGAGCACCAGGAGTCGCGGGGCGCGCACGAGCGCGCAGGCGAGCGCGATCTTCTTGGTCATGCCCGCGGAGTAGTCGACGACGAGGGTGCGATCGGCCGGATCGAGGCCGAGCAGCTCGAGCAGGTCGTCGGCGCGCTGCAGGACCGTGGGGCGGTCGATGCCGCAGAGCAGGCCGTAGTAGGTGATGAGCTGGAGTCCGGTGAGGCGGTCGAACAGCTTCACTCCGTCGGCCAGCACGCCGATGAGGCGCTTGGCCTCGAGCGTCCGCGTCCAGACGTCGACGTCGTGGATCGTGACCACGCCCTCGTCGGGACGGAGCAGCGCGGTCGCCATCGAGAGCGTCGTCGTCTTGCCGGCGCCGTTGGGGCCGACCAGGCCGAAGAAGGAGCCGGCGGGCACGTCGAGGTCGATGCCCTTGACCGCCTCCTTGTCGCCGAAGCGCTTGCGGAGGCCGCGGATCCGCAGGGCGATCTCGCCGGAGCGGCCCGACGCGTCCGGGGCGGCCCAGGAGGGGGCGGCGGCGGGCCTGTCGGTCGCGTGGTCGTCGGGCGTGATCCCGTTCGTCCCGTCCATGAGAGTCCCTTCGGTGCATGACCGCGGGCCGCGGTGGGCGGCCGCTCCCTCCACGGTAGCCACGCAGAGCGGCGCGGGGCATCCGCCGCCGGAGGGATCCAGCGCCGGAGGGATCCGCCGCGCCTACGCTGACTCCATGCCCACCCTCCTCCTCGTCCGGCACGGGCGCACCACCGCGAACACCTCCGGGATCCTGGCCGGCCGCACCGCCGGGGTCCGGCTCGACGACGTGGGGCGCGCGCAGGCCGTCCGCACCGGCGAGCGCCTCGCGGCGGTGCCGCTCAAGGCCCTCGTGACGAGCCCGCTCGAGCGCTGCCGGCAGACCTCGCGCGCGATCCTCGATCGCCAGGAGGCGCCTCCGGAGCCCGTCGTCGAGAAGGGCGTCACCGAGGCCGACTACGGGCAGTGGTCGGGGCGGCACCTGCGCGACCTGGCGAAGGAGCCGCTGTGGGCGACGGTGCAGAACCAGCCGTCCGCGGTCGTGTTCCCGGGCGGAGAGGGGCTCGCGGCGATGCAGGCGCGCGCGGTCGCCGCGATCCGGAGGCACGACGCGGCGGTCGCGGAGCGGCACGGACCGGGTGCGGTGTGGGCGGCGGTCAGCCACGGCGACACGATCAAGGCGATCCTGGCCGACGCGCTGGGCATGCACCTCGACCTCTTCCAGCGGCTGTCGGTCGGACCGGCGTCGGTGTCGATCATCCGCTACGGCGCGGGACGGCCCGAGGTCGTCGCGATGAACACGGAGGCGGGCGACCTCGGCTGGCTGCGGGCGGCGGCGGCCCCCGCGGCCGATGCGCCGGTGGGCGGCGGGGCGGGCCACGAGTAGGCCGGGACCTCGGATCCCGATCAGCCAAGGCGCGGGAAGCGGCTCCTAGACTGGGGACATGCCTCTCGTCCACGCGTTCGACTGGCCCGACCGGATCGTCGTCGGCACCGTCGGCTCGCCCGGTTCGCGCTCCTTCTACCTCCAGGCCCGCACCGGGCCCCGCGTGGTGAGCGTCGGACTCGAGAAGCAGCAGTCGGCGCTCCTGGCCGAGAAGATCGACGAGATCCTCGACCAGCTGATGGCCGCCGAGGGCAACCCGGCGAGCGTCCCGGCCGGCACCCCCGCCGAGCTCGTCGACAACGAGCCGCTCGACCAGCCGGTGGAGCCGGAGTTCCGGGTCGGCGGGCTCAGTCTCGGCTGGGACCCGACGACCGCGCAGATCGTGATCGAGGCGTTCCCGCTGACCGAGGCCGACGAGTCGGCCGAGGAGGCGGAGCCCGAGGAGATGGTCGTGCTGCGGATCCCCGTGGGAACCGCGCGCGCCTTCGCCAAGCGCACCCTCGAGGTCGTGGGCGCCGGGCGTGCGCTGTGCCCGCGCTGCGGCGATCCGATGGACCCCGACGGGCACGACTGCCCGCTCGCATGAGCGACGGCGCGGAGCCGACCGACGGCGGGCTCATGGACGGCGCGCTCGAGCTCACCGGGCGGATCACCACGGCCTCCAACGCGACGTTCCTCGCGCGGATCGGCGACACGTCGGTGGTCTACAAGCCCGTGTCCGGCGAGAAGCCGCTCTGGGACTTCCCCGACGGCGACCTCGCGGGCCGGGAGGCGGCCGCGTACCTCGCCTCCGAGGCGCTGGGCTGGAACGTGGTGCCGCGCACGTGGCTCCGCGACGGACCGCTCGGCCCCGGCATGGTGCAGCTCTGGCAGGACATCGACCCCGAGCAGGACGCGGTGGACCTGGTGCCGTCGAAGGAGGTCGCCGAGGGCTGGCGGCACGTGCTCGACGGCAGCGACGAGCAGGACCGCGACGTCTCGCTCGTGCACGAGGACTCGGCGGCGCTGCGGCGGATGGCGGTCTTCGACGTGGTCGTCAACAACGCCGACCGCAAGGGCGGGCACGTGCTCGCCATGCCCGACGGGCACCGCTACGGCGTCGACCACGGCCTGACGTTCCACGTCGAGCACAAGCTGCGCACGGTGCTGTGGGGCTGGATCGGCGAGCCGCTGACGGCCGACGAGATCGACGCAGTGGGACGCCTCCGGAGCGCGGTGGACGGGCCGCTCGGCGCGGCGCTGTCGGAGCTGCTGCTGGACGAGGAGATCGAGGTGCTGGGGCGGCGCTGCGACCGGCTGCGCTCCTCCGGTCGGTTCCCTGCGCCGCGGGGCGGGATGCCCGCGGTGCCGTGGCCGCTGTTCTGAGGCGGACGGCGACGCCCGCCTAGAAGGCCCAGCCGCGGCCGAACATCTCGTCGCCCGTGGCGCGCCCGCCGTCGGAGCGATCGCGCGAGCCGAGGTAGGAGCTCACCACCGCCGCCCCCAGGTCGTCGGCCTCGGGGTTCACGACCGTGCCGCCGGCCCGCCGCGCAAGCGAGTCGAGGAACCGCGCGAGCCCGGGGTCGTCGCCGAGGCGGAAGAACGTGGTGTGCGCGCCGAGCCGCACGGAGGCGTCGAGCTCGCGCACCGAGACGGCGATGGTCATCGCGTCGGGCGGGTAGTCGAAGAAGACGTCGCCGGCGGGCTCGAGGTGCGCGGTCGGCTCGCCGTCGGTGACGATCAGCAGCACCGGCTGCGCGTTCGGGTGCTTGCGGAAGTGCCGGTTGGCCAGCAGCAGGGCGTGGTGCAGGTTCGTGCCCTTCTCCCACTCCGCGTCGAGGCCGACGAGCTGCTCGATGCCCATCACCTCGGCCTGGCGTCCGAACGCGATCATCTGCAGCTCGTCGCCGCGGAACCGGCTCGTGATGAGCGTGTGCAGGGCGAGAGCGGTGCGCTTCATCGGCACCCAGCGGCCGTCCATCGCCATCGAGAAGGAGGTGTCGACGAGCAGCGCGACGCAGGCCTGCGTGCGCGCCTCCGTCTCCTGCACCTCGACGTCGCCGATCTCGATGCGCACGCCGGATGCTGTCGAGCGGCCCTCGCCGGCCGTGCGGGTGAGCGCGTTGGTGATCGTGCGCGGGAGGTCCCAGGCCTCGGTGTCGCCGAACTCCCAGGCGCGCGTCGCTCCGGAGCGCTCGCCCGCGGCGCCCGCCCGGCGCACGTCGCGCGCGCCCTGGCGGCCCGACATCGTGTCGGCGATGTCGCGCAGGAGGGACTTGCCCAGCTGCCGCATCGCCTTCGGGCTGAGAGCGAGGGAGCCGTCGGAGCCGCGGCGCAGGGTGCCGGAGTCGCGCAGCGCCCGCTCGAGCTGCTTCAGCGTCTGCGCGTCGACCGCCGCGTCGTCGCCGAGGCGCCGGGCGAGCAGGTCGAGGTCGAGATCGTCGAGCTGCGAGCCGTTCTGCGACTGCGCGAGCTGCTCGGCGAGCGCGTCGAGGTCGGCGAGCTCCTGGAACACCCCGGTGCCGTCGCCGAGGCCGAGTCCCTGCTCGCCGTCCATCCGCTCGGAACCGCCCCAGTCCTCGCCGGGGCGCAGGCCCCGCAGGGTCTCGTCGAGCTTGCCGAGCGACCGCATCAGCTCGGGGGTGCCGAAGGCCTGCTGCGCGAGGGCGTCGAGCTCGTCGCGCTGCTCCTGGGTCATGGAGTTGCGCATCCGCTGCGCCGCGGCCGCCCGGGCGGCGAGGGCGTCGATCAGCTCGTCGACGGTGCGGGGGTTCTCGGGGAAGTACTCGCCGTGCTGCGCCAGGAACGCGTCGAACTGCTCCGGAGTGTCCTCGCCGCGGGCGTGCGCCTCGAGCAGGTCGTTGAGGTCGCGGAGCATGGCGTCGATCGCGGCGCGGTCCTCGTCACTCGCGTTCTGGAGGGCCTGCTTCATGCCGGCGAAGCGCTGCTCGAGCATCTCGGCGCCGAGGAGCTGCTTGATCCGCTCGAAGTCGGCCCGCGCCTCGGGGCTCCGCCACGCGTAGTCGCCGAGCTCGGAGACGGCCGCGGCGGCCGACGGCGGCAGGCTGTCGAGCTGGATCTCGGCGAGCGCCCGGTCGCCGTCGTCCATCTGCGTGTCGCGGGCCAGCTGCTTGCGCTCGGCGAGGACCGCCTTGTCGAGCAGCTCGCGGACCTCGCGGAGCGTGCCGTCGAGGTTGTGCTTCTGCGCGAGGTCGCGCCGGCGCTCGGCGACCCGCTGCCCCAGGTCGTCGAGACCGAAGGTGTCGCGGCCACCGCGACGGAGGAACTCGCGGAGGGCGCGCTCGGGCGAGGTGCCGGCCATGACGTCCTGGCCGATCGCCTCGAGGGCCTCGGCGAGGTCGACGGGCGGGGCCAGCGGATCCGGTCCGCCGCGGTACTCGGAGTAGCGCGCGTCGCGGTGCAGGCGGCGGTTCGTCCGGCGCGCCGGCTCAGCCATACACGGCCTCGCCGCCGCCGGTCTCCTTGCTCAGGCGGCGCGAGAGGTACAGGCCCTCGAGGGCCAGCTCGACCGCTCCGGCCCGCTGCCCCTCGTTCGTCGCGCCCAGGCGCTCGGCCAGGTCCTCGTAGACGGTGGCCTCGCCCAGCAGCGGGAGGCCGGCGAGGAACTCGCGCGCGGTCACCTGCTCGCCGGTCGTGATCATGGCGCCGTCCTCGACGGCGGTGACGAGCGGGCCGAGGTCGATGCCGCGCAGGTGCGCGCGCACCGTCTCGGCGGTGGCCTGGCGCAGGAGGTGCTCGAGGATCTCCTCCTCGCGCCCCTCCTCCCCCGACTCGAACTCGATCTTGCCGCCGAGCACGTCGACCGCGGTCTCGAGGTCGATCGGCCGCGCGACGGCCTCGGCCTCGCCCCGCCGGGTGGCGCGGTGCAGCGCGGCCGCGGCGATCGTCTCGGCGCCGGCGATGGCGAAGCGGGCGCTCACTCCGCTGCGCTGGTCGACGGAGCTCGACTCGCGCAGGGCCCGGGTGAAGCGGGCGAGGATCTCGATGAGCGCGTCGGGCACGGTCGCGACGAGGTCCGCCTCCTGCCGGATCACGGCGATCTCGTCGTCGAGCTCGGTCGGGTAGTGCGTGCGGATCTCGGCGCCGAAGCGGTCCTTCAGCGGAGTGATGATGCGGCCGCGGTTCGTGTAGTCCTCGGGGTTCGCGCTGGCGACGACGAGCACGTCGAGCGGGAGGCGGAGGACGTAGCCGCGGATCTGGATGTCGCGCTCCTCCATCACGTTGAGCATCGCGACCTGGATGCGCTCGGCCAGGTCGGGCAGTTCGTTGATCGCGACGATCCCGCGGTGGCTGCGCGGGATGAGGCCGAAGTGGATGGTCTCGGGGTCGCCGAGGCTGCGTCCCTCGGCCACCTTCATGGGGTCCACGTCGCCGATCAGGTCGGCGACGCTGGTGTCGGGGGTGGCGAGCTTCTCGACGTAGCGCTCCTCGCGCGAGCGCCAGGCGACGGGCAGGTCGTCGCCGAGCTCCTCGGCGCGGCGGATGCTCACCGTGGTGATCGGCTCGAAGGGGTGCTCGCCGAGCTCGGAGCCGGCGATGACCGGCGACCACTCGTCGAGGAGGCCGTTGAGGGTGCGCAGGAGCCGGGTCTTGCCCTGGCCGCGCTCGCCCAGCAGCACGATGTCGTGGCCGGCGATCACCGCGCGCTCGACCTGCGGGATCACCGTGTCGGCGAATCCGTGCAGCCCGGGCCACGGATCGCGGCCCTCGCGCAGGGCGTCGAGCAGGTTGTCGCGGATCTCGGTGCGGAGGCTCTTCTGCACGTGCCCGGAGGCGCGGAGCTGGCCGAGGGTCTGGATCGTCGGGCGCATCACGTCGGCAACGCTACGCCCGGGCGGTGGCGCGTGGCGGAGGTGTGCGGAAGTCGGCCGGGCCGGGGCCGTGGTCCACGGCTCGCGGCCCTCGTCCGGGGCACTTGCTCAGCGGGCCGCGCCGGAGTAGGTTCCTTGATGATCAAACTAGATCGCGCGCGACGGGTCACCCGACCTCGTCCGCATCCCACCCTCCCCGCGCATCCGAAGCGCCGTGGAGGGCGCACGAACTCTCAACCGGCCTCCCTGGATCTTCGGTCGGACCCGCCCCCACACCCCGAGAAGAGGCGCAGCCGTGCCCGAAAACGCTGCCACCGAGACCCTGACCATCCTCCGCGACCTGCTCGGCGCGCTCGAGACGCCCGGCGCCCTGAACCCCGGGTTCGCGGCGCACCTCGGTGCGCAGGTGCGCGCCGCCCTCGGCGACGAGCACGCCCTGCTGGTCTCCCGGGCCGCCTGAGCGCGGCGGGCGTCACACCCGCCCGGTGAAGGCGGTGCGGCGGCCGATGACCGTCAGCAGCAGGGCGAGCACTCCGAGCACCGCCATCAGCATCGGCAGCACCAGCGCGTCGAACGCGCCCAGGAGCACCGCGCCGAGGATCCCCGCGGCGAAGATCGCGAGGTTGAACGCGACCGGCAGGAACGCGTTCGCGACGTCGGAGTCGGCTCCGCCCGCCTTCGTCAGCGCGGCCTGCAGCTGAGCGGACGCGCCGCCGAAGCCGACGCCCCAGAGCACGGCGCCCGCGACGATCGCGGCACCCGAGTCCCCGGCGAGCAGCAGGAGCACGGCGGCGAGCACGAACACGGCGACGCTGCCGTGTAGCAGCGGGCGCGACCAGCGGTCGATCAGGAGCGCCGTGAGCGCGACTCCGACGACCGAGGCGATGCCGTAGACGAGGAGCGTCACGTCGGCGCCGAGGCCCGAGCCGGTCTCGCGCAGGTACGGCGCGATGTAGGTGTAGATGGTGTTGTGGGCGAGCATCCAGACGGCGATGACCGCGAGGACGATCACGATGCCCGGCTTCGCGACGACGCGGGCGAGCGGCAGGCGCGAGGACGCCTCCTGGCCCGGCGCGTCGGGGACGACCAGGACGATCAGCACGAGCACCAGGACGGCCACGAGCGAGAGACCGCCGAACGACCAGCGCCAGTCGAACGCGGTGCCCAGCCACGCGCCGAGCGGCGTGCCGAGGGCGAAGCCGAGCGGTGCGCCGGTCGAGACGACGGCGAGGGACAGGCCGCCGCGGCTCTCGGGGCTGATCCGGCGGCCGTAGGCGGCGAGCATGCCCCAGATCACGCCGGTGAAGGCGCCGGCGACGAAGCGCGAGACGAGCGACAGGGTCACGTCGCTCGACAGGGCGGTGACCGTGTTGGCGAGCACGAGACCGGCGATCGCGGCGAGGATCAGCGGTTTCCTCCGGAACCCGCGGGTCAGGCTGATCGCCGGCACGGTGACGATCACGGTGCCGAGCGCCCACACGCTGACGAACTGGCCGACGACCCCCTCGCTCGTGCCCATGCCGTCGGCGATCACCGGGAGCAGTCCTGCAGGCATCGTCTCGGCGGCGACGAGGACGAAGCCCATCGCGGCGAGGATCATCAAGGCGGCCCAGGGCATGCGCTCGGCGGAGGCGCGGGGCACGGTGGCGGTCGGGGCGGTGGCGGTCATCTCGGGGTCCTCACTCGGCGGTCGCGCGGGCGCGCTCGACGACGCCCTCGGTCGCGGCCCAGCTGGCGAGCAGGCGCAGCCCCTCGTCGGAGGGGCTGCCGGGGACGGCGGGGTAGACGGTGATCGAGTGCCCGGGATCCTGGTCGAGCTCGATGGCCTGGAAGGTCAGCTCGAGGAGCCCGACGACCGGGTGCCGGAACTGCTTGCGGCCGGCGTAGTGGCGCCGCACGTCGTGCGCGGCCCAGCGGGTCCGGAACTCCTCGCTCCGCATCGACAGCTCGCCCACGAGCTCGGCGAGCTGCCTGTCGTGCGGGCTGCGGCCTGCATCACGCCGCAGGATCGCGACGTTCACGTTCGCCGCGCGCTCCCAGTCGGGGTAGAAGTCGTGCGCGCGGGGGTCGAGGAAGATGAAGCGCGAGTGGTTCGCAGGGCGCTGCGGCCCGCGGTACATCTCGGAGTAGAGGGCGAAGCCGAGCGCGTTGGCGGCCAGCATGTCCATCCGGTTGTTCGTGATGAACGCGGGGGCGCCGGTGATCGCGTCGAGGAGGTACTGCAGCTCGGGGCGGACGGTCGCGGCGACCACCGCCGGGCGGGCGCGGCGGGTGGTCGGAGCGGCGGCGCGGGCGAGGTCGTACAGGTGGTCGCGCTCGGCGGGGTCGAGGGCCAGCGCCCTCGAGATCGCGTCGAGAACGCTGTCGGAGACGCCCTCCAGGTTCCCGCGCTCGAGGCGGGTGTAGTAGTCGACGCTCACCCCGGCGAGGCGGGCGACCTCCTCGCGACGCAGCCCGGGCACCCGGCGGCGGCCGCCGATCGGCTCCACGCCGGCCTGCTCGGGGCTGATGCGCCCGCGGCGGGAGGCGAGGAACTCGCGGATCTCGGCTCGGTTGTCCATGCCGGGAACGCTACGGGGGTGCCGGGCGAGGGTGGGAGTGTCTGCTGGAACCCGTCTCGGGAGAGCCCTGGCACGGCTGCGGACGCGCGTCTTCACTGGGAGCATCCCCCTCCGACCGCCGCGCGGATCGGAGGACCGCCGAGAAAGAGGAGCACCATGCGCGCCACCCTGATGTACGGATCCGGCGACGTCCGCGTCGTCGAGGTCCCCGACCCCGAGATCCTGGAGCCGACCGACGCGATCCTGCGCGTCACGTACGCGTGCGTCTGCGGATCCGATCTGCACCCGTACCACGACCTCGAAGACACTCCCGAGGGACGGCGCATGGGCCACGAGGCCATCGGGGTCGTCGAGCGGATCGGCTCGGACGTCGCCTCCCTGAAGGTGGGCGACACGGTGATCGTCCCCTTCGCCTGGTCCGACGGCACGTGCGCGTTCTGCCGCGACGGCCTGACCACCTCGTGCGTGCACGGCGGCTTCTTCGACGGCGCCGCGTCGGCCACCCAGGCCGAGAAGCTGCGCGTCCCGTTCGCCGACGGCACGGCCGTGGTGATCCCCGGGGGGACGGACGAGGCGCTCATGCCCTCGCTGCTGACCCTCTCGGACGTCTACCTGACCGGCCACCACGCCGCGGTGCGCGGGGGCGTCGGTCCGGGGAGGACCGTCACGGTCATCGGGGACGGCGCGGTCGGGCTGTCGGCCGTCCTCGCGTCGAAGCAGCTGGGCGCCGAGACGATCATCCTGATGGGCCGGCACACCGACCGCACCGACCTGGGCCGGTCGTTCGGAGCGACGCACGTCGTCGCCGAGCGCGGCGAGGAGGGTGTGGCGGCGGTGCTGGAGATCACCGGGGGCGAGGGGTCGCACGTGGTCCTCGAGGCCGTCGGGCACCTGCCCGCCTACGAGCAGGCGTACGGCGTCCTCCGCCCCGGTGGCGTCCTCTCGCGGGTGGGCGTGCCGCAGTACGAGGAGGCTCCGATCGGATTCGCGTCGCTGTTCGGCAAGAACGCGACGCTCACCGGAGGACCGGCGACGGTCCGCGCGTATCTCGAGGCCGCGATCCCGCAGGTGCTCGACGGCACGATCGACCCCGGGCGGGTGTTCGACCGCGAGCTGCCGCTGTCCGAGATCGCCGAGGCCTACCGGCTGATGGACTCGCGGGAGGCGCTGAAGGTGCTCATTCGGCCCTGACTCGGGCGGGCGCCCGTCGGAACGGGGCTGGCTCCCCGAACCGGGGGCCCGCTCGGTCGACGGCGGAGCCTCGAGGCTCGACGAGGGCGGGTGGTCGGGTCGTGACGCGGCGGCCGGTGGGAGTGGTCCAGTCCGCTCGGCCGTCGGGCTGGAGCACGTAGGTCCAGCGATCGCCGTGGCGGACGTGGTGGTGGCTCACGCAGAGCGAGGCGAGGTTGTCGAGCGCCGTCTCGCCTCCGTTGCGCCACTCGATGGTGTGGTCGGCGTCGGCGGTCGCCGCCGAGCGGGTGCAGCCGGGGAACCGGCAGGTCCGGTCGCGCAGCTGGAGCGCGAGCCGCATCCGCGGCGGGGGCACTCGGTGCGTGCGGCCGACCGAGAGGACGGTGCCGGACTCCGGATCGGTCAGGACGCGCGTCAGGGTGGCCGACTCCACCATCAGCTCCCCCGCGAGCTCGGCGGGGACGAGACCGTAGCCGTCGAGCTCCGCGGGCGTGTCGTCGTGCCCGGCCGCGGTGCTCGCGGCGAGGGTCAAGCGCACCTCCGCGCGCACTCCCGGAACGAACGTCGGACTGACGCCCTCGGACGCGGAGCGCGGGCCCGCACCGGTGACCTCGCCGTCGCACAGCAGGTCGGCGCACGCGTCCGCACGGAGCTGCGCGAGGGTCCGCTCGTCGCCGATACGGGTGCCCGCCTCGTCGGGAGCACCGTCGGGAGCACCGCCGGCAGCACCGCCGCGGAGGGAGCGGGCGATGCGGTCGAGGCGGTGGTAGGCGCCGAACGCCACGGTCGCGGGCAGCAGCGCGCAGAGGGTCGCCATGCCGTCGATCTCCGGGCTGATCCAGACGCTGCGGTCCTCGCGGGCGCGGGCGTGCCGCTGGGCGAGCGGCTGCTCGTGCAGCTCGTCCCGCAGCCGGGCCACGACCCTCCGCAGCTGCGTCGGCGTCGAGAGGAGCGCCGACTCGACCGCGCGCTCGTCGAACTCGGCTCGGGAGTCGGCGGGCAGCGTGCTCGCGACCGCGCAGATCACCTCGCCCGACTCCCAGAGGATCCGGGCCTCCGCCAGCGCGGCGCGGGTGCGCGGGAGGTCCTCGACGAGGAGCTGGGCCTGCTCGAGCAGGCGGGAGGCCGCCCGCTCCGAGACTCCGAGCGCGACCGCGATCTCGGCCCGGACGGACCGCTCGACGAGATCGCTCGCCTCGCTCCGGGACAGGCGGTCGCCGCGGGCGTACGACTCCGGAACCGCGAGCGCCGCTCGGTGCGCCGCGTGCAGCGCCACCGCCCTCGCGAGGAGCACCGGCGCGGTCGACCGCGCGAGGCGCGCGGCGAGATCGGAGAGGGCCCGAACCGGGTCGGTCCCGACCGGCGCGGCCTCGTCTGGTTCTGTCATACACGTATTCCATCAGACACCTCCGACATTCCCTCACCTCCGCCGCCCGGATAGGACAGGCGGGGTGCCGCCGGCGCCTGGGGAGGACGTTCGCCTCCCCGCGGGCGCCGGACGTAAAGTGGGGACATGCATGCGACGCTGCTATTTCTCCGCCCTCGACCGGTCACCGGTCGTGCAGGGCTGAGCGTGCGCGCGTAGATCAGTCCGCGCGCCGGGTCGGTCGAGGGGTCTCCCCCTTCACTCCGACTCGAAATGGACTGTCATGCCCTCCTACCTCTCCGCCGATGATCTCGGCTCCTCGCTCGCTCTCCGGGACCTGAGCGATCCCGCGCAGGGCGAGCACGCCCTGCAACTCCTCCTCGCCGCCGTCACGGAGGCGCTCGCCGAGACGTGGGGCGTGCCCGCCACGACGGTGCGCGCGAGTCCCCTGGTCGCCGTCGAGGACAACTACGACCGTCTCGGCTTCGACGTTTCCGCGGTCACCCGCGACCAGCGGTACTCGCGGTACGTCAGCGACACCGTGATGCTCCGCACCCACACGTCCGCGATGATCCCGCCGCTGCTCCGGGCTCTCGCCGGCACGGGGTCGGGCGGCGATCACGACCGCCTCCACGTGCTGCCCGGTCTCGTGTACCGCCGCGACTCCATCGACCGCACGCACGTCGGCGAACCGCACCAGGTCGACCTGTGGCGTGTGACGAACACGGCGCGGATGACGACGGCCGATCTCGAGGGCATGCTCGGCGCCGTGGTCGACGCGGTGCTTCCGGGCGCACGATGGCGAGCGGTTCCCGCCGAGCACCCGTACACGACCGACGGCTGCCAGCTCGACGTGCAGGTCGGGGGCGACTGGCTCGAGCTGGCCGAGTGCGGGCTGATCGATCCCGGACTCCTCCTGCGATCGGGGCTCGACCCGGCCGTCTGGTCCGGGCTCGCCCTCGGGATGGGTCTGGACCGCGCGCTCATGCTGCGGAAGAGGATCGACGACATCCGGGTCCTGCGCGCGAGCGATCCGCGCATCCTCGAGCAGATGGCCGACCTCGAGCCCTGGCGTCCGGTCTCGTCCCTGCCCGCGGTGCGCCGGGACATCTCGGTCGTCGTGGACCGCGACGACGACGAGGAGACCCTCGGCGATCGGATCCGCGCCGCTCTCGGGGTCGACGCCGCGGCGATCGAGAGCGTGCACGTCCTCGCCACGACGGCCGGTGAGCTCCTGCCCGACCGTGCTCGGGAGCGGCTCGGGATCCGAGAGGGGCAGGTCAACGCGCTCGTCCGCATCATCCTCCGGCCGCTGGACCGGACGCTCACGGACGAGGAGGCGAACATCCTGCGGAACCGGGCTTACCTGGCCGTCCACCGCGGGCCGAACCTCGAGCTGATCTGATCCGAGCTGATCCGTTCCGAGTTGAGCCGATCCGCGGCGGGCGGGCTCAGCCCTGGGCGGCGACCAGTTCGCGGAGGGCCTGCACGACGAGGGCGTGGTCGTCGAGGGAGGCGAGGCCCGAGACGGTGGCCGCAGCCACCACTCCGACGCCGCGCACGCGGATCGGGACCGAGCCTCCGGTGACGGCGTACTCCGCACCGAGCCAGCCGCGGGCCGACGGATCGGCGCCCGCCGCGGTGAAGCGGGCGTCGGCGAGGGCGCTGCTGGTCTCGAGGCGGAGGACGACCGCCGACTTGCGGGCGATCCACGACTCCTGATCGGGAGTGCTGCCGGTCAGCGCGGCGCGGAAGAGGACGAGCCCGGGGCGGCGGATGTCGACGGCGACCGCCGCTCCGGCCTCCCGGGCGAGTTCGGCGATGCGGGAGCCGAGCCGCCACGCCGTGTCGTGGTCGAAGGAGTCGAGCACGAGATCGCGCTCCTGCTGCTCGAGCTCGGCGATCACAGCGATCAGGCCCTCGGTACTGCCCTCGGCGGTGCTGCTGTCGGTCACGGTGTCCTCCTGCGCGTCGTCCCCGGTGAAGCCGACCACCTCGCCGCCCCTCGACGGTCGCGGCGCGCCGGAGGAGGCGTCACCGCCCCTCGTACTCGTCGTCGGTGATGTGCTCGGCCCAGACCGTGCTCTCGGCCGGATCGTCCGCGCTTTCGAACAGGGCGAGGTGCTCCATGAAGACGCCGGGAGCGCTCGCGTGCCAGTGCTCTTCGCCGGGCGGGGTGTAGAGGGTCTGCCCGGCGTGGACCTCGACGATCGTGCCGTCGCGAGCGCCGAAGCGCGCGACTCCCTGCGTCACGTGCAGGTACTGGCCGCGGGCGTGCGAGTGCCAGGCCGTGCGGGCGCCGGGAGCGAAGCGGACGCGTCCGAGCGTCGCTCGCTGGTCGGGATCGTGCGGTACGGCGAGGAGGTCGAGCCAGACGTCGCCGACGAACTGCTCGGGCGGGTTCTTGACGGTGGGTGCAGCGGGTTCGATGTTCACGAGGTCCTCTCGGCAGTGGCGCGGTCAGTGCGGTGATCGGAGCGGGAGCAGGCGCACGGTCGCCGAGGCCGGACCCTGCTCGAGCATGGGCGCGAGGTAGGGGCTGCCCGCGTACTTCTCGCGGTAGGCGGCGTCGACCGCGTCGCGCATCGTGGGGTCCGCCTGCTCGAAGGCGACCTCGTGCTCGGCGCCGGCCGCCCGGATGCGCCCGGCGCCCTGCTCGACAGCGGCGCGGTACCAGCGCGAGCGCTGCCCGTTCCAGGCGCGGACGACGAGATCGTCTCCGACGACGACCGACCAGATCCAGGTGGGGGTGCCGTACGTCGCTCCGTCGGCGCGGAAGGGCGAGACGTGCAGATCGTCGGAGGCGGCGATCGCCGCGAGGGTCGTCGGGTTCCAGGTCATTCGGAGCTCCTCGGTGTCGGGGGCGGGACGAGGCGCGGCGCGGCGAGGTCGCGACCGGCAGACGGCTCCTCCTGCTGCCTCGTCGCCCACCAGGAGGCCAGCAGCGTCAGCGCGTCGGCACTCGGCGAGCCGGGCTCAGCGCTGTAGATCAAGAAGTTCAGGCCCGGATCGCCCATCGGCTCGAACGCCTCGTAGCTGAGGTGCAGGTCGCCGACGACCGGGTGGTGGAAGAACTTGGCGCCGCTCGCGTGGTGGCGGACGTCGTGGGCACCCCAGCGCCGGCGGAACTCGTCGCTCCGGGTCGAGAGCTCGCCGACGAGGGCCTGCAGACCGGCATCGTCGGGCGTGCGGCCGGCCTCGGTGCGCAGGATGCCGACGCTGATGTCGGCTGCCGTCGCCCAGTCGGGGTGGAAGCGCTCGGAGAGATCGCGGCGGAGGAAGGTGTAGCGGGCGAGGTTGACCGGGCGCTCGGGCTGCTCGCGGGCGCCGTACTCGTCGGCGTAGAGCGCGCGGAACAGCTCGTTCTCGGCGAGGACGTCGAGGCGGCCGTTGCGGACGAAGGCCGGCGCGGTGGTGATCGACTCGACCGCGAGGCGGAGCGAGGGCCGGACTCCGACCGCGCGCCTCGGGCGCCGGCGCACCGGCGTGCCTCCGGACGCGCGGGCCAGATCGAACAGGTGGGCGCGTTCGGCGTCATCGAGCCGGAGCGCCGCGGCGAGCGCCTCGAGCACCGACTCGGAGGCTCCGCGGAGGTCGCCGCGCTCGAGGCGCGAGTAGTACTCGATGCTGACGCCCGCCAGCTGCGCGACCTCGCTGCGGCGCAGGCCCGGGACCCGGCGGACGCCTCCGGAGGGCAGCCCGACGCGGTCGGGCGACAGGCGGGCGCGGCGGGAGACGAGGAAGTCCTTCACCTCGGGATCGTGGGGCATGGGTTCACGCTACGTCGCGCCTCCGCTCTGCGGGGTGCCCTGCGGGAACACCTCTGGACAGAACCTCTCGCCCTCCCCCTGGGGAGGAGTTGTCTGGTCACGTGCGCCGCATCCCGCGCCGCGAGAGGATCGCTCCATGCGCGTCACCACGACCCCCACCGCCCCGTGAGCACCGTCGATCGCCCCGCCGGCATGACCCGCGGGCTCACCCTGCTCTTCGCGATCGCTGGAGGCGCGGCGGTCGGCAACCTCTACTGGGCGCAGCCGCTGCTCGGAGTGATCGGTGCGACCTTCGACGTCTCCCCCGGCTCCGCGGGACTGCTGGTGACGGTGACGCAGGTCGGCTACGCGATCGGGGTGTTCCTCCTGGTGCCGCTGGGCGACACCCTCGACCGCCGGCGGCTGATCCCCGCGCTGATGGTGCTGGCGGCCGTGTTCCTGGCGACGACCGCGCTCGCACCGGCGTTCCCGGTGCTGCTCGTGACGCTCGCCCTGATCGGCGTGACGACGGTGGCGGGACAGCTGCTCACTCCGCTCGCCGGCGACCTGGCGACGGACGAGCAGCGGGGCCGCGTGCTCGGCACGGTCGCCTCCGGGCTGCTGCTCGGGCTGCTGGTCTCGCGCGCGATCAGCGGGATCCTGGCCGATCTGCTCGGCTGGCGCTCGGTGTTCGGCCTCGCCGCCGCGCTCGTCCTGGTCCTCGCGATCGTGATGGCGCGCCGTCTCCCGCGCCTGCCTCCGCGCGCGAAGGTGCGCTACGGGACGCTGCTCGCCTCGGTGCTGAGCACGGTCGCGGGCAGTCGGGCCGTGCGCGTGACCGTGCTGATCGGAGCGTCGGCCATGTGCGCGTTCACGCTTTTCTGGACGGGCCTGACCTTCCTCCTGGGCGCCGAGCCGTTCTCGTACTCGGCCACCGCGATCGGACTGGTGAGCCTCGTCGGCATCGCCGGCGCGATCTCGGCGCAGCGGGTCGGGCGCCTCTACGACCGCGGCCTGTCGCTGCCGGCGATCGGAGCGGGGCTCGTCGTGGCGCTGATCGGCGTGGTGATCGCGGGCCTGGGAGCGACCTCGATCGTGGTCGTGCTGATCGCGGTGGCGGTGTTCTCGATCGGGCTGCAGGGTGTCCAGGTGCTGGCGCAGACGCGCATGCTCTCGATCGATCCGTCGGCGCGCAGCCGCTTGAACACGGTGTACATCGTGGGCAACTTCACGGGAGGGGCCATTGGATCGGCGCTCGCGGGCGTGCTGTGGCAGGCGGGCGGCTGGACGGCGCTGATGCTGGTCGCCGCGACGGTGCTGGGCTTCGGGCTGACGGTGTGGGCGGTGCAGCGCACGCGGGCCCTGGCGGAGTGAGAGGCGTTGCCGGGCGGACATCGCGCCGGCGAGTGGAGCCGGAACGGGGCCTGGACAGGCAGCTCACCCCGGTCAGCGCCCGGTCGTCGACGCGTATGCCCGCGAGTGGACCCGGGACGGGGCCTGACCGACCCGCACAGCCCGGTTCGCGCCCACTCGAGGACGCCCGACGCAGCGGCCCGCGGATTCAGCGCCGGTCGAGCCGCGGAGCGTCGGCCAGCAGCCGCCGCGTGTACTCCGACTCCGGCGCCCGCAGCACCGCCGCGGCGTCGCCCGACTCCACCACGCGTCCGTCGCGCATCACCGCGATGCGGTCGCTCATGTGCGCGATCACCCCGAGATCGTGCGAGATCAGCAGCAGCGCCAGCCCGTGCCTCCGCTGCAGGTCGTCGAGCAGGTCGAGGATCTGCGCCTGCACCGAGACGTCGAGCGCCGACACCGGCTCGTCGCAGATCAGCACGTCGGGGCGCGTGGCCAGGGCGCGCGCGATCGACACCCGCTGACGCTGCCCGCCCGAGAGGGTCCGCGGCGAGCGCTGGGCCAGCGCCGGAGCGAGGCCCACGCGCCCGAGGAGCTCGCCGACGTCGCCGGCGCCCGCGTCGCGCAGCAGGCGGCCGACGCTCCAGCGCGGGTCGAACGACGACAGGCTGTCCTGGTAGACCGCTCCGATCCGCGGGCGGAGCGGGCGGCGCTCGCGCTCGCTCGCCGACGACCACGGGCGGCCGAGGAACTCGACGCTCCCCTCCTCCGGTCGCCGCAGCGCCAGCAGCAGCCGCGCCACCGTGCTCTTGCCCGAGCCGGATTCTCCGACGACCCCGAGGGTCTCGCCGCGCCGCAGCTCGAGGTCGACGCCGTCGACGGCGACCCGCACGCCTCCACCCGGGCGCGCGAAGGTGGTGCGCAGCCCCGACGCCCGCAGTACCACGTCGCCCGGGATCGGCGGGGGCAGGATCTCGGCGGACGACAGACGGGTGCCGCGGGGCCGCCCGGCGGGCACGGCGGCGACCAGGGCGCGCGCCTCGGGGCTCGACGGGGCGCGCAGCACGTCGGCGGCCGGTCCGTCCTCGACCACGCGGCCGTCGGCGAGCACCAGGATGCGGTCCGCGAGGCCCGCGACCACGGCGAGGTCGTGCGAGACCAGCAGCAGGGCGCGTCCGCGCGCCTTCTGCTCGGCGAACAGCTCGAGCACGCGCGCCTGCACCGTCACATCGAGCGCGGTGGTGGGCTCGTCGGCGACGAGCAGCGGAGGATCGAGGGCGATCGCGGAGGCCAGCAGCGCCCGCTGACGAAGTCCGCCCGAGAGTTCGCCCGCGCGGTCGCGCATCCGCTCGGCCGCCTCGGGCATGCCGACGCTGGTCAGCGCCGCGGCCGCCCGACGCGACCGCTCCGCCGCGGAGAGGCGGCCGTGCAGGCGCCACGCGTCGCCGATCTCGCGACCGATGGGGCGCAGAGGGTCGAGCGAGAGCAGCGCGTCCTGCGGCACGAAGCCGACACCCGCGCCGCGGAGACCCCTCAGCGTCCGCTCGGGCGCACCGACCACCTCGACTCCGCCGGCGCGGATGCCGCCGGTCACCGCGCCTCCGCTCAGCCCCAGCAGCGCCCGCGCCGTGACGCTCTTGCCCGAGCCCGACTCGCCCACGATCGCCACGCACTCGCCCGGCTCGACGCGGAACGACACTCCGTGCACGACCTCGACACCGTCGAACGCGACACGCAGATCCTCGACCACGACGGCGCTCATCGCGCTCCCCGCAGCCGGCCGCCGAGCACCGTGGTGGCGATCGTCGTCAGCACGATGACGAGTCCCGGGAACACCGTGAGCCACCACGCGCTCGCGAGGTACGTGCGGCCCGCCGACAGCATCGCGCCCCACTCCGGAGCCGGCGGCTCGGCGCCGAGGCCGAGGTAGCTGAGCGCCGACGCCCAGACGATCGCCTGGCCCACGCCCAGCGTCGCGAGCACCGCCAGGGGCGCGAAGGTGTTGGGCAGCACGTGCCGGAGCAGGATGCGGATCGGGCCGTGACCCAGGACGCGCGCGGCCTCGACGTAGTCGGAGTCGCGGATGCCGAGCAGCTGCGTGCGCAGGATGCGGGCGTAGCCGGGCGCGGTCGAGAGGCCGACCGCGACGGTGGCCGGGACCACTCCGGGGCCCGTCACGACGATGACGAGCAGCGCCAGGAGCAGGGCGGGGAACGCGAACAGCACCTCGAGCACGCGGCCGATCACGCCGTCCACCACCCGCCCGCCGAACGCGGCGATCACGCCGAGCACGGCGCCGAGCGCCAGGCCGATCGCGGTCGCACTCACCCCGATCAGGAGCGACGCCCCGGCACCCGCGATGACGCGGCTGAGGACGTCGCGGCCGGACTCGTCGGTGCCGAGCAGGTGGGCCGCGCTCGGGGGCGAGAACGCCTCGGTCGGCGCGATCGCGAGGGGGTCGGAGGGGGCGAGGAGCCCCGGGGCGAGCGCGGCGAGGAGCAGCAGCAGGACGAAGGCGAGCGCGACGATCTCGCCGAGGCGCAGGCGCCGGCGCCGGTCTCGTCGGCGCGCGGGGGCCGCGGAGGTGCGCAGCTCGAGCTCGCTCATGCGGCCGGCTCCGCGACGGCGCGAACGACGCGGGCGGGTGCGAGCCGCGGATCGACGAGGCGCGCCACGAGATCCGTCGCGAACGTCACGAGGATGTAGGCGAGGGCGGCGACCAGGACGACGCCGGTCACGACCGGCACGTCGCGCACGGTCACCGCCGAGAGCAGGGTCCGGCCCAGGCCCGGCCGCGCGAAGATCGTCTCGACGACGACCGCTCCGCCGATCAGGTAGCCGAACGCCCAGCCCGAGAGCGCGATGCCCGGGAGCACGGCGTGGCGCAGCGCATGGCGCAGACGCAGCCCCAGCTCGCTCTCCCCTCGGGCGCGAGCGGCGAGCACGAAGGGCGACTCGAGGGCGTCGAGGAGGGAGCGGCGCATCACCTGGCCGAGGAAGCCGGCCAGCGGGATCGCGAGGGTGAGCGCGGGCAGCACGAGTCCGTTCGGCGCTCCGGTGCTGACCGGGGGCAGCCAGCGCAGGGTCGTCGCGAAGACGGCGATGAGGACGGTGGCCAGCCAGAAGTGCGGGAGGGCGGCGGCGGTCAGCTCGAGTCCGGCGCCGAGCGCGGCGGCGATCCGGCCGCCGCGGGTCGACCAGAGCGCGGTCGCGAGGGCGAGGATCCACGCGAGGGCGAGCGCGAGGACGGCCAGCAGCAGCGTGCCCGGCAGCTGCTGCCCGAGCAGCTCGACGACCGGGACGCGCAGGGAGTAGGAGGTGCCGAGGTCGCCCTGCGCGAGCCGGCCGAGCTGGGTGAGGTACTGCAGGAGGAGCGGCTGGTCGAGTCCGTACTCCTCGCGGACCGCGGCGAGCGCCTCGGCCGACGCCTGCGAGCCGGGTCCGCCGAGGATCGCCTGCGCCGGGTCGCCGGGGATCAGGCGGATGAGGAAGAAGACGGCCGTCGCGACGGCCCAGAGCACGACGACGGCGCCGCCCAGGCGGAGGAGGACGCGGCGGATCATGCGGGGTGCTCCTTCCGAAGGGGGTCACAGGACCAGGATGCCTCGTGCTGACCGGACACGGAGCGCACCCTGTTGATCGAGTAGTCGGCGCAGCCGACGTATCGAGATCCGCGATCACCCGGCGTTCGGGAGGACGTGGATCTCGATACGCCCCTGCGGGGCTACTCGATCAGCAGGGCGGCGGCCCTCTGCGCGGGCTACTCGATCAGCGAGAGCCCGCTGCGCGAGCTACTCGATCAGCGGCGGCGTCAAACCGAGGCGTCGGCGAACCACGGCGTCGAGACCGTGGCGAGCGCCTCCACGCCCTGCACCGACGAGCGGAGCAGGTAGTGGTTCTGCTGGTCGTAGAGCGGCAGGATCCAGTAGCCGGACAGCACGATCTCCTGCGCCTGGCGGTACAGCTCGGCGCGCTCGTCCGCATCCGTCGTCGCGCTCGCCTGCTCGAGCAGCGCGTCGAGCGCCGGGTCGGCGATCTGCGCGTGGTTGGCGAAGTAGCCGCTGGGCGCCGGAGTGATGCCCGAGGAGGAGTAGAGGATCCGCAGGACGTCCGGCCCGACCTTCGTGTAGGGCGCGCTGACCAGCTCGTACTCGTTCGCCGCGAGGGCCGCGTACCAGCTCGAGAGGTCCAGCAGGCTGATCTCGACGTCGAAGCCGACGGCCTTCGCCGAGGCCTGGATCTGCTCGAAGAGCGACTGCTCGGCCGGGATCGACTGGTTCGTGCTGACCGGGAAGCGGAGCGTGAGCGGCTGCCCGTCCTTCTCGCGGATGCCGTCGCCGTCGGAGTCGGTCCACCCCGCGGTCTCGAGGAGCTCCTCCGCCGCGGCGATCTCGTCGTCGGAGCCGGCGTCCTCGAAGAGCGAGGGGTCGGAGTAGGCGGTCGCCTCGCTGCTCGACAGCGGCGAGTAGGAGCGCTCGGCGGTGCCGAAGAAGAGGGAGTCGATGGCGTCGTTCACGCCGACGGCGCGGAGGAACGCCTCGCGCACACCGGCGTCGTCGAACGGCGACTGGCCGCTGTTGAGCTCGAGGCGGTTGACCGAGCCGGGGCGCGGGGCGTCGAGCTCGACGAGGTCGGAGGCGTCGGTGGCGGCCTGCAGCGTGTCGGGCTGCGCGTTGTCGATCACGTCGACCTCGCCCGCCTGCAGCGCCGCGTAGCGGGTCGCCGAGTCGGGCAGGAAGCGCCACTCGATGCTCGAGAGGTACGCGGGGCCCTCGTGGCCGTCGCCGGTCGGGCCGGACGAGGCGTCGTAGGCGTCGTTGCGGGTGAGGGTCACGTGGTCCTGCTTGACCCACTCCGTCACGGTGAACGGACCGGTGCCGACGGGCGCCTCGCAGTTGGCGGCCTCGCCGCGCGCGATGCCGGCGGGCGACTGGATCGCCGTCCACGGCTGGGCGAGCGACTCGAGCAGCGCGCTGTCGGGGGCGCTGAGCGTGAAGCGCGCGACGGTCGGCGAGACGGCGGTGACCGACTCGACCTTGGCGACGGCGAGGTAGCCGGTCGAGGACTTGGTGGCCGGGTCCTGGAGGTGCGCGATGTTCGCGGCGACCGCCTCCGCGTCCAGCGGGGTGCCGTCGGTGAACTCGACGCCCTCGCGCAGCGTGAAGTCGTAGCTGAGCGCGTCGTCCGAGACGGTCCACGACTCCGCGAGCCACGGCGTGATCGTGCCGTCGGCCTCGCGCGAGACGAGCGACTCGAGCACCTGCGTCGCGAGCAGGGCCTGCGGGTAGTTGCCTCCGACGTGCGGGTCGAGGCAGGTGGGCTCGGCGTCGCCGGACGCGTAGGTGAGGACTCCGTCGGCGACGGGGGTCGCGGAGTCGCCTCCCGCGTCGGACTCGGCGGTGCAGCCGCTGAGCAGGAGGGCGCCGGCGGCGAGCGCGGCGGGGAGGATCAGAGAGCGGCGCATGACGTCTTTCGTGGAGGGGTCGGGAGTGCCGGGTTTCTTGGACGCGGCCCAGGAAACGCTAGCAGGACGCGCAGGCCCGCGGGCCGGGTCGCCCGGATCCGCTCCGCGAGGCTCAGCCGGCCGTCGACGCGCGCACGACCAGCTCGGGCTGGAAGAGCACCTGGCGCGGCTCGGCGTCGAGCAGCAGGTCGACCGCCGTCGCGCCGATCAGGGCGCTCGGCTGGCGGATGCTCGATAGCGGCACGACGGTCGCCGACGCGAACGCGATGTCGTCGTAGCCGATGAGGGCGATGTCCTCGGGCACGCGGACGTCACCCAGCAGCATCAGGGCCTGCAGCACCCCGACCGCGAGCAGGTCGTTCGCGCAGAACACGGCGTCGGGGCGGTCGGAGGGGTCGCGCGCGGCGAGACCGCGCCCCGCCTCGCGCCCGGCGAGCACCGACAGCGAGTCGGTCGCGATCTCCTCGAGCGAGGCCCCGTCGACCTCGCGCACCGCCGCGCGCGCTCCCGCGAGCCGATCGGCGACCTGGCGGATCGACTCCGGACCGCCCACCACGGCCAGGCGCCGGCGCCCGAGGCTCAGGAGGTGCTCCACGGCCAGGCGCCCGCCCGCCACGTCGTCGACGGCGACCGAGGAGAGCGCGGGGTCGAGCGAGTGGCGGTCGACGAGCACGCAGGGGATCCCGTGCGAGCGGAGGCGGTCGAGGCGCGTCGAGTCCTCCCCCAGCGGCGAGATGAGGACGCCGCCCACGCGCTGCTCCTCGAAGAGGTCGAGGTAGGCGGCCTCGCGGCGCGCGTCGTCGCCCGTGTTGCCGAGCAGGACGGCCAGTCCGGACTCCGCCGCGCGCGCCTCGGCGCCGCGAGCGAGGTCCGAGAAGAAGGGGTTGCCGGCGTCGAGGACGACGAGCCCGATGCTCCGGCTGCGACCGGCGCGCAGCTGCCGCGCGGCGTCGTTGCGGACGAAGCCCAGCTCGGCGATCGCCTCCTGCACGCGGCGGACCGACTCGGCGCCGACCCGCTCGGGCCGGTTGAGCACGTTCGAGACGGTGCCGACGGAGACGCCCGCTCGGGCGGCGACGTCGCGGACGCTCACGGACGGCACGGCGCCTCCTGGGGTCGGGCCGCGCGGCGGGCGGCGGTCCCGGAAGTATGGCACCGGCGCTCGGGGCGTCATCTCCGGGAATGGACGTGCACGGGTGAATGCCTAGTCCCTAGGCTGTGCCCTGACTCGATCATTGGAGCACGGCATGGCCCTCGCCAGCATCCCCGACACCGTCGCCGCCCTCCGGAAGGGCCGCCCCGTCATCGTCGTCGACGACGAGGACCGCGAGAACGAGGGCGACGTGGTCCTGGCCGCGCAGACCGCGAGCGCCGCGACGATCGCGTGGACGGTGCGCAACAGCTCCGGGTTCCTCTGCGCGCCGCTGACGAACGCGATCGCCGACCGCCTCGACCTCCCGCCGATGATCGCCGTCAACCAGGATCCGCGCGGCACCGCGTACACCGTCACGGTCGACGCGGCCGACCGGCTGAGCACCGGGATCAGCGCGGCCGACCGCGCGCACACCCTCCGGGTCCTCGCTGACCCCGATGCCGCTCCCACCGCCCTCACCCGGCCCGGCCACATCCTGCCGCTGCGCGCCGTCGACGGAGGGGTGCTCGAGCGCGACGGGCACACCGAGGCGGCCGTCGACCTGCTCCTGCTCGCGGGGCTGCACCCCGTCGCCGGCATCGCCGAGATCGTGGACGACGACGGCGAGATGGCGCGACTGCCGCGGCTGCTCGAGATCGGCCAGCGCGAGGACGTCCTCGTCACCTCGATCGAGCTGCTGCAGGCGTTCCTCCGCGAGCGCGGCGGGAGCAGGGACGCGCTCGACGCGGACGGCGCCGATGAGTAGGCCCGGGCCGGTGTCGCCGAGCCGGCTCTCGATCGACCGGCTCTCGCTGGTGACCAAGGTGGCCCGGCTGTACCACGAGGACGGGCTGCGCCAGCCCGAGATCGCGACGCGCCTGCACGTCTCGCAGTCGCGCGTCTCGCGGCTGCTGAAGGAGGCGGTCGCCCTCGGCATCGTGCGCACGATCGTGGTGCCGCCCGCGGGCGTGCACTCTGAGCTGGAGGACACGGTGCGCGACCGCTTCGGCCTCGCCGACGTGGTCGTCGCCGACACGAGCAGCGACGACGAGTACTCGATCCTCGCCGCGCTCAGCGGAGCGGGCGCGGCCTACTTCGAGACGACGCTGACCGGGCACGACCGGGTCGGGATCTCGTCGTGGTCCTCGACCCTGCTCGCGACGGTCGACAAGATGGCGCCGCGCACGGTCAGCACGGCCGACGTGATCGTGCAGGTGCTCGGCGGGCTGGGCACGGCGTCGGTG
The DNA here is from genome assembly GCF_001423045.1 of Rathayibacter sp. Leaf296. NCBI lineage: Bacteria > Bacillati > Actinomycetota > Actinomycetes > Micrococcales > Microbacteriaceae > Rathayibacter > Rathayibacter sp. Leaf296. Next base: position 1,061,028 of record NZ_LMNR01000002.1, read on the forward strand.
CAGATGAAGGCCACGCACCTGGTCGAGCGGATGGCGGCCGTCACCGGCGCCTCCCCGGTCTTCTTCTCGGCGCCCGGCATCGTCGCGAGCCGAGGCGCGCGCGACGCGATCCTCGAGGACCAGTTCGCCCGCGAGGTGCTGGACGAGTGGTCGCGGCTGACGGTGCTGATCGCCGGCATCGGCAGCGTCGCCCCCTCCCCCATGCTGAAGGACTCGGGCAACGCGATCTCGGCGACCGAGATCGACGCGCTCAGCGAGGCGGGCGCCGTGGGCGACATCTGCCTGCACTTCTTCGACGCGCAGGGCCGCCTGATCGAGACGGGCTTCTCGAAGCGGACGGTCGGGATCGACGCCGCCGCGATGCGCGCGGTGCCGCGGCGGGTCGGCATCGCCGGCGGCGCCCGCAAGTACGAGGCGGTGCGCGCGGCGCTGCGCGGCCGCTGGATCGACGTGATGATCACGGACGTCGACACGGCGCGGAGGCTCGCCGCCGAGCCCGAGGTCTGAGCGCTGCTCGGACGCCGTCGGGACCCGGCGGCGCGCCGATCACCAGATCGTGAAGCCGCCGTCGGCGAGCAGGTCGTGGCCGGTCACGAACGACGCGGCCGGCGACAGGAGGAACACCGCGGGCCCGGCCATCTCGTACGGCTCCGCGGTGCGCTGCATCGGCGTCTCCGTGGCGAAGACGGCGACCTGGTCGGCCACCTCGGGGCGGGAGTTCATCGGCGTCATCGTGTAGCCGGGGCTGAGCGAGTTGACCCGCACGCCGCGGGTCGCCCACTCGGCGGCGAGCGACTTCGAGAGGTGGATGACCGCGGCCTTCGCGCTGTTGTAGTGCGCCTGCATCAGTCCGCGGTTCGCGATGCTGCCCGACATCGAGGCGATGTTGACGATGGAGCCGCGCCCGTTCTCGAGCATGGCGCGCGCCTCGGCCTGGCTCGAGACGAAGACGCCGGTGACGTCGACGTCGTAGAGCCGCTTCCAGACGTCCAGCTCCATCTCCTCGGCGGGAGCCGCGTTGGCGATGCCCGCGGCGTTGACCGCGAGGGTGAGCGGGCCCAGCTCGGACTGGATCGTCGCGACCGCGGCGGCCATCGACTCCGGATCGGTGACGTCGGCCGGGACCGCGAGGGCGCGCCCTCCGGCGGCCTCGATGTCGGCGACAGACGCCGAGAAGTCGGCGCGCGGCAGGTCGACGAGGCCGACCGCGCCGCCGCTCTCGGCGATCCCGAGCGCGATCGCGCGGCCGATGCCGCTGGCGCCTCCGGTGACGAGGGCGACGTCGCCGTCGAGGCGGAAGGAGAGAGTGGGCATGATGCTCCTGATCGGGGTGGTGGACGGGTTCAGACGGTGGCGAGCGACATGACCGCGGCGGCCGAGGCGGAGTCGCCGTCGAGGATGCCCTGGTTGCGGCCCCGCGCGAGGACCATGACGCGGTGGGCGAGGCCGAGGACCTCGTCGAGGTCGGAGCTGACGACGATGACGGCCGTGCCGCCCTCGGCGAGGTCGCGGATGATCTCGTAGATCGAGGCGCGCGCTCCGACGTCGATGCCGCGGGTCGGCTCGTCGAGGATCACGACCTTGGGGCTGCGCTCGAGCCACTTGCCGATGACGACCTTCTGCTGGTTGCCGCCGGACATCGACGACGCGGCCTGGCCGAGCTGGCCCTTCACTCCCATCTTCTGCGAGATGGCGCTGGCCATCGCCAGCATCCGCTTCGGGGAGACCCAGCCGCCGCCGTCCTTCACCTTGTCGAGGTTGGGGAGGGTGATGTTCTCGGTGATGCTCTGCTCGAGCACGAGGCCCTGCTGCTTGCGGTCCTCCGGGATGAGGACGATGCCCTCGCGGATCGCGTCGCTCGGGCGGTGCGGGCGGAGGTTCCTGCCCTGGATCGTGATGGTGCCGGCCGAGACGCCGTCGGCGCCTCCGATCGCGCGGACCAGCTCGGTGCGACCTGCGCCGACGATGCCGGCGATGCCGAACACCTCGCCCTCGCGGACCTCGAAGCTGACGTCCTCGAAGCGGCCGTTGCTGCCGGTGAGGCCGTCGATGCCGAGGACCACGCGGGGACGGGGCGCCGCGATCTCGGGGAACAGGCGCTCGACCGAGCGGCCGACCATCTGCTCGACGAGCTGGTCGGGGTGGATGCGGCCGTCCTCGTGCTCGGCGATCTTGCGGCCGTCGCGCAGCACGACGATGCGGTCGGCGATCTGCGCGATCTCGGCGAGGCGGTGGCTGACGTAGACGAACGAGACGCCCTCGGCGCGGAGCGAGCGGACGGTCTCGAACAGCGCGTCCGTCTCGGCCTGGCCGAGGGCGGCGGTCGGCTCGTCGAGGATGAGCAGGCGCGCGTTCAGCATCAGAGCCTTGGCGATCTCGACCTGCTGCGCGCCGGCGACGCTCAGCTCGCGCACGAGCTGGTCCATCCGGCCCTGGAAGCCCAGGCGGCGCAGGTGCACCTCGGCCTGCTCGCGCATGGCCTTCGCGTTCACGAAGCCGGCCCTGCCGGGCCAGCGGCCGATGACCACGTTCTCGGCGACGGTCAGGTCGCCGAGCAGCCGGGTCTCCTGGTGGATCAGCCCGATGCCGACGGCGATCGCGTCGGCGGGGCTCGACGGCGAGTACGGCTCGCCGCGCCAGGTCATCGATCCGCTCGTCGGCGCCGTGACGCCCGCGATGATCGAGGAGAGCGTGGACTTGCCCGCGCCGTTCTCGCCCAGGAGCGCGACGACCTCTCCCGGCCGGATCTCGAGGTCGACCCCGTCCAGGGCGGTCGTCCCGGGGTAGATCTTGGTCGCTCCGGTGACGACGAGCCCCGGCTCGGTCGAGCGCGGCGAGGTCTGCTGCTCCATGGTGCATCTCCTTCGATGTCGGCGGGAGGAAGGGGGGAGGCGGGCGGCGCCGGGTGGGCGCCGCCC
>NZ_LMNR01000002.1:1063984-1070547 GCF_001423045.1 Rathayibacter sp. Leaf296
GACGTTGTCCTTCGTGGTCAGGACGCCCTCCTGCAGCTGCTCGGCGGGCACCTCTCCGCCGTCGGCCAGCTCGAGAGCCGACTCGAGGGCGAGCTTGCCCATGCCCTGGGTGGGCTGGGTGATGGTGGCGCCGAGGGTGCCGTCCTTCACGGCCTCCAGGCCCGCCTTGTCGCCGTCGAAGCCGACGACGAGGATGTCGTCGCGTCCCGCGGCACGGGCGGCGGCGGAGGCGCCGAGCGCGAGCGCGTCGGCCCGGCCGAAGAAGACCGTGATGTCGGGGTTGGACTGCAGCATGTCGGTGGCGATGTCGTAGCCCTCGTCCTGCGCCCACTGGAGCGACGCCTGGCGGGCGACCTCCTTCATCCCGGGCGCCTTCTCGATGGCCGTGGTGAAGCCCTCGTCGCGGGCGAGCTCGGGCGTGGTGCCGACCTGGCCCTGGATGACGCCGATGTTGGCCTCTCCGCCGGTCTGCTCGACGACCCAGTCGCCGAGCGCCTCGGCCGCCGCGACGCTGTCGGTCGCGATGAAGGTGTCGCCGGGCGACCCCTCCGGGTTGCGGTCGACGGTGACGATCGGGATGCCGGCCGAGTTCGCCGCGCGGACGGGGACGGTCGCGGCGGTCGCTCCGGCCGGGATGTAGATGATCGCGCTGACGCCCTGGGTGATGAAGTCCTGGATCTGGCTGACCTGGGTGTCGGAGTCGCCCTTGGCGTCCGAGACGATGACCTTGACGCCCTGCGCCTCGGCCTCGGCCTCGACGGACTGGCGGATCTGGTTGAAGAAGTCGGCCTGGAGGTTCGCGACGGCCAGGCCGACGGTCTTCTCTCCGTCCTCGCCGCCTCCTGCGGTCGAGGCGCAGCCGGTGAGCAGGGCGGCTGCGGCGACGAGCGTCACGGCGCCCGCGGTGATCTTGCGGAACATGGTTCTCCTTGGTGGGGTGAGGGCGACCGACTCTGGTCGCCCCGGGAGGGGTGGGTGGGAGGGAGGGAGCGAGCGCTAGGCGCGCTTGCGGCGCAGGACGTCGGCCATGACCGCGATCGCGATCACGAGGCCGATGACGATCTGCTGGAGGAACGGCGAGACGCCGATGAGGTTCAGGCCGTTGCGGAGGAATCCGATGATCAGGACGCCGATCACGGTGCCGGTGATCCGGCCGACGCCGCCGGTGAGGCTCGCGCCGCCGATGACGACCGCCGCGATGACGTCGAGCTCGTAGCCGGTGCCCGCGGTGGGCTGGGAGGAGTCGAGGCGCGTCGCGAGGACGATGCCGCCGACTCCGGCGAGCGCGCCCGCCGCGACGTACACCCAGGTCGTGACCCGCTTCACGGGGATGCCGGCGAGGCGAGAGACCTCGGGGCCGCCTCCGATCGCGAACACCGACCGGCCGCCGACGCGGTACTTCAGGTAGGCCCACGCCGCGATGTACAGCGCGATGACGACCATGATCGTGACCGAGAAGAAGCCCAGGAAGCGGTTCGCCGAGAGGTTGAAGAACCACTCCGGGTAGCCGACGATCTGCTGGCCGTCGGTGATCATGTTCGCCAGGCCCCGCGCGATCGACATCATCGCGAGAGTGGCGATGAACGGCGGGAGCTTGGCGATCGTGATCCCGAGGCCGTTCAGCGCTCCGGCGAGACCGCCCACGGCGATCGCGGCGAGCATCGCCAGCGGCAGCGGCCAGCCGCCGTCGTGCGAGAGCCAGCCGAGCACCATCGTCGACAGGCCCAGGATCGCGCCGACCGAGAGGTCGATGCCTCCGGTGATGATGACGAGCGTCGCGCCGATGGCGAGGATGCCCAGCACCGTGACCTGGTCGATGACGTTGACGAGGTTGCGGGCGGTGAAGAAGTTGGGCGCGACGATCGACAGGACGATGAACAGGGCGATGAGGCCGATGAAGCTCCCGGCGCTCCCGCCGAAGTAGGAGGAGACCGGCCGTCGCCCTGTCGGGGTGATCACCGGGTCCTTCAGCAGTGGGGTCTGGATTGACATTGCATGCTCCGTTGGATGAGAGGAGAGAAGGAGGGAGGGGGCGGGACGGGTCAGTTCATGAACATGCCGCCGTCGATGTTGACGGTCTGGCCGGTGATGTACGAGGCGGCGTCGGAGGCGAGGAAGAGCAGCAGGTTCGCGACGTCGGCGGCCTCGGCGGGGCGCTTGAGCGGGATGTCGTCGATCCACTCCTGGATCAGCTCGCCCGGCGCGTAGTCGCCCAGCCGGCGGCCCCACTCGCGGTCGTTGTAGTCCCACATGTCGGTCTTGACGATGCCGGGGCAGTAGGCGTTGACCCGGACCCCGTCCTTCGCGAGCTCCTTCGCGAGCGACTGGGTGAGCCCGATCACTCCGAACTTGCTGGCCGCGTAGTGCGGAGTGAAGATGAAGCCCTGCCGGGCCTGGCCCGACGCGGCGTTCAGGATCACCGCGTGCTCGCTCGTGCGCAGCAGCGGAGCGGCCTCGCGGCAGCAGAGGAACATCGCCGTCGTGTTGACGGTCAGCACCCGCTGGAAGTCGGCCAGGCTCAGGTCGTCGAGGTCCGAGATGGTGATGATGCCGGCGTTGTTGACGAGGACGTCGAGGCGGCCCCAGCGCTCGGCGGCGTCGGCGAACACCGCGCGCACCGCCTCCTCGTCGGTGACGTCGGCGACGACTCCGTGCGCGTCGTACCCGGCCTCGCGCAGCTCCTGCGCGGCCTGCTCGACGACCGCGTCGCGGTCGATCAGCAGCACGGAGGCGCCGGAGTCGGCGAAGGCGCGGGCGAGGGCGAGGCCGATGCCGCGTCCGGATCCGGTGACGGCGGCGACCCGACCGGTGAAGTGGTCGAGGTAGATCGGTGAGGCGACCGTGTCGGTCATGGCGTGCTCCTTTGCATGCGGGGAGAAGAAGAGTGGTGCGGGCTAGAGCAGCGAGTGCTCGCGGTGCTCGGCGGGCACGGTCGGCTGGTGGCGGGCCCGGGCGACCGCCTCGAGCCAGCGGGTCCGGCGGCGCTCGGCGGGCAGCGGATCCGCGGAGCCGGTGAACGAGAACCGCGCCGGGCGCACGCTCTCGAGCCGGGCGGGGGTCCAGAGTCCGATCGAGAGGCCGGCGAGGTGCGCGACTCCGAGTGCCGACAGCTCGGCGACGGTGGACCGGGCGACGGTGCGCCCGCCGAGGTCGGCCTGCTGCTGCATGAGCCAGTCGTTCCGCGAGGGGCCGCCGTCGGCGAGGATCGTGTCGATCGGGCGTCCGGTGAGCGCCTCGGCGGCGCGCAGCACGTCGTCGATCTGCAGGACGATCGACTCGAAGGCCGCCCGGGCGAGGTGCGCCGGAGTGGTGCCGAGATCGAAGCCGGTGAGGACCGCGGTGGCCGCGGCGTCCCACCAGGGCGCGCCGAGGCCCGCGAACGCCGGGACGAGGACGACGCCGTGCGCGTCGTCGACCGTCCGTGCCAGCTGGTCGAGCTCGTCGGCGCTGCGGCCGAGCAGGCGCGAGAGCCACAGCACGGTCGCTCCGGTCGAGAGGACGTTGCCCTCGAAGGCCCTGACGGCCCCGGTCGCGGGGTCGCCGAGCGCCCACGCGACGGTGCGGGCCAGGGTGTCGGAGTCGCCGAGGTCGCCGTCGGCCGAGATCCCCATGATCGAGGAGCCGGTGCCGTAGGTGGCCTTCACCGAGCCGGGCTCGCGGACGCCGTGGGCGAAGAGCGCGGCGTGCGAGTCGCCCAGCACCGCGTCGATGCGCACGCCCTCGGCGAGGCCCGCCACGCCGACGATCGGAGCGGTCGGCTCGTCCGACGCGGCGAGGCGCGGCAGCGCGGCCCGCGGGATGCGGAACAGGGCGAGCAGGTCGTCGTCCCAGTCGACCGTGCGCACGTCGAGCAGCTGGGTGCGGCTCGCGTTGCCCGCCTCGATCCGGTGCTCGCCCGTGAGCCGGGCGATCAGCCAGGAGTCGACCGTGCCCAGCGCGAGGCGGCCGGCGGTGCTGAGGCTGCGGTCGGGGTCGACCGCGTCGAGCAGCCACTCGAACTTGAGCGCCGAGAACATGGGGTCCAGCGGGAGGCCCGAGACGCGGCGCACCCACGGCCCGTTCCCGGCCGCGAGCAGCTCCTCCGCCCGGGCGAGCGTGCGCCGGTCCTGCCAGCCCAGGACGGGGCCGAGCGCCTCGCCCGTGACGCGGTCCCAGACGACCGCCGACTCGCGCTGGTTCGCGAGTCCGACCGACACGATCCGCTCGCCGAGCGTGCCCGCGAGCGTCTCGAGGGTGCTCGTGACGCTGCGGAGGATCTCCTCGGCGTCCTGCTCCACCCAGCCGGCCGCGGGGTGGAGCTGGCGGAGCTCGACGGCGGCCGACGCGATGATCGCGCCGGAGGCGTCGACGGCGACGGACTTCGTCGAGCTCGTGCCCTGATCGACCGCGACGACGACGGCGTCGTCGCGAAGGGAGTCAGCCATTGCTCACGGCTTCCCGCGCGGCGCGCGCGATGCCCTCGACGCTCAGCCCGAAGTGCTCGAGCAGGAACTCGGTGTCGCCCGTGGGCGCGAACTCGGTGAGCCCGAGGATCCGGAGGGGGACGCGGGCACCGCCGCCGAGCTGCGACACGATCGACGCGACTCCGGCGCCGAGGCCGCCCGCGATGTTGGCCTCCTCCGCCGTGACGATCGCGCGGGTCTCGTGCGCCGCGGCCGTGACGGCCTCGACGTCGAAGGGCGCGATGTAGGAGGCGTTCAGCACGCGGGTCGAGAACCCCTGGCCGTCGAGCATGTCGGCCGCCTGGACCGCCCGCGACACGAGCGTGCCGGTCGCGATGATCGTGACGTCGGTGCCCTCGCGGACCGTCTGGAAGCGGCCGCGCTCGAGCGTCGACTCCGGAGTGGACACGTCGGGCACCTTGTGCCGGCCGACGCGGAGGAAGGTGGGGCGCGGGTCGGCGACGGCCTGGCGCACGGCGAGGCGGGTCTGGTGGCGATCGGCCGGGACGATGATGTCCAGTCCCGGCAGCGCGCGGAGCCAGCTGAGGTCCTCGACCGAGTGGTGGGTCGGGCCGAGCTCGCCGTAGGCCATGCCCGGCGACATGCCGCACAGGATCACCTTGTGCTGGCTGTAGGCGACGTCGGCCTTGACCTGCTCGAGCGAGCGGCCGGTGAGGAACGGGCTCGCCGCGCAGACGAAGGGGATGTACCCGGCGCTCGCGAGACCGGCGCCGACGCCGACGAGGGCCTGCTCGGCGATCCCGACGTTGATCAGCCGGTCGGGGAACTCGGTCTTGAACGCCCCGAGGTTCGAGGAGCCGACGGAGTCGTTGCAGACCGCGACGATGCGCTCGTCGGTGCGGGCGAGCTCGATGAGCTCCTCCGCGAACGCAACCCTGTTGTCGTAGGCGGCGACGGTCGACACGGTGGTCGTCTCCCTGCTCATGCGAGTTCCTCCAGTGCCAGGACGACCTGCTCGGCCGACGGGACTTTGTGATGCCATTCGACGCGGTCCTCGATGAAGGAGACGCCCTTGCCCTTGATGGTGTTCGCGATGACCGCGACCGGCTTGCCTGTGGTCGAGGGCCCGAAGGCCTCGAGGAGCTGGCCCCAGTCGTGGCCGTCGATGATGCGCAGCTCGAAGCCGAAGGCGAGGAGCTTCTCGTCCAGCGGGTCGAGCGAGGAGGTGTCCTCGGTGCGGGCGCCCTGCTGGAGGCGGTTGCGGTCGACGATCGCGGTGAGGTTGTCGAGGCCGTAGTGGGCGGCCGTCATGAGGGCCTCCCAGTTGCTGCCCTCCTGCATCTCGCCGTCGCCCATGACGGCGAAGACGCGGGAGCCGTCCTGGCTGAGCTTGGCCGCGAGGGCCTGGCCGACGGCGACGGGCAGACCGTGACCGAGCGGACCCGTGTTGGTCTCGACTCCGGGGACCTTGTTGCGGTTGGGGTGGCCGTTGAGGGCCGAGAGCGGCGCCATGAACGTCGTGAGCTCGCTCGGGGAGAAGTAGCCGCAGCTCGCGAGAGTCGCGTAGAGCGCCGCGGCGCAGTGGCCCTTGCTGAGGATGAAGCGGTCGCGACCGGGCTTGGCGGGGTCGGACGGGTCGATGCGGAGCGTCGAGTTGAACAGCGTCGTGAGGATGTCGGTGACCGAGAAGTCGCCGCCGATGTGGCCGAGGCCGGCGGTGTCGATCATGCGGACGATGTCGCGGCGGGTGTGCCGCGCGCGCTCGTCGAGGAGGCGGTCGCGGACGTCGGCCGGCGCCTGTGCCAGTTCGGAGGTCAGCTCTCGCCATCGAGCGAGCTGACCGGTGTCGGCTTCGAGCATTTGAATACCTATTCAGTAGCGGGTGAACGTGCTGTCTGTGGTGGTGACTTTATACACGGGTGGCAGCGGATGGCAATGCTTTCGGGCGGATCGAGCCCCGATCGCGCTCGATCCGCGCTCTTTGACACGCCCGCGGCCTCGCGATACGCTCGGCAGGCACTCGTGTGAAACGATTCACGCACCCTCCGAACGAAGGAGCCGCTCGATGTCGAGTGACGTCCCCCTCACCCGGGTCTGCTTCCAGCTCCAGGTGAAGCCCCACCGCCTCGAGGAGTACAAGGAGCGCCACGCGGCCGTGTG
>NZ_LMNR01000002.1:1070627-1075969 GCF_001423045.1 Rathayibacter sp. Leaf296
GACGGGCTGCTCATCGGCTACGTCGAGACGCCCTCGATCGTCGACGCGCAGGCCGCCATGGCCCGCACCGAGGTCAACGCCCGCTGGCAGGCCGAGATGGGCGAGTTCTTCGTCGACCTCGACGGCGCGCCGGACGAGGGCTTCCTCCCCCTGACCGAGGTCTTCCACCTGGAGGACCAGCTCGCGGCGCTCGACGCCGCTCCCACCCCTCTCGCAGAAGGACACGCCTCGTGACCGAACTCACCCCCGACGTCCTCGCCCAGCTCGAGCAGCAGGCGATCGAACTGCCCTCGTGGGCCTTCGGCAACGCCGGCACCCGCTTCAAGGTGTTCGCCACTCCCGGCACGCCCCGCACCATCGAGGAGAAGATCTCGGACGCGGCCACCGTGAACGAGCTCACCGGACTGGCGCCGACCGTGGCGCTGCACATCCCGTGGGACAAGGTGGACGACTACTCGGCGCTCGGCGACTACGCCGCGTCGAAGGGCGTGGCGCTGGGCACCATCAACTCCAACACCTTCCAGGACGACGACTACAAGTTCGGCTCGCTCACGCACTCCGACCCGGTGATCCGCCAGAAGGCGATCGACCACCACCTCGCCTGCATCGACATCATGGACGCGACCGGCTCGCGCGACCTCAAGATCTGGCTCGCCGACGGCTCGAACTACCCCGGCCAGCAGGACATCCGCGGCCGCCAGGACCGTCTCGCCGACTCCCTCGCGACCATCTACGAGCGCCTGGGCGCCGAGCAGCGGATGGTGCTCGAGTACAAGTTCTTCGAGCCCGCGTTCTACCACATGGATGTGCCGGACTGGGGCACCTCGTACGCGCACGTGGCCGCGCTGGGCGACCGCGCGCTGGTCTGCCTCGACACCGGCCACCACGCCCCGGGCACCAACATCGAGTTCATCGTCGCCCAGCTGCTGCGCCTCGGGAAGCTCGGCTCGTTCGACTTCAACTCGCGCTTCTACGCCGACGACGACCTGATCGTGGGAGCCGCCGACCCGTTCCAGCTGTTCCGGATCCTCTTCGAGGTGGTGCGCGGAGGCGGCTACGGCCCCGACTCGCCCGTCGCCTTCATGCTCGACCAGTGCCACAACGTCGAGGACAAGATCCCCGGCCAGATCCGCTCGGTGCTGAACGTGCAGGAGATGACGGCGCGCGCGCTGCTCGTCGACCGCGCGGAGCTCGAGAAGGCGCAGCTCGCGGGCGACGTGCTCGGCGCGAACGGGATCCTGATGGACGCCTTCTACTCGGACGTGCGCCCGGCCCTCGCCGCCTGGCGCGAGACCCGCGGCCTACCCGCGGACCCGATGCGCGAGTACGCCGCGTCGGGCCGCGCCGAGCAGCTCGCCGCCGAGCGCGTCGGCGGCACTCAGTCGAGCTGGGGCGCCTGACACCCGCCTCCCCTGCTGATCGAGTAGCCCGCGCAGCGGGCGTATCGAGATCCCCCTCACCCGGACCTCCGGCGAACGCGGGTCTCGAGACGCCCCTCCGGGGCTGCTCGACCAGCAGGAGGGATCGTGACGGGCTGCAGGACCAAGGCTGAGCGGTCGGATCGCGCGGATCAGCGCCGAACCGCACCGCTCAGCCTTACTTCTGCTGGCCGGCCCGGCGCACCGCGCGACGTCCGGCGCCATCCCGCCATCGCCCTCGCGCCGCTGATAGCCTGGAGTCAATCGACCCCCTCCCAAGCCTCTCCACGATGCTCACATGGGAGGGGCCTTTTCTTTGTCCCGAGGAGGCCGACGTGGGCCTCAAGCCCGGCCTCACGCCTCCGCAGCTCGTGCGCCTCCTCCTCGACCGCGGTCTCGAGATCGCCGATCCGGATGCCTGCGCCCGCTTCCTCGACGTGCAGGGCTACTACCGGTTCTCCGGATACCTCCGGTACTTCCAGCACGCACCCCACCGCGGAGACGACCGCTTCCAAGACGGGAGCACGTTCGAGGCGGTGAGGGCGGTCTACGACGCGGACGCGCTCCTCCGCGAAACGCTCACTGGTCGGCTGGCTCGTGCGGAGCTGCTTCTGAGGAGCCGGACAGCTCAGACGATCGCCGAGATCCACGGTCCCTACCGCACCTACCTCGAGACGAGCTTCTACACGGACGCGCCGAGCGCACAGCCGACTGCCGAGTCGTGCCTGAGGGACATCGAGCGGAGCAGGGAGCGGCACATCCTGCGGTACACGGACTCCACCGGAGCCACACGTTTCGACGAGCTGCCGGTGTGGTCGGCCGTGGAGGCCTGGTCGTTCGGCACGTTGTCGAAGTGCATCGAGCGCGGAGACGGAGGAGCGCTGTCCGCAGAGGTGGCAGCTCGGCTCGGTGCTGCCCGGTCGGGCTTCGCCTCCCGTGTGCGAGCTCTGGTCTACCTGCGCAACAGGTGCGCCCATCACAGCCGCCTCTGGAACCACTCGCTCATCGATGCGGGCCCGACACCCAACAACGTCCGCGCGAAGGCGAAGCGCCTCGCCGGACAGTTCGATCCGCGCTCAGTGCTCGACGCGGTCGCGTCTCTCGACGACATCCTCGATCGAGGCGAGGGCGGACTTCCCTTACTGCCCGACCTGGTCGAGCAGCACATGTCCCACACAGTCTTGTGGCGAGGTCTCGCCGCACCGCAGAGCCCGCGTGATCACACCGCGGCCACCGCGACCGGTCGGTGACGTGCTCGCTGGGAAGGCGCGCATCGCGTCGATCCGCTGATGCCTCACTTCTGCAGGTCTGCTTGGCGCACCGCGCGGCTCAGGGCCTCGATCACGTCGTGCGCCGCACTGCGGCCGGCGCGCGTGGGCACCAGCGGGTAGACGTGGAGCTGGCCGACGGCCTCGTGCAGCTCGAACGGCACTCCGGCCGCCGCGGCCTTCTCCGCCAGCAGGTGCACGTCCGGGTTCAGCACGTCGCGGGTGCCGGTGAACACGGTCAGCGGCCCGAGCCCCGCGTACTCCCCGAACAGCGGGCTCACCGCGGGGTCGAGCAGGTCGAGCTCCCCGCGCCAGTGCTCCGCGAGTACGCGGCCGCCGGGGGTGCCGAGCCACGGATCGGTCGGCTGCACCTCCGGGATGCGCGGGTTGCTCCACGAGAGGTCGAGCGCCGGCGAGATCAGCACGGTCCGCGGCAGCACCACGCCCTCGTCGCGGAGCGCCAGTGCCGTCGACAGCGCGATCTGCCCGCCGGCGGAGTCGCCCGCGAGGCAGGTCGGTCCGTAGCGCTCCAGGCTTCTGCGCACCAGGGCGAGCATGCCGTCGCGCGCCTCGAGAGCGGTGCCGAACGGCACCAGCGGGTAGATCGGCAGCGTGACGGCGATCGACGCCTCCGCCGCGATGCGGGCCGCGAGCCGCCAGTGCTGCGGGTGGATCTCGTTGACCCAGCCGCCGCCGTGCGCGTACACCGTCCCTCCGACCACGCGGCCCCGCGGAACCAGCGTGTACACGGGCCACCCGTCGACGTGCTCGACGTCCACGCGGATCCCGGACGCCAGTCGCGCGGGCGGCCCGTACGGCGCCGGCCGCAGCTCCGCCTCGCGGATCCGCCGCTGGGCCCCGTCCTCGGTCACGAACGTGCGGTTCGCGCGGGCGAGCCGGAGCGCGAGCGGGACGAGGGCGTCGGGCACGGTGACGGTCATCCCGCGAGCATCACCGACGGCGGTGGGCGGACGCTGGACGTCAGCGACGCCGGATCGGCGCCACTCCGTTCCCGAGCGGGTGGTGCAGATCCCGGATGAGCCGCGCCAGCAGATCGGGCTTCTCGACGAGCGCGCCGTGGGTCGCTCTCGGCAGGATCGCCAGCTCGCCGTCCGGCAGCGCCTCGTACATCTCGACCAGGTGCTCGAACCGCACCTCGTCGTCGTCGCCGGCCACCACGAGCACGGGCAGGTCGAGCCGCGCGAGGTCCTCGACAGCGAGCGAGGGCTCCACCTCGTGCAGACGCGCGGCCTTCGCGACGACCACCGGCCAGTGCTCGCGCCCGTCGGGCGACAGCTCGGCGTAGGCGTCGCCGAGGAACTCCGGCGGCTCGCCGCCGAGCACGCCCTCGCGCCAGCCGTCGCGGTGGAACACCCCGCCGCCGACCACGAGCGTCCGCACGAGATCCGGCCGCCGGAGGGCCAGGTGCAGCCCGACGATCGCCCCGTCGCTCCAGCCGACGACGTGCGCGGGCGGGAGCGCGAGCTCGTCCAGCACCGCCGCCACCGCGTCGGCCGCATCGACGAAGCTCCACTCCCCGTCGACGTCCGGCGAGCGCCCGTGCCCCGGCCGGTCGACCACGACCCAGCGGTGGTCGGGCAGGTTCTCGAGGAGCGGCGCCATCGAGCGGGAGTCGGTGCCGCCGGGATGCAGGGCGAGCAGCGGATCGCCCTCGCCCGAGACCGAGCGCCAGATGCGGGAGGTGTCCATGCCGAGACCGTACGCCAGCGCGCGGGAGGACCGGCATCCGGTCGACGCCGATCAGCGCGCCGGCACCCCCTCCGCGAGCGCCTCGAACGTGTGCACGTAGCCGCCGTCCGCGCCGCTGATCGTCGCGTACGCCTCGGTCGTGCCGGGCCGGATCGCGATGTTCGTGGCTGAGCTCACTCCCGACTCCGCGACCGTCACCGTCTGCAGCAGGGCGCCGGAGGTGTCGTAGACCAGGATCTCCGGTCGGCTGTGCAGGCCGACGTAGAGGTTGCCGTCGGCGTCGACCGCGATCGAGTCGAGCTGGCCGATCCCGGGCGAGGCGTGGATCGCCGGGAACGCGGTGGCGACCTCGGTGCCGTCTCCGGTCAACGTGAGGCGGTCGATCCGGTTGCCCGTGTTCATGCTGACCCAGAGCTCGCGGTGGTCGGGCGAGAAGGCGATGCCGTTGGGCGAGGGCAGCTCGTCGGCGAGCACCGATGCCGAGCCGGTCGTCGGATCGACGCGCACGACGCGTCCGGACGCCTCCCAGTACGGGTCCTGCGCCCCCGCCGCGTCGGCGACGTAGAGGGCGCCGTCGGCACCGAAATCGAGGTCGTCCGGCTGCATCGGCACGCCGTCCACCGGTCCCCCGGCGATCTCGCGCACGTCCTCCCCGTCGGCCGTCATGCTCCGGATCGCGCCGCCGAGGAAGTCGGTGACGTACAGGCGCCCGTCCGCCCCGAACTGGGCCGAGGTGAGGGCGGAGGAGTCGTCGGTCCAGACCGGCTCGACGCTCTCGTCGTCGAGGTCGATCCGGAGCACCTTGCCCTCGCCGGGCGGGGCCGTGACATCGACGACGTAGAGGCCGCCGTCGGGGCCGAACACGGGCCCCTCGAGCAGCGTCATGCCCGTGGCCTCGTGCACCTCGGTCGCCTGCAGCACGCGCTCGGCGGTCACGACCGACGGA
>NZ_LMNR01000002.1:1076020-1091130 GCF_001423045.1 Rathayibacter sp. Leaf296
CCGGCACAGCGATCGCCCGCCGCCTCACCGCGACGCCCCCACTCCGGCGTCGACGAGCACGTCGTCCATGCCGCCCTCGCGCCACTCGCGCAGCAGGCGGTGGAACGCGATCGGACCAGGGCTGTAGGAGGCGCCGCCGATCGAGCGGGTGCCCTCGCCGTTGTAGTACCCGGGCGTGCACTCGGCCTGGAAGGCGCGGGTGTCGGCGGCGGTCTCGTGCACGGTGCGCACCCACGCCTCCTCCGCCTCGACGCTCGGCTCGAGGTACCGCGCGCCGACCTCGCGGCCGCGGGCGATGACGGCGGCGATGTGTTCGGCCTGCTCGAGCAGGATGTGCGCGAAGTTCACCGAGTTCGCGTTCTGGATGCCGCTGAGGTGGAACAGGTTCGGGAAGCCGTGCGACGAGAAGCCGTGCAGCGTCCGCGGACCGCGGCCCCACGCCTCCAGGAGCGTCCGCCCGCCCCGGCCGACGACCGGCAGCGTGCCCGACATCACTCCCGAGATCCCGACCTCGAAACCGGTCGCGAAGATCACGCAGTCGACCTCGTAGGCGGTGTCGCCGACGACGACCTCGGTCTCGGTCATCCGCGTGATGCCGCCCGTGTCGGCCGTGTCGACGAGGCGCACGTTCGGCCGGTTGAAAGTGGGCAGGTAGGTGTCGCTGAAGCCAGGCCGCTTGCACATGTAGCGGTACCAGGGCTTGAGCGCCGCGGCGGTCGCGGGATCCTCGACGACGGAGTCGACACGGTCGCGGAGGCGGTCCATCGTGTCGAGGTCGGCCAGTTCGTCGCGCAGCTCGCGCTCCTGGGGCGGCAGCGACGTGTCGACCGCACCCGAGAGGATCTGCCGCTGCAGCTCGACCGTCTTCGTCCAGCCGTCCTGCACGAGCGACTCGTCCACCGGCTCGCCGGCGAGCACCGCGAGGAAGTTCTCCATCCGCTCGCGCTGCCAGCCCGGGCGCAGCGACGCGGCCCACTCGGGATCCGTCGGCCGGTTGTCGCGGACGTCGACCGTGGACGGCGTGCGCTGGAACACGATCAGCTCCCGGGCGTCCTCGCCGACGTGCGGGATCACCTGGAGGCCGGTCGCGCCCGTACCGACGACGGCGACCCGCTTGTCGGCGAGACCGGTCAGGCCGCCGTCGGGCGTGCCGCCGGTGTAGCCGTAGTCCCAGCGCGAGGTGTGGAAGGTGTGGCCGCGGAAGGTCTCTATGCCCGGGATCCCGGGCAGCTTGGGCTGGGTGAGGGTGCCGGAGGAGGTGACCACGAACCGCGCGCGGAACCGGTCGCCGCGATCGGTCTCGACGAGCCACTCCTCCGCCTCCTCGTCCCAGGTGAGCGCGGTGGCGCGGGTCTGGAAGAGCGTGTCGCGGTACAGGCCGTAGTGCTCCGCGATCGCGACCGCGTGCCGGCGGATCTCCTCCCCCGGCGCGTACCGCTCGGACGGCATCCCGCCGACCTCCTCGAGCAGCGGGAGGTAGACGGACGCCTCGATGTCGCAGCGCACCCCCGGGTAGCGGTTCCAGTACCAGGTGCCGCCCACGTCGCCGGCCTCGTCCATCAGGCGGAGGGAGTCGACACCCGACTCGCGCAGTCGCGACGCGGTGAGCAGTCCGCCGAAGCCGGCCCCGATCACGAGCGCCTCGACCCGGTCGGTCCTCGGCTCGCGCTCGGTGCGCTCGGTGTACGGGTCCTTGGCGTAGTAGCCGAACTCGCCGGCGGCGCGGCGGTACTGCGTCGCGGCATCCGGGCGGGCCCGGCGGTCGCGCTCGGCGCGGTACTTCGCACGGGCGGCCTCGAGTCGGCGCTGGTCGTCCGCGGCGAGGGTCTCGGTCGGGATGGTGTCGGTCATGGGCGTCTCGCTCTCGTCACGCGGATCGACGCGACAGCGGAGCCCGGTGGCGGGACGGCGGCGGGAGGTCCCGCGAGCGCCGACACGACTCCGGATCGGTTCGAGGACGACGACGCGCCCTCGTCAAAAAGGTTAGCTTCGATCTAAGTAATTGCCCTGAGCATCGCCTGAGAACTACGGTGGGCGAATGGATCCCCGCGCTCGCGTCGTCTCGGACATCGAGGCGCTCTCGATCGCGATCACCGTGCGCTCGATCCCCCGCGTCCTCGCTCCGCTGCTGACGACCGAGCTCACGATCCAGCAGCTGAAGGCCCTGTCGGTGATCGTCACGACCGAGGAGGGAGCGACCGGCGCCGGCCTGGCCCAGAGCTTCGGGGTCTCGATGCCGTCCATGTCGAAGCTCGTGGACCGCCTCGCCTCGCAGGACCTCGTCGAGCGCGAGACGGACCGACTCGACCAGCGCGTCCGGCGGATCCACGCCACCGACCTCGGCCGCGCCGTGGTCCGCGAGCTGATGGCCGCCCGCCCCGAGCTCGGCGAGGACGTGCTGTCGCGGCTGTCGCTCGACGAGCTCGAGGCGCTCGAGATCGGGCTGCGTGCGATCAGCCGCGAGCTGCGGAACGCCCGCGACTGATCGCACCGACCGCTACTGCACCGACCAGCCGCCGTCGGAGGCGAGGATCACGCCGTTGACGTTCGCGGAGTCGTCGCTGAGCAGCCAGGTGATCGACGCCGCCATCGTGTCAGCCTCGACCACGGGCGGGATCAGTGCCATGAACGGCGCGAGGCGCTCGCGCGCGAAGTCGGACGACATCGTGCCCTCGATCGCCGTGGCGGTCGGTCCGGGAGCCACCGCGTTCGTCCGGACGCCGGACGGGCCGTAGAGGAACGCCGCCGACTTGGTGATGCCGACGACAGCGTGCTTGGACGCCGTGTAGGCGGTGCCGGCCGCGTTGCCGCGCAGCGACGCCTCCGAGGCGATGTTGACGATCGCCCCGCGACCGGCCGCGAGCATCGCCGGCAGCACCGCGCGGCTCAGCGCGAAGGTCCCGTCGACGTTCACCGAGAACACCCGGCGCCAGAGCGCGTCCTCCGCCTCGTGCAGCGGAGTCATGCCGTCCATGATCCCGGCGATGTTCGCGAGACCGTCGATCCGCTCGCCCGCCGCGGACACGATCGAGGCGACACCCTCGGCCGAGGTGATGTCGGCGACGACCGTCACGACCGAGCCCTCGGGCGACGCCGCGGCGAGGGCCTCGACGCCGGTCGGCACGACGTCGACCGCGATCACGCGGGCGCCCTCGCGGACCAGGCGGCGGGCGGTCGCCCGGCCGATGCCGGAGCCCGCGCCGGTCACGACGACCGTCCTGCCGACGAAGCGGCCGGAGGCGTCCTGCGACTCCTCCTCCGTCTCCTCGGGCGGGATCACTCCGCCGTTCGCCTGCTTCACGAGGGTGTCGACGAGCTCCTGCGGGAAGGCCCCGCCGCCCAGCTCGACCATCGCGCGCAGCGACAGCTTCGCGGCGGGGCGCAGCGCCTCCTCCGTCTGGCCGCCCTGGGCGAGGATCCCGCGGAGGATCGGACCGCCGACGGCGTCGTCGAGCCACTCCTGCAGCGTGTTCTTGGAGGTGAGGGTCATGGGGGCTCCTTAGGTCAGAGGGGTGATAGTGAATATCGCACCTGAGACTGAGTCTCACCCACATGTTCCCTCCTTCGGCGTCGCCGCTCCGAATGACTCGTGGTGGGCGCTCCGGCCCACCATCTCCGGAAGGACCCCGCATGCCCATCCCCGCCGTCGACTACGCCCACATCCGCCTCACCGTCCGCGACATCGCCGTCTCGCGCGCGTTCTACGACTCCGTCTTCGGCTTCGACATCGCCTTCGAGGCGCCGCCGGCCGATGCGCCCGCCGAGGTGCAGGAGCAGCTGGCCTTCCTCTTCGGCGGAGTCATCTACTCCTTTCCCGGCGGACTGCTGGGCCTGCGCCCCGTCGCCGCCGCCGACGACCGCTTCGACGAGGACCGCGTGGGGCTCGACCACCTGAGCTTCACCGTCGCCGGAGCGGACGAGCTGCAGGCGTCCGTGGCCGTCCTCGACGAGCTCGGCATCGCGCACGAGCCCGTCAAGGACACCGGGCCGCTGAGCATCCTCGAGTTCCGCGACCCCGACGGCATCGCGCTCGAGATCTCGGCCGCCAACTGAGCCGGGGCCGGGGAGCCGGGACGCCACCGGCTCCTAGGCTGACCGCATGACCGCACCGCTCCGCGACCGCACCCGCGCCCTGCTGCGGGCCGAGCTCGCCGACGCGGTGCTCGCCGTGTTCCTCGAGCGCGGCTACTCCGCGGTGACGGTCGAGGAGGCCGCGCGCGAGGCCGGCGTCTCGCGCGCGACCTTCTTCCGCTACTTCCGGAGCAAGGAGGACGTGGTCGTGGCCGCCGTAGACGGCGACCGGGTCGACTACGCGGCGCCGGTGCTCGCCCTGCCCGCCGGGGCCGCCATGTCCGGCTGGGAGCTGGTGCGCACCTCCGTGGAGCCGGTCGTCGCCGTCGCGACCCGCGAGCCCGACGTCTACCGGGCGCGGCTGCGGCTGATCTCGAGCGAGTTCACCTTGAAGGCGCGCCTGCGCGAGCGCCGGGCCGAGGGAGCCGAGGCGCTGGCCGTCGCGCTCGTCGCGCGGGGCGTCGAGCCGCTCACCGCGCGGGTGCTCGCCGCCGCCGGCCTCGCCGCGGTCGACGTGGTGTGGGAGGAGTGGGCCGCGCACGAGGAGGCCGACTTCCGCACGATGGTCGACGAGGCGTTCGCGCGGCTGACCAGCGGAGGGTGACCCGGCCGCCGCCGACGGAGCACACTGGTGGCATGACCGCGACGTCGATGATCGACCCCACCGTCCCTCCCTCCGGCGCGGGCTGCGTCGAGTGCGACCGCACCGGAGCGTGGTGGGTGCACCTGCGCCGCTGCGCCCTCTGCGGGCACATCGGCTGCTGCGACGACTCGCCGAACCGCCACGCGACCGCGCACTACGAGACGACCGGGCACGCGATCATCCGCAGCTTCGAGCCCGGCGAGGACTGGTTCTGGGACTACCGCACCGGCGACTACGCGGACGGGCCCCGGCTCGCCGACCCGCAGGAGCACCCGCTCGACCAGACCGCGCCCGGTCCCGCGGACCGGCTGCCGGCGGACTGGCGCGAGCAGCTGGACGCCGGGCGCTAGCGGCGACGAAGGCTCTCCGCCGAGTCGGGACACCGTGTCGCTCCGACGGGAATCGACGGGCTCCCCGGCGTCGTCCGGCGATACGCTCGTGCTCGACGCCCTCGCTCTCAGGGGCTGAGCCGACACCCCGTCCTCCTCGACGATCCGGGACCGCAGTGGGTCCGACTCCTCTCCACTGCGGCACCGAGCCCTCGCCCAGACAGCCCGGAAGGCCCGCCACCTCATGGACGACTCCCGCCGCCCCCTCGCCGGGCTCTCCCGCCGCACGATGCTCACCGGAGCGATCGCCGGAGTCGGCACGGCCCTGGCGTCCACGTCCGCCGCGGCGGCCGATCCTGCCGAACCGACCGCGCCCGGAGCCGGGACGTACCAGAACGGATCGCCGCACATCACGACCACCGGCTCCTGGACGACCCTCTCCTCCCCGTCCGACAGCGGAGGAAGCATCAGCTACTCCACCTCGACCCGCGCCTCCGCCGCACTCACCTTCACCGGCACGTCCGTCAGCTGGATCAGTCGCAGGACCCCCTCCTCCGGCACCAACGAGGTCTGGATCGACGGCACCCGCGTCGCCACCGTCGACCGCTACAGCCCCACCACCCGCTCCAAGCAGACCGTCTGGCGCAGCGGCACCCTCCCCGCCGGCACCCACACCATCACCCTCAAGCGCGGCTCCACCAAGAACCCCGCCGCCACCGGATCCACGATCATCCTCGATGCCTTCGTCGTCACCGACACCCCCGCGCCTCCGACTCCGCCCGGAGCGGGGACGTACCAGCACGGCTCGCCGCACATCACGACCACCGGCACCTGGACGACCCTCTCCTCCCCGTCCGACAGCGGAGGAAGCATCAGCTACTCCACCTCGACCGGCGCCTCCGCGGCGCTCACGTTCACCGGCACCTCCGTCAGCTGGATCAGCCGCAGGACCCCCTCCTCCGGCACCAATGAGGTCTGGATCGACGGCACCCGCGTCGCCGCCGTCGACCGCTACAGCCCCACCACCCGCGCGAACCAGACCGTCTGGAGCAGCGGCACCCTCTCCGCCGGTATCCACACCATCACCCTCAAGCGCGGCTCCACCAAGAACCCTGCGGCCACCGGATCCACGATCATCCTCGACGCCTTCCTCGTCGAAGACACTCCCGCGTCCCCGCAGACCCCGGTGCCTGCGCCGATCGCCGACTGGTCGTTCACCGAGAGCACCGCGCCCTACGCCTCAGCGGTGGCGGGCGCGCCCGCGCTCCTCCAGGGCGCGAGCTCGACCGCGACGCGGATCTCGACGCCTTTCGGCGGCGGAGTCCGGTTCAACGGCACCACCGACTTCCTCGTGGTCCCGAAGTCGGACATCGGCGTGCTCAACGTCGGCGCCTCGACCGGCGCGGTGACGGTCGCCGCCTGGGTGCTCAGCACCGACTCCAACAACGCCAACATCGCCGGGATCTGGGAGGAGTCGGCCGTCGGCCCTCTGCGCTCCTACGCCCTCTTCAACGACCTCCCCGACTACGGCGGCGACGACATGGTCTGCATGGAGGTGTCGAAGGAGGGAGGTCCGACTCCCGGCTACCCGTTCTCGATCGACTACTCGGCGGAGCCGCGGAAGATGACGCGCGGGGTCTGGGAGCTGCACGTCGGCACCTACGACGGCGGACTCGCGATCGCCTACCTGAACGGCGAGTCGACCTCGTACCCGACGTACACCGACAAGCAGGGCGCGACCTACGCGAAGAACCCGTACGTCTACCCCGACGGCCTCAACGCGGCTCCCGGCGACTTCATGGTCGGAGCGGTCGGCCGCGACGGCAAGCTGATCAACCTGCACAAGGGCAGCATCGCGCGGCTGCGCGTCTGGGACCGGGCTCTCACGGCCGACGAGGTGCGCGCTCTGCACGCGGCGGAGCGGGCCGACCTGGAGTAGCGCCCACCCCTCGAGAGTCGTCGTACTCGAGCTCGAGCACGACGATCCGGGAGGACTGGAGCATGATCGATTTCTCCGTCTCTCCCTCCGGCGGGGGCTGCGTCGAGTGCGACCGCGCACCACGAGACGACCGGGGCGCGCCGTCATCCGCAGCGTCGAGCCCGGCAAGGACCGGTTTCGGGACTCCCGGACCGACGACCACGGTGACGGGCCGAGGCTCGCGGAGACGCAGGAGCACCCGCTCGACCGGACCGCGCCCGGGCCGGCGGACCGCCTGCCCGCCGATTGGCGGGAGCAGCGGGAAACCGGGCGTCAGGCGGGCCGCGCGACCCGGGCCGAGGCGCCGGCCCACTCGAGCGCGAGGGCGTCGAGCGAGAGGTCGAGCGCTGCGGCGAGGGCCGCGACAGTACCGAAGGCCGGGCTGGGGAGCCGACCCGTCTCGATCTTGCGGAGTGTCTCGGGCGAGAGCCCGGCCTGGCCGGCGACCTCGTTCAGGGTGCGCGGGCCGCGAGCGCGCCGGAGCGTCTCGCCGAGCCGGCGGCCGGCCTCGAGCTGCTCAGGAGTGAGAGGTGCGCGGACCATCACAGCTGTCTCCTTCGGGCGGGCGGCGGGCGGGCGCTGGTATTTTCATACCGGTCACCGGTATTAGTATACCGGCATGATCGAGCTGCACACCCCCGCCGAGATCGACGAGATGCGCGCGGCGGGCGCCTTCGTCCGCGACACGCTCGCCTCCCTCTCCGCGCGCGCCGAAGTGGGCATGAACCTGCTCGAGATCGAGCAGGCCGCCCGCCGCGCCGTCGACGAGCGCGGAGCCGTCTCCTGCTACTGGGACTACGCGCCGTCGTTCGGGAACGGCCCCTTCCGCAACGTGATCTGCACCTCCGTCAATGACGCCGCGCAGCACGGACTGCCGCACGACTACCGGCTGCGCGACGGCGACGTGCTGAGCCTGGACTTCGCCGTCTCGGTCGACGGCTGGGTGGCCGATGCGGCGGTGACCACGATCGTCGGGCGCGCCGAGCGGAGCGACGAGGAGCTGATCCGCTCGACCCGCGACGCCCTCGCGGCCGGCATCGCGGCCGCCGTGCCGGGCAACCGCGTCGGCGATCTGTCGGCCGCGATCGGCGCGGTCGCCGCCTCCGCCGGCTGCCCGGTGAATCTCGAGTTCGGCGGGCACAGCGTGGGCCGCACGATGCACGGCGACCTGCACATCCCCAATGACGGACGCGCGGGCCGCGGCTACCGGCTGCGGGCCGGGATGGTGATCGCGCTCGAGCCGTGGTGGTCGAGGACGACCTCGCGCATCCGGATGGACCCCGACGGCTGGACCGTGCGCACGGCCGATGGCAGCCGCGCGGCGCACACGGAGCACACGGTCGCGATCACGGAGGACGGACCCCTGGTGCTGACGGGGTGACGAGGGCCCGAGTCCGGCGCGCACCGGGTCGGGATCGCACCCGGCCGGGATCGACTCCGCAGGAGTTGTCGCACTCGAGGCCCAGTACGACGACTTCCGCGGACTCGATCGCACGCCCGACGGCCCGCGTCCGCGCACCCGCCCACCCCTCGGAAGTCGTCGTACTCGAGCTCGAGCACGACGATTCGTGAGGACTGGAGCAGCCCGAGGTGGCACGCTCGACGTATGAGCGAGCAGAAGACCGGCCCCACCGACGCGAACGTCGACGAGTTCCTCGCGGCAGCCGTTCCGGCCCGCCGCCGAGAGGACGGAGTCGCGCTCGCCGCGCTCTTCCGCGAGGTCACGGGCGCCGATCCCGTCATGTGGGGGCCGTCGATGGTCGGCTTCGGCAGCTACCGCTACGTCTCCCCCTCCGATCCGCGCCGCACCGGCGTCTGGCCGAAGACGGCCTTCTCGCCGCGCAAGGCGCAGCTCTCGCTCTACGGCCTCAAGGACCTGCCCGAGGGCGCCGCGCTACTGCCCGAGCTCGGCCGGTGCACCGAGGGCGCCGGCTGCGTCTACGCGCGCACCCTCGACGACGTCGACCTCGACGTGCTGCGCCGCCTCGTCGCGATCGCCTTCTCCCGGAGCGACGACCCGACCCCCTAACTCACCCGCGCTGCGCGTCACCCGCATGGCGCAGTGCATGTCGTGCGAGCGGATGACCACGATCGGTCCCCCGGGACGACGACGCGGCCCGCGGATCCGAGGATCGTGAATCAGGTCGGAGCGCACCCCGCGCTCGGCTCCCGAAGGAAGGTCCCTCGTGCTCTCGACCACCGCCGCGACCCGCCCGGACTCGACGTCCGGCCTCCTGGGCGTCGTACCCGCGCCTCTGACCGTCATCGACCTCGGGGACAGCGTCGACTTCTACCTCGCGACGGTCACGACCCGGAGCTGACGACGGTCGCGGACGAGCACCGACGATCGCGGTCGTCAGTCCCCGCCGCCTCCGCCTCCGCCGTCGCCTCCGCCAGAGTCCGACGAGTCCGACGAGCCGCCGTCGTCCCCTCCGCCGCCCTCCGCCCGGTCGTCCGAACGGCCGCCCGCAGCGGCGGCCCCACCGCCGCCGTCACTCGCCCCACCGCCGCCGGGTCCTCCGCGACCCGAGCCGGTCAGCATCCCCCGCTTCTGCACCAGCAGCACGACGACCGACGCCAGCACGCCGAGTCCGCCGACCAGGGCCACGGCGATCGAGATCGCACTCTCGTCCACGGGAACTCCTTCTCCGGGCACGCATCGGCCGTGCACCGCGGCCAGCCTAGGCACGTGCGTCCGGGCGAGGCCTCCCTCCCGCGGAGGAGGCCGGCCGCGTCGAGCCCTCGCGCTACGGTGTGCGGATGACGACCGAGAGACAGCCGACGATCCGCGACGTCGCGGTGCGGGCGGGCGTCTCCTACCAGACGGTCTCGCGCGTGCTGAACGACAGCCCGCAGCTGCGCCCGCGCACCCGGGAGCGCGTGCTCGCGGCGATCAGCGACCTCGGCTTCCGTCCGAGCGCGGCCGCGCGGGCGCTCGCGACGAGTCGCAGCGGACTGATCGGGATCCTCGCCGCCGAGAGCCACAGCTTCTACGGCACCGCGACCGCGATGGCCGCGATCGAGCAGGCCGCGCGCGACGCCGGCTACCGGGTGCCCGTGGTCAATGTCGCGTCGCCCGACGCGGAGTCGCTCGCCGACGGGCTCGAGCACCTGCAGCGCGAGTCGGTCGAGGCGATCGTCGTGCTGGCCCCGCAGGAGCGCGCGCTCGAGGCCATCGAGAGCCTCTCGATCGGAGTGCCGTTCGTCACCCTCGGCGCGGCCGGGCGCGGAGCGGATCCGCGACTCCTGGTCGATCAGGCCGCCGGCGGGCGGCTCGCCACCGAGCACCTGCTCGCCCTCGGGCACCGCAGGATCGCGCACGTCGCGGGTCCGCAGCACTGGGTCGAGGCCCACGCGCGTCTCGAGGGATTCACGACGAGGCTGGCCGAGGACGGCCTCGAGCCCGCCCGGGTGATCGAGGGCGACTGGAGCGCCGAGTCCGGCTACCGCGCGGGGCTCCGGCTGCTCGACGAGGTCGCGGACCTCGACGCCGTCTTCGCGGGGAACGACCAGATGGCGCTCGGACTCCTGCACGCGTGCGCCGATCGGGGCGTGCGGGTGCCGGACGACCTCAGCGTCGTCGGCTTCGACGACGTCCCGGAGGCGGCCCACTACCTGCCGCCGCTCACGACGATCCGCCAGGACTTCGCCGAGGTCGGCCGTCGCACCATCGGCGTCGTCCTGGCCGAGCTGCGCGGCGAGACCGCGGCGGTCGACCTGCCCGTCGCCCCGCAGCTGGTCGAGCGGGCGTCGACCGCCCACTCGGCCCGCTGAGCAGCAGAACCTCGGCTGGGAGTGCTCCTCAGCCACGATGGCCGCTGAGGCACCCTCGCAGCCGAGGTTCTGCACGCAGCCGCCTCGTTGCCAACCGCGCAGTGCGTCGCCTACTCTGACTCCTGGCTTTGTGAACGGTCACATCGCCCGAGCGAGGAGCACGATGGACCAGCGACGGCCCCCTTCCGCCCCCGGTGGAGACGCGATCACGAGCGGCGCGACCGCCCTCGGGATCGAACTCGGATCCACCCGCATCAAGGCCTGTCTCGTCGACGCCGCCGACCCGTCGGTCGTGCTGGCGACGGGCAGCCACGAGTGGGAGAACCGGTTCGTCGACCGGCGCTGGACCTACTCCCTCGAGGACGTCTGGTCGGGACTGCAGGCGGCGTTCGCCGACCTCGTCGCCGATGCGCAGCAGCGCCACGGCGTCGCTCCCACCACGTTCGGGGCGCTCGGCGTCTCGGCGATGATGCACGGCTACCTCCCGTTCGACGCGAGCGGCGAGCTGCTCGTGCCGTTCCGCACCTGGCGCAACACCAGCACGGGCCCGGCCTCGGAGCAGCTCACCGAGCTCTTCGGCGCCAACATCCCGCTGCGCTGGTCCCTCGCGCACTTCCACCAGGCGGTGCTCGACGACGAGCCGCACGTGGCCGACGTCGCCTTCCTCACGACCCTCGCGGGCTACGTGCACTGGAAGCTGACGGGCCGCAAGGTCCTCGGAGTCGGCGACGCGTCGGGCATGGTCCCCACCGACCCCGCGACCACCGACTACGACGCGTCCGTGCTCGAGGCGTACGACGGCCTCGTCGCCGGCCGCGGTCTGCCCGCGCTCCGCGACCTGCTGCCCGAGGTGCTCCCCGCGGGCGCCGAGGCCGGCGAGCTCACCGCCGAGGGTGCGCTGCTGCTCGACCCCACCGGCGCACTGCAGGCCGGCGTGCCGTTCTGCCCGCCCGAGGGCGACGCCGGCACCGGCATGGTGGCCACCAACTCCGTCGCCCCGCGCACGGGCAACGTCAGCGCGGGCACGAGCATCTTCGCGATGGTCGTCCTGGAGCGGCCGCTCGCGAGCGTTCACCACGAGCTCGACCTGGTCGCGACTCCGGCCGGCGATCTCGTGGCGATGGTGCACTGCAACAACGGAGCGAGCGAGCTCGCGACGTGGGTCGGCCTGTTCTCGCAGTTCGCCGCGGCACAGGGCCTCCCGGCTGACAGCGACGCTGTCTACGGCACGCTGTTCCGCGCGGCGCTCGAGGGAGACGCCGACGCCGGCGGACTCCTCGCCTACAACCACCTCGCCGGAGAGCCGATCGCGGGCCTGGTCGAGGGCCGTCCGCTCGTCGTCCGCACCCCGGACTCGCGCTTGACGCTGCCCAACTTCATCCGCGCGCAGCTCTACGGCGTCTTCGGCACCCTCGCGCTCGGCATGCGCGTGCTCGCCGAGGAGGGCGTCGAGCTCGACGCGATGTACGCGCACGGCGGCATGTTCCGCACGGCCGGAGTCGCGCAGCGCTTCCTCGCCGGAGCGCTCGACGCGCCCGTGGCCGTCGCCGAGACCGCGTCGGAGGGCGGGCCCTGGGGCATCGCGGTGCTCGCCGCGTTCCGCCGCGACGGCGGGGGCGACCTCAGCGCGTACCTGACCGACCGGGTGTTCAGCGGCTACTCCTTCGACAGCGTCGCCCCCGACGCCGCCGACGTGGCCGGGTTCGCCTCCTACCTCGAGCGCTACCGCGCCGGCCTCGCCGTCGAGCGCACCGCCGTCGAGACCCTCACCGACACCCGAACCACCGCACAGGGAGAGACCGCATGACCTTCGATCCGGCCATCGAGGAGGCGATCGCGCGCGTCCGCGAGGACGTCGCCCGCCTGCACTCCGAGCTCGTCCGCTACGGCCTCGTCATCTGGACGGGCGGCAACATCTCGGGCCGCGTGCCCGGCGCCGACCTCTTCGTGATCAAGCCCAGCGGAGTCTCGTACGACGACCTCTCCCCCGAGAACATGATCCTGTGCGACCTCGACGGCACCGTCGTCCCGGGCACGCCCGGCAGCGACCGCAGCCCGTCCAGCGACACCGCGGCGCACGCCTACGTGTACCGCGAGATGCCCGAGGTCGGCGGAGTCGTGCACACGCACTCCACCTACGCCACGGCCTGGGCCGCGCGCGCCGAGCCGATCCCCTGCGTGATCACCGCGATGGCCGACGAGTTCGGCGGCGAGATCCCGATCGGCCCGTTCGCGATCATCGGCGACGACTCGATCGGCCGCGGCATCGTCGCGACCCTGACCGGGCACCGCTCGCGCGCGGTCCTGATGCAGAACCACGGAGTGTTCACCATCGGCAAGGACGCGAAGGACGCCGTGAAGGCGGCCGTCATGGCCGAGGACGTCGCCCGCACCGTGCACCTCGCGCGCCAGGGCGGCGAGCTCGTCCCCATCCCGCAGGAGTCGATCGACGCCCTGTTCGACCGCTACCAGAACGTCTACGGACAGAACCCCACCGGAGCCATCGCATGAGCGTGTACCAGAGCATCATCCCCGACCTCGCCACCCGCACCGTCTGGTTCCTGACCGGCAGCCAGGACCTCTACGGCGAGGACACCCTCCGCCAGGTCGCCGAGCAGTCGCAGGCCGTCGTCGCCGAGCTGAACGCGGCGAGCGCGATCCCCGTCACCATCGAGTGGAAGCCGGTGCTGAAGAGCTCCGACGCGATCCGCCGCACCATGATCGAGGCCAACGCGGACGACTCCGTCGTGGGCGTCATCACCTGGATGCACACCTTCAGCCCCTCGAAGATGTGGATCCACGGCTTCGACGCGCTCGCCAAGCCGCTGCTGCACTTCCACACCCAGGCGAACGTCGCCCTGCCGTGGCAGGACATCGACTTCGACTTCATGAACCTGAACCAGGCCGCGCACGGCGACCGCGAGCACGGCTACATCCTCAGCCGGATGAGCGTGCCGCGGAAGACCGTCGTCGGCCACGCCAGCGACGCCCGCGTGACGGAGTCGATCGGCATCTGGTCGCGCGCCGCGTCCGGCTGGGCCGCCTCGCAGAGCATGAAGGTCGCCCGCTTCGGCGACAACATGCGCAACGTCGCCGTCACCGAGGGCGACAAGACCGAGGCCGAGATCCGCCTCGGCGTCAGCGTCAACACCTGGGGCGTCGACGAGCTCGTCGAGCGCGTCGACGCCGCGACCCCCGAGCAGATCGACGCCCTCGTCGCCGAGTACGTCGAGAGCTACGACGTGGTCGCCGAGCTGCTCCCCGGCGGCGAGCGCCACGAGTCGCTCCGCTACGGCGCGGCGGTCGAGATCGGCCTGCGCTCGTTCCTGGAGGAGGGCGGCTTCGAGGCGTTCACCGACAGCTTCGAGGACCTCGGCGGACTCCGCCAGCTCCCCGGACTCGCGGTGCAGCGCCTGATGGCCGACGGCTACGGCTTCGGCGGGGAGGGCGACTGGAAGACGGCCGTCCTCATCCGCATCGCCGCGGTCATGGGCGCCGGGCTCCCCGGCGGCACCAGCCTCATGGAGGACTACACCTACGACATGACGCCCGGCGAGGAGCTGATCCTCGGCGCGCACATGCTCGAGGTCTCGCCGTCGCTCTCGTCGAAGCGCGCCACGCTCGAGATCCACCCGCTGGGCATCGGCGGCCGCGAGGACCCGGTGCGCCTGGTCTTCACCGCGGACGCGGGACCCGCCGTCGTCGTCGCGCTGAGCGACGTGCGCGAGCGCTTCCGCCTCGTCGCCAACGCCGTGCAGAACGTCGAGCCCCCGCAGACCCTGCCGCACCTCCCGGTCGGCCGCGCCGTCTGGCAGCCGGCTCCGGACTTCAGCACCAGCGCCGCCGCGTGGATCACCGCGGGAGCGGCGCACCACACGGTCATGACGACGCAGATCGGCGTGGAGGCGTGGGAGGACTTCGCCCGCATCGCAGGCGTCGAGCTCCTCGTCATCGACGAGGGCACCACGCTCCGCGGCTTCGAGAACGAGCTGCGCGCGAACGCGGCGTACTACCGCCTGTCGCAGGGGCTGTAGCCGCCTGGATCGAAGGGCCGGTCGCTGGAGAGCGGCGGGCCCTTCGGCGTCGTGCGCGACTCGACCACCGTCCGTCCGGGCTCGGTCGCCGAGGCGAGGCTCCCCCCTGCGGGGACGGCCACCTTCCACCCCGCCACGGAGGCCGGCTCCGTCCCTTGACACCCTTGCCGATCGGTCATCATCATGCTGGAACGACCGGAGGCAGCGGGCCACTGGGACCCGAGAGGAACGGCGCACCGATGCCCACCATGCTCTTCGTCAACCTGGCCGTCAGCGACCTG
>NZ_LMNR01000002.1:1091241-1146700 GCF_001423045.1 Rathayibacter sp. Leaf296
CAAGGCCCTCTCCGCGGGCGCGACGGACGCCGGCACCCAGGACCACGGGTTCATGTACTCCAAGAGCTTCGACGACCCGGACGGCCACCACTGGGACTACGTCTGGATGGACCCGGCTGCGGCGGCCGGCGGCGCACCGGAGGTCAGCCTCGAGGAGATCCGGGAGAACACGACGCACAGCTGAGCCTCCTCGGTGAACACGCGATCGCCGTCGCGAGCACGGCCTGATCGTGCGAGCTGCAACGAGGGAACCGACCGCAGGTGAGGTGACGCGCCGGCGAACGGGCGACCGCCGTCGCGGCGCGAATCCCCGGCTCATCATCGCGAACGTCTCACTGCCCGACGTCCCGGCGCGAGGCGAGAGCGAGTCGTTCGACGAGATCCTCGGGGAGGGGCTTGCTCGCCGGGAAGGTGATGCCGGTCTTGGTGGCCTTCAACCCGAGTGCGGTGATGTCATCAGCGTGGGCGGCGAGGGCGCCCGGGGAGAGGTAGAGGCCGCACTGCCTCGTGAAGGCGGCGTAGCCGGCGACGATCGAATCCCCTATCCGGAACCCGGGCATATCGTACTCGATGACCTCCAGCGCGTCCGGCAGTGTCCGCGCCAGCTGTGCGCGCAGCGTGCTGAGCAGCGGACGGAACCGCTCCGGCGCCGCGGCGATGTAGTCGTCGTGGTTCGAGATCGTCATGCCTTCAGTCTTCGGCGATGAGCATCCGACTCGCAACAGCACGGCCCGCTCGGATGCGCAGCATCGACGGCGGCTCAGGCGCGCAGTCGACTAGCGCAGCATCGGCTGACACGGCGTGCCCGATGTGTGACGCTGGAGTGCATGAACGACGCGGACGCGCTTGAGGAGTGGACCGACCTCGATGTCGAGGTACGCGGCGGGCGGCTCGCGGCGCAGAGTCGAGGCGCTGTCGCCGACCCGGCGATCCTCCTCCTCGGCGGCGCCACCTGGTCGCGCGACTGGTGGGCCGACGACTTCTGCGACCGGCTCGTGACGCTCGGGCTGCGGGTGCTCCGATACGATCCGCGCGACACCGGCGCGTCGACGGCGATCCCGCTCGGGGATCCCGGCTACACGGCCGACGACCTCGCCGACGACGCGATCGCGGTGCTCGACGCGTTCGGCGTCCGCTCGGCGTCGGTCGCCGGGCTCTCGATGGGTGGCGGCCTGGCGCAGCGCGTGGCGGCCCGGCACCTCGACAGGGTGGACGCGCTCGTGCTGCTCTCGACCAGCCCGGCGGGCGATGTCGGACGCGAGCTGCCGCCGCCGACTGCCGAGATCCTGGCCACTTTCGAGGAGGAGGCCGACGATCCGGATTGGACGGATCGGCGCAGCGTCATCGACTGGGTCGTTTCGAGCGAACGGCCCTACGCCGGCCCGGAGGCGTTCGACGAGGAGGCGCTGCGGGATCTCGCCGGCCGGGTCTGGGATCGCACGCCGTCGATGGCGTCGGCCGCGAACCACTTCCTCGTCGCGGAGAGCGCGACTCCGATCGAGCTCTCGGTGCTGCGCGAGATGCCGACGCTCGTCGTCCACGGTTCGGCCGACCCGCTCTTCCCACCGGCGCACGGCGCGGCACTCGCGGAGGCGCTCGGCGCGCGCCTGCTGATCCTCGACGGCGTCGGCCACCAGGCGCCGCCACCCGCGACGTGGGACGAGCTGGCGCCGGCGATCGCCGGCCATGTGCGGAAGCACAGCGCCCGAGCCTGACATCGCCTCGGCTCCGACGAGAACCCGGCAAGGACCGTTGTTCGTCACGGAGCATCCTGCATCCGCGGCCTCTACGCTCTCGACCATGAGGAGCCGCAGCGACCACGACGATCCTGGCCAGCAGTCCACCGAGCAGGGCCGGGTTGCCGCCGAGGAGTTACGCGGAACGTCGCGGATCCAGATCTTCGACGGTGGGCTCGAGCGATTCAAGGAGCTCGCCCAGGAGTGCGTCGACATCGTCCGCGAAGCCGAGACCGGCACGGTGGAGTACTCCTTCTTCGTGAACGCCGAGGGCACAGAGGCGTTCGTGCACGAGCGTTATCGGGACTCGGCGGCGGGCTTGGAGCACATGCGCAACATCGGCCGCGTGATGGAGTCGCTCTCCGAGGTGTGCTCCATGACCGGCGAGGTCTGCGGCGAGCCGAACGCAGAGCTTCGCGAGGCACTCACTGCTGCCGGCGTGACGATCTACAGCCCACTGATCTCGCGTCTCCGCGTTGTTCCGTGAAGGGCGGAGCGAGTCGACGTGCGACGCGCTCCGCCCGATGAATCGGCCTCGCCACTGATGTGCGCATCAGCACGCTCGGAACGACGAGGGCAGCAACGCGGGCATGGCGCTCGGTGACCCTGCCTTCACGAAGCCGCGCCGGGCGAGCGGCGCAGCAGCCGGCGGTTGGCGTCCTGGGCAGGTGCTCGAGCACTCGGCAGCCGCATCGACGTACGCGCCCTCCACGAGGAGCCCGCCGAAGGCCGATCGTCTGACCTCTCTGGAGCGCGGGGCACGGTACTCGTGAGCCGGCTCACAAGATCCTCATCGTGCTCAGTGCCGTCGGTGGGCTTGATCGGGAGTCGGCGCGGGCGCTCACGCTATCGAGTCACGTGCAAGCGGCTCCCACGAGCTCTTGCCACATTCGCGCTCGATCGTCACGCTTGTGGGATGGCGATGTCACAAGACCCGACCGAGTCGTCGAGATGCTGATCATCGCCGGCCACTACTCCGTCGATGCGACGCAACGCGACGCTGACGTCGAGGCGTTCCGCGGTCTCGTCGAGCGGGCACGGAGGACGCCAGGATGTCTCGACCTTGCGATCACCGCGGACCCGTTCGAGCCCGGGAGGGTCGACAACTACGAGCGTTGGGAGAACGAAGAGGCTCTGACGGCTTTCCGCGCCATCGCCGATCCACCTGAGCTCGACGTGGAGCTGGTCGGCATGCAGATGTCGAAGTTCACCATCGAGAGTGAGTCGGATCCCTTCAGCTGAGTGCGCGAGCAACTCGGACGAGAGGGGTTCGGTCACCTCCGGCCGAGCCCTTCGTCGCGTAGGGCTGCTCCATCGGAGGGATGGCGGCCGAGGAGCGCCGTCGATCACCTCTTGGCGCGCGCCTCGTCCGGTGCCAGCCTGGAGACGTGACTGAGAACACTGCGGCAGCGGAACTCCGGACCCTCATCGACGAGAGGGTGCACGCGATCGCGTCCCGCGATGCGCAGTACCTCGCCGATGCGCAGGACCCGGAGGTCCTCGCGTTCAACGTCCTGCCTCCCCTGCGCCTCCGCGGATCGGATCAGGTGGCGGAGCAGACGCGGGCCTGGTTCGACGGGTACGGCTACGAGGTGCACGATCTCCGGATCGACGTGGACGGGAGCGTCGGCGCGACGGCCTTCCTCTATCACGTCACCGGGACCCTGCACTCGGGCGACGAGGTCTCGATGTGGGTGCGTGCCACGCTGGTCTGGAAGAAGATCGACGGTCGGTGGCGGATCGTCCACGACCACGAGTCCATCCCCTGGGATCCGACTACCGGGCAGGGCCTGGCCTCTCTCGAACCCTGACGGGGCCTGGTCCCCTCCGCGTGAGTCCGTCGATCCGCGCCTGGATCGCCCGCCCGGTTCAGCTCTCGGAGGGACCGGTGACAGCGGAAGGGGCGGGTTCCGTGTACTCGTCGTGCCGACGCATCCAGAACGCGTGCGGCGCCTGCGGCCACCCGTCGGGAACGTCCTCCCCCTCCATCTGACTCCCGTACGGCGTGAGCGAGAGGAGGCTGTTGACGCTGCCGATGCCGCCGACCACGGTTCCGTTCTGGAGGAAGTACGTGCGGTAGACCGTGTCGCCGTCGCGGAGGAAGACGTTGAGCGCGAACCACTCCGTCGCCCCGAAGTCGCTCGTGAAGGAGGGTGTCCGGATCGTGTACCAGGGGATGTCGTCCCAGCCCATGCGCGTCTTGTACGCCGCGAGCTGCGACTGCTCGGCGGGGGACGCCATGGCGAAGGTGACGTCGTGCGCGTGGACGAGTCCGAGGTCGCCGACACCGTCGGCCCAGGACGAGCAGCCCGCGCACCCCGCGTCGGGCCAGCCCGCGACTCCCTCCTCGAAGAAGAAGCGGTAGAGGATCAGCTGGCTGCGCCCCTCGAACAGGTCGATCAGCCGGACGACACCCTCCGGGCTCTCGAACAGGTACTCGTCCTCGACGAGGACCATCGGCATCCGCTTGCGCGCCGCGGCGGTCTCCTCG
Organism: Rathayibacter sp. Leaf296; assembly: GCF_001423045.1. NCBI lineage: Bacteria > Bacillati > Actinomycetota > Actinomycetes > Micrococcales > Microbacteriaceae > Rathayibacter > Rathayibacter sp. Leaf296. The sequence goes on from NZ_LMNR01000002.1 coordinate 1,095,469, forward strand.
AGCACGGCGGCCAGTCGCTCCTCCTGCTCTCTGAGGGCGGCGACGGAGGAGTCCCACTCGGACGCGGAGACGACGGGAGGCTTCGCGATGCTCATGCCCGCATCGTAGGCACCTGTCACGTCCGCGATCCAGCAGGAATCGACGTCAGGACTACGCGTTCGAGGCGATCAGCGGTTTGCGCAGCTCGACCTCGACGTAGCGGCGGCCGTGGATCTCGCCATTCCGCCGCGCTCCGGTAGGCGTGTAGCCGGCAGCGGCGTACACGTGCTGAGCACGGGTATCGGCGTCGTGGGTCCACAGGAACACCTCGTCCCGGCCGCGAGCGCGCAGATCCGCCTCCGCGGCCTCGAGCAGCCGCCGCCCGATCCCGCGCCCGCCGGCGGCGGGATGGACGAAGAGGACGTACAGCTCGCCGTCGTCACCGTGGGTCCCGGAGTATCCGACGACGCGGCCGTCGAGCTCGGCCACGAGCAGCACGTCCGCCGAACCCGTCTCGGCCACGGCCTCGACCCAGAACGCCGGAGGGAACATCGGCACGATCTCCTCGATGCGCTCGAGATGGGTCCACCCGTCGAGCACCGCCGCATCGAAGACCTCGCCCAGCCGCGGCGCATCGCTCGCGACCGCGTTCCTCACCACGATCCCGCCGTCGATCTCCATGCGTCGACGCTACGGCGGACTCCGCAGTTGGCGCCACCTGTCCGAGGGACATCGCCCGGCATGACCGGCGTTGCCGACGACCAGGACCCTGGGCATCCTGAATCCATGAGCGAACTCCACGACCTCCTGGACCGGTTCACCGGAACGTGGCGATCCGAGGGCCGGATCGTCGACGGCGGCGAGCACGACGGCGAGCGGTGGCACGGCTGGGACGTCTACGAGTGGTTCCCGGGCGAGCGGCACCTCGTCCACCGCGTCGACGTCGAGATGCTCGGCGCCCGCAGGGAGGCGCTCGAGATCTTCACCCCGCATCCCGGTACGCCGCGCTCCTTCGATCAGACCTCGTTCGAGGCGGACGGGAGCATCGAGCACGCCCGGGGCCGGTTCGACGCCGACGGAACGTACCGCAGCGGGAACGAGAGCGCGCGAGCGACCCTGACGTTCGACGCTCCGGACGCGATGACCGCTCGGTGGGAGACGCGTCGGCCGGACGGCGGCTGGGGCGAGTGGATGACGGTCGCCTTCACCAGGATCGGCGAAGCGCGCATCCAGGTCCGCTCCACGCGCGAGCACGGAGGTTGATCGGGCACTGGAACCGGGCGGGCCGGACTCGCTAGCGTCGGCGCATGAGCAGACTCGTCGTCTCCGTCCTCACCTCCCTCGACGGCTACTACGAGGGTCCCGAGCACGACCTCTCGACGCTCCCGTTCGAGGACGCCTTCAACGACCACAACCTCGAACTGCTGAGACAGGCGGGCACCCTCGTCTACGGGAGCCGCTGGTTCCGGAACAACTGGGACAGCTGGAGCGCCGTGGCCGCCGACGACTGCGCGAACGACCGCGACCGCGAGATCGCCCACCTCGTCACGACCCTCGACTCCGTCGTCATCAGCGACTCCCTCACTCCCGATCCCGACGCGCCCTGGGCCGCCACCACCCGGATCGTCCCGCGCGAGAACGCGCCCGCCGAGATCCGCGCGCTCAAGTCGGCCGGCGGTCGCGACCTCCTGATGTTCGGCAGCGGAACGACCTGGAACCCGCTCCTCGAGCAGGGCCTCGTCGACGAGCTGATCGTCCTCGTCGGAGCCGGACTCGCCGGCGGAGGCTCTCCCCTCTACTCCGGGGCACCGCATCCCGGCCTCACCCTCCTCGACGCCGTCGTGCTTCCCGGATCCGAGCTCGTCCGGCTCCGCTACGACGCGAGCAGCGGATGACCGCCACCTACACGTGGGACGTGTTCGCCACCCTCGACGGCTACGGGTCCTACGACACCGGCCCGGACGGCGCGGACTGGGGCGGCTACTGGTCGAAGCAGGACCCGGAGCTGCTCGAGTGGCGGGCAGGGCTCTTCGCCGAGCCGCTGCGCATGGTCTACGGGGCGAAGACCTTCCGCGAGGTCGCGGGGATCTTCGCTGCGGGCGTCGACCCGAACGCTCTCGACGAGTGGAACCGCCGGTTGCACGCGATGCCCGCCACCGTCGTCTCCTCGACACTGCACGACACGCTGGGCTGGCCCGACGCGACGATCGAGTCGGGTGATGCGGTGGAGATCATCGGACGGCTGAAGGAGACGTCGGACCTGCCGCTGCGCTCTCAAGCCAGCCTGTCCCTGAACTGGTCGCTGCTCGCCGCGGGACTCGTGGACCGCATCGAGGTGACCGTCTTCCCCGTCATCACCGGCCGCACCGGGGTCAGCCCGATCTACGCGGGCCTGGCCGACTACGACCTCGAGCTGCTCGAGACCCGCACACTCGACGGGAAGACCGTCGCCCTGACCTACCGGCCGTCCGTGCACGGTTAGCGCTCACGACCTCCGGGCGCCCACTCGTCGGACGGCCGGCCTGACTGCACCGTCTGCCGCTCCTGACGAGCGAGCTTCGTGGACCTCCAGGAGGGCGCCGAGACCGAGAGACGGGACTGTCAGTACTCGACGAGGTACTGAGCGATCAGCACCCCGGTCGTGGTCGCGACGCTGCGCTGCAGTGTCAGAGACCCTCGGTCGGAGTCGCCGAAAAGGGGCTGCCCGGAGCCGAGCACGATCGGGTGGATCTGCAGGACGTACTCGTCGATCAGACCCGCGCGGTGAAGGGCGCGGACGAGCTCGCCGCTCCCGAGGACGGTGAGGTCTCCGTCGAAGGAGTCGCGCAGCGCGGCGACCGTCTGCACCGCGTCGCCGGCGAGCAGCGTCGAGTTCGGATACCCCAGCTCCGTCTCGGCGGAGCGGGACACCACGTACTTCGGCGCCCGGGTGAGCAGGTCGGTGAACGGGTTGGGTTCCGCGGTCGTGGTCCAGTAGCCGAGCAGGTCCTCGTAGGTGCGGCGCCCGAAGAGCATCGCCCCCTCGCCCGTCATCCCCTCGGCCATGAACGACATCGACACCTCGTCCTGGTAGCCGTTCCCCCACCCTCCGTGAGCGAAGCCTCCGCGGGTGTCCTCGTCCGGGCGCCCGGGGCCCTGCAGGACGCCGTCGAGGCTGACGCTCTCGGTCGCGCTGATTCGTCCCACAGTCGGATTCCTCTCTCTCACCGATGAGTGCGGTGTTCCGACGGTGGACCGGCGACCCGCGCGAGTCAAGAGGTGACCGGTGAGTCGAGGCTCGTCGCGACGAGAGAGCCCGCAGGGTGGAGGCGTCTCATCGCCTGTGATGCCGGAGCATCGAAGCCCAGGGCTCGGTAGATCCGCTCGGAGTCCGGTGTCGCGTGAAGGTCGACGACCTCACAACCGGCGACGTCGAGCCAGCGCAGGGCGGCGAGGACGAGTTCTCGGCCGCGCCCGGCTCTGCGGTGAGGGAGCTCGACGTAGACGTTCGAGAGCTCGCCCGCGAGGCCCGTGGGGAAACCGGGCCCGGGCAAGCGCCTGATCAGGTGGGCGACTGCGCAGCCGACCAGACGAGGGGAACCGGAGTGGGGATCGTCGAGGACGAACGCGGCGAGGGAACCGTCCTCCAGTCGAGCCGCTAGGTCGCGTTCCGCGGCGGCGTACCAGCCGGTGTCCTCGACCGTCTGCGGTCGTGCTGCTGAACCTGTGCTCGCCATGTCTCGGAACATCGCATGGCGTAGCCGCACGAGTTCGCCGGCGTCGCGGGGTGTCGCAGCGCGAGGGGGAACGAGCGGAGACCGCGCAACGCCCATGGCGCCTCCTTCACTGGTCGATGTCCGGGAGTGACTACTGCGGCGTCGCGATCTGAAGCGTCTGCGAGGAGACCGTCATGTGGTCGTGAGGCGCGACGCTGGATCGCGCCCGATCGAGCACGATCGACGAGTGCCGCGCACCGCGCTGACACCCCCGGCGCGTCATGGAAGTCTCCAAGCACACCGACTTGCATGTCGATGACGAGAACAGCAGCGAGTCCACTCACCCGAACAGCCTCATGCCCCTCCGCCACCGAGCACAACCAGGGAGCACCGCGAGCAGTGCCGAGCGACCTGGACTGCTCGTCGACTGGCGAGGAGGCGTCGGCGTCCGATGCAACACCGACTGCTGCTTCGCTACCGACCACGCAAGCGCGACCCGCGAGAAGCGCGGCACGTGGGCGTACTTCTCCCTCGTCCCCGGCGCGCTCGACTCCCTCGCAGGCATGCTCACCCGCGTCTGATCAGGCGGCCGTGACCCTCGCCGCGAGAGCGTCGACGCGCGCGGCGAGCTCGTCGTAGGCGGCATCGAACGCGGCGTCCGTGCCGGCGGGCACCGGATCGGGGATCGACCAGTGCAGCGCCTCCGAGCCGAGCTCCTCATGGGCGGCGTCGCAGACGGTGACGATGAGGTCGGTGTCGACGGCGACGTCGGCGAACTGCTGGGGGGCGCCGATGGGCAGCGGGAGGCCGTGACGTTCGGCGGCGGCGATCGCTCCGGCGGCCACCGCGATGGCCGGGTGGGTGCCGGCAGAGGCGGCGGGGATGGGGCTGCGCTGCGCCCAGAGCTGCGCAGCGAGTCGGGATCGGGCGGAGTTCGCGGTGCACACGAACAGCACGCGCCGCGCTGCAGCGGTGGTCGACGGCCCGAGCTGATCGAACGCGCCCGGGATCAGGTGCACGTAGCTCCGGCGCCGGTCCGCCTCCGAACGGCGTCGGAGGATCATGCCCTCCCGCTCGAGCACAGCGAGGTGGTGCGCGACGAGGTTCGAGGGCATCCCGAGCCGGTCCTGCAGCTCTCGCGGCGCTAGGTCTCCGAGGGTGAGCAGGTCGGTGATCCGCAGGCGTGCGGGGTCACTGAGGGCCGCGTGCCGGGCGGCACGCGCTTCCAGTTCGGTTCGCTCGGTGTTCATTGACTCAATCTTGACTGAGTGATCGCGAGCGGTCAAGATGGCGAACGACATGGACACCACCTCCCCTCCTCCGCTCGCTCGTCGGGCCGTGGCCGAGTTCCTCGGCACGGGCCTGCTCGTGGCGATCGTCGTCGGCTCCGGCATCGCCGCGCAGACCCTCTCCCCGGACGACGTCGGCCTGCAACTGCTGGAGAACTCCCTCGCGACCGCTCTGGGACTCGCGGTGCTGATCCTCGTCTTCGGCCCCGTGTCGGGGGCGCACTTCAACCCGCTCGTCTCCGCCGTCGACGCGCTCCTCGGTCGCCGCGACCGCTCCGGCCTGTCGGGCCGTGAGCTGGCGGTGTTCCTCGGCGCGCAGCTGCTCGGCGGGATCGGCGGAGCGGTCCTCGCGAACGCGATGTTCGAGGTCCCGACCGCGATCGCGACGACCGAGCGCGTCACCGCCGGGCACCTGCTCGGGGAGGTCGTCGCCACCGCGGGCCTGGTCCTCGTGATCCTCTCCCTCGCTCGCACGAACCGCGGCCCGCTCGCGGCCGCCGCGGTCGGCGCGTACATCGGTGCGGCGTACTGGTTCACGTCCTCGACCTCGTTCGCGAACCCCGCCGTGACCCTCGGCCGCGTCGTCACCGACACCTTCGCCGGCATCGCCCCCACCTCCGTCCTGCCCTTCGTCGCCGCGCAGCTCGCCGGCGCCGCGATCGGCGTCGGAATCGCCGTGTTCCTCTTCCCGGGCGCCGCCCGGGCCGCCGGGAGCCTCGTGGTCCCGGCCGCCTCGACCTCGTCGCACGTCTGATCCGAAAGGCCTTCTGATGCATCTCGTCGCCATCGGCGGCAGCGACGCGGGGATCTCCGCCGCGCTGCGCGCCCGCGAGCTCGACCCGTCCGTCGACGTGACCGTCGTCGTCGCCGACTCCTACCCGAACTTCTCGATCTGCGGGATCCCGTACTACTTCTCCCGAGAGGTGCAGCCGTGGCAGTCGCTCGCGCACCGCACCCACGCCGACCTCGAAGCCACCGGCATGAGCCTGCGCCTGGACACCTTCGCGACCGACATCGACGTCGCCGGACAGCAGCTCACCGTCCGCACCCCGCACGGGACGCTCGACCGGATCGGGTACGACGAGCTGATCGTCGGAACCGGCGCCCTCGCGTCCTCCGCCGGGATCGTCGGTGTGGACGAGCTGGGGCCGGAGGACGGCGTGCACGTGCTGCACTCGATGGGAGACACCTTCGCCCTCGAGCGCTACCTCGACAGCCGCGACCCGCAGACCGCGATCATCGTCGGCGCCGGCTACGTCGGCCTCGAGATGGCCGAAGCCCTGACCGTCCGCGGCCTCCGCGTCACCCAGCTGCAGCGCGGCCCGGAGGTGCTCTCCACCCTCGACCCCGAACTCGGCGCCCTCGTCCACACCGAGCTCGACCAGCACGGCGTCGACGTCCTCACCCGCACCACCGTCGCCTCGATCGAGAAGACCACCACCGGCCTCGCCGTGCACGCCGACCACGACGGCACACCCCTCACCCGCACCGCCGACGTCGTGCTCCTGGTCGTCGGAGTGAAGCCGAACACCGACCTCCTCGCCCGCGCCGGAGCCTCCCTCGGCGCCGGCCGCGCCGTCGTCGTCGACGAGGCCATGCGCACAGGCCTGCCGCACGTGTTCGCGGCAGGCGACGGAGTGACCACCCACCACCGCCTGCTCGGCAGCACCTACCTGCCGCTGGGCACGACCGCGCACAAGCAGGGCCGCGTCGCGGGCGAGAACGCCCTCGGCGGCGACGCCCGGTTCGCCGGCTCTGTCGGCACGCAGGTCGTGAAGGTCTTCGACCTCGTCGCCTCCCGCACCGGCCTGCGCAAGCACGAGGCCCTCGCCGCCGGATTCGCTCCGGCGACGACGACCGCGGTCGCGGACGACCACAAGCGCTACTACCCGGGCGCGCAGCCCATCACGATCCGCATCACCGGCGACACCCGCGACGGGCGCCTGCTCGGCGCTCAGCTCGTCGGCCGCCTCGGCACCGAGACGGCGAAGCGCGTCGACACCTATGCGACCGCCCTGTTCGCCGAACTCACCGTCGAGCAGGTCTCCGACCTCGACCTCTCCTACACTCCCCCGCTCGGCTCCCCCTGGGACGCCGTGCAGATCGCCGCCCAGACCTGGACCCGCACGAACACCGGAAGCAGCAACCCCGCATGACTCAGAAGCCCACCGTCCTCTTCCTCTGCCAGCACAACGCCGGCCGCTCCCAACTCGGCGCCGGCCTGCTCGAAGTCCTCGGCGGCGACCGCTACACCGCCACCTCCGCCGGGCTGTCGCCCGCGGACACGGTGAACCCTGCGATCGCCTCCACCGTCGCGGAGCTCGGCCTCGACATCAGCGACCGCACCCCCCGCGCCGTCACCGTCGAAGACCTCGACACCGCGGACATCGTCGTTGCGATGAAGCCCGGCCTCACCCTGCCCGCGACCCCGACCGGCCGGTTCCTGGAATGGAGGTTCCCCGATCCGACCGACTGGAGCGCCGAGAACGTCCGTCCCCTCCGAGAGGCTGTCGCCGCTCGGATCCGGACCGAGCTCCTCGGCTAGGCGCGATACGCAGCGGCGCCGCAATGCCGCTGCAGAACGCCGGAACTCGCAGTTCTCAGCCGAGGACGACAGCGGTGCGCAGTGCCAGGACCCAGCTGGTGACCCCGCCGGCGAAGGCGACGACGATCAGCAGGCGCGCCCAGCGAGAACGGGAGCGCCCGCTGAGCCCCACCGCCGCGAACGCGAGAACGAGGGTGAGGAGTGCGACGGGGAGGAGAGCCGGCCAGGCGACGTGGAACCCGATGCACTGGGGAGGGATCGGCTCGTTGCACGCGAGTGTGGACCCGTCGAGGAGGAGGCCGGCGACGAGGGCGAGGAGGGTGGCGACAGTCGCGATCACCGCGGAGGTTCTGATGGAGAGCGCCTGCACCTCGCCACTGTCGGGCCGGCGAGTGAACGACAGGGGGTTCAGCGCCGCGCCGACCGCCTCAGATCGATCGCGCCACCGAAGGACCGGTCGTCGGACGGGGATCCTCAGGCCGCTCACGCCTGCTGAGAGGATGAGCTCATGGGGCGGCGTTCGTGGGGTCTGGCAGGTCTGGGGGTCATCATGCTCACCGTGGCGGGATGCGGTTCAGGAGGGTCCGGGTCATCGTCTCCCGGGGAGCTGATCGGGTCCGGATCGGTGATCGAGTCCGGTCCGGGTTCGGGGGTGCCGCTGCTGTGCCTCTCCGCGGTGATGGAGTCGGCGCCTCCTCGGTGCTCCGGAGACACGGTCACTCTGATCGGCTTGGACTGGGACGCACTACCCGAGGTGCCCGAGACGAGCGGGACGCGCTGGTTCGACGGAACTCTGTACGGCACGTGGGACGGGTCCGCGATCACCCTCACTCGGCCGTTCGCGGTGGGTGACCAGTCCGGAGTCGATCAGGAGGACCCGTTCGCCTCGTCGGTCGGCTCGGCCGACTCCGAGACCCTCGCGCGGGCGCTCGAGAACCTCCGGACACGCCGGTCCGAGGATGCGAACCACCTGGACGCGGTGGAGTGGGACGGCATCGTCCACGCAGTCGTCGTCTACGACGACGGCTCGATCCAGGCCGACCTCGATCGGGAGTTCGGTACCGGAGTCGTCGTGGTCCGCTCCGCGCTGCGCCCGGTGTGACGGGCGATCGTCGCCGGATCCGGCTCCGACCATCCCTCGATCGGGTACCCCCTCTCACGCGCGTGCCTGACGCGGGCATCCGACGGGACAGTGCCGTTCCGGAGGGAAACGGCTCAGTGCCGCACGCAGACCGCTCACCGGCCGAAGCGTGCCGACACGTGCGCCGAGGCTAGGGTGCGGACATGAACCGTCTCTTCACGAAGGTGTGGATCTGCGTGGTGTTCGGCGCCGCGTGCGCATCCCTCTCGATCGCGTTCCTGCTGAACGTCCTTCTCGGGCAGTGGCAGTCTCTCTCGTGGGCAGCGATCGCGATCTGCGGAACCGTGTACTTCGTGCGACGGGCGGCGCGCCTGCACCGGAGAGAGAAGCAGCACCCCGTCGGGTCGGTCAGACGGGGATGTCGATGAGGTCGACGAGTGGTTTCGCGACGATCGAACTCGATCGCTGACCGAAGCACGGCTTCGCGACTTCTTACCGGTCGACGATCCCCTCTCGGAACAGCCCGGAGCGGGACGCCGAGAGCCCTGCCGCTCGTCGGTGACGCGCTGCTAGCGTGCGCGACATGGCGGATGATCGGACCCGGGCCGTCCTCTTCGGCGTCGCCGTGCATCTCGCACGGTTCGGCGCCATCACGGGCGCGCTCGCTGCGGCGGCCGCGATCGGTGTGCCCGGCTGGTACCTCGGCCTGACCGCGAACGTCGCGTGCGTCGCGTTCGCGGCGGCACTCGTGACCTGGCGGCGGCTGTGGCGCACGAGCGGGATCCTCGTCGCGTGGCGCGGTCGGACGGCGCTTCTCCTCCTCGTGCCCCTCCTCCTCGAAGTGCTCGCGTGGACGACCGGCGGGCTCGAGGACCGCGCACCGGGCTTCGGCCTGTGGGCGCTCACTCTGCTGCTCGTCGGCGTCAACGAGGAGCTGATCAGCCGGGTCGTCGTGCTCGAGCGGCTGCGCTCCTCGTTCGCAGCGCCCGCCGCCGTGACGATCACCGCCGCGCTGTTCGGGCTCCAGCACTTCTCGGCGTTCGCGACCACGACCCGCACGGCCGACGACATCGCCCTGAACGTGCTCGTGTCCGCGTGCTACGGATTCGCTCTCGCCGCGTTCCAGTACCGCTACCGCTGGGTCCTCCCGCTGATCCTGCTGCACGCCGCGGCCGACTTCACGACGATCCTGTCGCTGCGACCCCTGACCGACCCGGCGATCGCGGCCACCCTCGTCGTCTTCCTCGGGCTGGGCGTCGTCACGCTCCGGAGCGGCCGGGGCCGGAAGGATCCGGGGATCGCCGCTGCCGAGACGACCGGCCCCCGACGGCCGGCCCCGTCCTGAGCTCTCCTCGCCGACGGCGCCCGTCCTCGCCCCGGGGCGGCCGCGGAACCAGGCGTCACTCCGCAGGAAGCCCGGACGCCCGCCGACACGCCTCAGGTGGGAGGAGCGGTGACGTCGATCGCCAGCTCAGCGTCGATCCGGTCGCCGGTGCGGGTCCGCACCGCGAGCACAGCGGGCCCGAGAGCCAGGTCGGCGGGGAGGTCGAAGGAGCCGCTGACGGTCCATCGATCCCCCTCCGGAACCGGCCGAGCGAGCACGATCTCCTCACCGGTCGCGGACGGGGTGATGGTGACCGTGACGTCCGACGCGGCGCGGCTCGTGCCGCCGGTGTCCTCGCACGTCTCCCAGACGAAGTCGGCCTCGAGTCCGACGACACCTCCGGGATGGAGGGAGGATTCGCGGAGCTCGACCGTCGGCATCGCGCATGACGCAGCGGAGCGGGATCCCACTCCGGCACAGCCGCTCACGCCGAGCGCGGTGCCGAGCCCGAGCAGCACCGCCGCCGCTGATCGGATGCGCGTCGGCCTCATAGGGCCCAGTGGATCACGCGAGGGGACGAGCGGCACCGGTGAGGACCACCTCCGACGCCTGGCTTCGACGACGCGCCTGTAGTGTCGACCGATGCTCTCGACCCTGCTCGTCACCGTGCCGTGGCTCGCGTTCGCCGTCCTCGTCGGCGTGATCGTGATAGCACCCTTCGCGGGTCGAGTGCTCGTCGCGCGACCGCGGGCGACCGCCGTGCTGCTCTCCGCAGCGCTCGTCGCCGTCGCAGCGCTGACGCTCTACCCGGAGAACGGCCGAACCGGACCGATGGTCGCCTGCGCGGTCGAGTGGCCGACTCTCACACCGACCGCCGTGGAGTCGATGGCGAACATCCTGCTGTTCGTGCCGGTCGCGTTCCTCGCAGGAGTGCACTGGCGGCGACCGGCGGCGGCGATCATCGGAGCGAGCGCGCTGTCCGCGGTCATCGAGCTCGTCCAGGCCGTGGTGCCGGCCATCGGCCGCGCCTGCGACACGAGTGACGGCATCACGAACACCCTCGGCGCGGCCGTGGGCGGCCTTCTGGCCCACGCGGTGCTCTCCTGGCGACGACGACCCGGTCGCCTTCCGGCGAAGCGCTGACGCGGTCGGCGGCGGCACGGTACGGGCGGCCGCGTTCCTGTCGGCGGGCGGGAAATCGGGCCCCGCACCGTCCTTCGTTCCGCGACACCACAAAGACTCCCCGTTCGGGGGGAAACGTCCATCCGGAGCGCGTAAACTCGGCACTTCGGAGCACCCGGGGGTCGGGCGCACCGCGGAGCGCGGGAGGGTCGCAGTGGCAGTCGGATTCCGCCAGGACGGGCCGCTCCGGGCGCTCGGACGGGCCCGACTGCAGCCGGTCAGCGACCTCTCGCTGGCCCGCGGGCCCCGCCGCACGCGGATCTCGACCGCGATCTCGATGCCGTCCGGCCCCGGCCTGGTGCGCCCCTCCGCTCTCGCGCAGCCGTGGGAGGCGGCGCTCATCCGCCTCGTCCGCGCCGGCGCCCCCGCTCCCGAGCTGCACGCCGCGACCGCCGCCGCGCCCGAGGGGGCGCGACTGGCCGCCGTGATCGAGCTGGTGCGCGACGCCCTGGACCGGCCGGACGACGAGCGGGCGCTGCGGCTCTCGGGCTGGCTGGTGCGCAACCGCTACGACCCGGGCAAGGACCCGTTCCTCAGCCGCTACGGGATCTCGCTCTCCGTCCGCCTCCCGCTCAGCGCGGGGCTCGACGTCACGGTGCCGCTCGAGACGGAGTCGCTGCGGCTGCTCTTCGCGGAGCTCGCCGCGGCGGAGGATCCCGCGGGCGCCGCCGCCGCGGTGGAGGCCCTGGCGCCGTCCACGCTCGCCGCGTCGAGCCTGACGGCGCTCTACTCCGCTCGCCGTCGCTGGTCGGACCTCGCGCAGACGACCTCCCGGATCGTGAACGTCGATGCGGCGTCGGCGGCCGCCCTCATCCGCCGCGGAGTCGCCCTGCGCGAACTCGGGCTGATCGAGAGCGCGCTCGACGCCTTCGACAAGGTCGTGCGGCCCAACGTGACCACCGCCCGCCCGTTCGAGCTGCGCGCCGAGGCCCTGCTCGAGCGCGCCAGCACGCACCTCTCGGACGGGCGGCGAGCGCCGGCGCGACGCGATCTCGAGCGGGTCCTGCAGCAGTTCCCCGAGAGCACCGAGGCACGCGAGCTGCTCGACGCCGCGCGTCGCTGAGAGCGCTCCTCCGTCGCGCCGTACCCGGGTGGGGAGATGTCAACCGTCTCGTCGCCGGCCCCTCTCCGACCTACCGTGACTACGGACCGGAGGAGGACCTGGATGGCTGTGACGCGGTTGACGCTCGACGGCTTCGACTACACGCTCGCACCCGAGATCGACCTGGACGCACTGCGCTCGGCGCTGCTGGACGGCGTCTCGAGCGTCGGACGCTGGGTCGGCTTCCCGTCGCTGAACCGCGGAGTCGTGCACGCGCTGATCACCCCTTCGAGCAGCGTGCGCCTGGAGGAGCACCCCGACGCCCCGGTCGAGTTCTCCTGGGAGGGCGACCAGCAGGGGTACGACCTGGACTTCAGCTACGGGATCTCCTGACGGATCGTCTGGATTCGGCCTTCCGCGAGACGTGGGCGCGCGGAATCTTGGCCGAGAGTGCTCCTCGGCCACGAGGGTGGCTGACGGGTGCTCCTGGCTGAGGTTCCGTCGCAGCTCTCCTCGGGTACAGCCGCTCATCCGTCACGGAAGGCCGTCCGGGAGGCTGAGGGGCGGCCGTTCGCGACGGTTCGCCGGCGACGTGCGCTCGCGCATCGCCCATCCGTCGTGAACGGCGGTCGATGCCGGGCCTCCCTCCGCTGATCGAATAGGGACGTGTGCAGCGGCTGTCAGATGCGCGGGCGGCGGTACGGGGTCGCGACGCGGAACATCAGCGCCCCCGCGACCACGAGGAAGGCGGCGCCGATCAGCCCGGCGCCCGGCGGCTCGTCGGCGGAGGTGTGGCCGCCGTTGATCGCCGGAGTGAAGACGAGGTCGATCAGCACACTCGACGCCAGCACGGCGACGAGCGCGAGGCCCGCGGTGCCGAGCCGCCTGCCTGCGGCGACCGAAGCGCCGATCACGACGAGGGCGAGCAGCACCTCCGCGAACCACAGCCAGAACGGGAGGAGCTCCAGCGGCGTCGTCGCCTCGTACTGCAGGAACGAGCACGCCGCGCTCTCGTACCCCTGGGACCAGCAGGGCCGCCAGAAGACCGCCGCGCCGATCCCCTGCACCGCCGCGTGCGCCAGCAGCAGGACGCCGACCACCACCGAGAGCGCGGCCAGCAGGATCGACGGCCGACGTCGTCGGACGGGGGCAGGCACGATTCCGGTCATCGCCATGCTCGTCAGGCTAGGGACGGGCGGTGAACGGCGGGAGTCGCGCGGGCACCGTTCAGGCGAGGAGCCGGACTCAGAAGTCGTCGAAGTCGATCGTCTCGCGGTCGGCGAGCGGCAGGGCGATCGGGTGCGCGACGAAGGAGTCGTCGGGGCGATTCTTGGCGATGCGCTTGCGCAGGTCGGCGACCGCGGCCTCGAGGACGTCGGACACCGACGGATCCTGGTCGATGTCGAGCTCGACGGGCACCGCGACGAGCTCGCTGCTCGCGTCGAGGGTCATCCGCGCGTCGATGAGCTCGCCCTCGTCGGTGAACGCCGGCACGGTGACGGCCTCGGAGTGGTCGTGGCGGTTGATCGCGGTGACCAGTTCGAGGAGCGCGTCGGCGACCGCGTCCGTGGTCACGATGCACTTGGACGCGTAGGTGATTTCCTGCATGGGTCCACTCGACCAGCCGCCGCCGGGGCGAGCCAGCCCTTGCGCGGGGCCGCCGCCGTCGCCTAGGTCGGCGGGAGGGAGCAGCCCGCTCACGACGGACGGCCGCCGGGGAGCATGCTCCTGCCGGCGGCCGTCCTGCTCGTGCCCGACCCGCTCGGGCACATCGATCCGCTCCCGACCTCAGCAGCTCCGAGCGGAGTAGGCGGTGACGGTGGTGCTGGAGACGCTCCGCCCCTCGATCACTGCGGTCCCAGTCACGCTCACCTCGCCTGCAGGCAGGGTCTTCAGGCGCGTGGTGAAGGCCGAGGTCGTGCTCTGGGAGGGAGCGACTGCCGCGGCCGACTTGCTCCCGTACGCCGTCGACACGGCCACGGCCAGCGGTACGGCCTCGTCGTTGCGCACCGTCGTGGTGAGGACGGCCCTGCCCGAGATGCAGCGGGTGGAGGCGGTCGTCGTGTAGTCGACCTGTGTCGCCGCGGCCTGCACGGTGACGGAGTCCCAGACGAGCGGACCGGAGTCGAACTGCACGGCGATGCGCACCGACCCGGCGCCGGTCGTCGACGGCAGCGTCGTGCTGCCGCGCTGGTCGGCGTCGAACGCCACCGGACCGAGGTCCGCCACGGCGCCTGCGGCCGTCACGGAGTAGGCGCGACCGGTCGTCCCGGCGTGCAGGGGCGAGCCGTTGCGCGCCGTCTGACGCGCGTCGAGCGGGATGGTCGCTCCGGGAACGACCGGAGCGTCGCCGACGAGGGCGGCGAGGCGGGTGCGGTCGTCCAGCTGGGCGGGGACGGGCGCCTGCTGAACGAGCCGCCAGTCCTGGGAACCGTCCGTGGCCGACGCCTGCAACGTGGCGGGAGCGTTCGCGGTCCCCGCGGAGAGGTAGAGCCCGCTGTTGCGGGTCGACTGGAAGCGGACGAAGCCGTCCTGCCCGGGAACGGTGTTCCAGAGACCGGGAGCGCTGTTGTCGATCCACTGCCCGATGCGCTGCCCAGCACTGGCACCGCCGCCCCAGATCGCGGCCTCGCGCCCACCCGCCTTGTTGAGCAGGGTCAGTGCTCCGTCGGCCTTGCGGGTCAGGTGCCAGTACTGCGTGTCCGGGTTCGACGCCGATCCGGCGGCCTCGGACGCGACGCTCGGCACGTCGGCGTTGCCGATGTTGTCGTCGTTCGTGTTGCCTCCCGTTCCGAGGACCTGACCGGTCTTGCGGTTCACGAGCTGGTAGTAGGCGCCCTGCGAGCGGCCGAGGTCGACCTCGCCGTTGCGCACGGTGGCCTGCGTGCCCGGCCCACCCCAGGTCGCCGAGAGGATCACGACGCGGCCGGTGCCCGCGACGTACTGCATGTTGCGGCTGTAGCCGGCGGGGAGCGGGGTCTGGAACTCGGTCCAGGCGCCGTCGCTGCGGCCGGACTCGTTCACCCAGATGCTGCCGCTGTCAGCCGCGTTGTAGAGGATGCGGCCGTCGGGCAGCGTGATGAGGACGGGGCTGCCGCCGGTGCCGTGCGGGCGGGATCCGGGATCGCGCGGTAGTGCCGTGATGTTCTCGCCGTTGGGCGATCCGGCGTCGCGGAAGCGCAGCGGGTCGTCGGCGATCTTGTAGTGGACGCCGTCGCCGCCGCCGAAGTACTCGAAGGTCAGAATGTACTTGCCGTCCGTGGTGGGAGCGACGGTGGTCATGCCGGGGCGGCCTCCGCCGATCTGGGTCTTGCCGTTCCCGCGGTCCACCGTCAGCCCCGGGACGTCGAGGATCGTCGGGCTCCACGAGGAGGCGGCGCGGCCGTCCCAGGTGCGGTGCGCCAGGATCTGGCCCGTCGAGTCGGGAGCCGTCGCGTTCGCGGGGTCCACGATCGCCTCGCCGGTCGCGGCGTTGTAGCCGAGGTAGTCGTTCTCGTCCGAGTAGTAGGCGACGAGCTTGCCGTCGTGCACGTCGAGGTGCGGCTCCCACAGCGGATCGACCTGGCGGGTCGCGTTCGCCGCGGCCACGTTCGTCCCGATCGCCCCGGCGCTGCCGCCCTGCCACCCGCCGGTCGCGATGATGTTCCGGATCGACCAGGTCGCTCCCTCGTCGGCGGAGGAGTAGAGCGCGAGGGCGACGTCGCGGCGGTCGCCGTCGTTCGACGGCAGCCAGTTCGGGTCGGCCGCCTTGCGCTCCTTGTAGTACTCGTCCTCGCCGGTGACGACGGTCGCCAGCAGGAGGGTGCCGGCAGCGAGGTCGCCCACGGCCTGCGGCAGCACGTAGAGGTTCGGATTGGTCCAGTTGCTCGTGTACTTCGCGTACCGGGGGTCCGTGGACAGGTAGGCGGGGGCCTTCACCTCGGACAGCGGCTGCCACGAGGTGCCGTCGTCGTCGCTGCGGTAGACCGGCATGGTCTGGCCGGTCGCCCCCTGGGACGACGCCACGACGGTCGACTTCTCGAACGCTGCGAGGATCCTCCCGCTGGGCAGCTGGACGGACTTGGGGTAGACGGCGCAGTTGCCGCGGCCCTTCAGACACGGTGCGTCGGGATCGAGCTGGTAAAGGATCCCTCCCTGCGGCACGTAGGCCTGGGCGGTGATCGTCGGGCCCGCGAGCAGCGCGGCGGCGACCGCCACTGCTCCGAGCAGCATCCCGGAGCGCCGGGACGTCGTGGTGAACCTCATCGTTCTCGTTCCTTCGGTCGTGGCTGGCGGACGAGGCGGAGCTCGAGTCGTTGCCGGCCCGGTCCTCGCCCCTGAGTCCCTCGCCGCGCGATGTTGTCGATCACTTCACGCGGCTTCGTCCATGTTATCGACAACAGTGGCCGGGAGCACAAGCCTCCGCGCCACACTGGATCGACATCGGCCCGGCACCGGTGCTCGGAGGGGGAAGTCCATGGCGGAGGAATCACTTCCCGCGCGTGCGCCCGCGAAGCAGGCGACGATCTACGACGTGGCCCGCGTTGCCGGAGTGTCGCACCAGACGGTCACGCGGTTCCTGCAGGGCTTCGAGGGCATCCGGCCCGCCACCCGCTCGCGGGTCGAGGCCGCGCTCGCCGAGCTCGACTACCGCCCCAACCTCACCGCTCGCTCGCTGCGCGCCCGGCGCTCGCACCGCATCGGCGCCCTCACCCACGAGATCGACCAGGTCGGGCCGAGCAAGATCCTGCAGGGAGCGAGCACCGCCGCCCGCGAGGCCGGCTACGTCCTCGACATCGTCTCGCTCGACATGAGCGACTCCGCCGCGATCGAGGAGGCGCTCGACCTGGTCACCCAGCACGAGCTCGCCGGCGTCCTCGCCCTCGCCTCGACCGACGAGATGACCCGCGCCTTCCGCACGACCCGCTTCCGCGTCCCCGCGCACCTGGCCGTCGAGGAGGACGACGACGCGACCGGCTCTCCGTCGCAGCTGACCACTCAGGGCTTCCCGGCCCTCGTCGCGCACCTCGCCGACCTGGGCCACCGCGAGTTCCTGCACCTGGCGGGCCCGCCGACCTGGTCGGCCGCGCGCAACCGCCGGAAGGCCTACGAGAGCGCCGTGACCCGGCACGGCCTGCACTCGACGGCGGTGCTCGAGGGCGACTGGTCGGCCCGCTCCGGCTACGAGCTCATCCGCGGCCTCGACGAGCTCCGCGCGACGGCGATCGTGGCCGCGAACGACCAGATGGCCCTCGGAGCGGTCCTCGCACTCACCGACCGCGGGCTGCGCGTGCCGGAGGACGTCAGCGTGACCGGCGTCGACGACATCCCGGAGGCGGCCTACCTCGTGCCGCCGCTGACGACCCTCCGGGTCGACTTCGCCGGTCAGGGCCGCTCGGCGCTCGGCGAGCTGCTCGCGCTGATCGACGGGGTCGACGCCGCACCGCACGTGACGCTCGCCTCCGAGCTCGTCCCGCGGCGCTCCTCCGGGCCCGCGCCGCGCTGACGCCGCGTCAGCGGGCCGGGCCGGTCGAGGCGCGCACGACGAGCGAGGGACGGGGCGCGCCCGCTCGATCGGCTGCGGCCGGATCATCGATCCGGTCCAGGAGCGCCTGCAGCGCCTCCCTCCCCTGCGCCTCGAAGTCGAGCCGGAGCGTCGTCAGGGCGGGCGTGAAGTAGGCCGCCTCGGGAGTGTCGTCGACGCCCGTCACGCTGACGTCGCCGGGGACCGACGCGCCGCGTGCATCGAGGGCGTGCAGCGCGCCCAGCGCCATCTGATCGTTCCCGGCGAGGATCGCCGTCGGCAGGCGCTCGAGGGCGGCGATCGCCTCGAATCCGGAGCGCGCCGACCAGTCGCCGTGCAGGATGCGGGCCGGGGGCAGGCCGTGCCGCTCGAGCGCCGCGTCGACCGCGCGCAACCGGTTCCGGGCGGCCGACCAGGCGGCAGGGCCGGCGATGTGGACGAACTCCCGGTGCCCCAGCGCAACGAGGTGGTCGACGAGCTCGACGACGCCGTGACCGGACGCGGCGAGCGTCGCTCCGTCGGCCTCCTCCTCCGCGGCGATGACGACGGGGACGCCGAAGTCGGTGTGCTCGAACACCTCGCGCACGCCGTCCGTCGACGCGAAGGCCAGGAGCCCGGCGAGGTCGTGCCGGGTGAGCAGCTGGAGGGCGTCCTGCAGCTCCGCGGGGTCTGCCATGTCGAGGGTCACGACGTCGAGGAGGTAGCCGGCGTCGCGCGCGGCGCTCGTCGCGGCCTGGATGATGCGGTTCGGCCCGACCTGGCTCACCTCGTGCGTCAGCGCCCCGATCCGCATCGACCGCCCCGAGATGAGCGCCCGTGCGCTGAGGTTCGGCCGGTAGCGGATCGTCGTGAGTGCGGCCTCGATCTTCTGCTTCGTCGAGGGCCGCATGTCGAGGCCGCGCATGTAGCGGCTGACGGAGGCGTGCGAGACCCCTGCCACGCGGGCGATGTCGTAGATCGTGCCGGTCGTCGGAGGACCCGGGGTCCCGGGGTCGGTGGTCGTCGTCATGCGGTCCTCCGTCGGGGCGGTCTTGCTTTTTCCAATGTTGTCGATCACAATCGCCTCTGCCAACTGTTATCGAGAACAGTTCACCACGATGGAGTGCCCAGAGCCATGACTTCCGCATCGCCGACACTGCCGCAGCAGATCCTGCTCGGTGTCGCCTACTACCCCGAGTACCACGTCTCGGACCGGCTGATCGAGGACCTCGATCTGATGGTCGCGGCGGGCATCACCGCGATCCGGGTGGGCGAATCCGTCTGGTCGACCTGGGAGCCGCGCGACGGCGTCTTCGAGCTCGAGTGGATGCAGCGGGTGCTCGACGAGGCCCACGAGCGCGGCATCCGCGTGATCCTCGGCACCCCCACCTACGCGGTGCCGCCGTGGCTGCAGACCGCGCACCCCGAGATCGCCGGCGAGCGGCGGACGGGCGAGCGCATCGCCTGGGGTGCCCGCCAGGAGGTCGACTACTCGCACCCCGCGTTCCGCTTCCACGCCGAGCGCGTGATCCGCCGCATCATCGGCCGCTACGCCGCGCACCCCGCGGTCATCGGCTACCAGGTCGACAACGAGCCGGGCCTGGAGCTCCTGCACAACCACGGCGTCTTCACCGGATTCGTGCGCAGCCTCCGCGAGCAGTACGGCGACGTCGAGACGCTCAACCGCGAGTGGGGCCTCACCTACTGGTCGCACCGGGTCGACGACTGGAGCGAGCTCTGGCGTCCCGACGGGAACACCTTCCCGCAGTACGACCTGGCGTGGCGCCGGTACCAGTCGGCGGTGACCACCGACTTCATCGCGTGGCAGGCCGCTCTCGTCCGCGAGTACTCCCGCGAGGACCAGTTCGTGACCACGTGCCTCCAGTACCCGCGCCGCGGCGTCGACGAGCGCGCCGTGTTCGAGGCCCTCGACGTCGGAGCGGGCAACCCCTACTACGGCATGCAGGACCATCTCGAGACCGGTGTCGAGCACGAGCACCCGAACTACTGGACGACGTCCGGCGTCCCGGGCCTGCTGCGCCAGGCCGACCGGCTCTACGCCTCCCGTCAGCAGCGCTACCTCGTCACCGAGACGAACGCGCAGGCCATCGACACCGCCGACAACAACCTCCCGCCCTACCCGGGCCAGCTGCGCCAGTCGGCCCTCGCCTTCGTGGCGCGCGGCGCGGCGATGATCGAGTACTGGCACTGGCACACGCTGCCGTTCGGCGCCGAGACCTACTGGGGCGGGGTCCTCCCGCACAGCCTCGTCCCCGGCCGCGTCTACTCCGAGGTCTCGGCGATCGGACGCGACCTCGCCGCCCTCGGCGACGCGCTCGACGGCTACGTCCCGGATGCGGACGCCGCTGTGCTCTGGTCGACCTCGAGCCGGTACGCGCTGCAGTTCATGCCGCCGCTGAGCCGCGACGGCCGGCCCGACGAGGAATCCTACGAGCGGATCGTCGACTCCTTCCACCGCGGGATCGTCGACGCCGGCGGCCAGGCGCGCATCCTGCACGTCGAGCAGGCGCGCGGCCTGGGCGCCGCCGAACTCGCCCGGCGCTTCCCCGTGATCGTGGCGGCGGCGCTGTACGTCTGCACCGACGACGACCTCGAGCTGCTGCGCGAGTACGCGGCACTGGGCGGCCACCTGGTCATCGGCCCGCGCACCGCCTACGGCGACGACGAGGCGCGCGCCCGCATCGAGCCCGCGCCGGCGCGCCTCGCCGGCCCCGCGCAGGTCGGCTACGAGGAGTTCAGCACCGTGCCGACGCCGGTCCCCGTGACCGGCTCGACCCTCCTCCCGCTCTCGACCGACGCCCGGGCGACCCTGTGGATCGACGGGCTCCTCCCCACCGGGGCGACCGTGCTCGCGGGCTACGCCCACCCCCGGTTCGGCGACTTCCCCGCCGTGACGACGACGCGGTACGGCCGCGGCGACATCACGGTGGTCGGCACCGTGCCGGACCCCGAGCTCGCCCGGGAGGTCGTGCGCTTCGCACTGACCGCGGCGGAGCCGGTGGTCACCGCGCATCACCGCGCGGTGACGGTGTCCTCGGGCACCGCCTCCGGCTCGCGCTTCGTCTTCGTCTTCAACTGGGGCTGGACCCCGCGGGCCGCGACGCTCGAGCGCGCGGCGGTCGACGTGCTCACCGGCCGGGAGCTCGCTCCCGGCACCCCCGTGGAACTCGGACCCTGGGACGTCCGGGTGCTCCGCACCGCTGCAGAGGAGACCGGCCGATGACCACGATGGTGGAGCGCCTCCGCTCCGACGACGACCGCCGGGCGCCGGCGCCCCCGCGACCGACCAGGGCGCGCCGCGACTGGCGCGGCTGGCAGTTCACCGGCCCCTTCGCCGCCGTGTTCGCGCTCGTGTTCCTCGCTCCGCTGGCCTACGCGTTCTGGCTGAGCCTCTTCCAGAACCGGATCATCGGCGGCAACAGCTTCGTCGGCCTCGACAACTACGCCGCGGTCCTCTCGGATCCGCAGTTCTGGGACGGCTTCCTCCGGGTCGTGCTCGTGCTGCTCGTGCAGGTGCCGGTCATGCTGCTCCTCTCGCTGATCGCGGCCCTCGCGATCGACAGCGCGCGGCTCTACGCGTCGGGCCTGTTCCGGATGGTGATCTTCCTGCCCTACGCGGTGCCGGCCGTCGTCGCCGTCCTCATCTGGGGCTTCCTCTACGGGAACAACTTCGGGCTCACCGCCAATATCAACGACCTGCTCGGAGCCGAGGTGCTGCGACCGCTCTCGAGCCAGTGGATCCTCGCGTCGATCGGCAACATCGTCACCTGGGAGTACATCGGCTACAACATGCTGATCTTCTACTCGGCGCTGAAGACGATCCCCGCCGAGCTGTACGAGGCCGCCGAGATCGACGGGGCGCGGGGCTTCCAGGTCATCACCGCGATCAAGCTGCCCGCCGCCCGCGGCGCGATCGTGATCGCGACGATCTTCTCGATCATCGGCAGCTTCCAGCTCTTCAACGAGCCCAACGTGCTGAAGCCGCTCGCCGAGAACGTGATCTCGTCCTACTTCACGCCGAACATGTACGCCTACAACCTCTCGTTCGCCGGCCAGCAGTTCAACTCGGCGGCCACCGTCGCCATCGTCATGGGCGTCATCACCGCCACGATCGCCTACGTCGTGCAGCTGCGCGGCAGCCGGAAGGAAGACCAGTGAGCACCACCCTGCGCACCCTGAACCCGCGGGTCCGCCGCGTCGGATCGATCAGCCGGCCCCGCAAATCCGTCGCGCTGACGCTGGTGATGCTGGCGTTCCTCCTCTACGCGCTCGTCCCGCTGCTGTGGCTCGTGATCAACGCGTCCAAGACGCAGGCCGATCTGTTCAGCTCGTTCGGACTCGGCTTCGGCGACAGCTTCGTGCTGGGCGAGAACATCGTCGCGACCTTCGCCTACGACAACGGCATCTTCCTCCGCTGGCTCGGCAACACGCTGCTCTACGTGGTCGTCGGCGCGGGCGGGGCGACCCTGCTCGCCACCCTCGGCGGCTACGGTCTCGCGAAGTTCCGGTTCCCCGGCAAGAAGGCCTACTTCGCGGTCGTGCTGGGCGCGGTCGCCGTGCCGGGCACCGCGCTGGCCGTGCCGACGTTCCTGCTCTTCAGCCAGCTCGGGCTCACGAACACGCCGTGGGCGATCATCCTGCCGTCGCTGATCACCCCGTTCGGGCTGTACCTGGTCTGGGTCTACACGATCGACTCCGTGCCGACCGAGCTGCTCGAGGCGGCGCGGCTGGACGGGGCGACCGAGATGCGCACGTTCTTCACCATCTCGCTCAAGCTGCTGACCCCCGGAGTCGTGACCGTCGCGCTGTTCTCGGTGGTCGCCACCTGGAACAACTACTTCCTGCCCCTGATCATGCTCAGCGACCCGACCTGGTACCCCCTCACGGTGGGCCTGAACCAGTGGAGCTCGCAGGCCAGCGGCGTCTCGGCCGAGCCGATCTACAACCTCGTCATCACCGGCTCCCTGATCACGATCGTCCCGATCGTCGTGATCTTCCTGTTCCTCCAGCGCTTCTGGCAGTCGGGCCTGAGCGCCGGAAGCGTCAAGGGCTGACCCCCGGTCCGCCCCGCGCACCTGCACCACCCCTCCCGCACAGCACTCCCTCCCCACCACGAAGAAGTGAAAGGACCACCATGTTCGAACTCCGCCGAGGCACCCGGAGCCGCGTGCTCGCCGGGCTCGTCGTCGCCGGCATCTCCGCGATGTCCCTCGTCTCGTGCAGCTCCGACTCCGGAACCGGATCCGCTTCCGCCGGGTCGGCCGCCGACCTCGACGCCGCCCTCGAGCGCGGCGGCGAGCTCACCTACTGGACCTGGACGCCCACCGGCGCCGACCAGGCCGCCGCCTTCATGGAGGAGTACCCGAACGTCGAGGTCGAGGTCGTCAACGCCGGCACCGCGACGGACGAGTACACCAAGCTGCAGAACGCGATCAAGGCCGGCTCGGGAGCGCCCGACGTCGCCCAGATCGAGTACTACGCGATGCAGCAGTTCGCCCTGTCGGACGGACTGCTCGACCTCACCCCCTACGGCCTCGCCGACCTCGAGGAGGACTACACCGCGTCCACCTGGAGCGCCGTCAACCTCAACGGCGGCCTCTACGGCCTCCCGCAGGACTCGGGCCCCATGGTGATGCTCTACAACCAGGCGATCTTCGACCAGTACGGCCTCGCCGTGCCCACCACCTGGGACGAGTACATCGCCGAGGCCGCGAAGCTCACCGCCGCCGACCCGTCGAAGTTCATCACCAACGACGCCGGTGACCCCGGCTTCGCCGACCCGCTGATCTGGCAGGCCGGCGGACAGCCGTTCACGACCGACGGCACCGACGTCACGATCGATCTGCAGGACGAGGGGTCGAAGAAGTGGGCCGACACCTGGAACCAGCTGCTCGAGCCGGGTCTGCTCTCGCCGATCCCGACCTGGTCGGACGACTGGTTCACGGCGCTGGGCAACGGCACGATCGCGACGCTGATCACGGGAGCCTGGATGCCCGGGATCCTCGAGGGCTCGGTCCCCGACGGGGCCGGCGACTGGCGGGTCGCCCCGCTGCCGAGCTACGACGGCTCGGCCGCCACCGCTGAGAACGGCGGCAGCGCGCAGTCCGTCATCGAGCAGACCGACGACCCGGCCCTCGCCGCGGCGTTCCTGCGCTGGCTGAACAACTCCGACGAGAGCATCGGCGTGTTCCTCGACGGCGGCGGATTCCCCTCCACCACCGCCCAGCTCAACGACGACGCGTTCCTGAACGCGACCCCCGAGTACTTCGGCGGCCAGGAGATCAACAAGGTCCTCGTCGACGCCTCCGAGAACGTGGTCGAGGGCTTCGAGTACCTGCCCTTCCAGGTCTACGCGAACAGCGTGTTCGCGGACACGGTCGGCCAGGCCTACTCCAACGGCACCGACCTCAACGCCGGTCTCGAGGCCTGGCAGGAGAACCTCGCGACCTACGGCGAGTCGCAGGGCTTCACGATCACCGAGTAGTCGGACGGCTCCGCACGACGGCGTCCCCCTCCCCCGAGTTCTCGGGGAGGGGGACGCCGTCGTTCGGGGCGGTGGACGCACGCCCGCACCGCCGCTCCTAAGCTCGTAGCTCGTACCGCCCGCCCGGGCGCGAAGGAGGAGTCGTGAGGAAGCGCCCGACCGTGTACGACGTCGCCGCGCGCGCCGGCGTCTCGATCGCGACCGTCTCGTTCGCCTTCTCGCAGCCGCACCGGGTCAAGACGGCCACCCTCGAAGGCGTCCTCGCGGCGGCGGACGAGCTGGGCTACATCCCCAGCGCCAGTGCCAGAGGGCTGGCGAAGGGACGCACCGGCGCCATCGGGCTCTACTCCTTCGACTACTTCGTCGACCAGTCCTTCCACGTCCGAGGCGACGAGCGGCCGCATCCGTCGGCCAACGACGACGCGAGGCTCTTCCCCCTCTACGTGGACGAGGTGCAGCGCGGCGTGCAGCTGGAGTGCTGGGACCGCGGGCTCGCCCTGATGATCGGCGGCGGCGGACGCACCGGCCACGCCCCCTCCGTCACCGACATCGCCGGGCGGGTCGACGGGCTGATCAGCTTCGCCGGCGCGCTCGAGTACGACGTGCTGCGCTCGCTCTCGACCCGGCTGCCCGTCGTCGAGCTCGGCGGGCAGGAGCGGGTGGAGGGAGTCGGCACGGTTCCGGTCGACAACCGCTCGGGCATGCGCGATCTCGTCGCGCACCTGATCTCGGAGCACGGCCTGCGGCGGATCGCCTACCTCGGCGACACCTCCCTGCCCGAGTTCCAGCAGCGGTACGACGGCTATGTCGACGCGCTGACCGGCGCGGGACTCGTCCCCGAGCAGCCGCGGCCTAGCCGCCCCGGCTTTGCCGAGGCGACCCTCGACTCGCTCGCCGAGCTGCTCGGCGCGCCGCCCGAGGCGATCGTCTGCTCGACCGACCAGGAGGCGGTGGTCGTGCTCGACCGGCTGCGCCTCGCCGGGCTCCGGGTACCCGAGGACATCGCCGTCACCGGGTTCGACGGGATCGTGGCGGGACGGCTCGCGGACCCGCCGGTGAGCACGGTCGTGCAGCCGATGGAGCAGATCGGGCGCGCGGCCGTGGCCGCACTGCTGGCGGTGCTCGGGTCGGTCGACGCGGCTCCGGCAGCCGCCCTCGAGGCGACCGTCTCGATCCGTCGGAGCTGCGGCTGCCGCTGAGCGGCCGGGGTCTCCGATCCTGCTCTTGCGCTCGAAAATCAAAGCGCTTAGATTCTTCACGACGGGCTTCCCGTCCCCACCACAGCGACCGGGAGCGACGCGGCTCCCGAGACAGGAACGATGATGATCCGAACCCCCAGGCGCTCCACCCTCGCCGGGCTCGCGGTGCTCGCGACCGGTGCTCTGCTGCTGACCGGATGCGGCCGCGGCGACGGCACCGCGACCGCCGCGGGCGAGGCCGTCGGCCTGTCCGACGGACCCGCCACCGGCGAGCTCACCATCTGGGCCCAGGGCACCGAGGGCGAGGCGCTGCCCGAGCTCCTGCAGGAGTTCGAGGAGCAGAACCCCGACCTCGACGTGACCGTCACGGCCGTGCCGTGGGACTCGGCGCAGAGCAAGTACCAGACCGCGATCGCGGGCGGGAACACCCCCGACATCGGCATGCTCGGCTCGGACTGGATGCCGACGTTCTCGGACGCCCTCTCCCCCGTGCCGGACGAGATCGACACCTCCGGGATGTTCCCGGGCGCGGTCGCCTCGACCGAGATCGGCGAGGAGGTCCTCGGAGTGCCGTGGTACGTCGAGACCCGCGCGATCTTCTACCGCACCGACCTGATGGAGGAAGCGGGCTTCGACTCGTTCCCGACCGACTTCGAGGGCTTCAAGGCCCTGGCGAAGGCCTACCAGGACAACGGCGCGCAGTACGGCGTCGCGCTGCCGTCCGGTGGCTGGAACGCGTTCCTCTCGGGCATGCCCTTCGCCTGGTCGCAGGGCGCGGAGCTGCAGAACGACGGCGGCACCGAGTGGACGCTCGACTCCCCCGAGATGATCGAGGCGGTCACCTACCTCAAGAGCTTCTTCGACGAGGGCATCGCCTCGAAGAACCCGGACGCGACGACGGGCCCGTCGGCCGACCTCGTCGCCGGGACCGTTCCCATGATGATGAGCGGCCCGTGGGACGTCGGGCAGATCATGGAGGCGGGCGGTCCCGGCTTCGAGGACAAGTTCTCGGTCGCGCCGATGCCCGTGGGCACGAGCGGCACGTCGCTCATCGCCGGAGCCAACCTGGCCGTCTTCGAGGAGTCGGAGAACAAGGAGGCCGCCTGGAAGCTGATCCAGTGGCTGTCCGAGCCGTCGACGCAGACCGAGTGGTTCGAGCTCGTCGGCGACCTGCCCTCGCAGACCTCGGCATGGGAGGACCAGGCGCTCACCGAGGACCCGCGCGTCGCCGTCTTCGGCGAGCAGCTGAAGGACGTGCGCGGCCTGCCCGCGCTGACGGTCTGGCCCGAGATCTCGGCGGCCGCCGACACCCTGATCGAGCAGGTGTACCGCGGAGGCGCCGACCCGGCCGAGGCCCTCGCCTCGCTCCAGGAGACCGCGGACGCGATGGGCACCGGGCAGTGACGTCCGTCCAGTCACCCGCGGCGGTCGCCGGCGCCCTGCGCGTCGGCGACCGCCGCCGGAACCCCGCCCGCAGGCGCGCCACGGTGGTGGCGTACCTCTTCGCGCTGCCCTTCCTGGCCTCCTTCGCGGTCTTCATGGTGTTCCCGCTGCTCGCCTCGCTCGGGATGTCGTTCACCGACTTCACGAACCGCGACATCGCGACTCCGTTCGGCGTGGACTTCGTGGGCCTCGAGCAGTTCACGACGCTGCTGTCGACGCCGCGGTTCCTCCGCTCGCTCGTGAACACCCTCTACTTCGTCGCCGTCGGCATCCCGCTGACGATGGTCATCGCGCTGGCGCTGGCCGTGGCGCTCAACAGCGGCATCACCCGCTTCCGCACCGCGTTCCGCGTGGGCTTCTACGCGCCGGTCGTGACGAGCATCGTCGCGGTCGCGGTCGTGTGGCGGTTCATCCTCCAGCCCGACGGGCTCCTCAACACGGCGCTCGGAGCGATCGGCATCACCGGTCCCAACTGGCTCGGCGATCCCGCCTGGGCCATGCCGGCGATGATCATGATGGCGGTCTGGCGCAGTGTCGGGACGCTGATGGTGCTCTTCCTCGCCGGCCTGCAGAACGTGCCGCAGGATGTGCTCGAAGCGGCCGAGGTGGACGGGGCGAACCCGTGGCAGCGCTTCGTCCGGGTGACCCTGCCGATCCTGCGGCCGACCCTCCTCCTGGGCGCGGTGCTGCTGTCGGTCGGCTTCCTGCAGTTCTTCGAGGAGCCGTTCGTGATGACCAAGGGCGGGCCGCTGGACTCGACGCTGTCGATCAGCTACTTCACCTACAACCAGTTCGGGTTCGGCAACTTCGGTCTCGCCTCCGCCTCGAGCTACATCCTCTTCGTCGCCATCGCGCTGCTGAGCCTCGTGCAGTTCCGCGCCTTCCGATCCAAGGACTGACGCCATGACCACCACCCCCGTCCGCGCCCCGCGGACCACTCCGCTCGGAGCCTCGCCCGACCGGACGCCCGAGCGCGTGCCGGAGCCGGTCCGCCGCCGCCGTCCGATCCGCCACGGTCGGATGCTGACCTACGCGGTGCTGGTCATCGCGCTGGTCGTGACCCTCACTCCGTTCGTCTGGATGTTCCTCGGCGCGTTCAAGACGAACGCCGAGCTGCTGCAGCGCCCGATCACCTGGTGGCCCGAGGACGCGACGCTCGACAACCTCGTCGCGTGGTTCACCCGCCTCGACATCGGGCGGTTCTTCGTGAACAGCACCGTCGTGGCGCTGTTCACCGTGCTGGGCAATCTGCTGTTCTGCTCGATGGTCGGCTACGTGCTCGCCAAGATCGACTTCGCCGGCAAGAAGGTGATCTTCGCGCTCGTGATGATCACGCTGATGGTGCCCGGCATCGTCACCTTCATCCCGCTCTTCGTCGTCGTCAGCAAGCTCGGGCTGATCAGCACGTACGCGGCGCTGATCCTCCCGTTCCTGGCCGGGCCGATGGGGGTGTTCCTGATGCGGCAGTTCATCATGGGGATCCCCGACGCCCTGCTCGAGGCCGCGCGGATCGACGGAGCGGGTGAGGTGCGGATCTTCACCCGCATCGTCCTCCCCCTGTGCGGCCCGGCGCTCGCGACCCTCGCGATCCTGACCTTCCTGGGCTCGTGGAACAACTTCCTCTGGCCGCTCGTCGCCGCGCAGTCCGAGGACATGTACACGCTCCCGGTCGCCCTCTCGCTCTACTCGACCGGCCAGAACGCGACGAACTACGGGATCCTGCTGGCCGGCTCCGTGCTCGTGCTGACGCCGATCCTGCTGCTCTTCGTCGCGCTGCAGCGCTACTTCATCCAGGGCATCGCGGCGGTGGGGATCAAGTGACCCTCCTCGAGAACGCTCCCGCCCTCACCACGACGCAGGCGCCGATCGTGCCGGGGTTCCATCCCGATCCGAGCATCTGCCGCGTCGGCGAGGACTACTTCCTCGTCGCCTCCTCCTTCGAGTACTTCCCGGGCGTGCCGATCCTGCGCAGCCGTGATCTGCGGTCGTGGTCGCTGCTGGGCAACGTCCTCGACCGGCCGTCGCAGCTCGCACCGGGCGGAGGCGGCAGCCGCGGCATCTACGCGCCGACGCTGCGCCACCACGACGGCCGGTTCTGGATGATCACGACGGACGTGTCGGGTCCGGGCTCGGGCCATCTGATCGTGACCGCGAAGGAGGCGAGCGGCCCCTGGTCCGACCCGGTGCGGGTCGTCGGCGCCCCGGGGATCGATCCGGATCTGGCGTGGGACGAGGACGGGACCTGCGTCCTGACCTGGTGCGGCACGGGTCCGTTGTCGGGGATCGTGCAGGCGCGCCTCGACACGACGACCGGGATGCTTCTCGAAGCGCCGCGATCGGTCTGGTCGGGCACCGGCCTCGCGTTCCCGGAGGCTCCGCACCTCTACTCCCGCGGCGGGTGGTGGTACCTGCTGGTCGCCGAGGGTGGCACGGAGCGGGGGCACTGCGCCTCGATCTCGCGGTCCCGGAGCATCTCGGGCCCGTTCGAGGGCGACCCCGCGAATCCGATCCTGACCCACCGGAGCACGACCCTGCCCGTGCAGAACACCGGTCACGCCGACCTGGTCGAGGGCCCGGACGGGGAGTGGGCGATGGTGTTCCTCGGGGTGCGGCCTCGCGGGATCACGCCGATGTTCCACGTCAACGGCCGCGAGACGTTCCTGGCGGGAGTCGACTGGGTCGACGACTGGCCCGTCGTCGTGCCGGACCGGTTCACGGGGGCCTCCGTCGACCACTCCTTCACGGAGTCGTTCGCTCTGCCGCTCGGACCGCGCTGGGTGTCGCCGAACACGGTCCCGCAGCGGGTGCTGCAGGCGTCGGACGGACGCACCGAGCTCGTCGCGACGATCGAGGCGGACGGATCCAGCGGCATGCTCGCGACGCGGATCCCGGACGAGCACTGGCGCGCCCGCTGCCGCATCGACCCGGGCGAGGGCTCGTTCCGCTTCCTGCTGCGGCTGGACGACGCGCACTGGTACGGGATCGATGCGGACGCGACCGGAGTCTCGGCGCGAGCCCGGATCGGACCCCTGGAATCCTCGGTCACCCGTCGCGATCGCACTCCCGGCCCGATCACCCTGGTGCTCGCCAGCGTCCCCGCCGCCGCGGGCGGTCCCGACGACATCGAGCTGGGGGTCGAGGACGTCGGCGGGTACGAGCGCCTCGCCGTGCTGGACGGGCGCTACCTCTCGACCGAGGTCGCGGGCGGGTTCACCGGGCGGGTGCTGGGGCTGCAGTCGCTGATCGGCGCGACGGTGCTGGAGTCGCTGAGCTACGAGGGGCACGCCGTCGCCGGGTGAGTTCCGCTCCGGAGCGGCGGCGCGGCGCGGGCGCGCATCACCGCGGTGAGAGGTGCAGGCGGTCGTCGCACCAGGCGGCCACCGCCTCGTCGTGGGTCGCGACGACGACGCTGGCGCCGCGACCGGCGAGCTCGGCGAGCACCTCGAGGACCATCGCGGAGTTGTCGGCGTCGAGGGCGCCGGTGGGCTCGTCGGCCAGCACGACCGTCGGGCTCTTCACCAGGAGGCGGGCGAGGGCGACGCGCTGCTGCTCGCCGCCGCTCAGCCGCGACACCCGCTCCCGACTCCGTCCGCCCAGCCCGACCCTCTCGAGGGCTCCCTCGAAGCGGCCCGCTCGTCCGCGCCGCTCGCCGAGGGCGAGGGCGAGGTTCTGCTCGACCGTCGCCGAGTCGACGAGGGCGTAGTTCTGGAAGAGGTAGCCGAGGCGGTGCCTCCGGAACCGTCGACGTCCTCCGGCCCGCAGCCGGGTCAGCTCTTCACCGTCGACCTCGATGGAGCCGGAATCGGGGGCGTCGAGCAGGCCGAGGCAGTTGAGGAGGGTGGACTTGCCGCTGCCGCTCGAGCCGGTCAGCGCGAGGCTGCGGCCGGACGGGACGTCGACGTCGAGGTCGGCCCACAGGGTTCGGCGGGCGAAGCCCTTGCTGAGGGCGGTGGCGTGGATCACGGGAAGCCTTTCGCGAGAGGAACGGGTCGGGATGATCAGGAGTCGTCGGAGCGCGGACGGGCGGCGCGGTGGCGGGCGAGTGCGAGGCAGGCGACGAGCAGCGCCGAGCTGAGCGCGGTCAGGCCGAGGGCGAGCAGCGACTGCTCGAGGACGAACCGCTCGGTGTCGACCGTGCCGAGATCGAGCACCGTCCTCACGTCGCGGGGGTCGCGGAACCACATCGGCACGACGCTGACGGCCACCGCGCCCAGCAGGAGGACGCCCTCGAGCACGAGACCGCTCCGATGGGCCGACAGCGGGCCGAGCCCGGCGATGCGGTGGACGAACGCCCGCCGCCGGTCCTTCTCGGCCATGACCATCGCCGACACCAGACCGGTGAGCAGGACCACGACGGTCCCGCTGACGAGTCCCAGCACGTTGATCGAGAGCGTGCCGAGCGCCCGCTGGTACTGCTCGTTCGCCTGATACGCCACGGGGGTGAGGGCGACGACCTGATCCTCGAGGCCCCGCTCCCGGAGAGCGTCGGGAACCGCTCCGGGGTCGGTGAAGAGGACGGCGCCGCGGGTGATCGCCGAGTAGACCTCGGAGGGCGCGTAGACGTCGATCGACGGAAGCACCACGAGGACGGGATCCTCGACGGACGTCTCCCTCGCGAGGACGTCGACGTCGGTGCTGCGGAAGGTGAAGAGGGTCTGTCCCCGGGGCAGGACACGTTCCTCGATCCCCAGAGAGACAGTGCCCGACGCCGGAACGGCGACTCCGGACTGCGTCTCCTGCCACGCCCGCACGTCCTCCAGGACGACCCGCCTGCGCTCGGGGCTCGTCCCCTCGGGCTCCAGGACCGTGACGACCCCGTCCGGGACGTCGGTGATGCGCGATCCTCCTTCTCCGAGGACCTCGACCGCTCGGAGGTACCCCTCGTCGACGAGGAGGACGTCCGGCTCCACTGAGAGGCCCGGCTCCGCCAGGATGAGGGCTCCTTCGGACGCCTGCGAGGAGACGAGGTCCGCGAACGCGGGCATCCCGCCGAGGTACTCCTCCTGGCTCAGGTATCCGCTGATCCCGAGGATCACGGCGTCCTGCGCTGAGCTCCAGAACTCGCGCGTCCGGTTCTCGAGCTCCGCGACGCGAGCGCTCTGCCCGAGTGCGGCGACGACCGCCAGGAGGACGAGCACGGCGGGAACGCGCACCGCGTAGACGCCGACGAGCACCCACCATCCGTCGATCTCGCCCTTGACCTGGTCGACGAGGTGACGGCCGTCGGTGAGCGCGATGCCGGCGAGGTGGGAGACGATCGCGGCGGGGACGACGATCCCGAGGATGTCGGCGAAGAGTGCGACGAGCGTCGCCGACTGCGCGAGGCCGTTGAGCCCCGCCGTCGCGAGGACCACCGACGCCAGACCCGCCGCCGACCAGCAGGCGACCGGGGCGGCGAGCCCGCGCCACTCGCTGATCAGGATCCCCGCGAAGCCTGCGCCGTGCAGGCGCTGGACACCGTGCGCCCTGCTCCGCAGGACGGTGCCGGCACCGATCAGGATCACGACCCCGAGCACGGCCACGATGAGCGCCCGCAGGAGATCGCCGTACTCGCGGAAGGAGTCGAGGTCGACGCTCCTCGGGTAGGGATGCACGGTGCCGGTCCACCCGCCCGCTTCGATCACGGCGAGCACCGCGTCCGCCTCCGCTCGATCCCCTGCGACCAGATAGGCGCCCCGCACGTCGAGGCTCCCGAGGTCGACGAGAGGCGCCACCGTGGTCGTCCGAGAGGTGTCGACCGCCTGATAACCCCCGCGGAGCAGTTCCGCCGACGCCCCGTCGCCGACGACGAACAGGTGGCGCACCCCTGCCGGGTCCTCGGCGTCCTCCACGAACCGCGCGACGTCGATCCCTCGGGCTCCGGCGAGGCTGACGAGCTCGCCGTACAGCTCGGCGGCCGGGATCACCGGTGCGGCGTCCCCCGAGACGCGGATCTGCCATCCGCCGTTCCAGATCGGACCTCGGGCGTCGAACGCCCGGACGAAGAGGACGGCGAAGACCGCCGACAGGACGACCGCCAGAACCGCGCCGACGACGACGCTCCTGCTTCTCACATCAGCCTCCAGGGCAGCGGCGGGCGGAGCGGGTGCTCCACCCGCCTCGCGGGTCGGTGGTCAGCAGAACGCGTAGTACGCGCGGTCCGTCACGAGCGGGCGCTCCGGGGCGCTGACCGACGCCACCCGCTTCTTCGCCGTGCAGGCCGTGCCGTAGTGGTTCCCGTTGAAGACCGAGGCGCGGTGAGACCGCGACGGGTGGTTGTAGGAGGAGAGCACGGTGCCGTTGCTCACGCCGTAGTACCAGGTGCCTCCCTCCGGGTGGGCGGTCGTGTAGGCCGCTGCCGCCGCGGGGGCGACGAGCATCGTCCCGGCGAGGGCGACCGCGGCGAGGAAGGAGCGGCGGGAGCCCGGAGCGCGCGAGGGCAGGATGCGGGACAGCAGGATGCGAGACGGCAGGGTGCGGGGAGAGGGCATGGTCATCCGTTCGGAGAGGGGGACCGCCTGCGGGGCGGACTGCCGGGTGAGGCAGTGCCGGAACCGTATGCGCGGACCCATCCGAGTATGACCACCTTCCTCCCGCATCGAGGAAGTCCGGCGCGGAATCAGGCCTGTGGAGGAGCCTCCCCCGAACCCGCATCCGCCCCCACCGCCGCGAACCGCCGCGCCAGCACGCCGAACGCCGCCACCAGCTCCACCGGCCGCGCCCCCTCCACCTCCACGCCGAAGCGCCCGAAGGAGGCGGCGAGCGCCTCCCACGACCACGACCCGGCCGTGACGCGGCAGCTCCCGTCGCCGAGGTCCTCGACCTCCTCGGCGAAAGGCAGCACCGCGGCGGCCGGCGTGCGCAGCACCGCGCTCCCCACGCACGGCCACGCACCGTCGTCCGATCCGCGGAACCGCGCCGAGAGGAACGCCGCCGGAGTGCCGCCCGGCACCGGCCGGCGCTCGAAGCGCCGCCGCATCGACTCCGGATCCGAGACGCGATCGGCGCGGAACGTCCGCCAGTCCTCCCGGTCGAGGTCGAACGCGATCACGTACCAGCGCCCCTGCCGCGCCACCAGGTGGTGCGGCTCCACCCGACGCCGCCCGTCCGGGCCCGCGCCCGCACCCGCGTACGCGAACCGGAGCACCTCCGCCGCCCGCACGGCCGCCGAGACCGCGACGAGCACCTCCGGCTCGACCGTCGGCCCCGGCACCGGCGCCGTCGTGAACCGCAGCGCGTCCAGCCGCTGCGCCAACCGCGCCGGCAGCACCTGCCGCAGAGTCGCGAGGGCCCGCGCCGACGCCTCCTCGAGACCGGTGCCGGTCGCCGAGGCCGAGCGCAGCGCCACAGCGAGGGCCAGCGCCTGCTCGTCGTCGAGGAGGAGGGGCGGCAGCTCGGTCCCCGCCTCGAGCCGGTAGCCGCCGTCGGGCCCCTTCGTCCCGCGGATCCGGTAGCCCATCTCCCGCAGCCGATCGACGTCGCGCCGGACCGTCCGCGGCGTCGTGTCGAGCCGCTCCGCCAGTACCGCGCCCGGCCAGTCCCGCCGCAGCTGCAGGAGCGAGAGCAGCTGGAGCATCCGCGCACTGGGAGAGGGCATGTCCCGATGTTAGATCGAGAAGAGGACAGGATTCGTCCGCATTCCCCGGCACAGTGGGCGTCGCCGGGAGGACGTCCCGGCCGATCGGAGGGAATCCCATGAGCATCACCACCACCACGCACCTCAACTTCCGCGGCGAGGCCCGCGCGGCGCTCGAGTTCTACCGCTCGGTCTTCGGCGGCCGGCTCGACGCCGTCACGAACGACCAGGCGCAGCTCACGACGGACCCGGCCGAGGCCGACCAGCTCTCGTGGGGGCAGGTCGTCTCGGAGGCGGGCTTCCGCGTGATGGCCTTCGACGTGCGCTCCGGCACCGAGTACGACCCGGGCACGAACCCGGTGTTCGTCTCGGTCCGCGGCACCGACGCCGACGAGATCTCGGGCTACTGGGAGTCGCTCGCCGAGGGCGCGGACATCGTCGCTCCGCTCGCCCCGTCCGGCTGGTCGCCGCTCTACGGCATGCTGCGCGACCGCTTCGGCGTCACCTGGGTCCTCGACGTCGAGGTCGCCTGGGCGGGCTGACCTACTCGGCCCCGCCCGTCTCGGCGTGCGGGGCCCCGACGGCCTTCGACTCCGGCGACCCCCGTTCGCGCAGGTACACCGACAGCGCGGCCATGCTGCCGACCGCGAGGAACTCGGACTGCCAGTTCTGCAGCGTGCGGTTCCAGAAGTCCGAGCTCATCAGGTACTCGGCGTACGAGACGGGCGCCGAGAGGTCCATCAGCTGCTGCTCCGAGTAGGCGACCCGCCCGGTGACCGACTGCGCGAACCACGACCCGAGGAAGATCGCGCCCATCACGAGCAGCAGTGAGTGGGAGTAGAACCAGCGGCGCGGACCGGGCGGTGCCGTCGCGGGGCCGGGTGACGACTCCTCCGCGTACTCCCCCACCCGCTGCTCCTCGTCGGTGCCCGGACCCTGGTCGTCCACGGTCTTCGACTCGGACGAGCCGCGCTGCACGAACCACACCGTGGCGGCGATGTAGAGGAAGAACTGCAGGTACTCCGACTGCCAGTTCTCGGCGACGTCGCCCGCGAAACTCGACGAGGTGACGTAGCGGAGCCAGCCGACGGGCTCGAGCCCGGCGGACTCGAGCTCCTGCCGGTACGACAGCAGCCCCGCGATCGACTGGCCGACGAGGCTCAGGAGGAAGAGAGCCGCGAAGAGCAGCGTCAGCGAGTTGTCGCGCAGGAAGGAGCGCGTCGGGGTGCGGGGCTCGCGGAGCAGCGAGGTCACCGGTGCAGCACCCCCAGCGCGACGAAGTAGACCAGGCCCGCCGAGACGACGGCGAGGCAGCCCGTGAAGACGGCGCGCATCAGGAGCCGTCGATCCTGCAGTCGAACGGAGTGTCCTCGCCGGTCGGCGCGCAGCCCGCGGCCCGCACGCGCCAGCCGTCACCGCTGGCCGCGAGGAACACGGTGTCGCCGTCGAGCTCCACGATCGCGCCCTGCCCGAACGCCTCGGCGCGCGGCTCGCCCGTGCCGGCCGCCAGCGCGAGCGAGCCGATCGCCTGCACGCAGTCCGTCCCCTCCTGCTCGGTCAGCGCCGCCGCCGCCTGCGGAGTGAGGAGGGCGCACACCGCGGCTCCGTCACCCCGCGCGAGGGCCGCCTCGAACGCGGCCGCGGTGCTCTCGGCCGCCGCGGTGTCGGGCCCGGAGCAGCCGGCCAGGGCGAGCACCGGCACGAGCACTGCCAGCGTCCTTCTCCTCATGCGTCCACCTCCACGACCACACGGTAGGCCGGGACCGGCCGCGTGCTGGAGGGCGTTGACAGGCGGCACTGCGGCGTCCTCGCGCGCTCGCCGCACCTCCGTCGACCGGCGCCCGAAGGGAGGAGGATGACCGCATGTGCTCCCCGTGCCGCCGGCCCCCCGCATGACCGCCGCCCCGCGACCCCTCCTCGTCAGGATGCGTCCGCGCTCCGTCGACGAGCAGCACCGCGCGTCCAGCCCGCTCGAACTGCTCGTCGACCTGACGTTCGTCGTCGCGATCGCCCAGATCGTGCAGCAGCTCGCCCACGCGATCGAGGAGGGGCACGCCGGCGAGACGATCCTCCCCTTCGGCATGGTGTTCTTCGCCATCTGGTGGGCGTGGATGAACTTCACCTGGTTCGCCTCCGGCTACGACACCGACGACGTGCCGTACCGGCTGCTGACGCTCGCGCAGATGGCGGGCGTCCTCGTCCTCGCGGCCGGGGTGCCGACGGCGTTCGAGAGCGGCGACTTCACCGCGATCACGATCGGCTACGCGGTCATGCGGATGGCGCTCGTCAGCCAGTGGGTCCGCGTCGCCGTGTCCTCGCCCGCGCACCGCCGCTCCGCTCAGCGCAGCGCGATCGGGTTCACCCTCGTGCAGGTCGGCTGGCTCCTGAGGCTCCTGCTCCCGGAGCAGTGGGCGATCGCGAGCTTCGTCGTGCTCGCGGCCCTGGAGCTGTGCGTCCCGCTGTACGCGGCGCGGAAGGGCGAGCCGAGCTGGCACCCGCACCACATCGCGGAGCGGTACGGCCTCTTCACGATCATCCTGCTCGGCGAGGGCGTGCTGGCCGCGGTGGCCGGGATGCAGGAGTCGCTGGCCGAACGCGGGTTCAGCGCGCCGCTCGCGCTGGTCTCGCTGGCGGCGCTCGTGCTCGTCTTCGCGCTGTGGTGGCTGTCGTACCTCCACCCCTCGGGCGAGCTCCTCGAGGCGCGGCGCGGCCTGTCGTACCGCTGGGGCTACGCGCACTACCTCGTCTTCGCGGCGCTGGCGGCGCTCGGAGCCGGGCTGGAGTCGGCGGTGGCGGCCACCGCCGGGCATCTCGAGGAGACCGAGCTCGTGCTCGGGGCCGCCGTGGCCGTTCCGGTGGCCGGGTACCTGCTCCTGCTGTGGGCGGTCCACCGTCCGCTGGGCGACCGCGAACCGCTGCGGGCGGCGATCGTGCTGCCCGCCGTCGCACTGGTCGCCGCGGCCCCGCTGGCCGCTCCGGCGGTCGGAGTGGCCGGCACGGTCGCCGTGATCGCCGTCGTCTGCGCGGGGCTCGTGGCCGCCGTCCTGGTGCGCGAGCGGGCGGGCGGCGTGCGGGTCTAGCGGGCGGCATCCCTCCCGACCTGCGGATACGCTCGACCGCGCGGGCGCCGATGCGGCGCGGAACGGGAGCGGCATGGCCACGGTGGACTCGGCGGAGCGGCGCGCGCGCCTGATCGGCCTGCTCGAGCGCGACGGCGCCGTGCGGCTCGACGACGCGGCGGCCGAGCTCGACGTCTCGACCATGACCGTGCGGCGCGACCTCGCCGACCTCGAGGCGGAGGGACGGCTCAGCCGCGTCCGCGGAGGAGCGGTGCCCGCGCTGCGCCCGCGCCCGTTCGCCGAGCGCCTGGCCGCCGGAGCCGCCGCGAAGCGCGAGATCGCGCGGAAGGCCGTCGCCCTCGTACCCGTGAGCGGCGCGATCGCGGTCGACGCCTCCTCCACCGCCGGCACCCTGCTCGGAGCCGCTCCGGAGTCGCCGCAGCTGCTCGTCGCCACGAACTCGCTCGAGAACCACGCCTCCGCCCGCCGCGCCGCGCGCGCCCGCGTGGTGCTGATCGGCGGGGAGCTCGAGGAGGAGACCGACAGCTTCGTCGGCCCGCTCGCGTGCTCGAGCGCGGCCGAGCTGCACTACGACCGCTTCTTCACCTCCGCTTCCGCCGTGTCGATCGACGGGACCAGCGAGGTGACGCTGCAGGAGGCGCAGGTCAAGCGCGTCTTCGTCGCCTCGTCGAGCGAGACCGTGCTGCTCGTGGATTCGACGAAGCTCGAGCGCACGGCTCTGGCGCGGGCCCTCGCCTGGGACGCGATCAGCGTGATGGTGACGGAGCTCGACCCCGCCGACGAGCGGCTGGCGCCGTTCCGCGGGCTGGTCGAGCTGCGCTGACCGGAGCGGCCGCGGACTCCTACCCTCCCCTGCTGATCGAGTAGGCCGTGGAGCGGCCGTATCGAGATCCCCCTCCGCCGTACTTCTGGTGTCTGCGGGTCTCGATACGCCGCTGCGCGGCTACTCGACCAGCAGGGGGAGCCGTCAGCGGCGGGTCGGCGCCGCCGTCGAGTCGCGGACGATGAGCTCGGGGTTCAGCTGGATCCGGTAGATCGACCGGCGCGGGTTCTCGATGCGGTCGACCAGGAGGCGCACCGCCGCCTCGCCCACCTCGGTGCGGGGCGGGCTCACCGCGGTCAGCGCGGGGGTGAACAGGCGCGCCACCTCGTCGTCGTACGCAATGACCGAGAGATCCCCCGGCACCGAGATGCCGCGGTTGAGCGCGAGGTCGACGAAGGCCATCGCCTCGGGGTCGGAGTGGACGAGCAGCGCCGTGACTCCGGTCGCCCGCGCGGTCTCGAGCGTCGCGTTCACGACCTCCGAGAACTCGGGGCTCGAGCGATCGGGCAGCAGCTGCTCGAAGTGGTCGGCCGGGGTGAGGCCGAGGGACTGGCAGGCGCGCAGCCAGCCCGCCGTGATCTTGCGCGAGGTGGGCGAGGACCGGGAGAGCACGAGCCCCACCTTCCGGTGCCCCAGCTCGGCGAGGTGGCGCGCGGCCAGCACGGCGCCGAGCGCGTGGTCGGTGGTGACGGTCTCGAGCTGCAGGTCGCCCTCGGGCTCGAGCGTCACGTCGCGCTCGACCAGCACCACCGGCACCGAGCAGTCGCTGAGCCAGCGGATGACCTCGCCCGAATGCTCCGTGTCGGTGTTCGGCGCGACGATCAGCCCGCGCACGTCCCCCGACTTCAGGAGGCGCTCGAGGACGGGGCGCTCGTCCTGCAGCTCGTAGGAGGCTCCGCGCAGGATCACCTCGTAGCCCAGGCGCTCCCCCGCCTTCTCCATCCCGCGCAGCACGCCGGGCCAGTAGTAGGCGAGCGAGGGGACCAGCACGGCGATCGAGCCGAGCGTCGCAGCATCGCCTCGGGGCGGGCGGGGAGTCTCGGCCGAGGAGGCGAGGGCGACGGCGCCGCCGTGCACCCGGCTGAGCAGGCCCTCCCGCTCCATGTCGACGAGATCGCGGCGGAGCGTCACGGTGGCCACTCCGAGCGCCTCCGTGAGCTGCGAGATCCGCACCGCTCCCTCCGAGGCGAGGGTCGTCAGGATGTGCGCGCGCCGCTCTGCGGCAAGAGGTCGTGGCAGCGTCTGATCGCTCATGTCCGGTCTCCGATCGATGTGTCCATTTGTAGCGCGAACCGGAGGAGCCGGCGCTCGCCCGCTCCCGGTCCCGGCCGCGATGACGCTGTCGGGCCGGAGGAGAGGCGCGGGAGGCCGCGTCGTCGTCTCGATCGTCCCATGACGCGGTCCGTCCCCTCCGGGTCCCGATCCCGTAGCGCGGACGGTGCCGAGTGGGCTCACTCGATCGGTAACGATCATTTAACCGCATCGGGCGTCTTGCTGTGTCGCTTTTCGCTGTGTACGCTTCTGATTTGTTCGGCCCGCTGGTGGGCGAGCCGGCATCGATTCGAAGGAGAACGAGGTGGACCCTCAGGGCGACTGGTCGCGGGACCGCTGGGTCGGCTTCGCCGACTCCCTCCTCTCCTCCGCCATGGAGTACGCGTCCGACGGCCACGGCCGGATCCTCCTCCCGGGCGCCGAGGGCGGCTACGGCCGCGCGGTCGACGGGCTCGAGGGCTTCGCCCGCACCTTCCTCCTCGCCGGGTTCCGCATCGCGGGCGAGCGGGGCGTCGGCGTCGACCACCTGATCGACTTCTACTCCCGCGGCATCGCGACCGGCGTCGATCCCGAGGCCGCCGACCGCTGGGTCCGCCTCGAGGAGCACGCGCAGGCGAAGGTCGAGGCCGCGTCGATCGCCCTCGTCCTCGACCTCACCCGCCCCTGGATCTGGGACCGCCTCGACGCCGTCACTCAGCAGCGCGTCATCGCCTACCTCGAGCCGGTCGTGGGCGACGACACCTACCCGCAGACCAACTGGGTCTGGTTCCGGATCGTCGTGCAGACCTTCCTCCGCTCGATCGGCGGCGCGTGGTCGGCCGACGACATCGCCGCCGACCTGGCCCGGCACGACTCCTTCGTGCGCGAGGACGGCTGGATGGCCGACGGCGTGGAGCGCGCGTTCGACCACTACGTGGGCTGGGCGCTGCACGTCTACCCCGTGCTGTGGTCGCGGATGCAGGGCGCCGCGGAGCTCGCCGCCGGGCGCCGAGCGCACGACACCGCGCAGCTCGACCGCTACCTCTCGGACGCGCTCACCCTGACCGGCGGCGACGGCGCGCCGCTGCTGCAGGGCCGCAGCCTGATCTACCGCTTCGCCGCCGCGGCCCCGTTCTGGGTCGGCGTGATGGCCGAGGTGCCCTCGCACTCGCCCGGGGCCCTCCGACGCGCGGCGAGCGCCGTCGTCTCGCACTTCGCCGATCACGGAGCTCCGGACGAGCGGGGCGTGCTCACGATGGGCTGGCACCACGAGTGGCGCACGCTCGCCCAGTCCTACTCGGGCCCCGGATCGCCGTACTGGGCGGTCAAGGGGATGCTCGGCATCGCCCTGCCGGCCGACCACCCCGTGTGGTCCGCCCCCGCCGAGCCGCTCCCGATCGAGCGCTCCGACGAGCTGCTGAGCATCGCCTCCCCCGGCTGGATCGTCTCGGGGACCCGCGACGACGGCATCGTCCGCGTGGTCAACCACGGCACCGACAAGGCGCTCGAGGGCACCGTCTCGGCGGACTCCCCGCTGTACGCCCGGCTGGGCTACTCGACGGCCGCGGCGCCGCTGCTCGACGAGCGCGGCTGGAGCGAGCCGCTCGAGCAGAGCGTCGCCCTCGTGGACCCGACCGGCGCCGGCACGGCCCGCACCGGCATGACCTGCACGGGGACGACGGTCGACGGCTCCGTCGGCCGCGCCGGGTCGAAGTGGGACGCGCACTGGATCCGGGCGGCGGCCTCCTCGCACCGGCACGGCGAGGGCCTGTCCGGCAGCGCCCGCCTCGGCGGGCACCTGGTCGTCGACTCGCTCGTGCGCGGCCCCTGGGAACTGCGCGTCGTGCGCGTCGACTCGCTCGCCGACGACGTCCGACCCGAGGATCTGCGCCTGCGGATCGGCGGCTGGGCGACGGCCGGCGACGACGTGGCGACCGCGACCGACGACTCCGGAGCCGCGGCGGCCTCGGCCGGCCGGACCAGCGCGATCACCCTGCTGTCGGGCGGCGACGTCGACCCCGACGTCGTCGAGCGCGACGGCGCCTCCCCGCTCGGCCCCCGCGTCGCGGTGCCGGTGCTGAGCGTCCCCGTCGTCATCGGCGAGCCCGTCGTCGCCCTGATCACCCTCACGGGTGCGGACGCGCCGCTCGCCGCCGCCGTCCGGGTCGCCCGCGAGGGCGACGACCTGCACGTGTCCGCGACCTGGCCCGACGGCCTGGTCACCGAGCACGTCCTCACAGACTCCGGAGGCGCCGCACGG
The DNA here is from genome assembly GCF_001423045.1 of Rathayibacter sp. Leaf296. NCBI lineage: Bacteria > Bacillati > Actinomycetota > Actinomycetes > Micrococcales > Microbacteriaceae > Rathayibacter > Rathayibacter sp. Leaf296. The sequence goes on from NZ_LMNR01000002.1 coordinate 1,137,204, forward strand.
CCGCTCCGGTACCCGCGGACCCGAGGTGGGGTCCTGCACGCCGATGCAAAGGAGCAGCACGCATGAAGAGAAGATTCGCCGTCACCGGGGTGGCCCTCGCCGCCGCCCTGTCCCTCACCGCCTGCTCGGGAGGAGGGGGCGGTGACGCCGCCGCCCCGGCCGACGGTCCCGTCACCCTGTCGGTCTCGGGCTGGAGCCTGAGCACGACTCCCGAGTTCCAGGCCCTCGCCGACGCGTTCCACGAGAAGGACCCCGACGTCACGGTCGAGGTCAAGGAGTACGACGCCACCAACTACGACACGCTGATGACCGCGGATCTCGCGGCCGGCAGCGGGCCCGACATCATCACGCAGAAGAACGTGAAGAACGTCTTGACCTACCAGGCGGGCGGACAGCTGATGGACGTCTCCGACGTCGCGATCCCCGACTCGATCGGCGGCGCGGAGGCGTACGAGGTCGACGACAAGCAGTGGGCGACCCCCTACCGCCAGGACTCCTGGGTCCTCTTCTACAACAAGGACCTCTTCGACCAGGCCGGCGTCGCCTACCCCGACGGCTCCTGGACCTGGGACGACTACGAGTCGAACGCCGAGTCGCTGAAGACCGCGCTCTCGGCCGCCGGGAGCGCCGCGAACGGCACCTACGAGCACAGCTGGCAGTCGACCGTCCAGGGCTTCGCCGCCGCGCAGACCCCCGACGTCGACATCCTCGGCGGCGACTACAGCTACCTCGAGCCGTACTACGAGCGCGTCCTCGCGCTGCAGGACGCCGGCGCGCAGGTCGACTACAACACCGTCGTCGCCAACAAGCTCACCTACCAGGCCGAGTTCGGCAAGCAGAACGCCGCGATGATGCCGATGGGCACCTGGTTCGTCGCGTCGCTGATCGCCCAGCAGAAGTCGGGCGACTCCGACACCTTCAACTGGGGCATCGCCCCGATCCCGCAGTTCGACGACTCGACGACCGGCGAGGGCGACACCCCGGTGACCTTCGGCGACCCGACCGGCTTCGGCATCAACGCGAACATCGACGACTCCAAGGCTGCCGCCGCCAAGGAGTTCCTCGAGTTCGCCGCGAGCGAGGAGGGCGCGGAGGTCGTCGCGTCGCTCGGCATCACCCCGGCGCTCACCAGCGACGCGGTGGCCGAGGCCTACTTCGCCGTCGAGGGCGCACCCACCGACGAGCTGTCGAAGACCGCCTGGTCCGAGCACGACACCAAGCCGGAGAACCCCACCTCGGCCAAGACCGCGGCCGTGCAGAACATCCTGCTCGACCTGCACACCTCGGTCCTCTCGGGCTCCGCGAGCATCGAGGACGCCGTGAAGTCGGCGGACGACCGCGTGAAGAACGAAGTCGGCACCGACTGACTCCCCGCGGTGGCCGGCCGACCCCGGCCGGCCACCGCCTCCGCTCGACCCCGGCACAGCCCCAGCCCCAGCCCCGCCCAGACCTTGGAGGTCTCATGACGACCCTCGCCGCCGCCGACGCCGGCACGTCGACACCGCCGCCGAAACGGCGCCGCTCCGCGTACGCGGTGAGGAACACCCTCATCGGGTACACCTTCATCCTCCCGAACTTCCTCGGCTTCGCGGCGCTCACGCTCGTGCCGGTGATCACGCTCTTCTACATGTCGCTCACCGACTGGAACGTGTTCGGGCAGGCGAACTGGGTCGGGCTCGCGAACTTCCAGCGCCTGCTCGGCGACGGCAGCTTCCGCATCGCGCTGACCAACACGCTCTACTACGCCGCACTGCACATCCCGCTGACGCTGATCGTCTCGCTCGGGCTCGCGCTGCTGCTCAACAACAAGCTCCGCGGTGTCGCGTTCTTCCGCACCGCCGCGTTCTTCCCCTACATCACGTCGATCGTCGCGATCGCCGTCGTGTGGAACCTGCTCTTCAGCCCCGAGTACGGACCGATCAACGAGATCCTCCGCGCGGTCGGCTTCTCGAGCCCGCCCGGGTGGCTGACATCGTCGGAGTGGGCGATGCCCGCCGTCGTCATCATCAGCACGTGGCGCGACATGGGCTACTACATGATCCTGTTCCTCGCCGGCCTCCAGACGGTGCCGCGCGAGCTCCACGAGGCCGCTCGCGTCGACGGTGCGTCCGTCTGGCAGCGCTTCGTGAACGTGACCATCCCGTGCCTGCGGCCGACCACGTTCTTCGTCACCGTGATGCTGACCATCAACTCGTTCAAGATCTTCGATCTGATCCTGGTGATGACCCAGGGCGGGCCCGGCCAGGCGACCCTCGTGCTCTCGCAGTTCATCTACCAGAAGGGCTTCCAGGAGAACCAGTTCGGCTACGCGTCGGCGGTCTCGGTGGTCCTCTTCCTGCTCTGCATCGTCGTCACGCTCGTGCAGTTCTTCCTCAACAGAAGGAGTGAGTCCCGATGACCGGACTGCTGATCCCCGAGGGCGCTCCCGTCCTGCCGCGCGTCGACGAGCCGCTCGCGCCCCGTCGGAGGACCGCCGGCCGCTCCACCCTGTCGCGCGTGGGCCGCCTGCTCGGCTACGCCGTGATGATCCTGGCCGCGGCCGCGCTGCTGCTGCCGTTCTTCTGGATGATCATGAGCTCGCTCAAGACGCCGAACGACGTCTTCTCGGTGCCCGTGAAGTGGGTGCCCGACACCTGGGTCTGGAACAACTACGTCGACATCTGGGCGCAGTCCGGGATGCTCACGTGGATCCGGAACACGCTGATCCTGGCGGTCGTCGTGACCGTGCTGCAGGTGCTCACCGGCTCGTTCGCGGCCTACGGCTTCTCGCGGATGCGGTTCCCCGGTCGCGACGTGCTGTTCCTGGTCTACATCGGCACCATCGCGGTGCCGTGGCAGTCGTACATGATCCCGCAGTTCATCCTGCTGTCGAACCTGAAGGTGTCGAACACCCTCTGGGCGATCATCCTCATCCAGGCGTTCGGCGCGTTCGGCGTGTTCCTGATGAAGCAGTTCTACGAGACGATCCCCGAGGAGCTCTCGGAGGCCGCGCGCCTGGACGGGCTGAGCGAGTACGGCATCTGGGCCCGGATCATGGTGCCCCTGTCGATCCCCGCGATCGCGAGCCTCACGCTCCTCACCTTCGTCGCCACCTGGAACGACTACCTCGGACCGCTGATCTACCTCCGCAACCCCGACCTCTGGACGATCCAGCTCGGGCTGCAGAGCTTCGTCAGCACCCTCTACGACGCCAACTACGCGCTGCTGTTCGCGGGCCTGGTCATCTCGGTGATCCCCATCGCCGTGGTCTTCCTGCTCGGTCAGAAGTACTTCGTCGAGGGCATCGCGACGAGCGGATTGAAGGGCTGACATGCGCCGCATCCCGCACGGCCTCTACGCCTCGCTGTTCGGTGTCGTCCACCTGATCCTCACGACCAACGTGCTGCTCGTGCTCGGCTGCCTGCCGCTCGTGCTGCTGCTGATCACCACCGACCCGGCGCGGTCGTGGCCGCTGCTCGCGGCCGCCCTGCCGCTGTGCGCGCCGGCCGTCCGCGGAGCCTTCGCGGTCTTCGGCGAGCACGGCCGGGGCGGGACCCGCGTCGTCCGCACCTTCTGGGCCGCCTGGCGGCAGGGCTGGGGCCGCACCCTCGCCCTCGCCGCGGGGGCCACCGCGGTCGCCGCGATCGCGCTGGTCGACGTGCGGTTCCTCTCGACGTCGCAGATCGGAGTGGTCGTCGTGCCGCTCCTCCTGATCGTCGTGCTGCTCGTCGTCGGCACCGCCCCGGTCGTGCTGGTCGCGCTGATCGAGGCCCCCGGAGCCGCGCTGCTGCGCACCCTGCGGATCTCGCTGATCCTCGCCACCCGCCGCTGGCACCTGACCCTCGTGTCGCTGCTGGTCCTCGCCTTCCAGGCGTACCTCTTCACCCTCTCGCCGGCCCTCGCCCTCGGCGTCTCGGCGGCGCCCGCCCTGTACCTCGTCTGGGCCGACGCGCGCTACACCCTCCTGCCCGCCCTCCCCGCCGACCAGCCGGTCGCCGCGTGAGCCACGACGAAGGACAGACCGTCATGACCACCACCCACCCGTCCTCCGCGAGGACGACGACGGAGCGGGCCCTGGCCGATGCGCTCGAGGTCGTGCGCCGCATGATCGAGCGGTTCGGCAGCGCCTACCCGGACGACACCACCACCGACGGCCGGTACGAGCTGCGCCCGGCGACGGCCGGGTTCGCGGCCGGAGCCAACCGCGGCTGGACCACCAGCTTCTGGCCCGGCATGCAGTGGATCGCGTGGGAGCTCACCGGCGAGGAGGTGTTCCGCGGCGCGGCCACCGGCCACCTCGAGGACTTCGCCCGGCGCCTGAACGAGGGCGAAGACCTCGACACCCACGACCTCGGCTTCCTCTACACGCTCTCGGCCGTCGCGCCGTGGCGGCTGCTCGAGCACCCGCTGGGCCGCTCGACCGCTCTGGCCGCCGCCGACGTGCTGATGACGCGGTTCCTCGAGAACGCGGGCATCGTGCAGGCCTGGGGCGACCTCCGCGACCCCGCGCAGCGCGGTCGGACCATCATCGACTCCCTCATGAACATGCCGCTGCTCACCTGGGCGGCCGAGCAGACGGGCGACGCGCACAAGGCCGAGGCCGTGCGCCGCCACGTCGAGGCGCTGCGCACGCACATCCTCCGCCCGGACCACTCGACCTTCCACACCTTCTACTGGGACGCCGAGACCGGGGAGCCGCTGCACGGCGGCACCGAGCAGGGCGCCTTCGACGACTCCTGCTGGGCCCGCGGACAGGCCTGGGGGATCTACGGCTTCGCGATGAACCACCGCGTCTCGGGCGACCCGGCCGTGCTGGAGGCGTCGCGCGCGTGCGCCGACTACTTCCTCGCGCACCTCCCGGCCGACCTCGTGCCCTACTGGGACCTCGTCTACACCGACGGGAGCGACGCCCCGCGCGACAGCTCCGCGGCCGCGATCGCGGTCTGCGGCCTCTTCGAGCTCGCCTCCGTGGAGCCCGACGAGGAGCGCGCCGAGCACTGGCGCCGGTCGGCGCACGACCTGCTCGCCGCCCTGATCGAGCACTGCGCCCCCGCGACCCCCGAGTCGGCCGACACCGTCCTGCTGCACAGCGTCTACGACCTGCCGAAGGACGTGGGCGTCGACGAGGGCACCCTCTGGGGCGACTACTTCTACCTGGAGGCGCTCGTGCGCGCCTCGCGACCGGACTGGCGGCCCTACTGGTGAGACTCCTCCGCTACTCCTCGCCCGACGGCGACCGCACCGGCGTGATCGTCGACGGCGACCGCGTGCTCGATCTGGGCTCGCTGCCCGTGAGCGGCCTGCTCGCCGACGACGCACTCCTCGCAGACGCCCGCGAGCGCGCCGGGGCCGCGTCCGGCGGCGACCTGCCGCGACTCGACTCCCTGCGCCTGCTGCCGCCGGTCGTGCCGGGCAAGATCCTCTGCATCGGCTACAACTACCGCGGCCACGTGCCCAGCGGAGGAGAGGACAGGCCGGTCCCGACGACCCCCGACGTCTTCGTGAAGACGCCCAACACGCTCTCGGCTCCCGGCGACCCCGTGACCCTGCCTGCGACCGCCACCGACGTCGACTACGAGGGCGAGATCGCGCTCGTGATCGGCCGCGCGGGCCGCGACATCCCGCTCGAGCAGGCCGCCTCGCACATCGGCGGCTACTCGCTGATGAACGACGTGTCGGAGCGCACCTGGCAGGGCCGCTCGAGCCAGTGGACCCTCGGCAAGTGCTCCGACGGCTTCGCTCCGCTGGGCCCCTGGCTCGTCACGCCCGACGACGTGCCCGAGCCGCAGGACCTGCGCGTCGAGGTCGAGCGGGAGGGGCGGATCACCGTCTCGCAGAGCACCGCCGACCTCGTCTTCACCATGGCGGCGCTCGTCCACCACCTCAGCGAGGGCCTCACCCTCGAGCCCGGCGACGTGATCTCGACCGGCAGCCCGCAGAAGCTGCCCGACGCGCTCGCCGCGCACCGGCCGCTGGCCGACGGCGACTCCGTCACCGTGCGCGTCGACGGCCTCGGCTCGCTCACGACCCTCTTCCGAAAGGCAGGACGATGATCCTCGACAGCTTCCGACTCGACGGCCGCGTCGCCGTGGTCACCGGCACCAGCAAGGGCATCGGCCGCGGGGCCGCGCTGGCCCTCGCCGAGGCCGGAGCCGACATCGCCCTGATCGACCGCGGCGACGCCTCCGGGACGGCCGAGGCGATCCGGGCGCTCGGCCGCCGGGTCGTGCTGATCCGACGCGACTTCGCCGCGGCGAGCGCCGACGAGCTGCACTCGGCGATCGACGAGGCCGTCGACGGGCTCGGGCGGATCGACGTGCTCGTCAACAACGCCGGCACCATCAAGCGCGCCCCGGCCGCCGAGCACAGCGCCGGCGACTGGGACGAGGTGCTGCGCGTGAACCTCGACTCGGTGTTCCACCTCACCCAGGCGGCCGGCCGCCGGATGATCGCGCAGGGCTCCGGCCGGATCATCAGCGTCGCGTCGATGCTGTCGTTCCAGGGCGGCATCACCGTGCCCGGGTACACCGCCTCCAAGCACGCCGTCGCCGGACTCACGAAGGCGTTCGCCAACGAGTGGGCCGCCTCCGGAGTGACCGTCAACGCGATCGCCCCCGGCTACCTCGCCACCGACAACACCGCGGCCCTGCGCGCCGACGCCGCGCGCGACGCCGCGATCCTCGCCCGCATCCCCGCCGGACGCTGGGGACTGCCCGCCGACCTGCAGGGCGCCTTCGTCTTCCTCGCCTCCGACGCGTCGGCCTACGTCACCGGGACCGTGCTCCCCGTCGACGGCGGCTGGCTCGTGCGATGACCCCTCCCACCCGCGACACAGGAGCCTCCGACATGGACCAGCGCTACGCCACCAACCCCTCGCAGATCCCCGGGATGACCACCGAGGACCTCCGCTCGCACTTCCTCGTGCCCGAGATCTTCGTCGAGGGCGAGATCCGCCTCGTCTACACGCACCACGACCGCATCGTGCTGGGCGGAGCGATGCCCGCCGGCAAGCGGCTCGAGCTGACCGGCTACGAGGAGATCCGCAGCGAGACCTTCCTCGAGCACCGCGAGCTGGGCGTGATCAACGTCGGCGGGACCGGCACCGTGACCGCCGACGGCGAGACCTACACGCTCGTCACCGGCGCCTGCCTGTACCTGGGCCGCGGGATCGAGCGGGTGGCGTTCGAGGACGCCGACGGAGCCGCGCAGTTCTACCTGTTCTCGGCCCCCGCGCACACGGCCTACCCGACCGCGCTCGTGTCGCCGGGCGAGGGCACCGTGCGCGAGCTCGGCGAGCAGGCCACGAGCAATCGCCGCACGCTCAACCAGTACATTCACGAGAACGGCGTGCGCAGCTGCCAGATCGTCATGGGCGTCACGACGCTGCACGAGGGATCGATGTGGAACACGATGCCCGCGCACACCCACGACCGCCGCACCGAGTGCTATCTCTACTTCGACCTGCCCGAGGAGGCCCGCGTCATCCACCTCCTCGGCGAGCGCCAGGAGACGCGCCACCTCGTGGTCGCCGACCGCCAGGCGATCATCTCGCCGAGCTGGTCGCTGCACTCCGGAGTCGGCACCTCGGCGTACTCGTTCGTCTGGGCGATGGCCGGCGAGAACCAGGCCTTCGACGACATGGATCCGGCGCCGGTCGCCGACCTGGCGTGAGCTCGTCGGGAGCGGCCGTGGCGCGCGGCGTGCTGCTGGCCATGGGCGAGACCATGGCCGTGGTCGTGCCGACGGACGGCTCGGTGGCGCAGGCGGGCGCGTTCCTCGTCGACGCCGGCGGCGCGGAGTCGAACGTGCTCGCGCACGCGGCGGCCCTCGGGGTGCCGGCCCGCTGGCACAGCCGTCTCGGAGCGGATGCGCTCGGCGAGCGCGTGCTGCGCCAGCTGTCCGCCCGCGGCATCGACGTCTCCTCCGTGGTCGCCGATCCGGAGCACCCGACCGGGCTCTACGTGAAGGACCCGGGGCGGGGCGTCGTCTACTACCGCTCCGGTTCGGCCGCCTCCCGCCTCGACGAGGCGGACGCCGACGCGGCGCCGTTCGACGGGGTCGCGCTGCTGCACCTCTCGGGCATCACCGCCGCGCTCTCGGAGCCGGCGGCCCGGTTCCTCCGCCGCGCCGCCCTGCGCGCCCGCGAGCTCGGGATCCCCGTGAGCGTCGACGTGAACCACCGCGCGGCGCTGTGGAGCGCCGAGGACGCGGCTCCCGCGCTCGCCGAGCTCGCCCGCCTCGCCGACGTCGTCTTCGTCGGCCGCGACGAGGCCGAGACCCTCTGGGGCACGCCGACCGCGGACGACGTCCGCGCACTGCTCCCCGACGTGGCGGAGCTCGTGGTGAAGGACGGCCACATCGGAGCGACCGTGTTCTCGGGCCCCGAGACGGTCTTCGAGCCGTCGCACGAGGTCGAGGTGCTCGACGCCGTCGGCGCGGGCGACGCCTTCGCCGGCGGCTACCTCGTGGCCCGGATGCTCGGCGCCGACCTCGGCGAGCGCCTGCGCAGCGGGCACGACCGCGCCGCACTCACCCTCGCCCTGTCGGGCGACTCCGTCGACGAGAGGACCGCACGATGACCACCGTGACCGCACCCGCCACCGAGTGGGCCCGGACGTTCGACACCGTCTTCGCGGGAGCACCGCTGATGGCGATCCTCCGCGGGATGGGCGTGGAGCGCTCGATCGCGCTCGCGACGACCGCGTGGGACCTCGGGATCGACTCCGTCGAGGTGCCGCTGCAGACCGCCGAGGACGAGATCGCCCTTCGCGAAGTGGCCCGACTGGGCGCGGAACGCGGCAAGACCGTCGGGGCGGGCACGATCCTGCGCGCCGAGCAGGTCCCGGTGGCGCGCGAGGCGGGGGCCGGCTACCTGGTCTCGCCGGGGCTCGACCCGCTGATCGTGGCCGAGGCCGAGGCGGAGGGACTGCCGCTGCTCCCCGGAGTGGCCACGCCCTCGGAGGTGCAGCAGGCGGTCTCGCTCGGGCTCACCTGGGTGAAGGCGTTCCCCGCCACGTGGCTCGGCTCCGGCTGGTTCACGCACATGCGCGGCCCCTTCCCCGGCGTGCGCTTCGTCGCGACCGGCGGGCTCGACGCCCGCAACCTGCAGGAGTACCTCGACGCGGGCGTCCGCGTCGCCGCCGTCGGCTCCGCCCTCGAGGATGCGGCCCAGCTCGACCTCATGGGCGCCCTCCTCGCCCGTACCGCCTAGCCCCTCCCCCGCGAGGGAACCCCGGACGGTCGAGGGAGCCCGTGTCTGCTGGTCGAGTAGCCCCGCAGGGGCGTATCGAGACCCACCACCGCCGAACCGCCTCCCGGTGAACGCGGATCTCGATACGGCCGCTCCGCGGCCTACTCGATCAGCAAGCTGGAGCGCCGCCCGCCCTGCTGCTGCTGCCCCTGCCCCTGCTGCTGGTCGAGCAGCCCCGCAGCGGCGTATCGAGACCCACCACCGCCGACCCGCCTCCCGGTGAACGCGGATCTCGATACGGCCGCTCCGCGGCCTACTCGATCAGCAA
>NZ_LMNR01000002.1:1146734-1146886 GCF_001423045.1 Rathayibacter sp. Leaf296
GGGAGTGCCGCCCGCCCCGCTGCTGCTGCTGCCCCGCCCCCGCTGCTGGTCGAGCAGCCCCGCAGGGGCGTATCGAGACCCACCACCGCCGACCCGCCTCCCAGTGAACGCGGATCTCGATACGGCCGCTCCGCGGCCTACTCGATCAGCAA
>NZ_LMNR01000002.1:1146947-1147100 GCF_001423045.1 Rathayibacter sp. Leaf296
CTGAAGCGCCGCCCGCCCCGCTGCTGCTGCTGCCCCGCCCCCGCTGCTGGTCGAGTAGCCCCGCAGGGGCGTATCGAGACCCACCACCGACGACCCGCCTCCCAGTGAACGCGGATCTCGATACGGCCGCTCCGCGGCCTACTCGATCAGCAA
>NZ_LMNR01000002.1:1147150-1147296 GCF_001423045.1 Rathayibacter sp. Leaf296
GGGAGCGCCGCCCGCCCTGCTGCTGCCCCTGCCCCTGCTGCTGGTCGAGTAGCCCCGCAGGGGCGTGTCGAAGCCCTCACCGACGACCCGCCTCCCGGTGAACGCGGATCTCGATACGGCCGCTCCGCGGCCTACTCGATCAGCAA
>NZ_LMNR01000002.1:1147323-1156284 GCF_001423045.1 Rathayibacter sp. Leaf296
CTGGAGCGCCGCCGGCCCTGCTGCTGCTGGTCGAGTAGCCGCGGAGCGGCGTATCGAGACCCACCACCGCCGAAGGGGCGCCCCGAGGCCCACCGCCGGCGAACGGCGCGGGTCCCGGGACGCCCCCCTCAGGGCCGTCCGGTCAGCAGCGGAAGGCCGGGTAGTCGATCGACTGCTGCTTCGTGACCGGCTCGCCGTCGACGGTCGCCGAGACCGCGACTCCGGCCGTGCCCGCCGCGGTGCTCGCCGAGCGCGTCGTCAGCGCCGCCACCGCGCTCTTCCCGGGAGCGACCGCCGTGAACGACTTGCTGCCGAACGCGGTGGTCATCGCGACGTCCACCGGCACGGCGGCCGTGTTGGTCGCCGTGACCGTCAGCACGACCTTGCCCGCGACGCACCGGTTCTGGACCTTCAGCCCCAGGTCCGGCAGCGGCGACGGGACCGCCGCGACCGCGACCCACGAGACGACGGGCTTCTCGCTCCCCGCCCCCTCGTTGGTGATCCGGTACTCCACGGTGCCCGCCTGCGCGAGCGTGAAGGTCAGGTCTCCGGAGAGACGGGGCGTGGTGGCCGAGAGCGGCACGTTGCCCTTCGCCAGCTCCTGGCCGCCCACGGTGACCGTGTGGTTGAGCGTGCGGTTCATCCCCCACCACTCCGTGAATCCGCCCGTGAGCGTGTAGGTGCCGGCCTCGAGCGGCAGTCGGTACACCTGCAGCGTCGTGTCCTGGTACAGCCCGGTCGAGTACTTGTCGTTCACGTCCGTGCCGGCCTTCACGCGCGTCCCGTCGGCCACGAAGCCCCACTGGTCGGCGGCGGTCGAGGCCCGGTCCGACACGGCGTTGCGGAGGTTCGGAACCGACCCCTTCACCGCGGCGTACTGCGGCGAGGAGGTCGCCGCGGTGCCGGAGTCGATCCAGTACACGAGCGAGTCGGGCACGATCTCGAACTTCGCGACGACGACGCCGCCGCCCGCGGTGGTGCCGCGGGCCGTCAGCGCCTCGTAGGGGGTGCGGGTCGCGGCGACGGAGTCGGCGCTCCAGGTCACCGGAGTGGCCGCACCGTCGAGCACGACCGTCGCGGGCAGGGCCGCCGTGGTAGTGAGCGCCCCCTGGAATCCGACGTCGCGGGGCACGCTGCGCACGGTCACCAGGGCGAGGCGAGCGTTGTAGCCCGAGGTGCCGTCCGTGCCCAGAGCCACGTCCACCACTCCGGGAGCCGTCAGCGTCACCTGCTGCGAGAGCGGCGTCGCCGCTCCCGTCGAGACCGCGGTGACCCGCTTCGCGGTGCCGCCGACGGTGACCGTCGACGCGAGGTTCGTCGTGAATCCGGGCCGGGGAGCCTGGACCGTCGTGACCTCGTACGTGCCCGCGGGCAGGGTCAGGTGGTAGACGACGGGCCGGTTGAAGTCGGCCGGGACGTAGGACGAGCCCCAGTCGGCCGCGGTGCCCCCGGCGACGGCTCCGGTGGAGGTCGTCGAGTAGCCCCAGGTGCTGCCGGCGGTGGTGCCGTCCCACTTCTGGTCGGCCGCGCCGTTCAGGACGCCCGGCTGGGCCGCCTTCACCGCGGAGTACGCGGAGGGGCTGCCCGTGCCGGTGGCGCCGGAGTCGATGAAGTAGCGCAGGTCGGCCGGAGTGACGAGCAGCGCCAGGGTGACGCGCTGGAAGACGCCGGTCGAGGCGACCTTCTCGGTGGTGCGGCCGGTGACGGTCGCCGTTCCGAGCTCGGCCGCGGTGGCGAGCGCCTGCGCGGCGCTCGCGTCCCAGGTGATCGCCCGCTCGGCTCCGTCGACGACCAGCGTCGCCGGCAGCCCCTCGGCCTTGGTGCGGGACGCGAGACCGAGGTCGCGGACGTCGCTGCTGACCCCCTCCGGAACGAGCCGGGCGGCGGAATCGGCGAGGCGGGCGACCTGCGCGGCCGCTCCCTCCGCATCGAGGCCGACGGCGGCGGGTCCGGCGACGGCCGCGCGGGCCGCCTCGCGGATGCTCGCGAACGGCGCCCACGTCTGCGGGGTCCACTCCGACTGCACGAACTTGTCGGCGGTGGCGAGGGCCGCGCGCAGTGCGGTGGTGTCCACGGCGCCGGAGTCGGTGCCGGCCGGCACGATGCCCACGGCGTCGACGTTCAGCACCGCGTCGTTCGCGGTGCGGAGGGTCACCGTGTGCTCCCCCGCGGGCAGACCGCGGAGGGTGAAGGTCGTGCGCTCGCTGCCGGCCGCCCAGGTCGGCGCGTTCGCGACCACCTGCACGCCGTCGACGATCGCGTCCAGTCGGGCCGAGCCGTCGTTGGAGCCGAGCACGTCGATGCCCGTCCCCGTGAAGGTGTAGGTCAGCGACGCTCCCCGGCCCGTGCTCTTGGACGCGGTGCGCTGCCACTCGAACATGCCCTGGCCGTTCACGTGCGTCCACTTCGAGTCGAAGCGCAGCACCGGGGTCGAGACGTCGGCCCAGCTGGTCTGGTGCATGCCGTCGATCACGGTCGTGTAGTACGGCGTGAATCCGGGGACGCGCTCGATCCGCAGGTCGTCGAACTGCGTGAAGGTGAACGCGGAGCCGAGCTGCACGCGTCCGGCCGCCTGCGGTGCCGCATCCGTGTACGACGTGATCTGCACGCCGTTGAGGTACGCGGTGTACACGCTGCCGGCCACCTGGACCGCGAGGGTGTTCCAGACGCCGGTGCCGGTCCTGAAGGCCGTGGCCGGAGTGTCGGAGGCCCGGCCCGAGGCGACGGCGGTGCCGTAGCGCAGCAGGCTCCAGGCGCCGGTCGCATCGACCTTCAGCTCGGCCGCCGAGACGTTCGAGCCGTTGGCCGTGCCGCCCTGCTCGCGGGCGCCGAGGGTCGCGTACGGCGTCCCTCCGGCCTCGAACAGCACGTCGACGGAGGCGCGGTAGTTCGCCCAGCGGTAGTCGCCGATGGTGGTCTTGGGGTCGCCCTGGTTCCAGGCGCTGCCGTTCATGCCGGTGCCGATCTGCTGGCGCAGCACGCGGTCGCGGGCCGGGTCGCCGGTGGCGACCGACTCGAACGCGCCGTTCGTGTCGTTCGTGTAGCGCGGGATCGCTCCGTCGTCCTCGGGCTGCACGTTCGGCGTGCCCGCGGGCTTCGTCTTCGCGCCGCGGCTGCCGAGGAAGCTCTCATCGGACGGCGACAGTGCACCGGTGGCGGGGTCGTACTCCTGGATCGCGGGCGCTCCGGAGTAGTCGAAGTCGTCGGCGTAGAGCGTCGCGTCGGTGGTGACGCCGTTCACGGCTCCGGTCGCGTCGGTGTCGAGGACGTCGCGGCCGCCACCCGGAGCGGTGTACTCCGGCGCGGTCGGGAGCTGCGATCCGTAGCCGTCCCGAGCGGTCAGCGACCCGTCGGCCGCCGCCGAGGCGTGGTCGAGCGTGGTCGCGGTCGCGGTCGACCACGGCTTCACGGTCACCGTCCAGGTGCCGCTCGCGTCGGCGGCGAGCTCCTGCACGGGCACGACGTAGTTGGCGTCGTAGGCCTCGCCGGCGTCGGCCGCGCGGGTCTCCCAGACCTCCATCGTCGCGTCGGACCCGAGCTGAAGACCGCTCGCGGTGATCGAGTAGGTCTTCGGGAACGGGCTGTCGTTGACCATCACGGTCGAGAAGTCCGACGCGTCCGGAGCGGCGAGCGTGGTGTACGAGGACGCTCCGGTCGACGCTCCGCTGGGCGGGTTGCCGCCGCCGAGGGCGCTACCGGAGGCCTGCGGGATCCCGCGCCAGATGCCGGCGGTGTTGTCCTCGTTCTCCCAGCCGAGCTCGGCGAACTGCGTGTACTGCTCCACGGCGGCGAGTCCGCCGTCGTAGTAGAGCCAGCCCGACCACGGGTCGCGGGCGCTCACGAGCTCCTTCGAGGAGTACTGGAAGCCGTCGTAGAACGAGCCGATGGCGGGCTGGAAGATGTTGAGCGTCCGCAGCGACTTGGCGAAGCCCGAGGTGACCCAGTTGCTCATCTCGAGCGGGCCGTTCCCCCCGCCCATGCCGGTGCCCGTGCCGCCCTGGCCGTCGGCGTTGGTGTTGTTGGGGCGGTCGGCCGAGTTCGAGAACGTGGCCTGGCCCTCCGAGTTCCAGATCTCCTTGTCGTACGTCTGCGCGAACTTCTTCAGGTTCCCGTTGGCGTCGTCGGCGGTGGAGTAGTGGAACCCGACGACGTCGACCGCGTCGCGGAGGGAGGAGTCGGTCGTGGAGTTGAGCGCGTCGCCGAAGGAGGTCGGCGGGGTGCCGACGGTGTCGGCGGCGACGGTCCTGATCGCGCGGTAGAGGTCCTTCTCGGTCTCGGAGGCGAATCCGCTGTTCGAGTCGCCGGCGCTCGCGCTCACGTAGCCCGTGGTGTCGCCGCGCAGCCAGCCCGAGAAGGTCTTGTACAGGTTGAGGTTCGGGTTCGTGGTCTCGTTCGTGTCCGGGTTGATGGAGTCGACCATGACCCCGTACTCGCGGTACGCGGCGAGGACGGAGTTCTTGAACCAGACGTACTGGTCCGCGTCGCTCGTCACCCAGGTGGGGCGGCTCCAGCGGAGCAGGCTGACGTGCACGTCGCCCTCCGCGACCTTCTGCGCGTCGGCGGCGAGCTGGAAGCCGGGCTCGCGGAGCACGTTCGGATACTCGTCGCGCGAGCGCATCGTGGAGGGGTTGGGCCCGGTCGAGGTGTTGCGGTCGTTGCCCATCTCGATCTTGACCGTGGTCATGATCGGATGCGCTCCGCCGAAGAGCGTCTCGAGCAGCTCCCAGTACTTCTCGGGGTGCTGCGACTTGTAGTCGAGCAGCAGCGCGCTGGTCGAGTTCGCCGAGAGGATCCCGAAGCCCTTGAAGGTCAGGGCGTTGCGGCTCTGGGCGGCGGCCGCGACGTCGGCGCCGGTGACCGAGACGGCCTGGACGGTGGGAGCCGCCTCGGCCGACGGAGCGGGGACGACGGCGGTGCCGAGGAGCGCGCCGAGCGCTCCGAGCGCGAGCAGTCGACGTCCACCCCCTCGGTGTCGGCGCGACGCGCGGGCGTCGCCGCCGGGTGAACGGTCCGGGCGGGGGAGGATCGACATCTCGGGGCCTCATCTTTGAGTAGGAGAATGGTTCTGATCACTTCTGGCGTGTAGTGCGCGCTTAGCGACAGCGATGTCGCGAAGTGATCCACAGCGAACCTACCGAGGGGGCGGCGTGCAGGCAATGGATCCGCGGAATCCGAGGGGTGGCTGCACGAAGGCACCTCCCGCATCCCTCCTCGTTTCGATCAGAAACGATCATCGACCCGAGGAACGGCTGCGGCGGGCTCCACATCCGGAACGGTCGACCGCTGTTCGCGACTGCGTCATTGACCCCACCCCCGCACCCTGTTAGCTTCTGTAACACTTAACACGTTCGTTCAGACAGACGGAGAAGTCATGGCCTCGTCCTCGACCGCCGCGGAGCTCATCGCCCGCTCCAACCGCCTCGGCGCCGATCCGGAGAACACGAACTACGCCGGAGGCAACACCTCCGCGAAGGGCGTCGAGACCGACCCCGTGACCGGCGAGCCCGTCGAGCTGCTCTGGGTGAAGGGCTCCGGCGGAGACCTGGGCACCCTGACGGAGTCCGGCCTCGCGGTCCTGCGGCTCGACCGCCTCCGCGCGCTCGCGAACGTCTACCCCGGCCTCGACCGCGAGGACGAGATGGTCGCCGCCTTCGACCATTGCCTCTTCGGTCTCGGGGGCTTGCACGGCAAGGGCGGCGCCGCCCCCTCGATCGACACCGCCATGCACGGCCTCGTCGACGCCGCGCACGTCGACCACCTGCACCCCGACTCCGGCATCGCCTTCGCGACCGCAGCCGACGGCGAGAGGCTCACCGCCGAGGCCTTCGGCGGCACCGTCGCGTGGGTGCCCTGGCGCCGTCCCGGCTTCCAGCTCGGCCTCGACATCGCCGCCATCAAGGACGCGAACCCCGGAGTGATCGGCGCGATCCTCGGCGGCCACGGCATCACCGCCTGGGGCGACACGAGCGAGGAGGCGGAGGCGAACTCGCTCCGCATCATCGAGACCGCGGCCGCCTACATCGCCGAGCACGGCGCTCCGGAGCCGTTCGGCCCCGCGCTCGACGGCTACGCCGCTCTGCCCGAGGAGGAGCGCCGCGCCAAGGCCGCCGCCCTCGCCCCGCACCTGCGCGCGATCGCCTCGCACGACAGCCCCCGGGTCGGCCACTTCACCGACTCCCCCGAGGTCCTCGACTTCCTCGCGAGCACCGAGCACCCGCGCCTCGCCGCGCTCGGCACCTCCTGCCCCGACCACTTCCTCCGCACCAAGGTCAAGCCGCTGCTCGTCGACCTGCCGTCGACCGCCTCCGTCGAGGAGATCCTCGAGCGCCTCCCCGCGCTGCACGAGGCGTACCGCGCCGACTACCAGGCGTACTACGACGCGCACGCGACGCCCGAGAGCCCCGCGATCCGCGGCGCCGACCCGCTGATCGTGCTCGTGCCGGGCGTGGGCATGTTCTCGTACGGAGCGAACAAGCAGACCGCCCGCGTGGCCGGTGAGTTCTACGTCAACGCGATCAACGTCATGCGCGGCGCCGAGGCCATCTCGACCTACGCGCCCATCGACGAGGCCGAGAAGTTCCGCATCGAGTACTGGGCGCTCGAGGAGGCGAAGCTGCAGCGGATGCCGAAGCCCAAGCCGCTCGCGTCCCGCATCGCGCTCGTCACCGGAGCCGC
This sequence comes from Rathayibacter sp. Leaf296, assembly GCF_001423045.1. Lineage (NCBI taxonomy): Bacteria > Bacillati > Actinomycetota > Actinomycetes > Micrococcales > Microbacteriaceae > Rathayibacter > Rathayibacter sp. Leaf296. The sequence continues at coordinate 1,153,999 of NZ_LMNR01000002.1, forward strand.
CTCCGGCATCGGCAAGGCCATCGCCACGCGCCTGGCCGCCGAGGGCGCCTGCGTCGTCATCGCCGACCTCGACCTCGCGAAGGCGCAGGCCGCCGCGGCCGAGCTCGGGTCGACGGACGTCGCCGTCGGACTCGCCGCGAACGTCTCGGACGAGGCCGCCGTGCAGGCCGCGATCGACGCCACCGTCCTCGCCTTCGGCGGGCTCGACCTCGTCGTCAACAACGCCGGCCTGTCGCTCTCGAAGTCGCTCTTCGACACCACCGTCGCCGACTGGGATCTGCAGCACAACGTGATGGCGAAGGGCTCGTTCCTCGTCTCGAAGGCCGCGGCCCGCGTGCTCGTCGACCAGAAGCTCGGCGGCGACATCATCTACATCTCGTCGAAGAACTCGGTCTTCGCCGGCCCCAACAACATCGCCTACTCGGCCACCAAGGCCGACCAGGCCCACCAGGTGCGCCTGCTGGCCGCCGAGCTCGGCGAGCACGGCATCAAGGTGAACGGCATCAACCCCGACGGTGTCGTGCGCGGCTCCGGCATCTTCGCGTCGGGCTGGGGCGCGAACCGCGCCAAGACCTACGGCATCGAGGAGGAGGACCTGGGCACGTTCTACGCGCAGCGCACGATCCTCAAGCGCGAGGTCGTCCCCGAGAACGTGGCCAACGCCGTGTTCGCGCTCTGCACGTCCGACTTCTCGCACACGACGGGGCTGCACGTGCCCGTTGACGCTGGAGTCGCGGCGGCGTTCCTCCGATGACCGCCACCGAAGGGCCCCTGCGATGAAGGCCGTCGCCGCCGTCGACCTCGGAGCGACCAGCGGGCGCGTCATCCTCGGCTACGTCGGCCACGACGAGCTGCGGATGCGCCACGTCGCGCGGTTCCCGAACCAGCCGGTGCGCACGCACGAGGGCGACTCCTCCGCTCTGCACTGGAACATCCTGGAGCTGTACCGCTCGCTCACCGCGGGGCTGACGAACGCCCTGCGCGAGGAGCCGGAGGTCGTCTCGATCGGCGTCGACTCGTGGGCCGTCGACTACGCACTGCTACGGCAGGGGCGGATGCTCGGCGCTCCGTACCACTACCGCGACGAGCGGACGGCGCGCGGCGTGGCCGACGTGCACTCCCGCCTCGGCGCGGAGGAGCTCTACCAGCGGAACGGCCTGCAGCACCTGCCGTTCAACACGCTGTTCCAGCTCGCGGCCGAGCGCGACGTGCTCGCGCTGGCCGATCAGGCGCTGCTCGTGCCCGACCTCCTCGGCTACTGGCTGACCGGAGTCGCGGCGACCGAGATCACGAACGCCTCGACCACGGGCCTGCTGAGCCCGCACACCCGCGCGTGGGACGACGACCTCCTCACGCGCCTCGACCTTCCGCGCGGGATCCTCGCGCCGCTGATCGAGCCGGGCTCCCGGCTCGGCTCGCTCCTGCCCTCCGTCGCCGCCGATCTCGGCGCCCCGGAGAGCCTGGGCGTCGTCGCCGTCGGCTCCCACGACACGGCCTCGGCCGTCGTCGCGGTGCCCTCGACCGACGATCACGTGGCGTACATCTCGAGCGGAACCTGGTCGCTCGTCGGCGTCGAACTCGAGAAGCCGGTGGTCTCGCTGGAGGGTCGGGCCGCCAACTTCACCAACGAGGGCGGCGTCGACGGGCGCATCCGCTACCTGAAGAACGTCTCGGGTCTGTGGCTGCTGTCCGAATCCATCCGCACCTGGGAGAAGCAGTCGGGCGAGAGCATCGAGCTGCCGCTCCTGCTCGCCGAGGCCGCCGCGATCCGCGGGCGCATCACCACGTTCGACGCGGCCGACGAGCGCTTCGTCGCGCCGGGCAACATCCCCGGCCGCATCGTGGAGTGGTGCGTCGAGAACGGCCTGGAGCAGCCGCGCACCCGCGCGGAGTTCGTGCGCTCGATCCTCGAGTCGCTCGCCGAGGCCTACGCCGTGACGCTCGAGCAGGCCTCGGCCCTCTCGGGCGTGCGGATCGACGCGGTGCACGTGGTCGGCGGAGGCTCGCAGAACGAGCTGCTCTGCCAGCTGACCGCCGACCGCACGGGCCGCACCGTGCTCGCCGGCCCCGTCGAGGCGACCGCGATCGGCAACATCCTGGTGCAGGCGCGGGCGCAGGGTCTCGTCACCGGCTCTCTGGAGTCGCTCCGCGCGATCGTGCGGACGGCGTTCCCGCCGGTGCGGTACACGCCCCGGGCGCACTGAGGCCCCTGTCCCGCTGACGCCGCGCTCCACCTTCGGCTCGCAGGATCCTGTCCGACTCGTCGGAGCCGCAGGATCCTGCGAG
>NZ_LMNR01000002.1:1156303-1164508 GCF_001423045.1 Rathayibacter sp. Leaf296
CGAGCGGGGCTCGAGCGGATCGACGACGCATCGCTCACAGGCTCTTGCCAGGTGCGCACCGGTCCCGCTACGGTCGACGGAGCCGAACCCACGAAAGGAGCCGAGCATGCCGCACATCGCGCACAACACCGCCGGCTTCTCCGGCGTCCACTCCGCCTGACCGGTCGAGCCTCCCGCTCGTCATCGCTCAGACGGTGACGACGCTCGAGAAGCTCCCGGTCCCGCGGATCCCCCGCGCGGATCGTCGTCCCGTCCCGGACCCTCGCGGGTCCCGCACCGCCTTGCCGGCGGTGCCTCCGCGCGCCCTCGAGCGCGCTCCTCCTCGCGCCCTCGCGGCGCTCTTCGGCGCGCCCGCGCGCCTGCACGACAAGGACACCCTCATGAACACCGCACTCGGGGCGACCCGGTACGCCTCTCCCCCTCACCGCCGGTCCGCCGACCTGCTCGACCGCCTCGCCCTGCGGGTCGGAGTCGCGCTCGTCGCGTGGAGTCGGCGCGAACGACGCCTCCCCCTCCGCCACGCCGACGTCGTCGCCCTCCTCCGCGAGCGCGCCGACCTCCTCGAGCGCGAGCGGAGGCACCAGCTCCTCCGCCTCCCCCGCTGACCGCCGCCGGCCGCGCCCCTCGCTGGTCGAGTAGCCCCGCAGGGGCGTATCGAGACCCACCCACTCCAGACCACGTGGATCTCGAGACGCCCGCTCCGCGGGCTGCTCGATCAGCAGAGGAGCGCCCGACGTGGAGCGCCGTTCATGACGTCTGAGCGGCGCGCGAGCGCATATCGTCGGCTCTCCGCCGACTGATCCGCCACAAAGGGCCGCCCCGGAGCTCTCCGGACGGCCGTTCGTGACCGATCATCAGCGAACCGCGTTCCGGAAGACGTCGGCCGCCCCTCCGCCTCGCTGATCGAGCAGCTCGCAGGGGCGTCTCGACACCCGCTCACTCCCGGACACTGCGGATCTCGACATGCGCGCCCCGGCCGGAGGGCGCGGCTCCCACAGGAGGACGGCCGCAGCAGAACCTCGGCCGGGAGCACCCGTCAGCCACCATCGCGGCTGAGGAACGCTCTCAGCCGAGGTTCTTCACCGAGCTCGCTCGCCGAGCAGCTCCGGAGGGGCGTATCGAGCGGCGACGCCGCGCTTCGTCTCGGTGGTGAGGGAGAGTCGGCTGCCCGCTTCCGACCCGATCACTCCACGCAGGAGGTGACTTCTCCTAGGAGACCCACCGACGACCGGGACAGCCGCTCATCCGGCGTCAGCGCCCCGACAGCCGCAGCCCGACGAGCACGAGCCCCGCCGCCACGGCGGCAGCACCGAACGCGAGCATCGCGGCGCTTCCCACCGAGCCGAGCGTCAGCGACGCCACGACGATCAGCACCGCGCCGACGACCAGCAGGGCCGTGGTGTACGCGGTGCGGAGAGTCCGAGGTCTCATGCTCGGAGGGTAACGGTCCCCTCTCGCGAACGGGCCCCCCGCCGATCAGATCGAATCCGTCGTCACCCCGTTGCGCGCGCCGACTTTCTAGGACTTTCTACTGCTCTCCAGCGAATTCTCTAGACGACGACAGATTTCGGTAGAGAACCGACCCTCCATCCCTCCTCACCACGAGCGGCCGTCGCGGGCGGCCTCCCCCTCCACCGCAGACCCCCCTTGAGAGTGACCGCGCGGCCCCGCACCGCGGCACGGCGGGCGAGGGCCCCTTCCCCTCACGCGAGGCGGGCCGCATCTCGTGGAAGGATCCCTCTCAGGGGTTGCCGACCGGTTCCACCGCCGGTCCGACGGAAGGACCACGGGACCCGCCTTGCTCGACGCCACGACCCTCCGAGTCGCTTTCGGGGTCACCACGCTCACGCTGTTCCTCCTGTTCGCCTTCGTCACGTTCCGCACGACGCGCTCGGCCTTCAGCTTCTGGTGGTGCGCTGCGCTCGCCCTCTTCATGGGCGGCTCGCTCGCCTACCTGCGCGACTTCACTCCGGATCAGGTGTGGACGAATCCGCTGGGCAACGGGCTGATCGTGGCCGGCGCCGCGTGCGTGTGGATGGGCAGCCGCTCGCTGCGCACGAGACCCACGCCGTGGTGGCTCGTCGTCGGTCCCGCCGTGCTGGTCACGGCCGTGTCGAGCGCCGACTCTCCGGCCGTGAACGACTGGTCCGGAGGCCCGCTCTACCTCGCGCTGATGGCGTCGCTCATCGGGCTGTCGACCCGCGAGATCGCACTCCTGGACGCCGGGCACTCGCGCACGCGCTGGCCGCTGCTGCTCTCCTCCGGGGCCCTCTCGGTCTACTACGCGGTGCGGCTCGTCGCGTTCCTCGCGGCCGGACCGCGGAGCGACCTGTTCACCACCTGGTTCGGCACGCCGTCGACCACCCTGATCACGCTGATCCTCCTCGTGGTGGTGTCGTTCAGCATGGCGTCGCTCAGCGGCGAGCAGGTCGCCAAGGTGCTCTCGGCGCGGGCGGCCCGCTCGCGGCAGGAGCTCGCCGACGGAGGAGGGGTGCAGCGGCGCCTGCAGCCCAAGTCCGTCCCGGACCTCCCCGGCTACGAGGTCGCGGGTGCGTGCGTGCCCAGCGGAGCGGTCAGCGGCGACTTCTTCGACTGGCAGCGCACCGAGGACGGTCTCGTGGTGACGCTGGCCGACGTGATGGGCAAGGGCGTCGGAGCCGCGATGATCGCCGCCACCGTGCGCGCGTCCCTCCGCGTCGCCCTCCCCTCGCAGGACCCCGGCCGCACGCTGGCCGCGGTCGACCGGGCCGTCGAGGCGGATCTCGAGGCGAACGAGGCCTTCGTCACCCTCCTGCACCTCCGGCTCGACGCGGCCACCGGAGCCGTCACCTCCGTCGACGCCGGCCACGGGCTGGGCATCGTCTGCCGGGCCGACGGCTCCCGCGAGCGGATCCCCTCGCACAACCTGCCGCTCGGCGCGCTCGGCACGCAGGAGTGGCGCACCAGCAGCATCCGCCTCGCTCCCGGCGACCTCCTCCTCGTCTGCAGCGACGGCGTGCTCGACCTCTTCGACGGGACCCTCGACGCGCTGACCCGCGTGGCGGACACCGCGACGGCCGGCGAGCCGAGCGCCTCCGCCGCCGTGGCGCGCATCACGCGCCTGGCCGCCGACGGGACGCCGCCGGACGACGTGACCGTGGTCGCGATCCGCCGCACCGCCGCCTGACCCGGAGCGGCGCTTCCGCGCACCACGTCGCCAGCGCGACATTCCGCGGAACGGGCCGGGACATCTCTCGAAGGCCCGCTTCGCGTCGAGTCGCGCCGCCGGACGCTCGCGAGTGGACTCGATCCGGGGCCTCGTGACGCCCCGGAGCCCCTTCCGGGACGACTCGCGCCATCGGACGACGACCCCTGGCAACGCGGAACGGCCGGCCCCGCGGAGATCCGCGGTGCCGGCCGTTCCTGCGCCTGAGCGCCGGGCTACCTCGTGCAGGCCACGTTGCTGATCGGGCTGCCGCCCGAGTTCGAGCAGCTCGCGACGTTGCCCCAGGTGGACCAGGTGGAGGGCTGGTGCACGTAGACCGGGTAGGCGGGGGCGTTCGAGACGCGGTTCGCGGTGACGACGTTGCCGTTGCCGGAGCCGTCGGCGCGGGTGATGATCGACACCCCGTACGTGCGCGGGTTCACGATCGTGTTGCCGGCCGCGGTCCACTTCGTGCCCGAGAGCATGATCAGCGAGTTCACGTCGGACGCCGTCCGGCTGGTGCCGGTGACCACGTTGCCGATGATCCAGCCGTCGCGGGTGCCCTCCTTGGCCTCGATCGGGTCCGATCCCGCATTGCTGATCACGTTGTCCATGACGGCGATGCGGTCGGTCCGGTCGGGGTCGCAGCCGTTGTACTCGCACCAGTTGCGGTCGGAGGTGCCCACGTAGACGCCCTCGCCGTAGGTGGCTGTGACCACTCCGGTGCGGGTGATCGTGGAGCCGACGATGAGCGAGTCCGTGGTCTGGTTGCGGAAGTGCACGCCCTCGTAGCCGATCTCGGTGACGGTCAGGCCGGCCATCTGCACGCCCTTGCTCGCCAGCACGTGGATGCCCTGGAACGAGTTCTTCACGGAGAAGCCGACGAGGTGGACGTCGTTCGCGCTGTTGAGGATCAGGGCCGTTCCCGAGCCCGTGCTGCCGCTGGTGAGCACGGCGTTCGGCGAGCCGCAGAGCCAGACGCCCTCGCTGCTGGAGGGGATCGACCGCAGGGCGAACTTGCCGACGTAGACGCCGTCCTCGAGTCCGATCACGTCGCCGGGGCGGGCGCCGATCAGAGCGGTGTTCAGCTCGGCGGCGGTCCGCACCGTCCTGGTCGGCGTCGGGCAGTCGAAGGCGGCCTGCAGCGTCGCGCGGGTGCTCAGCTGGTCGGCGGTGACGGTGGCCGGCTCGGTGACGGTCGACAGGCGGCCGTCGCTGTCGCGGGCGGTGATCCAGTAGGAGTAGGGCACTCCGGGCGCCGCGCTCTCGTCGCGGTACTGGCGCACCGGGTCCGAGACCGTGGCGATCGTCTCCTCGGTGGATCCGTCGGAGCGGTGGACCTCGTAGGAGACGACGTCCGAGGAGAACGGAGCGTTCCAGCCCACGACGTAGCCCTCGACCAGCGGGAACGCCTCGACCCCGCCGACGGCCAGACCGTCGCCGGCCAGCTCGAACGCGTCGATGATCAGGTTCTTGTCGCTCGAGGCCGAGTTCTTCCGACCCGTGTACGCGATCTTGACCGTGTGCATCGTGTCGTCGAGGTCGGAGCGCTCGAAGACGGGCACCTGGTACTTCGTGGAGGAGCTGTACCGGTCGACCGAGGCGACGCGCGTCCCGTCGATGTACACGTCCGCGATCCCGGAGGAGGGGGTCGTGCGGCTGAGCCAGCGGAACGCGGTCCCGACGAACGTGAACTGCACGCTGCCGGCGCTGTTGAGGTAGGCGATGCTGCCGCCGCTGTCGCCGCCGGTCATGGTGCGCCACGAGCCGGAGTAGTCCAGGTCACCGTTGGTCTGCTCGACCCACTTGGGTGTCGTGCCGGTCGGCAGGAACGTCGAGTCGGTCGGGGTGGTCGGCGCCGTGGGGGTGGGCGTCGGAGTCGGAGCCGTCTTGATCAGGTCGAAGGCGTCGATCACGAGGTTCCGGTCGGTCGCGCTCGCGTTCTTCGAACCGGAGTAGGCGATCTTCACGGTGTGGACGCCGTCCGCGAGCCCGGTCTTGGTGAAGACGGGCACCTGGTACTTGGTGGTCGAGCTGTAGCGGTCGACGCTGCTGACGAGCTTGCCGTCGATGTAGACGTTCGCGATGCCGGCCGACGCGGTGGTGCGGCTGAGCCAGGTGATCGCGGTGCCGTCGAAGGTGAACTCGACGTGGCCGGCGCTGTTGAGGTACTTGATGCCTCCGCCGCTGTCACCGCCGGTCATCGACCGCCAGCTGCCGGTGTAGGAGAGCTTGGAGTGGCCGTCCTCGACCCGCAGCGGGTCGCTGCCGGTCGGGGAGAAGTCGGCGACGGGCTCGGGGGTGGCGGTGGGCGTCGCCGTCGGCGTGGGAGTGGATGTGGGCGTCTCGGTCGGGGTGGCCGTCGGCGTGGGAGTGGCCGTCGGCGTCTCGGTCGGAGTCGCGGTCGGCGTGGCCGTGGGCGTCGCGGTGGGCGTCGGCTCGGCGGTCGCAGTAGGCGTCGGGGTCGGCGTCGCGATGGCCGTGGCCGTCGGCGTCGGCGTCGGCGTGGGCGTCGGCGTCTCCACCGTCCGCACGAGGTCGAAGGCGTCGATGACGAGGTTGCCGTCGCTCGCTCGCGTGTTCTTCGCGCCGGTGTAGGCGATCCTGACCGTGTGGACGCCGTCCGCGAGACCCGTCTTCGTGAAGACCGGGACCTGGTACTTGGTCGTCGCGCTGTAGCGGTCGACGGTGCCGGCCGGCTTCCCGTCGATGATCACGTCCGCGATGCCCGCCGACGCGGTCGTCCGGCTGAGCCAGCTGAAGCCGGTGCCCGCGAAGGTGAACTCGACGTGGCCCGCGCTGTTGAGGTACTTGATCCCTCCGCCGCTGTCACCGCCGGTCATCGACCGCCAGGTGCCCGTCCAGCGGAGCTTCGCGTGGCCGTCCTCGACGCGCATCGGGGAGCTCCCGGGCGTGAAGTCCGGCACGATCACCGGTGCGGTCGTCGGGGCGGTGGTCGGAGTGCTCGTCGGAGTCGCCGTCGCCGTGGGCGTGGGCGACGTGCTGCCCACCGGAGCGGTGGTCGGCGTCGGCGTCGGTGTCGCGGGCGGAGTCTCCTTGCCGAGCTCGAACGCGTCGATGATCAGGTTGGCGCCCGTCGCCTTGGTGTTCTTCTTCCCCGTGTACGAGACCTTCACCGTGTGCACGGCGTCCGGAAGGCCCGTCTTGGTGAATACCGGCACCTGGTACTTGGTCGTCGAGGAGTACCGGTCGACCGTGTCGAGAAGCTTTCCGTCGACATAGACGTTGGCGATACCCGAGGTCGGGGTGGTGCGGCTGAGCCAGCGGAACGCCGTTCCGGTGAACTTGAATTGAACGTATCCGGTGCTGTTCAGGTATTTGCTCGCACCACCGTTGTCACCACCCGTGATCTTCGTCCAGGACCCCGAATAGGTGAGGTCCGCACTGCTCTCCTGCACCCTGATGGGGGTGGAGTAGGTGGGCTGCAGTGTCGCGGCCCAGGCAGGCTGCGCGAGGCCGCCGAAGGCCAGCACCGACACCAGAAGAGCGATGAGCGCGGTGATGATCCGCGATCGTCGGAAAGGCCTGTGACTATCGCGGGGGACAGCGGAAGAAGACGAGAGAGGCAACAGAACTCCGGCGGTATCCGAAAGGGAATGGGGTTGCTGCGAATCTACTGATGTCCTATTCGGCGATAACGGAGCGGAGGATCTGTCACCCCCACGCCCCCCGGAAGGGCCGCGTTTCCCTGAGGGGCGAATCATGCCCGAAACACACGTGAATTCCCGGTCGCGATTAACCCCCCTGAAAGGGGATTCCTGGGCCTGAAGGGCTCGCTTATGAACGTCCCCCTTTCGAGTACTTCTCCCTGCCGTGACCCAGGACGCCCCCTTCCTGCGAGACCGGGGCGAACCCCTCCCTCCGTCTGGCGACTCCGCGACGGTGAGGTTAGGCTTACCTTCGCAATCCCCCGACCCCCGCTCCGAAGGACGCTCGTGCCCGCCATCCGCACCCCCCGCCGCCTCACCGCCGTCGCCTCGCTCGGCCTCACCGCCCTGCTGCTCACGGCCTGCTCCGGAGGCGCCGACGCCGGCACCGACGACGCCGCGCCGTCCGCGGCCGGCTTCCCCGTCACCGTCGAGCACGCGTTCGGCGAGACCACCGTCGAGTCGGCCGATCGCGTCGTCGCCACCAGCTGGACCAACCAGGACGTCGCGCTCGCGCTCGGCGTCACCCCCGTCGGCTTCACCCGCGCCTCCTACGGCGACGAGGACGGCGACGGACTGCTGGTCTGGACGAAGGAGGCCCTCGACGCGGCCGGCGCCGAGACTCCGGAGCTCTTCGACGAGACCGACGGCGTGCCCTTCGAGGCGATCGCCGATCTCACGCCCGACGTGATCCTCTCGGCCTACTCCGGCATCTCGCAGCAGGACTACGACACGATGTCGCAGATCGCCCCGACCGTCGCCTACCCCGGCCTGGCCTGGGGGACGACCTGGCAGGACTCGGCGAAGCTCGACGGCGCCGCCCTCGGGCTCGCCGACGAGGCCGAGGCGAAGGTCGCCGAGGTCGAGGACGAGATCGCTGCGACCGTCGCCGAGCACCCCTCGCTCGAGGGCACCACCTTCACCTACGGCTGGTACGACCCCACCGACGCGAGCTCCTTCACCTACTACACGCCGAACGACGCCCGGGTGAAGTACGTCGAGGACCTCGGCCTCGAGGTCGCGCCCAGCGTCGTCGAGCTCTCGGGCGACTCCGAGGCGTTCAGCGGCACCCTCAGCGCAGAGAACGCCGACCAGCTCGACGCCGACGTGCTCATCGTCTACGGCGACGAGACCACCCTCCCGGCCCTCCAGGCCGACCCGCTGCTCTCCAAGATCCCGGCCGTCGCGCGCGGCTCGGTCTACGTCCTCACCGACGGCTCGTCCCTCGCGATGGCGACCTCCTCGCCCAACCTGCTGAGCATCCCGTGGGGTCTCGACGAGTACACGGCGGGGATCGCGGCGGCCGCCGACAAGGTGTCGTGAGCACCGACGCCTCCGCTCCTCCCCGGCGCC
>NZ_LMNR01000002.1:1164579-1164677 GCF_001423045.1 Rathayibacter sp. Leaf296
CCGCCCGCGACTACACTCGCGGGCGGGGCGCCGCTCGGCGCCTGCGCCCCCTCGGGCTCGGCGCCGTCGTCGTCGCGCTCGCCCTGGCCTCGATCGCC
>NZ_LMNR01000002.1:1164763-1190256 GCF_001423045.1 Rathayibacter sp. Leaf296
TCGCTGGTCTTCGGCTCGCGCGAGATCCCGCTCGCCGAGGTCTGGCCGGCGCTGACCTCGCCCGACCCGGCGTCCATCGTCGACGCCGCGGTGCAGAACCGCGTGCCGCGCACCGTGCTCGCCCTGCTGGTCGGCGCGTCCCTGGGCCTGGCCGGCGCCGTCATGCAGGGCATGACGCGCAACCCGCTCGCCGACCCGGGCATCCTGGGTCTGAACGCCGGGGCGTCGCTCGCGGTGGTCCTGGGCATCTCGGTCCTCGGAGTGACGACCCTCCCGCAGTACATCTGGCTCGCGTTCCTCGGCGCGGCCGCCGCGGGCGCCTTCGTCTACGCCGTCGCCTCGCTCGGCCGAGACGGAGCGACCCCGCTGAAGCTCGCCCTCGCCGGCGCCGCCACCGCCGCCGCGCTCACCTCGCTGATCAGCGCCGTGCTGCTCACCCAGGAGGAGACGCTCAACCGCTTCCGCTTCTGGCAGGTCGGCGGAGTCGGCGGCGCCGAGACCGGAGGGATCCTGCAGGTCCTGCCGTTCCTCGCCGTCGGCGTGCTGCTCGCGCTGGCCAGCGCCCGGGGCCTCGACGCCCTGGCGCTCGGCGACGACCTCGCGACCGGCCTCGGCCGCCGCGTCGGCCGCATCCGCCTGGTCGCCGGCATCGCCGCCGTGCTGCTGTGCGGCGCCGCCACCGCCGTCGCGGGGCCCATCGGATTCATCGGCCTCGTGGTCCCGCACCTCGCGCGCCGCCTGACCGGGCCGACGCACGCGTGGCTCCTCCCCGCCTCGGCCCTGCTCGGCGCCCTGCTGCTGCTCACCGCCGACGTCGTCGGCCGCGTCGTCGCCCGGCCGAGCGACGTCGAGGTGGGCATCGTCACCGCCCTGATCGGAGCCCCCGTGCTGATCGCGATCGTGCGCCGCTCGAAGGTGAGGGCCCTGTGAGCGCGGCCACGCCACTCCGCTCGTCCCGGAACGGCCCCGGAGACGCGCGCGGCATCGTGGCCGGGCGGACCCTGCGCGCCCGCCGCACCGCGATCGGCTGCGCGGTCCTCGCCGCCCTCGCCCTGGCTCTCGTGCTCGTGTCGCTCAGCGTCGGCACCACCGTCTACTCCCCCGTCGACGTCGTCCGGGTGGTCCTCGGCGACACCGTTCCCGGAGCGTCCTTCACGGTCGGCACGCTGCGCCTGCCGCGCACGATCACGGCCGTGCTGGTCGGGACGGGCTTCGGGATGGGCGGCGTGATCTTCCAGACGCTGCTGCGCAACGCGCTCGCCAGCCCCGACATCATCGGCATCACGTCGGGGGCGAGCGCCGCGGCCGTGGTCGCGATCGCGTTCCTCGGGCTGTCGGGCGCGGCCGTCTCGGTGATCGCCGTCACCGCCGGCCTGCTGACCGCGCTCGTCATCGCCGGGCTGGCCGGAAGCGGCGGAGTCGCGGGCGCACGGCTGATCCTGATCGGCATCGGGGTGGGCGCGATGTTCCAGAGCGTCATCGCCTACGTGCAGACGCGGGCCGACTTCGAGGACGTGCAGGAGTCGCTGCGCTGGCTGACCGGCAGCCTCAACCAGGCGCTGTGGCCGGGCGTGCCGCCGCTCGCGCTGGCGATGCTCGTGCTGGTGCCGCTGGCGCTGCTGCTCTCGGGCCGGCTGCGGATGCTGCAGCTCGGCGACGACTCCGCCACCGCCCTGGGCGTCCGGGTCGGCCGCGACCGCGCCGCGCTGCTGGTCGTGGCCGTCGGGCTCGTCGCCGTCGCGACCGCCGCCACCGGTCCGATCGCCTTCGTGGCCTTCGTGTCGGGGCCGATCGCGCGGCGTCTCGTGCCCGATGCGCGGTCCCTGCTCGTCCCCTCCGCTCTCGTCGGGGTGGTCGTGGTGCTCGCCGCCGACCTCGTCGCCCAGCACGTCGCGGGGCTCGCCTTCTCGGGCGCCCGCTTCCCCGTCGGAGTGGTGACGGGCGCGCTCGGCGCCCCGTTCCTGCTCTGGCTCCTCGCCCGCCGCAACCGCACCGGAGGCACTCTGTGACCGCATCGACCACGCCCGCCCCGTCCGCCGCGGGGGCCTCCTCCGACTCCGCGCACCGCACGCTCTCGGTCGATGCCGTCACGCTCGCCTACGACGAGCGTGTCGTCGTCGACGGCCTGTCGCTCGACGTGCCCACCGGCGCGATCAGCGTGATCGTCGGAGCGAACGCCTGCGGCAAGTCGACGCTCCTGCGCGCGATGGCGCGGCTGATCACTCCGCGGACCGGAGCCGTCCTGCTCGACGGGCAGGCGATCCACACGCTCCCGACCAAGCAGGTCGCGACGCAGGTGGGGCTGCTGCCGCAGACCCCGATCGCCCCCGAGGGCATCGCGGTGTCGGACCTGGTCGCCCGCGGCCGCTACCCGCACCGCGGCTGGTTCGGCCGGGGCTCCTCCGCCGACGACGACGCGATCGTCGAGGACGCCCTGCGCGCCACCGGCACCCTCGAGATCGCCGACCGCCCGGTCGACGAGCTCTCGGGCGGCCAGCGCCAGCGCGTCTGGATCGCCCTGGCCCTCGCCCAGCGCACCGACGTGCTGCTGCTCGACGAGCCGACCACCTACCTCGACGTCTCGCACCAGATCGAGGTGCTCGACCTGCTCACCGACCTCAACCGCACCCGCGGCACGACGATCGTGATCGTGCTGCACGACCTGAACCTCGCGGCGCGGTACGCGGACCACCTGTTCGCGGTGCGCGCCGGGGCGCTGTACGCCTCGGGGACGCCGGCCGAGGTCGTGACGTCGGACACGGTGCGCGCGGTGTTCGGGATGGAGTCGCGGATCATCGAGGACCCGGTCTCGCGGACGCCGCTGGTGCTGCCGATCGGGCGGCACCACGCGGGCTGAGGTCGGTCCCACTCCTCGAAAGTCGTCGTACTGGAGCGCGAGTACGACGACTTCTGCGGAGTCGACGCCACCCGAGCCCGCTTCGCGTCCACTCGACACAGCGCGACATCCCGACTCGACGCAGAACGGGGCCCGCGCTCGCCCCAGAGCCCGCTTCGCGTCCACTCGATACCGGGGGATGCGCGCACGGACCGGCTCGGACGGTGCCACCGAGCACCGTCGACGAGCTCGGCGTTCCCTCCCGAGCCCCGATCGGCCAGGATCGGAGGCGTGCCGATCCGCGACCTCGCCCCCTCCGACCTCGCGTCGCCGCGGTTCCTCGAGCTGCTGCGGCTGGCCGCCGAGCTGCCGGACGAGGATCTCGTGCGCCTCCGGGACGAGGAGCTGCCGGCGCTGAGAGTGATCGGAGTCGTCGAGGACGGCCGGCTGGACGCGTTCGCCGCCGCGCGACCCGTCGAGGAGGGCCTCGAGATCGAGTACCTCGCCTCGCTGGTGCGCGGGCGGGGATCGGCCCTCGTCCGCGAGCTGCAGCGGACGCATCCGGGAGCCGTGATCGTCGCCCGCACCGACGACGACGCGATCGCCTTCTACCGGCGCCTCGGATTCACGGACGGACCCGCCCCCGTCGACCCGCGCTGGCCCGACCGCCCGCGGTACCGCTGCACGCTGGCGGTGGCGTCGTGAGGCGGATGCCGCGCACCGTCGCCGCGCTCGCGCTCCTGGGCGGCCTCGCCGCCTGCACCGCCGCTCCGGAGCCCGAGCTGGTCGGCGCGTACGGCGATCTGCACGTCGCTCCCGACGGATCGATGGAGTTCTGCACGTTCGACAGGGACCCGGGATTCGACGGCCCCGACGAGCCGTGCTTCGACGGCATCGAGACGGTCGGGATCGACCCCGACGGCCTCGAGGAGGCGCCCGGCGGCTTCGTCGTCGTCCAGAGCGACGACCGACGCCACGAAGGCTCGGCGTCCGGGACTCCCCGACGCGCACCCGACGGGACCCTCATCCACTCCGCCTTCCTCATCGGCACGATCGAGGACGAGGTCTTCGAGGTGACCGGCTACGGCACCGACCGGTACACGCTGCCGGCCGAGTACGTCGAGCCGACACTCGACGAGCCCGGCGGATTCCTCGTTCCCGTCGCGCCTGTCCCGCGATGACGGGCCCGCGGGACCGCCGATCCACCGGGATGCGACTCGGTGAGGAAGAGGGGGAGCCCGTCGCCATTCCTGCTGGTCGAGTAGCCCCGCAGGGGCGTATCGAGACCCACCCCCGTCAGCGGGTCGGGCCTCTGACCCGAGCCATGGGACGCCAGGGATCTCGATACGCCCGCTGCGCGGGCTACTCGATCAGCAAGGATGCAGGCACACGTGCAGCTCGGGCCGTGCTGATCATCCGGAGTCGCCGCGGCTGACGAGCCCCGTCGGCGCGTCGAGCACCACCCTCCCGTCCAGCCCCAGCCGCTGCAGGAACGCCTCGTCGTGGCTGACCACGACCAGTCCGCCCCGCCAGGCGGCGAGCACGTCGACGAGGTGGTCAGTCGTCGCCAGGTCGAGGTCGTTCGTCGGCTCGTCGAGCACGAGCAGCTGCGGAGCCGGCTGCGCGAGCACGAGCCCTGCGAGGGCGGCGCGGAACCGCTCGCCGCCCGACAGGGTCTGCGCCGTCCGGTCGACGATCGCGCCCCGGAGGAGCAGCCGGGCGAGCGCGTTGCGCAGCTCGCCGGTCGGCACCGCGGGGGCCGCGCGCGCGACGTGCTCGAGCACCGTGCGGGCGTCGTCGAGCAGCCCCTCCCGGCGCTGCGGGAGCCAGCCGAGGCGGTCGGTGAGCGCGGTGGCGTGCGTGCCGGCGATCGGATGCGGACGCGCCTCCGCCCGCACGAGCTGCTCGAGCAGCGTCGTCTTGCCCGTGCCGTTCGCGCCGACCACGGCGATCCGCTCGGACCCCTTCAGCACCGTGGTGCGCCCCCGCACCGTGATCTCGGCCAGTCGCCGCCCCGCCGGCACCCCCGGATCCGGCGGCAACTCGATGCGCACCGCGTCGTCGTCCCGCACCGCGCGCGACGCGGCGTCGACCTGCTCGCGGGCGCGCGCCTCCGCCTCGCCGTGACCGGATCGGAGGCGCCCGGCGGTCCCCTCGGCCCTGTTCTTCCGGGCGTTCGCGAGGATCTTGGGCATCGACTCCGCCGATCGGGCGCCCGCCTTCGCCCGCCGCGCGATCGTCGTCTCGGCCTCGATCCGTTGCCGCTTCTCGGCGCGGAGCAGCTGGTCGGCGTCGCGCAGATCCCGTTCGGCCGCGGCGCGCTCGAGGGCGAGCCGCTCCTCGAAGTCCGAGAAGGTGCCTCCGGAGGTGCGGAGCGCGCCGCCCCGCAGCTCGGCGATCTCGTCGACGTGCTCGAGCAGCTCGCGGTCGTGGCTGACCACGATCAGCGTGCCGCGCCACCGATCGACGAGGTCGAGAAGAAGGCCGCGCGACCGTCGGTCGAGGTCGTTGGTGGGCTCGTCGAGCACCGCGATCGGTCTGTTCCGGAGGCGGACGCCCGTCACCGCGGTGAGGACCGCCTGCCCGCCCGAGAGGGTCGCGACGGGTCGGCGCAGGTCTTCCGGAAGCCCTGCCTCCCCGAGCGCGGCGACCGCCCGGGCGTCGAGGTCCCAGTCGTCGTCGAGCACCTCGAAGTGCCGCGGATCGGCGTCGCCGCCGAGGATCGCGTGCAGGGCGTCGAGCTTCCCGCGGATCCCGAGCAGATCGGCGACGGTGTCGTCGGGTCCGCGCCGGAGCCGCTGCGGCAGCAGGTCGACCGGCCCCGTCGTCGACACGGTGCCGTGCGTCGGAGCGAGGTCGCCGGTGACGAGCCGGACGAGCGTGGACTTGCCGGCGCCGTTGGCTCCGACGAGCCCGGTGCGGCCGCGGCCGAACGCGGTGCTGACCCGGTCGAGGACGACGTCGCCGTCGGGCCAGGCGAACGAGCAGTCGGTGAGGACGACGGAGGGTGGGGTGATGGAGGGCACGGTGCTCCCGGTGATGGTGTGTCGGCGCGCGACGACCACCGGGCTCCCGGCGTGCGGGAGCCTCGCCCTCAGCGGGCGGGCTCGGGGGTCGTCAGTGCGAGGTCAGCGTCTGCGTCGTGGACGCAGTACCGGTGCTGATGCGCAAAGGACCGTCTTCCGTGCGAGGAGCCCCCGTGTCCGCGAGCCGTCCGGTCGGCCGGTGAGGTGGCCGCACCGACGTCGCGGCTCGCGACGAGGTACCCCAGCACGGTACGCGCGGGGCGCGGGAGGGCGCAAGACCGTGCAGCCCGGAGCCCCGCTACCCTGTCGCCATGCGCCGCCCCCTCGACGACCGTCTCCGGAGCCGCGACCGCACCGGCTCCCCGGCACCCTCCTCCGTCTGATGGGATGGCAGCGCTGATGTGGTGGCGGCGCGCGGGGCGGCCGGACGCCCGGCCTCCTCGCGAGTTCCGGCCCTCGAGAGCCCGGCAGACGCAGGAGTCGCGACGGCTCAGGCCGGTCGCGGTGCTCCCCGCGCTGGTCCTGCTGGCGGGGACCGTCTGGGGAGTCGTCGCGTCCGACGATCCCGCCGGCGCGATGGTCGTCTACCTCGGGTTGTACGGCTTCTCGACCGCCGTGGCCGTGCTGATCGTCGGGGTGCTGCGGGTCCGCAACCGGCGGTTCCTCGCCACTGCGTCACTCCGGATCTCGGATCGGGCGATCGAGTACACGGACGCGCGAGGTCGGGTCGTGGCGTTCGAGCGCGCCGATCCGTCGCTGGCGGCGCTGCTCACCCGGGTGGCCGCCGGCCCGAACAGCGAGGGGATCCGGCTGCCTCCCTCCCTCGTCCTGTTCCTGTCGGACGGGACCCGGTCGCTCCGGCTCCGCGGGTCGGACTGGGAGCTCGAGGATCTGCGGGCGGTGGTCGCCGCGGTGGAGACGCCGATCCCTCCCGCGGCCCGCGGGATCCGCGCCCGTGGCAGGAGGGGCCGCGAGAGGACCGGAGCCGCTCGTCGGGAGGTCGTTGCTTCCCCGGTCGAGGAGAAGACGCTGAGCCCCGGGGAGATCAACGAGCTGATCCCCGGGACGATGAGCTTCCGGGAGACGCACCCGACGACGTTCGCCCTGCTGATCGGGTTCGGGTCGGTCGCCCTCCTGCTGGTCGTCGTCGTCGGGATCGCGCTGGCGTCGTCCGCCTAGCGGTGGAGGTCGACGCCCGTGTGCAGGCGCCGCCGGAGTCGCGGCACTCGCCCTTCCGGGGTTCCGTCTCGCGTTCCGGCCCGCCACCATCGGAGGCACGGCGCGCACCTCGCGCGCCGCAGAACGGAGCAGCATGATCGCGATCGATCTCACCGGGAAGACGGCACTGGTCACCGGATCCGGTCAGGGCATCGGGCTGGCGATCGCCGTCGGGCTGGCCCGGGCCGGGGCCGACGTCGTCGTCAACGCCCGCTCGCAGGGCTCGATCGACACGGCGATCGCGGAGGTGCTGCGGCAGATGGCGGAGGCGTCCGTCCGCGGAGTCGCCGCCGACCTCGCGACCGACGACGGCAGCGCCGCGCTGCTCGAGGCGGTTCCGACCGTCGACGTCCTCGTCAACAACCTCGGGATCTTCGGCAGCGCCGATCCGCTCACGATCAGCGACGACGAGTGGCGGCGCTACTTCGAGGTCAACGTGCTGACCGGCGTGCGCCTGACCCGCGCCTACCTGCCCGGCATGATCGAGCGGGGCTGGGGGCGCGTGCAGTACATCGGCAGCGACTCCGCCGTCGCGACGCCGGCCGAGATGATCCACTACGGGGTGTCGAAGACGGCGCTGCTCGGAGTGTCGCGGGGCTTCGCGAAGGCCGCGGCGGGCACCGGAGTCACGGTGAACAGCGTGCTCGCGGGGCCGACGCACACGGGCGGCGTCGAGGACTTCGTGCACGAGCTGGTCGATGCCTCCCTCCCCTGGGACGAGGCGCAGCGCGAGTTCATGCGGCTGCACCGGCCGAACTCGCTGCTGCAGCGGCTGATCGAACCGGAGGAGATCGCCAACATGGTCGTCTACCTCGCGTCGCCGCTCGCCTCGGCGACCACGGGCGCGGCGGTGCGGGTCGACGGCGGCTACATCGACGCGATCGTGCCGTGAGCGCGTCCTGACGCGGCGGGTGCCAGGACCTCCGACACGCGGCGACCGCTCCGGCTCGCGAGACCCCCTGGTCCCCACGAGCCGGACGCGATCCCGCGAGCCGGGGATCGGGAGCGGCTACTCCGCCAGGAACGCCAGGATGTCGGCGTCGAGCTTCGCCTGGTACTCGCCGGCGATGCCGTGCGGGGCGCCCTCGTAGATCTTGAGGGTGCCGTTCTGCACGAGCTCGATCGACTTCAGCGCCGCGTCGTGGATCGGCACGATCTGGTCGTCGTCGCCGTGCGCGAGCAGGATCGGCACAGTCAGGGCCTCGAGGTCCGCGGTGAAGTCGGTCTCCGAGAAAGCGGCGACGCAGTCGTAGGCGGCGGACAGGTTGACCAGCATGCCCTGGCGCCAGAAGTCGCGCTTGGCTCCCTCCGAGACGGTGCTGCCCTCGCGGTTCGCGCCGAAGAACGCCTCGGTCAGCTCGATGTAGAACTGCGATGCGTCCGCGAGCACGCCCGCGCGGATGCCGTCGAAGACCTCGATCGGCAGGCCGTCGGGGTTCGACTCGGTCCTCACCATCAGCGGCGGCACGGCGCCGGCGGTGACGACCTTCACGACGCGGCCGACGCCGTGCTGCGCGGCGTAGCGGACGACCTCGCCGCCTCCGGTCGAGTGGCCGATGACGACGAGGTCGGTCAGGTCGAGGTGCTCGACGAGCTCGGCCAGGTCGCGGGCGTAGGTGTCCATGTCGTTGCCCGTCGCGGTCTTCGACGAGCGGCCGTGCCCGCGGCGGTCGTGCGCGATGGCGCGGTAGCCGTTGTCGACCAGCAGCTTCAGCTCGACCTGCCACGCGTCGGACGACAGGGGCCAGCCGTGGCTGAGCAGGACGGGCTGACCCGAGCCCAGGTCCGTGTAGTAGATCTCGGTTCCGTCGGAGGTCGTGAAGTACGGCATCGGTCTCTTTCTCGAGGAGGGGATCGGCGTCCAGGGAGCGGACGCCCCATGCTCCCGCCGCGGCGTGGGCGCGCTCTCACCGAGGCGGGAACCGACTGGTCGCCGTGCGGCCGGCGTCATGAGAGCGCTCTTGCGATCGGTCGACTCAGGCGGCACGCTTGTCCGGCGCGGCTCCTCCGGCCGGGCGGGGAAGGACGGCCCACGTGTTCCTCCGGCAGGCCGTGCGCGGTCGCTCGGGCTTCGCTCCCACGGCGGCCACGGTGGTGCGCAGCCGCGCACTCGGACCGGTGCAGCTCGTGCACACCCGCGCGCCCGGGCCGGGCGATCCTCCGTCGGCGGGCTACTCAGACCCCGGCGACGCACTCGTCTGGGCGTTCGTCACCGACGGCGCCATCGTCTCGAAGCGGACCTACCACGACCTCGAGAGCCGACCGGGCGTCATGACCATGAGCCACATGCCGCGGGTCAGCGGCTTCGCGATGACGCCCGACTTCCGCTCGCTGTCGATCCGGATGGACCGCGAGGCGATCGGGCTCTCCTCCTCCGACGTCGACGCGGTCTCGCGCACCGTGTTCCCTCTGACGGAGGGGCTGCCGCTGATGATCGGGTCGCTCGCCGCGCAGGCCATGCGGATGGAGCACGACCTCGGCCCCGCCTCCGGAGCGGCCCTCGCGCACTCGATCCTGGACCTGACGGCGGCGTTCGTGGACGACTTCCTCGGCCGCCGAACCGCCCCCGAGACGGCCCGGGGCGCTCTGGTCGCCGGGGCGCGGAGGATCGTCGAGCTCTCGTGCGGAAGCCCCGCCCTGACCGCCGCCTCGGTCGCGGACGAGCTGACGGTCTCGTCGCGCACGCTGCAGAAGGCGTTCGAGCCCGAGGGGACGACGCTGGCGCGCGTGATCACGGAGGCACGGCTGGCGCGGGCGCGCTCGCTGATGGAGCGGGACCGGACGAGCACGATCAGCGTCGCGGGGATCGGTGCGCGCTCGGGATTTTCGTCGGCGTCGGCGTTCAGTCGTGCGTTCTCGTCCCGCTACGGACTCGCGCCGCGAGACTGGCGCGAGCGCTACCTCCGCTCGATCGCCGACTGAGGCGCCGGCGCGACCGAGCCGCCCTCGCGCCACGCGCCGCCGATGCGCTCCTGCACGAGCGGAGCCGCGGGGTCCTCCAGGCGGGCGAGCAGCGTCTCCACTCCCCTCCGCCCGAGTTCGTGCGCGGGCGAGACGAGCACGTCGAGCGCGGGGTCGCCGAGGTCGGCGACCTCGGGCGTCGAGGCGAGCAGCACGATCGAGAGGTCGTCGGGCACGGTCGTTCCGCGGTGGCGCAGCTCGTGGGCGAGGCCGAGGGCGACTCCACTGTCGAACACCACGACGGCCGTGACCCCGCCGAGGCGGCCTGCCAGCGCGCGGCCGCCCGCCGCGGACTCCTCCGTCTCGAGCAGCGCACCGGAGAGACCTCGCGCGGCCGTTCCGCGGCGGAAGGCGTCGCGGGCGCGCGCGTTCGGTCCGAAGCCCTCGATCCGCTCGGGGCCGCCGAGGACCAGGGCGATGCGCGCGTGGCCGAGGCCCGCGAGACGCGTCAGCGCCTCCTCGACCATGCCCTCGGTGTCGATGTCGACCCAGTCGAGGGCGGAGGGGTCGCGGGTGCGGCCGATCAGCGCGAACGGGGTGCGCGAGGTGCGCAGCACGTCGACCCGCTCGTCGTCGAGGGACACCTCCATCAGCACCGCGCCGTCGACCAGCCCGTCGGCGCGGAGGCCGGCGAGACGCTCGGAGGAGTCGAGCGCGGGCCACAGCACGATCGAGTAGCCGCGCTCGGCCGCCGCCTCGGCCGCTCCGGCGAAGAAGAGAGTCGCGGTGCTGAGCAGACGCGGGCGCACCAGCGGGAACACGACGGCGAGGATCATCGAGCGGCGGCGGGCGAGGGCTCGCGCGAGGGCGTGCGGGCGGTAGTCGAGCTCCTCCATCGCGGCGAGGACGCGGCGACGTGTCTCGGCGGTCACGGGCTTGGAGTCGTTGACCACGAACGACACCGTCGCGATCGAGACGCCGGCGCGGTCGGCCACGTCGCGCATGGTCGCCATGACGCTCCTCCTCCGCGGTTGACGGGCAGCCGCGACGTCCATCATCCTGGATCGTGCGGTAAAGCGGTTAACCGCGGGACGCCTCTCCCGCTGACGACCGCTCGTCACCGCTCCGTCACCGCTCCGTCATCGCCGACTCCCGAAGGATCCTCCCGTGACCACACCCTCCTCCCCCGTCCGCGTCCTCGTCTGGGGCGAGAACCGCCACGAGCAGATCGAGGAGGAGGTGCGCGCGATCTACCCGGACGGCATGCACACGACGATCGCCGCGGGCGTCTCCGAGAACCTCGGCGACCGCGCGGAGGTGTCGACCACGACGCTCGACGAGCCGGAGTACGGTCTGACGGAGGAGGTCCTCGCGGCCACCGACGTGCTCGTCTGGTGGGGGCACGCCGCGCACGGCGAGGTCGCCGACGAGGTCGTCGAGCGCGTGCACCGCCACGTGCTCTCGGGCATGGGACTGGTGGTGCTCCACTCCGGCCACTGGTCGAAGATCTTCGGGAAGCTCATGGGCACCACCTGCACGCTGCGCTGGCGATCGGAGCAGGACCGCGAGCTGGTCTGGACCGTCGACCCGACGCATCCGATCGCCCAGGGCGTGCCCCACCCGTTCGTGATCCCGCAGCAGGAGATGTACGGGGAGTTCTTCGACGTGCCCGCGCCCGACGAGCTGATCTTCCTCTCGACGTTCTCGGGCGGCGAGGTGTTCCGCTCGGGGATGACCTGGAAGCGGGGGCACGGCAAGGTGTTCTTCTTCTCGCCCGGCGACCAGGACTACCCCGTCTACCACCACCCCGACGTGCGGCGCGTGATCGCGAACGGAGTGGAGTGGGCGCGCACCCTCCGCCCCGAGCGCACTCTGCCGGTGCTGCAGCGGTACGAGACCGAGGACTTCCACAACGGTCACGACTACGAGGGCGCGCTCGTCCGATGAGCGCTCCCGTGCGCATCGTCCAGGTCGGCGCGGGAGCGATGGGGCGCGCCTGGCTGCACGCACTGCGCGACTCGGCCGACGTCGAGCTGGTCGGCCTCGTCGACCTCGACACCGACCTCGCCGAGCGGGCCGCGGCGGAGGAGGGGGTCGCTCCGATCGCGATCGGCACCTCCGTCGCCGAGGTCGCCGCGCGCTCGGGCGCCGAGGCCGTGGTCAACGTGACCGTGCCGCGCGCGCACCTGCCGGTGAGCACGGAGGCGCTGTTCGCCGGGCTGCCGGTGCTCTGCGAGAAGCCGATCGCTCCGACGGTCGCCGAGGCGCTGGTGCTCGCCGCGACCGCCGAGGCCTCGGGGCGGCTTCTGATGACCAGCCAGTCGCGCCGCTACTACGCCGCGATCGCCGCGTTCCGCGCGCAGGTCGCCGAGCTCGGGACGCTCGGCAGCGCCTCCGTCGAGTTCGCGAAGGCCCCGCACTTCGGCGGGTTCCGCGAGGAGATGCCGCACGTGCTGCTCGTCGACATGGCGATCCACGCGTTCGACGCGGCGCGGTACGTGCTCGACCGCGACCCGGTGTCGGTGTACTGCGAGGAGTACAACCCGGAGTGGAGCTGGTACGCCGACGGCGCGGCGGCGACCGCGGTATTCGAGTTCGCGGGAGGGGTGCGCTTCACCTACACGGGCAGCTGGTGCGCCGACGGGTTCGAGACGTCGTGGAACGGCAGCTGGCGCGTGAACGGCGCGGGCGGCACGGCGCGCTGGGACGGGGACGGGGCGCCGGAGCTGCAGGAGCGGGAGTCCGATCTCGCGCGGACCGGAGTGCTCGACCCGGTGCCGGAGGAGATCCGCGGCTCGCTCGCCGAGTTCGTCTCCGCGCTGCGCACCGGGCGCACGCCGTCGGGCGAGGTGCACGCGAACGTGCGGAGCCTGGCGATGGTGGAGGCGGCGGTGCGCTCCTCCGAGACGGGCGCGCGCGTGCGGATCGACGACGTGCTGGAGGGCGCGTACGCCGAGGCGCAGGGGCTGGCGCGCGACGAGCGCGTGCGCTCGGCGCTGGCGGCGTGGGGAACGGCGGCCGCGGGGCTGGCGGCCGCTCCCCTGCTGGTCGAGTAGCCGCGCAGCGGCGTATCGGGACCCACCCCTCTCAACCACGGGGATCTCGATACGCCCGCTCCGCGGGCTACTCGATCAGCGAGCATCAGAGCCCCCTCGCCCTCACAACTAAGGCTGAGCCGATCGATCCGCCCACGCTCGCCCGCATCCCCACGCCCAGCCTTAGTTCCGACGCCCACCCCTGGTCGAGTAGCCGCGCAGCGGCGCATCGAGACCCACCCTCCCCCGCGCAGGCACCGCGCGTTCACGTCGTGGCGACCGCGCGTTCACCCGGGCCGACCAGCGTGGACGGGTTCCCTTCGAACCCGTTCAGGAGACCCGTGTCCCGTTCTCATGCCCCCCGTCGCGCCGCCGGCGCTGCGATCGCCCTCACCCTCGCGAGCTGCACGCTCGGAGCCGCCCTGCCCGCCGCGGCGAGCGGCGACTCCTTCTTCACCCGCATCGCGACCGTGCCCGCGTACCTCAATGCGGCCGACCCGGCCGTCGACTCCGCCGTCGCCGAGATCTCGAGCGCGTCGCCCGACGGCCGCCTCGTCTACTCGACCGACTCCGCCGGTCAGCGCATCAACGTCCTCGACATCAGCGACCCCGAGTCGCCGGAGCCGCTCGGCGGCACGGGCGTCGGCGGCGAGCCGACCTCGGTCTACGCGACCGGCGAGTACGTCCTCGCGGTCGTCGACACGAGCGACGGCGACTTCGCGAACCCCTCCGGTCACGTGAGCGTGCTGCACGCCTCCGACCTCGCGCCGGTCGCGACGATCGAGCTCGGCGGGCAGCCCGACTCCATCGACGTCACCACCGCCGGCGACACCGCCGTCATCGCGATCGAGAACCAGCGCGACGAGGAGTTCACCCCCGAGGGCGCCGAGGAGGGCGACCTGCCGCAGGCGCCCGCCGGCGAGCTCGTCGTCATGGACCTGGCCGGGGACCCCTCGGCCTGGGTCGCCGAGCACGTCTCCCTCACCGGACTCGCGGGCCTCGACACCCCCGAGGACCCCGAGCCCGAGTACGTCTCGATCAACCCCGCCGACACGGCCGTCGCCGTGACCCTGCAGGAGAACAACGCCGTCGCGATCGTCGACCTGGCCTCGCGCGAGGTCCTCACCTCCTACTCCGCGGGCACCGTCTCGGTCGACGGCATCGACACGCTCGACGACGACACGATCTCGCTCACCGGCTCGATCACCGACGTGCCGCGCGAGCCCGACGCCATCGGCTGGGTCGGCGACGCGCACGTCGCGATCGCGAACGAGGGCGACTGGAAGGGCGGCACGCGCGGCTGGTCGATCCTCGACGCGGCCACCGGAGCGGTGCAGTGGGACGCGGGGAACACCTTCGACCACCTCGCCGTGAGCCTCGGCCTCTACCCCGACAAGCGCTCCGACGCGAAGGGCTCCGAGCCCGAGGGCCTGCTCTCGGCGACCTTCGACGGCGTGCCCTACGTCTTCGTCGGCGCCGAGCGCGCCAACTTCGTCGCGGTCTACGACGTCTCCGACCCGACCGCGCCGCGCCTCGTGCAGGCGCTGCCGTCGACGCCCGGTCCGGAGGGGCTGCTCGCCCTGCCCGAGCGCGACCTGCTCGTCGTCTCGAGCGAGACCGACGACGCCGAGGCGGCGCTGCGCGCGACCGTGCAGCTGTACGCGCTCGGCGCCTCCGCCCCCGCGTTCCCCACGCTCGTCTCGGCCGACGCCGACGGATCGCCGCTGCCCTGGGGCGCCCTCTCGGGGCTCTCGACCGACCCGGCCGACGCCGACCGCCTCTACGCGGTGAGCGACAGCGCCTACGTGCCGAGCACGATCCACTCGATCGACACCTCCGTCACCCCCGCGGTGCTGGATGCGACGACGACCGTCACCGAGGGCGGTGAGCCGGCCGCCCTCGACCTCGAGGGCCTCGCGGCGCGCGCCGACGGCGGCTTCTGGGCCGTGACCGAGGGCGAGACCGGACCCGAGAACGCTCTGCTGCGCCTCGACGCGTCCGCCGCGGTGCTCGAGCGCATCGCTTTCCCCGCCGAGGTTGCCGACGCGCTCGGCTCGCAGGGCTTCGAGGGCGTCACGATCGAGACCGGCGCCGAGGGCGAGATCGTCTGGACCGCGCTGCAGCGCGAGGCCTCGATCGACGCCGCAGGAGTGGTGCGCCTCGGCCGCTACGACGTCGCCGCCGGCACCTGGAGCTTCTTCGGCTACCCGCTCGAGAATCCGTCCGGAGTCGAGGGCGACTGGAACGGCCTCTCCGAGATCACGCTGACCCCGGCGGGCACGCTCGCCGTGATCGAGCGCGACAAGCGCAACGGTCCGGATGCGTCGCTCAAGGCCGTCTACACGGTCCCGCTCCCCACGGGTGCGGGTGCCGCGGTCGGCGAGGAGCTGCCGATGCTCGAGAAGACGCTCGCGGCCGACGTGCTGCCGGCGCTCGAGGCGGGCGCCGGCTGGACCCAGGAGAAGCTCGAGGGGCTCGGCATCACGGGCTCGGGCGAGGTCTTCGTGGTCACGGACAACGACGCGGTCGACGACGCGAACGGCGAGACCGTGCTCGCGTCGCTCGGCTCGGCGGAGTCGGTGTTCGGCGCGGCGGTCTCGCCGGAGCCGACGCCGGTGCCGACGGGTGAGCCGACCACGGCACCCACCGCCGAGCCCACGGTCGCGCCGACCACGGCCCCGACCGCGGCCCCCACCGCCGCGCCGGCTCCGCACGCCACCACCCCGGCCGCGGCCGTCCCGCCGCGCACCCCGGCGAAGCCGACCGGCGGACTCGCCAGCACCGGAGTCGAGGGCGGCTGGCTCGCCGCCGCGGCCCTCGGCCTGCTGGCCGCCGGCGCCGTCGCGCTCGGACTCGGACGCCGCCGCACCGCGCGCTGACAGCACTGAGCCGAGGAGCCGGCTCCCGCGAGACGCCCTGCGCGTCCCGGGAGCCGGCTCCTCCGTCGTGCAGGCGCCGATTCCGGCGGAGGCCCGCGCAGAACATCAGCCGAGAAGAGGGTCTGTCGCCTGACAGCCGAGAGACCCCTCTCTCAGCCGAGTTTCCGAGGCGGCCCGCCGCCGCGCCCGTAGTCTGGAGTCCCCGCCCGGTCGCGGGTCCGACGATCGAAGAGGCCGCCCCAGCGTGAACGTCCGCGAGCTCCTCACCCATCCCGAGCTCCAGCTGACCCTGGTGACCGGCGACGAGGTGCAGCTCTCGCGCGCGATCTCGGGCACTTACACGATCGACCTCCCCGATCCGGGCCGCTTCCTCTCCCCCGGCGACGTCGTGCTGACGAGCGCGCTGTGGACCTCCGGCCGCGAGAGCGTCGAGCGGTTCGTCGGCCAGGTCGCCGACCGCGGAGTCGTGGCGATCGTCGTCGGCCTCATCGCCGTCGGCACGCTGCCCGTCGGCATGGCCGAGGTCTGCCGGCGGCACGGGGTCGCGCTGCTGACGGTCTCGCCCGAGGTCTCCTTCAAGACGATCGGCCAGACCGTCGCGGGGGTGCTCGCGCAGGCCGACCTGCCGACGCTCGGCCGCGACGCCCGCTTCGCGCGAAGGCTGCTCCAGGACCTCGCCGCGGGCGAGGGCGTGCACGCCGCCCTCCGCGCCTACTTCGAGGAGTTCGCGCACGGCAGCTGGGTGATCGACCGCTCCGGCGTCCTCGTCGCGTCGGCAGGCGGCATGCCGTCCCCCGCCGAGTCCGGATCCGCGTGGGACGCCTCGCTCGCCTCCTCCGACGACCGCTGGGACGTCGCGCCCGGCAGCCGGACCCTGTCCCGGAAGGCCCTGTTCTCCTCCTCCGGCGAGCGGCTCGGCGTGCTCGTGGTGACCGGCGATCAGAGGGGCTGGTCGGAGGAGTCGGCCGACGCCGCCGACCTGCTTGCGAGCACCGTGGCCGGTCGCCTCGCCCTCGCCCGCCGCCGCGAGCAGGAGGCGGCGGGTCCGCTGCTCGACCTGCTCCGCTCCGTCGAGAACGACGAGCTGCCGGACGGCGAGGTCTCGGTGCGACTCCGGCTGCTCGGGGCACGGCTCGGAGCGCCGCTGCGGGTGGTGCTCGCCCGCTCGGACGATCCGTCGCTCCCTCCCGAGGCGCTGCTGCGGCCGCTGCGCGAGGCGGGCGAGCGCGAGCACGCCCTGGCCCTCGGCGGGGTACTCGACGGAGGCGCGGTGCTGCTCCTGGGCGATCCGCACGACGAGGAGAGGCAGCCGGGGCCCGCCCTCCGCGCCGCCGTCGAGGCAGAGCCGTGGCTCCTGCGCGGACGCCGGGTGTCGATCGGCGTCGGTGACGGCTCCCGCTCCGTCGGGCAGCTCGGAGCCTCCCTGCTCGCCGCCCGCGCCCGGGCGACCGCGGCCGCCGGCTCCTCCGCAGACCCGGTCACGGTGCTCGCGCACACGGTGCCGGTCTCGAGCGACGCTCTGCTCGAGCTGGTCTCCCCGCGCACCCGCGCCGCGTTCGCCCGCGAGGTGCTCGGCGAGCTGGTCCGCTACGACGACGAGCACCGCTCCGACATGGTCGAGACCCTGCGCGTGTTCCTCGAGAGCGGAGGCGCGTGGCGCCGGGCCGCGGACCTCCTGCACCTGCACGCCAGCACCCTCCGCTACCGCGTGCAGCGCATCGAGGCGCTGACGGGCCGCGACCTCGGCTCGATGTCCGACCGCGTCGACCTGCACCTGGCGCTGCGGTACCTCTGACGCGTTCGGGAGTCGCGCCGCGGGAGTCGCGCCGCGGGAGCCCCTGCACAGTGCACGAGCCATGTCGCGCCAGCGAGGCGTCGCGGTCGATCCACGGCCACCCTGGGCAGGTGCAGAGTGACGCCGAGACCCGTTCCCGCCCTCGCTCGGCCGATGCTTCGAACGCCGAACGCCGACCGCAGCCCGGCTCCGACACCCGGTCCCTGAGCACCCACGACGTCCCTCCGGATGAGGAGGAGGCGGCGTGAGGGTCACCGCGTACATCGACGAATCGGAGTCGCGCCAGGACATCGATCCCGGAACCTACCTGCTGTGCGCCGCCCTGCTAGCGGACGACGACCGTGATCGGCACCGTGGTCGGATGCTCGCACTCAAGCGGCCTGGGCAGAAGAAGGTGCATTGGCATGAGGAGTCCACCGACGCGGGACGAACGGCACTCGTCGATGCGATCGCGGACGCCGGAGGCGAGTACCTCGTGGTCGTCCGCGTCGGAGACGCATCCACTCGAATCGAGCGCCGTCGCCGCCTCTGCCTCGAGAGGCTCTGCTACGAACTCCACGTCCTCGGCGTCGAGGAGATGATCCTGGAGTCACGTGGACCGGCCGACCGCCTCGACCGCGCACTGCTCGACTCGCTGCGCGCGAAGAAGGCCGTCGACGGGACGCTGCGCATGGACCACGAGCCGGGTCCGGCGGAGCCTCTGCTCTGGATCCCGGACATCGTCTGCGGGGCCCTCACGCACGACAGGATCGGGAACGCCGACCTGCTCGACCCGCTCCGTTCGAGGCTCACCCTCATCGAGGTCTGACCGGAGGGGGAAACGCGAAACCCCGGGCCCCGTCGTACGGGATCTCCCAGGGTTCACTTCCGGATCCACCGCGATGGACCGACCGGGCAAGTGTCGCACGCCACCTCGACCTCCACAACGCCACGCGACGCTAGGCGCCATCAACGGCTGCGGGTCGTTGCGCGGAGCCCCTACGCCGTCGCCGCGTGCGCGTCGATCCGCGCGAGCAGCTCCTCCTGGACCTCGGGCGACGCCCACGAGCCGAGCACCGAGTTGCGCGCGAGCTGCACCAGTTCGTCGCGGGTGAAGCCCGCGCGGGAGGCCAGCGCGAGGTAGTTGTCGGCGATGTACCCGCCGAAGTAGGCGGGGTCGTCGGAGTTGACCGTCACCCGCACGCCGCGCTCGAGCAGCGCGCGCAGCTCCACCGCCTTCATGTCGCTCGAGACGAACGAGTTCGACAGCGGGCAGCAGGTCAGCGCGAGTCCGCGCTCGAGCACGCGTTCGACGAGCTCGGGCGCCTCGACGATGTTCGTGCCGTGGTCGATCCGGTCGACGCCGATCTCCTCGAGCACCTGGCGCAGGTGCTCGACGCTGTTGGGCTGGTCGACGTCGCAGTGCATGGTCAGGCGGAGCCCCGCCTCACGGGCGAGCGCGAACACCTCGCGGAACTTCGCCGGCGGGTTGCCGCGCTCGTCGGAGTCGAGCCCCACGCCGATCAGGCGGTCGGCGAACGGCAGCGCGTGCTCGAGCGTCTCGCGGGCGCTCTCGGCCGACAGGTCGCGCAGGAAGCAGAGGATGAGCCCCGCGTCGATCCCGAGCCCGGCCGCGTCGACGGCGGCGCGGTGGTAGCCGCCGATCACCGACTCGAACGGTACGCCCCGCGAGGTGTGCGCCTGCGGGTCGAAGAACACCTCGGCGCGCACGACCCCGTCGGCGGCGGCGCGGCCGAAGTACTCCGTCGCCAGGTCGTAGAAGTCCTGCTCCTCGCGGAGCACGTCCATCGCCGGGTAGGAGACGGCGAGGAACGAGGCGAGCGAGTCGAAGTCGTGCGAGAGCGCGGCGGGCACCGGCAGGCCGTTGCGCTCGGCGAGGCGCACGCGCAGATCCGGCTCGAGGGTGCCTTCGAGGTGCACGTGCAGCTCGGCCTTGGGCAGGCCGCGGACGAAGGAGTCGAGGGTCACGGGGGCCTTCCTGTTCAGCGGGCCGTCGCGATGAAGTCCATCGCGACGAGGGGTCCGGGCAGCGCTGCGCCGAGCACGGTGCGCGCGGGCGGATCGACGGGGAAGCGCTCGGCGTAGACGGCGGAGGAGGCGGCGAAGTCGCGCTCGAAGTCGGTGAGGATCATCGTGATCCGCACCACGTCGCCCAGCTCCAGGCCGAACTCGGTGCCGAGCAGCCGTTCGATGTTGTCGAGCGCGGCGGCGGTCTGCGCCGCGACGCCCTCGGGGACCGAGCCGTCACCCGGCGCGAACGGTCCGATGGCGGATCCGTAGACCACTCCGTGCGCCTCGACCGCGTGGCTGTAGGCCCCGCGCGGCGCACCGAGCGCCTCGGCCGAGACGAACCGGCGGGGTGCGGCGGTCATCGGAGCGATTCCGGCAGCGCGCCCGACACGACCCGGCCGCGGGAAACGACGGCCACGATGCTCTCGGCCCGCAGGTCGTCGATGCTCTCCCACGGGCGCCCGCGCAGCACGACGAAGTCGGCGCCGAAGCCGGCCGCGAGCCGCCCGACGCGCGCGCCCAGCCCGACCACGGCGGCCGCGTCGGACGTCGCCGCGATCAGCGCCCGCTCCGAGCTCCAGCCGAAGGCGGTGCGCATCCGCCGCACCTCGTCGAGCTGCTCGCCCCAGTCGACGTAGACGCCGTTCGCGTCGGTGCCGAGCACGAAGCGCACCCCGGCCTCGCCCGCCGCGAGGAACCCGGCGTCGCGGGTGGCGACGACGTCCTGCGCCTTGAGCGACGCCTCCGGGGACGACGGCGCACGACCCGCGGCGATCACGTCGTTGATGAAGAGGGTGGGAGCGACCGGCAGATTCCGCTCGACGAGCGTCGCCCAGTGCTGCGGCCCGATCGCGGTCCCGTGCTCGATCGAGTCGACGCCGAGCGCGAGCGCGCGGTCGAGGCCCTCGACGGAGTGGGTGTGCGCGGCGACGGGCATGCCCAGCGCGTGCGCCTCGTCGATCGTCGCGGCGATCTCGGCGTCGGTCTGGTTGCGCCAGCCGACCCGGTCGCCCATCGAGAGCACTCCGCCGCTCGTGTAGATCTTGATGCCGTCGGCGCCCGCCCGCGCCCAGGTGCGGACCAGCCGCCGGCACTCGTCGGGGCTGTCGGCGACGCGGTCGCGGTGCGGGTAGTGCGGAGGAACGAACAGGTCGCCGTGTCCGGCCGTCATGCCGACCGCGCCGTGCGTCACGAGCCGCGGCCCGTCGGCGATGCCCTGCTCGAACATCCGCGCCACCGTCATCTGCAGCTCGTCGGCGCCGAGATCCCGCAGGGTCGTGACTCCCGCGCGGGCCGCCTTGCGCGCGTTGTTCGCGATGTGGAACACCCGCTCCTCGCGCGGGGTGATCAGAGGCCAGGAGGCGAAGTCGGCGGTGCCTGCGCCCGAGTAGGCGCCGAGGTGCACGTGGGTGTCGACGAGGCCGGGGATGATCGAGAGACCCTCCTCCGTGCCGTGCGCCTCGACGGGGTCGACGGAGACGATCTCGTCGCCGTTCCACGCGAGGGCCGCCGTGCCGAGGGCGCGCCGCCCGTCCCAGATCGTGCCGGTGATGGTGTTGCCGCTCATGCCGCTCCTTCAGTCCTGTCCGCCGAAGCGGACGGCCGCCAGTCTCTCGCCGATCGCCACGACGGCGTAGGCCGCGACTCCCAGCGCCGTGATCACCGCGAGCGACGCCCACAGCTCGTCGTAGCGGAAGCCCGCCGAGGCGCGCTGCACCGCTCCGCCCAGGCCCTTCCCCGTGGCCAGCCACTCGGCCAGCATCGCTCCGCTCAGAGCGGAGGGGACCGCCACCTTGGCCGCCGCGAAGATCGCCGGCACCGCGGTCGGCAGGGCGACCTTGAGCAGCACGTCCAGCGGCGAGCCTCCGTAGACCGTCACCAGCTCGAACGACTCGCGCGAGAGCGAGCGCAGCCCGAACACCACGGTGACGAGCGCCGGGAAGAAGACCGCGACCGCTCCGACCACGGCGACCGCCGCGAGCCCGTTGCCGATCGCCAGCGTGATCAGCGGAGTGACCACGATCAGCGGCATCGACTTGAGCAGCATCGCGATCGGCATCACCGTGGCCTCGAGCGAGCGGACGAGCACGAAGAGCACCGCGATCGCGAGGGCGACGAGCATGCCGGCCGCGTAGCCGATCAGGGCGTCGAGCGCCGTGACGCCGAGGTTGCCGAAGACGATCGCGCGGTTCTCGGCGGCGTCGGCCTCGACGAAGAGGTAGGTCGCGACATCGGTCGGCGTCTTGCCCAGGAGGGGCGAGATGTCGGCGATCGCGAGGAACGCGTACCAGAACGCGATCGCGAGCAGCGCGGCGATCGCGAGCGGGACGAGCTCGGCGCGGACGATGCGGAGCGCGAGGCGCGGAGTGAGGTCGCGGGCGCGGGCGCGGCGGGCGGGGGTGCGGGCGGGGGTGCGCGTGGCGGGGGTGCGGGCGGCGGTGCTCATACGACTCCTCCCGTGCGGCGCAGGACCGAGCGGCGGGTGGCGCGCGGCGTGCCGGTCACACGCGGCATGACCCAGCGCCCGACGGCCGCGATCAGCGCGTAGCCGAGGATCGTGACGACTCCGCTCAGCACCGCGAAGGCCCAGGCGCGCTCGACGTCCATCTGGCGCTGCGCGACCGCGAGCGCGACTCCGAGGCCCGTCGTCACTCCGCCGAGGTACTCGCCGAGCACGGCGCCGAGGATCGCCGCGGGCACGCCGACCTGGAGCGCCGTGAGCGTCGCGGGCACGGCCGCGACGGCCTGCACCTTCACGATCTGCGCCCAGCGGCCGCCGCGGTAGGCCGAGACGAGGTCGAGCGCGGTGCGCGGCGCCGAGCGGACGCCCAGCAGCGCGCCGATCAGGGTCGTGAAGAAGACCAGCAGCGCGGCCAGGAAGATCGAGGTGGTCCGACCGCCGAAGATCACGAGGATCACGGGTCCGACCGCCGTCAGCGGGAGGCAGTGGCTGATCACGCCGATCTGCTCGACGACCCGGTGCGTCCACGGCAGCAGCAGCGCGACGACGGCGAGCGCCAGCGCCGCGAGGGTGCCCCAGAGATAGCCCCAGCCGGCCGCGAGCACGGTGTCGCCGACGTTGCGGAGGTAGAAGAGGGGACCGTCGCGGAGGAACGCGGCCACGATCGCGCCCGGGCTCGGCACGGCGCGGCTCTCGCGGTAGACGGTCTCGGCGAGGATCCACCAGACCGCGACGAACACCGCGAGGCCGGCGAGGACTCGCCAGTTCGTGCGCAGCCAGGTCACCCCTCGTCCTCCATCGCCACGCCGTGTTGCCGCGAGAACAGCAGGTCGGTGATGCGGTCCTCGATCGCGTGGAACTCGGGGCTGCGGAGCATCTCGACGGTGCGCGGACGCGGGAGGTCGATGTCGATGACCTCGACGATCCGGCCGGGTCGGGGCGACATCACGGCCACCGTGTCCGAGAGGAGGATCGCCTCGGCGATGCCGTGCGTCACCATCAGGGTGGTCGCCGGCCGCGCGGTCCAGATGCGCTGCAGCTCGAGGTTGAGACGCTGGCGCGTCATGTCGTCGAGCGCGCCGAACGGCTCGTCGAGCAGGAGCAGATCGGGCTGCACCACGAGGGCGCGCGCGATCGAGGCGCGCTGGCGCATGCCACCCGAGAGCTGCGACGGGTAGGCGTCCTCGAAGCCGGTCAGCCCGACCAGGTCGAGCAGGTCCGGGATGCTGTCGCGCTTGGACGCCTGCCTCGTCAGCTCGAGCGGCAGCCGCACGTTGGAGCGCACCGAGCGCCAGGGCAGCAGCGCCGAGTCCTGGAACGCGATGCCCAGCTCGGCCTTCCGCTTCGTGCCGACGACGGGAGTGCCGTGGATCGAGACGGAACCGGTCGTCGGCTTCTCGAGCCCGGCCAGCATCCGGAGGATCGTGGACTTGCCGCAGCCGGAGGGGCCCAGCAGCGACAGGAACGACCCGCGCGGAGTGACGAGGTCGACCTCGGCGAGCGCCTGCACCGACCGGGAGCCCAGGTCGAAGCGCTTGCTCAGGCTCGACAGGCGGATGCCCTCGGTGCC
The DNA here is from genome assembly GCF_001423045.1 of Rathayibacter sp. Leaf296. NCBI lineage: Bacteria > Bacillati > Actinomycetota > Actinomycetes > Micrococcales > Microbacteriaceae > Rathayibacter > Rathayibacter sp. Leaf296. Next base: position 1,188,495 of record NZ_LMNR01000002.1, read on the forward strand.
GTTCTCGATGGTGGTCAACGTCTCGTCCTCTCGCGCGGGTCGTCAGGGAGTGCTCGGGGCTCAGCCCTCGAGCAGCTCCGGGTGCTCCTCGTAGACCTCGTCGATCAGCGTGGTGTCGAAGAGCTCGTCGGCGTCGAGCTCGATGCCGGTCAGCGCCAGGGAGGCGACCGACTGCTCCTGCAGCTCGTCGCTGATGGTGAGCAGGCCGTTCTCGTCGGTCTCGGGAGTGCTGATCAGCTCGGTCTGGGTGACCATGACCTGCGCCTGCTCCTCCACCTTGTAGTTCTGGTCGGCCGCGTAGTCGGCGACGACGGTCTCGGCGGTCGCCTCGGGGTCGGCGACGGCGTCCTGCCAGCCCTGCACGAGGGCGAGCAGCAGCGCCTTCACCTTCTCGCGCTCGTCGTCGATGCTGGACTGCGCGACCACGATCGTCTCGCCCACCATCGGCAGGCCGGTGTCGGCGAGCAGGAACTGCTGGGCCGAGAAGCCGCGCTGGTTGAGCGTGTTCGCTCCCGCGGTCGCGTAGCCGATGTAGCCGTCGACCTGGCCGGTGGTGAGCAGCGTCGAGTCGGTGAGGGGGACGCGGTTCACGTCGGACTCGTCGATGTCGTTGGCGGCGAGGAACGCGCGCCAGACGAGATCGTTGCTGTCGCTCACTCCGATGGTCTTGCCGACCATGTCCTCGGGGGTCTCGATCGGGGCGTCGGTGAGCGAGACGATCGCGAACGGGTTCTTCTGGTAGGTCGCTCCGACGATCTTCATCTCGGCGCCCTCCGAGATCGCGGGGCCGGTGATCAGCGGGGAGGAGACGCCGGCGAACGCGGATCCGCTCGCGATGGCCGTCTCGGCGCCGGTCGCGCCGGTGCCGCCGGGCGTGAGGGTGACGGAGTCGAAGCCCGCGTCGGCGAAGTAGCCGTTCGCGTCGGCGAGGTACTCGCCCGCGAACTCCACGTGGGGGACCCAGGAGAGCTGCATCGCGGCCTCGCCGAACGAGCCCTCCTCGCCCGAGCCGGAGGCGCTCGCGTCGGAGCCGCTCGAGCAGGCGGTGAGGGCGGTCGTGGTGGCCAGGGCGACGGCGAGCGCGCCGAGCACGGCGCGGCGACGCGACCGGGTGAGGACGGTGAGGGGCATGCGGGCTCCAATGAGGCGTCGGATGGTGGAGGGGGCGGGCCGGGGGAGGCGGGTTCCAGTCGACCGCAGTCGGGCGCTCGGCCGCCTCGTCGCACGGAGGATTTCCCCGGCCGCGCACCGCCCGCTCCTCGATGCACGGGGAAACCGTGTTGCGGTCAGGTTTCCAGCCTGCCACTGCGGGTTTCTATTCCACTGGTGGTGGAGGTATCCACCCCTCCGCCGGGCTCTCCGTCCACGATCCGAGGAACAGCGCTCGGTCATCCGCAGCTCGACGTCAACGCGGGCCGCTCCCGCCGCTCCTCGGAGCGCAGCGCCCTGCAGAACGTCAGCTGTCGAGGGGGTCTGTCGGCTGACAGCGGACAGACCCCCTTCGTGGCTGATGTCCTGCGGCGGTCCGGCCGGTCAGCTGCCGAGCGACGGGGTCTCGGTGGAGGCGTCCGGCTGGTCGCCCTCGGCGGGCGGGGCAGACGGGGCGGGGTGCTCGCCGTCGGCCGGAGGCGTCGGGCGCTCACCGTCCGACGGCGGAGTCGGACGCTCACCATCCGCAGGCGGAGTCGGACGCTCGCCGTCCGCAGGCGGCGCCGGCGGAGTCGGCCGCTCCCCATCCGCAGGCGGCGCCGGCGGAGTCGGC
>NZ_LMNR01000002.1:1190329-1274912 GCF_001423045.1 Rathayibacter sp. Leaf296
CGACGGCGCCGGCGGAGTCGGCCGCTCCCCATCCGCCGACGGCAGCCCGCCCGCCGCGGGCCCCGCGGGTCCGCACTCGCCCGGCGCAGGCGGCGTCGGCCCCGCCCCCTCGGCCGGAGCGTCCGTCGCCCCCGGCGTCCGTGCACCCGGCGACGCACTCGCCCCGGGTCCCGGCACGACAGACCCGTTCGGCGAAGCGGTGGCCGTGGGAGTCGCAGTGCTCGTCGCCGACGGCCCCGCCGCGAAGGCGGCCGTCGAGCCGAGCGCCGCGAGCCCGAGCGCTCCCACTGCGATACCGACGACCAGTCGAGTGCGGGGGCGGCGCGGTCCGCGGGGCTGCGGGGTGGTGGTCTCGTCCATGGTTCTCTCCTCCGTCCGGCGCTGCGGCGGACCCGGTCGGGCCCGGCTCGCCGCCGGTTCCTCATCAGACTCCGAAGCGGTTCTGAAGCCGCGCTTAAGACCAGCGTCCGCACAGGTGGCGCAGGGCAGGCCGATAACGGGCGCTCCTACGCTCGGCGGATGCCCTCCGCCGCCCGCGTCCTCCTCGTCGAGGACGACGACGCCCTCCGCTCCTCCGTCGACACCGCTCTGCGCAGCGAGCGCTTCACCGTGCGCGCCCTGGCCAGCGGTGAGGACCTCGCGCAGGAGGTCGCCTCGTTCGCGCCCGACCTCGTCGTCCTCGACTGGATGCTCCCCGGGCCCAGCGGCATCACGCTCGCCGAGCGCCTCCGCCGCAGCAGCGACGCCGCGGTCATCATGCTGACCGCCCGCGACGCGGTCGACGACCGGCTGCGCGCGTTCGGCGAGGGAGTGGACGACTACGTCGTGAAGCCGTTCTCGCTCGCCGAGCTGGTCGCCCGGGTGACCGCCGTCCTGCGGCGTCGCGGGCGCATCCCGTCGATCATCGAGATCGGCGACCTGGTCGTCGATCCGGAAGCGGGTCGCGCCCGCCGGGCCGGCACGGCGCTGGACCTCACCGCGACGGAGTTCCGCCTGCTCGCGTTCCTCGCGGCGAGCCGGGGCCGCACGCTCACCAAGACGCAGATCCTCACGCAGGTCTGGGGCTACGACCACGTCGACCCCAATCTCGTCGAGGTCCACCTCAGCTCGCTGCGCAAGAAGATGGAGGCGCACGGCGACCGTCTCGTCCACACGGTCCGCGGCCTGGGCTACCGGGTCGACGCGTGAGCACTGCCCCGCTGCGCACCGGATCGCTCCGCCTCCGCACCGTCGTCGCCGTGCTGGCCCTGCTCGCCGTGCTGCTGCTGGCGCTCTCGGTGACGGTGCAGGTCGTCCTCGGCGACCGCCTCCGCTCGCAGATCGAGGAGCGGCTGGCCGATCGCGCCGCGGCGGCGGCCGCCCTGGTCGGCACGGTCGACGACGACGACCTCGCCTCCCGCCTCTCAGCGCAGGGCGTCTCGGTGCTGATCACGAGCCCCGAGGGCGAGGCGGTGGTCGCGGGCCCGAGTCCGGAGGAGCTGCGTCGCGGACCGGGGAGCGGCCTCCCCGCCGGCCCCGGTCCCGCTCCCGCCGCGCCGCCGACCACGACCGGCACGGCCGACGCGCCCGCCTCCGCGGTCACCGTGACCTCCTCCTCCGTGACCGCCGACGACGATCTCGTCACCCTCGCCTCGACCCTCAGCGACGGCACCGAGCTAGTGCTGACCGCCGACGCGAGCTCCGTCGGGACGACCCTCGCGTCGCTGAACGCGATCCTGCTCGGCGCCTCGGCCGCGTTCCTCCTCCTCGCGGCCGGCGCGCTCGTCGTGGTGGTCCGCGCGACGCTCCGCCCCCTGGAGCGGATGACGACGGTCGCCCGCTCCATCGCCCGCGGCGACCGGGGGCGGCGGCTGCGCCCGTCTCGCCCCTCCACCGAGCTGGGCCGCACCGCGACCGCGTTCGACGAGATGCTCGACGACCTCGAGACGGCCGAATCCGCCGCCCTCGCGGCCGAGCAGCGGATGCGCGCCTTCGTGTCCGACGCGGCCCACGAGCTGCGCACCCCCGTCGCGGGCATCCGGGCGGCGGCGGACGCCCTGGTCCGCGCGGACGGCTCGAGCGAGGAGCGCGAGCGGCTGGCCGTGCTCGTGGTGCAGGAGTCGCTGCGCGCGGGACGACTCATCCAGGACATGCTCCTGATGGCTCGCCTGGACGAGGGTCTGACGGTGCGCTCGGAGCCGGTCGACGTGTCCTCGATCGCCGGCGCCGTGCTCGAGCGCCAGCGCCTCCGCAGGCCGGGGATCGTGCTCGCGCTGCGGAGCGACGCGGCAGTGCCGCCCGTCGACGGCGACCCCGACCGGCTCGAGCAGATCGTCGCCAACCTCGTCGAGAACGCGACCCGCTTCGCCCGCTCGCACGTCGACGTCCTGATCGCGGCGACGCCGAGCGGAGTGGCGCTGACGGTCGACGACGACGGTCCCGGCGTCGCGGAGTCGGAGCGCGAGCGGGTGTTCGACCGGCTCGTGCGCCTGGACGACGCCCGGAACCGCGCCGATGGAGGGGCCGGGCTCGGCCTGCCGATCGCCCGCGGCCTCGCCAGGGCCCAGGGCGGAGAGCTCGTCTGCCTGCCGCGGGAGGGAGGCGCGCGCTTCCGCGTGACGCTGCGGGCCGCTGCTCCGCAGAAGCCCCCGAGCGCGGAGGAGGAGACGGGCCGGACCCGCCTCCCCCTCCGCGCGCAGTCGAGCGGACGGCCCTACAGCACGTAGAGCATCTCCTGGTAAGTCGGCAGCGGCCACAGGTCGTCCGCCACCACGTCCTCGAGCGCATCGGCCGCCGTGCGCACGGCCGCCATGGCCGGCAGCAGTGCCGCCGCGGCGTGCTTCGCCTCGGCCTCGGCCGTGTGCCCCGGCTCGATCGCGAGGGCCGCCTTGAGCTCCGCCAGCGCCGACCGGAGCGCGTCGACCTGCTCCGAGACCTCCAGCAGCGGGTCGAGCGAGACGCCCACTCCGGCCGCCTTCATCGCGGCCACGTTCGAGGCGAGCTCGGTCTGGTGCCGCACGGCCGCGGGCAGCACGGTCGTGGTGCCCATCTCGAGCGTGAGGCGCGCCTCCACCCCGATGGTGAGCGCGTACTGCTCGAGCCCGATCTCGTAGCGCGAGTGCATCTCGCGGTGGTTGAACACGCGGTACTTCTCGAACAGCGCCAGCGCCGGCTCGGTGATCAGCTCGGGCAGGGCGTCGAGAGTGGTCCGCAGGTTCGCGAGCCCGCGCTTCTCGGCCTCGATCGGCCAGGCGTCCGCGTAGCCGTCGCCGTTGAAGACGATCGCGCCGTGCTCGGTGATGATCCCCGTCAGCAGCGCCTGCACGGCCGCGTCGAAGTCGACCCCGTCCGCCACGTCCTTCTCGAGACGCGTCGCGATCCAGTCGAGCGACTCCGCCATGATCGTGTTGATCGTGACCATGGGCCCCGCGACCGACTGCATCGATCCGGGAGCGCGGAACTCGAAGCGGTTGCCGGTGAACGCGAACGGGCTCGTGCGGTTGCGGTCGCCGGGATCGGTCGGCAGCACCGGCAGAGTGTCGACTCCGATGGTCATGTGACCCCGGCCCTTCGACGAGGTGGCCGGGCCCGACGCGATCTGCTCGAACACGTCGGCGAGCTGGTCGCCGAGGAAGATCGAGATGATCGCGGGAGGCGCCTCGTTGGCCCCGAGGCGGTGGTCGTTCGTCGCGGACGCGACGGAGGCGCGCAGGAGTCCGGAGTAGCGGTGCACCGCGCGGATCACGGCCGCGCAGAACACCAGGAACTGCGCGTTGTCGTGCGGAGTGTCGCCCGGCACCAGCAGCGAGCCCAGCGAGGAGTTGCCGAGCGAGAAGTTCACGTGCTTGCCCGAGCCGTTGACCCCCTGGAACGGCTTCTCGTGGAACAGGATCTCCATCCCGTGCTTCTTCGCGATGGTCTTGAAGGTCGTCATCAGCAGCTGCTGGTGGTCGGCCGCGACGTTGCCGCGCTCGAACATCGGCGCGATCTCGAACTGGCCCGGCGCGACCTCGTTGTGCCGCGTCTTCGCGGGGATGCCGAGCTTGAACAGCTCGCGCTCGGTGTCCATCATGAAGCCGAGCACGCGCTCGGGGATCGCCCCGAAGTAGTGGTCGTCGAACTCCTGGCCCTTGGGCGGGGTGCTGCCGAAGAGGGTGCGGCCCGCGTTCATCAGGTCGGGGCGGGCGAGGAAGAAGTGCCGGTCCACCAGGAAGTACTCCTGCTCGGGGCCGCAGAACGAGACGATCTTCTCGTCGTCGGCGTGGCCGAAGAGCGCGAGGACCCGCTCGGCGTGCTCGCCCATCGCCTGCTGCGAGCGCAGGAGCGGCGTCTTGTGGTCCAGCGCCTCGCCGGTCATCGAGACGAAGACGGTGGGGATGCAGAGGGTGTTGCCGTTGGGGTTCTCGAGCACGTACGCCGGGCTCGTCACGTCCCAGCCGGTGTAGCCGCGCGCCTCGAAGGTGTTGCGGAGCCCTCCGTTCGGGAAGCTCGACGCGTCGGGCTCGCCCTGCACGAGGGTCTTGCCGGCGAACTCGGCGAGCGCCGCTCCGTCGCCCGTGGGCTCGAAGAAGCTGTCGTGCTTCTCGGCGGTCAGGCCGGTGAGCGGGTAGAACACGTGGGCGTAGTGGGTGGCGCCCTTCTCGAGCGCCCAGTCCTTCATCGCGCTCGCGACCGCATCGGCGACCAGCGGGTCGAGGGTCGTGCCGCGCTCGATCGTCGAGATCACGGACTTGTAGACCGACTTCGGCAGGCGCTTGCGCATCACCGCGGTGCTGAAGACGTTCGCGCCGAAGACCTCGCCGGGTGCCTCCGACTCGTCGAAGCTGTGCGCCGGAGGAACGTAGGCCTCCACGTCGCGGATGGCCTGGAGGCGGACGGTGTTGCCACTCATCGGGTTCGTTCCCTTCGTCGCGGCGGACGGCCCGCCGTGCGCGGGGCACCGCTGCGCCCACAGTAGGGAGGCCGTGTCTCCGGGTCGTTTCGACGGCGTGACGGTCTGCCCCGTCCGCGCCACCGTCCCGGTGACACGGATTTCGTTGGTCCGCACAACAAATCGCGGACCGCACGCGGCAGAATGGGGCCATGACGCACCGGAGCAACTGGGCGGGCACCTACGAGTACCGCGCCGCCGACATCCTCGAACCCGAGTCGACCGAGGAGGTGCAGTCCCTGGTCCGCTCGAGCGACCGGATCCGCGCCCTCGGGACCCGCCACTCTTTCAACGCGCTGCCCGACACCCCCGGCACCCTGCTGCACCTGGGTCGCCTCTCACCCGACCCGGTGATCGACGCCGACGCGAGCACCGTGACGGTCGGAGGCGCGACGCGCTACGGCATCGTCGCCCAGCACCTGCACGCGGCCGGCTACGCCCTGCACAACATGGGCTCGCTCCCCCACATCTCCGTCGCCGGCGCGATCTCGACCGGCACCCACGGCTCCGGCGACCGCAACGCCAACCTCTCGTCCGCCGTCTCGGCGCTCGAGCTCGTCACCGCCGACGGATCGCTCCGCACCGTCCGCCGCGGCGAGCCCGGCTTCGAGGGCCTGGTCGTCGGACTCGGCGCCTTCGGCATCGTGACCCGCGTCACCCTCGACATCCAGCCCACGTTCGACGTGCGGCAGGACGCGTTCGTCGACCTGCCCTGGGACCGCGTGCTCGACGACTTCGACGCGATCACCTCCTCCGCCTACAGCGTCAGCCTCATGACGCACTGGTCGAGCCCCACGGTCGAGCAGCTGTGGCTGAAGACCAAGGTCGAGAAGGGGAGCGTCGCCGACGTGGACGCGACGCACCTGGGCGCGATCGCCGCCTCCGCGAGCCTCTTCGCGGTGTCGGAGGGAGTGGACTCGAACCTGAACCCGTTCGGCGGGTCGGTCGGGCCGTGGTCGGAGCGGCTGCCGCACTTCCGCCTCGACCGCGAGCCGAGCGCCGGCGACGAGATCCAGAGCGAGTACATGGTGCCGCGCTCGAGGATCCGCGAGGCGATCGTCGCGCTGCGCGCGATCGGCGACCGGATCGACGAGGTCCTGCTGATCACGGAGCTGCGCACCATGGCGGGCGACGACCAGTGGCTCTCCCCGGCGTCCGAGCGCGACAGCGTCGGCATCCACTTCACCTTCGCGAAGAACCGCGCGGGAGTCGACGCCGTGCTGCCCGCCGTCGAGGGGGCGCTGCTGCCGCTGGGCGCCCGGCCGCACTGGGGCAAGCACTTCCTGGCCGGAGCGGACGAGATCGCCCCGCTCTACCCGCACCTGCCCGAGTGGCGTGCGCTGGTAGCGGAGTGGGATCCCTCCGGTCGCTTCGCGAGCGACTTCGTGCGCGAGCGCCTGCTGGGCTGACTCTTTGAATCCACGCCTCTACCCGCAAGAAGAACAAGTAACTGCGCAATGCCAATACCAATCGAAATGGCGAAAGCAATAGCGCCGGAGGCCAACCGTGTCCATCATCCACTGAAGGACCGCTGAAATCTACCAGCTAGGCATATTAAAAAGCCTCCCCGCCTCCCCCTCATCATGGAGCACTCGAACAATCTCTTTACTCGTTAGTGACTTAGCGCCGAAATCTCCTAACGAGCTCACGTCACTGTCCAGCGACGTAACGATGGGCTGAATGCCGAGCGCCGCGTAGCGCCGCAAAACGTTAGCCAGGTTGGCCTTCTTCCTGGTTTCAAGTTGCTCGAATGCGCCATCATGAAACAGGAATCGCGGGAAAGGCTCATTTATATACGCACGCAAAAGTGCAAAGTCGAAGGCTAAGCACAACAGCTTCTTGTAGCTTGTTCCACGATCCTCGCTTGTGGCCGTTCCGTCCTCGCCGATGAACTCCGCCCGGAAGTCAATACCTCCAGCCCCGTTGAGCTTCATTGAGATGATTGCGTTCTGTCCGAGCACTTCGCTTACGATCTCACCGAAGAAAGTGCGGATTTGGCCGAACCGGCTCGAATCATCCTGGCTGAGGCGATCAATCTCGTCCTCGACCATCCCTTGCAAACGCCCAAAATCTTCAGCTAATTGTCTTTGCTCGCGCCGCAACTCAACCAACCGGCCCGCCGCTGACCTTCTCGACTCGAGCCCGTCGAGCTCAGATTGCAACTTCGCAACGACGCGCGAGAGGTCTTTATACTTTTCGATCGCTTCAGATTGCCGAAGATGAGCGAGACCATCAGCACGCTCCTGCTGTAGCTTGGGCAGTTCCAACTCAATATGCGCCAGCCGCTCCCTCGTCTCATGAAGTTGCTGCTCAAGCGCATCACGACGCTCCCTCGATATCGCAAGATTGAAAGCGATCAATTGATCAAAGCTGGCCTTTAATTGCGACGGAAAAAGAACTCCAGCTTCCGCAAATAGCTTTTCCGCGTCTTGCGTCTTAAACATAATTGCGGCGCTATCCAGGGATTTTGTGATCCCGACTTCGAGTTGCGATAAGCCGTATCTTTCTTCGTTCAGACGAGCGATCATTACCTCGAGATCTTCGACCACCTCTCGAGAGACGCGTCGATCAGAGTGCTCAAAGTTAAAAGAGCTGAGCTCGGTCTCCCGTGTCTGAATTTCCCTACGTTTTACCGAAATCAGGCCATCGAGGGTGCTCGGATCGAGCTCGGCACCATTCCACTCGGCGCTCAGCGTCCCAAGTAGGCTCTCTGCCTCGGCGAGAGCCTCCCGCTTCGCGTAGAGGTCTCTCACTGGACCTACTGAAAGCCCAAGGAGGTGCGCGACAAAGGGCTTCCAGTCTTGATGCTTTCCCGAGAACTTACCCAGCTGGAACACGTCCAAGTAGTCCACCTGGGATCGAATTAAGTACCCGACGAGTTTGCGATAGGACCAAGGAGACAAGGTATGAAAACCAAAAATCCCGTCAAGAATGAATTTTGCTCGCTCTAGGGGCAAATTCGCATGGGTCCACGTCTCCAGAGGAATCCCGGCAGCATCCTCGACATGCTCACCATTTCGCAGAAGGAATACGCGTGATCCCGGCGATACCGGCCGAGCGATTGTCAAGTAACTTTCATCGAGAAGTCTAATCTCGAGATAGAAGACGAAGTCTGCGAACACTGGTTCATTCTCAGCTTTATGCAGGAAGAAGCCAGCCTTTCCCTTAAGAAGGCAGTAGTCAATAAGTTCACCAACGGTCGTCTTGCCGAGATTATGGGTATCTAGATCCCGATTCTCGGGTATGCGAATCTCGGCCAGGATTACCGACAACTCGTCATTGAAGTCGATCGGTGAAAAGACGTCTGAGCGGCTCGAGTACAGTCGGACAAGTCGCATTTACTTTCCCCTGTATTCAAATGAATCTGTTTTAGGCAGATATGAGATTAGACCGAGAAGGAAAAGTAAACTTGTAGCGGGTGTGAAGAGAAATTCTGACGTTGGGCCACTCTTCAGCAAGACTTTCCGAAGGTCATCGTACGCCACTACTCGCTGCTTTCGAAGTTCGCGTAAAAGTTTTGCCGATGCCGCAACCACCGTCTGGTCCGGATGGGAATGCTTGGTTGGTACCAACATCAACTTACCTTTCCGATGTCGCAGTGGAAGTACATGTAGAAGAGCATCACACGAACGAGGCGCACTCTCGAAGCAAGAATGCCGTCTCGCTTCCGAAGAACATCGACGAGATAATTGAAAATATCGTCAAAGGAGTTGGAATCCTGGTACTTAGCAACGAGCTTCAAATTGAATTCTTCCACGACGCCCTCGTAGTACTCAAGAGATTGGCCGTTCGCCGGGTCGGCCAGGAATCGATCAATTGTCTCCGTATACACCATATATGACTGTGAAAGTCGAGCCGCGAATTCAGGAGACATCTTGTTTAGTTCATTCTTTTGGGCATAGCTTACGCGAGGCACAATTGGCGCATCCGCTTTGCTGGCCACCGACTCAAGTTCGTCTGCGATAGCCAAAATTACTTCCGCAAGCTCCCAGCTCGATACTTGAAGAGGGCCGTCGATTGGCTCTATTCGAGCAAGAGAAAGGACGTCCTGGTACTCATGCAAAAATTCATTCAGAAACTCAACGCCCGCCAGCTTCACCTTCGACCGTTCAATGCCTGTGGAATCGGCAATCCGATTTGCAATTTCAGACGAAGCATTACCGCCGAGACGCCTATTTGAAACAAGAAGATAGTTGTCTAACTCCTTCGCCTCAACAAGCTTCCGTATGCGACCCAGTTCTTTACTTATCACCGACGAAGGCGCTTCGCTACTAAATGATGCGTCACCGAAGTGAGCGTTAATGGCATTAGTATGCTTTGCCTGAATGACCGTGATCCCCATCCATGGCCCGGCAGTACTCGGATAACGCTCTGCGATTCCATCGAATCGTGAATCGCGACCTCCGTCAGGGCCCGTCGAGAAGCTCTGAACGCCCGAACCAAAAAGTTTCTTTGAGCACTGCGTCACTAGCCGTTCGAATTGCGCATCATCAAGATCTTCATAGGGGTAGGACACGTTTTGGCCTTTCCGTCGCGCGACACGCTTTTAACGGGCTTCCGCCACCAGGTACGTCGAGGCTAGGCTGAAGGTCTGACATTGAGGATACCGTCCTCCCCCATCGGACGTCGTCCGCCTAGCCTTGACGCAAGACGTCGGTCAGGCATGCATCGTCGACTGCTCGGTCACTATCGCCGTCCGTGTCTCCAATCAGCTCTCGCGAAACCGTCACAGACGGCCGCAAGAGAGAAGGGAATCGTGGCACGCTGCTGCTCACCGATTTTCGTAGGTGCCCTGAGTAGGACGGTCCGGGGGATAGGCCTGGTGAGTTTCGCTCGCTCGCGGATCGACACGAGGAGTCTCAGAATCTTCAGCTGAGGCGTCTACGCTGCCGGCCACCCACATCCGGAGGACGAGAGGGAGGCACCCATGCCGGCACGCGACGAGATCCCGTCGACCATCGAGCGCTCCGAGAAGCACGCGCAGGACCTCTGGTCGGCGGCGCACGACTCGGCCGTCGAGAGCTACGGAGAGGGCGAGCGCGCTCATCGCACCGCCTTCGCCGCGCTCAAGCACGAGTACGAGAAGGTCGGCGACCACTGGGAGCGCAAGGACGAGAGCGGCCCGTCCGACTCGCGGGCCGCCGAGCGAGGCACGGACGGCGGCGGCGAGACGGCGGGCGGAGTGGACGCGAACGCCTCCAAGGCGCACCTGCTGGACCTCGCCAAGCGCCTCGACATCTCGGGCCGCTCGCGAATGACGAAGGACGAGCTCGTCGAGGCCCTGCAGAAGGAGAACGCCCGCCAAACCCGGAAGGCCCGCTGAGGCCGGGACACGCGGATCTCGATACGCCCGCTCCGCGGGCTACTCGATCAGCGAGCAGACCCTGCCGGTCGAGTAGCCGCGCAGCGGCGTATCGAGACCCCCTTCACCGCAGCAGCACCGGCCCCGCCCCGATCGCGACGCGGAACAGCGCGTACGGGTACGCGCGCAGGTCCACTCCGCCCTGGTAGTCGGCCTGCCGGTGCAGCTGGTTCGCCGTGAAGTAGAGGTGCTCGTCGGTCGCGATCGACATCGTGTCGGGCCACAGCATCCGCTCGTCGTGGACCAGCGTCTCGAGCACGCCGTCGGTGCGGCGGCGCAGGATCGCGTTGTGCTCGTAGTCGGTGGCGTAGAAACGCCCGAGCGCGTCGGTCTCGAGCCCGTCCGATCCGCCGCCCTTGTCGCCCTCGTCGACGACGGTCGCCGCGACCTCCTCCTCCGGCAGCGCGCGGTCCACCAGCGCCGCCGTCGACACGCTCCACCACCGCCGCGAGACGAGCGGGCAGTACCAGAGCCGCTCGCCGTCGGCCGAGATCGCGATGCCGTCGGCGCCCATGGTCACGGGCTGCGGATCGCCGCCCTCCGGCCGCTTCATCAGCACGCGCCCCTCCGCCACCGGCACCATCTCGGGCGGCGTGAGCGCCTTCGTGGACGGGTGCTCGTGCAGCCGGCGCCACGCCTCCCCCGACTCGAGGTCCACCACGATCAGCCCGTTGGGGCCGGAATCGGCGGAGTCGGTGATGTAGGCGACTCCGCGGCGCAGATCGAAGCGCACGTCGTTGAGGTAGGTCGTCGGCAGGGCGACGTCGGGCTCGAACACGATCACCTTCTCGACCGTGTCGGTGGCGAGGTCGACGCAGACGAGCTTCGGCCCGCCCCGCTCCGTCGGCTGGAACAGCGGGCTGCCGGTGTCGAGGATCCACAGCCGGTCGGCCGGATCGACGACGATGCTCTGCACCGAGACGAGCGCGTTCTCGTCGTGGTCGCTCACGGGACTGTTCCACTCCTCGCTCGGGAACGGCACCGCCACCCCGTCGCGCAGCTCGACCACCGTCGCGGGCACCTCGTCGCCCCACTTCGGGAAGTTCACGAAGATCCGCCCGGTGTGCGAGACGCTGACCCCGGTGGGCATCGGCCCGCTCTCGAACGCGTGCACCACCTCGAGCTCGCCGACCGGCTCGTCGACCGGTCTGGTCTCGCGCCCGGCGTCGTGCTGTCCCCAGAAACCCATCGGATGCCCTCCTCGCGTCGGTCGCGCGGGTCGCGACCTCCTGTCCGACGCTAGGCACGCGGGGCGCGGAGCGGGGGCCGCTTGACAGGCCGCGGAGGAGCGGGGCAGCGCGGGACGGGCGCGCTCAGCTCAGCGAGTCCCGCACCGCCGCCACCCCGAGCTCCAGCTCGGCGAACGTCGTCGACAGCGGCGACAGACCGATCCGGATGCCGTCCGGGTTGCGGAAGTCCGGGATCACCCCGTCGGCCTGCAGGCGCGGCACCAGCTCCGCGAACGACTCGTGGTCGATCGTCACGTGCGATCCCCGGGCGCCGGGGTCGCGCGGAGTCGCCACCCGCACGCCGAGCGGCACCAGCCACTCGTCGACGAGCTCCAGCGCGTACGCCGTCATCGCCTCCGACTTCGCGCGGATCGCCGGCATCCCCACCTCGGCGATCAGCGCGATCATGTCCTGCATCGCGAGCATCCCGGTGATCGGAGGCGTGCCGCTGAGGAAGCGCCGCATCCCGTCGGCCGGACGGTAGCCGGGCCCCATCTCGAACATGTCGGCGACGCCCATCCACCCCTGGATCGGCTGCGTCAGCGACTCCTGGTGCCGCTCGGCGACGTACGCCCAGGCCGGCGCGCCGGGCCCGCCGTTGAGGTACTTGTAGGAGCAGCCCACGGCGAGGTCGGCGCCCCACGCGTCGAGCTGCATCGGCACGGAGCCGACCGAGTGGGAGGCGTCCCACAGCACGAGCGCACCGGCGTCGTGCGCCTGCGCGGTGATCGCCGCCGCGTCGGCGAGGAAGCCCGAGCGGTAGGCGACGTGGCTGAGCAGCACGAGCGCGGTGCGGTCGCCGATGACCGGCGCGAGGTCCTCGGGCCGCACGCCCGCCTGCGGATCGGACGCGACCCAGCGCAGCGTCGCTCCGGTCTCGGCCGCGATGCCCTCGAGCACGTAGCGGTCGGTCGGGAAGTTGTCGGTGTCGACCACGATCTCGTCGCGGCCGAGGGGCAGCTGGTGCGCGAGGGCCGCGCGGGCGAGCTTGTAGAGCAGCACGGTCGTGGAGTCGGCGACGACGGTCTGCCCGGCCGCCGCTCCGAGCGCCGCGGCTCCGAGCGCGTCACCGACGGCGAGCGGCATCTCGAGCCAGCTCTCGGACCAGCCGCGGATCAGGCGACCGCCCCACTCCTCCTCGGCGAAGCGCTGGAGCCGCTCGATGCTGGCGCGCAGCGGCCGCCCGAGCGAGTTGCCGTCGAGGTAGGAGCGCACCTCGGGGGTGCGGACGAAGAGCTCGGGGTACTGCGCGAGCGGGTCCCGGGCGTCGAGGCGATGCATGCCCTCACCCTACGGTCGCGGTGGCGCCCGTTCCGGGGGTGGACGGCGGCGGCTCGTCGCTGCCCACTCCTCGGAACTCGTCGTACTCGAGCCCGAGTACGACGACTTCTGCGGAGTCGACCACCCACCCTGCCTCCCTCCTCCAGAAGTTGCGGGAAACGCGAGCCGTTACCGCAACTTCTGGAGAAGCACGGCGGCTCCGCACGCGCCCCACCCCGCTGCCGCCCCTCCTCCAGAAGTTGGGGGAATCGCGCGCCGTTACCGCAACTCCTGGAGAAGCACGGCGGCTCCGCACCCGCGTCCGCCCACCCTCGGGGCGATCCGCCGCGGTCGATCCGTCGCGGAGTCGCCTCCGAGCCCCGCGCTTCTCCACAAGTCGCGGTGAAGCGCGCGCGCTCACCGCAACTTCTGGAGGAGCGCCGGCCCGCGCCCGGCGTCTCCGCCCGCCCCGCACACGCCTGAGAGTCCCCGAGGCGTTCTCACGGGAGACGTCCCTACTGTTGCTCCGTGGATCTCGACACCCTCCTCAACATCGGCCTCGTCGTCCTGTTCGTGCTGATCGGAGGAGTGTTCGCCGGCACCGAGATGGCGATCGTCAGCCTCCGCGAGAGCCAGGTCCGCGCGATCGAGGCCCAGGGCGAGCGCGGGGCCCGCATCGCGACCCTCGTGCGGAACCCCAACACGTTCCTCTCGGCCGTCCAGATCGGCGTCACGCTCGCCGGCTTCTTCTCCTCCGCCTACGGGGCGTCGACGATCGCACCCGACCTCGCGCCTCCGCTCGAGGCGCTGGGGCTGTCGGCCGGAGTCGCCTCGACGGTGGCCTTCATCGGCCTCACGCTGGTCATCGCCTACCTCTCGCTCGTGCTCGGCGAGCTGGTGCCCAAGCGCCTCGCCATGCAGAAGTCGGTCGCGTTCACGAAGGTCCTGGCTCCGCCGCTGAACGGGTTCGCGCGCCTGATGCGCCCCGTCATCTGGCTGCTGTCCGTCTCGACCGACGGAGTCGTGCGCCTGCTCGGCGCCGATCCGCGCGAGAAGGGCGAGAGCGTCTCGGCCGACGAGGTGCGCGACATGATCTCGAGCAACACCGAGATCCACGAGGACAGCCGCCGCCTGCTGACCGACATCTTCCGCGCCGACGACCGCCGCGTCGCCGAGGTGATGCGCCCGCGCCCGGACGTCGACTTCCTCCGCGGGGAGCTGCCGCTCGAGGAGGGCTACCGCGCCGTCCTCGACCAGCCGCACTCGCGCTACCCGGTCGTGGGCGAGAACCGCGACGACGTGCTCGGCTTCGTGCACGTGCGCGACCTCATGGCGGCGTTCCCGGAGGCGGGCGAGCCCGGCACCGCGAGCAGCGTCGCGGACATCACCCGCCCGATCCTCGCCGTGCCCGGCTCGACGAAGGTGCTCGCCGCGCTCCGCACGATGCGGCAGGACGGTCATCAGATCGCCGTCGTCGTGGACGAGTACGGCGGAACCGACGGCATCATCACGCTCGAGGATCTGCTCGAGGAGCTGGTCGGCGAGATCTACGACGAGTACGACGGCGCCCGGCAGGACGTGGACGCGAAGGCGGCCGAGCAGCTGCAGGACGTCGACGGCGGCATGATCCTCGAGGACCTCGAGGAGCTGCTCGGAGTGGAGCTGCCCGACGGCCCGTACGAGACCGTCGGCGGCTACATCCTCGACCGCATCGGCCGGGTGGCCGTGGTGGGCGACTCGATCGTCGTCGGCGAGCACGTCCTCCGCGTCGCCGAGACGGATCGCTACCGCATCTCGCGCGTGACCCTCACTCCGCAGCCCGCCTCGTCGAGCGCCGCGGAGCCGGCCGAGCCGTCCGTCTAGCCCCGGCTCCCCGGCGACGGCGGCGACCGGGCGGTCGGCCCGCGCGCCTCACGGCAGCCGCGTCTCGACCCACCGCGTCGCCGGAAGCCCCCGCGCTCCCGGCCGCGCGACCCACAGCCCGCCCGCGAACGGATGCGCCGCCCGCTCGTCGGCCGAGAGGTCGCGCGACGCCGACGTGATCACCGCCAGATCCAGCCCCTCGCCCGCGAAGGCGACGCTCGAGCAGTGCGGCGCGTCGATCCGGACTCCCTCGCCCTCGACGAGGCGCCCCTCGGAGTCGTAGACCCGCACGCCGGAGCCGCCCCAGATCGAGACCCACAGCCGACCGTCGGTGTCGACGGTCATCCCGTCGGCGAAGACCCCCTCCTCGAGCTCCACGAACGTCTCGCGGGCACCGTGCGACCCGTCGAAGTAGGGCCGACGGAAGATCACACCCGACTCCGTGTCGATCGAGTACATCACCGCGCCGTCCGGAGACCAGCCGAGCCCGTTCGAGAGCCGCAGGTCGTGGTCGAGGACGGTCACCGAGCCGTCGAGCTCGAGGCGGAGCAGCACGTCGTCGCCCACGGACTCGCCGAGGGTGAGCGAGCCGACCACGAGCCGCCCCTGCGGATCGATGGAGCCGTCGTTGAAGCGGTGCCCCTCGGGCAGCAGCTCGGATCCGGTCGTCAGCGACCCGTCGACCTCGAGGATCGCGAGCCGCCGCGTCAGCGCCACGAGCACCCTCCCGTCGCCGATCGGCAGCGCGCAGCCCACCTGCTCGCCGACGTCCGACCGCGAGACCGCACCGAGCCCCTCGGGAACGAGCGGAGCGGACAGCACCGCGCCGGCCTCGATGTCGACCCAGGTGAGGCGGCCGGTCGAGGCGTCCCAGACGGGGCCTTCGCTGAGGACGTAGGAGGGGGTGCCCGCGGGCGTCGCGACGATCATCTGCCCACCGTAGCCGCGGGCGAGGGGAGGCCGGGGGACGGTTGACGTGCTCCCTGCGACGAGGGAGCGCGCCTCCGCGGCCACCCAGCGGACGAAGTCGGCGGCGGGGCCCGCGAGGGAGGGATCCGCCGTCGCCCCTCGCTGTCGCTGAACGACGGCGGCCTCGAGCAGCCCGCGCCACCGGGGTTCGGTGCGGCCCAGCCACTCCGCCGCCTCGGTCTTCCCCAGCACGGTGCCGGATGTCGCCGTCCACAGGAGCCGGGCGGCGGTGAGCACGGCGTAGGGCTGCGCCCAGGCGTCCATCAGCACCGCCGGGTCGTCGCGGATCCAGACCGCGCGCGCATCGGCCTGCTGCAGTGCCTCCGCCCGCATGGCGCGGGGATCGATGTCGGGCACCAGCGTCGCGGCGGACACCCCCGCGAGCGCGATCGCGCGATGCCGGAGCAGCCAGCGTGCGTTCCAGGTGTCGTCGTGCGAGGACTCCACCAGCTCGCGGCTGCCGTTGTCGACGTACAGCCAGGGACCATGGGCTCCGACGGGGTCGCGCAGAGCGGAGGCGGTCACCCAGCTGCCCTCGAGCCGTCCGGCCCAGCGCAGCGGAAGGTCGGGGAGGGCCCGGTGGAGGGCGCTCGCGGCCTCGATCCGGTCGACGGAGAGCGCCTCCGCGCTCACGATCACGACATCCGCGTCGCTCGCCCGATCACCGCAGCCCAGCGCGAACGACCCCGTGAGGTGGACGCCGACGAGTCCGTCTCCGAGGATATCCGCGACTCCGTCCTGCAGGGCGAGGAGGGTCTGCTCGAGGTCCGCCGCTTCATCGTCCGGCAGCTGCCGCTCGAGAGTGGTGCGGATCGTCATGCCCCGACGGTACGCGCTCCTACACCTCCGCACACCGTGTGGACAAGGGGTGAATAGCCTGGCGATACGAGGGTCTATCGTCGTCTCGCCGCACCTGGGAAGAGCAAGGAGCCGGGGCGACAGGAGGGCGTGGGCACCGTCTACCTCGTCGGCCAGATCGCGGGCGCCCTGATCTTCGGCCGCCTCAGCGACAAGCTCGGACGCCGCAAGCTCTTCATCCTCACTCTCGTCATCTACCTGCTGGCGAGCGGCATCGCCGGCCTCTCGCCGAACTACGCGTTCCTCGCGGTGTTCCGCTTCTTCGCGGGCATGGGCATCGGCGGCGAGTACGCGGCGATCAACTCCGCGATCGACGAGCTCATCCCCTCCAAGTACCGCGGACGCGTCGACATCGCGATCAACGGCACCTACTGGGGCGGTGCCGCGCTGGGCTCCGCCGCCAACCTGTTCTTCCTCAACGACGAGATCTTCGCGGAGAACGTCGGCTGGCGGCTCGGCTTCTTCCTCGGCCCGATCCTCGGACTCGCGATCATCTACCTCCGCCGGCACATCCCCGAGAGCCCGCGCTGGCTGATGACGCACGGCCGCGAGGAGGAGGCGGAGCGCACGGTCGACGAGATCGAGCGGCGCGTGCAGAACGAGGGCGGCGTCCTCGAGCCGGTCGACGACGCGAAGGCGATCACGGTGAAGGCCACCGAGAGCATCCCGTTCCGCACCATCGCGCGGGTGCTCATCCGGCAGTACCCGAAGCGGACGCTGGTGGGCGCCACGATGATGGTCACCCAGTCCTTCCTCTACAACGCCATCTTCTTCACCTACGCGCTGGTGCTCGAGAACTTCTACGACGTGGAGCAGAGCGCCGTCTCGTACTTCTTCTTCCCGTTCGCGATCGGCAACCTGATCGGCCCGCTGGTGCTCGGCCACCTGTTCGACGTGTGGGGCCGGCGGAAGATGATCTTCCTCACCTACGGGGTGTCGGGCGCGGTCCTCGCCCTGTCGGCCGTGCTGTTCAGCATGGACGTGCTGACCGCGACGACGCAGACGATCCTCTGGTGCGTCTCCTCCTTCTTCGCCTCCGCGGGCGCCTCGAGCGCCTACCTCACCGTGAGCGAGATCTTCCCGCTCGAGCTGCGCAGCCAGGCCATCTCGTACTTCTTCACCCTCGGCCAGATCGCCGGAGCGATCGCCCCCACGCTGTACGGCGTGCTGATCGGCGACGGCAGCGACCGCGGCCCGCTCACGATCGGCTACTTCGTCGGAGCTGCGGTGATGATCATCGGCGGTGTCGTAGCGCTGGTCTTCGGCGTCGACGCCGAGCGCCGCAGCCTCGAGAGCATCACCGAGCCGCTGTCGACGGTCCGCGACGGCGACTGACGTGCAGAACGTCGGCCGGGAGTGCCGCTCAGCCGCGATCGTGGCTGACAGGCACTCCCGACCGACGTTCTGCATCACGCGCCCGGCGAGGGGCAGCGGCGCCCAGGCGCGCGACGCGAAAACTCAGTGTTCACCGTTCGGCACTTCCCGCTGCTCCGGGCTGCTCAGAGCAGCAGATCCCGTCCAACGGCAAGCCGCTGTGGTCCGATCCGTCGCGCACGACAGCCGCCGGACCCCTCCTCAGTCGAGGCAGGTCAGAGCGCCCCGGGCGGCACCGGCGGCGCGTCCGGCACCTCGACGACCGCGGTCCGCGGCCAGATGACGGTGGGCATCCGCCGCCGCTCCGTCAGCGCGAGCGCCTCGCGCACATGGCCGAGCACGTGCGCGGCGAACCCCGCATCGGCTGCGCCCGGCGGGTCGAACGCGTCGAGGAGGTCGCGGAGCACGCGCTCGGGAGGGACGGGGAGCTGTTCGGGTTCGTTCACGTCGACCACTGCCGATCCGGAGGTGGGTCTCGCGCCGGGGTCCAGGGCACGCCGCGAGTGGAGAGAGGGTCGACGCCGCGGCGCCGGATCGAGCGGAGACTCCCGTCCCCGCCGTCGCACCGGGTGCGGACTCGACGTGGTCGTCGTCGGCACCCTGTCATCCATCGTGCAAGGCTCCCCCGCTGGCGCCCCTTCCCGGGAGTGGCTTGACAGCGCTCCTGCGGGCCCCGGTCAGCGCAGCCCGTCCAGCACCGCCTCCAGCTCGTCGACCGCGAAGTCGATCTCGCCCTCGGTGACGACCAGCGGAGGAGCGAGACGGATCGTGGATCCGTGCGTGTCCTTCGCCAGCACGCCCCGCGCCATCAGCGCCTCGCAGACCTCACGGCCCGAGGCGAGCGCCGGGTCGATGTCGATCCCGGCCCACAGTCCCGCGCCGCGGACCGCGACGACGCCGCGGCCGATCAGCGCGGTCAGGCGCGCATGGAGCTGCGCGCCGCGGGCGACGGCGAGCGCCTGGTACTCGCCCGTGGCGAGCATCCCGACGACCGCGAGTCCGACGGCGGCGGCGAGCGGGTTGCCTCCGAAGGTCGAGCCGTGCTGACCCGGCTGCAGGACGCCCAGCACGTCGGCGTTCGCGACCACGGCCGAGACGGGCACGATGCCGCCGCCGAGCGCCTTGCCCAGCAGGTACACGTCGGGCACGACGCCGACCAGGTCGCAGGCGAACGTCGCGCCGGTGCGGCCCAGGCCCGACTGGATCTCGTCGGCGATGAAGAGGACGTTGCGGCGCGAGGTGATCTCGCGCACCGCGGGGAGGTAGTCGGCCGGCGGCACGACGATGCCCGCCTCGCCCTGGATCGGCTCGATCAGCACGGCGACGGTGTCCTCGTCGATCGCGGCCTCGAGCGCCGCCGCGTCGCCGAACGGTACCGTGCGGAACCCCGGCGTGAACGGCGCGAAGCCGTCGCGAGCCTCCGCGTCGTCGCTGAACGAGATGATCGTGGTCGTGCGCCCGTGGAAGTTGCCCGCGGCGACGATGATGTTCGCGCGTCCCGGCGTCACTCCCTTCACCCGGTAGCCCCAGGCGCGCGCGACCTTGATGCCCGACTCCACGGCCTCGGCGCCCGTGTTCATCGGCAGCACCATGTCCTTGCCGGCGAGCGCGGCGAGCGCGGTGACGAACGGCCCGAGCCGATCGTTGTGGAACGCGCGGCTGGTGAGGGTGACGCGGTCGAGCTGCTCGCGGGCCGCGGCGAGCAGCACCGGGTGCGAGTGGCCGAAGTTCACGGCGGAGTAGGCGGCCAGGCAGTCGAGGTAGCGGCGGCCCTCGACGTCGGTGATCCACGCGCCCTCGCCGGTCGCGGCGACGACGGGCAGCGGGTGGTAGTTGTGGGCGGCGTGCGCCTCCTCCTCGGCGATCAGGGCGGCGGAGGCGGTGGTCGTGTCCAGGATGCTCATGTCGGTCCTCTCGTGATCGCGGATCAGCGGCGCAGCTCGAGGGTGCAGCACTTCACGCCGCCGCCGCCGAGCAGCAGCTCGGACAGGTCGACGCCGATCGGCTCGTAGCCGCGCTCGCGCAGCTGGCGCTCGAACCCCGTGGCGCGCGAGGCGATGACCACGTGCAGTCCGTCCGAGAACGAGTTGAGGCCCAGGACGGAGGCGTCCTCCTCGGACACCAGGATCGCGTCGGGGTAGAGGCGCTGCAGCGTGCGGTTGCCCTCGTCGCTGAACGCGCTGGGCAGGTAGGCGATGGTGGAGTCGTCGAGCACGGCGATCGCCGTGTCGAGGTGGTAGAACGACGGATTCACGAGCTCGAGGGTCACGACCTCGCGGCCGAAGACCCGCGCGACCTCGGCGTGCGAGTCCGAGGCGGAGCGGAATCCGGTGCCCGCGAGGATGCGCTCGCCGACGAGGAGGAAGTCGCCCTCGCCCTCGTTGACCTCCTCGGGGACGCGGACGTCGAAGCCGGCGCCGCGGAACCAGTCCATGTAGGCGGGGCCCTCGGGCTGGCGCTCGGGGTAGGTGAAGGAGGCCCCGTAGGCGATGCCGTCGATCACGAAACCGCCGTTCGCGGCGTAGACCATGTCGGGCAGGCCCGGCACGGAGTCGATCAGCTGCACGTCGAAGCCGAGGTCGACGTAGGTGTCGTAGAGGGTCTGCCACTGGCGCACGGCCAGCGCGGTGTCGGTCGGGACCTGCGGGTCCATCCACGGGTTGATGCGGTAGACGACGGTGAAGTGCTCGGGGCGGCACATCAGGACCGTCTTGGCGACGGGCGTGCGGGTCGTGGCGGCGGGTCGGGCGGCGGTGTCGGTCGTGTCGGTGGGAAGCACGGCGGTGTCGGTCATTCGAGTCCTCCTGCGAAAGGCTGCGGATGAGCGGACCGGGTCCAGTGGCGCCGGGTCCCGCGGAGGATCATCGCGGAGTGGCGCACGCTCGGCCCCAGTCTCGCACGCGCGGATCCTGCGATGTCTTTCACTGCGCGCACGGTATCGGCGGAAAACCGCCACGCGGAGCATCATCGTTGCGTACAGACCATCCGTCGGCGCGAACCTCTCCGGCCCGCCACCCCTCCCTTTCGGGGGAAGGCGACAGCCTCCCGACGCCCCCTCCGGTACCGACCCGGTCACTAGCATTCAGTCATCGCATCCGTCGCGGTCCTCCGCGGATCCTCTCGAAAGACTCGCCGTGCACACACCTCGTCGCCGCCTGCTCCCTCTCTCCTGCGTCGGCGTCGCCGCCGTGCTGCTCGCCGGCCTCGCCGCCGGACCCGCGGCGGCGGATCCGCTCGCGCCCGTGTCGCCCGCGGCTCCGGCCGACAGCTCCCGCGACCTCGCCTCCCTCGCCGCCGGCTCCGCCGAGCGCGAGAGCGCCGTGCCGCTCTCCCCCGCGAAGACGCAGCGTCAGACGGTCGACGCCTCCGTGGCCGCCGACGAGGTCGTGCTCTCGGGCCGCATCGCCCTGTCCGGAGCCGACGACGCGAACCCTGCGCCGACCGGCGAGGCCTACTTCCTGCGCATCGAGGACGACCGCGGCGGCATCGTGGCCGAGGTCACGACCGCCGCCGACTTCAGCGTCTCGCTGCCCGCCGGCACGAACTACTACCTCCAGGCGTCGGTGCCCGGCAGCACCGCCTGGTACCCCACCTGGTTCGGCGACACCCCGATCGGAGTCGAGGCCGACGCGCTCGCGACGGACCGCGACGACCTCGTGATCACCCTGCCCCGCACGGCCGCGGCGAGCGGTGGAGTCTTCACTCCCGCCGGCGCCGCCGACCCCACCTCGTGGGTCGTCCAGGCCTACTGGGTCGAGGCCGACGAGGACACGTCGGACCCGACCGACGGAACGCTGTACCCGTTCGACGAGGCGGCCACGAGCAGCGCCCCGAACAGCTGGGCCGACTGGTCGCTCTCGGGCGCGGACGCGCTCCCCCTCGGCCAGTATGTGTTCCGCGTCACCCAGCCGGGCTACCCCGCCTTCGACGACCAGTACTTCTCGAACCTCCCCTACCTGCAGGCGAAGGCGTTCACGACGCTGCCCGCCTCGGGCCTCACGGGCGTCGACTTCCGCCCGACCGGCTTCGCGACCGAGACCGACCGCGTCTTCGGCTCCGACCGCTACGCGACCTCGGCCGCGACGACGCAGCTGGGCTTCGCCGACGGCGGCACCCTGCCCGTGCTGTACATCGCCAGCGGCGAGAAGTGGCCGGATGCGCTCAGCGCCGGCCCGGCGGCCGCAGCCCAGGGCGGAGCCCTCCTCCTCACCGACCCGAACCGCGTGCCCGCGGTGATCACGGCCGAGATCGAGCGCCTGAACCCCGAGCGGATCGTCGTGGTCGGCAGCTCGCTGTCGGTCAGCGACCAGGTCTTCCAGACGCTCCAGCGCACCTCCGGAGCGGACGTCGAGCGGATCGCCGGCACCGACCGCTACGACACGAGCCGCAGGATCGTCGCGGACGCGTTCGGCGACGACTCCTACGGCATCGTGTTCCTCGCCACCGGATCCAACTTCCCCGACGCCCTGTCCGTCGCTCCGATCGCGGGCCGCCTCGGCCAGCCGGTGCTGCTGGTCGACGGCGCGAAGTCCGCGCTCGACGCGCCGACCCGGACCGCGATCGACCGCCTGCAGCCCGACCTCGGCGAGCTGCTCGGCGGAACCCCGTCGATCTCGGCCGGTGTGGAGGGAGACCTCGCCACCTCGGGTCTCGTCACCGACGTCGAGCGCGTCGCCGGCGTCGACCGCCACGACACGAGCCGCAAGCTCAACGACCGGTACCCCTCGAGCGAGCTCAACGACACCGCGTTCCTCGCGACCGCCACCGGCTTCGCCGACGCGCTCTCGATCGGAGCGGTCGCCGCGGCCTACGGCGCCCCGCTGTACCTCAGCGAGCCGAACTGCGTGCCGTACGCGACCCGCGTCGCGCTGCAGGCGAACGAGCTCGACTTCGTGCTGCTGCTCGGCGGACCGACCACCCTGCAGCCGGCGATCGACACCCTCGCGGTCTGCTGATCCGCCTGCTGGTCCGTCCCCCGCGAACGCCCCGTCCCGCCGCCTCCGCGCGGTCGGGCGGGGCGTTCCGTCGTCCCGCGTCGGCCCACTACTGTCGGAGGGCCGACGTCGGACACACACTCCCGGAGACCCCATGAGCACCCTCAGCGCACGCCCTCTCCTCGTCGGGATCGAGACCGGGGGCACCAAGGTCGTCGCCGCCGTCGCCGCGCTCGACGAGCCGGAGCGCCTCCTCGCGACGACCACGCTGCCCACCCGTGGGCCGGTCGAGACGCTCGCCGACATCGCCGAGTTCGTCCGCGGCCACGGAGTCGACGGCACCGTCGCGGCGGTCGGCGTCGCCTCGTTCGGGCCGCTCGACGTCGATCCGCAGTCGCCCACCTACGGGCACCTGACGTCGACGCCCAAGATCGGCTGGGAGGGCGTCGACGTGCTCGGCCCGATCGGAGCCGCGGCCCCGGGCGCGCGGACCGCTCTCGTCACCGACGTGAACGGCGCCGCCCTCGGCGAGGCGCGGTGGGGTGCCGCCGTCGGCGAGAGCGATGTGGTCTACCTCACGGTCGGCACCGGAGTCGGCGGTGGACTGCTCGCCGGCGGCCGCCTGCTCGCCGGCAGCGGCTGGCCCGAGGTCGCGCACCTCCTCCCCCGCCGCCACCCGGAGGACACGTTCGCCGGGACCTGCCCGTTCCACGGCGACTGCCTCGAGGGACTCGTCGCCGGGCCCGCCATCAGCGCCCGCTGGGGCGTCGACGGCTCGAGCCTGGGCCCGGAGGACGCCGCGACCAACCTCCGCTTCAGCTCCTTCTACCTCGCCCAGCTCGTCGCGACGCTCGCCTACGTCGCGGGAGTGCGCCTCGCGATCCTCGGCGGCGGCGTCTCGAAGACGCCGGGCCTCCTCGCGGCGGTCGAGTCGGAGGTGGAGCGGCTGATGGGCGCACCGGGCGCGACGGGGACGGCGGCGGGGCCCATCCGGATCGTGCGACCCGGTCTGGGCGACGAGTCGGGCGTGCGCGGAGCGGTGTCGCTCGCGCAGTCGCTGCTCTGAGGCGTCAGCCGCGCATCGCTCCGAGTCGTCAGCCGAGCAGCTCGGCGACCAGCCGCTCCACGCGGCCGCGGATGTCGTCGCGGATCGGGCGCACCTGCTCGAGCGGGAGTCCGGCCGGATCGGCGAGCTCCCAGTCCTCGTAGCGCTTGCCGGGGAAGATCGGGCAGACGTCGCCGCAGCCCATGGTGATGACGACGTCCGACTCGCGCACCTGCTCCGTCGTCATCAGCTGCGGGACCTCGTGCGAGATGTCGATCCCCTCCTCCGCCATCGCGGCGACCGCGACGGCGTTGATGCTCGCGCCCGGCTCGGACCCGCCGGAGCGGACCTGGACGCGGCCCCCGGAGAGGCTCGTCAGGTAGCCGGCGGCCATCTGCGAGCGGCCGGCGTTGTGGATGCAGACGAACAGGACGGCGGGGGTGTCGCTCACGGGGGTCTCCTCGGGGGGTGGGGATCGGCCCGACGAGTATGGCGCGTTCCGGTGAACGGCGGCGCTACCCTCCTGTCCATGACAGGACAGGACGCCGACGAGCGCACGGAGCCGGGCACAGGCCGCGACGAGACCCCCGAGGAGCGCTCGGACCGCAACTGGAACGAGATCCTGCAGGAGCTGCGGGTCGTGCAGACCGGCACCCAGATCCTCGGCGGCTTCCTGCTGACGCTCTGCTTCCAGCAGCGCTTCACCGAGCTCGCGCCGATGGACGTGGCGCTGTACCTCGTGCTCGTGTTCCTGGCGGCCACGGTGACGGTGCTGGCGCTGGCGCCGGTGGTCGTGCACCGGCTGCTGTTCGCGCGCGGCCGCAAGGCCGAGCTGGTGCGGTTCGGCAACCGGATCGTGCTGACCTGCCTCGCGGCGGGGTCGCTCCTGTTCGTGGGCGTCGTGACGTTCGTGTTCGACTTCGTGCTGACTCCGACGGCGGGGTTGATCGCGGGTGGGGCGGTGCTGCTGATCATCGCGGCGGTGTGGACGAGTGCGCCGGTGATCCTGCGGAGGCGGGCGCGCGGCTGAGGCCGGCGGTGCTGCAGGTGGTCCCTGCGGCTGCCGCTACCGCTGCCGCTGCCGCTGCCGCTGCCGCTGCCGCTGCCGCGCGAGGATGCCAGCCGGTCGCGGTCGCCGTCAACCGGCTTCAGCGCGAGCGGCCCCGCTCCCTACCGTGGGGGTGCGGCATCCGCCCGCCCGAGAGGAGACCCAGCATGAGCGCGACCGACGGACCCCAGGACAACCCGCAGAACCACGACACGGTGGACGACGCCGGAGTCGACAAGCCCTCGCAGGCCGAGGGCGACGACGCGCAGATCGGCAACGGGCAGGGCGGCGACGCGCAGTCGACCGCCGAGGACGTGACGACCGCCGTCGACGACGACGACCTCGACGCCGGCGTCAGCGAGCCGACGGACTGAGCGTGATCCCCGCGCTCGGCGGTCTCGACAGCACGGCGGCCGTCCTCGCCGACGGCTATCTCTTCGGCACCAGGCGCTTCGCGCGGGTCGACGCCGACGCCTTCCGCACCCGGATCCTCGGCAGACCCGTCGTGGTGGCCCGGGGCATCGAGGCGGCCCGCTTCTTCTACGAGGGGGGCCGCTTCGACCGGGCCGGCGCCCTGCCCGGCTCCGTTCTGCACCTCCTGCAGGACGAGGGCAGCGTGCAGACCCTCGAGGACGAGCAGCACCACCGTCGCAAGCGGCTCTTCCTCTCCCTCGTCGAGACCGCAGACGAACGCTCACGCCTCGTCAGCGCGTTCGCCCTCGAATGGCAGCGCTCGGCAGCGCGCTTCGCCGGAACCCCCGTGCCGCTGCAGGACGTGGCGGCCGAGGTGCTCGGGCGGGCGGTCCTCGCCTGGGCCGGCATCGCGCTGGACGAGGAGGAGGCGCAGCAGCGCTCCGACGAGCTCCGCAGCATGGTCGACAACGCCGGGCGCTTCGGCCCGCCGAACTGGGCCGCGCGCCTGCGCCGTCGGCGCACCGAGCACTGGGCGCAGAGCCTGATCGAGGCGAGCCGCGCCGCCGGGTTGCCGCCCGAGGAGGGCGCCGCGTCGATCGTCGACCGGATCGCGCACGCCGAGGAGGACGGCGCCGTGCTGCCGACCGAGGTCGCCGCGGTGGAGCTGCTCAACCTGCTCCGCCCCACGGTCGCGGTCGGCCGCTTCATCGTCCTCGCCGCGCTGGCACTGCACGAGCACCCGGAGTGGCGCGACCGGCTCGAGCAGCCCGAGGAGCGCGCCGCCTTCGCGAACGAGGTCCGCCGGTTCTCCCCCTTCTTCCCGATGGTCGGTGGACGCGCGCAGACAAGCCTGCCATTCCGGGGCGAGACGCTGCCCGCGGGCCAGTGGTTCCTCCTCGACCTGTACGCGACGGACCACGCGACCGCCCACTGGGACGCCCCCGAGACCTTCGACCCGTCGCGCTTCCTCGCCCCCGTCGACCGCAACGGCTTCATCGCCCAGGGCGGCGGCCACTACGGCGACGGCCACCGCTGCCCAGGCGAGCCCGCGACCGTCGACCTCCTGGCGGAGGCACTCGAGCTGCTCACGACCGGGCACCCGTACGACGTGGCCCCAAGCCAGGACTTCTCGATCAGCCTCCACTCGTTCCCGACGGAGCCGGCCGGCGGGTTCGTGGTGACGTTCCGGGCGTAGGGTTCGGGGCTCGGTGCGGCTGCGGAGGCTCGAGGTCGCCAGTTGCCTCGATCACGACCGGCGAGGTGCCGCCGAAACAGCGAACGAGAAACGATTCACCGCACGGAGGAGGTTGAGACGGCTTGGCCACGTGCAACTCCACGTTCTGAGCCGCAGGGAGGAGCGCGCAGCTGAGGTGCGTCGAGTTCGCCGTCGCGGGTTATGCCGGCCCCAAGAACCGCTCCGTGATCAGGATCCCGCGCGTGCGGAATGCGCGGGGACTGTCCCGCTCGGCCTCCTCTCGGAAGATGCTCGGCATGACCAGGTACCAGGAGAGCACGCGCAGCGTCGAATCCAGAACCCAGGAGCGCGCCCTCTACTCGTCATGCTCGGCGAAGACCCGGGTCCTTTTCCGGCATTTGCCGAAAATATTTGTCATGTCATTTCTTGTGCGGTGAGACAGGGCCGTGCGTCGGCGTCGTGGAATCAACGGCTGCGCACTCACGTGCGCACGTTGAGCAGTATCGCTCCGTAGAGGTGCGCATGCTCGTCGCCGACGACGGATCCGACGATATGCAAGAACTCGTTCTGCGCGCGGGACGCGGCGTCGATCGCAATTTCCGGATCGACGGCCGGCACGGTGAACATCATCCGGTAGACCTCCGGCTCATCTCGCCCGACGGCCTGGAGCGCCTCGAGCGCTGTCGCCAGGGAGGCCGTGCGGTCACCCGACTCCGCCGGGTGCAAACCCAGCAGCACCTCGGTGATCCGGTCCCTGCTCTCGGCGCCGACCGCCGAGAGCAGGCTCTCCTTGTCGGCGAAGTGGCGGTAGGGAGCCCCGCGAGAGACCTCGGCGCGCGCACCGACCTCGCGGAGGGTGACCTTCTACGGACCGCCCTCGTTCAACAGCTCGCGGGCCGCATCGAGAAGGGCGGGCACCTCGAGGTCACCCAGGCCCTACTGCCCGCTATCCGGCGGAGCAGGGGGCGGATCGTGGTGACCAGCTCGCTCGCCGGCCGCCTCGCCCAGCCGACCTATGGCGCCTACTCCGGGTCGAAGTACGCCCTCGAGGCGGTCGGCGACGCGCTCCGCCGCGAGATGGCACCCGAGGGTGTGAAGGTCGTCCTCATCGAGCCCGGCGCCGTCCGCACCGAGATGGTTGGCCGCGGCGGAGTCACCGCACGCACGCTGATCAGCGGGATGACCCCGGAGCAGGAGCAGCGCCACGGCGGTCTGATGCAGGCGATCCTCGCGCAGTCCGAGGACTTCCTCCGGACGGGAGTGGACGCCTCGGCGGCCGCCCAGGTCTTCGCCCGGGCGATCACCAGCCCGCGGCCCCGCGCCCGCTGCACGATCGGCCGCGACGCCGCCGCGCTCACCCGGCTCGCCCGCTTCCTGCCCGACCGCGCCCTCGACCGCGTCCTCGCCTCCGCGCTCCGGCCACACCTCCCCCGCTGAACCCCACCCCTCGAGAAAGAAGCCACCATGCCCTCCATCACCGACTCCGTCGTCCTCGTCACCGGGGCGAACGGAGGCATCGGCACCGCCTTCGTGCACACCGCCCTCGCCCGCGGAGCCGCCAAGGTCTATGCCACCGCACGCACTCCGCGGCTGTCGCCGCCTCCGAAGACGTCACCGTGCTGATCAACAACGCCGGTGGACTCCCGCCGACCGCGAGCCTCCTCGACATCGCCGAGGTCTATCTACGGGCGAACATCGAGATCAACTTTTTCGCTGCGCTGCTTGTGGCGCGGGCGTTCGCGCCGGTCCCGGCCGCCGCTCCGGGCGCCGTGCTCATCGACATCCACTCGGTGGCGAGCTGGTCCGCCGGCGCCGGCGTCTACAGCGCCTCGAAAGCGGCGCTCTGGTCGGCCACGAACGCGCTCCGGCTCGAGCTCGCGCCGCTCGGCATTCACGTGACGGGCGTGCACATGGGCTACGTCGACACCGCGATGGCGGCGCACAGCGACGACCTCAAGATGGAGCCGGCCGACCTGGTCGCCGCGGTCCTCGACGGCGTGCAGGCGGGCGCCTTCGAGGTCGTCGCCGACGAGCTCAGCGCGCAGGTGAAGGCGGGGCTCGCCGCGCCGATCGAAGCCCTCTACCCCGAGCTCCGCACCGCCTAGCGCCATGACCCCTCACGCCGCGGATCACCCCCGGAGAACCTCGTGATCACCGTGTACTTCGTCGTCGCCGGCCTCACCGCACTCGCCTTCGTCGGCTCCGGACTTTTCAAGATCATCCGTCCTCCGTCCGCATTGAAGGAGAGCGGGCTGGTGTGGGTGGACGACTTCGCGTCGTCGACCGTGAGACTGATCGGTGCGGCTGAGACCGTGGGAGGGCTCGGACTGGTCCTTCCCGTCGTGACGGGCATCGCGCCGGCGCTCGCGCCGGTTGCCGGAGTAGCACTCACGGTCCTGATGATCGGCGCGATCGTCGTCGACGCCCGTCACCGGCTCACCGTCGTTCCCGCGCTAGTGCTGGCGCTGTTCGCGATCGCCTCCGCCACTCTCGGCGCCACCCTTTGATCGGCGGCTGGCTCTCGACGCCGGCGTCGGCGCGATGAGCACCTCGTCAGCGGCGCTCGGGTCGGTGGGACAATAGGGCGTCCGAGAGCGAGCGCCCCTGCTCCGCCGACCAGGGAGGGCCCGATGACCTCGTCAGCTGAGACGACGCCCGCCGCCGCCGCTCCGCTCGGCCGCCGCGAGCGCAACAAGCAGCAGAAGCTCGAGCGCATCGTCGCGGCGGCCGCCGAGCTGTTCGCCGAGCACGGAGTCGACGAGGTCACGACGCAGCAGATCGCCGAGCGCGCCGACATCGGCACCGGAACGCTGTTCCTCTACGCCAAGACCAAGGGAGAGCTGCTGCTGCTCGTGCAGAACGCGCACTACGAGGAGGCGCTCGCGCGCGGACGCCACGAGGCGGAATCGGCGGCGACGGCACTCGACGCGGTGCTGGCGGTCCTCGCGCCGATCGCCGAGTGCAACCGCGTGCAGGTCGAGAACGGCCGCACCTACCTGCGCGAGATGGCCTTCGGCGACCCGACTGAGCCCCACCACGCCGCGGCACGGGCCATCGCGGCCGAGACCGACAGCGCCATGGCCGACATCCTCGTGCGCCGAGCAGGGCTCGCCGCCGCGGACGCCGCGACGCTCGCAGGCATCGTCTCTGCCGTGATGTTCCTCACGCTGGCGACCAGCGCCGATCCGCGGACCGGGGTCGCCGAGATCGTCGCGGCCGTGCGCGCCCAGGTCGCGGCGATCCTCCCGCACTGACGAGGCTCGCCCGCTCGTGGAACGGCTGCGGTTCGACCGCGCTGCTGGACGACCGTGCTGCGGATCGACCGTGCCGGCCTCAGGCCGCCAGGAACTTCGCCGCGACCGGAGCGAACTGCTGCCAGTACTGGAAGATCCCGCCGTGCCCCGAGTTCGGGTAGATGATCAGCTCCGAGCCGGCGATGCGGCGGTGCAGGTCCTCGGAGAGCACGGAGGGGACCATGCGGTCGTGGTCTCCGTTCGCGATCAGGGTCGGCTGCGTGATGACCGAGAGATCCGACGGAGCGGAGCGGCCGAAGCGCTGGATCGCCTTGAGCTGGGTCGAGAACGCCTTGGTGCCGATCGTCGCGTCGCGGTCGACGGTGCGCTCCTTCAGGCGGCCGACGAACTGCTTCGCGGCCTTTCGGCCTGCGGCGTCGCGGGTGAAGAAGAGGAACTCCTTGATGTCGGAGCGGGTGAGGATCGAGCGCACGAGGTCGTAGTAGGTGACGCCCACGACCTTGTCCATGTCCTTGCCGCCGCGCGGGCCGGTGCCGGTCAGGACCAGCCTGCGGACGAGCGACGGGTGCTTCACAACGAGGTCCTGCGCGATCATGCCGCCCATCGAGAACGAGAAGACGTCGATCGTGTCGTAGCCGAGGCCGTGGATGAAGTCGTAGGCGTCGTCGGCGGCCTCCTCGAGGGTCGCGGGGACGGTGCCGCCGGAGGCGCCGACGCCCTGCTGGTCGAAGGTGATCACGTGGCGGTTCGCGGCGATCGCGTCGATGATCCGTGGGTCCCAATTGTCGAGGGTCGCGGCGAGATGGACGAAGAAGACGACGGGGATCGCCTCGGTCGGCCCGAGCTCGCGATAGGCGAAGGTCTTGCCGGCAGTGGTAAGGGTCTTCGCGGGGGCGTCCGCGTACGAGGTGATGGTCATGCTGATTCCTTCTGCAGTGGGGTGGTTCAGAGGCCGAGGACGACGGCCTTGCCGCGGATGCGGTTCGTGGCGAGGGAGGCGAGCGCCTTTGGGGTCTCGTGGAACGGGAACGTCGCTCCGACGACGGGTCGGATGACCCCTGCGTCGACGAGCGCGGCGATCTCGGCGAGCTGGGAGCCGCTCGCGCGCATGAAGAGGAAGCGGTAGTGCACGCCGAGTTTCTTCGCGCGGGCCCGTGTCTTCCGGCTGAGCGCCGCAATCGCGAGGCGCAGCACCGGGTTCAATCCCGCCTCCGCGGCGAAGGCCGGGTCGGGGACGCCGTTGATGCCGACGACCGTGCCGCCGGGCTTCAGGATCCGCATCGACTTCTCGAGGGTCTCGCCGCCGAG
Organism: Rathayibacter sp. Leaf296; assembly: GCF_001423045.1. NCBI lineage: Bacteria > Bacillati > Actinomycetota > Actinomycetes > Micrococcales > Microbacteriaceae > Rathayibacter > Rathayibacter sp. Leaf296. Next base: position 1,221,352 of record NZ_LMNR01000002.1, read on the forward strand.
GCTGTCGAGGACGAAGTCGTAGCCCGAGAGCTCCTGCTCGAAGTCCTGGCTGCGGTAGTCGATGACGACGTCGGCGCCGAGCTCGCGCACGAAGTCGGCGTTCGAGGCCGACGCCGTGGTCGCGACGACCGCGCCGATGTGCTTGGCGAGCTGGATCGCGACGGTGCCGACGCCTCCGGAGCCGGCGTGGATGAGGACCTTCTGGCCGGGCTGCACGTTGCCCTTCACGACGAGCGCCTGCCACGCGGTCAGCGCGACGAGGGGCAGGGACGCCGCCTCCGCCGCGCTGATCGATGTCGGAGCGAGTGCGAGGTCTGCCTCGTCGATCGCGATGCGCTCGGCGAAGGTGCCGATCCGGTGGTCGCGGGGGCGGGCGTAGACCTGGTCTCCCGGCTTCACCCCGCGCACGTCAGCGCCGGTGCGGATGACCGTGCCCGCGACGTCGTGACCGAGAGTCAGCGGCAGCGGGTAAGGGAGGATCGGCTTGAACTCGCCCTCACGGATCTTCTCGTCGAGCTGGTTGAGGCCCGCGGCGGCGACGCGCACGAGGACGTCGCGCGGACGGACGGTGGGCTCGGGCACGTCGGCCTCGTGGAGGGGCTGCTTGTACGTGTCGAACACGAACGCTCGCATGGTGTGTCTCCTGGTTTCTGTGGCTGTGGGTGCCGCGGTCAGCGGCGGAGGAAGAGGCGCGCGGCCTCGGTGACGGCTCGTCGGTTCTGCGGCACGACTCCGTGGCCGGAGTCGGGGAAGATCCGTGTCTGGGCGTCGTCGAACCGCGCGCGCAGCACGGCGACGTTCGCGAGCGGGACCATCCGGTCGCTGTCGCCGTGCAGGATCAGCCCGGGCGCCGAGAACCGGCCGCTCGGCGCCGTCCGACGCCCCCACTGCGCGACCGCCCGCAGCTGCGCGCGGAACACCCCGGGGGTCACGGCGGCGTCACGATCGCTCCGGCGCCGCTTCAGCCGGGCCGCGTACTCCTCCGCGGCGCGCCGGCCGCCGGCCGTGCGGGTGAAGAAGAGCAGCGCGGTCGGATCGGTGGCCGTCACCACTCCGCGGAGGATCGAGCGCACCATCACCCCGGTCAGCGCGGTCAGGCGCGGACCGCCCTCGGGGCCGGTGCCGGCCAGGATCACCCGGTCGACGAGCTCAGGAGCCCGCTCGAGGACCGCCTGGGCGACCATGCCGCCCATCGACAGGCCGAGGAGGTCGACCCGCTCGAGACCGAGCGCGCGGATCACGGCGATGACATCGTCGGCCGCGTCGTCGAACGACTCCCGGACCCTGCCGGTCGAGCCGCCGACCCCGCGGTAGCCGAGCAGGATCACCCGGCGCTCCTCGACGAGCGGATCGACGACCTCCGGGTCCCAGCTGTCGAGGTTCACTCCGAGGTGCGTCAGCCCCACGAGCGGAGGCAGGTCACCGCTCCCGATGTCGCGGTAGACGAACTCCGCACCCGCCGCGCTCACGCGTCGAGTCGGTGCGTCGGTCGATGCCGAAGTCATGACTGCCCTCCTGATGCTCGACTCATCCGAGTAGACTCAATCATGAGCACACTCAGTTAATTTGTCAAGAAGGAGCCGATGTCGTCGAGAAGGCCCCCGAGCGGCCGCCGCGAGCGCGCCAAAGAGGAGAAGCGACGCCGGATCACGAGCGCGGCGAGGGAGCTGTTCGCCGAGCACGGAGTCGGCGGAGTCACCACGCAGCAGATCGCCGACCGGGCGGACGTGGCGGTCGGCACCCTGTTCCTCTACGCCTCCTCGAAGGCTGAGCTGCTGATCATGGTGCAGAACCAGAAGTTCGCGGCCGCCATCGACGAAGGACTGGCCGCCGCCGACGGACTGGACACCGCCGGCGCCCTCGACAAGGTGCTCGCTCTGGTGAGGCCTGTGGTGATCTGCATCCGGGAGCAGCCGGAGAACGGCCGCGCCTATCTCCACGAGCTCGTCTTCGGCGACCCGGCCGAGCCCCACCGCGGCGAGGGTCTCACTCTCTCGCTCCGCCTCGAGGACGGACTGACGAGGCTCCTGGCCCACGACCGCGCGAGGGACGACGCCGCCACGATCGCCCGGGTGATCACCTCCGTGATCCACGTGACCACTGCGGCGACTGCGCACCTGAACGATTCGACGCCGGTGATCCTCGGCCGGGTCCACCGTCAGATCTCCGTCGTGGTGCCGCCCGACGGGCGCTGTCGCCCGCAGAGGTGAAGGCGCCACGATCACCTCAGGAAGCGAGGCGGTGGCGGATCCGGAGCGTGCGGGCTGTCGGTGCCGGGGCCGTGGGCGTCAGGGTGAGGCGTCCTGTCGTCGCCTGCCACTGCGCGCCCCACTCCGCGAGCCGGGCCGGGAAGACCTGCTCGATCCGGATCTCTCGGCCGCGGAGGTCAGGCAGCTCGAGCACGATGTCGTCCTTCCCCACGCGATGCCAGATCGAGACGAGCAGTTCGTCGCCGGTGCTGAGGCCGAACGCGACGGCGTCGTCCGTCCAGTCGGGCAGCCCGAGCGGCCATCGAGGGAAGCCGTGCGCGATCGCTGCGCGGAGGCTCTTCGCGGTGGACACGGCCTCCTGCACGAGAGCGAGCTGCGCGGGCGACATGCGGTTGAGGTAGCCGGAGAGGTAGAAGCGGCCGAGCAGGCCGGTGACCAGGCAGAAGGCGATCTCCTCGTCCGTCATTCCGGGCTGGGGATAGGCCCAGCTCGCGGCCTGCTCGGGGAGCACCATCATCGAAGCCGTCGCCGCGATCGACGGAGCGAGGCGGAAGTCCTGCTGATCGGAGCTCGACTGCAGCTGCAGTCTCGACATCACCGCCCAGTCGCCGCGCATGGCTCCAGAGGAGCACGATTCGACCACCAGCGAGGGATGGCGCAGGTGCAGCGCATCCAGCCAGGCCAGGAATGCTCTGTTGTGCCCCAGCAGTCCCGCGCCGACCGAGTCGGCGTCGCGGTCGGTGCCCGCGCCGGCGTCGATGTTGTAGTCGAACTTGAAGAAGCCGATCCCGAAGTCGGCGATGAGACGATCGATGGTGCTGTCGAGGTGGGCGCGGGCTGCCGGGTGGCGGAAGTCGAGGTGGAAGCGCTCGTGCTCCTGGACGCGGACCCCGAGCCGGCTCAGGAAGGCCTCGGGCGGAAGCTGGCCGGCCAGCGGGCTGTCGACGCCGATCACTTCGGGCTCGAGCCACAGCCCCGGCACCATGCCGCGCTCTCGGATCCGATCGACGACCTCGCCCAGGCCGCCCGGGAAACGGGTGCTGGAGGGCCGCCACTCGCCGACGCTGCTCCACCATCCGTCGGGCAGTGCGCTCTCGTCGTACCAGCCGGCGTCGATGCAGAAGATCTCGGCGCCCACTGCCGACGCGGCGTCGATCAGCGGAAGCAGTCGCGCGGTCGTGGGATCGCCGTTGAGGGTGTTCATGTAGTCGTTGAAGATCACGGGCATGGCGGCGTTGTCGGGGTGCGGGCGGCGTCGGGCCCGACGACGGCTCGTCAGAGCGTCTCCCGCTCGCATCAGGTCGGCGCCGAACGCGACGGTGACGGGCACGGAGCGGAACTCCTCCCCCGGCTCGAGGGCGTGGATCCAGCCGTGATCGCGATCGGTCGGTCCGGAGAGCGTCAGCGATGCGCCTCCGGTGTCCTCTCCGATGTCCCAGCGCCACGCACCGTTGTGCTCGATCTGCCACAGGATCGCCGCGTCCGGCGCGACGACCATCACACCGACCCCGCACCGGAATCGGCCGGCTGAACCCGCGCACGACGTCCAGAACCTCACAGGGAACTACAGCTCGGGCTCGTCCACTCCTGGGCCGCCGATCTGCACTTCGAGCGACACTGTCGCAATGTAAGCCTGGGCTCCTTCTGCGGCAGTATCAGCATCTCCGTAGGCGATTCCCGCAGCGACGTCGATGTGGCCACGCAGAGCTCGCTCGTCCGGGCGGGGGGGAACCAAGCCGAGGTTCGTCCTCGCCGTCAGAATCTCCTCCACTGGGCCGGCCAGCTGAGCGAGCATCGAATTACCGCTGGCCTGCAGGAGGGTGCGGTGGAACTCGATGTCAGCCGCGAGGTATTCCTCTGATCGACCTGCTCCTGTCGCCCCGAGGTATTCGAGTTCGGCCGCCAAGCGGGTGAGTGCGCTCCTCTGATGGCGATTCGCGCGCGAGGACGCGAGGCGCGCGGCGGCCGGCTCGACGGCCGCACGAAGCTCCATCAGTTCGAGAAGCTGCGCGTGTCGTTGTGGTCCGTCAAGTCTCCACCGGATCACCGAGCTGTTCATCGAATCCCATTGGGTGCGTTCGTTGACCGTGACGCCGACGCGACGCTTCGAAGTCACCATCCCGTGGTCTTCCAACACTCGTACCGCCTCCCGGGCCACCGTCCGGGACACGCGGAACTCGTCCTCGATGAGCGCCAACGTCAGGACCGCGCCTGCGGGAACGACGCCGCCCGCGATCCTGCGGCCGAGGATCTGAAGAACCTCCGCGTGCACGCCGGAGTTGGCCTGTCTATCCATTTCGCCCAATCGTAGGATTTTTCTTGCCAAAGGTAGTACTTATATGTGATTCTCATCCTCGACCGTCCCCGATGGTCGCTGGCCGCGATGACGATCACGTTGTCCGCCAGGCGGTGCGATCACTTCGGTGTCGCATCCCACCCTCTCATTCAACGGAGAATCAGAATGGAAGACTGGACCCAGACACTGGGCGCCCTGCCCCTGCTCGGCATCGCCGCGGCGGCAATCGCCTTGATCCTGTTCCTGGTGATCAGAGTCAAGCTGCATGCTTTCCTCGTCCTCATCCTCGTGTCGCTGCTCACGGCGATCGCAACAGGTATCCCGCTCGAGAACCTGGCGGAGGTGCTGGTCTCGAGCTTCAGCGGCACTCTCGGCCACGTCGCGCTGCTCGTCGGCCTGGGTGCCATGCTCGGAAGTCTCGTGGAGTCCAGCGGCGGCGCACGAGTCCTCGCGGACAAGATGGTCAGCATCTTCGGCGAGAAGCGCGCGCCCTTCGCCCTCGGCGTCGCATCTCTCATCGTCGGCTTCCCGATCTTCTTCGACGCCGGTCTGATCGTCATGCTTCCGATCGTGTTCGCGGTCGCACGCCGACTGGGTGGCAAGAACCTGCTTCTCTACGGACTCACCTCAGCCGCGGCGCTCTCTGCGATGCACGTGTTCCTTCCGCCGCATCCTGGCCCGGTGACCGCGTCCGCCACCTACGGCGCCAATCTCGGCATCGTGCTCATCCTCGGCGTGATCGTTGCAGTGCCGACCTGGTACGTGTCCGGTTACCTCTGGGCGAAGTTCGCCAACAAGCGCAACCCGATGGCGGTCCTGGCCCTCTTCGGCCGACCCGAGGATGACGTCGAACCCACTAACCCGCCGTCTGCGGGAACGGTCGTCGGTATCATCGCGATCCCCCTCCTGCTCATCTTCCTCAACACTGGCCTGACGGCACTGACATCGGCAGGAGTTCTCGAGGGTGACCAGCTCTGGGTGCGCGCCTTGACGCTGATCGGCACGAGCGAGATCGCCCTGCTCCTCGCCCTGCTCGTCGCCCTCGTCGTCCTCGGTACCCGGCGCGGAGTGCACGGCTCCGCTCTGGAGAAGGTCGTCGATCGCTCCCTCGGCCCCATCTGCTCAGTGGTTCTGATCACTGGCGCCGGTGGCATGTTCGGTGGGGTGCTCCGCGCATCCGGTATCGGCGATGCTCTCGCAGGGACCCTCGACGGACTCGGGCTGCCCATCATCTTCGCGGCGTATCTGATCGCGGTCATCCTGCGTGTCGCTCAGGGATCGGCCACCGTCGCGCTCGTCACGACTGCAGGTCTACTGTCCCCCGCGGTACTCGCGGCCGGCTACTCGCCGCTCGAGCTCGCCTGCATCACCATGGCCACAGCGGCCGGTTCGGTCTTCGCCGGACACGTCAACGACGGCGGCTTCTGGCTCGTGGGCCGCCTCATGGGCATGGACGTCAAGACGACGCTCAAGACATGGACAGTGCAGCAGACCCTGGAATCGCTGGTCGGCTTCGCCATCACCCTCGTCATCTTCGCCATCGTCTGAGAGGCACGCATGTTCACCCTCACCGGAAAACTAGCCCTTGTCACCGGGTCCTCTCGAGGCCTCGGGCACACTTTGGCCACCGCGCTCCAGACAGCAGGCGCACGGGTCGTCCTCCACGGCCGCGACGCTACGTCACTTCAAGACGCAGCGGACACGTGGGAACGCACTCACGGACAGCGACCCCTCAGCCTGTCTTTCGATGTTCGAGATGCTCCGAGCGTCGAGACGGCGATCGCAGACCTCGTCGATCGTCATGGAGCGCCGGACATCCTCGTCAACAACGCAGGCATTCAGCATCGAGCCCCGTTCGCCGAGTTCCCGGTCGAGCACTGGGACGAGATCGTCGCCACGAACCTCTCGAGCGTGTTCTACGTGTCTCGATTCGTCGCCCCCCACATGATCGCCAGGGGCTCGGGGAAGATCATCAACATCGCTTCCGTGCAGTCCGCGCTCGGCCGCCAGACGATCGCTCCGTACGCCGCCAGCAAGGGCGGAGTGGCTCAGCTCACCCGCGGGATGACCGCGGACCTCGCTCGTCACAACATCCAGGTCAACACTCTTTCACCCGGCTACTTCGCCACCGACATGAATAGCGCCCTCGTCGAGGACCCGGACTTCTCCGCGTGGCTCGAGCAGCGCACGCCGGCGGGCCGCTGGGGTCGACCCGAGGAGCTGGCGGGCACCCTCGTCTACCTGGCGTCGTCTGCGAGTGACTTCGTCACGGGCCAGAACATCTTCGTCGACGGTGGCATGACAGCAGTTGTCTGACCACCTCACGCCCATCTCTGTCACGCAAAGGACAAGCCATGAAGACAACTTCCATTTCCGGAAAGCTCGACCTCGCCGTCGCCGAAGTACCCCTGCCCAAACCAGGGCCGGGTGAGATCCGCATCCGCGTCTCCTTCGTCGGAATCTGCGGCTCAGATCTTCACTACTACTTCGAGGGCGCCAACGGTGCGTTCGTTGTGAAGGAACCTCTGACCCCGGGTCACGAGCTCTCCGGCCATGTCGACCTCGACCCGAGCGGCCGACTCACCCCGGGCACGCCAGTCACGATCCACCCTGCCCGCTTCGGCGCCACGGACGACTCGATCCCCGATGCGCCCCATCTGTGGTCAGGGGGGTCGTACCTCGGCAGTGCATCCACCACCCCGCACACCCAAGGGGCGATGGCCGAGTACCTCCTCGTCGATGCGTCCATGGTGCGGATCCTGCCTCAGGGACTGCCCGTGCTGAGAGCAGTCCTGGCGGAGCCCCTCGCGGTCGGACTCCACGCGGTCGCCCGCGCAGGCAGCGTGCACGGGGCCCGAGTCCTCATCTCAGGCGCCGGGCCCATTGGACTGCTCACCGCCGCCGCGGCTTCCGCAGCAGGCGCGAGCAGCGTCGTGGTGAGCGATGTCCTCGCTGAGCCGCTCGCACTCGCTCTCACCATCGGCGCTCACGAGACCCGACATGTCGGCGTCGACACCATCGAAGCTGACTCGTTCGATGTCGTCTTCGAATGCTCGGGAGCCGCTGCCGCAATCTCCTCCGCCGTGATCGCTGTCCGTCGACGGGGCACGGTCGTCCAGGTCGGAATGGTCCCCGCTGAAGCACGCCCCGTCGCGCTCGCTCCACTCATCTCGAAGGAAGTGACCCTCATCGGAGTCTTCCGCTTCCTCGATGAGATCGACGAAGCGCTACTCCTGTTGGCACAGCGACCCGAAATCGAGGCCGTCGTCACTCACGTCCTCCCCGTTGAGGACGTTCAGCAGGCCTTCGAGCTAGCCAAGGCTTCCTCCGTCAGCAGCAAGGTCGTCGTCGACCTCAGCGACGACAGACACCAGGTCGACGCGCGCATCGTGGCGGCATGAGCGGCGCGGATCGTCATCCCATCGGCCCCGTGGTAGTCATGGGTGTCGCCGGTTGCGGCAAGAGCGTCGTCGGCGAGCATCTCGCCGAGCGATACGGCGTTCCCTTTGTCGACGCCGACACGCTCCATCCCTCCTCGAACATCGAGAAGATGCGCAGCGGTCAGCCCCTCACCGACGAGGACCGCGCCCCTTGGCTCGATCTCGTTGCCGACGAGCTGGGGCTTCGTCCCGATGGGATCCTCATCGCCTGCTCAGCCCTTAAGCGCCACTACCGCGACAGGCTCCGACGGGTGGCGCCCGGCGTACGCTTCATCCACCTCCACGGTGACGAGGCGCTGCTGTACCAACGGCTCGCGTCACGGGACGGCCATTTCATGCCGGCCTCCTTGCTGCAGTCGCAGCTGGCAACTCTCGAGGATCTGGAGGTCGATGAGCACGGGTGGACGATCGACGTGGCACAACCGCTCCCCTCGGTCCTCGTGGAGGCCACCAGTGCTCTGAGCGGTACTCGCGAGGAGACGGCCTGAGGCAGCGGGAAGGGAAGCTCGATCGGCCCTTCCCTTCCCGCTTCTTCTCTCGAGAAACCGATCCTCACTTCGCCGCCGTCTTCACCTGGTGCAACCCCCGGCTTGCTCGCGCGATGAACACGCTCCGGCGTTCTTTCTCGTCATCTCACCGGTAGCCGTCAACTTCGCTCCTCAGAGTCCGCGGTGCGAGCGACGAGACCCACTAGGGCGGACACCGCCTCGCCTGGCGTGATCCGCCACATCTCCGGCGCCAGGTGGCCGCTGGCCTCCATGCTGGCGAGACCGTTCGCGCTGGTGAGCAGGAGAGCTCCGAAGAGGTGGGCTCGGTCCGGCCCGACGACTCCTCCGACGATGCGGAGGAACTCGGCCTGCGCTCGGCTCTCAGGATCGGCAGCACCCCGGTGATCATGCTCAACGCCCTAGCCGACGGGGCCACGGACTGCGTCCTCCCCGACGAGCACGCGGGCGCGAAGGACGTCGTCGACCTGCTCCTCGACGCCGACCACTCCGAGGGGGTCGTCGTCGTCGGCCGGTCGGTCGACCAGCCCGACGACGAGTGGTTGACCCTGCCCGTGCAGCGCCGCCTCGAGGGGATTTGGGAATCGCTGCGCACGCACGGCGTCCGCCCGATCGCCCAGCTGCCGTGCCAGCCGTGGTCGGTGAAGGCGGGGTACGAGGCGGTCCGCGATCTGCTCGCCGCCGGCATCACTCCGCAGGCCCTGATCTGCTTGAACGACCGGCTCTCGTTCGGCGCCTACCGGGCGCTCGCGGAGGTGGGCCTTACCGTCGGGCGCGACGTCGCGGTCGTGTCCTTCGACGACGACGACATCGCCGTGTACCTGCACCCCATGCTCACTACGGCAGCCGCCCCCTTCGAGGAGATGGGAGCCCTGGCCGTGCGTCTCCTCCTCGACGAGGGCCACACGCCGGGCGAGCACCTCGCGCCCATACCCACTCGCGTCCGCGACTCCGTCCATCTTGCGCGAGTGCGAGCCGCTGAGCTTCAGAAGTTGAACCCTGAGACGGACTGGGCTCGGTGAGTCGGGCGGCCGCTCGATCTTCATCAGGTGGAGATCGAGCAACGGGATGACTGCCGAGGTTCTCGCGAACGAGCCGGTCACGGCCGGGCCCGTCGTTGAAGTAGCACGCATCGATGCCGAAACCGTTATGACAGCGCTGAACGCCGCTAATCCGGGGCCGTACGGCTGCTTCCTCTTGCATGAGGGCACGGTCTGATGGAGAGAACCGTTCCTCCCCAGGCTCCGCTGGACTGCTGATCGTTTCGTCGCGGACGACGGCGCGGGACGGGCCTCGCGCCGCCGCCGAGGAGCGCCGGGCGGCGGTCGTGGTCTTCAGCGCCTTGCTGCCTCACAGAGACCTTTCCCTGCTGCAGCCCGCGGGCCGGCGCAGGCGGATCCGGACTTCGCGAGGAGGCCCCGTCACCGGCGCGGAGCGGAGGAGTGGGATGTCCGACGCCGGTGGCGGAGTGGAACGGGCTGCCGTACGCGACTCGCCCGTCAGGCGGGGCGGGTCTGGCCGTAGCCGCCGAAGAGCTCTGTGACCTTCTCCATCTCGGCCTGGGAGAGCAGCGACGGCAGCCCGACCGAGGACGCGCGCAGCCAGACGTCGCAGACCCACTCGAGCTGACGAGCGCGATCGTACGCCTTCTGGAGGGTGTCGCCGTACGCGAGCGTTCCGTGATGCTCGATGATGCACGCCGAGCGCCCCGCGAGAGCGGCACTGATGTTGGCGACGAGCTCGGGCGTGCCGAAGGTGGCGTACGGCGCGACCTGGACGGACCCGCCGAACATGGCGAGTTGGTAGTGCACCGCCGGCACATCCCGTCGGAGCAGAGAGAGGGCGGTCGCGGCCGCCGAATGGGTGTGCACGACGGCCTGGGCGCCGTGCTCGACCACGCATTCCAGGTGGAACGGGAGCTCCACCGTCGGCTTCAGCGAACCGTCCACGATCGCTCCGGTGAGGTCCGTCACGACGACGTCCTCAGGACGCATCGTGTCGTAGTCGAGGCCACTGGGAGTGACGACGAGATGCTCCCCGACGCGAAGGGAGATGTTCCCCGAAGTTCCGACGACGAGTCGGTCGCGCACCATGCGCTGTGCGAGCGCGACGACACTCGCGCGCTCAGCCTCGTGCAGGATCGGCGCGCTCATAGCGACGGGTCCAGGAGGTACTTGGCGCCTTTGCCCGCGGCCATGTCCTCGAGGCTCTCCACGAGCGCCTCCAGCGGACGGGTCTCGGAGATCAGGCTCTCACCGTTGAGGTCTCCCGACGTCAGGAGGGCCATCGCGGTCTTCGTGAATTCGGGCGTGTGGTGGAAGACGCCCTTGAGGGTGTACTCGCTGTAGTGCATCGCCACGGCGTCCACCGAGAACCGGGATCCGGCCTTGGGACCGCCGAAGAGCACGGCAGTACCGCCCGGGCGGAGGCACTCGACCGTCTGCTCCCACACTTCGGGCAGACCGACCGCCTCGATCGCGACGTCCACCCCGCGCCCGCCCTCGGTCAGCTCCCTGACAGCCGCGGCACGGTCCGAGACGGATTCGAACGGGGTGAGGTCGATGGTCTCGCTCGCCCCCGCCTCCACCGCCTGGCGCAGTCGGAGCTCCGCGCGATCGGTCGCGATGACACGGGCGCCGCGCAGGCGGGAGAGCTTGATGAACATCAGTCCGATGGGTCCACAACCGTTGACCACGACCGTGTCGCCGAGCTGGATGCCCGATTCGGACATGCCGTGGACGACGGTCGCGAGCGGCTCCAGCGGCGCTGCGGAGGCGAAGGAGACGTGATCGGCAAGGTGGAAGGTGTTCCTGGCGACGATGGGCGCGGGGACCACGACCGACTCGGCGAACGCGCCGTTGAGGAAGGCCAGGTTCTCACAGAGGCTCGGACGCTGCTTCGTGCAGGCCCAGCAGTAGCCGCAGGGGGCGGTGTTCGCTGAGGCGACGCGGTCGCCCTCGGCGAATCCGGTGACACCCGCGCCGACGGCGTCGACGACGCCGGCGAACTCGTGCCCGAATCGTGCCGGCAGGGTGGGGAACAGCTTGGGGTGGCCTCGGCGGTACGACTTGAGGTCGGTTCCACAGGTCGCAGCCGCACGGACCGTCACGGAGATCTCCCCCGGTCCGGGGAGGGGCTTCTCGATCTCCTCGATCGCGAGTTCGCCGGGGCCTCGGAAGATCGCTGCTCGTATGGTGGTCATCATTTCCTTCCGGCGACCGGGGAAGTCGCTGCTGAGTGGTGGGCGATGTCGTCGGGCGTGACCTCTGCCACGTGGACGGTGGTGTCGAGCGAGCGCAGTCGCTCCAGATCCTCCGGCGCGATGCCGTCGTCGACGACGATGTGGTCGAAGACGTCGAGGGCGCAGACGCGGTAGGTGGCTCGGATGTCGAACTTGGTCGCGTCGACCGCGAGGATCCGGGTCTCGCCCGATTCGATCATCGCGAGCTTGCGGCGAGCGGTCTCGACCGAGGGGTGCTGCACCTGAGTCCCACTGATCGCGGCCGCGGACATGACGACCGCATCGGCGTTGAGCAGACGCAGCTGGTCGATGACCGCGGGGCCGTCGAAGGAGTCGAGATTCGGGTCGTACTGGCCGCCCAGACCGATGATGTCGATGTCCGGATCGACCGACGCCGCCACGATCGCGGGGAGGAAATTGGTGATGAGCGTGAGGGGGCGCAGAGCGGGGAGGTACTCGAGGAGCGCCATCGTTGTCGTCGAGTCCTCGAGGGCGACCGTGCTGCCCGGATGGAGCAGCCCGAGCACAGTGCGCGAGATCGCCCGCTTCTGCGCGGTCTGCTGGCGCATCCTCAGGTTGACGTTGCGCTCGTGGAGCCGCGGGCCGCCGACACGGGCACCGCCTCGCGTCCGCTCGATCCAGCCCTCCGCCGCGAGGGCGTCGAGGTCGCGGTGGATCGTCATCGGGCTGACGTCGAACCGCTCGGCGAGATCCTCGGTGCGCGCCCCGCCCGCATCGCGAATGTAGGCGGCGATCTGCTCACGACGCCGCGAGGGGATTCCTGCCATCGCTGTTCCCTCCTCGGAAGCTGGACAATGAAGATCACAGTATCAGCGAACCTCTCAAACGCAACACTTGACCTGTCATGTTCGACACATAGATGATGAGTCGGAGTCGACCGCGAAGGTCGACGCGACCACGGCGGTCGACTACCTAGGAGGGGCCCGGATGCCTGACGGTGATCTTGTCGTTGCGATCGACTGCTCGACGACGGCCAGCAAGGCCGTCGCCGTCGATGCGGGAGGCCGCACCGTCGCAACCGCGAGGCACTCCTTCCCCGTCCTCTCGCCCGGCGAGGGCCGGTTCGAGCAGGACGCGCGCGCGTGGTGGACGACCACGTTCGCAGCACTCCACGAGGTCGTGGAGTCGGTCGGCGGGGAGCGGGTCGCGGCTCTCACGATCACGCACCAGCGGGAGACGTTCGTCTGCCTGGACGGCGATCCCGTGCGCCCGGCGATGCTGTGGATGGACAAGCGAGCCGGCTCGCAGCTCGAGAGGCTGCGCGCGGAGAGCATCCACGCGCGGACCGGTCGCCCGGCGGACCTCACCCCGTCCTTCTACAAGCTCGCGTGGATGGCGGACGAGGAGCCCGAGCTGCTCGCGCGCAGCACCCGCGTCGGCGACGTCTCGGCCTATCTCACGCTGCAGCTCACCGGACGGTGGGCGTCGAGCAGCGCGAGCGCCGACTCGATGGGCATGATCGACCTCTCCCTCGGAGACTGGGACGACGAACTCTGCCGACTGGCAGGAGTGGACCGACGGGTCCTGCCCGACCTCGTGGCGCCCGGCACCTCCGTCGCCGCCGTCCTGCCCGAGATCGCGGAAACGCTGGGCCTGACGCCGGGGACCCCCGTCATCGCCGCCGCCGGCGACGGGCAGTGCGCGGCTCTCGGGGCCGGCCTCGTCGAGCCGGGCGACATCTACCTCAACCTCGGAACGGCGGAGGTCTGCGGCACGCTCGTGACGGACTACCAGTGGCACCCCGAGTACCGCACCGTCGCCGCCGCCGCCGGGCACGGGTTCCTGCTCGAGGCGTTCCTCGCCTCCGGCACCTCCCTGGTCAACTGGTACCGGGAGGAGTTTGGCTCGACCGATCCCGATGAACTGGACCGCCTGACGCAGGCGATCTCCCGCCTGCCCGCCGGAAGCGGCAACCTCGTCTCCCTCCCCTACTGGCTGGGCCTGCAGAGCCCGGCGTGGGACGAGCGCGCATCGGGAGCGGTCATCGGATGGCGGCCGTCGCACACTCGCGCGCACTTCTACCGCTCGCTCCTGGAGGGCATCGCCTTCGAGATCGCCACGCAGATCGACGTGCTCGAGACGGCTTCCGGCATGACGGGCCATCGCGTGCTCTGCACCGGAGGCGGGTCCCGGAGCGTCGTCTGGACGCAGATCGTGGCGGACGTCCTCGACCGGCCGGTGGTCATCTGCGACGAGCCGGAGACGACGGCACTCGGTGCGGCGATCCTCGCGGCGGTCGCCGCCGGACTGCACCACAGCCTGGACGACGCCATCGCCGCGATGAGCCGAGCGGGGGTCGTCATGCGCCCCGACCCGTCCGATGCGGCGGTCTATCGCGCGCTGCGCTCCATCCGAGACGGCCTCTACAGCATCCTCCGCCCGACGTTCCACGCTCTCTCCGCGCTGCACTGATCGCACGAGCCGGTCGACCCGCGACGCCCCCGACGGTCTCGTCGGGGGCGTCGTCGTGATGGGCGCGGCCCGCAGGACGGGACCGGCCTGGCCGTCCGGCGCTGGGAGAGGTCGCCCTCTTCACTCCCGCGCAGCCCGCCCCTGTGACCCGGGCGGCGGAGCGCTCCTCCTCGTCCGGACCCTCCGACCGGCCGCCCGGAGCACGACGAAGAGAGGGGTGGGCGACCCTCCGGCCACCCGCCCCTCTCTTCGTTCAGGAGGATCCCCGCGTCTACTCCTCGTTCGAGAGATCACCCGACTCGAGGTTCGCGTCGATCAGAGCGGGAAGCCGCTCGACGAATGCGTCCGAGTCGCTCACGACGTTGGCGTAGAACCCGTCGACGGTGTCAGCGTCGATCTCGGGCATCTTGTAGACGTACTCCTTCTCGACGTCCTCGCCCGCTGCCGCGCGGGCGGCGACGGCCAGTCCCGCGGCCAGCTCGACTCGCCCGTGCTGGAGGTTCGTGCCGATGAAGGTGCCCTCGCGGACGGCGTCGAGCCCGTCCTCGATGCCGTCGATGCCGACGATCGGGATGTCGAGTCCGGCCTCCTTGAGCGCCTGAAGGGCGCCGAGGCCCATGTCGTCGTTCTCGGCGACGACACCGGTGATCTCGTCGCCGAAGGCCGAGATCCAGTTCTTCATCTTGTTGACCGCCTCGTCCCGCTTCCAGTTGGCGGTGTCCTTCGCGAGGATTTCGATGCCGGGGTTCTCGTCGAGGACGTTCTGGATGCCCTGGGAGCGATCGACTTCGGCGGACTGGCCGAGCGGACCCTGGAGTACGACGATCTTTCCGCTGCCGCCGAGCTTCTCGGCCATCATCGTCATCTCCTGCTCTCCGGCGGCGATGTCATCGGGGAGCACTGAGGAGGTGACGTTGGTGGTGTCGGAGAGAGCGGCGTTCGCCGCGACGACGGGGATGCCCGCTGCTGCTGCTGCGCTCAACTGGGGGCCGAGCGAGTCGGCCTGCACCGGCACGACGACGATCGCGTCGACTGCCTGGTCGATGTACTGCTGGATCTGGTTGGCCTGCGTCGAGATGTCGAGGTTGGCCGAGTTCCAGACGAGGGTGATGTCGTTCGCCTCGGCGTACGCCTCCATGCCCTCCTGGCCTTGGGTGATGAACGAGCTCATGTCGTAGACGGACACGCCCACGGTCACGGAGTCGCCTCCTCCCGCTGCGGAGGGATCTCCCGCACCGCAGCCCGTCAGGGACAGGGTGGCCGCCGTGACGGCGGCCGCTGCCGCCCAGGTGGTGCGACGTGTGTTCTTCATGGTGCTGACTCCTTCGCCCGCGCCTTCGCGGGAGTGGGGGATGGGGATGGGAATGGGAATGGATCGTGGTGTCAGGACTTGGCTCGTCGTGTCGCCCAGACATCGATCCCGACGGCCGCGATGATCAGCGCGCCCTTGATGATCGACTGCCAGTAGGCGGGGATGACGAGGATGTCGAGGCCGTTGTTGAGGGTCTGGATGAGCAGCAGCCCGAGCAGGGTGCCCCAGACCGTTCCGCGCCCGCCGAAGAGGCTCGCGCCGCCGATGACGACCGCCGCGATGGCGTCCAGTTCGTAGCCGTTGCCGAGGGTGGGCGATCCGGAGATGACGCGGGAGGAGATCATGAGTCCCGAGACGCCGGCGAGAGCACCGCTGATCGCGTAGACCCGGATCAGCGTCCAGTTCGTGCGGACGCCCGCGAGGGATGCCGCCGTCGGATTGCCTCCGACGGCATAGATCCGCAGGCCGAACGTGGTGCGGGTCAGCATGAACCAGATGGCGGCGAAGCCGACGATCATCGTGATGACGGGGACCGTGAGGCCGAGGAAGGACGTGTTGGCGAAGTCGCCGTAGGCGGCCGGCACGCCGTTGATCGGCGCCCCGTTCCCGATGACGTAGGCCGCACCGGACGCCGCTGTCAGCATGCCGAGGGTCGCGACGAAGGGCGGCACCTTGAGCAGGCTGATCACCAGCCCGTTCACGAGGCCGCAGACCAGGCCGACGGCCAGCGCTGCGACGGGTGCGAGCCAGAGCGACTCGGGGTTCGCGACGGCGACGGACGCGGCGGTCATCGCGCTCACGGCGATGACCGAGCCGACGGAGAGGTCGATCCCGCCGGTCAGGATCACCAGGGTCTGCCCGAGTGCGACGAGAGCGAACGGGGCGGCGGCGATGAGGATCGTCGTCACGTTGTCGAGCGTCGCGAACCGGGCGCTGCGGTAGGTGAAGTAGCAGATGACGACCACGAGGACCAGCACCATGGCGTTGCGCACGAGGAGGTTCTGCAGGACCGGTCCGGTCAGCGTGAAGCGACCGCGTTCCGCGGCCGGGGCGATGGTGTTCATGAGAGGTCTCTCTTCGTCGAGCGGGACGTGGCGATTCCCGCGGTGAGCGCTGCCGCTTCACCGCTGGCGAGGTGGAAGATCTTGTTCTGCGCATCGGGGGCGCTGAGCGACTCCCGGTCGACCTCGCCCGCGATGCGGCCTCCGCGCATGACGCACACGCGGTGGCTCATGCCGATCAGCTCCGGCATGTCGGAGCTGACCAGGACGACGGCGAGGCCGGACGCGGCCAGGTCGGTGATGATGCGGTAGATCTCCCCGCGAGCACCGACGTCGACGCCTCTGGTGGGCTCGTCGAGGAGGAGGACGGAGGGAGTGCGGCTCAGCCAGCGCGCGATGACCACCTTCTGCTGGTTGCCGCCGGAGAGCGTCTCGATGAGCTGGGTGACCGCTCGGTAGCGCAGGCTCACGTCCTTCGCCAGACCGACCGCCGACCGCGATCGGGCGGAGGAGCGCAGCACACCGGCGACGGCGTAGTCGTCGAGATGCGGGAGCGTGAGGTTGTCCTGGATGGAGCGGCTGAGGACGAGCCCTTGCCGTTTCCGATCCTCCGGGACGTAGGCGATACCCGCAGAGATGGTCTGGCGCACTCGAGGTCGCTCGAGTGCGATGCCGCCGACCGTGACCGATCCGCGATGGGCGCGACGGACGCCGAACAGGGCGTTCAGGGTCGCTGAACGACCGGCACCGACCAGTCCCCCGATACCGAGGATCTCGCCGCGCCGGACGGTGAACGAGACCTCCGGGGCGCCGTCCTTGCGCTGCAAGCCCTTCACGCGGAGCGCGACGTCCTCACTCGCCTCCGGCAGCTCGGGGAAGAGCTGACCGAGCTCGCGACCGATCATCGCCGTCACGATGTCCTCCGCGGTGAGATCGCTCGTCGGAGCGTCTTCGACGAGCGTCCCGTCACGGAGTACCACGATCCGGTCGGCGATCGCCTCGATCTCGGCCATGCGGTGAGTCGTGTAGACGATCGCGACGCCCTGCGCGGTGAGCCGGGAAATCACCCGGTAGAGACGAGTGACCTCCGCCGTGGGGATGGACGATGTGGGCTCGTCCATCAGGAGGACCCGAGCGCCGGAGGTGCTCGCCTTCACGATCTCGATGATCTGCGTGTAAGCGACCGACAGTGTCCGCATACGACGTGAGGGGTCGATGTCGATGCCGAAGTCGTTCAGCATCCGTCGAGCTTCGGTCGCCATGCGCTTGCGGTTCAGGACGAATCCGGCCCGAGTGGGCTCCTGTCCGATGAACAGGTTCTCGGCGACCGTCAGATCGTCGTAGGGAGCGAGCTCCTGGGGGACGATACCCACGCCCAGAGATCGAGCCGCGTGCGGATTAGCCACGTCAAGCGGCTTCCCGTCGATCGTGACGGTCCCCTCGTCCGCCGCCAGCTGGCCCGTGATGATTTTGAACAGCGTCGACTTGCCGGCGCCGTTCTCCCCTGCCAGCACGGTCACGCTGCCGGCCTCGACGTCGAACGTCACATCTCGAAGGACGGGAACGCCGCCGAACGACTTCCTCAATCCTCGCACTGACAGGGCATGCGCCACTGCGACCACTCCTTCGTGTCCGATGACGCGATGGTGCTCGCGTCCTAACGTGCTTCCAGACCATAATCGGACAAAGAAAACGTGTCAAGTGGACCTAAATCACATTTATTGCTAGATTTCGGGAAGCAGGAGAGGATGGGCAACGTGGCCTCCAGACTTGACATCGATCATCGCCGAGCGGAGATCACCAAGCTCGTGACAGCGAAGGGCTTCGTGCGCGTGGACGAGCTAGCTGAGCGCTTCGACGTGACCGCCATGACGATCCACCGCGACCTCGAGGACCTCAACGGTCGAGGGATCCTGGCGAAAGTCCGCTCCGGCGCCCGTGCCACCCCACTCGAGGAGCGCGAGAGAGTCGTCTCCTTCCGCGAGCACCACATGGTCGAGCAGAAACAGGCCATCGCCCGCGCCGCCGTGCACTGGCTGGATGACCGCGATGACGTCCGAGTCGTCGCGCTGGACGACAGCACGACGGCTCTCGCCCTTGTCGAGCCGCTCGCCGACCACGACGTCACGGTGGTCACCAACTTTCTCCCCGCACTCGAGCGGCTGGCTGAGAGCCCCGACTCTCGTGTGATCGCTATCGGAGGGAGCTACGAGCACGAGTACCGGTCCTTCCACGGTGCCGGTGCCATCGAAGCGATCACCGCCATCCAGATCGACGTGACCTTCGTCTCGGTCGCCGCGGTCGGATCAGACGCCGTCTACAACCCCGCCGAACTTCCTCTCCTGACCAAGCGAGCGCTTCTTGCTCAGAGCCAGAAGGCAGTGCTGCTGGCCGATCACACCAAGTTCTCGCGGCGGGCGATGTTCCGCCAGGCGCGCCTCAAAGACTTCCAGGTCACAATCGTCGACGACGGCATCTCCAACCTCGACCTCCGCAGACTCCGCGACCAGGTGGAGACCGTCATCGTCGCCTCACCCTGAGCGGATGTGAGGGTCTCGCCGACCAACCCGCTGCGGGCGATGGCCGCTCGTGCTCAGGCGAGGGCCGTATCGGTGAGGGGTTCACCAAAGGAGGTACGGGCTCGTCGACGTCGAGCGTGCGCGGTCGTCCTTCGGCGGGGGTGCCGGAGCGCCGGTCGGTTCGAATGTCGGCCGGCTACTCGGCGGCGACCTCGGGGCGGGAGCGGCCGTTCGGCCCGGCGCCGGAGGCACACTCTCTGGGTATTTATCGGCCGCCGAGTCACCGACAGCCGGCGACTAGGTCGACGAGAGCCGACATCACCTCGTTCGGTGTGGTCCGCCACATCTCCGGCGCCAGGTGGCCGCTGGCCTCCATGCCGGCGAGTCCGTTCGCACTGGTCAGCAGGAGCGCGCCGAAGAGATGAGAGCGGTCCGGCCCGACGACGCCCCCCACGATGCGGAGGAACTCGGCTTGCGCTCGGCTCGCGGCCTCGATGGCCGGTTCGGGGTTCTGAGCAGGCAGCGTGAACATCATCCGATAGACCTCGGGCTCCTCTCTCCCGACCGCGAGCAGCGTGTCGAGCGCCGACCGCAGGACCGCCGCGTCATCGTCGGTCGCCGCGTCCGGCATCCGTCGCAATCGGTCCGCGATCCGGTCCCAGCTCTCGGCTCCGACGGCGGCCAAGAGGCTCTCCTTGTCCGGGAAGTGGCGGTAGGGCGCACCGCGCGACACGTCCGCACGCGCACCGACCTCGCGGAGTGTGACCCTCGCCGGACCGCCCTCGTTGAGCAGCTGCCGGGCCGCGTCGAGCAGAGACCGGCGGGTGGCCGCGGAGGATTCGAGACGACTGACCATGACGACATCATACAGTTGACAACGTCATCCGGAATGATATGGTTCTAAGATGACAACGTCACCTGAACCTACCGAACTCGTCCTCGTCACCGGTGCCTCCACCGGCATGGGCGCTGCGACCGTCCGCGAGCTCGCCGCCCGCGGATATCACGTGCTGGCGGGAGTCCGGCGCGAGAGCGACGGTCGGAGCCTCGAATCCCCCCGCATCCGGCCGGTGCTCCTCGACATCACGCGACCGGACCAGATCCGCGAGATCGCCGCGCTCGTCGAGGCCGACGGCCGACCGCTGAGGGCGGTCGTGAACAACGCCGGCATCGCCGTCAACGCTCCCGTCGAGGTCCTCCCGATGGAGGAGTGGCGCCGGCAGTTCGACGTCAACTTCTTCGGCCATATCGAGGTCACGCAGGCCGTGCTCCCGGCCCTGCTCAAGAGCCGTGGGCGCGTCGTCATGATCAGCTCGATCGGTGGGCGCCTCGCCCAGCCGACCTACGGGGCGTACTCCGGATCGAAGTTCGCTCTCGAAGCCGTCGCCGACTCGCTCCGTCGCGAGCTCGCACCCACCGGCGTGCAGGTCGCCATCGTCGAACCGGGTGCCGTGCGGACGGAGATGGTCGGGCGCGGCGGGGTCACCCTGAAGAAGCTCAGCGCAGACATGACCCCCGAGCAGGAGCGGCGCTACGGCAGTCTGATGAAGGCGATCCTGCTGCAGTCCGAGGGGTTCCTCCGCAGCGGAGTGGACGCCTCGCAGGCCGCGAGGACCATCGCGACCGCCGCCACAGCGCGGCGGCCGAAGACCCGCTACACGATCGGCCGCGACGCGGCGATCCTGATCCGCCTCGCGCGCCTACTGCCGGACCGCGTACTCGACCGCCTTCTGGCGTCGTCCCTCCGGAGCCTCCTGCGCAAGGCGCGATAGCACTCCGAGCACCCGCTCATCACCACCACTCACCACCTCACGGAAAGCAGAACCCATGCCCTCTCTCATCGACGCCGTCGTCCTCGTCACCGGAGCCAACGGAGGCATCGGCACGCAGTTCGTCCACTCCGCACTCGCACGCGGGGCCGCCAAGGTCTACGCCTCCGCACGGGTCCCTCGCGCGTGGGACGACCCCCGCATCGTTCCGCTCACGCTGGATGTGACCGACACCGCCTCGATCAGCGCCGCGGCCGCCGTCGCCACCGACGTCACGGTGATCGTCAACAACGCGGGAGGCCTGCCGCCGACCGCCAGCCTGCTCGACATCGACGAGCAGGCCCTGCGGCAGAACATGGAGATCAACTTCTTCGCTCCGCTTCTCGTGGCACGGGCGTTCGCTCCGATCCTCGCCGAGGCCCGGAACGCTGTCCTGATCGACATCCACTCCGTCGCCAGCTGGTACGCGGGCGCGGGGGTCTACAGCGCCTCGAAGGCGGCTCTCTGGTCGGCCACCAACTCGCTCCGACTCGAACTCGCTCCTCGCGGCGTCCACGTGACCGGCGTGCACATGGGGTACGTCGACACCGCGATGGCGGCCCACACCGACGACGCCAAGATGCGACCCGCCGACCTGGTGGCGGCCGTGCTCGACGGAGTCGGAGACGACGAGTACGAGATCGTCGCCGACGAGCTCAGCCGACAGGTGAAGGCCGGACTCGCCGCTCCGATCCAGGTCCTCTACCCCGAGCTCCGAGTCGAGTAGCGGGTCCCCCGCCGGAGCTCCGACGAGCCGGCGCCCGGTCGCCGCGCCGTGTCGTCACCCGCGTCTCCGTCCCGCCCGCACCCCGTCGCTACCCCCAGGAGTCCTGCATGATCATCGCCTTCCTCGTCGTCGCCGGCCTCGCTGCGCTCGCCTTCGTCGGCTCCGGTCTCCTCAAGATCGTCCGCTCCCCGGCAGCGCTGAGAGAGAGCGGTCTGGTGTGGGTGGACGACTTCTCCCCGTCGACCGTGAGGCTGATCGGCGCAGCCGAGACCCTCGGCGGGATCGGGCTCATCGTCCCGGTCGTCGCGGGCATCGCGCCGGTCCTCGCTCCCGTCGCCGGGGCAGCACTGGCGGTCCTGATGATCGGCGCGGTCGTGGTCGACGCCCGCCACGAGCTGACCGTCGTCCCGGCTGTCGTCCTCGCCCTGCTCGCGAGCGCCTCCGCCGTTCTCGGCGTCCTCGTCCTCGACTGAGCGCCGGAGTCACGACGACGGCGCACGACCCGCTCCTGCGAACGCCGGCCGCACCCCGTTGCGAGGCGTGCGGATTCAGGTCGGGCGCGCCCGCTCCGCTCGTCTGATCGTGGGTGCGAGGGTCCCGGCGAGGACGAGGGAGAGGAGCACGGAGGCGGAGGCGACGATCGGAAGAGCGCCGATGCCGATCGTGTCGATCGTGATGCCTCCGACGGTCGCTCCCGCCGCGAAGCCGCCCTGCGCGAGCAGCACTCCGATGCTCGTCGCGGTCTCCGGAGCACGGGCACCCGTCAGGAGCAGCGCCTGCTGGTGGACGACGACGGTGGCGGCGACGCCCGCTCCCCAGAAGGTCGTCCCCGCGAGGATGATCCAGACCGCACCTCCTGCGGCTGCCAGCGCGGTGAAGCCGAGCACGACGATCGCGGGAGCGATGATCAGGGCGGGCGCGAGGCTGCGACGGGAGACGCGTCCGATGACCAGGGTTCCGACGATACCTCCGACTCCGGTGAGGGCGAGCGCGACGCCGGTCGTCGAACGGGGTGCACCGACGGAGGACAGGTAGGCGTCGAGGTAGGTGAGGGCGATGAAGTGGGCGAGCATCACCAGTGACCAGCCGATGGCGACCCGCAGCACTCCGGGCAGGCGCGCCGTGCGGAGCACGCTCGCGGACTCCTGCCTGTTCTCCCGGACGCTGGGCACGACGAACCACAGGAGGGCTCCCGCGACGGCGACGAGGAGGGGGCCGCCCCGAGGAAGACGGGCCGCCAGCCCGTGACGGCTCCGACCAGGGAGGCGATCGGAGCGCCGAGGGCGGTCCCGAGGGTGGTCGCGGTGAAGACGACCGTGAGGGCCCTCCTGGCGTGGCCGGGACCGGCGATGCGGAGGACGATCGCGGGGAAGAGAGTGCAGATCAGGGCGTAGCACGCGCCGCCGATGAACCGTCCGGCGCCCGCGACGGCGAGGTCGGGCGTGAGGGCGACGACCGCCGTGCTGAGGCCGAGTGCGCCCATGACGACCATGAGGACGGGGCGGCGCGCGAACCGCAGCGCCAGCGCCGTCAGCGGGAGGACCAGCAGGGCGTTGCCGAGGGCGTAGAACGTGGTGAGCGTCCCCGCCGCGGCGAGACCGACGCCGAAATCCTGCGCGATGCCGATCAGCAGACCGGCAGGACTCAGTTCGATCGAGACGGCGAGGAACCAGGCGAAGCCCAGGATCAGGACCGGGATCCACGGGAACGGCCCTGCGGATCGGGTCGATGTCGAGGCCGTGCTCGTGGGACTGGTCACGAAAACGCGGTCCGGACGATCGCGAAGAGTGATCCCCTCACGCGACGGCCCGGACGAGGACGACCATCGACTGCTGCGGCAGCATGACCCGGGGACGCAGCCCGATCGTGCCGAGCTCGCGTCCTGTGGCGTGCACGGCTCCGGCCTCGAGCCAGGGCAGAGCGGTCAGCCCGGCACCGACCGAATCGCTCCCCTCCACCGTCACGACGTAGCGCGCATCGCGCTGGAGCCCGGGGAGAACGACGCGGCCGGTGGGGTAGCTCGTGCTCATCGCGACCTGGGAGAGCACGAAGACGCCGCGCCGCCGATCCTGGCTGATCACTCCTCTCACGTCGAGGGAGGGGTCGGCGGGATCGCCGTTGACAGTGCGTCCGGTGGCGACGAGATCGCGGAGCCGCTTGGCGCGGGCGACCCAGTGCGCGATGTCGGCGCGGGTCCGCGCGTCGGTGGTCGTCAGGTCCCATTCGATGCCGGTGTGGCCCAGGAGTGCGACGGCCGCCGAGAAGTCCAGGTCGACGGTGCGGCCGGTGGCGTGCACCCTCGGGCTCGTCAGATGCATCCCCATCATCTCGGGAGGCACGACCAGCCCGGTGTAGCGCTGATTGCCGAGGCGCTCGATCGGGTCGAGATCATCGCTGACCCACACTCGGTCGGTCCGGTCCAGGATCCCGAGGTCGACTCTGGACCCTCCGGAGGCGCACGACTCGATCTCGAGGCCGGGATGGGCGGCTCGGAGCTCGTCGAGGAGGCGGTAGAGGGCGAGAGTGGTCGCGTGCACTCGCGCTGATGCACCGGGGCCGGATCCGGCGTCGACCAGGTCGCGGTTGTGATCCCACTTCAGATACGCGATCGGGTACTCGTCCAGCAAGGAGCTCAGACGTTCGAAGAGGTGGTCGTACGCGTCCGGGTGCGAGAGGTCGAGCACGTGCTGACCGCGCCCGGTGACCGGGAGCGCGGCACGGGCTCGCAGCAGCCAGTCGGGGTGCTCGCGGGCGAGATCGCTGTCGGAGTTGACCATCTCGGGCTCGACCCAGAGCCCGAACTCCATGCCGAGTGCGCTCACGCGGTCGGTGAGGGGCGCGAGTCCGTCCGGCCAGACGTCCTCGTCGACGGACCAGTCGCCGAGGCCTGCCGTGTCGTCGCGACGGCCGCGGAACCAGCCGTCGTCGAGGACGAAGCGTTCGACGCCGACCTCCGCCGCGGCCTCGGCGAGGGCGGTGAGCCGCGCGAGGTCGTGGTCGAAGTACACGGCTTCCCAGGTGTTGAGGGTTATGGGCCGAGGACGGGACGGGTGGTGCGGCCTCGCGCGCCAGAGCGCGTGGAAGCGATGCGCGAGGTCGTCGAGTCCGTTCCCCCACGAGCCGTAGACGATCGGGGAGAGGACGGTCGCGCCGGGGGCGATCGGCAGTTCGCCGGGCAGGTACAGCTCGCCTCCTGTCAGGGCCGCATCGCCGGTCGTGACGCGCTCCGCGGCGACGCGGTGGTTGCCGCTCCAGCCGACGTGCACGGCGTGCACGAGCCCGTGGCCGAACCCGAAGCCCGGTGTGCCGCACGCGAGCAGGAGCGTAGCGTCGGCTCCGGGACGACCGCGGCGGCTCTCCCGCACGTGCCGGCCGAAGGTGAAGTCGTGCCGCTGCGGTGTCCTCTCGCGCAGGTGGCGACCCGTGGTGTCGAGCAGCTCGGTGGAGTCCCACGGGAGCGGGAACGTCGCCTGCAGCGTCACCAGCTGGTAGGTGGTCGTCCCGAGGTTGGTCACCGCCAGACGCTGGGTCAGGATCCCGCCGACGCCGATCTCCAGGTAGGCATCGACACGGATCCCCGACTCCACGTCCTCGAGGCGGAGTGCCGCCGAGTGCTCATCGGAGCGCACGTCCGCGAGGTCCAGCAGCAGGCTGAAGCCCGCGCCGTCCTCCCGATGGCCCTCGATCCCCGGCGCTCCCGACCAGCCGCTCGACGCGGTGGGCACGATCGCCAGTCGCACCGGGGAGTCGAGCCCCCCGGTGACCCGCTGCGGTCGGAGCAGGAGTGCGGTGTCCGAGCCGAGCCGCCCGGGGGGCAGGGGCAGCTCCGTGCCCCAGTGCAGGATCGCGGGCCCGTGGTCCGTCTGCAGCTCGATCAGCACGCTGGTGCCGTCGCGCCGGAGGTGCAGCAGCCCCGATTCGCGCGGCTCGGTCGGAGTCCCTGTCGGCATCCCCTCCCGAGCGGTGGTGCCGGTCATCCCTTGACGGCGGAGCCGGCGACGGACTGGACGAAGTAGCGCTGAAAGATCAGGAACACGATCAGCACCGGCAGCACGAGCAGCGTGCCGAACGCGAAGGTCTGCCCCCAGTCGGGCGGGACCTGGGCCGAGAACACGCTCATCTCCAGTGGCAGCGGGCGGGCAGCCGGGTCGGAGGTGACGAGGGAAGGCCAGAGGTACTGACCCCACGAGGAGAGGAAGGTGAGGATCGCGACGGTCGCGAACACGGGCTTGGAGTTCGGCACGACGATGCGCAGGAACGTGCCCCACGATCCGAGGCCGTCCAGGCGCGCGGCCTCCTCCATGCTCCTCGGGATGTTGAGGAAGAACGTGTAGAAGAGGAAGACCGAGAACGCGTTCGCGATGAAGGGGATCATCTGCACGAGAAGGGTGTCGCGCTGGCCCTGCATCAGCGACATCAGGGGGATCGCGACCGATTCGAACGGGACGATCACGAGCAGGACGATCAGCAGGAACACCTTGTCGCGGCCGATCCACTCGAGGCGGGCGAAGGCGTAGCCGGCCAGCGAGTTGACGACGAGGCCGGCGACGACGACGACGAACGAGATCACGAACGAGTTCGCGAAGAACTGCCAGAAGTGGCCGGTGGCGTCGGAGCTCAGCGCGGCGAAGACGCTGGCGTAGTTGTCGAAGGAGAGATTCGACGGCAGGAAGCCGGCGAAGCCGTCGAGGACCTGCGAGGACGGCTTGAGGCTGCCGATCAGGAGGTAGTAGATCGGCGCGAACATGAGTGCCGCGGCGACGATCATGACGGCGTAGTCGCGGATGGTGCGGGCCGTCCGGCGGCCGGATGCAGTGCTCAACTCTCGCTCCCTTGGCGGAGGACCCGACGCTGGATCAGGGTGATGACGACGATGATCAGGAAGAGGACGACGGAGATCGCGGATGCGCGTCCGAGGTTGCTCTCCCCGTAGATCGCCTGGGTGGCGTTGTAGAGCAGGGTCTGGGTGCCCTCCTCGTTCGCGCCGGCGGTGCGGATCAGGATGAACACCTGGTCGTAGACGCGGAACGCGAGGATCGTCGTCAGCAGGGTGACGAAGATCAGCGTGTTGCGGATGCCGGGGACGGTGACGTGCACGAACTGCTGCCAGCCGCTCGCCCGATCCAGACGGGCCGCCTCGTAGCGCTCCTCCGGGATCTCCTGCAGCGCGGCGAGCAGGATCACCATCTGGAAGCCCACGCCCTGCCAGATCGACAGCAGGATGACGGAGCCCAGGGCGGTGGCGGAGGACCCGAGCCAGTCATGGGCGGGCACGAGCCCGCCCGTGAGGAAGGTGACGGAGGAGTTCAGCAGTCCGTCGGAGCTGCGGTCGAGGATGAGGCGCCAGATCACCGCGACGAGGGCCATCGGGAAGACGACCGGCATGAAGAAGAAGGTCCGGAAGAAGCGGACGCCGGCGAGCTTGCGGTTCAGCAGGACCGCGAGCAGCAGCGCGAGGCCGGTCTGCACGGGGATCACCACGATCGCGAAGACCAGGTTGTTGACCAGCGACCGCAGGAAGGGTCCGGAGATCACCGGATCGGTGAAGAGCCGGACGTAGTTGGTGAGGCCCCAGAACTTCGCCGGGCGGCTCTGCTCGACCTGCACGTTGTAGAGCGAGAGGACGATCGCGGCGACGAAGGGGACGGCGACGAAGGCGAGGAGGCCGAGGACCGCCGGAGCGGACATCAGGACGCCGTCGCGGGTGTCCTTCCAGCGGACGCGGGCTCGCCTCCTGGCGAGGGGGACGGGGCGCATCGGCGTCGATACGGGTGAGGCCACGGTGTCGTTCCTTCGTTCATCGGCGTCGGTGCCGGACGGTCGGAAGAGGGAGGGGAGGTGCGGGCGCCCAGCGAGCGCCCGCACCCGATCGACTACTTGTAGTCGTCGTTGTCGGCGAAGTTCTGATCGATCGCGGCGGCCGCGTCGCTCAGGGACTTCTGCGGGTCCGCGCCGCCCCAGACGGCGGCGAGGGCGCCGGCGAACTTGGAGCTGATCGTCGGGTAGCCCGCGGTGACGGGGCGGTAGACGGCGATGCAGTCCGCGGTGACCGCATCCGCTGCGCAGGCGTCGGTCAGCTGCTGACCCCAGAGGGCGAGTCCGCCGCCGTCCTGGTAGAGCGCATCGGCGGCCAGCGCCGAGACCGTCGCGGGCGGGGCGCCGTTGGCGGTGGTCATCGCGCTCACGTTCTCGTCGTTCAGCAGGTAGTCGAGGAACGCTCCGGCGGCGTCGCCGTTCTCGGTTCCGGAGCCGATGCCCCAGGTCCAGGAGCCGGCGCCGGCCTTCGAGCCCTCGCCGAGGTTCGGCAGCGGCAGGGCGACGAGGTTCTCACCGAGGGCCTCGGAGAAGGCGGGGTAGTTCCAGTGACCGCCCCAGGCGACCGCCACCCGCCCGTCGACGAACGCGTTGCCGTCGGCGTTGGGGTCGGAGTAGTCCTTCCAGGAGGCGAACTCGGTGAGCGCCTCGACGCTGGCGTCGGAGTCGAGAGCACCCGCAGCCTTGCCGTCCTCGATGAGATTGCCGCCGGCGGACTGGATCAGCGGAGCGAAGCCGTAGGTGCCCCACTCGCCCGACAGGCTCGCCTCGTTCAGCTCGATCGAGGTGCCGGAGGGGTTGGCCTCGGCGAGCGTCTTCAGCGCCGCGGAGAACTGCTCCCCGGTCCACGCCTCGTCGAACGAGGTCGGGACGCTGACGCCCGAGGCCTCGAGGAGGCTCTTGTTGCCGTAGAGGCCCATCGCGGAGTCGTACATCGCCAACGCGTACAGCTCGTCGTCCGAAGTGCCCTCTGCGACGGAGCCGGGAGTGGCGTTGTCGATGGTGGTCTGGTCGACGAAGTCGCTGATCGGCGTGATCTTGCCGTTGTAGACGAAGCTCGCCAGCGTCGGCCCGTCGATCTCGAGGATGTCGGGGAGCTGGTCCTTCGGCGTGCTGGTGACCGTGGTCGTGTAGGTGTCGCCCGAGATCAGGCGGAGGTTCGCGGTGACGTCGCTCTGCGACTCGTTGAAGCCGTCGACCGCGGCCTGGAGCGCCGCGTTCTCGCTGTCCTGGCCCTGGTGGGCCCAGACCTCGATCTCGCCGGTGCCGTCGCCGGCGCCGGCCTCGGAGCCGCCACCGCCGGCCGCCGAGCAGCCGGTCATCGTCGCGATGGCCGTGGCCACCGCCACTGCGGCCAGTGCACCTCGTCGTGCTGTGCGTGTGATTCTCATGATTCTCCTCGTGATCGCATCCGTCGTCGGATGCCTGTCGCAGGCTGGGTGGGGGAAGGAACCGGGACGCGCCTGCGGGTCCCGGTGAGTCGTGGTCCGCTACGAGGCGGGGACGTCGTGACGCAGGACGGCGCGACCGTCGACGACGTCGAGGTCGATCGGATCCGAGATCCCGCCGACGAACGCACCGCTCCCGTCCGAGTTGTGGAAGGCGAGCAGCTTCCAGAGCCCGTCGCGGTCGCGGATGGTCCGCCCCGAGTAGAGGGAGTGGTCGGTGAGAGGGCGGGCCCCGGCGATGTCCATGCTCCGCGTCGGGTCCGGGACGGTGACCGCCCAGGTTCCGGCCCCCGGATGGGACCGGATGTGCTCGGCGGTCATGGAGTCGTTGGACGAGGAGAACAGCAGCAGCCAGCGGCCGTCGACGAGCTCGACCTGCGGCACTTCGAGGTGCGCGAATCCGGCACCGGGTGCGGAGAGAGGCGGGCGCACCTCCCACGTCTCCAGGTCGGCGGACACGGCGTGACCTATCACGCCGCGGTCATCGAGAGCACCGTCCTTCGAGCGAGCGGTGACGAGCATGTGCCAGCCCAGGCCGTCGGGGTCCGGGAACACCCACGGGTCCCGCCACGCCTCTTCCTTCCACCCCGACGCACCCCAGGTCTCATACCAGCGCGGATCCGCTGCCGTGACCGGGCCAGGCCGCTTCTCCCAGCGGACCAGATCGGACGAGACGGCGACGCCGACGGTCTCGATGTTCGCCATCGCCGGCTCGTCGTCGAGGAAGCGCGAGCCCGTGTAGAACATGCGCCACAGCCCGTCGTCACCGCGGACGACACTCCCGGTCCACGTGGCCGTCGCATCGAAGGATCCGTCGGGCCCCGTGCCGAACGGCGCCTCGTCGAGCACCGTCCACGAGACGAGGTCCCCTGACACGGCGTGGCCGATCCGGGCGGCACGGTGGCGGCGCAGTTCGTCGCCCAGGGACGTCGGTGCGTGCAGGAAGAAGGCGTGGAACGTCTCGCCGTCGTCTGCGAGCCAGAAGTCCCAGACCCAGGAGCCGCCGAGGGTCAGCATCGCCGGACCGTTCCGGTCGTGTCCGCTGCTCGCATGTGCATCCTCTCCGTCGAGCGCGGTGCTAAACCGCTTGACTGCCGAAGTTAGGCGGTTTAGCACTTAAGGTCAAGCGGTTTAGCCGATCCGGTTTACGATGGAAGCTCAGCGAAGGGGGGCTCCATGGCCCGACAGCGAGTCACGATGGCCGACGTCGCCCGGAAGGCGGGCGTCTCCACGACCGCCGTCTCCCTCGTGCTGAACGACCGCCAGGGCACGAGGCTGTCCGAGGACGCCGCGAACCGGGTGCGCGCCGCAGCCGAGGAGCTCGGCTACCGCCCCAACCTGACCGCCCGAGCACTCAGCACGCAGAAGTCCCGCATCATCGGCTTCATCTCGGAGCAGGTCACCGTCGACCGTCTCGCGAGCGGCCTGATCCGCGGCGCCCTCCGCGAGGCGAAGAAGCAGAACCACGTGCTCTTCATCGCCGAGACCGAGGGCGAGGCCGACGCCCTCGACGAGGCGGTCGACGCGCTCACCGACCGGCAGGTCGACGGCATCATCTACGCCGCGACCCGACCGCACGCTCTGCAGCTGACGCCCCGCGTGGGCAGCACGCCCGTCATCATGCTCAACGCCGTCGCCGAGAGCGCGCTCGACTGCGTGCTCCCCGACGAGCACGCCGGAGCGAAGGACATCGTCGACCTCCTGCTGGACGCGGGGCACTCGGAGGGAGTCGTCGTCGTCGGCCGCTCCGTCGATCAGCCGGACGACGAGTGGCTCACCCTCGCCGTGAGGCGTCGTCTCGACGGGATCTGGGAGTCGCTGCGTGCGCACGACGTCCGTCCGATCGCGCAGCTGCCGTGCCAGCCGTGGTCGGTCAAGGCCGGGTACGAAGCGGTCCGCGACCTACTTGCCGCCGGAATCACACCTCACGCGCTCATCTGCCTCAACGACAGGCTCTCGTTCGGAGCCTACCGCGCGCTCGCAGAGGCGGGCCTCACGGTCGGCCGCGACGTAGCCGTCGTGTCCTTCGACGACGACGACATCGCCGTCTACCTCCACCCGATGCTCACCACCGCCGCCGCGCCGTTCGAGGAGATGGGCGCCCTGGCGGTGCGCCTCATCCTCGACGAGGCGCACGAGCCCGGGGAGCACCTCGTGCCGATGCCCACGCGCGTGCGCGACTCCGTCCACCTCACGCGAGCGCGGGCCGCCGAGCTGCAGAAGCAGAACCCCGAGCCCGACTGGACCCGATGACCGAGCGGAACGCCCTCCCGAGAGCCGCGGGACGAAGCCCCGATCGACGACGAGAGCCGAGCGGGCGCACCGGGCTCCGGCCGCTGGCGGGACGACAGCCGGCGGCGCGAGACCCGACCGGGCTCCTGCCCCCCCCCCCCGCCCAGAGACATCCACCCAGTGGATCCATCGAAGCGACCCCGTCGGAGGACGGCCGCTGCCGACGGCGTCGCGGCGTGGCTCCGTCGTTCTCGAAGCATGCCCGGGTGGGAAGCGGGGGCGGTATGCGTATGAATGCAGAAGCCGTGGGGGTCCCGCAGCGGGAAGAGGTCGCCGGCCTCCGCGGAAGGCCAGGTGCTGCGGCGCGCGATGGCCACGCTGACTCTCGAGATCAGCCTGGCAGTGCAGATCACCGTCGAGGAGGCGACCGAGATGATCGACCGAGCGACCAGCGCGGACGATCCAGCTCTGCAGCTCATCGCCTAGCCACCAAAGCGGAACAGCTCTGCGCTGGGTCTAACTCTGCAGGTCTGCAGGGAACATCCCTCTCGGTGGGGCGGCGTAGGGCAGCATGTCGCCGGGTCGGTTCTCGTCCGTCGACGTCGCGAACGGGCCGCTGGGCGAGAGCAGGACGCGCATGTACGGGTCGAGGTGGTTGATCCAGCACGCGCTGAGTGAGCCTGCGCTGGTGCGGATCTCTTCCCACATCCGCCAGAGGGCTTCGATACGGGTCAGTGCCTCGATCTTGCTCCACCGCTCAGCCGCCCACCGGCGGCCTGGCCCCTGGCCGCCACCCGGCGCCGGTAGGAGGGCCGGAGGGACTTGCGCACCCATTCGTCGGCTGAACCGAAGTACGTCGCCGGCACCTCCTCCTCGTCCTCATCCACCACCTCGACGGGGTGCAGGCTGACGGGTCCAACCGGGGCCGAAAACGCATCCGCGTCGACGTCGAACAGGTCTTCGTCACACCCCACAGATCCTGATCGCCGATGCGGCGGTAACCACGATTGTGGAGCGGACTGAGCGGAGCTGATTCGCTCGATCCGCGACGCCCTCGCGGCAGGTATCGCCGCCGCCGTGCGGCGCACACCGAGCACACGCTCGCGATCACAGAGGACGGACCACTCGTGCTGACCGCGTGACGTGCGGGCCGGTGTCTCGCTCGTGCTGAGCAGTCGGGGAACGACGAATGCCCTGCCGAGTACGGCAGGGCATTCGACGACTTTGGCTTACGGGCGGATCAGCACCTTGAGAGCCTCGCGGGAGTCCATCAGTCGGTAGGCCTCCGCGATCTCGGCGAGCGGCATCTCACGGTCGAACACGCGCCCCGGCTCGATGGTTCCGTCCAGGACCTGCGGGAGCACCTGCTCGATGTAGGCGCGGACGGTGGCGGGGCCGCCGGTGAGCGTGGCGTTCTTGCCGAAGAGCGACATGAAGCCGACGGCCGCGTCCTCATACTGCGGGACACCGACTCGGCTGATGGTGCCTCCGGGGCGGACGACTCGGTAGGCCTGCTCGTAGGCGGGCATGTGACCGACGGCCTCGAGGACGACATGCGATCCCTCGCCGCCGGTGATCTCCATCACCTTCGCGACTCCCTCATCGCCCCGCTCAGCGACGACGTGGGTGGCACCGAACTCGCGACCGAGGTCGGTGCGGGCCGTGTGCCGGCCCATCAGGATGATGGTGTCGGCGCCGAGCTGCTTCGCAGCGAGGACGGCGGACAGGCCGACGGCGCCGTCACCGATGACCGTGACGGTCTTGCCGGGGCCGACGTCGCCGCGCAGGGCCGCGTGGTAGCCGGTGAGGTAGACGTCGGACAGCGTCAGCAGGCTCGGCATGAGCGACTCATCAGTGCCCTCGGGGATCACGACGGCGGTCCCGTCGGCCTGCGGGACGATGAGCTTCTCGGCCTGGGTCGCGGAGGGGGCTCCATCGAAGAACCCACCGTGGACGCAGGAGGTGGTGATGCCATCGCGGCAGAACGGGCAGGTGCCGTCCGACCAGGCGAAGGGCACGATGACGGTGTCGCCGACGGAGAGGGTCGTGACGTCGTCACCGATCTGCTCGACGACTCCGATCGCCTCGTGGCCCATCCGGCGGCCCTCGGGAGTGTCGCCGAGGTCGTGGTACGGGTGGAGGTCCGAGCCGCAGACGCAGGCGTAGGTCACGCGGATCAGGGCTTCGGTCGACTGCTGGATGATCGGGTCCGGGACCTCCTCGACGCGAACGTCGCCGGCGCCGTACATGACAGTGGCTTTCATGGTGTTCCTTTCGGGATGGGGGTTAGTCGGTGACGCGCTCGTAGGACACGCGCCAGGTCTCGGCGGGGTCCGTGGGGGTGAGCACGAGAGTGTCGTCCGTCACCTCGAAGCTGCGGGTCAGGGTCTGTCCGATCAGTTCGCGCACGGCAGCCGATTCGACGTCGACCGAGAACGTTTCCTGGTCGTCATCGATGGTTGCGGAGCCGTAGAACGCCTCGTAGCCGTTGATCGTGTAGGGGCCATCCGGGGCGGCCGTGTCCGGGTTCATTGCCTGCACGGAGACGGTGGAGGGCGTGATGATGATCTGGCCGCTGTAGGGGATGGACTGGAAGTCACCGGCGGCGCTGTCCTCGAGCAGAGTCATCGACCAGGTTCCGACCGGGGAGTCGGAACTGGTTGAGGCGATGCTGTCCGTGGGGTCCTGTGCAGCGGAGCTTGCGCTCGTGGAGCAGGCGGTGAGAGTGGCCAGGAGGCCGGCGGCCAGGGCGGGGATGATCAGTCTTCGGGTGGTCACGAAGCGTCCTCTCGGGTTCGTCGGGGCGGGTCTGAACGACCGTATGCGGCGCGGACGAGGCGCAGGGAGGGTCGGTCAGGGCCTCTTTGTGTGCTCGGGGAGCGGATCAGCGGACGCGGGTCCAGGTGCCGTGCAACTGGATGAACTGCCCGCCGATGACGGAGCTGGCCATGCAGGCGCCCTCGGTGTAGTCCTCGATGTGGGTGACGTGATCGCCGGAGTCCGGTTCGGTCCACCGGACCACGTAGAGCCCGTCGCGGACCTGAGTGGCGGTGTAGTCCATCGTCTCGGTGCGGCCCTTGATGGCTCCGCCGGTGACCGTGAACGTGACCTGGGTCTCGGTGAAGCTGATCTCCACCGTGAAGTGCCCGAGTGGCGTGTTGGGGCCGAGGTCGGCGAGCCAGGTCTGGCCGATGCTGGGGAGTTGTGCGGTGCTGTTCATGAGGTGCTCTTCTTTCTCAGTGGTGATGGTTTCGGGGTGGTTGGGCGTAGCGGACAGGTCGGTCAGAACTCCAGGACGAGGCGGCCGCGGAGGCCGCCGCGTGCGAGGCGGACATGAGCGTCGGCGGCTTGAGCCGCAGGGAGGACGGCAGCGACGCGCGTACTGACAGCTCCGGATCCGGCGAGGCGAGCCAGCATCGCGATGGCATCGTGTCGGAGGTTGGAGCGCATGACGTAGGAACCGAAGACGTCGATTCCGCGTCCGGGGTCGACGTCCGTTGGGAGGTAGAAGGCGATCTGCCCGCCGTCGCGGACAGCGCGCGTGACCTGGTCAGTGAGGATCGCGGCGTCAGCGAGGGCGTCCGCTCCACGTCCGCCGGTGAGAGCGAGGACGCCGTCGCTGAAGTCGGCTCGACGATCGATCACGTGTGTTGCGCCGAATTTGCGGACCAGGGGCTCGTCGTCTCCAGTGGCGGCGGCGATGACGGTGAGTCCCCTTCGCGCGGCGAGCTCGATGAGGTAGCCGCCGACGGCGCCGGTCGCGCCGGTGACCGCGAGTGTGGAGCCGGGCGTGAGAGCGAAGTGCTCGAGCGTGATCTCGGCGGTGAGGGCATTGGAGAGGAAGGAGGCGGCGCGCATGAAGTCGAGTTCTGCGGGCATCTTCGTCACTGACTCGCTGGGGAGGACGATGTACTCGCTGTATCCGCCGTGGCTGTTCTCCGGCACGACGAAGCCGATCGCCGCGTCACCGATGCTCACGTCGATGCTGGCTGGCTGGCCCGGCCCCACTTCGTCGACGACGCCGGAGATGTCCACTCCGGGCACGACGGAATCGGAGATCGCGCTGTCCTTACCAGCGAAGCCGCCGGAGCGGATGATGGCGTCGACCGGGTTCACGGTGGCCGCTCGAACCCGGATCCGAACCTCTCCGGAGCCGGCATGTGGCTCGGGAATCTCCAGGACCTGCAGGGCGTCGGGACCGCCGTAGGTGGTCAGACCGATGGCTTTCACGGGGTGTACTCCTCTTTCTCGTCCACGCCTCTCAGCACGCTGCTGATGACGTCGTGATTCCACGGTGCCACCGCCCTCGGCGGCGCTGAAGGGGAAGGAAAATGCCCCCTCTCGTGTCCTGCGACGCTCGATGCGGGATCGGTCTTGCGAGGATGGACCGGTGGTAGCGGAGATGCGATGGCAGGAGCTCGGTGACTTCCTGCGCGCTCGTCGGGCGGAGCTGAAGCCCAGCGATCTGGGGCTCGTCGACGCGGCACGGACGCGCCGCGTCCCGGGCCTCCGGCGCGAGGAGATCGCCCGAGCCGCATCGATCAGCACGGACTACTACACACGCCTCGAGCAGGGCCGGCTGCCCGCCTCTGCACCTGTCTTAGACGAACTGTCGAAGGTGCTGAAACTGTCCGCCGACCAGCGCAGCTATCTGAGCGGGCTGGCGGGCAAGGTGCTTCCCGCGTCTCCCGCCGCGGCGCAATGGTCGGTCGCCGCCCCGGTGCAGAGGATGCTCGACGACCTCACCCTGACGCCGGCGTTCGTCATGGGCCCCCGCACGGAGATCCTCGCCTGGAACGCCCTCGGCGCCGCTCTCATCACCGACTTCGCGGCCATCCCAGAGACAGAACGCCTCTTCATCCGGCTGCTCTTCACGGACCCTCGCATGCGTGCGCTCTACGCCGACTGGCTGAGCGTCGTCGACCTTGCGATCGCGCAGCTCCGGATGGACAGCGCTCGAGATCCCGACGACCAGCAGCTCCACGCGATCGTCGACGACCTCAGCGTCAGTGATGCCGCCTTCGCTCAGCTGTGGCAGACCCACGAAGTCGCTACGCGCAGCAGTGGGGCGAAGATCCTTCGTCACCCACTCGTCGGCGAGCTGGTACTCGACTGGGCGGCGCTCACTGTCGGTGCCGACCCGAGCACCACGATCATCGTGTGGACCGCGGAGCCCGGATCGGAGTCGCAGACGCGGCTGCGTGAGCTGGCCGTCCTTGCCGCACGAGGTCAGGTGTAGGCGAGGAAGCGGCCGGCGAAGGCGACGCCCGTCCACGTGGTCAACGACACCGCGGCGGCGAACCGCGCGGCGAGAGGGGTCACGGTGGCGTCCGCCCACTCCGGGACGCGGCGGTAGATGCCGCGATGGAACACGAGCACGTTCAGACCCGCCAGCAGCAACAGCCCCAACTTCCAGGGCGCGGCGCCGGACTCGGCGACAACTGTCGTCTGCGCGCTGAACAGCGCGACACCCGTTGCGAGCGCGACGATGAGGCCGACGTGCGACACGGGCAGGAGAGAGCGAGCTGCTGTCGTCACCGAGACGACCCGGTTACCCGCTCCCAGAAGACGAAGGTCGAAGGCGAAGGCCGGTCCGATCAGGACGGCGATTCCGAGGATGTGAATGCTTTCGAGGGTGGGGTACAGGAACGGGGTGCCCCGCACGCTCTCGCCGAGTATCGTCCCCTGCAGCCACTGCAGCGCACTCTCGAGCCATTCCGGCATGACGCTTCCCCTCAGCTCTGCCGGGTGCGGCGACGGAGGTACACGAGACCGCCCACGATGCCCGCTGCGACGACGATCCCGAACACCGCCCAGACCCCCGCCACACCGGTGGCGGCATCTTCCGAAGTCGTCTCGGCGTCGCCTTCAGAGGGAATGGACTCTGCAGAACTGGAGGGCGCTTCCTCCAGTGGATCGGCCGCCGTCGACGTGGTCGCCGGCGTGGGAGCCGCAGCGTCGGGCGCCTCGCCGGCGGCCGTGGGCAGGGGTGCGCGGACGGGGAGCGTGCTTCCGAGCACTTGGTTGACCGGCACGGCGTCGTCCCCGTACCAGAAGACGACTGGGCGGAACAGGGCGTCGTCGGTCCGGTTGATGTAGCCGACGCCTTGGAAGCGCTCCCCCACTGTCAGGGGCCGATCGAGTCCCCAGCGCCCCGTGTACGCCGGTGGTGCAATGATCACCTCGAGCTCGTCCTGCGGCCCCGCGTAGGCGAGGGCGGACTCAACACGAATGCTGTCTTCCGGGTCTTGGAGGTCCTCCGGGATCGCGAGGTCAGGAGTGTCAGTGGGCAGATCGGCGTCGAGGGCCGCGTCGAAGTATGTGTGTGGTTCACCCCAGCTGCCCTCGGACGCGACGGTCCCCGCGATGTAGACGAGGTTGTCGGTATCGAAACCGTCCCAGCCGTGGTGCGCTGCGGCCGGCGTTGGCGTCAAGAGGACAAGGGCCGCGGCCAGGCCGAGGGCCACGGGAGCGGTCAGGTGCCGGAGCGGCGCCGAACGAGGATGGGAAGAGGTCGCGTTCAAGGGAAAGATTCCTTTCGGGGTGCCTGCGATTCCCCCTCACCGTAGAAGCGCTCCTTCAAATCTGAGAGGTTCTCTCAGAACCCCTCAGACGCTCCGGTTTCCGCGGACACATGGCGCGGGATCCTCGCGATGTCCGTCCCGAAGACGGTTAGCAGGCGGGAGGCGAACATCCGTTCAAGTTCTGCACAGACGGGGTCGCCTTCGGCCCAGACTCTTGCGGCGGCGCATGCCGTCGCTAGTTGGTCCGCACTGATGCCGCTCCACCACTCCGGTTCGCCCGCGGCGGCGAGGAGTGCGCGCGCGGTCTCGACTTCGCAGCGGAACCGGTCGAGCAGACGAAGCATCCGATCAGGGTCGGCCTTCGCCGCCCAGAGGTCGTCGACATGCGAGCTGAGGGCGACGTCCCCGAGGCGGCAGGCATCGGCGATCACGATGCGAGCCTGCTCACGCGACAGGACGGGTACGTCGGCGATATCCGGGGTGCTCTTCACAGGCGAATCCTTCAGCGAGTAGGGAGAAACGTGAGCGGCACTGCCGCGCCGAATCCGGACCGGCCCCGGGAGGCGGTCGTCGAAGGCCCGAGGAGACATCGCGACGACGTCGGAGCCAACGAAGCACTCACGCCCTCTCGGGGGCGAGAGCTGCGCACCACTGGCGGCGACGCCGTTCGCTCGAGACCGTACCTGAGGGCTTCCTCAGGGAAGGAGGTGCTGACAGGGCCCCCATACCGCGGAGGGGTGCCCTGGTGGAGAACGTCACGCTGGAGACTCCCTCGACCGCTGCGCTCGGGATCAGCTGGAGGGACCGCGTCGCCATCGCCGAGCGCTGCGGGTTTCGTCCCTCGCGATTATCTGGAGCCGCCATGACCGACACCGTCCGATTCCACCGTCTCTCTTCCCGCCTTTCAGCTCTGTTGGCCCTCACAGCGGCCTCCGGCGTTCTTCTCGCCGCTTGCTCATCGCCTGACAGTGACGCGAGCGTCCGCAGTACTTCCAGTAGCGCCGCGACGGAACCCACGACGACCGACGAGGCCGCCACGATGACGCTCTCGCCCGCAGCGGAGCGACCCGCTGCCCCCGGACCCGCGGAGAACTTCACCGGGCTGGTCTCCGTGACGCCATTGTCGACACCGACCGACGCCATCGCCGCAAGCACTGCGGAGGTCGCCTTTGAGCCCGGCGCGCGATCGGCCTGGCACTCCCACCCCGCCGGTCAGGTCCTCATCGTGACTGACGGCGGCGGCTGGGTGCAGGCCAGGGGCGAGGAGCGTCGCGCCCTCGCACCTGGCGACGTCGTCACCACACCGGCCGGGATCGAGCACTGGCATGGAGCTGCGGCCGAGACACCTCTCACCCACATCGCGCTCACCGGAGTGCTCGACGGCGTCAACGCCGAGTGGGGTGACCTCGTCACCGACTCCGAGTACATGGGCGCCCCTTGAGTCGTCTGCGAGCCGACCCGGCACCCACCCGAACGGAAGGACCTCCATGACCACCCGACCCCGTCTCCTCCCCAGCGCCGCTCTCCTCGTGGCCACGCTCGCGCTCAGCGGCTGCACTCCCGGCCAGGACCCCGCGGAGCGACCTTCGGCCCGTGCCTCTGCGACCGATCTCGCCGACGTCTCCCCCGCCCTCGCCGCGTACGACTCCGAGGTCGTCGAGCAGCTCTGGCAGAACGAGGAGCTCTCTCCTCGGGATCGCAGCCTCGTCACCTTCGCACTGCTGACGGCTACCGGCAGCACGGCAGGTCTCCCCGCAGTCGCCGAACGCGCTCTCGACGACGGCGTCACCCCCGAGGAGCTCTCTGAGACCGTCACGCACCTCGGGTTCTACTCCGGCTGGCAGAACGCGCGCGATGCCGCCGGGGTCCTCGCCGCCGTCTACGCGGACCGCGATGTGGAGGCGGATGCGCTGCCGGAGCAGGATCCGGATCTCCTCCCCCTGGACGTTGCTGTGGACGACGCGCGCGCGGCGCAGGTCGAGCAGGACTTCGGCGCGATCGCACCTGGGGTCGCCGAGAACACGACCGAGGTTCTCTTCCGCGACCTATGGCTTCGCACCAGCCTGGAGCCGCGCGATCGGAGTCTCGTCACCGTCGTGGCGCTCGTCGGTTCCGCCCAAGTGGAGCAGATCCCCTTTCATCTGAACCGCGCGATGGACAACGGACTTACCCAGCCCGAAGTGTCCGAGGTGATGAACCATCTCGCGTTCTTCGCGGGCTGGCCCAGGGTCTTCTCGGCGCTTCCCGTCGTCCGCGACACGATCACTGCGCGGGGTTGACGGCCGGACGTGAAGACAGGCGGTGGCGGGCTCCAGCCGGGAGCCCGCCACCGTCGCTCAGGACAGTTCGAGGACCACTTTTCCCTCGGCCGATCCGCTGGCAAGTCGCTCGTAGGCGCTCGCTACGTCGTCGAACGCGTATGTCCGGTCCACGATCGGGCGCACCCGCCCCGCGGCAACCGCGCCAAGCAGCTCCTCAGAAACGCCCGCGAACAGCTCGCCGAGGATCTCGGGCGGGGTGAGCCCGTAAGACACGGACCGTAGAGTCACCCGCTGGCGGGCGAGGCGGAAGAGATCTATTTCGGCGGTGGGACCGGCGAGGCGGCCGACGCTGACCACCGAGCCGCCCGAGCGGGCCGCCTCCACCGCCGCGGCGAGCCCAGCACCACCGACATGGTCCAGGACCACGTCAGCGCCCGCTCCGTTCGTGAATGCGCGCACAGCGTCCGCGAGGTCGGCATCATCCTCGAGGACGACGACCTCGTCGGCGCCAGCCCGTCGCAGCAGTTCCGCGCGCTCGGCGGTTCGGGTGGTACCGATGACGACATCGGCACCCAAGGCGCGCGCGACCTGAAGCCCGATGAGAGCGATTCCGGAGGTTGCGGCAGTGACGAGCACGCTGTCGCCGCGGATGAGTCCTGCGCGGCGGAGGGCGCCGTATTCAGTCGAGACTGCAGTAGGAAGCGCTGCCGCGTCGGTCCAGCCCAGCGCGTCGGGGACAGGGATGACATGCCGGTGGTCGGCTACGACTATTTCCGCGAAGGCCTGTTCGGCGATTCCCATGACGCGCGCTCCCAGCAGGGCCGCGGGGACCGCATCGCCGATGGCGTTGACGACACCGCTGAACTCGAAGCCGGCGATCTCGGCGCCGGTAGAGGAGAGGTCGCCGTTGTTGAGTGAGACGGCTCGCACTTGGACGCTCACCTGGAGTGCCGTCAAGATCGGCGCCGGTCGATCGACTACCTCGGGGGTGCCCGTGTGATTGGTGATGGCGCGCATGATGATGTCTCCTTGGGGCGTTTCAGCGTTCCCGCGCTTGAAGTCCGGGGCTTTGGCGGCTGGTGGGGCTGTCAGTCCGACGTCGGGGGTGCAGCGGAGTTCACCTGAGCGAGTGCGTTAAGGGTGCGCGGATAGCCGATGTAGGCGACGAGCACGGTGAGCACGTCCAAAAGAGCGCCGCGAGCGTTCCCGACGTTCAGATTGGCGGTGACGTGGCTGGCGACTTGACTGTCGGCGCCGCCGAGGGCTGCGAGCAGGGCAAAGGTGATCAGCTCGCGCTGCTTCACGCTGAAACCGTCGCGGGTGTAGTAGTCGCCGAAGCAGTTACCGGCGAGGAACTCCGCGAAGCGATGCGTGTCCGCGGGGCCCGAGGCGAGATTCTCAACGACCTCCGCGCCGAATATCTCCGTCTGCACGGCAAGTCCCGCCTCGCGCCGCGTCTCAAGGTCGGTCGCCGACCGGCTCTCAAGGGGCAGAGGGATCCCCCGGGAGCGGAAGACCGCATTGGCGAGAACGATGAAGTCGACCGCTCGCGCCATTCCGACGTACGCGACCGCCTGATAGGTCACCTCTTTCACCTGCACCGGCTCGACGCCGACCTCGAGCGCGGCACCGAGCAGCACCCGGAACTCGCCTGCGGCCCCGACCGCGATGGTCGCCGCGAGCTGAAACAGGAGACGCTCGCGCCTGTCCATGCGGACGTGCCCGAGGGTCTCCCCGAAAGTGAAGTCGCGATAGAACGCCACGAACTCCGGATCCGTCACGTCCAGCGACATGTCGTCGGGCCCGATCGTTGCGGGGAACAGGATCGCCGATTCGCGCCGAGCATCCTCACGAGTTGTCATGATGTGGTCCTTTCGCAAAAGCGGAAGTGGAGTGGGTGGCAAGCCTCAGGGTGACGTGGGTGCCGTCTGCGAGATCCCGCACCGGCTCGACGTCGTCGAAGGAGCCGAGGGGCACGATCCCGGCGAAGGCTCCGACGTACTCGTAGTAGAGGACGAGGCTGCGAGCGGGGCTGTAATAGCCGATCGTTCGTGACCGCGCATCGCTCCGTGACGGCGCACCATCGAGGCTGAGCGCATCTCCGAGATCAGCGAGCTTCTCCTGCCCGCCCATGTCGCGGAACGGCAGAGTCAGCGGTAGCCACGCCAAAAGGGACGCGCTGGTCGCACTGCCGTCGAGGTGAGCTGTGACCTCGACTCCCTCGATCTCGAGAACGATCCGCGTTGCTTCGCTCGAGTTCGTCGTCATCTGGAGCTCCTGCCGTGATGGATCGCCGCTTGTCGCATCAGCGTGCGTCGAGGTGATCGACGGTGAACGCGGTGCGGCGGCCGTAGAAGGTGATGACGAGGGCGACAGCGCCGAGAGCCGCCATGAGGGCCGCGAGGACCAGGGCGGGGAGGTTCTCCAGCAGGACCGCGCCGACGATGCCCGCTGCGAAGATCGCGAGGTTGAACGCCACAGGGAGGAACGAGTTCGCGACATCGGAGTTCTCGCGCCCCGAGCGGCTGAGGGCCGACTGGAGCTGCGCGGAGGCGCCGCCGAAGCCGATACCCCACAGCACGCTCGCGACCAGGACGGCGGCGGGTGCACCGCGGCCCACGAGCAGGATCACGCCGGCGAGGATGAACACCGCGAGGCTCGAATGCAGCAACGCCCGCGGGAAGCGGTCGATGATCGCCGCGGTGACCCCGACGCCGATGATCGAGGAGACGCCGTAGACGAGGAGCACGAGGTCTGGCCGCAGACCGGAGCCACCCTCGCGCAGGAACGGCGCGATGTAGGTGTAGATCGTGTTGTGCGCGAGCATCCAGACGAGGATCGTCAGGCAGACGATCGCCACTCCTGGCATGGCGAAGACGCGCGCCAGCGGGAGGCTCCCGGCCGCGGTCCGCGGCTGGCCGGGGACGTCGGGAACGAAGAGGGAGATCAGGACGAAGGCGATGAGCGCGAGGATGCTCAGGCCGCCGAAGGACCACCGCCAGTCGAAGGTCGTGCCGAGCCACGCTCCGAGTGGAGTGCCGAGCGCGAAGCCGACCGGGGCGCCGACCGACACGATGGACAGCGCTAGGCCGGCACGACGAGGCGGGCTGATCCGGCGGCCGTACGCAGCGAGCATCCCCCAGATGATTCCGGTAAAGGCTCCTGCGAAGAAGCGCGAGACGAGCGAGACGACGACGTCGCTGGAGAGAGCGGTGACGGTGTTCGCGACGATCAGGCAGGCGATGGTCGCCAGGATCAGCGGCTTGCGCCGAAACCCTCGGGTCAGGCTGATCGCGGGGATCGTGACGATGACGGTGCCGAGCGCCCACACGCTGATGAACTGGCCGACGATCCCCTCGCTAGTGCCCATTCCGGCGGCGATGACCGGCAGCAGGCCGGCAGGCATCGTTTCCGCGGCGACGAGAAGGAAACCCATCAGGGCGAGCAGGGCGAGCGCGAACCAGGGCATCGTCCGCGGCTCGGGTCGCTCGCTCCCGTCCGGGTGGAATACGGGCGCAGTGGAAGTCATGGGGTCCTTTGACGGCTCGAGGTTGCCTTCCCTGCGCGGAGGCGAACCGTCGACAGGGTGAGGAGAGAAGGGGGAAAGGGAGAAGGCGGTCAGCGTGCGGAGGTGGTGGTGAGGCGCGCGATGTCCTCGGTGGCGGCCCAGGTGGCGAGCATGCGGAGCTTCTCGTCGGAGGCGCTACCGGGAACGGCGGGGTACACCGTCATCGAGTGACCCGGGTCGTCCTGCAGCTCGGTCACTTGGAAGGTGAGCTCGAGGAGACCGACGACGGGATGCTCGAACTGCTTGAGACCGGTGTAGTGACGCCGGACGTTGTGTTCGGCCCACCGGGTCCTGAAATCGTCGCTGCGCATCGACAGCTCACCGATCAGGGCTGCGAGTTGGGCATCGTGCGGGTTACGGCCGGCGTCGCGGCGGAGGATCGCGACGTTCACGTCGGCCGCTCGCTCCCAGTCGGGGTAGAAGAGGTGTGCGCGGGGGTCGAAGAAGATGAACCGGGAGTGGTTCGCCGGCCGCGCGGTGCTGCGGTACATCTCGGAGTAGAGGGCGAAGCCGAGCGCGTTGGCGGCGACCAGATCCATTCGCGTGTTCGAGACGAACGCGGGTGCGCCCGTGATCGCGTCGAGGAGGTACTGGATCTCCGGACGCACCGTTTTGATGGCCGGAGCCCGCCGGGTGCGGACCCCTGCTTCGTTGGCGGTCCGCGCGAGATCGCAGAGGTGATCGTGCTCTGCACGATCGAGCTGGAGGGCTCTGGCCATCGCGTCGAGAACGGAGTCGGACACGCCGGCAAGGTTCCCTCGCTCCAGGCGGGTGTAGTAGTCGACGCTCACGCCCGCCAGTCGCGCGGCTTCGTCGCGGCGAAGACCTGCCACGCGGCGGCGGCCGCCGCCCGGCTCGATTCCGGCCTGCTCCGGCGTGAGACGCCCTCGACGCGACGTCAGGAATTCGCGTACCTCTGCTCGGTGATCCATGCCCGCAACGGTAGGAGGCACCGGTCCCGACGTGAAGGGTTCTGTCAGGACCTCTCTTGTGGCGCGAGAGACAGGGTCCACGATCATGTCCCGAATCCGCGGCTGAAGCGCTGACCTGCTCGCACCAGGTCTCGAGCAG
This sequence comes from Rathayibacter sp. Leaf296, assembly GCF_001423045.1. NCBI lineage: Bacteria > Bacillati > Actinomycetota > Actinomycetes > Micrococcales > Microbacteriaceae > Rathayibacter > Rathayibacter sp. Leaf296. Next base: position 1,265,763 of record NZ_LMNR01000002.1, read on the forward strand.
GAGCGAGCCGGGCGCTCGCGTAAGCGGCGAGGGCGGTCGCAACAGCCTCCGGGGACGACGTTCCGAGTGTCGCGGCCAACGCGACCGCGTCATCCACCGCGGTGGCGAATCCCCTGCCCGTCATCGGCGTCGCACCGTGTGCCGCGTCACCGATGAGCGCCAGCCGTTTCCTCGCAAGCCGGTCGGGGACGTACTCGGAGATCGGGGTTCCGACGACGGCTTGGCGGGCGATGCTGTCCAGAATCGCATTGCGCCATGGAGCTGGCCATAGACGTCTGGCCTCTTGCGCGAGCTCGTTGTACACGGCGTCGGGAATGCTGTCCGGGCGAAGGGAGTGTCGTACGGTGCTCCCCCGGACGCTGCCGGTGGAGCGGAGGAGCTCGTTCCGTGTTGCGTCGTACCAGGCCCAGCCCAGGCGTCGCTCCCCGGGTTCCGTGCCGTCGTCGCCGCCGCCGGCGAGGGGGTAGCCGAGGAGATGCCCGCCGCCGGCGGAGTGGAAATCGAGCGATGTCGGCCAGGGGTGCTGCGGCGGGAGGTCCGCCTCGTCCGCGGTTCCCAGCCAGAGTGCGTATCCAGCGAATGTCGCGTCGGCGTTGCCGGGGTTGACCTCGCGGCGCACGATGCTGCGGTACCCGTCGGCGCCGATGATCGCATCGGCCGTGAGCGTCTCGCTTCCGCCGACGGTGACGTGGGCGCGTGTGGCGTCCTGCTCCACTCGGGTGACCGGTGAATTGTGACGCATCGTGATCTGCGGGTCCTCCGCGGCGGCGTCGCGGAGTCCGCGATACAGCTGCGACCAGGCTTCCGCGAGGGGCGCGCCACGGCGCAGCGGAGGTCGGCCGAGCGCGGCCTTCGCTCGATCGGGGCCGAGTGCGTCAAGGAGCTGACGCTCGTCCACGGCGAGGGCGGCGCCGCTTGGACGGTGCTTGGCCGCTCGCTCGAGCACCGTGCTGGCGACACCGACTTCGGCGAGCGTGTGTGCGGTCAGGAGTCCGGCGAGCGAGCCCCCGACGATGAGCACTTCTGGCGGAGTCGTCGAGCGAAAAGGCGAGTTCATGGGAGTCCTTCGTGCTGGTGGGGGAGGGTTCCTCCTCCCCCACCAGCGGAGCGAGACGGGGGTCAGGCCTCGTCGATGTCGAGCGGGAAGATCTCGGGAGTGATCTGGTCGGGGTCGGGGCCGCCGCGGGCACCGCGGTCCAGCGCGGAGATCGCCGCGAGCTCCTCGCCGGTGAGCTCGAAGTCGAAGACGTCGAGGTTCTCGGCGATGCGCCGCGGAGTGACCGACTTCGGGATCGCGCTGCGCCCGCTCTGGAAGTGCCAACGCAGCATCACCTGCGCGGGCGTCTTGCCGTGCTCGTCCGCGATGGACGTCAGGGTCTGGTCGGCGAGGGGGTTCAGCGCCGGGTCGGCACCGTCGACGTAGGTGAAGATCCCGCCGATCGGAGACCACGCCTGAGTGATCACCCCATGCCGGGCGTTCGCTCCCATCACGTCGGCCTGCTGGAAGTACGGGTGCAGCTCGACCTGGTTGACCGCGGGCACTACGTCCACGCGCTCGATCAGGGCCGCGAGGTGCTCCGGGTTGAAGTTGCAGACGCCGATCGCGCGAGTGCGCCCTTCGGCCAGCATCTTCTCGGCTGCCTTGTAGGCCGCGACGGTGTCGTCGAACGAGCCCGGGACCGGCCAGTGCAGCAGGTACAGGTCGATGTAATCGAGCTGGAGTTTGGCGAGGCTCGTGTCGAAAGCGTGCAGCGCACGGTCGTAGCCGTAGTCGCCCATCCACAGCTTGGTCGTCAGGAAGACGTCCTCACGCGCGACGTCGGCGGCGCGGATGCCGTCACCGACCTGGCGCTCGTTGAAGTAGCCCGACGCCGTATCGATGAGTCGGTAGCCGCCGTTCAGCGCTGTGGTGACGGCGGCGGCGGTCTCCTCCGGAGTGCTCTGGTACACCCCCAGCCCGAGGGCCGGCATGGTCACTCCGTTGTTGAGTGTGAGGAGGGGTGAGGTCACTGGTCTTGTCCTTTCGCAGCGGAGATCAGGCGGACGTAAGTGGAGTCCACGCATCCGTTTGACCGTATCACCTAAGCGGAGTCAGCGCATCCGCTTGCTGCTATCGTGGATTCATGAGCGAGCACGTACTGCGGAAGGATGCCGAGCAGAATCGGCAGAGGCTGATCGAGGCGGGCCGCGAGCTGCTGGCTGAGAGAGGCGTGGAGACGACACTGAACGACGTGGCCAGGCGCGCCGGCGTAGGAATCGGCACCGCCTACCGCCGCTTTCCTCACAAGCAGGCGCTCTTCGACGCCATCTTCGAGCAGCAGATCGATGAGCTCGAGGACGTGCTTCGCACCGCTCTCGCGGACCCTGACCCGTGGGCGGGGCTGGTCTTTTACTTGGAACGCTCTGTCGCGCTGCAGGCCAGAGACCTCGGCCTGGCGCAAGCGTTCTCTGGTCGCCGCTTGCGGCCCGAGCAGCACGACTGGGAGCGGGACCGTCTGGCGCCGCTCGTCAACGACCTGATCAGCAGGGCCCGGGCGCAGGGTGTCGTGCGGCCTGACGTGACGGGCACCGATTTGGTGTTCCTGCAGATCGGTCTCATAGCGATCGCCGAAGCGGCTCGCAGTGGCGGCGCAACGTCGTTGATCAGTGACGACGCGACGGACCTACACCGCCGATACTTGTGGCTCCTGCTCGATTCGCTGCGCACCCACCCGCACGAGTCGACGCCGCTTCCCGTCGGCGCGCTCAGTACTGACGAGGCACATCGACTTCTCGCGAGCCGCATGGAGCCGGCGCAATTGACCGAGTCCTCCTCGTCATAGCGAACTACCGATAACTGAGATTCTGTGGATTAAGCCTCCGTTCCCTTAGCGGTCGAGCCGACTGAACGGGATGCCACCTACGGGCTTCGCCCGATGGGCTTTCCGCCTCTCGTGCGGATCCGTCGCGCTGGGACGCCGGCGATTCTCGGGGCAGTGCCGGAGAGCGTCCCGCGTGAGCGTTAGCGGTGGATCTGCCTCCGGGATCTCCTCCGCAGTCGATCGACCACCGCACCGTCGGTCGAGAACGATCTGCATGAGCTCATCGTCACGGCTTCGTTGATCGTCGGGCTGCAGTGCGGAAGCAGGACAGTAGAGTCCCGCCCGCTCATCGAGCAGTGCGGAGCGAGAAGTCAGTCCTCGTCCAGCGCGTCCAACCCGCGCAACGCCTCCCGAGCGCGCGCCAGCCGCGCCTCCGCCGGCTCGTCCCACCACGCAGGTCCGCGCTCGCCGAGCCCGTGCTTCGCCAACCCCACCCGAACGCGCGCAGCCGCCACCGCATGCTCGTCCCCGGCCCGCTTCCCCGACCGCACCCCCGACCGCCCTCTCCCCAGATGCGAGGTCAGCGCAGCGACCAGGTCGGAAGGCAGGATCGGATCCGTACGCCGCCAGCGGCGCCCGCCGACGACCAGCCAGCGCTCGTCATCCTCGTCAGCCACGCCCGCAGCTCCCCTCCAGCACGACTCAGCGCCGCGACACCAGCCCCGAGAGAGCGGCGAATGCCCGCTCCGGACCGGTCGTGCCGGTGAGCTCCTCCGCCAACGCATCGAGCCGCCCCCTCGCCGGCCCGCCCAGCGCGAGCATCCGCTCAGCCGCGTCGGCAAGAGCCGACACAGACGCCACGTTGGGATCGAGCACCTCCGCCACCCCCGCATCCTCCAGCGCCGCAGCCCCGGCGAACTGATCCGTCGAGAACGGCAGGACCACCAGCGGCACCCCCGCGGTCATCGACTCCGTGACGCTGTTGTTCCCGCCGTGCGTGACAGCGAGCGCGGCGCGGCCCAGCAGCGTCACCTGCGGGAGGAAGCCGCGGACGAGCCACGACGACGGGACGTCGCCGAGGGCCGCGCGGTCCGTCGCTCCGGACGCGAGGGCGACCCGCACCGGGCGGCCGTCGACCGAAACCGTGGCGAGGGCGGCGGCGACGCGGGCGAGCACGTCGTCGCGCACCGAGAGGAAGCTGCCGAAGCTGACGTAGACGACCGGGTCGTCCGAGGCGGCCAGCCACTCCTCGACCTCCGCGTCGACGGGCTCGGAGCGGACCGCCGAGCCGAGGAACGCGTGCGGCGGCAGCTGGGCGGTGCGGGCCGGGTCGTGCAGCTCGCCGGGATAGTTCAGCAGCAGCACGTCGCCGGACTCGGCGAACGCGTCCTGGCTGGCGGGAGCGGCGGAGTCGAGCGAGGCGAGGGCGGCGTTCCACTCGGCGGTGAAGGAGTCGCGGACCTCGTCGCAGAGGGCGCGCAGGGCGGCCAGGTCGTCGGGGTCCGGAGTGAAGGCGTCGGGCCAGACGGGCGGGAAGCCGTAGACCTCGCCGGGCACGGTCAGGGCGCTCGGATGCCCGAGCACGACGTCGCCGTAGGGCACGCCGAGCGCGCGGAGCGCGACGCGGGCGGTGAAGGCGAGGTGGTCGACGACGATCGCGTCGGGCTGCACCTCGTCGAGGATCTCGCGCAGCCGGGCGGCGACTCCGGCCGGGTCCCACAGCAGGTCGGTCAGCCGCTCGCGCGCCTGGTAGGCGAGGGTCGGGACCATGCCGCGTCGCGTCGCCGCGAAGAAGCCGCGGAGCGACTCCCCCTCGTCGGGCGCCTGCTCCTCCGCCCGGATCGTGCCGGGGTTCGAGCCGCGGCCGAGTCGGAGCGCGGTGTGCTCGAATCCGAAGTCGTCGACGATCGCGCGGGTCGCGTCTCCCGTGGCGACCACCACGCGCTCGCCGGCCGCGCGCCAGGCGGTGCCGAGCGTCGCGAGCGGGAGCAGGTGGGAGGCGTAGTCGGGGCTGACGATCAGCAGGGTCATGACGCTCCGAGCACGAGGTCGGAGCGCAGCGGCCGCTCCTGGTCGGCGGTCGCGTGCGCGTAGACGCCGGCGAGGGCGCGCGCCATGGCCTCGATCGTGTACCGCTCGGCGACCATCGCGCGACCCCGCTCGGCGGCGTGCTCGGCGAGCGGGCCAGCGGCGAGCTCGAGGGCCGATGTCGCCGCTCCGGCGAGCGCCGTCGCGTCCGCGGTGTCGATCAGGAAGCCGGTCACTCCGTCCTCGACGTACGTCACCGGTCCGCCGGTCGCGGGGGCGACGACGACGAGGCCCGCGGCGAGCGCTTCGAGCAGGGCGATGCCGAACTCCTCCTTGACGCTCGCGCAGACGTAGGCGCCTCCAGCGGCGGCGAGCCCGGGGCGGCCGTGCCGGACCGCGCCGAGCCAGCGGGCCACGGTGCCGTTCGGGCGGTGCCCGGCGAGCAGGAGCCCGTCCTCCGCCCCTCCGGCGGCGAGGATGCGGTCGAGCTGCTCGCGCTCGTCGGGGCTCGGGTCGGCGAGGTCGCCGCCCACGAGCACGAGGTTCGCGCGGCTCCTCAGTGCGGAGTCGCCCGCCCACGCCTCGGCGAACGCCGCCATGCCCTTCACCCGGTGCAGCCGGCCGACGCTGAGCAGCAGCGGCAGGTCGCGCCGGTCGCGGGGCAGGCCCGCGAGCAGGTCGTCCAGCGCCGAGAGGTCGTCGCCGACGTCGATCGCGACGTCCTCCCCCGCCGCGGAGGCGCGGGCGGCCTGCTCGCCGCGCTCCACCAGGCGCACGTCGATGCCCTCCGGGACGATCGTGTGCCGCTCCGGATGCGCGGTGATGTCGATCCCGATCAGCTCGCGCATGCTCTGCGCCAGGTCGGCGCGGGGGAAGAGCACGGTGTGCGCGGCGTCGGCGGCGAGGCGCTGCACGAGCCGCACTCGGAACCAGAAGTGCTCGGCGGAGTCGCGGTCGCCGAAGTCGGCGCGCGAGAGCGTGCCCGCGGCGTCGAGGCCGGCGATGAGGGCGTGCGGGTCGGGCGCGACGGTGAAGACCACGGGGATCTCGAGCTCACGGGCGACCGCGGCGGCGGCGAGCGAGCCGACGTCGGCCATGCGCAGGTGCAGCACGTCGACCCGGCCCGCCGCGCGCAGGATCCGGCGGATGCCGCGCTCGGCGGCGATCCGGCGCGGCCAGGCCTCGGGCATCGGGACGGCCGGGCCCGCGAAGGGCACCGGAGCGAAGCCGTGCCCGGCCGAGGGCAGGTCGGCGAGAGCGCGCTCCGCCTCCGCGGGAGTGCCGCGCGAGAGGGTCAGGACGCGCTCGATGCCGTCCTCCGCCCCGAGGGCGTCGCCGAGGCGGACGAGCAGCGTGGCGATGCCTCCGTTGTCGCCGGCGCCGACCCGGGTCAGCGTGCCGTCGATGTCGGCGTGCAGGAACAGCTGCGCGACCGTCGGGCCGGCGTCGGCGAGCGGAGCCGGTGCGTGGTCGAGGAGGGCGACGCGGGCGATCGAGCCCAGCGGCCCCTCCAGGGCGGTCAGGCGCGAGAGCAGCAGCTCGGCGTCGTCCGAGCGGCGCTCCCCCAGCGCGTCGATCGCGGCGGCCCGCGCGTCGAACCCCTCCGCCTCGTCGGCGGCGAGCTCGAGCAGGGTGCGCTCGGCGATCGGGCCCGGCACCAGGCCGAGCGTCTCGACGAACCGGGAGCGGGCGCCGGGATCGCGCTCGCCGATCAGGGCTCCCTCGAGGGCGAGCGAGAGCGGTTCCGGAGTCGAAGAGCCCCAGAGCAGCAGCGTGCGCTGGGCGAGCATGCCGACGAATCCGCCCGCCCCGACCATCCGCAGGAGCGGACCGATCGCGCTCGGTCGCGGCAACCGACCGCCGAACGCCCAGGCGGCGTGCTCGCGGATGAAGGCCCGCTCGTCGGCGAGCAGGCGGAGGAGGGCGAGGTCCGCCTCCTCGTCGAAGACCTGAGCCAGGGAGTGCACGGCGGCGATGGCGGTCAGCTGGTCCGACGGATCGAGGGCGGCGCGGGTGAGCAGGCGCACGGCGCGTCCGCCTCCGTCGCTCACGGCCGCGATGGTGAGCTCGTCAGCGGCGCGGACGGCCTCGAGCAGGGTCGGTGCGCCGCGCACGGCATCGAGAACGGTCTGGGTGGCCACGGTTCACCTGGTCTCGTCGGTACGGATGGAGCAGCGCGCCCACTCCGGGAGTCCTTCGGAGCCGTCGGGCTCCCGGGATCGCGGCGTCGGCGGACCGAGTACGAGCATGCAGCGCCGGGTCCTGGGATTTCACCACTTGCGCAGATCCCCACGATGTGCGCACTGTCAAGGGGTTACCGGCTCCGATCCGCATCCTCCACGCGCGAGCCTGCTCAGGAGCGCGAGGTCCACTCCAGCAGTCGCCCGAGCGGCCACGTCGTCACGATGCGCTCCTCGGGGACGCCGAGCCGCTCCGCGCGCTCGGCCCCGTAGTCGAGGAGTCCGAGCTGCCCCGGAGCGTGCGCGTCGCTGTCGATCGAGAACAGGCAGCCCGCCTCGATCGCCAGGGCGATGAGCTCGTCCGGCGGATCCTCCCGCTCGGGGCGGGAGTTGATCTCGACGGCGGTCCCGTGATCGGCGCAGGCCCGGAAGACGGCCCCCGCATCGAACTCCGACGGCGGCCGCGTGCCGCGCTCCCCGCTCACCAGCCGCCCGGTCACGTGGCCGAGCACGTCCGTCCGCGGGTCGGAGGCGGCGGCGACCAGTCGCGCGGTCATCTCGCGTCGCGGAGTCCGCAGCTTCGAGTGGGCACTCGCCACGACCACGTCGAGGCGGTCGAGCAGCTCGGGCGTCTGATCGAGCGAGCCGTCCTCGAGCACGTCCACCTCGATCCCGCTGAGCAGCCGGAGCGAGCCCGTCTCGAGGGTCGCCAGGTGCGCGAGCTGCTCCTCGAGCCGCTCCGCGCTCAGCCCGTGCGCGACGCGCAGCCGCGGCGAGTGGTCGGTGAGAGCGAGGTACTCGTGACCCAGCGCGAGAGCGGCGTCCGCCATCGCGGCGATCGGAGTCGCTCCGTCCGACCACTCGCTGTGGCTGTGCAGATCGCCGCGCAGCCGGGCGCGGAGTGCGCTCGTCGGCAGGGGGCTGCTGCCGCGCAGGTCGGCCAGGTAGTCCGGCACCCGCCCCTCGCGGGCCTGGCTGATCACGGTGAAAGTCGTATCGCCGATGCCCGCGGCCCGGCGCACGGCACCGAGGTCCTCGCGCTCCGCCGCAGGCAGGCTCTCGAGCACCGCGATCGCCTTGCGGAACGCCTTCGCGCGGTACTTCGACGCGCGCTCCCGCTCGAGCAGCGTCGCGATCTCCTGCAGCGCCGCGATCGGATCCATGACCCCGGTCTACCAGACACCGGAGCCGCCGCTCACCCCCTCCGCTCCACGAGCGCCTGCAGGGCGTCGCGCACGAACCGCGCGCCCTCGACGCCTCCGTAGTGCACCGCGAAGCGCTCGTCGGCGACGTACATCTCGCCGAGCCCGAGCAGGTACTCGTCGCTCGGCCCGCCGTCGGCGCCGCGCGGAGTGCCGGGGATCCCGGCCAGCCATGCGCGGTGCCGCTCGGCGAGGGCGAGCGCCCCGGCGCCGGAGGGATCCGCTCCGCTCGAGGCGGCGGCGATCCAGTCGGCCGCGAGGTCCTGCTGCGCGAGCCTCCACCGCTCCTTCTCCTCCGCGCTCATCGACCGCCACCAGCGGTCGCCCTCGGCGTAGGCCGGCGCGCCCCAGCGGCGCTCCACCTCCTCGCGGTGCTGCGCGTGGTCGAAACCGTCGAACATCTCCTCGGCCATCGGCCCGTTCCCTTCTCTCGTCGTCGTGATGGTGCGGCGGACGGCCGCGATCCGGCGGTCCAGGCGTTGCCGCTCCTCCTCGAGCACGTCGACGTGCCGTTCGAGCGCGGTGAGCGGCTCGGTGTCGCGGCTCAGGATCCGCCCGATCTCGGCCAGCCCGAGGCCGAGGTCGCGCAGCAGCAGGATCCGCTGCAGCGTGACGAGCGCGGCGCCGTCGTAGTAGCGGGTGCCGCCGGCCCCCACCCGGCTGGGCGGCAGCAGGCCCACGGCCCCGTAGTGCCGCAGCGTCCGGCTCGTCGTCCCCGCGAGCCGCGCCACCTCCTGCACCGACCACTCCTGCTGCACGACGCCCTCCTCCCTCACCGCGATCCGTCGACAGGAGCGACCGTACGGCTTGACGCGGCGTCAACCGCAAGGCCTGCATTCGGCCGAGCCCGGAGCGACGAGCCTTCGGGATCGCTGAGCACTCTTGCCGCGTGCGCGAAACGCGATATATCGTGACTCTCACCACTCGCGATATATCGCG
>NZ_LMNR01000002.1:1274918-1288667 GCF_001423045.1 Rathayibacter sp. Leaf296
TCACACGCATCCGCTCCACTCCGGGGCGAGAAGAAGAAGGAGGACAGCATGTCGCTCGAGAAATGGCTCGTGCAGGCGGGCGAATCGAAGGTCATCGACCTCGATGTCGTCCGCTCCGTCAAGATCGCCCTGGTCGGAGGTCAGATCGACGTCATCGCGCACGACGAGCCGACCGCCCGCGTCGAGGTCCACAGCGTCGGCGGACGCCCGCTCAAGGTCTCGATGGACGGCGACCGCCTCGAGATCGACCACATCCAGCTGCGCTGGGACTCGATCGTCGAGGTCGTGAAGGGCCTCGGCCGTCGCGGCGACCGCGCCGACGTGAGCCTCCTGGTCCCCCGCGGTGTCGCGCTCAAGTTCGACACCGTCTCGGCCGACGGCCTCGTCTCTGGCCTGCACAGCGACGCCCGCGTCTCGACCGTCGGCGGCGACGTCGTGATCGACGGCCTGCACGGCGACATCGACGTGAACACCGTGCACGGCGAGCTCTCGGTGCGCAACCACACCGGCCGCGTCGCCGCGCACACCGTCTCGGGCGACGTCACCGCCGCCGGCGCCCTCACCCGCTTCACCGTGGACGGCGTCTCGGGCAGCGTCTTCGTCGACGCCGAGGGAACCCCCGACGAGATCCAGGCCAACACGGTCAGCGGCGACCTCACCGTCCGCATCGACGAGGGCCTCGGCGCGCGCTACCGCATCAACACCGTCTCGGGCACCCTGCAGCTCGACGGCTCGGTCGTGCGCGGCACGTTCGGCCGCGGCTACACCTCGACCACGGGATCCCTCGACTCGAAGTGGGTCGACATCGCCGCCAACTCGGTGACCGGCGATGTCGTCGTCGTGCGCCGCAGCTCCGCGGGCGCCACCGCCTCCGCCTCCGTCGGCGAGAGCGCCGGCTGGGGCTCCCCCGACGCCGGCTCCCCGACCGACGACCAGCGTCCGATGGACGGGGGTGCACTGTGAGCCCCGTCTTCGCGCACGGACGCCTGCGCCTCTACCTGCTCAGCCTCCTCGCCGAGGCGCCCAAGCACGGCTACGAGCTGATCCAGGCCCTCAGCGACCGCTTCGGCGGCACCTACGCCCCGAGCGCCGGCACGGTCTACCCGCGCCTCGCGAAGCTCGAGGAGGAGGGGCTCGTCACCAAGGAGGCCGACGGCCGCAAGACCGTCTACTCGATCACCGACGAGGGCCGCGCCGAGCTCGCGAACCGCGCCACCGATCTGGGCGACATCGAGGACGAGCTGACGGATTCGGTCCGCCGCCTCGCCGACGAGGTCCGCCTGGGCGTCGCGGAGGCGATGAAGAGCCTCCGCGCCGACCTCGCCAGCGCGGCCCGCGACGCCCGCGGGGATCGCGGCGACCGCGCCCCCGAGCACTCGGCCGAGCAGCCCCCGCGCACGCAGGACGAGCCGGCCGCCCAGCCCGCTCGGGAGTCGACCCCCGCGCCGACCGACGCGCGCACCGCCTCCCGCCTCGCCCTGCGCGACGCGGAGGTGCTGCTCACCGAGTTCCGCGACGAGCTTCGGGCCGAGCTCCGCACCGCCGCCTCGCAGGGCTCCGTCACGCCGGCCAGCGTGGACGCGCTGCGGTCTGCGCTCGAGCAGGCTCGTGCCTCCGTCCGCTCGACCCTGAGCTGACCCCGGCACGACCCGCGAGAAACCGCTGAAGGGCGGGGCCCCGCACGGGATCCCCGCCCTTCAGCGCGTCTCAGTCGTCGAGCCGCGCCCGCTCGAGCGGATCCGGCGAGAAGCGTCCGCGCGGGATCCGCGAGCGCACGAGCATCCCGATGCCGATCAGCGCGGCCGCCGAGCCCATCACGATGCCGCTGACCGCGTCGATCCGCCCCTGCGACTCCGCGTGCACCAGGCTGAGCAGCGCCGTCTGCGCGAGCACCAGCAGCACGAGGGCCGCCGCGATGTTCGCCAGGCGCGCGGCCTCGAGCAGCAGGGCCCGCTGGCGCCGGGCGGTGATCGTGCCCACGATCGCGAACGTCAGCTCGGTCAGCGCGATGACCGCCAGAGCGAGCGCGATCGGCTGCGGGAACGCCGCCTCGGGCGAGTCGTCGACGAACTCCCACGCGGAGGCCGCCGTGTAGAGGACAGCGCTGATCGCGATCATCCGCCCGATCACCCGGTAGAGCCGTCGCTGCACGGCGAAGTCGGCTCGCACGCCGCGCCGGGAGTGGTGCGCCCGGAAGACGAGCACCCGCGAGACGGCGACCGCGGCCGTGACGAGCACGTTCGCGAAGAGGAACAGCGACGGCGCCGCGACGGTGAGCGCGATCTTGCCCAGGACGACGAGGATGCTGATCGGCACGCCGAGTCCGATGAGCAGGACACCGCGCTCGTACGTGTCGGCGACCGCCGCGCGCAGGCGGTCGGCGGGGGTCGGCGAGACGACCGCGGTCGTCTCGGGCAGTGCCTCCGGGCCCGTCATGCTCCTCCTCCGCGTCCGCACGCGCAGGACACCCCATTCTCCGCCCACGAACGCGCCACCCGACGCGCCTACTCGCGCCCCACCGCCAGCGCCTCCTCCTCGACGTCGAGGAACGCGAGAGCACTCACCACGGCGGGCTCCTGGTAGCGCCCCTCGGCGCGCGCCCGCAGCACCGCCTCCCGCTCGGCCGCGATCATCACGCGCCGGAGCCGGTTGTACGAGTGGGTCAGCGGCTCCGAGTCCTCGGCCGCCGGAGGGTTCTCGAGCGCGTCCGCGAGGAACGTGGCGTTGCGCCGCAGCCGGTCGAGCACCCGCTCCTCCACTCCGTCCTGCGGCTCCTCGTCGAGCCGCGCCAGCCCGGCCGTCTGCGCCTCGGCGAGCAGCATCTGCTTCTCGACGTGCTCCTGCATGTCGTTCGGAGGCGGCAGCTTCAGCACGCGGATCAGGCTCGGCAGCGCGAGCCCCTCGACGAGCGTGCCCGCCACCACCACGAAGGCGAGGAACTGCAGGAACTCCCGCTGCGGCGTCTCCTCGGGCAGGAGGAACGCGGCGGCCAGCGTGACGACGCCGCGGATCCCCGCGAACGAGACGCCGATCGCCGTCGGCCAGGTCCAGCCGCGCTGCTGCAGCCGCCGGGGCCCGTGCCGGTAGAGCACGGTCGTCATGATCATCCAGAGCACGCGGCTGCCGATCAGCGTCGCGAGCAGGGCAGCGCTGATGCCCACCGTCTGCCAGAGCCCGATCCCGGAGTCGGCGGTCGCCTCGACGACCGACGCGAGACTCAGCCCGATGAAGAGGAACACCGCGTTCTCGAGCAGGAACTGGATCGTGCGCCAGTTCAGCGACTCCGCGATGCGCGCCTGCGCCGACTGGATCACCGGCGCCCGGAAGCCCAGGTAGAGCCCGGCGACCACGACCGCGAGCACTCCCGAGCCGTGCAGCAGCTGCGCCGGGATGAAGGCGAGGTACGGGGTCACGAGCGACAGGCTCGTGTCGAGCACCGAGGACTGCACCTGCTTGCGCACGGCCCCGAGCACCACGGCGACGACGATGCCCACGCCTCCGCCGACGACCACGGCGAGCACGAAGTCGAGGGCGACCCCGCCCGGAGTGACGGTGCTGGCCAGAGCCAGGATCGACGCGTTCAGCGCGACCAGCGCAGTCGCGTCGTTGAGCAGGCTCTCGCCCTCGAGCACCGTGAGCATGCGGCGCGGCAGGCGGAGCCGTCCGGCGATCGCGGTGACCGCCACCGCGTCGGTGGGAGCGACGATCGCCCCGAAGGCGAGGGCCGCGGCGATCGAGATCGCCGGCACCACCGCCCAGGCCACCGCGCCCACCACGAGCACCGTGAAGACGACCAGGCCGACCGAGAGCAGCAGGATGCTGTCGCCGCGCGCCCGGACGTCGAGCACGGAGGTGCGGATCGCCGCCGCGTAGAGCAGCGGCGGCAGGATCCCGAACAGCACCACGTCGGGCTCGACCACCACCTCGGGGATCCCGGGCACGAACGAGGCGAGCGCGCCCACCGCCACGAGGGCGACGGGCGCCGACCAGTTCACCCGGCCCGAGAGCCCGGTCACCAGGACGGTGACGACGACGAACGAGACGATCCAGACGATCGCGACGACCGGCTCCTCCACAGGGCCCCTCCCCGGGGCGCGGACGGCGCGCCTCCGGGCACCATCATGGCGCGCGGAGCGGACCCGCGGAGGAGCGCCCGTGGATCAGGCGACCCGCGTCAGCCGAGCCGCCTCAGCGCTGCGCGTCGTGCACATCGCGCGCCTTCATCACCCGCGCCGAGTCGACCGGGTTCATGCCGAGCACGATCTTGCCGCGCGAGTGCCGCTTCTCGAGGTCGTCGAACGCGTCCTGCACGAAGCCGTAGGGGTAGAAGCCCGAGACGAGCACCCGCAGCTTCTGCGCGGCGACGAGGCCGACCAGCTCGCCGAGGATCTCGGTGTCCTGCGCCGCCGTCTCGGCGTCGGGCCAGACGGCGCGCAGCTCGATCTCCTTGCGGTCGTCGCTCGAGTGGTACCGGCTGCCCTCGATGCCCAGCGACGCGGCGAGCTCGTCGTTGCCGCCGAAGTTGTCCAGGAACGCCGTGACACCGCCCGGGGCGGCCTCGCGGATGCGCTCGGCGATGCCGTCGCCGTAGACGATCGGCTTCACTCCGATCTGGCGGAGGTAGTCGAAGTTGCGCTCGCCGCAGGTGCCGATGACGGTCGCCCCGCGCAGCTTCGCGAGCTGGATCTCGAGACTGCCGACCCCGCCCGCCGCGGCCGAGACGACCACGGTGTCGCCCGCGGCGACATGCACCGCCTCGAGTGCCCGCCACGCGGTCACGCCGGCGAGGAACAGCGCACCGCCGACCTCCCAGCTGACCGAGGCGGGCTTGGGCACGAGGTTCTCGCGCGGCACGACCACGTGGGTGGCGTGCGAGCCCACGAGCGCGTGGCCGACCACGTCGCTTTTGAGCTTGAGATCGGTGACCCCCTCGCCCAGGCCCACGACCACGCCGGCGAGGTCGGTGCCCTGGCGCATGGGGAAGACGGCGGAGTGGTCGGAGTCGAAGCGGCCCTCGCGGATGAACGCCTCCATGTGGTTCACGCCCGCGGCGAGCACCTCGACGATTACCTCGCCCCGGCCGGGCACCGGCCTCTCGACCTCCGCGACCTCGAGCACGTCGGTTCCGCCGAAGCGGGAGTACTGGACCACACGGGCGGAGTCGGAGCGGAGACGGTTCATGGGCTCATCCTGTTCCTCCCCGCGCGAGAACCGGTGACCCCCGAACGGGGACGTGCGCCTCGCGGCCACCCGGATCGGCCGCGCGAATCCGTAAGGGCACGAATCATTCGTGCCGCGACGAGTGACAGGATGAGCGGGTGGAACCGGACCCGCTCGCCCTGCAGAACCAGGTGTGCTTCTCGCTCGCCGTCGCCGCGCGCACCGTCATCGGCCTCTACCGCCCGGTCCTGGAGCCGATGGGCCTCACGCATCCGCAGTACCTCGTCCTGCTCGCCCTCTGGGAGCGCAGCCCCCGCTCGCTCGGCGACCTCGGCGACGCGCTGCACCTCGAGCCCGCCACCCTCAGCCCCCTGGTGAAGCGGCTGGAGGCGAACGGCCACGTCACCCGGACCCGCAGCACGGAGGACGAGCGCCGCCTCGACGTCGCGCTCACCCCGTCGGGGGCTGCTCTGCGCGAGGAGGCCCTGCGCGTGCCTCCGCAGATCGTCGAGCGCCTCGATCTGCCCCTCGACGACCTCGTCGCGATCCGCGACTCCCTCACCCGCCTCATCGGAGCCGCGTCCCGCCCCTGAGGCTCGCGCGGCGCCTGCCCGACGACTGTCGGAAAATCCCCGGTCACAGCGACGGATCAGCCCGCTCACGGCTGGGCTCGTGACGGCTTGACTCGCCTTGCGCACGGAGTAATGTCGTCGCTCGTGACACAAGAGGGCCCCGGGTCCGACGCGCTGGCCTCCGCCTCCGACGCCGGCGAACTGCGGACGGCGAAGCACTTCTTCATCGGGGAGCCCCTCTCGAGCGACAAGCTCGAGGGCCAGCTCCTCAAGAAGCGCCTCGCGCTCCCGATCTTCGCCAGCGACCCGCTCTCCTCCGTGGCTTACGCGCCGCAGGAGCTGCTGATGATCCTGCTGCTCGGCGGGCTCTCGTTCCTCACCTTCGCGCCGTGGGTCGCGGCCTGCGTGGTCGTCCTGCTGCTCGTCGTGGTGCTGAGCTACCGGCAGCTGATCCGCGCCTACCCCTCCGGCGGCGGCGACTACGAGGTGGCCCGCACCAACCTCGGCGAGACGGCCGGCCTCACCGTCGCCTCCGCCCTCCTGGTCGACTACGTCCTCACCGTGGCGGTCTCGGTCGCCTCCGGAGTCGACAACATCATCTCCGCGGTCCCCGAGCTCGCGCCGCTGCGGGTCGAGCTCGCGATCCTCTTCGTGGTGCTGCTGGCCGCGGTGAACCTCCGCGGCGTCTCGGAGTCGAGCAGGGCGTTCGCGATCCCGACGTACCTCTTCGTCGTCAGCGTCTTCGTCATGGTCGTCGTCGGCCTCGTCCGCACCTTGCTGGGCGACGCCCCGGTCGCGGAGTCGGCCGGCTACACCGTCCGCGCCGACGAGCTCACCCAGGCGGCCGTCGTGCTCCTCCTGCTGCGCTCGTTCGCCAGCGGATGCGCGGCCCTCACCGGCGTCGAGGCGATCTCGAACGGCGTGCCGGCGTTCCGAGCCCCCAAGGTGAAGAACGCGCAGCGCACCCTCGTGGCGATGGGCTCCATCGCCATCGTGCTCTTCGTGGGTCTCACCGCCCTCGCCCTCGTCTCGGACGTGCACTACGCCGAGGACGCGTGCCACCTCGTCGGCTTCGCGGGCTGCGAGGACACTCCGCAGCGCTCCGTGATCGCGCAGGTCGCCGCCGCGACCTTCGGCAACGGCTCGATCCTCTTCTTCGTGATCCAGGCGGCGACCGCGGCGGTCCTCCTGCTCGCGGCGAACACCGCGTTCAACGGCTTCCCGCTGCTGGGCTCCGTGCTCGCCCGCGACGGCTTCGCCCCGAAGTCGCTGAACACCCGCGGCGACCGCCTGATCTACTCCAACGGAGTGATCATCCTCGCGCTCGTCGCCGCGATCATCCTGCTCGTCTACCAGGCCTCGCTGACGAGCCTGGTGCAGCTGTACATCATCGGCGTCTTCGTCTCGTTCACCCTCGGGCAGACCGGCATGGTGAAGCACTGGATCCGGCTCATCAAGCAGGGCGAGGGCTCCCGCACCGTCTACACGAGCCTGGGCATCAACCTCTTCGGAGCGGCCCTGACCTTCGTGGTCCTCGTGATCGTCACGATCACGAAGTTCACCCACGGCGCCTGGCTCGTCTACCTGGTGATGCCGATCCTGGGTGTCCTGATGGCCGGCGTCTACCGCTACTACCGCGACGTCGAGAAGGAGATCGAGGTCGACCCGACCACGACCTTCGGAGCGAACGGCGACCACGCGATCGTGCTCGTGGGCCGCATGAACAAGCCGACGCTGAAGGCGCTCGACTACGCCATCGCCGCCCGGCACGAGACGCTCGAGGCCGTCCACTCCTCCATCGACGACGCCCAGACCGCCCAGTTGAAGGCCGATTGGGAGCGGATGGACATCCAGGTGCCGCTGCGCTGCGTCGCCTCGCCCTACCGCGACATCTCGTACCCGCTGATCAAGTACATCAAGGCGCACCGCCTCGAGCACGGGTCCGAGATCACCACCGTGTACATGCCGCAGTACATCGTCGGCCACTGGTGGGAGTCGTTCCTCCACAACCACAAGTCGCGCCGGATCCGCCAGAAGCTGCTGCTCGTGCACGGGGTGACCGTGGCGCTGGTGCCGTGGCTGCTCGACTCGTCCGAGCTGATCTACGGCCGCCGCTCGCGGCCGATCCCGGGCCAGGCGCGCCGCGGCGAGCCGGTGCGCCCGGTGACCCGCCGGCCGATCCCTCCGGCGTCCGTGCTGCCCAAGGGCGCCGCCGGCGAGGGCGCGCCGCGCAGCACCTCGCGCACCGCGGCCGCCGTCCGCACCAAGAAGGGCGGCAAGCGCCGCTGACCCGGCGCAGAACCTCTGCCGAGACGGGACGTCAGCCGCGATCGTGGCTGGCGGCACTCCCGGCTGAGGTTCTGCGGCACGACGCCGCTGAGGTCCTGCGGCACGCCGCCCGTGAACGGATAGAGGGCCCGCGGCCATCGGCCGCGAGCCCTCGATTTCCCCTTGTGCCTTCCCCCGAAGGCGGCCCGCCCCAACGGGCCGATCTCGACGCTATCGGCGGGCTATGGACCTGCGCATCCTCCTCACGACGGATCCCCACCCGCCGGGAGGTGGGGGGCCGGGGATACGACGAGCCGATGCAGGAGGGCGATGGCGAGGGCCGCTCCTCCCGTGCAGATCACGGTGAGGATCGCCGCGTCGACGACCGAGGAGCGGTACTCGGGGGCCAGCGGATCGAAGCCCGCCACCGCGAGCACGATCCCGACCGGCACGACGGCCGCCGCGAGCACGACCGACCAGGCCGCGAGGCGCACGGCGGTGCGCCCATCGGGAGCGAGGGGGCGGGGCCGGTGAGAGACGTACCAGACCACTGCTCCGATGCCCAGGCCCACGAGTCCGAGCACCCCGCTGCCGTACTGCAGCCACTTGTAGACCGGGAACGGCCCGAGGTCGCGTTCGAGCGCGGGGATCGCCACGACCCCCGCGCCGGACAGATGGGTGAACGCGTCCCAGACCACGTGCGTGGCGGCTCCGATCACGATGCCGGCCGCCGTCAGGAGCAGCGCCGTGACCCACGCGCGCGCACCCCGCGGTCGTGATCGGCGCGGACGGAAGCGCATCCGCACGATCCGCGGCGCGAGGTCGCGCCAGGCGGGCTCGAGCAGCACGATCCAGAGGGCGAGCCCGACGGCGCCGAGCGCCAGATCGACCGTGACGACGCCCAGGAGCGAGTGGGTCGCGCTGCGCGCCCCCTCCCACGGCAGGTACATCCCGAGGTCGGGCATGACCGCGCCGGAGGCCACGGCGCTCGCGGGGATGCGGCCGTTCCTGAAGGCCAGAGCGACGACGGCGTGGCTCGGAGTGAACGGCATGCTCCACGGTATCCCGGCGGCGAGGGCGGGCGTCGGCAAGCGACAGCCGGTCCCGTCCGGGACCACCCGCGCGGGGGGAGCTCGGAGGGGCGCGACCGTAGAATCGCACGGACGTCCGGCCCGCCGGACTCAGGTGACGACGGATCGGAGCGGGTGTGCGGAAGGCGTTCGCGATCCTCCGACTCGCGCTCGCGGGTCTGGGCGCCGTGGGCCTGGTCGCCGACTTCTTCTACACGCTCGGCTTCCGCGCGTTCCAGATCGACAACTTCTTCGCCTACTTCACCACCCAGTCGAACATGGCCGGAGTCGTCCTGCTGGGCCTCTCGGGGCTCGTCGCCCTCGCCCGCACCCGCGAGCCCCGCTGGCTCAGCACCGTGCGGGCCCTCGTGCTGACCTACATGGTGGTCTCGGGCATCGTCTTCGGCCTCATCGCCGTGGAGGCCGGCAATCGCGGCGTCCGCGTCGACGTGCCGTGGTCGAGCGCGCTGCTGCACTTCGTGATCCCGACGCTGGCGATGCTCGACTGGCTCCTCGGCCCCGGCCGGCGTCCCGTGCCGTGGCGCTCGACCCTCACCGTGCTCGGCTTCCCGGTGGTCTGGGGCGTCATCACGCTGGTCCGCGGCGCCCTCATCGGCTGGTACCCGTACTTCTTCCTCGACCCCGATCAGGTCGACGGCCCGGTGATGTACGTCGTCTACGACGTGATCGTGCTCGGGCTCATCTCGGGCATCGCGGCGTTCGTCGTCGCGCTCAGCCGGGTCCGCCCGCTGGGCGAGTCGCACACAGCGGAGTGGCGGGGCCCGTTCGCGAGGCTGCGCGAGCTGGTCAGTCGGGGACGACGGCGAACGGCTCCAGCGCCGTCACCGCGACCGTGAGCAGCTCGTCGTCGCTGAGCGCCTGCAGCGACAGCGCCTGATCGGCGCCGACGAGGCCGATCAGCACCGTCTCCCCGGTGACCGGCTGCAGGTTCACCCACTCCGTGATGCCCGCCTCCGAGCCCACGAGCGACCACCGCACGGCCGACACCGCGTCGGCGTCCGCATCCCAGAACGACTCGTCGAAGCGGAGCCACAGCGTCTCGACGACACCGGAGCCGATCGCCGCGATCGCGGTGCGGTGCGCGAAAGGCAGGGGCGGGTCGAACACGATCGCGTCGGTCTTGAGCACCCCGATCGGCACCGTGACCAGCACGCGGTCGGCCGAGAACGACTCCCCCGTGGCGAGACGGACGCTGGCGCCCTCCTCGTCGTAGCCGATGCCGCTGACGACGGCGCGCAGCGAGACCTCGACGTCCTCGAGCAGCGAGGCGACGAGCGGAGCGAGGCCGTCGGTGAGGACGGCGTCCGCGCGCTCGGAGTCGTCGTCGAGCTCCTCGGCGGTGGTCGCGGCCGAGGCGTCACCGAGCCCGTACCAGGACGAGAGCTCCGCGGGGGCGGCTCCGGTCGTGAGCGCCGCGCCTCCCGCGAGGTACGCGGCGACCCGCTCGGGCTCGCCGTCGCCGCTGCCCGCCTCCGCCTCGGCGGGGTCGGCGGCACCGGACCCGGCGAAGGCCTCGGCGAGCGGCACGTCCGCGGACTGCTCGGCCCCCCACTCCAGCGCCCGGGTCAGCGCATCGGCGCCGGTCGTGCCGACGTCGAGGACGGAGCCGTCGGCCGCGACCGAGCGGATCGCAGCGAGATCGATCGGAGTGGTGCCCACTCCGGCGTCCAGGACGCTCTCGCGCAGGGCCGGGCCGGCGCCGGCCAGCGCCCAGGCTCCACTGTCGACCGCGATGGGCCAGCCGTCGGGCTGCGTGGTCGCGATGCGACCCCCGGTGCGCTCGCGCGCCTCGACGAGGGTGACGTCGTAGCCCGCGTCGACCAGGCGACGGGCCGCGATCGCCCCCGCGAGCCCGGCTCCGACGATCGCGATGCGCTCGCCGTCGCCCGCGACCGCCGCGATCTCGCCGGCGGCGCGGACGCCCGAGTTCCAGGCGCCCTGCAGGGTGCCCGGCTCGGACGAGTCGGTCGCCTCCCCGGCGAAGAAGACGCGGTCGAGCACGTTCTGCGCGAGGTCGTCGCGGTGCTCGGGAGTCGCTCCGACGGGCAGGTAGGAGGTGCTGCCGAGCGCGTACGGATCGGTGCCCCAGGCGGAGCGCACGAACGCCGAGGGCGTCGGAACGGCGGTGGTGCTCGGCGTGGGGACCGGGGCCTTCGTCACCGAGCGGGTGGGCGTCGGACGCGGCGGCGTGCAGCCCGCGAGGACCAGGACGCCGACCCCCGTGGCGGCTCCCGAGAGGAAGGTGCGGCGTCCGATCGTCATCCCCGACATCCTACGTTCTCGCCTCCGAGCGCCGCCCTCGGCGCACCCGGTGATCCTCGCGCGCACCCCCTGCCCGCTCCCCGCGCGCCAGCGCAAGGTCCGGCGGACGCCCGACCGCGAGTGGTAGACCTGGACCATGAGCAACGACATCCGCGAACTCGCCGAGGGCGAGAGCTACCTCGCCTTCTTCCAGGGCGGCCCCTTCGACGGGCAGACCGAGACCCGCGTCAGCACCGACGGCGGCTATGAGAAGGAGGTGGACGTCTACGCGGCCGTGGACGGCCAGGAGACCCACCTCGTCTACACCGCCGTCGCCGCGACGGAGGTCGGCGAGTCGGTCCACGTGACCTTCACCCTCGACGCCCCCGACTCCGACCCGATCGATGACCACGAGGACCGCGGCGGCGGATTCCAGTAGTCCGCACTCCTCCAGGGCGCCGTCCCGGCTTCGGCCGGGGCGGCGTCCGTCGTTCCCGGCCGCCCCGCCTGTGACGAATCATGACGTCCCCCGTGCGGGTGTCGAGCTACCCCTCCTACGATCGCCGCTGGAGCGGCCGAGCAGCGGGCGCCGGACGGAGACGACGATGCCCACCACGAACGCGACGCCCACGATCGGCGAGCAGTCCGCCGAGTTCACCACCGGCTTCACGGCCGCCATCGGAGACGACCTCGCGGCGGTCTTCGCCGGCGAGCAGGCCGACCTCGTCTCGGCCGGAGTGCCCGACCACGCCGTGTCCGCCGGCGACGAACTGCCGGACGCGACGGTCCTCACCGTCGACGGCGACTCCGTCGCGCTGTCCTCCGTGCTGGGTGAGGGCGCGGCCGTGCTCGTCTTCTACCGCGGCGCCTGGTGCCCCTACTGCAACCTCACGCTCCGCCACTACGACGCCACCCTCGCCCCGGCCCTGCGCGAGCGCGGGGTCGCGTTCGTGGCGATCAGCCCCCAGACCGCCGACGGCTCGCGGTCGACGGGCGACGGCGAGCTCGGCTTCACCGTCGTCTCGGACCCGGGCAACACCCTCGCCGGGCGCCTGGGCATCGTGACGGCCCCGAGCGACGCGGCGATCGAGGCGCACACGTCCCTCGGATTCGCGGTGAAGGACTCCAACGCCGACGACACCCCCGCGATCCCGTTCCCGACCGCGCTCGTCGTCGACGCGGGCCGCGTCGTGCGCTTCGCCGACGTGCACGTCGACTACACGACCCGGACCGAGACCGACGAGATCCTCGCGGCGGTCGACGACCTGGCCTGATCCCGCCGGAGCGGGGAGGCCGCTGTCAAGCCTCCCCGCCGTCCGGGCGCTCTCCCCATCCGGCTGCCTAGTCTCCTTCGAACCACCATCGACGCCGACGGACGGCGCCGGAAGGAGAACCCGCATGACCGAGATCACCGCGCACCACGGCCTCTTCAAGGACACGAACCTCCACGTCGACGACACCGGCGGCTCGGGCCGCCCGATCGTCCTGATCCACGGCTGGCCGCTCTCGGGCGAGTCCTGGTCGGAGCAGGTCCCGGCGCTCACCGCCGCCGGCTACCGCGTCGTCACCTACGACCGCCGCGGCTTCGGACGCAGCGACAAGCCGCTCACCGGCTACACCTACGACACGCTGACCGAGGACCTGCACGCGCTCCTCACCGAGCTCGACCTGCAGGACGTCACGCTCGTCGGCTTCTCGATGGGCGGCGGAGAGGTCGCGCGCTACTTCTCGAAGTACGGCACCGAGCGCCTGCGCAGCGTCGTGTTCGCCTCCGCCGTGCCGCCGTACCTGATGAAGGGCTCCGACAACCCGGACGGCCCGCTCTCGACGTCGCAGGCCGCCGAGATGACCGCCGGCCTCACCAAGGACCAGGACTCGTTCTACGACGACTTCACCACGCAGTTCTTCTCGGCGAAGGGCACGCTCGTCGTCTCGGAGGAGCAGCGCCAGGAGGCGCTCGCGCTCGCGAAGCAGTCGTCGAAGGTCGCCGCGCTCGCCTGCATGACGGCGTTCGCGACCACGGACTTCCGCGAGGACCTGCCGCTCGTCACCGTCCCGACGCTCGTCATCCACGGCGACAGCGACGCGACCGTGCCGTTCGAGGGCTCGGGCGCGCGCACGCACGCGGCGATCCCCGGCTCCGAGCTGCACGTCGTCGAGGGCGGCCCCCACGGCGTCAACGTCAGCCACGCGGAGGAGTGGAACGCCCGCGTCCTCGAGTTCCTCGCGAAGTAGCGCCGGTCCCCTCCCCGCTGATCGAGCAGCGCGGCGCTCTCCCCCCTCTTGCTGATCGAGTAGGCCGCTCCGCGGCCGTATCGAGATCCGCCACTCCCGGTGACGCCGGTCTCGATACGCCCCTCCGGGGCTACTCGACCAGCAAGGGCTGCATGCGCTCCCCGCGGGAGCGGCGGGCCCGG
>NZ_LMNR01000002.1:1288776-1288867 GCF_001423045.1 Rathayibacter sp. Leaf296
GCTCCCGGAGCCCGTGGGTCTCGATACACCCCTCCGGGGCTACTCGACCAGCAAGGGCTGCATGCGCTCCCCGCGGGAGCGGCGGGCCCGG
>NZ_LMNR01000002.1:1289006-1289143 GCF_001423045.1 Rathayibacter sp. Leaf296
ACCGCCCGGTGCCCGTGGGTCTCGATACGCCCCTCCGGGGCTACTCGACCAGCAAGGCTGCCTGCGCTTTCCGTGGGAGCGGCGGGCCCGGCCGCACCCCTGCCCGCCGATCGAGCAGCACGCAGGCGGCATTCCTG
>NZ_LMNR01000002.1:1289195-1342302 GCF_001423045.1 Rathayibacter sp. Leaf296
GGCCGTATCGATATCCACCACCGCCCGGTGCCCGTAGGTCTCGATACGCCCCTCCGGGGCTACTCGACCAGCAAGGAAGCAGCGCCCACCCGAGCGGGAGCAGCGGGCGCGCCACCCCCCTCCCGCTGATCGAGTAGGCCGCGCAGCGGCCGTATCGAGATCCACCACCGCCCGCAGTCGCGGCGTCAGCCCTTCTCGGCGCCCTCGGTGGTGTTCATGATCCGCTTCTGGAAGACGAAGAACAGCACCGCCACCGGGATCGACATCAGCACCGCCGCCGCCAGCTGCAACGGGTACTGGTTGCCGGTGCCCAGCTGCCCCGAGACGAGCGACGCGACTCCGGTCGTCAGCGTGTTCAGCTCCGGCGACTGCCGCGAGACCACGAAGTGCGAGAACTCGTTCCACGAGCCCTGGAACGACAGGATGAACAGCGTCACGATCGCCGGCCGCGCCATCGGCACCACGATCGAGCGGAACGTGCGGAACACCCCGGCCCCGTCGATCCGCGCGGCCTCCTCGATCGACAGCGGGATCGAGTCGAAGAACTGCTTCATGATGAAGATGCCCGCCGCGTCCACGATCAGCGGCACGATCATCCCCGCGTAGCTGTCGTAGAGCCCGAGCTGCTTGAGGATCAGGAACCGCGGGATCAGCAGGACGACCGCCGGCACGCTCATCACTCCGATGAACAGCGCGAACAGGAAGCCCCGCCCGCGGAAGTTCAGCCGCGACAGCGCGTACCCGGCGAGCGAGTCGAAGAAGACGCGCCCGATCGTCACGAACACCGTCACGATCACCGAGTTCAGCGTCCACAGCGGCAGCGGCACATCGGTGAAGAGCCGCTCGTACGACGCGAACGACCACGTCGCGGGGAGCAGCGACAGCGGGTTCGACGTCGCATCCGCATCGGTCTTGAACGACGACGCCACCGAGATCAGGAACGGGTAGATGTAGACCAGCGCGAGCGCGATCAGCAGCAGGTAACCGCCGATCAGCGAGGCGCGTCCGCGGGCCCCGAGGTGCACGCGGCGGCGCGGGAGCGGTGCGGCGGGCGTCTCGTCGAGGGCCCGGGTGCCGGAGTCGATCAGGGTGCTCATCGCACGCCTCCCGTGGTGAGGGTCGTGGCAGCATCGGCGCGGGCCGCGCGACGTCGGCGGCTGCGGGGCTCGCCCTTGTCTCGCAGCAGCGCCCGCTGCAGCAGCGTGAGCACCACGATGATGAAGAAGAGGATGAACGCGATGGCCGCGCCCTGGCCCCAGCGGAGGTCCGTGAACGAGGACTCGTAGGCGAGGAACGCGGGCGTGAGCAGCGTCTTGCCGGGCGAGCCTCCTCCGGTCAGGTAGATCTGGTCGAAGACCTGCCACGTGCCGATGAGGCCGAGGGTCAGCACCGTGAAGAGCGTGGGCTTGAGCATCGGCAGGGTGACCGAGAAGAACTTGCGGAGCGCCCCCGCTCCGTCCATCAGCGCCGCCTCGTCGATCTCGGCGCCGATGTTCTGCAGCGCCGCGAGGAACAGCAGCATGAAGGTGCCCGAGGTCGTGAACACCGCCATCGTGATCAGCACGCACATGGCGACGGAGGGGCCCGACAGCCAGTCCCACCAGGTGAGGCCGAGCGGAGCTGCGGCGGCGAGCGGGCCGGAGCCGTCGACCCCCACGGCGCCGAGGACGCTGTGCAGGATCCCGGACGGGTCGGCCATCCAGGTGGGGCCGTCGGCGCCGAACCAGCCGAGCACCGCGTTCACGACGCCGGAGGCGCTGAAGAGGAACAGGAAGATCACGGTGATCGCGATCGACGAGGTGACGGAGGGGAAGTAGAAGGCGGTGCGGAAGAACCCGCGCCCGCGCAGGATGCGCCGGTTCACCTGCACCGCGAGGAACAGCGCGAGGGCCGTCTGCAGCGGCACCACGAGCAGCACGTAGTAGAGGTTGTTGCGGATCGAGGTGCCGAAGTCCTTCTGCGCCAGGCCCGGCTCGGTGAGCACCGCCTGGTAGTTGTCGGCGCCGACGAACTGCGCGGTCGGACCCAGCGGCGAGCCGAGGCCGTTCCAGTTGCTGACGCTGACCCACAGCGCGAGGCCGATGGGCAGCACGAGGAAGACGCCGATGACGAGGATCGCGGGGAGGGTGAAGAGCCAGCCGTAGCGGGCCTCGTGCCCGCGGATGCCGGAGCGGCGCCTGCGGGCGGGTGCGGGGGCGGTCATCGATGCGTCTCCTTCGACGTGTCGGAGGCGGCCCTCGGGTGGACCGCCGTGCCTCGGGGAGGAGGGCCGGAGCGGGGAGCCCCGGCCCTCCCGCGGCTACTTCGCGTTCGCGGTGTCGAGCGCGTCCTGCAGGTTCGTCTGCAGGTCGGCGAGGATCGCCTCCGGGTCGCCCGACGCCAGGCCCTCGAGGGCCGAGTTGAAGTCGGTGATCACGGTGGCGGCGCCCGCGAAGGCGACGGGGCTGACGGCGTAGTCGTTGCCCGACACGAAGGCGGCGTTCTCGGGGTACTTCGTCGCGTACTCCGCGGCGCCCGTCTCGGTCGAGGGAATCACTCCGAACGCGTCCGAGAAGGCGAGCTGCTGCTCGTCGGCGGTGAGGGACTCGACGAGCGACTGCGCCTGCTCCGCCGTCTCGCTGCCGACCGGGATGCCCCAGCAGTTGCTGAAGGTGAAGGTCGACTTCCCGCCGGGGCCCGCGGGGAGCTCGGCGACGGTGTAGTTCACGTCGGGGTAGTCGGCCTCGAGCGCGCCGTTGATCCACGGGCCCTCGATGACCATCGCTGCGGCGCCCTTGCCGAACGCCTCGCCGGACCAGCCGGAGTCGAGGTCGGCCGGGAACTTCAGCGTCCCGTCGGTCAGCAGCTTCCTCACCTCGGTGAGTCCGGCCACGTTCTCGGGGGTGTCCGCGGTGACCGTCTCGCCGTCCTCGGACAGCAGCGAGCCGCCGGCCTGGTTCATGAAAGTGCCGATGCGCGCGTACTCGGCGCCGAAGGAGAGTCCGGTCACTCCGTTCGCGGTCAGCTTCGCCGCAGCGGACTCGAGGCCCGCCCAGTCGGTCGGGATGTCGGCGTCGGTGAGACCGGCGGCCGCCCAGAGGTCGGTGTTGATGACGAGGCCCAGCGTCGAGAAGTCCTTCGGCTCGCAGTAGAACTGGTCGTCGTAGGTGAACGCCTCGCGCAGCGCCGGGTAGAACGCGTCGGCGTTGCCGGCGTCCTGCGCGTAGGGCTCGAGGTAGCGGTTGCTCGCGTACGTCTGGAACTGGTCCCAGCTCATGTAGAAGAGGTCGGGCGGGTTGCCGCCCGAGAAGCCCTGGCCGAGCTGCTGGGTCAGGTCGCTGGCGGCGACGACCTCGACCGTGGCGCCGTTCTCCTCGCCCCAGGCGTTCACCGCATCCGTGACCGCGGTCGTCTCGGCGTCACCGGACGAGCCGATCATCACCGTGAGTCCGGCGTCGGACGAGGAGTCGGAGGAGGAGCCGCCGCTCGAGCAGGCGGCGAGAGTGACCGCGAGGCCGCTCGCGAGGATCGCGGCACCCCAGCGTGCCGCGGTGGAGGTGGATGTCATGGCCTGACCTTTCGTGATCGGGAGGTGCACCGGGAGGTGCTCGGGGCTGTGGGAGTCAGAGGTGGAGGGGAGTCCGCACGACGAGGTGCGGCTCGACGAGGCGGTGGGCCTCTCCGGAGGCGAGCTCGCGGTGCACGATGTCGTCGCCGCGCTCGCCGAGGAGCAGCTCGAGGGCGCCGGCCGCCACCGCGCCGAGGTCCTGCTCGACGCTCGAGAGGCCGACGGCGGCGGCGACCGGGGTGTTGTCGAAGCCGACGATCGAGAGGTCGGGGCGGCCGACGGCGACGGCGGCCATCGAGGCGCCGAGCGCGAGGGAGTCGGAGACGCAGACGAGTCCGTCGATCCCGGGGTTCGCCTCGAGGAACGCGATCGCGGCGGACCGCGCCTGCTGCACGTCGTCCTCCGCCTCGGCCTGCAGCAGCGCGACTCCGGGGGACCGCTCCCCCATCACCCGCTCCCAGCCGCTGCGGCGGTCGTCGCCGGTCGCGGATCCGCTCGGCCAGCCGAAGAACGCGACGGTCGCGCATCCCTCATCGGCGAGGTGCCGGCTGGCCTGCGCGACTCCGGAGGCGCCGTCGACGTCGACCCAGAGGTGCTGCGGATCGCCCTGGTCGTCCAGCCCCCAGGGGCGGCCGAACGTCACGAAGGGCACGCCCTGCTCGCGGAGCCACGCGGTGCGCGGGTCGCCGTAGAAGGTCGAGGTGAGGACGAAGGCGTCCACGTCGGCACCGTCGCGGAGCCGTCCGATCTGCGCGATCTCGTCCTCGGGGGTGCTCGCCGTGTAGAGCAGGATCCGCATGCCGCGGGCATCCGCCTGCTCGGTCACGGCGTGCAGGAACCGGTCGAGCAGGCTGCCCGAGATGCCGTCGAGCACGCGGTCCATCCGCACGCCGATGGTGCCCGACTTGCGGGTGCGCAGGCGGCGGGCGGAGGCGTGCGGCCGGTACTTGAGGTCGGCGATGGCCTTCTCGACGCGCTCGCGGGTGCCGGGACGCACGATCGACGGGCTGTTGAGCACGTTCGAGACGGTCTGGCGCGAGACTCCGGCGGCGCGGGCCACGTCTTCGACGGTCGGCAGTGCCATGCGTCCTCCTCGACGGGTCCGGGTGCGGTTCGATCGTTCAAACGACGCGGCGAGCGCCGATTTGATCGATCAAATGCGAGTGCTACATTACCTCCGACCGCGATGCTGTCAACCGGCAGCCACCGACGGCCCGATCCCGCAGGCGCTGCACGACGCGGCCCGCACCGATGATTCAGTGAGGAGTCGACCGTGACGACCGAGCGCGACGACCGCAGCAGCACGCCCCTCCAGCCCCTCCTCCACGAGGCCGTCGTCCTCCTCCGCGCCCCCTCGCAGCTGTGGTGCGACGAGACGGGCGAGCTCGGCGCGCAGCCGATCCACGGGCTCTACCACGGCGACGTCCGCGTGCTCGCCGCAGCGTCCCTCCTCGTCGGCGGACTCCCCCTCGAGCCGATCGCAGCCGGCCGCGACGGAGCCTCCTCCGCCCGCTTCACCGGCCTGGCCCGCCGCCTCGACGACTCCTCGGCCGACCCCCGGTTCCGCATCGTCCGCACGCGCACCGTCTCGGCGGGATCGCTCCGCGAGAGCATCCGCCTCGAGTCCGCCCTGGCCGAGGAGGTCGCCACGCGACTCGACCTCGCCCTCGAGCCCGACTTCTCCCTCGTGCACGTCGTGAAGGCCGGGCTGCGCGACGACGTCGAGGTGCGCACCGACGCGGGCGACGGCTCCGTCGTGTGGACCTCGGGCAGCGCCCGCGCCGAGGTGCGGGCCCCGGGCGCCGTGATCGCGATCGGAGCGGGCACCACGCTCTCCTGGGACGTCGTGATCCCGGCCCGCGGCACCGTCGAGGTCGAGTGGAGCGTCGCGATGGAGGACTCCGCCGCGGTCGTCGCCGGAGCCCCCGGCCCCGCGGAGTGGAGCGGCACGACGGTCGAGGCGGGCGACTCGCGCCTCGCGTCCTGGTGCCGCGTCGCCCTCGACGACCTCGACGCCCTGCGGATGGTCACCGTCGACCGTCCCGACGAGCCGTTCCTGGCCGCCGGCGCCCCCTGGTTCTTCACCCTCTTCGGCCGCGACTCGATCTGGGCTGCGCGGATGCTCCTCCCGCTGGGAACCGGGATCGCCGGCTCGACCCTGCGCGTGCTCGCGGGGCTCCAGGGCACCGAGCACGTGGCCGGCACCGCCGAGCAGCCCGGCAAGATCATGCACGAGCTGCGCTCGACGACCCTCGAGATCCCGGGCGAGGGCGTCTCGCTCCCGCCGCTCTACTTCGGCACCGTCGACGCCACCGCGCTCTGGGTCTGCCTGCTGCACGACGCCTGGCGCTGGGGGCTCCCCGACTCCGAGGTCGAGGCGCTGCTGCCCGCGCTCGAGGCAGCGCTGCGCTGGCTCCGCGACGACGGCGACTCCGACGGCGACGGCCTGCTCGAGTACGTCGACACCACCGGGCACGGCCTCGCCAACCAGGGCTGGAAGGACTCGGGCGACTCGATCCAGTGGCGCGACGGCACCCTGGCCGAGGGCCCCATCGCGCTCTGCGAGGTGCAGGCCTACGCCTACGAGGCGGCGATCGGAGGCGCGGCGCTGCTCGAGCGGTTCGGCCGCGACGGAGCCGCGTGGCGCGACTGGGCGGCGGACCTGAAGGAGCGGTTCGCCGAGTCGTTCTGGATCGACACGGCCGACGGCGGCTACCCCGCGATCGCACTGGATGCGCGGAAGCGCCCCGTCGACACGGTCACGAGCAACATCGGCCACCTGCTGGGCACCGGGATCCTGCCGCCCGACCGCGCCGCGCGCGTGGCCGAGCTGCTGGTCTCGCCGGAGCTCTCCTCCGACTACGGGCTGCGCACGATGTCGACCGACTCCGACGGCTACTGGCCGCTCTCGTACCACGGAGGAACGGTCTGGGCCCACGACACCGCCATCGCCGTCACGGGGCTGGCCCGCGAGGGCTTCGGCGCCGAGGCGACGACGCTCGCGCGGGGCCTGCTCGCCGCCGCCGAGGGCTTCGACTACCGGATGCCCGAGCTGCACTCGGGGGACTCCGCCGCCGAGGCACCCGCGCCGGTGCCCTACCCCGCCGCCTGCCGTCCGCAGGCCTGGTCGGCGGCCGCGGCCGTCGCGGTGCTGTCGGCGGCACTGGGGCTCGCGCCGGGCGGGGAGTCGCTCGTCGTCGCTCCGATCTCGCCCGCCCTCGCCGGGCCGATCCGGGTCGACGGGATCCGCCACCGCGGGTCCGTCGTGCCGGTCGACTGGGACGGGCGCGTCTGAGCCCCGGCCGACAGGGCAGCCTTCGTCACGGCAGCCGTCGTCACGGCAGCCGCGCCACCACCGCGCGCGCGATGGTGCGACCGGAGCGGTTCGCCCCGATGGTCGAGGCCGTCGGTCCGTAGCCCGCGAAGAACACCCGCGGGTCGGTGAGGGACGCGCCGTTCGCGACGGCGACTCCGCCCTCGCGCTCGCGCAGCCCGAGCGGCGCCAGGTGGCGCAGCTCCGGTCGGAACCCGGTCGCCCAGATGATCGCGTCGGCGCGCGTGAAGCTCCCGTCGGGCCAGCGCACGCCGTCCTCCTCGATCGAGCGGAACACGCCCCGCTCGCGGAGCACCCCGCGCTCGATCCCGGCCACGACCCTCCGGGTGCGCTGCACACCGGTGCCGCCGACGATGCTCGGCAGCGCGCGGCCGGCTCGCGCCGCGCGGTCCTGCTCGGCCACCGCCTCCACCGCCGACTCGAAGGCGAGCTGCTCGCCGTCGCGGAACTCCACCGGGCGGCGCGTCGCCCAGGTGACCGAGCGGGCGACCCGCTCGAGCTCGAGCAGGAAGCCGATCGCCGAGGTGCCGCCGCCCACGACGACGACCTGCTTGCCCGCGAAGTCCTCGGCCCGCACGTACTCCGTGGTGTCGATCTGCACGCCCCTGAAGCGGTCGCGGCCCGGGTAGTAGGGCACGAACGGCGAGCCCCAGGTCCCGGTCGCGTTCACGACGAGGCGGGCGTGCTCGACGGCGCGGTCCGTCTCGATCACCAGAGCGGAGGAGCGGTCGCCCGGTGTCGCACTCGTGACGCTCCGCACCGCCTCGGGACGCCGGACGGGCAGCTCGTAGGCCCGCTCGTAGGCGCCGTAGTACTCGGTGACCACGTCGCGCGCCGGACGGCGCCGATCGGCGGTCGAGAACGAGAGGCCCATCCGGTCCATGCCGGGCAGATCGTGCACGCGGTGCGCCGACCCCAGCCGCAGCGCCTCCCAGCGGAACTGCCAGGCACCGCCGGGCTCGGGCCCGCGGTCGAGGACCACCAGGTCACGGCCGGATTCGAGCCCCAGACGCCGCAGGTAGTAGGCCACGGCGAGACCGGCCTGACCGGCGCCGATCACCACGACGGAGCGCGGCGCGGAGGCACGGTCCACGCTGCTCCCCCCGTCGTCGAGGGGCCGCCTCGATCCGGATGCCCAGGGCCCGGAGTGGCGTGTGCCCCGTCTGCTAAACTACCGGGTAGATTTCACTGTTCTCAGTTCATCGTTCGTAACCACGTCGTTGATAACCACTTCCCCAGCCGGCTTCATCGCCCGTCTGGCCTGTCATCGTGAGGGGGTCACCCATGGGGCGCGGCCGTCAGAAGGCGAAGAACACCAAGATCGCCCGTGAGCTGAAGTCGTTCAGCCCGGCGGTCGATTACAGCGCGCTGGAGCGAGAGCTCAGCCACCCGGACGAGCCGGACTACTCGAAGTGGATCGACGCCGAGGACGACGGCGACGACACCGACTTCGTCGAGGAGCAGCACCAGAAGCGTGCGTGACGCATCGTCGTCGTCGGGGTCGTCCGGTTCGGGCGGCCCCGATGTCGTTTCGGGAGTGGTCGAGCAGCTGTCCACGCGCGTCGCCTACGAGACGCCGTGGATCCGCGTCCGCGAGGACGAGGTGCTCTGGCCCGGCGGCAGCACGGGCGTCTACTCCGTCGTCGAACGCGACGACTACGCCCTGGTCCTCCCCCGTGAGGGCGATGGGTTCTGGCTGGTCGAGCAGTTCCGCTACCCGATCGGCCGCCGCGCCTGGGAGTTCCCAGCGGGCGGCTGGCCGCACGGCTCCCCCGGCGGCGACGCCCTCGCGCTCGCCCGCGCCGAGCTCCGCGAGGAGACGGGTCTGCGGGCGGGACGGCTCCGGCACCTCGGCCGGCTGAGCGAGGCGTACGGCTTCGTCGCCCAGTCCGTCGACGTCTTCCTCGCCGAGGAGCTCGAGCACGGCGAGCACGCCCGCGAGGCCACCGAGTCCGACATGGTGCAGCAGTGGTTCCCGGACCACGAGGTCGTCGAGCTGATCCGCAGCGGCGCGATGATCGAGACGGCCGCGGTCGCGGCACTCGGGCTCTTCTGGATGGACCGCGGCCTGGTCCCGTGAGCGGATCCTTAGCGGGATCGGCTCCCGACGTGCACATCCGCCCCGATTCCGGGCCCCCGACCCGCTCCGGACGGTCGATGTCGGTGGTCTCTGCCACGCTGGGGCGATGAGTCCCGTCGCCGTTCCGAGCGCCCCCTCCGGCGGCTCTCGCGGCGCGCGCCTCCCGGTCTGGCGCAGCGACCGGCGCGGTGCCGATCTCGACGAGGCCCGCGACTTCTACCAGCGCGGGTACAACGGCTCCGGCTTCCGCGCCGAGCGCACGACGACCCCGTTCGAGTACCGCTACGCCTCGACGGGCGGCGGGCCGGTCAGCCTGCACTCGGCCTCGTTCCTCGGGCACGTGCGCGGCACGGTCGATCCCAGCGGCGTCTACGTCGTGCTCTGGCTCACGCAGGGCCGCGCCTCGGTCGATCTCGGGCGCGACGAGAACCGACTCGTCGTGGGGCGCCCCGCGATGTTCCCGACGGGGAGGCCCTTCGGCTTCGAGGCGCTCGAGTACCGCGATGCGCTCGTGCACTTCGACGCGGCCTACCTCGAGCGCGCCGCGGCCGA
Organism: Rathayibacter sp. Leaf296; assembly: GCF_001423045.1. NCBI lineage: Bacteria > Bacillati > Actinomycetota > Actinomycetes > Micrococcales > Microbacteriaceae > Rathayibacter > Rathayibacter sp. Leaf296. Next base: position 1,298,709 of record NZ_LMNR01000002.1, read on the forward strand.
GCTGCACGGCAGCGAGCCCGGCCCGATCCGCTTCTCGCCCGTGGCGGGCGATCCGGCTCCGTGGTGGGCCGCGGTGCGCGGACTCCGCGACACCCTCGCCGTGTCGGCGGCCCCCTCCGAGCTGCAGCGCGACTCCGCATCGAGGTTCGCGGCCGAGGCCGCTCTGCGCACCTTCGCCCACCGGATCATTCCGATGCCCGTCACTCCGCCGTCGGTGAGCGCCCGGCGCCTGCGCCGCGCCGTCGAGTTCGTCCACGCGAACGCCGATCTGCCCCTCGGAGTGGCCGACATCGCCGAGGCCGCCGGCCTCACGATCCGCGGGCTGCAGCTCGCCTTCCAGCGCTCCTTCGGCACCACTCCGCGCCACTACCTGCGCGGAGTGCGCCTCGACCGCGCCCGTGACGAGCTGAGCACCGCCTCCCCCGGAGAGCTCGTCGTCGGCGACGTCGCCGCCCGCTGGGGCTTCGTCGGCGCGGGCCGGTTCGCCCAGCACTACGCGCAGCGCTTCGGCGAGCTCCCCCGGCAGACCTTGCGCCGCTGACGCCCGCTACTTCGCGAGCACCGTCGCGCCGGCGACCCCGCCGGCGCCGTCGGCCGTGACCGCCTGCACCGACAGCCGGTAGCTCTGCCCGGGGACGAGGTTCGTGAAGGTCTGCGAGCGCTTCGTCGAGGCGACCACCGCCGCCCACGGTCCCGCGCCGCTCCCGTCGACTCCGTCGCGCGACACCCGGTACCCCGTCACGGTCGGCCCGCCCGAGGGCAGCGCCCAGGACAGCACGGCCGTTCCCGATCCCGAGGCCGTCGCGGTCACCGCCGTCGGCGGGCCCGCGAGCACGGCCGGCCGCAGCGTCGCCGTGTACGTCGCAGCCGCGCCCGGTGTCGTGATGCTGTGCGCCGCGGCGCCGCCGTCCGACCAGCGGGAGAAGACGTAGGGCGTGCCCGACGCGGTCGACTGGGCCGGCACCTCGAGCTGGAGCGGGGACCCCGCCCACGAGACGACGGTGGCGGGCCCGGTGAACGGCGTGCCGTTCACGAGCACCGTTCGACCGGCGGGGCTCGTCGCGATCGTCACCGACACCTTCTTCGGCGCGAACACCCGGGTCGACGTCTGCACGAGGCCCTTCGAGTCCGTCGCCGTCACGGTGACGAGCAGATCGCTGTTCCCGGCCGCCGCCAGATCCTCGGGGCCCGGCGCGGTGAACGGCACGTCGTTGCCGGTCACGGGACCGAAGAACGGATGCGTGTGCTCGGCGTGCCGGCGCTGCACGGTCCACGACAGCGACGACGCGGGCAGCGTGCCGTCCTCCGGGTCCGTCGCGGTGGCCCGCAGCCGGTAGGTGGTGCCCGAGGTGAAGGTCGCTCCGGCGGCCGGCGACGTGATCGAGACGGTCGGGGCGCGGTTCCCGGAGGAGATCCGCTGCGTCACCGGAGCGGACAGGGCGCCCGCGGAGTCGCGGACCCGCAGCGTCGCCGTCCAGTCGCCCCGGGCGTAGGTGTGGGTGGAGCTGGAGGCCGTCGTGGTCTTCGAGGCGGTTCCGTCGCCGAACGACCAGAGGTAGGTGAGCGCGCCGCCGTCCGGGTCGCTGCTCCCCGCACCCTTCAGCGTCACAGCGAGCGGCGCGGATCCGGACGCCGGCGAGGCGGTCAGGACGGCGGTCGGCGCGCGGTTCGCGGTGCCGGTGTAGGCGAGTCGGCGCAGCTGGCCGCCGTTCGCGTAGGTCGTGTAGAAGAGGTCCTGCGTGCCCCGCGAGGGTCCGAACGCCATGGCGACGGCGCTGCTGGTGCCGAGACCGCTGACGAGGTCGGTCGCGGTGCCGCTCGGGCTGAGCGTCCGGATCTTGCCGCAGACGTAGTCGCCGAAGAGGTACGCGCCCGTGTAGGCGGCGGGCCAGACGCCGTTCGGCACGAACGCGCCTCCGGTGATCGAGGCGCAGCCGTCGGCGTGGGAGTAGTCGAAGACGGGATCGGTGTACGCGGCGGGCTTCGCTGCTCCGCAGTTCGTCGGCGAGCCGGTCTGGGCGCAGTGCCCCTCGCGGGTGTTCCAGCCGTAGTCGGCGCCCTTGATGCCGGCGTCGATCTCCTCCCACGCGTCCTGGCCGACGTCGTTGATGCGGAACACGGTGCCGGTCGCGTTGGGGTCGAACGCCATGCGGAACGGGTTGCGCAGGCCCTGCGCGAAGATCTCGCGGCAGACCGTGCCGCTCGCGACCGGGGCGAGGCGGCACGAGGCGGTCCCGGTTCCGAGGAACGGGTTGCTCGCGGGAACGCCGCCGGACTTGGTGATCCGCGCGATCTTGCCGTTCAGGATGTTGCGGTCGCGCGCCGCGTCGTTCTTGCCGCCGCAGCCGCTGCCGCCGGTCGAGCCGACGCCGCCGCGGTAGTCGCAGCCGCCGTCGCCGATGCTGACGTAGAGCAGGCCGTCCTTGCCGACGGCGAGGTCGCCGGCGTTGTGGTACCCGGCCGGGGAGTAGATGCCGTCGAGGAGGATCGTCTCGGAGGCGGGGTCGATCCGGTCGTCGGCGCCGAGGACGAACCGCGAGACGCGGTTGCGCGGGGCTCCGGTCGGCATCTTCGTGCCGTTCGCATTCGTGGGGCAGGCCGCATCGGATCCGCGTGCCGTGTAGAAGACGAAGACCGCGCGGGTCGAGGGGTCGGGGTCGACCGCGAGCCCGAGCACGCCGCGCTCGCCATTGGCGCAGATCTTGGCGCGCAGGTCGATCGCCGGAGTGGCGAGCAGCACGCCGTTCTTGACGATGCGGATGGGCCCGCCGCGGGAGGCGACGAGCGCCCGCCCGTCGAGGGCGAAGGCGAGCGCCGTCGGCGACGGGACGTCGGCGACCAGGGTGTCGGTGAACTTCGCCGGGATGACGGCGCTCGCGGACACGTCCGCGGCCTGGGCGACGGCGCTGCCCGCGGCGACGGCGCTGCCCGCGGCGACGGCGCTGCTCGCGGCGACGGCGGTGCTCGCGGCGACGGCGCTGCCCGCGGGAACGGCTCCCGGCGCGGCCGGAGCGAGAGTCGCGACGAGGACGACCGCGGCGAGCGCGGCGAGTCCGCGGCGGAGGAAGGGGAGCGAGCGCACAGGTGCCTCCACGTCGACCCCGAGGGCCGGCGCATCGAGATCGGAGTGGAACGGGGAGGGGTCGTGCGGCGCACGCGGGCCCGCGGTCCTCCTCCGCAGGGAAGGGAGGAGGACCGCGGGCCCGGAGCGGCTACTTGACGACGGTGGCGGTCGCCGCGGACGTGCGCGAGACCGTCGTGTACGCGGTCTTCTTGCCCGTCACGGTGACGGTGACCTTCTTGCCGACGGTGCTGCTGGTCGGCTTGAAGGTCGACGACGTCGCTCCGCTGATCGCGACGCCGTTCGCCTTCCACTGGTACGTCAGGGTGACGGGAGCGGGACCCCATGCTCCGGGGTTCGCAGTGAGGGTGAACCCGACCTTGGCGGTGCCCGAGACGATGGGCGTCGGGGCGACGAGCGTGCCGGCGACGACCGCGGCCGTCGCGTCGGACGTGCGGGTCACCCGGGTGTAGCCGGTCTTGCTGCCCGTGACCGTGACGGTGATCGTCTTGCCGAGCACGGCGCTCGTGGGCTTGTACGTCGATCCCGTCGCGCCGCTGATGGCCGTGCCGTTCGACATCCACTGGTAGACGAGCGAGACCGGGGCGGGACCCCAGGCGCCGGGGTTCGCGGTGAGGGTCGAGCCGACCTTCGCGGTGCCGCTGATGGTCGGCTTCACGGCGGTGAGGGTGCCGTTGGCGACCGCGGCGGTCGCGGCAGAGGTGCGGCTCGCGGCGGTGTACCCGGTCTTGCTGCCGGTGACGGTGACGGTGATCCGCTTGCCGAGCGTCGCGCTGGTCGGCTTGTAGGTGGAGGCGGTGGCGCCGCTCAGCGCCGTGCCGTCGGCCTTCCACTGGTACGCGTAGGCGACGGGAGCCGGACCCCAGGCGCCCGGGTTCGCGGTGAGGGTCGAGCCGACCTTCGCGGTGCCGGTGACGGTCGGGGTCGCGGCCGTGAGAGCGGCGCTCCCCATCCGGACCGAGCTGGAGGAGGCGATGCTGGAGCCGGCCGAGTTGATGGCGCGGACCGAGAGCGTGTAGGTGGAGCCGAGCGCGAGGTTCGAGAACGTGCGCGAGCGGGTGGACGCCGAGACGATGATCGACCACGGGCCGTTGCCCGACGCGTCGACGCCGTTGCGGGAGACCTCGTAGCCGGTGATGGCTCCGCCGCCGTCGTAGGGGGCGTCCCAGGTCAGCGTGGCGGTGCGAGCGCTGTCGTTCTTGGTCGCAGTGACGTTCGCCGGGGTGTCGGGCGCGCTCACGTAGGGGATGTACGACCAGGACGCCGAGGCGTAGCCGGTGCCGTAGGCGTTGATCGCGGAAACGGTGAGGTAGTACTCCGAGCCCGCCTCGAGGTTGGTGAACTTCTGCGACCGAGCGGAGGCCGAGACGATGGTCGACCACGGTCCGGCGCCGGAGGCATCCGTCCCGTTGCGCGACACGCGGTAGCCGGTGATGGCGGATCCGCCGTCGTAGTCGGGCGCCTCCCAGTACAGGGTCGTCGAGCGCGTCGAGCCGTCTGCCGAGGAGTAGACGTTGAGCGGCTCCCACGGAGTGCCGGCACGGGCCGCCGACGTGGCCGCCTCGGTCGGAGCCGTGACGGCGGCGGTGCTCAGCGCGGTCGGCTCCACCTCCGCGGCCACCGCCGCGGAGGGCGCCGCCAGCGCGAGCGCGGCGGCAGCGGCGACGGCGGTGAGCCATCGCGGGATGAGGGGCTTTCGCTCCATGGGTTCGTCTCCAAATCAGCGTGCGCGACGAGCGGCGCATAATTGCGCGCCGTCGAGTCATCGGGTGAGCGCCGCCCGCTGCGATCGGGTGATCAGCGGGAGGCGAGAGGGTGGGGACGCGGGGGACGGACCTCGAGGACAACGTCTTCCGACCGCGCGGGCCACAACCTATCGGCGGAATGAGGAGGCGACCGACCCCCCTTTCGGCCGTATCTGGGAGCGCTCTCCCCCGTGTCGTTCCCGCCGTGACAGAGGGGGCCGCTCGGCATCGCTCCGGAGGGGTGCGTCCTCTCAGGGGGCCGCGGTCGGCATCGCGGAACCGCCTGGTTCGTCAGGGGATCCGGGTGCCCGACGCACTCGGAGCATCGGAGCGAGCCCGTCGTCCGGCTCCGGCGCGCGCTGCTCGTGCATCACGGGGAACTACCCAGCGCCTCGAGGAGCAGCCGAAGCCCCCCGCGGCAGACGGAAGAGTGACCCGGCGCCGCCGCAAGCCCGTTCCGCGCCGACTCCGCCCGGCGTAGTGTCCGAGGACGGCGCGTGGAACGGTCCGCGCGCTCGCGTCGATGGAGCCGCGATGTTCGAACCCGAAGGATCCGTGCACCCTGTCGCACGGCTCAGCTACGTCACCGCCGCCCTCCTGGTGGGTGCGGTCCTCGTCGGAGGCGCTGTCGGCGCCGCCGTCGCCCTGGTGCTCTACCTGCCGGCCGCGCTCGCGTCCGGTCCGCTCGACCCGTCGGCGCTCGTGAGCTTCGGGATGCTGATGGGCGTCCTCTCGGGAGCGGGCATCGGCCTCTGCGGCGGAGTCGGCGCGGTGGCGGGCATGGTGTCCGTCCGCGCCGTGAACCGCAGCGACTCCGCGTTCGTGCTCGGCACGAGCTCGGGCTCGGCCCTGGGCGTGCTCATCGCGGCGGCGAAACTCCTGGTCAGCCGGGACGCTCCGACCTGGATCACGGTGCTGCTGGCGACGGCCGCCGCCTTCGCCCTCTGCGCCTGGGGCTCCTGGCTGCTGACCCGCCACGAGCACGCCTGGGAGCGTGCGCACGCCCGCTCCCAGCACCACCGCCCGGCCTGACGCCCGCCCGTCCTTGCTGATCGAGTAGCCCGCCTAGCGGGCGTATCGAGATCCACCCTCCCGGAGACGCCGGTCTCGATACGCCGCCTGCGGCGGCTACTCGACCAGCGAGAACTGCCCCGGCGTCAGCCCGCGTACGCCCCGACCAGGCGCACCGCGCCGCCGTCGACGCCCTTGGCGCCCTGCTCGAAGCCCTCGAACGAGCGGGTGCTCGTCGACACGCGCCCCGCGATCCACGACGGCACGCCCGACGCCTCGAGTGAGGCGATGACCGGCGCCGCCGCCTCCGCGTCGACCACGGCGAACATCCCGATGCCGAGGTTCCAGGTGCCCTCCGTGCTCTCGAGTGTCGCGCCCGACATTCCGGCGAGCGCGCGGAACACGTCCGACGGGCTCCAGGTCGACCGCTCGACCTCGACCCACGAGCCCCGCGGGAGCACGCGAGCGAGGTTCGCGGCGATGCCGCCTCCGGTCACGTGGCTGATCGAGTGCACGGCCGACCCGAGCGTCTCGTGCTCGAGCACGTCGAGCAGCGGCCGCGTGTAGAGGCGGGTGGGCTCGAGCAGCACCTCGCCCACCACTCCGCCGAGCTCGGCCGAGCGGTCGGTGAAGCCGATGCCGCGCTCGGCGAGGATGTGGCGCACGAGCGAGTACCCGTTCGAGTGCAGTCCGGAGGAGGCCATCGCGATCACGACGTCGCCGTCCTGCACGCGGTCGGCCCCGCGCACGGCGTCCGCCTCGACGACTCCGGTCGCCGCTCCGGCCACGTCGTAGTCGTCGGGCCCGAGGAGCCCCGGGTGCTCGGCCGTCTCGCCGCCGACGAGCGCGGTGCCGGTAGCGGAGCATGCCCGCGCGATGCCGGCCACGATGTCGGCGATGCGCGCCGGGACGACCTTGCCGCAGGCGATGTAGTCGGTCATGAAGAGGGGACGGGCGCCGACCACGACGATGTCGTCGACGACCATGCCCACGAGGTCCTGGCCGATCGTGTCGTGCTTGTCGATCGCCTGCGCGAGCGCGACCTTCGTGCCGACGCCGTCGGTCGAGGTCGCGAGCAGCGGCGCGCGGAAGTCCTTGAGGAACGACACGTCGTAGAGGCCGGCGAACCCGCCGACTCCGCCGAGCACGTGGCGGTCGTGCGTCGCCGACACGGCCGACTTCATCAGCTCGACCGCGAGATCACCCGCCGCGGTGTCGACTCCGGCGCGGGCGTAGCTGCTCGTCTCATCACTCACGCGACGACCCTACCGACTGGCCCGCCTCGCCGAGAGTCCGCGAGGGGCCTCCTCCGCCTCGACGCAGGCCCGGCGGATCCGCCCGACAGGGTGCCTCCGCACCGCCGCGCACCGGCCGATCCGCCCAGGGCGAACCATTAGGGGATGCGTCCCCCACGTGTCAGGATGGACCGTCATCCCCCCCTGCTACCCGATTGGGAGCCCATCCGGCATGTGCGGAATCGTAGGAATCGTCTCCTCGGGACCCGTCAACCAGTCCATCTACGACAGCCTGTCGCTCCTGCAGCACCGCGGTCAGGATTCGACCGGCATCGCGACGGCCGACGGCAGCACCCTCCACATCAAGAAGGCGGCGGGGCAGGTCCGTGAGGCGTTCCGCACGCGCGACATGCGCTCGCTGCTCGGAACCATGGGCCTCGGGCACGTCCGCTACGCCACGAAGGGAAACGCGGAGCGCGAGGAGGAGGCGCAGCCGTTCTACGTGAACGCGCCGTACGGCATCATCCTCGTCCACAACGGCAACCTGACGAACACGCGAGAGCTCACCGAGGAGCTCTTCCGCGTCGACCGCCGCCACCTCAACACCACGTCCGACACCGAGCTGCTGGTCAACGTCCTCGCCAACGAGCTGCAGGCGTCGATCTCGGGCCGCGACCTCGACGCCGACGAGGTGTTCGACGCGGTCGCCCGCGTGCACGAGCGCGTCGAGGGCTCCTACGCCACCATCGCGCTGATCGCCGGGGTGGGCCTCCTCGCGTTCCGCGACCCCTTCGGCATCCGCCCGCTGATCGTCGGCCGCCGCTCCAACGTCGGCGCGACCGACGACTGGGTCGTCGCCTCCGAGTCGCTCGTGCTCGAGGCCCAGGGCTTCGAGATCGTGCGCGACGTCGCTCCCGGCGAGGCGATCTTCATCACTCCCGACGGCCGCATGGCGAGCCGCCAGTGCGCGAAGGACCCCCGCCTCATCCCGTGCTCGTTCGAGTACGTCTACCTCGCGCGCCCCGACTCCGTGATGTCGGGCATCTCGGTCTACGAGGCGCGCCTGCGCCTGGGCGACCGCCTCGCCGACACGATCGCCGCCTACACGCCGGGCGGAGCGATCGACGTCGTCATGCCCATCCCGGACTCGTCCCGCCCCGCCGCGATGCAGGTCGCGCAGAAGCTCGGCATCGAGTACCGCGAGGGCTTCTACAAGAACCGCTACGTCGGCCGGACGTTCATCATGCCCGGGCAGGCGGTGCGCAAGAAGTCGGTGCGCCAGAAGCTCAACGCGATGTCGAGCGAGTTCAAGGGCAAGAACGTGCTGATCGTGGACGACTCGATCGTGCGCGGCACGACCTCGAAGGAGATCGTCGACATGGCGCGCACGGCCGGAGCGAACACGGTCACGTTCGCCTCCGCCGCCCCGCCCGTGCGCTACCCGCACGTGTACGGCATCAACATGCCCTCGCGGCAGGAGCTCGTCGCCCACAACCGCCGGATCCCCGAGATCTCGGAGGCGATCGGCGCCGACTACCTGATCTACCAGGAGGTCGCCGACATGAAGGCGGCGATCCTCGAGGGGTCCGACGTCACCGATCTCGAGACCAGCTGCTTCACGGGCGAGTACATCACGGGCACCGTGACTCCGGAGTACCTGGACTGGGTCGAGCGCACGCAGCTCAGCTGATCCCGCGCATCGAGGCCGCTGAGCGCGCTCGCCACCAGCACACGCTCCGAGCCTCCGCAACCGGGTGCCCGGTCGGCTCCGCGGCGTCCAGACTCGTCTGCGTGCGCCACCCGGGCGCGCAGACGAGGAGCCTCCCGTGATCTACCGCCTGATCCCCTACGTGCTGATGTTCATCGCACGCAAGCTGACGAAGTCGCAGAAGGCGAAGCGCACGATGCAGAACGCCGCGCGCAGGACCGCGCGCAAGGGCCGCTGAGCCGATCCGTCAGCGGACGGCGGTGCCCGGCTCCTGCGCGGAGCCGCCGTCCGCCTCCGGGTCCTCGGAGGCGCCCTCGCGGGCGACCGTGCGCTCGGCGGTCCGGCGGACCACCTTGCGTCCGACGACGCGGTCGAGGATCACGACGATCAGCCCCGCGAGGGCCCCGAAGAGCGTCACGAACAGCAGCAGGCTGAAGCCGAAGACCTGGCCCTGCGAGAAGCCCTGCGTCTCGGGCAGGGCGAAGGTGAGCACGAACGCGGTGATCGCGCCGAGTCCGGCGCCGAGCGCCAGGATGCGCCAGATGCGCGGGCTCCGGCGCACCTCGACCTCTTCGCGGGTCACCTCGACGTCGTCGGAGTGCTGCGGAGTGTCGAGCGGATCGGTCATGCCTCCATTCTCCCCTGTGCCGGCCTCGGAGGGGACCGTGTCCGGTGCGGGCGAACAGCGCGCGGCATCGGGCCGCTTCCACCCTCGGCACCGTCCGGCTCCGCGAGTGGACGCCCGACGGGCTGCATCGACACCGCAGGCCCCGTTCCGCGACCACTCGGCCCGACCTGGTGCCGTGAGTGGACGCCCGACGGGCTCGGTCGACACTGCAGGCCCCGTTCCGCGACCACTCGCCCGCGCACCTCGGCGACCGGGCGTCCATCAGTCCCTCGGCGGTCGGCACGACAGCCCGCACCCAGCGAAGGAGCGGCTCACATCGCGTGGACCAGGCGCCCCGCCTGCGCGCGCAGCTCGCGCACGACCGTCCGGACCGACAGCCGCTCGGCGCGGTCGGGCCGCATGAGCGCCACGATGTGCCGCACCGAGCTGACCCCGCGGAGGGGCTTCACGACGATACCGGGAGCGCCCGCGGTGTAGCGCGGCAGCACCGCGATGCCGAGCCCGGCCGCGACGAACGCCTCCGTCACGCGGGTCGACGCGAAGCGCTGCTCGACGCGCACGGCCTCGCCCGACGCCGTCTCGATCTCCTGCATGACGCTCTCGAACGGGAATCCGTCCGGTACGCCGATCCAGGTCTCGCCGACCAGGTCCGCGGCCGTCACCGTGGCCCGCTCCGCGAGCCGGTGCCCGATCGGAAGGGCGATGTCCAGCGGCTCCACCATCAGCTCCGCCATCGCGAGACCCCGGCCCGCCCAGGCGCTGCGGCCGGTCGGCGAGTGGCCGAGCACGATGTCGAAGTCGGCGGTGAGGTCGGCGAACTCGTCGGTGCCCGGATCCACGTCCTCGCACTGCACGACGAGTCCCTCCACGCTCCGCAGCGCCACGAGCGCCTCGGGCAGGAGCATCTGCCCCGCGGTCGGGAAGGTGGCGATCGTGACCTCGCCGATCGGGTTGTTCTTGAAGGTCTGCCAGACGGCGTCCGCGCGCTCGAGCGCGATGGCGATCTCGGTGGCGCTCCGGGCGAGCTCGCGGCCGGCTCCCGTGAGGACCACTCCGCGGCCCGACCGCTCGATCAGGGGCACGCCCGCCTCGCGCTCGAGCACCTTGAGCTGCTGCGAGACGGCGGAGGGAGTGCGGTGCGTCGCCTCCGCGACCGCGGTGATCGAGCGCCGCATCGAGAGCTCCCTGAGCAGTTCCAGCCGCCGCACGTCCATGAAGCAACGCTACACGTCAGGGCAAGAACACGTCGATTGTCCTAAGGAACAGGAGTGGCCAGAGTGGACGTTGTACACAGCATCCCGGCGGATGGATCACGTTCCGCCACAACGAAAGGCAGAACAGTCATGAGCATCGCAATCGTCGCCCTCCTCGCCGGAGTCTCCGCCTGGGGCGCCGTCGCGACCGTGCTCGTCACCCGCCGCGACGGCTACCGTCAGGTCCCGACGCAGCGCTGAGCCCCGCGCTCCGCGACAGCACTCGCGCCCGAACGCCGCCGTCCCCTCGGGGAGGCGGCGTTTCCGCGTTCCCGGGACGACGAAGGGCCCCCGACCGGAGTCGAGGGCCCGTCGTCGTGCGCTGCAGTACTACTTCGAGACGGTGCGGCGGCGCAGGTGCGCCACGCTCATCGCCGCTCCGAGCAGGAGGGCGACGGCACCGGCCAGCAGGGCCGGGGTCGTGTCGAATCCGGTCGCGGCGAGCTGGTGCGCGCCACCGCCGGTCGGGCTGCCGGCGACGGGCTTCGTCGGGGCGGCGGGAGTCGTCGGGACCGTGGTCTCGGTCGGCTCCGGGACCGGGGCCGGCGCGACGCCCGCGTCGGCGACCGCGAAGTCGACGCTCACGGTGACGCCGGTCTCCTCGAGGGCGAAGGACGCGGTGTGCGTGCCGCCGGCCAGGCTCTCGGCGATCGGGACGCTGAACGATGCGCGGCCGGTCGAGTCGTCGGTGACGGCGCGGGTCGGGTCGATCGGCGCGGTGCCGACCTCGGTGCCGTCGACGCTCGCGGTGACCGTGGTGTCGGTCGGCGCACCCGTGCTGAACAGGAGCGACGAGAGGTCGACCGTCATCGTGTCGCCGACGGCGTACTCACCCGAGTCCGGGATGTTCTCGGTGAGGCCGATCGAGCGCTGGACGGGGTCCGGGCTCACGGTGCCGAGGTCCTGGATGTAGGCGACGAACGCGTCGAGGTCGATCCGGCCGGAGTCGGCGGTGCCGGTCCCCTCGGTGAAGGTGCTGAATCCGTCGCCACCGGTCGAGAGGAAGTTGTTCGTCACGACGGTGAAGGTCTGCGCCGGGTCGACGGGCACGTTCTCGAAGAAGACCTCCGAGATGTGCTCGCCCTGCGGGGCGGCCGGGTCGAAGACGTAGGTCAGCGCGGCCGAGGTGGCGAGCTTGAGCTGCGGGTGCGCGGCGCTCCCGACCCACTGCTCCTCGAGCAGGGCCTTGATCTGCGCGCCGGTCAGCTGCAGCGTGACGAGCGTGTTGGCGAACGGCTGGGCGTCGGACGCCTCGGCGTAGGTCACGACGCCGTCGGCGTCACCGGGCACGGTGGAGTCTCCCGCGAAGAGCAGGTCGTCGCGGAGTCCGCCGGCGTTGGTGAAGGCGATCTCGGTGCCCAGCTCGCTGGTGGCCCAGAGCTGCGCGTCGGCGACGAGGTTGCCCAGCGTCGACTCGGAGCCGCGGTTGGTCTGGCCGTCCTCGCGGTAGGCGCGGGAGATGTCATCGGTGATGGTGCCGACCTTCACGCTGCCCTCGTCGACGGCGACGGCCTGAGCGGCCTCGACGATCGAGGTGACGGCGGGATCGGCGTCGAAGGCTCCGACGAAGATCGTGTCGGCGGCGTCGTCGGACTCGGGGTCGTCGACCTCGACGGTCAGCGGCACGACCTCGCTGGTGAGCGAGGTGAGCTCCTTGGTCGTCGGGTCCACGGTCAGCGCCATGTGGCCGATGTTCTCGGCGTAGCTGCCGGTCTGCGACACGATCGTCGGGAACGCGCGTCCGCCGTCGACGGTCGCGTTGTACTCCTGGTGGCTGTGACCCGAGACGATCGCGTCGACGTTCGGAGCGACTCCGGTGACGATCGCACCGAACTTGGGGTCGGCGGCGGGGGTGCCCGCGTCCGCCGCACCGGCGTCGGCGCCCTCGTGGAGGAGCAGCACGATCACGTCGGCCTCGCCGTTGGCGTCGTCGCCGTCCTGGAGCGCGGTCGCGACCTCGTTGACGTTCTCGACGATCGGCTCGATCGAGAGGGTCGAGATGCCGCCGGGACTGACCAGCGTGCCGAGGTCCTCGGTCATCGCTCCGATGAAGGCGACCGAGACGCCCTCCTGCTCGGCGAGGAAGTAGGGGTCGTACGCGCGCTCGCCCGTCGCGGTGTCGAAGAGGTTCGCGTTCACGTACGGGAAGTCGGACTCGTCGCTCACGCGGCCGTCGACGTCCGAGCGGCCCTTGTCGAACTCGTGGTTGCCCAGCGTGCTGACGTCCAGGCCCATCTCGTTAAGGACGTCGAGGGTCGGCTGGTCGTCCTGCACCTTGGAGGTGAAGGTCGAGGCGCCGATGTTGTCGCCGGCCGACACGAAGAGCGTGTTGGGGTTGGCGGCACGGTAGGAGTCGACCGCGCCGGCGAGGACCGCCGCGCCGGCGACCGTGCCGTTGGCCTCGATCCGGCCGTGGAAGTCGTTGATCGACAGGACGTCGATCGCGATGTCGCCCTCGGCGGCCATCGCAGGAGCGGCGCCGAGCATCGCGGCGCCGGCGACGGCACCGACTGCCGTCACCGAGAGTGTTCTGATCAGGCCGCGTCGACGGCCGGGGGTAGTGCTTCGCATCTGGTCGAGATCTCCAAGCGTCGAGCGGCGATTCGGAGAGGACTCCGGCCGCATGAGGGGAACTTTCCCAGCCAAGCCGAGGGTCGGCCTCAGGTCAAACGCCTGTCCGCGGTCCGCGGGGGTCGTTTACGAGAAGTTAATCCGACGACTGCCGGGGTTCTCCCAGCCGACGCGGAGGGAGTGCGCTCGCGGTCAGCCGACGCGGAGGAGGGGGAGGAACGGCGTGAGGTCCGCCCGCACCCCCGACGCGTGGATCCGGCCGCTCGCGAGGCCCTCGGCCCAGGGCAGGTCGCCGGTCGCGAGGCGCAGCCAGGTCGCCGCATCCATCTCGATGACGTTGGGCGGGGTGCCGCGGGTGTGCCCGGGGCCCTCGACGCACTGCGCGGCGCCGAACGGAGGGACGCGCACCTCGACGCTGCGGCCGGGCACCCGCGTCTCGATGATCTGCAGGAGGAACCGCACGGCGGTCGCGGTGGTGGTGCGGTCCGTCGCTCCGGCGAGCGCCGCGCGCACCGCGCCCTGACCGGACGCCTCGTCGATCTTCCCCTTGGCCATGCGTCCATCCTGCCGTGCCCACCGCCCGGGAATCCCGCTCCGCGAGATGCCACTTGCGCTCGGGACACGCCGCAGGAGGCGTACCGGAGTGGCATCTCGCGGGCGTGCGATCCCGGCATGAAGGAGGCGTGACGGAGTGAGTCCGCCCCGCGACGACCCGGGCCTATCCTGTTCAGGTGAAGATCCTCGTCCTCGGTTCGGGTGCCCGTGAGCACGCCATCATCACGGCTCTCCTCGCAGAGGAGGAGCAGCACGAGATCATCGCCGCGCCCGGCAACGCGGGCATCGCGCGCGACGTCGAGGTCATCCACTTCGACACCAACAGCCCCCGCCTCGTCACCGACTTCGCGCTCGAGCAGGGCATCGAGCTCGTCGTCATCGGCCCGGAGGCGCCGCTGGTCGCCGGAGTGGCCGACGCCCTCCGTCAGCGCCGCATCCCCACCTTCGGCCCCGACAAGGCCGCCGCCGCCCTCGAGGGCTCCAAGACCTTTGCGAAGCGCGTCATGGACATGGCACGCGTCCCCACCGGCCGCGCCACCCGCGTCTCGACCCTGGTCGACGCGACCCGCGTCATCGACGGCTTCGGCGCCCCGTATGTCGTCAAGGCCGACGGCCTCGCCGCCGGCAAGGGCGTCCTCGTGACGGAGTCGCACAGCGCGGCCGTCGCGCACGCCGAGTTCTGGCTGCAGTCCGGCGACGTCCTCATCGAGGAGTTCCTCGACGGCCAGGAGGTCTCGCTCTTCCTCCTCTCCGACGGACACGACGTCGTCCCGCTCTCCCCCGCCCAGGACTACAAGCGCCTCAGCGACGGCGACGAGGGCCCGAACACCGGCGGCATGGGCGCCTACTCCCCCCTCCCCTGGCTCGCCGACCGCTGGGCGAGCGAGCGCGCCTTCGTCGACGAGGTCATCGACACCGTCGCCATCCCGACGATCCGCCAGCTCGAGCGCGAGCGCACCCCCTTCGTCGGACTCCTCTACTGCGGACTCATCGTCACCGAGGCCGGCATCCGCGTGATCGAGTTCAACGCGCGCTTCGGCGACCCCGAGACGCAGGTCGTGCTGCCGCGCCTGGCCTCGCCCCTCTCGGCGCTGCTCCTCGCCGCGTCGACGGGCTCGCTCGCCTCAGTGCCCTGGCCCGCCTTCACCGACGAGGTCGCCGTGACCGTCGTGCTCGCCAGCGAGGGCTACCCCGAGAACGCCGTCACCGGCCGCGGCATCAGCGGACTCGAAGCGGCCGAGGCCGTCCCCGGCGTCACCATCGCCCACGCGGCGACGCAGCTGGTCGACGGGCGCTTCGTGGCCACGGGCGGACGCGTGCTCAACGTGGTCGCGCGGGGCGCGGACTTCGCGGAGGCCCGGGCGCGCGCCTACAAGGCCCTCGACCTGATCCACCTCGACGGCGGGCAGTACCGTCGCGACATCGCGCTTCGCGTCGCGCAGTAGCGCGACCGCTTCGCGTGATGTCGTCCACGCCGCCCCCTGTGCGGCGTGGCGCAGTCGGCTTCTCAAAGCGGTTGCGTTGTTAGGAGCGTCCTGCGTCCGGCTCGCCGACAACGCTCGCACGCGTTCTCGGCTTCGCCTCGTCGCGGGGCGGGGATTCGGGAGGCGCGCCTCCCGGGACTCGAGCCTCCCGGGACTCGAGCCTCCCGGGACTAGTGCCTCTCGGGACTGATGCAACCCGGGACCGGTGCCTACCGGGACTAGAGGTTCCCAAGGACTGATGCAGCCCGGGACTAGTGCCACCCGGGATTGATGCAGCCCGGGACGAGTGCCTCCCGGGACTGATGCAGCCCGGGACGAGTGCCTCCCGGGACTACTGGTTTCCGGGACTGGTGCAGCCAGGAACTGGTGCCTGCGGAGGCTGGCGGCTCGCCTGGCCGATGCCTCGCGCGACGGCGGAGCTGCAGAAGTAAGGCTGGGCGGCTCGGAAGCGGGGGAAGTGTTGGGATCGGAGCGGTGGGCCTTCGTTGCGCGGGCTCTCGGAATAAGACGACGGGTCAGGCGGGGGCGGCGACGTCGCGAAGGGCCTCACCGAGGTCCGGGTGGGTGAAGGCGAAGCCGGCGTCCTCCAGGCGGCCGGGGACGACCCAGCGGCTCTTGAGGAGGAGCTCGGGCTCGGTGCGCAGCAGCAGCATCGCGGGCTCGAGGACGAAGCGCGGCGCGGGCAGGCCGATCCGCCGACCGACGGCGGCGCGCAGCAGGCGCGACAGCTCCGTGTTGTCGCTGGGATTCGGGGACGCGAGGTTCACCGGGCCCTCGAGCGACGACTCCTCCAGGAACAGGATCGAGCGGAACACGTCCTCGACGTGGATCCAGCTGAAGTGCTGGCGGCCGTGCGTCGCTCGGTACTCGTGGTGCACCCCCGCCGCCCGGCGCGCGCGGGTCGCCGGCCAGCGGCCGTCGTACTGCGGTCCGCCGAGGCCGAGGCGCGCGAGGCGCAGCAGCATCCCGGTCGCGGGTCCGTCGCCCAGCACGATCGCCATCCGGAGCGCGACGCGGCGCGTGCCGGGCGTCTCGCCCGAGAAGAACGCCCGCTCCCACGCCGTGGCGACGTCGACCGAGAAGCCCTCGCCGATCACGCCGTCTGCCTCGGTGTTCGCGCGCTCCTCCTCGTGCCGGTAGATCGTCGCGGTGCTCGAGTTCATCCACACGGGCGGCGGAGTCGCGGCCGCCGCGACCGCGCGGTGCAGCTCGGCGGTGGTCTCGACGCGCGAGCGGAGGATCTCGGCGCGGTTCGCGGCCGTGTAGCGGCAGTCGACGCTCTTCCCCGCCAGGTTCACGAGCAGGCGTGCGCCGTCGACCGCGCGGACGAGCCCGGCGGAGTCGCCCCAGCGCGCATCCGGACCCGATCGGCCGATGCGGCGCACGGTCCAGCCCGCCTGCTCGAAGCGGCGGGAGAGGTCGGTGCCGAGGAAGCCGCTCGCTCCCGCGAGGACGACGACGGGGCGCTGCGGGGTGCTCATCGCCCCATCGTCCTCCACCTGCGATGCGCGACCCGCCCGCAACCGAGGGTGAGCGTGGCTGAGGCCCTCTTCAGCGCTGGTCCGGCGCGATCCGTCCTCGGTTACGAACGCTCGATCGCGTGAGCGGCCCGCACCGCACCCGCCAGCCTCTCGGCGAATCCGGGCGGAACCTCCTCGGGCAGGGCGTCGACGGGGAACCAGGCCACGTCCTCGCTCTCGTCGCTCACCACGACGAGTGCCGACGGGTCCGCGATCGCACCGTAGCCGATGTCCCAGTGCCGGGAGCAGCGTCCGAAGCCGTCGCCGAGTCCGTGCCGGTCGAGGTCGAGGGGCAGCGATCGAAGCGGAGTGAGCGATGCGACTCCGCTCTCCTCACGCGCCTCGCGCAGAGCCGCCTCGGCCACGGAGGCGTCGTCCGGCTCGATGTGTCCACCCAGCTGCACCCAGAAGCGGCCCTTGCCGTGGAAGCACAGCAGCACGCGGTCGAGCTCCGGCGAGAGCACGAAGCAGCTCGCGGTGATGTGCTCGGGCCCGAGGCTGCGCTCGAGAGCCCCCTCCCCGTGCTCGGCGACGAACGCGAGGTACTCGTCACGGAGGCCGAGGAGCGGAGCAGGGGCCGCCCACTCCTGCAGGTCGAGGGCGAGAGAACCGGCGCGGGGGATCACTCCGCGAGCGTAGGCGAGATGCCACTCCGGTACGCGACCCGCCGGGCGGGCCGTACTGAAGTGGCATCTCGCGGAAGGCGTCAGACGGTGAGGCCGGCCAGTCCCTCGCGGTCGACGCGGCGGTGGAAGCGCATGCCGGCGAGTCCGCCGAGCACTGCGGCGATCAGCGCGACGACGAGGGCGGCGAGCGCCGTCAGCACCGCGGCGATGGTCGCGTCGCTCCCGTCGAGCGGGATGCGCGGGAAGCTGCTGACGGCCGAGAGCACCTGGGTGCCTCCGGTCAGCGCCGAGGCGATGCCCACGAGGATCGTGACCACGACGGCCCACGCCCACACGGCCACACCCTGCTTCGCTCCGCTGAAGCGCGCCATGCGGCCGGCGACGTAGCCGCCGCAGTAGTACGCGACGAAGAGGATGACCAGCAGCGCGATCGCGCCCGCCCAGCCGAACGCGACCGGGTCGGCGGCGAGGTCGGCGGTGACGTCCTGCGTGCCGACGACGGCCGCTCCGATCGCGGTGACCAGGGCGGTGAGGATCACCGCGAGGCCGGTCGCGGCGAGCCAGCCGAAGAAGGCGCAGCCGATCTTGAGCCCGCCGAAGCGCTCGCGCTCGCGGTCGTGGATGTCCTTGCGGGTGGCGGCGCGGGCCTGCTTGGCCTCGGCCGAGTCGCGATCTACGGGCGCGCGGTGCTCGGGGGCGCCCGATGAGTCGGACCGGTCGGATGTGCTCGACGAGGTGGTGCTCGACGCGCTCCCGCTCTGCGGGGCGGTCTCGAAGCGGCGCGTCTCTCCGGCGGCGTGCGCCGTCGTGTCGTCGCGGCGCGGGTCGCTGCTGTCGCGACCGGAGTCGGTGGGGATGCTCATGACGACCTCCTGGGGGACCGCCGACGGGGTTCGGCGGTGAGCACAGTCAAGGCCCTGCAGGGCCCCGGTGTCGCGGGCTTGACGAGGAACGGCGGCGTTCCGGTCCGTATCCGCACCGCTCGTGCGAGCCCGGAGGAGCGTCAACCCCCTGCCCTCCCCCTCCGCTGTCGGCTTCCATGGAACGACCCACCCACCGACACGAGAGGGAGAGTCATGACTCCGGAATCCCCTGAGCAGACCCCGCCCGGCACCGAGGCCGAGCTGACCCCGAAGGCCGACCACGGCGAGGAGAGCTACCGCGGCACCGGCCGCCTCAGCGGCAAGGTCGCCCTCGTCACCGGCGCGGACAGCGGCATCGGCAAGGCGGTCGCGATCGCGTTCGCGCGCGAGGGCGCCGACGTGGCCATCGCCTACCTCGACGAGCACGAGGACGCCGAGGACACCGCTAAGTGGGTCCGCGAGGCGGGCCGGGAGGCACTCCTGCTCCCCGGGGACCTGCGCGACCCCGCCCAGTGCCGCGCCGCCGTCTCGCAGACCGTCGAGACCCTCGGCCACCTCGAGGTCCTCGTCAGCAACGCGGCCTTCCAGATGAGCCACGAGGAGATCACCGACATCCCCGACGAGGAGTGGGACCGGACGATCGCGACCAACCTCAGCGCCTACTTCCACCTGGTGAAGGCGGCGATCCCGCACCTCCGGCCCGGCGCGTCGATCATCGCGACGAGCTCGGTGCAGTCCGACCAGCCGTCGTACCAGCTGCTCCCCTACGCCGCCACGAAGTCGGCGATGCTCAGCATGACCGGCTCGTTCGCGCAGGCGCTCGGCGAGAAGGGCATCCGCGCGAACGCGGTCGCTCCCGGGCCGATCTGGACCCCGCTGATCCCGTCGACGATGCCTCCGGAGGCGGTCGCCTCGTTCGGCGAGAACGTGCCGCTGGGCCGTCCCGGCCAGCCGGCCGAGGTCGCGCACGCCTACGTCCTGCTCGCGTCCGACGAGGGCAGCTACATGAGCGGGGCGACGATCGCCGTCACCGGCGGGAAGCCGATCCTCTGATCCGGGCGACCGGCGCTCACCCGCAGGTTCCTGGGATAGGTTCCTGCGGGTGAGCGTGCACATCCGCAGCATCGAGACGGCCGTACCGGCGACGGTGCTGCGCCAGGGGGACGTGCGCGACCTCTTCGCCTCGCAGGAGGGCATCAGCCGGCTCGGCTCGAGGCTCCTCGGCGCCGCGTTCGACGCGTCGGCGATCGAGACCCGGCACACCGTGGTCGACGAGCTCGACCGCGAGGTGCGGGAGGGGGCGAGCGTCTTCTACGACGCCCGCTCGAACGCCGTGCTGAATCCGGGCACCGCGGCGCGCAACGCGCTCTACGCCGCCCGCGCGCCCGAGCTGTTCGCCGACTCCGCCCGACGCGCCCTCGAGGCCGCGGCGCTGACCGCCGACGACGTGACCCACGTCGTCACCGTCTCGTGCACCGGCTTCTACGCGCCGGGCCCCGACTACCAGCTGGTCCGCGCCCTCGGCCTGTCGCCGTCGACGCAGCGCTTCCACCTCGGCTTCATGGGCTGCTACGGCGCCTTCCCCGGGCTCCGCGCCGCGAAGGCGTTCTGCGAGGCGGATCCGGACGCGGTCGTCCTCGTCGTCGCCGTCGAGATCTGCACGATCCACCTGACGTCCTCCAACGATCCCGAGCAGATCGTCGCCACCTCGGTGTTCGCCGACGGAGGCGCGGCGGCCGTCGTCACCGCGCGCGCTCCGGAGCCGGGCACCGCTGTCCTCGAGATCGACGCGCTCGACACGACCCTCACCCCCGAGGGCGAGGACGAGATGGCCTGGACGATCGGCGACCACGGCTTCACGATGCGCCTGAGCACCTACGTGCCGGCGATCATCGGCCAGAACATCACGGGGGCCCTGGCCCCGCTGCTCGGCGAGGCCGGACCGCGGGGCGTGCAGCGCTGGGCCGTCCACCCGGGCGGGCGCAGCATCCTCGACCGCGTGCAGACCGCGCTCGAGCTCGACGACGAGCAGATGCACCCGTCGCGCGAGGTGCTGCGCACGGCCGGCAACATGTCGAGCGCGACGGTGCTGTTCATCCTGCGTCGCCTGCTGCACGGCGAGGCGGCCGACGGCGAGCGGATCGGCGCCATGGCGTTCGGGCCGGGCCTCACCGTCGAGATGGGCCTGCTCACGAAGCGGGGCGGGGAGTGAGGGCGCCGCTCGCCCCGGACCTCCGCCACCGCGAGCTCGAGGCGCAGGAGCTGATGGACGACCCGGCGTGCGACCGGGCGCTCCTGGACGCGACCTACGCGCGCTTCGGCGCCGTGAACCGCCTCGTGTCGGGCTGGCGCGGGCTGTACCGCTCCCGCATCCGCCCGCTGCTCGACGAGCACGAGCCCACGAGGCTGCTCGACATCGGCTCGGGCGGCGGCGACGTCGCTCTCGCCCTCGCGGGCTGGGCTCGCGAGGACGGGATGCGACTCGCGATCACCGCCGTCGATCCTGACGAGCGCGCCTTCGCCTTCGCGACCGCGCGGCCGGGCACCCCGGGCGTCGAGTTCCGCCGGGCGAGCAGCGCCGACCTGGTCGACGAGGGCGAGGAGTTCGACCTGGTCGTGTCGAACCACCTGCTGCACCATCTGACTCCCGAGGCGCTCGCGTCGCTCCTCGAGGACAGCGCGCGGCTCGCTCCCCGCGCGCTCCACAACGACATCGAGCGCTCGCGCCTGGCCTACACGGCCTACTCCGTCGCCACGCGCCCGCTCGCCTCAGGCTCGTTCCTGCACTACGACGGCTCGCTGTCGGTGCGCCGCAGCTACACCGCGGCGGAGCTGCGCGCCGTCGCGCCCGAGGGCTGGCGGGTGGAGCGGGCGGCTCCGTACCGGCTGCTGCTGACGCGGGGCCCTGCGGAGTGAGCGCCGCCCGCGGCTGGATGAGCGCGGCCGCCGTCAGCTACTCCGCCAACTGCGCGCTCGGGACCGCGGTCGCGACGGGTGCCGTGCGGACGGGGCGCTGGCACTGGATCCACCACGCGCTGTACATCGCGACGTCGGCGCTGACCGGCGCGGCCCTCGCCGCCCTGCTGAGGTCGGATCCGCGCGCGGCCGCGGCACTCGCTCCGGCGGTGGTGCCGCTCGCGGTCATCCCGTTCGCGGGGACGCACGGACGCCGGCATCTTGCGATCGCGCTGGCCGCGGCTCCGTTCGTGGTCGCCGGTGTCGTGCTCTCCAGGCGCTGACTCGTGGGAGGGCGGCTCAGTGCGGAGGCCCGACCTTCGGCTCGTCCGAGCCCGACCCGCGCTTCTGCGCGCGGAAGTACTCCCACGCGGCGAGCGCCAGGATCGCCAGTCCGCACACGATCGTGATGATGTCGGGGACGGACACGTCGCCCCGCATCGCCGACGAGATGCCGGAGCCGAGGATGAGGACGCCTCCGATGAGGTAGAAGACCACTCGGGAGTTCTTCATCGGGCACCGCTCCTGTCGGCCCGCCGAGGCGCGGGCTCCGAAATCGTACCCGGTCCGACCCCCTGCCCCCTCCCGGGACGGGTGGGCAGGATGAGGGCATGGAGTTCCTCGACGTCGTGCGCCGCCGCAAGACCACCAACGGCCCCTTCCTGCCCGATCCCGTCTCCGAGGAGCACCAGCGCCTCCTGATGGAGGTCGCCGGACGCGCTCCCTCGCAGCTGAACAGCCAGCCGTGGCGCTTCGTGCTGATCGAGGAGCGGGACACGATCGACCGGATCGCCGAGATCAGCGGCTCGAGCATGACCACCGCCATGTCGAACGGCACCTTCTTCGAGCGCTACAAGCCCTACTTCCGCTTCAGCCAGGAGGAGATGGAGCAGCGCCGCGACGGCATGCTGTTCGACAAGCTGCCCGCTCCGCTGCGCCCGTTCACGAAGCAGGTGTTCACCAAGCGCGGGCAGTTCCTGATGAACTCGCTGCGCGTGCCGCAGACCCTCGGCGAGGAGAACCGGAAGCTCGTCGCCGGATCGCCGCTGCTGCTCGGCGTGATGCTCGACCGCTCCGAGTACCGGCCGGGCGAGCTGTCGTCCTTCTACTCCGTCTTCAGCATGGGCGCGGCGATGGAGAACGTCTGGCTGAGCACGGTCGAGCTCGGCATGGGCATCCAGTTCGTCTCGTTCCCGATGGAGGTGCCGGGCGCCTGGGCGAGGATCGAGTCGCTCCTGGCGGTGCCGGACGACCTGGAGCTGATGGCGGTCTATCGGCTCGGCTACCTGCCTCCGGAGCAGCGGCGCCCGGCCATCGACTGGTCCTCGCACCAGCGCAAGGCGGCGTCGCAGTACGTGTTCCGCGGCACGTGCGCCACTCCGCAGACGGGGTGGGACGAGGGCTGATTGCGGCATCCGCCGCGGGGTGTCAATGGGGCTACGGCGTGTCTGTGCGCCGATTCCCGCCCCGGGCCCTCGAGACGTTAGTTTCCCTGCGGAGCCGCCCGCGCCGGGCCGCCCGCAGACACGAAGGGGGCCCGTGGCCACTCTCACCTACGGACCGCAGAACCTCGAGATCGAGTTCGAGGAGCGCGTCCTCGCCCACCTGAAGGTCGCCGTGCTCTCGAAGCTCCGGCGCAACGAGGCCTTCTCCCTGTCCTGGACCGAGGACGCCTCGACCGGCCACGGCCGCAGCTCCGTCTGGCTGCACCCCGCCGTGCCGCTGCACTTCCGGTTCCGGGAGGCCCACCAGCAGAAGCTGAACCGCGCCTGGATCGAGCAGATGCTCAGCGCCGCGAGCATGCACGGCGAGCTCGCCGTCACTCCCGAGCCGCAGGAGCCGCGGGGCTGACCCCGCTGCCTCGCGCTCGCGCATCCGTCAAGCCCGTGCCGCGACGGGGGCCCGGATCCTAGCCTGAGGTGACAGCGCTCGTCGAGATCCACACCGGGCGCGTCACGGACGGAGACGACGATGACCGACACCGCACGGGCGACCGCACCCGGCACCCTGACCGCTCCCGCACCGTTCTCGCGGAAGGACGCGTCGGACGTGCGCCGGCTCCCTGACTCGGTCTCGACCTCGTCGCAGCCGGTCATCGGCTCGAGGATCACGATCAACGGGCGCAGCTTCGTCGTGGAGCTCGACATGGCGGGCATCTTCCTGCGCCAGGTGCGCCGGAGCCTGCGGGCGGGCGACGGCGGACTCGTGCTGCTGCGCCACGTGGACGGGATCGAGATGATCCCGATCACACGGCGGACGCCGTTCGAGGTGACCGACATCGTCTGCCCGGAGGGCACGGCACCGGCCGACGCCCGCGTCGAGGCGGGGCTGCGGGCGGGCTGACGGGCTCACGCGTCCCTGCGCTGCAGAACATCAGCTGAGAAGGGGAGGCAGCGGCTGTCAGCCGTCACCTCCCCTTCTCGGCAGTCGTTCTGCAGCGACTACTGCGCGGGCAGCGATGCCTCGATCAGCTCGACGATCCGCGGGTCGTCCGGCTCGACCGTGGGGCGGAAGCGGTGGACGGTGCCGTCCGCCGTGACCAGGAACTTCTCGAAGTTCCACTTCACCTTGCCGGCCTTGCCCGCCTCGTCCTCGGCCTTCGTCAACTCCGCGTAGAGGGGGTGAGCGGACTTGCCGTTCACCCGCACCTTCTCGAACATCGGGAACGTCACGCCCCAGGTCGTCGAGCAGTACTGCTTGATCTTGTCCTCGTCGCTGAGCTCCTGCAGGAACTGGTTGCTCGGGAAGCCGAGGACCGTGAATCCGCGGTCGCCGTAGGTCTTCTGCAGCGCCTCGAGCTTCTCGTACTGCGGAGCGAGGCCGCAGCGGGAGGCGACGTTGACGATGAGCTTCACGGGCGCGTAGTCGGCGAGGGTCGACGCGGCTCCGTCGATGGTGGTCAGGGGGATGTCGGTGAGCACGGGGTCTCCTTCGAAGTGGTGGCTCGACGCTACCCGCCGTCGCCGAGGGAACCCCGAACCGTCGAGGGAACCCGCAGGCCGGGGCTCCCTCGACGATCCGGGGTTCCCTCGAGGGCGGGGCGGGGTTCCCACGGCGGGTGCGGGGCTCCACCATGAGGGGATGGCATCCCCGCAGCAGCTCGTCTCGGTCGGCGGGCGGCGGCTGAAGCTGACCAACCTCGACAAGATCGTGTACCCGGAGGCGGGCTTCACCAAGGCCGACGTCCTCGCGTACTACGCGTCCGTCGCCGACGCCCTGCTGCCGCACCTCGCCCGCCGGCCCGTGACCCGCAAGCGCTGGGTCGACGGAGTGGGCACGGCCGAGCACCCGGGTGAGGTCTTCTTCGAGAAGAACCTGCCCTCCTCCGCCCCGTACTGGCTGAGCCGCACGCGCCTCGCGCACAGCTCGCGCGACGTCGAGTACCCGCTCGTCGACGACGTCGCGGGCCTGACCTGGCTCGCGCAGCAGGCCGCACTCGAGCTGCACGTGCCGCAGTGGCGGGTCGGATCCGGCGGCGAGCGCCGCCCGCCCGACCGCCTCGTGCTCGACCTCGACCCGGGCGAGGGCGCGGGGCTCGCGGAGTGCGCCGAGGTCGCGTTCCTCGCCCGCGACCTGCTCGAGGGGATGGGACTCGAGCCCTCTCCCGTGACCAGCGGCAGCAAGGGCCTCCACCTCTACTGCCCGCTCGACGCCTCCGCCTCGAGCGACCAGATCTCGGCCGTCGCGCACGAGCTCGCCAAGGCGCTCGAGGCCGACCACCGCGACCTCGTCGTCTCGGACATGAAGAAGACCCTGCGCGAGGGCAAGGTGCTCGTCGACTGGAGCCAGAACAACGCGGCGAAGACCACGATCGCGCCCTACTCCCTCCGGGGCCGGCTGCGGCCGTTCGCCGCGGCACCGCGCACCTGGGAGGAGATCGGCGCGGAGGGACTGCGCCATCTCGCGCCGGAGGAGGTCGTCGAGCGCCTGCGCGAGAGCGGCGACCTGCTGCGGCCGGTGCTCGCCGCGCGCGAGGCGGGACTCGAGCCCAGTCCGGAGCGGCTCGCCGGGTTCGCGGCGACGGACGCCTCCGCCGACCGCCTCGCCGCCTACCGCAGCATGCGCGACTCCGCGAAGACGCCCGAGCCCGTCCCCGAGCCGGGTACCGGAGCGACCTCGTCGGGCGACTCGTTCGTGATCCAGGAGCACCACGCGCGGCGCCTCCACTACGACTTCCGGCTCGAGCACGACGGGGTGCTCGTGAGCTGGGCGGTGCCGAAGGGGCCGCCGCTCGAGGGCGATCCGAACCGGCTCGCCGTGCAGACGGAGGACCATCCGCTCGAGTACGCGACCTTCGAGGGCACGATCCCGGCGGGCGAGTACGGCGGCGGAGAGGTGCGGATCTGGGACGAGGGCACGTTCGCGCTCGAGAAGTGGCGCGAGGGCGAGGAGGTCATCGCGGTGCTGACGGGGCGGCCCGACGGCGGGCTCGGCGGCGAGCCGCGGCGGTACGCGCTGCTGCACACGGGGGCGAAGGGCGGGCGCGGGGACGAGAAGAACTGGCTGCTGCACCTGATGGCGCCGGGGGCGCACGGGGGGCACGGGACTCACGGGCGGCCGGCGGCGGGGAAGGGACGCGCCGCCGCGACCCCGAAGGCTGCGCTCGACGAGTCTCCCGTCGACGACGAGGCATCGGAGCCGCGCCGCGAGTACCGCCCCATGCTCGCGACCAAGGGCCGTCCGCTCGACATCGGCGACGACTCCGCGATCGAGATGAAGTGGGACGGGTACCGCGCGATCGTGCGCGTGAACGACGGAACCGTGACCCTGACCAGCCGGAACGGCAACGACCTCACCCCCGCCTTCCCCGACCTGCACTCCCCGCTCGCCGAGGCCGTCGACGACGCGGTTCTCGACGGCGAGATCGTCGCGCTCGACGCCCGCGGACGCCCCGACTTCGGCGCCCTCCAGACCCGCGGCGGCCTGACGAAGGCGCGCGAGATCGAGGTCGCCACCCGCTCGACCCCTGTGCACCTGATGGTGTTCGACCTGCTCGAGCGCGCCGGCGAGGACCTCACCGGCTCCCCCTACTCCGCTCGCCGCGAGGCCCTGGTCGAGCTCGTCGCCGAGAACGAGCGCGTGCACGTGCCCGACGTCTTCGACGGCGACCTCGAGGAGGCGATGGCCACGAGCCTCACGCTCGGTCTCGAGGGCGTCGTCGCCAAGCGCCGCGACTCCCGCTACCGGGTCGGCGCGCGCTCGGGCGACTGGGTCAAGCTGACCCACCACCGCGTGCAGGAGGTCGTGATCGTCGGCTGGCGCCCGGGCGAGGGCGGCCTGCAGGGCTCGGTGGGCTCGCTCCTCACCGCGATCCCCGCCGACGACGGCCGCCTCGCCTACTCCGGCCGCGTCGGCACCGGCTTCAGCGACCGCGAGCGCCGCGGCCTCGTCGCCCGCCTCGGCGAGCACGAGACGGAGGAGCCCGCCGTGTCGGTGCCGCCGCTCGACGCCCGCGGCGTGCACTGGGTCGACCCGGTGCTGGTCGGCGAGGTCCGCTACCGCGAGCGCACCTCCTCCGGCACCCTCCGCCAACCCGTCTGGCGCGGCTGGCGCGCCGACAAGTCCGCGAGCGAGGTCCGCCCGGAGTGACCCCTGCCTGGCGCGAGCGCCCACCTCCGCCGAGTCGCCCGAAAAGGTCTCCGACACGCCGCGAGCGACAACCGTTCCGGGCAACTCGGCGCCAGTCGGCGCTGACGCACGGCGGCGGACACGCGGGACGGGTCGACTAGCCTGCGGGCGGAGGTGCGCTTGAGGAACAGCAACTGGATCGGTGCGGTCGCGGCCGGGGTCCTCTGGATCGCGAGCGGAGCCGTGAACGGCGGAATGACCTGGAACGGGTATCTCAGCGGCTCGATCGGGGCTGCGCTCCCCGCCACGATCCCGACGACCGTGTGGGCGCAACCGCTCCCCTGGCCCCTCGTCGCCGCGGCGATCGGAGCCGTCGCCGTGGCCCTCGTCCACCTCGCGACCACGCGTGTCGTCGACCGCACGAGCACCACGATCGTCGGCGGGTGGTTCGCCGCGATCATCGCGGGAGCGGTCGTCGGGCTGGCCGCGGACCTCGTGACGATCCTCGTCTCGCTCCCCGCCCCCCGGCTGCAGTGGCTGCTGAACGGGCTCGGCACTCAAGCGGGACTGGGCGCGTACTGGGGGCTCGTGCTGGGGTGGCTGCCCGCAGTGCTCGCGAAACGCCTCGAATCCGCTCCCACGGGGACGCCGACGAGGAGACCTCTCGTGCCCTTCGCTGCCGTCCTCGCGCTCCTCGCGGTCGTCGTGGTCGGCGTCGGGGGCTATCGCAGTGCGCTGACTGCTGCCGTGCAGGCGGAGGCGATCGCCGGTGGCTTCGACGAGGCGGACGGGGCTCTGCCCGACCCCTACGCCGAGGGCACGCCACCCCCCACGGCTGCGCCCGGCGAGCCCCCCGCCGATCCGACGCTCTGCACGAGCGACGTCTCGACGCTCCTGCTCGGAGGACAGGACGCCGCCGCTGGGAGCCGCAGCCTCTCGATCACCCTGCTGAACTTCTCCGAGGCTCCCTGCACGATCGAGGGCTACATCGACCTCGCGTTCGCCGACCAGAACGGGTCGGAGCTGCCGGTCGTCTTCGAGCCCGGCAGCACGACGATGACCACGGATCCGGGCGCTCAGCGGATCGAGATCCCCGCGCAGGGATCCGCGGTCGCGTTCCTCGGCTGGAAGGCGAACTCGACCGCGGGGGCGCTGGTGGGCAGCACCCTCTTCGCCGCGCCCTACCCCTCGGCCGAGCGCGGTTCCTGGCCGGTGCAGACGGACGTGGTCGACGGGTCCACGGTGTCAGTCACCGCGTGGCGGCTGCTCGATCCGAACGAAGAGCTGCAGGACTGAGGCGCGACGTCCGGCGCAGCGCAGCGATCCCGCGTCACTCCTCCCGAGCGTGCTCCGGCAGCGTGCCCAGGCGGTGGCGGCCCCGCAGCAGGTACCAGCCCAGCCCGAGCACCACGACCGCCGCGACCGCGATCAGCGCGATGTACTGCAGCGCCCCCGCGTCGCCGTAGACCTCGACGCGCGGCCAGGCCAGGTTCACCGTCATCGCCGCGCCCCACAGCACGGCGACGACGTTCACCGGCAGCCCCAGCCGCCCGAGCGAGAACGAGCCCGTGACCCGCGGCCACTCTCCGCGGAGGCGCCGCACGAGCAGCGGCACCGTGACCAGCAGGTACGCCAGGTAGATGAGCACGACAGCCACGCTCGTCACCGCCGTGAAGATCTCGGGCGTGCCGATGTTCACCGCGAGGATCAGCACCGCGAGCACGCCGATCACGATCGCGGGCACGAGAGGGGTGCGTCGCCGCGGATCGATGCGGGCGAGCACCGCGCTTCCGGGCAGGGCGTTGTCACGCGCCATCGCGAACACCAGCCGGATGCCCGCCGTGTGCACCGCGAGCGCGCAGACCGTGATCGCGACCACGATGCAGAGCAGGAACACCGTGCCGAGCGGTCCGCCGAGCGCCTGCAGCACGATCAGCTGCAGTCCGCCCGAGGCCTCGCCGAGCGCCGGATCGCCGAGGTCGGGCGCCGCGAGGATCCCGAGCAGCAGGATCAGCCCGCCCAGCACGAACGAGGCGATCACGGCGCGGAGGATCGCCGCCGGGCCGGTCCTGCGCGGGTCGACGGTCTCCTCCGCGAGCGAGCCGGCCGTGTCGAAGCCGTACATCACATAGGCGGAGGCGATCGCGGCGATCAGGAACGCGCCCGCGTAGCCGCCCGCGTCTCCGTAGCCCGCCGTGTCGAGCAGCACCGTCGGCGGATTCACGATGCTCGCCGCGAGGACGACCACGAGCAGCACGGCCGCGATCAGCTCGATCAGCACGCCGGTGCTGTTGATCCGGGCCATCAGCTTCACACCGACCGCGTTCACGACGGTCGTGAACAGGATGAGGATCGCGCCCCAGATGACCGCGCTGACGCCGAAGCTCGTGCCCGTGCCGTCGCCGACGAGCTGGAAGCCGCTCCAGATCCGCGGCAGCGTCGCCTGGTACGCGAGCACTACGGCCGCGAGCGTGACGACCGAGGCCGTGGCCATCATCCAGCCCGCGAGCCAGCCGACCGTCGGCCCCGCGATGCGCTTGCTCCAGTTGTAGACGGAGCCGGCGACCGGGTAGCGGCCGGCCAGCTCGGCGAAGCAGAGCGCGACCATGAGCTGCCCGGCGAACACGATCGGCCACGACCACCAGTAGGCGGGGCCGCCGAGTCCGAAGCCGAAGTAGAAGAGCTGGAACGTGCCGGTCAGGATCGAGATGTAGCTGACCCCGGCCGCGAAGCTGCCGAAACGCCCGATGCCGCGTCGCAGCGACGGCCGGTAGCCGAACTCGGCCATGCCGTCGTCGGCGGGGCGCTGGCCGGTCGCGGTCATGGCGGTCTCCTCCTGCGGGGGCGCCGAGCGGCGGCACCTGAGTCTGCCGCTTCCGCGATCGCGGCGGCGTCCCCCGTTCAGGCCGATCGCCGGCGAGCGCGCCGCATGCACGCACGAGACGACGCGGGAAGGGGCCCGACACATCTGCAGAGCCCGTCTCGCGTCCACTCGCGGCTCCGCCGGCTCATGAGTGGTCGCGGAAGGGGCTCCGAAGGCGGCGCGAACCCCGTTCCGCGCCCACTCATCCGTCGCACATCCTCGGCGTCCCGTCGGCGACCGAGCCCGCGCATCCGGCGCCGCACCCTGAGAGCCGCTCTCACACTTAGGGTAGCCTACCCTCATGCACCCCTCATCGAGACTCCGTTCCGCCCTGCCCCTCGCCGGCCTCGCCGTCGCCGCGCTCGCCCTCTCGGCGTGCTCCTCCGGCGCCTCCGAAGCCGCCCCGGCGACCGCCGAGACGATCGTCGTCGAGGACGCGAAGCCGACCCTCGTCCTCGTCGACGAGGACGGTGAGCAGTCGTACCAGGAGGACCGCGAGACCGCCCGCACGTCGGTCGAGGTGCCCGTGTCCCCCGAGGCCGTCGTCACCTTCGACATCGCCACGCTCGACACGCTGCACACGATCGGCGCCGGAGACGCGGTCGTCGCGATCCCGGACGCCACGCTCCCCGACTACCTCTCGGAGTACGCCGACCTGCCCAAGGTGGGCACCCTGTTCGAGCCCGACTTCGAGGCCGTCGCCGAGCTCGAGCCCGACCTCATCGTCACGGCGGCCCGCAGCACCGGCCAGTACGACGAGCTGTCCGAGATCGCCACCACGATCGACCTGACCGGCAGCTACGCCGGAACCTTCGACCCCGCCGCGGCGCTCGAGCGCGCCACGCAGCTCGGCGAGATCTTCGAGCGCGAGGACGAGGTCGCCGAGGCCGCGGCCGCGACCGAGGAGCTCGTCGACTCCATCACCACCGACGCCTCGGGCACCGCCCTCGTCCTCTCGGTCTCGGGCGGCGAGTACGGCGCCTTCGGCGAGGGCTCGCGCTTCGGCTACTTCTTCGACGGACTCGGCTTCACCCCCGCGGTCGCCGCGGCCGAGCTGCCCGGCGCCGAGGGATCGCCGCACGGCGACACCGTGACCAACGAGTTCCTCCTCAGCGCCGCTCCGGAGTGGATCTTCGCGTTCGACCGCGGTGCGGCGACCGGCGAGGGCAGCACCGCCGAGCAGACGCTCGACAACGCGCTCGTCGCCCAGACGCCCGCAGCGCAGGACGACCACGTCGTGCTGCTGCCCGCGAGCGAGCTCTACATCGTCATCAACGGCCTGACCGCCGTGCAGAACGTGCTCGAGACCGTGCACGACGCGATGCAGAGCTGACCGGAGCCGCTCCCGAGCGTGACCCGCCCCTCCCCCCGCGCGCTGATCGTCGCGGGGACGGTCCTCGTGGCCGTCCTCGCGACGATCTCGCTGTTCCTCGGCGTCGCCGAGCTCGACGCGTTCGTGCTCGTCGAGAGCCGCCTCCCCCGCACCCTCGCGCTCGTGCTCGCCGGCTCGGCCTTCGCCGTCACCGGCCTCATCATGCAGCTGCTCACCCGCAACCGCCTCGTCGAGCCGGGCACGACCGGAGCCACGGACGCCGCGACCCTCGCCCTGCTCGCGGTCCTCCTCCTCGCCCCCGAGCTGCCCGTCGGAGCGAAGGCCGCCCTGGCCGCGCTCGGCGCCCTCGCCGGCGTGCTCGGCTTCCTCGCGCTCGCGCGCCGCATCCCGTCGCGCTCGAGCGTGCTCGTGCCGGTCGTCGGCATCCTCTACGGCGGAGTGATCGGCGCCGTCGCCGCGTTCGTCGCCTACCGCACCGACACGCTGCAGGAGCTGCTCAACTGGGGCATCGGCGACTTCTCGGGCATCCTCCGCGGCCGCTACGAGATGCTCTGGGTCGCCGCAGCCGCCGCGGCGGTCGCCTGGATCGCGGCGGACCGCTTCACCGTCGCCGCCCTCGGCGAGGACACCGCCCGCGGTCTCGGTCTCGACACCCGGGCGGTCATGCTCACCGGCGTCGTCATCATCGCCGCGGTCACCGGAGTGATGATCGTGGTCACGGGAGCCCTCCCGTTCCTGGGCCTCATCGTCCCCAACCTCGTCAGCCGGATGGTCGGCGACAGCATGCGCCGCTCCGTCCCGCTCGTCGCCCTGCTCGGGGCCGCGCTGGTCCTGCTCTGCGACCTCATCGGCCGCACCGTCCGCTTCCCCTTCGAGCTGCCGATCTCGCTCGTGATGGGCGTCGTCGGCGGAGTCGTGTTCCTCCGCCTGCTCATCGGTCCGGCCGACACCGCGCGCCGCCGCCGAAGGAGCGTCGCCCCGTGACCGCGTTGCGCTCCCCCTCCGTCCGCCTGGCCCTCCTGACGGGCGCCGCCGCCCTCGCGATCGCGCTCTACCTGCTCACCGACCTGCCCGGGAAGTGGGAGTACGCGCTGGGCCTCCGCGGGCGCACCGTGCTCGGCATGGTCATCGCGGCGGCGGCGATCGGAGTCGCGACCGTCCTGTTCCAGACCGTCACGGCCAACCGCATCCTGACCCCCGGCATCATGGGCTTCGACGCCGTCTTCCTGATGATCCAGGTCGTGAGCGCGTTCGCGATCGGCCCCACGATCCTCGTCGCCGCTCCGCCTCTCGCGTCGTGGCTGGTGGAGCTCCTGCTGATGGCCGGCGTCGTCGTCGCCCTCTACTCCTGGCTGTTCGTGCGCCGCAGGCTCGACCTGCACGTGATCGTGCTCGCGGGCCTGGTGCTCGGCGTGCTGCTGCGGTCGGTCACGTCGTTCCTCCAGCGGCTCCTCGATCCGGACACCTTCGCGATCGTGCAGAACCTGACCTTCGCGAGCTTCACCTCGGTCGACCGCGAGCTGCTCCTGCCGACCGGCCTCGTGGTCGTCGCCGCGATCGCGTCGCTGTGGCCGATCCGCCGCTCCCTCGACGTGCTCGCTCTCGGCGAGGCGACCGCGGTGTCGCTAGGAGTCGAGCACCGCCGGGTCGTGCTGCACACGATCGTCGCGATCGCCCTCATGGTCGCCGCGTCGACCGCACTGGTCGGTCCCGTCACCTTCTTCGGGCTCATCGTCGCGAACGTCGCCTACGGAGCGGCCGGCCACCGGCACGCGCGCAGCATCCCCGCCGCGGTGGCGATCGGAGTCGTCGCGCTGGTCGGCGGGCAGCTCGTCCTCGACCGGGTGCTCGGCTTCGGCACCGAGCTGCCGGTCGTCGTCGAGTTCGTCGGCGGCGTCCTCTTCATCCTTCTCGTGCTCACCGGAAGGGCTCGCTGACATGATCCGCACCACCTCCGTCACCACCCGCCACGGCCGCACCCTCGCCGTCGACGACGTCTCGCTCGAGCTCGGCACCGGCCTCACGGCGATCATCGGGCCCAACGGCTCCGGCAAGTCGACGCTGCTCTCCACCATCGGCCGCCTGCTCAAGGCCGAGAGCGGATCCGTCGCCGTCGACGACCTCGACGTCGCGACCACCCGCTCCCGCGACATCGCGAAGCGCCTGGCGATCCTCCGCCAGGACAACCACTTCGCGATCCGCCTGAGCGTCGACGACCTCGTCGCGTACGGCCGCTTCCCGCACGGAGGAACGGGCCGCACCCCCGAGGACCGCGCCCTGGTCGACGCCGCGATCGACGCCCTCGACCTCGGCGCCGTCCGCGAGCGCTATCTCGACGAGCTCTCGGGAGGCCAGCGCCAGCGCGCCTTCGTCGCGATGGCCCTCGCGCAGGACACCGACCACCTCCTCCTCGACGAGCCGCTCAACAACCTCGATCCGCGCCACGGCGTCGTGCTGATGAAGCTGCTGCGCCGTCTCGCCGACGAGAAGCGGATGACCGTGGTCGTGGTCCTGCACGACATCAACGTCGCCGCGCAGTTCGCCGACGACATCGTCGCGATCCGCGACGGCCGGGTGGTGCACCACGGCCCCGTGGCCGAGGTGCTGACAGCGCCGCATCTCGAGGCGCTCTACGACACCCCGGTCGCGGTCGAGCCGATCGCGGGCCGGCACGTGGTGCTCTGGCTCTGAGTCGCCGGCACCGCTGGACACTTCTCGCTGCTCCGCACCCGCAGAAGCAGCGGATCCTGCCGAACGGTGGCGCGGGAACGGCGAACGGGGCGCCCCTCGCCCCGCACGCAGCGGAGGAGGGACGCCCCGTCCCGGAGGAGACCCTGCGTCAGCGGGTCGGCGCCAGCAGATCGGCGTGGTGCACCTCGGCCACGTTCGGGTGCGCGCGCAGGCGGTAGCGCAGCGCGTTCTCGCCGTACGTCTCGAGGATCGGGCTGTTGGTCGGATCGACCGACAGGCCCGACTTGAGCTCCTCTGGCAACGGCAGCGACGGCATGGTCGAGTCGAGCGAGGGGTTGAAGAAGTAGGGGATCGAGATGCGGTCGGTGCCGATCAGCGGCGAGATCACGCGGTGCAGCGTGGCCTTGAGGTAGCCGCCGGTCGCGAGCTCCAGCATCTCGCCGATGTTGACGACGAACGCGCCGGGCAGCGCGGGCGCCTCGATCCACTCGCCGTCGTGCTCGACCTGCAGGCCGCCCTTGCCGGGCTCGACCAGCAGCAGGGTCAGCACGCCGCCGTCGCGGTGGGCGCCGACGCCCTGCTTGGGCTCGGGGTCGGAGGTGCCGGGATAGCGGACGACCTTGACCAGCGGGAACGCCTTCTCGGCGAAGGCCTCGTCGAAGACGTCGGCCGGCGCGTCGAGGGCGACGGCCCAGGTGCGGAGGAGGCGGATCGCGACGGCCGCGAGCTCCGCGTGCCAGCGCTCGAAGAGGGTGCGGAACTCGGGCAGGGCCTCGGGCCACAGGTTCGGGCCCTCGAGACGCTGGTAGTCGGGCACGTCGGGGCCGGCCGGGACGACCTCGCGCTCGATGCCGATGTCGACCTGCTCGCGGTAGTCGACGTCGCCGTTGGTGAGCTCGGCGCCGAAGCGGGTGTAGCCGCGGAACTGCGGGCTGGCCGTGTTCTCGATCGCGAGCTTGTCCTCCTCCGGCAGGTCGAAGAAGCGACGGGAGACGGCGACGACGTCGTCGAGGAGCTCCTGCGGCACGCCGTGACCGACGAGGTAGAAGAAGCCCACGTCGTGGGTGGTCTCGCGCAGGTCGCGGCGGAAGGCGGCGGCCTCCTCCTCGCCCTGGTCGAGGCGGGAGAGGTCGAGGATCGGCAGGGAATCGGTCATGGGGAAAGCCTTGCGCAGTTCGCCTTCTCCGGAGCGATTGTTACGACAACCAAAAGCGAAGACCCAGCAAGCACCCGGAGGACCGTGGTCCCCGGGTGCCCGCCGGGCCTTCAGCGCCGTCGAGTGTTACAGCGCGATCACGGAGTGGGCATGCCGCCGTTCACGTGCAGCGTCTCGCCGACGACGTAGCTGGACTCGGGCGACGCGAGGAACACGTAGGCGGGGGCGAGCTCCGCCGGCTGGCCCCAGCGTCCGAGCGGCGTCTGCGAGCCGACCTCGGGCAGCTTCTCGGGCGGCTGGCCGCCCGCGGTCTGCAGCGGCGTCCAGATCGGGCCCGGCGCGACGACGTTCACGCGGATGCCCTTGGGGGCGAGCTGCTGCGAGAGCGCCTTCGAGAACGTGTTGATCGTGGCCTTCGTGCTGGCGTAGTCGACCAGCGTCGGCGACGGCTGGTAGGCCTGGATCGACGAGGTGCTGATGATCGCCGAGCCGGGAGCGAGATGCGGCAGGGCCGCCTTCGTCATCCAGAACATGGCGTAGACGTTCGTCTTGAAGGTCTCGTCGAACTGCTCGTCCGAGAGCTCGAGGAAGTCCTCGACGAACTGCTGCTTGCCCGCGTTGTTGACGAGGATGTCGAGTCCGCCGAGGCCCTCGACCGCCGTGGCCACCGCGCCGACGGCGAAGTCGTGGTCGGTGATGTCGCCGGGGATCGCGACGGCCTTCCGGCCCGCCTCCTCGATCAGCGCGACGACCTTCTTCGCGTCGCTCTCCTCCTCGGGGAGATACACGATCGCGACGTCGGCGCCCTCGCGGGCGTAGGCGATCGCGACGGCCGCGCCGATGCCGGAGTCGCCGCCGGTGACGAGCGCCCTGCGGCCGGTCAGGCGACCGGAGCCGCGGTAGGTCGACTCGCCGCGGTCGGCGAGGTCGTCCATCTTCGAGTCCAGGCCGGCGCCCTCCTGGTACTGCTCCTCCGTGTCGATCTCGGAGTACATCTTCGTCGGGTCCTGGAACGTGTACTGGTCTGCAGTGCTCTCGGAAGTCATGTCTTCGACGGTAGGCGCGCTCCCCCGTCGAGCGCCGGTGGTTGACAGCGCCCCGGTTCCGAGAGAGCGCTCCTCTCCGCCGCCGGAAACCGGGAGAATGGTGCGGTGACCGTCTCCTTCGACTCCTCGATCCCCCTGCCCGGCTGGCAGCACGCCTACTCGGGCAAGGTCCGCGACCTCTACACCCCGGTCGACGCCGACCCGGTGCTCGGAGCCGACCGCATGCTGGTCGTGGCGAGCGATCGCGTCAGCGCCTACGACCACGTCCTCGAGCCGGGCATCCCCGGCAAGGGCGAGCTGCTCACCGAGCTCTCCCTCTGGTGGTTCCACCAGTTGAAGGACGTCCCCAACCACCTCGTCCGCGGCGAGATCCCGGAGCCGGTCGCCGGTAGCGCGATGCTCGTCACCACCCTCGACATGTTCCCGATCGAGTGCGTCGTGCGCGGCTACCTCTCGGGCAGCGGATGGAAGGAGTACCGCGCGAGCGGCACTGTCTGCGGAGTCGAGCTCCCCGAGGGACTGTCCGACGGCGACGCCCTCCCCGAGCCGATCTACACGCCCGCGTGGAAGGCGCCGCAGGGTCAGCACGACGAGAACATCACCTTCGAGCGCACCGTCGAGATCGTCGGCGAGGAGGCGGCGGAGGCGCTGCGCACCCTCTCCCTGCACGTGTACCAGGAGGCGGCGACGATCGCCCTCGCCCGCGGAGTGATCCTCGCCGACACCAAGTTCGAGTTCGGCGTCGACGGCGACGGCATCGTGACGCTCGGCGACGAGGTGCTGACGAGCGACTCCTCCCGCTACTGGGACGCCGACGCCTACGACGCCGGCATCCGCGGCCAGTCCTTCGACAAGCAGATCGTGCGCGACTGGCTGAGCGACAACTGGGACGGCCAGGGCCTCCCTCCGAGACTCCCCCACGAGATCGTCGAGCGGACCGCGGCCCGCTACCGCGAGCTCATCGAGCGCCTGACCCACTGACGACCGCTCGGAACGACCCGTGAACGACGAGCGAACCCGCGTCCGGCTGGACACCGGCGGCGGCGACCCCGACGAGGCCCGCCACCGCCTCGCCACCCTCTACAACGGCGACGAGTGGTCGGCGCTGCCCAGCGAGAGCGCCTTCTCGTACCGGTACGCCGCCCTCGGCGACGCCGCCATGACCCTGCGCACCTCGCGCATGACCGGCGAGCTCCGCGGCGCGGTCGGAGTGACGGACGAGGTCGTCGTGCAGTGGATCGTCGGCGGGCGCGCCACGGTCGACGACGGCTCGGAGCCGCTCGCGATGGTGCCCGGCCGGCCGCAGCTGTTCCCCGTCGGCCGCGCGTTCGGCTTCGAGTACGTCGACTACGAGCAGAAGCTCGTGCACCTCGGCCGTGAGTCCGTCGAGAAGGTCGCCGCCGAGCAGGGCCTCCTGGGGCCGCTCCGCTTCGATCACCGCGCCGTCCCGACCGAGCAGGCGGTCCAGCACTGGCGCTCCGCGGTGTCGGCCTCGGCGCAGGCTCTGCGCAGCGAGCGCGTCAGCCACCTCCTCTGGGACGAGCTGACGCGCGGCACCATCACGGCGCTGCTCGAGCTCTATCCGCCGGAGGCCGCCGTCGCGCCGCCCGAGCTGCTGCTCCCGCGCAACGCCCGCCTGCGCCGGGCGGTCGAGTTCATCCACGCGCACGCGTCGGAGCTGATCGGCCCCACCGAGGTCGCCGTCGTCGCCGGGCTGAGCGTCCGCGGTCTGCAGTCCGCGTTCCAGCGGGTGCTCGGGGTGCGGCCCATCGCCTACATCCGCACGGTGCGGCTCGACGCCGCGCACGCCGAGCTGGCGGCGGCGGATCCGCGCGTGGCGAGCGTCACCGCGATCGCCCACTCCTGGGGCTTCGGCAATCCCGGCCGCTTCAGCTCGGCCTACCTCGCGCGCTTCGGCGAGTACCCCAGCGCCACGCTGCAGCGCTGAGACCGCGGCGGACGGATCAGGCGGCGGCCAGGGGCGGCGGGTGGCCCTCGAGGATGTCGCTGACA
This sequence comes from Rathayibacter sp. Leaf296, assembly GCF_001423045.1. Classification (NCBI taxonomy): domain Bacteria; kingdom Bacillati; phylum Actinomycetota; class Actinomycetes; order Micrococcales; family Microbacteriaceae; genus Rathayibacter; species Rathayibacter sp. Leaf296. The sequence continues at coordinate 1,336,615 of NZ_LMNR01000002.1, forward strand.
CCGGTGAGCAGCGCGGCGAACCGCACCGCCTCGGCGTCGGGGATGCCGGCCGAGAGCGAGCGGATCGCACCGTAGGTCGGCTCGTCGGTGCCGCGGATCGCCGCCTGCGCGCTCTCGGTCAGGCAGAGGATCCTGCCACGGCCGTCGGAGGGGTCCGCCACGCGGTCGACGTAGCCGGCGCGCACGAGACGGTCGATCATCAGCGAGACCGCGGCGGTGGTGATGCGGATCGCGGCGGCGAGGTCGACCGCGCGGACCACCTCGTCGCGATCGGCGCCGATCCCGATCAGGCGCAGAGCCGCGAGGTCCGTGGTGCCGATGCCCAGCCTCGACTCGACGCGTCCGTCGTACTCGCGCTCGGCCGAGCGGAGCCGGGTGAGCAGGGCGAAGAGATCGGGACGGACGTCCATGGGTGTGCGCCTTCCTGGGACGAGGCAGGCGCCCCGGGCGGGTACTCGCGGGCTCCATCGAACCACCTCGAGCACTCCTCCGGGGCTTCTGTACCGAAAGCGCACTGGGACCAGTATTGATTAGCTAACCGACTTAGCAAGTACCTAGAGTCCTGCAGAGACGCTGCGGGATCCCTCCCCGTGCGCCCGGATGAGGAAGGCAGCGTGATGGGTCGTCTGCTGTACGGAACGCCGCCGAGCGCGCATCCGTTCGACGACCGCGCGCTCGCTCACCTGCAGCTCGTGATCACCGCGAAACTCCGCCGCAGCGAGGCCTTCGTGCTGTCGATCGACGCGGACGCCGACGGCAGGCACAGCGAGTTGTGGCTGCATCCCGCGATCCCGCTGCAGTACGAGTACGACGCTCCCCTCGGACCCGAGGTCAACGCGCACTGGCTGCGCGAGCTCTCGGCCGCCGCCAACGGGCGCCGCGGACTCCACCTCGTCACCGAGCCGACCACGGAGCTCGACCCGTCCCGAGCGAGAGCAGTGCAGACATGAGCGACCACAACGGCACACTCTTCCGCCGCGGAGGAACGGTGCGCTTCGTGCGCTGGGTCTCGTCTCGCGACGGCGGCTGGGCCCCCGAGATCCTGCAGGGCCGCTACCTCGAGCGCGACGACGCCGGCTGGCTCGTCGAGGTCGACGGCACCCCCACCGTCCTCGCCAAGGACGACTGGGCCGTCTACCGCTGAGCGCCCGCGCCCGGCGCAGTGTGGAGCGGGTGCGTGCAGTCGATCGCCGCGGCATCACCTCCGCGCCCTACCTCCTGACCACGGTCGGCACGACGAGCCTGGTCTTCCTCTGCGCCTTCGAGGCGCTGGCCGTGACGACGATCATGCCGATCGTCAGCGCCGACCTCGACGGACGCGACCTCTACCCGCTGGCCTTCGCCGCGACGCTCGCCGCGAGCATCGTCGGCATGGTCACCGCGGGGTCGTCGGCGGATCGACGCGGACCGACCCCGGCGCTGGTGACGGCGATCCTGCTCTTCACCCTCGGGCTCGTGGCCGCCGGTCTCGCCGGCTCGATGGAGGTGTTCGTGGCCGCGCGCCTGCTGCAGGGGCTCGGCAGCGGAGGCATCACCGTCACCCTGTACGTCCTGGTCGCGCGGGTCTTCCCGGCGGAGCTGCATCCGCGGATCTTCGGCGCCTTCGCCGCAGCCTGGGTGGTGCCGTCGCTCATCGGGCCGTTCGCGGCCGGCGTCGTCGCCGAGCTCGCGAGCTGGCACTGGGTGTTCCTCGGGGTGGTGCTGCTGGTGGCCGTCGCGAGTGCGATCGTGACGCCGACCCTGCGCGCGCTCGAGCGGCAGGAGCGGCGGCCGTTCGATCGCGGGGCCGTGGTGCGCATCGTCCGCGCGGTGATCGTGGCGGGCGGAGTGGTGGTGCTGAGCACCAGCGCCGAGATCGCTCCCGACGCGGCCGGCGTGCTCGCCGTCGCGGCGATCGTGGTCGTCGTCCTCGCCGTCCGCGCGCTCCTGCCCCCGGGCACGCTGCGCGCGCGGGGCGTCCTGCCGTCCACGATCCTCCTGCGCGGAGCCGTCGCGGCCGCCTTCTTCGGCACCGAGGTCTATCTGCCGCTGCTGCTGTCGGAGCAGTACGGCCTGCCGCCGTGGCTGGCCGGGGCGGTCCTCACCGCCGGCGCCGTCTCGTGGGCGCTCGGCTCGAACCTGCAGGGGCGGCCCGGAACACGGCTCACCCACGCGGGCGCCATGCGTCGGGGCACGTCGCTCCTGCTGGTCGGCGTGCTGATCGTGCTGCTCACGGCGGCGCTCGCGCTCCCGCCGTACCTCGCCGCCGTCGGCTGGTTCGCCGCGGGGGGCGGCATGGGCACGATGTTCCCCCGGATGGGGACGCTGACGCTCGCCCGATCCGCACCCGGACGCGAAGGCTTCAACAGCTCGGCCCTGCAGATCTCCGATTCAGGAGGAGCGTCCGTCTCGCTCGCGCTGACCGGCCTCCTCGCCGCCACCGTGACCGGCCTCGCCGGCGCGGGCTCGGTCGTCTTCACGGCGACGTTCGCCTACGGAGCCGTCATCGCCCTGCTCGCGGTGCTACTGGCGATCCGCCTCGGTGGACTCCTCCGTGCCGAGGAGTCCACCGTCGGCGATCAGCTGTAGAGCGACTCCGGGACCTCGAGCCCGTAGATCGCCCGGCCCGAGCTCCAGATGACGGAGCACGCGGCTCGGAGGAGATCCAGCTCGTCGTCGCCCGCATCGACGATCACGACGGAGTCGCCCTCGAGGCGCACCTTCGCGGAGCGCACCGAGTGGGTCCCGTTCCGCGCGATCGACGTCGCCGGGTACGGGAGGTGCAGCTCGCGCAGGTCGCCCAGGATGTAGGTCGGGCGCAGCGTCGCGTCGGCCGCGAGGAGCTGCTTCGCCCGGTCGATCCCGGTGAGCACGTGCGCGCTCTCCATCCCGGCGGCGTTGGCACCCTTGATGTCGGTGTCGAGCCGGTCGCCGAGGAACAGCGGATTCGCGGAGCCGAACCGCGCCGTCGCCGCGTCGAAGATGGCGCGCTCGGGCTTGCCGGCGACCACGGGCAGTCGGCCGACCGCGGTGTGCACCGCCGAGACGAGCGTGCCGTTGCCGGGAGCGATGCCCCGCGCGACGGGGATCGTCCAGTCGGTGTTCGTCGCGACCCACGGGATCCCGGTGCGCAGGGCGAACGACGCCTCCGCGAGCTGCTCCCAGCCGACCGTGGGCGCGAAGCCCTGGATCACCGCGGCCGGGGAGTCCTCGGCGCTGCGGGTGAGCCGGAATCCGGCACGCTCCACCTCCGTGGTCAGACCCTCTCCACCGATGACGAGGATCGTCGAGCCGGCCGGCACGAGGCCCGCGAGGAGCACGACGGCCGCCTGCGGCGACGTGACGACGTCCTCCGGAGCCACGACGAGCCCGAGGTCGGACAGGTGCGCCGCGACGGAGGCGTCGGTGCGGGACGCGTTGTTCGTGATGTACCCGACGCGGAGCGTCTCGCCTGCCTTGTTCAGACTGTCGACGGCGAAGGGGATCGCGTCGGCGCCCTTGTAGACGACTCCGTCGAGGTCGGCGAGGACCGCGTCGCGGCCCTCGAGCGGGGACGGGTCAGTCTTCGGGGTTCTGAACACGGGGCTCCTCGTCGGGGTCAGTGGCGTCGGCGGCGGCGCGGTCGCTCGACTCGGCGTCGGTCGCGGCGTCGGAGTCGGTGTCCGTCGCGGCTTCGATATGAACGGAGTCCGAGTGGACCGGGTCGAGTCCGGAGTCGTCGAGCTCGACGTCGGCGACGTCCTGATCGAGAGCGGCGTCCGGATCGGCGGGGTCGTCGAGCTCGATCGGCTCGTCCGCCTCGCTCGGCTCGTCCAGGTCGTCCTCGTCGTCGTCCTCGTCGTCGTCGTCCGTCGATTCAGCACTCTCCGACTCGTCGTCGAGCGCAGCGGAGGGAGCGTCGTCGCCCGGAAGGTCCGCGAAGGCCTCGCCCTCCTCCTCGACCACCTCGATCGTCTCGTCGTCGCCACCGCCCTCGGCCGCGAAGACCGCTCGCGCGGCCACATCCGCGCGGCGCTGCCACTGAGCGGACTCCTCGGTGCGCCCGAGCTCCTCGAGCACGGCGGCGTAGGCGGCGAAGAGGTCCGGGCTGTACGAGAACGCCTTGTTCGGGTCGAGCTGAGGGATCTCGAGCTCCATCAGCGCCAGCTCGGCCTGACCGAGGTCGAGTCGCGCTCCCGACATCGCGATCGCGAGCGAGACCTGAGCCCCGACCGTCAATGCACTGCGGTCGATCGAGCGTCCGAGCTCGAGCGCCTTGTCGGGCCGCCCCACACCGCGTTCGCTGTCGACCATCAGAGGAACCTGCTCGTCCGAGCCGGAGATCCGGCGGTAGGTGCGCAGCTCCCGCAGCGCCAGGGCGAAGTCCCCGATCGCGTACGCCGAGATCGCGAGGGACTCGCGCACGACGGCGATCCGACCCGCTCGTCGAGCAGCCGAGAGCACGTGCCGGTGCGCGAGCTCCGGATCCTCCTCGAGGAGCCGGCCCGCCATCACCAGGTGCATCGCGACCCAGTCGGCGTTCTCCTTGGTCAGCGTCTTGAGCTCGTTGCGGGCGACCTTGTCGAGATCTTTCGCCTGGACGTCGTCGGGCAGCTCGGGATCGTCGTGGCGCGGCCGGACCGACTGGAGGGAGCGGCGCTCCCGCTCCTCCTCCGTGATCTCCGGCTCCTCGCGCGGAGCCCCGCGGCCGGCGAACCCGCGCCCGCCCTGACGGTCGCCGCCACCACGCCGATCGTCCGAGAAGGAGCGACCGCCGTCGCGTCCTCCCCGCGAGTCCCCGTCACGACGCGGACGAGAGTCCCCGTCGGTGCGGGGACGGAACCCGCCCTCGCGACGCGGACCGGAGTCCCCATCGCGACGCGGACGCGAATCCCCATCAGTACGCGGACGGAAGTCGCCCTCACGACGAGGACGCGAGTCCCCATCGCGACGCGGACGAGAGTCACCATCAATGCGAGGACGGAACCCACCCTCACGACGCGAACCGGAGTCGCCCTCCCGACGCGGACGAGAGTCACCATCAGTACGCGGACGGAAGTCGCCCTCACGACGAGGACGCGAATCCCCATCGCGACGCGGACGCGGTGCACCATCAGTACGCGGACGGAAGTCGCCCTCACGACGAGGACGCGAATCCCCATCCCGTCGCGGACGCGAATCACCATCAGTACGCGGACGGAAGTCTCCCTCACGACGAGGACGCGAGTCCCCATCGCGACGAGGACGCGAATCCCCATCGGAGCGCGGACGGGAGTCTCCCTCGCGACGCGGACGGGAATCGCCGTCCCGCTGGGGACGAGCACCACCGTCAGAGGGAGGGCGCGACGGACCATCCGTACGCGGGCGGAAGTCGCCCTCGCGCCGCGGTCGCGACTCCCTGTCGCCGCGCGGACGGTCATCGCGCCCGCTGCTGCGCGGTGCGGAGGAGCGATCCGCTCCTCCCGCACGATCCGACCGCTGGTCGCGCTTGCCGGCTCCCCGGTCGTCGCCGTCGGGTGCTCTGTCGTCCATGCGTTCCTCGCCTGTCGTGATCGTGCACTGTGGAGTTGAACCGCTCGAAGCGGCGGACGGCGCGAAGCCGTCGTACCGTCCACCCTAACCCCGGCTCTTCTGCGTGTGCAGGGCCTGGTGGTGCGGAGGGCGGGTTAAACAGCGATGGCCACCCATTTCTGGGTGGCCATCGTGAATGGTGTCCGGCGGTGTCCTACT
>NZ_LMNR01000003.1:0-40406 GCF_001423045.1 Rathayibacter sp. Leaf296
ATCGGACACACCCCGCCTCCACCCCACAAAGGAGCTTCACAACGAGAGTGATCGAAGTATTCGTAAATCCGTGTTGCTTGTCACTGTGTGACCGGCTAAGCTGTAGAGAAGTCATTCTCTCCGCCGCCGTGGCAACTTGTATAACTTAGCACATCCGCAGGCCGTGTCAAATCCGGCTTCTTCGCGATGTCCTCACGCTCGAAGGCGCTCCGACGTTGCCCGGGCCGGACCGAAGTCCATCGCCGAGCGGCGAAGATGCTGGATCCGGAGGATCCTGCGAAGGCTTTACATCCTGCACACGAGGCGTGCTCCGAGAAGCTGCCTTGCGAGTGGATGGTCCCGATTGAGGCCGGGACGTAGGAGAGGCTCTTGCGAACCCTGCTCTTTCCGTTTCCCTGCGGCCTTTGTGGCGACTCGGAATAAGTTACGCAGCGAGCGGCACCCTGTCAAACGACGGGCTGAAATCGTGCATCCCGGGCGTGTCGCGATCGGCCGCCCTCCACAGGGGATGAGGTGGAGATCCCTCCACCGGAGCCGGTCCCGTCGCTCGGAGGCGGTCGCAGCGGTCACGAGAATGGGCGCATGACCCGCTCCGATGCCTCTTCCCCCTCCTCGAGCAGTCCACCGACCCTCGACTCGCTCGCCGACGTCGTCTCCCTCATCGGCGAGACCCGGCGGGGTCGGCCCCTCTTGGTCGTCGGGATCACCGGCTCACCGGGATCGGGGAAGTCCACTCTGGCCGAGGAGCTGCATCGACGGACCCCGCGGTCCGTGGTCCTTCCTCTCGACGGGTACCACCTCCCCCAGTCCCGACTCCGAGAACTGGGACGACGGGACCGCATGGGCGCCCCGGACACGTTCGACACCGACGGGTTCACGGCCGTGCTCCGGATGCTGCGGTCGGCACCCGCCGGATCCACGGTGAGCGCCTCCTCCTTCGACCGCTCGGTGGAGGAGCCCGTTCGCGACGCCCTGGCACTCTCCGTCGAGGACGGGACGGTCGTCCTGGTCGAGGGCAACTACCTGCTGCTCCGCGACGAGGGTTGGGAGGACGTGAGCGCGCTGCTCGATCTGCGGATCCACCTGCGGGTGCCGGAGACCACGAGACGAGCGCGCCTGGTCGCGCGGCACCTCCGCTTCGGCAAGACGCTCGACGAGGCGATCGCCTGGACGGACGGCCCCGACGAGAGGAACGCCCGGCGGATCGAGGGCGCGGCGCGGTTCGCCGACGTCGTCCTCGAGCAGGCGTCGGAGCGTCCGCTCCGACTGCTCCACCTCTCGGACACGCATCTGCTCGCGGACCCCGCTGGGCGGTACAACCGGATCCTCGACACTCGGGCCGGCCTGGAGCAGCTGCTCGCCGCCCACGACGCCGTCGGAGGGATCGACGCGGTCGTCGTCTCGGGCGACCTCGCGGACGACGGTGCCCCCGAGTCCTACTCCGCACTCCGGAGCACCCTCGCGGCCTGGTGCGCCGAGCGCGGTGCCGAGCTCGTGCTCGCGCTGGGCAATCACGACGACCGGGAGGGCTTCGGCTCCTCCGGTCCTCGGAACACCGCGACCACCGTCCGAGGCGTGCGCATCCTGACCGTCGACTCCTCGGTGCCGGGCGGCGCCTCGTGGGGACTGCTCACGGAACCGACGCTGGCGTGGCTCCGGGAGCGGATCGCCGAGGACCCCGCCGCGCCCATCGTGATCGTGCTGCACCACCCGCCGATCAAGGCGGTGGCTCCGCTGCACACGGTGATGGGACTCGTGAATGCGCACGACCTGTGGGAGGCGGCATCGGGAGGCACCGTCCTCGCGGTTCTCGCCGGGCACTGGCACCACGCGTTCGTGGATACGACGACCCCTGCTCCCGTGGTGGTCGCTCCGGGAGCGGCGAACCGGACCGACGTGCTCGCCGGTCCGCGGCACGAGAGGTCGGTGGCCGCGTCCGGAGCCTCGATCGTCGACGTGTCGCCCGACGGCGTGAGGGTGACGAGCACCGAGATCGACTCCCCCCACCGCGGGACGGAGCTCTTCGACGTCAGCGGGGAGCGGCTCGCCGACGCGAAGCGCCGACTCGGCTTCCCCGGGTACTCCTCCGACGCTCCGCAGAATTAGTCAGTAGGCTGACTAATTCCTCGATCCCCTCGGAAGTGACCCATGACACCGCTCGTCCTCCTCGTCCGAACCCGTCGCCGTGCCTGGCTCACCGTGCTGTCCGCTCTGCTCGCGGTCGGTGCGCTGTTCGCCCTGCTGCCGTCGGGCGGCGAGTCGGGCTTCCCGCAGTCGGGACTGCCCGACTCCGCGGAGTCGGCGGAAGTGGCGGCCCTGCTCGAGGAGTTCCCGTCGGCGGACACGTCGGCGGGCGTCCTGCTGTGGAACCGCCCGGGCGGTCTGACGGACGAGGACCGTTCGGCGATCGCCGAGCGCGCGGAGGCACTCGCACTCCTGTCGACCACCCCGGAGGCGGTGCGGCCGCAGTTCAGCGAGGACGGCGAAGCGGCCCTCGTCGCGGTGCCGCTGGCGGAGTCCTCCGTCGAGGCCGATGTCGAGGCGGTCGCGACCGAGCTGCGCTCCGCGGGAGCGGACGGACTGCCCGCGGGTCTGAACAGCTTCCTGACCGGGGCCGTCGGGTTCCAGGCCGACATCTCGAACGCGTTCGCGGGTGCGGATCTCCGCCTGCTGCTCGTCACCGTCCTGGTGGTCGCGGTGCTGCTCATCGCCACCTACCGGAGCCCCGTGCTCTGGATCGTGCCCCTCGTGGTGGTCGGCGTCGCGGACGGACTCGCGCGGATCGTCGCGGGAGCCCTGGCCGAGGCGGCGGGGATCGCGCTCGACGCCTCCGTCAGCGGGATCCTGTCGGTCCTCGTGTTCGGAGCGGGCACCAACTACGCGCTGCTGCTCGTCGCCCGCTACCGGGAGGAGCTTCTTCGCGAGCCCGACCGGTACCGGGCGATGTCCACCGCGGTCCGCAGCGCGGGGCCCGCGATCGCGGCCAGCGGTGGCACCGTCGCGCTGAGCCTGCTGACCCTGCTGCTCGCCGAGCTCGCCGGGAACCGCGCCCTCGGATTCGCCTGCGCGATCGGCGTCGCGATCGCGATCCTCTTCGCCCTGGCAGTGCTCCCCTCCGCTCTCGTGCTCTGCGGGCGCGGACTCTTCTGGCCGTTCGTCCCGCGACCCGGCGCCGGCAGCACCGCCGACCGCCCGGGGCTCTGGACCCGGCTCGGCCGCGGCGTCTCCCGTCGGCCCGCGCGGGTCGCCGTCGCCGCCGTCCTGGGCGTCGCCCTGCTCTCGCTCGGACTGATCGGAGCGCAGGTCGGGCTCTCGCAGACGGATCAGCTGCTCGGCGATCCCGAATCGGTGCAGGCGCAGGCGGTCATCGACGAGTCCTTCGGGGCGGGACTCACCGCGCAGACCACGGTCCTCGCTCCGGACGACGCGGTCGAGGACGCGGTCGCGATCGCCGAAGGGACCGACGGCGTCGACTCCGTGCGCCCCGGCGAGAGCGCGAACGGACGGACCGCCCTCAGCCTCACGCTCGCCGGCGAGCCCGAGAGCGCTGCGGCCTTCGAGACGATCGGCGCGCTCCGCGATGCGTATTCGGCGGCCGACGGCGACGCCTCCGAGAGCCTCGTCGGAGGGAGCGACGCGACAGCGCTCGACACGCAATCGGCATCGGAGCGGGACCAGGCGCTGATCATCCCGATCATCCTGGCGATCGTGTTCCTGATCCTCGCGCTGCTCCTGCGCTCGCTCGTCGCTCCGGTGCTGCTGATCGCGAGCGTGCTCGCGACCTTCTTCGCCAGCCTCGGAGCGGCGAACCTCCTGTTCCGCGGACTGCTCGGATTCCCGGCCTTCGACGCGAACGTGGTGCTCTTCGCGTTCCTGTTCCTCGTGGCGCTGGGCGTCGACTACAACATCTTCCTCGTCACCCGGGCCCGCGAGGAGCGGGCGGCGCACGGCACGCGCGAGGGCATGGTGCGGGCGCTCGCCTCGACCGGAGGCGTCATCACGAGCGCCGGGATCCTGCTCGCCGCGGTCTTCGCCGTGCTGGGAGTCCTCCCCGTCGTCGCCCTCACGCAGATCGGCGTGATCGTCTGCATCGGGGTCCTGCTCGACACGCTGGTGGTGCGGACGGTCCTGGTGCCGGCGCTCGTGTTCCTCACGGGCGACGCCTTCTGGTGGCCGGGCGTGCGCCGGAGCGACGGCGGAAGGCGCACGCGTCCCGTCCCGCTCGACGAGGCCGGGACGCGCTGACCGACGACGGAGCGCAGAGCGCAGAGGGAAGCGGACGATGCGGGGCCGCACGCGACAGCCCGCACCGTCCGCTGATCATGGACCGCGGAGGCGGAGGTCAGGTCGACGGCAGCGCGACGGCTCCGGTCACGGCGGCCGCGTACTCGCGGGAGCGGCGGGGCGGGGCCGGCTCGACATCGGTGTAGCGGCCGACGACCGGCGTAGGCGCCGCTCCGCTCGACACGTAGGAGCCCCACAGGGGCGACGGCACGTACTCTGAAGATCGTTCGGTGGTCATCTCTCGTCTCTCGAATTCGGGGATGCATCGGACTCGCGCGGTGCCGGGGTCCAGCCCGGCACCGCGCACTCGTTCGGGCGGTGGGGTCAGGCCCCGATGCCCACTTCCTCCGGGGCCACGTCGGCACCCGGCGCGGAGGGCTCGAGCGCCTCGGCGACGCGCTGCGACAGCGAGCTGTCGACGTTCGCCCAGTACTGCAGCACCCGCTGGCGCAGCTCGGGGCGCGTGACCTTCGACACGTGCCCGGCGATGTTCGCGACGAGTCGCGCACGGGCGGCGTCGTCGAGGACCTCGCGGTAGAGCGTGCCCGCCTGGCCGAAGTCGTCGTCCTCCGGGTGCAGAGTCGCCGCGGCGCGCGTCAGCTCGCCGTCGCTCTCCCAACCGGTCGACTCCGCCGCACGGGCGGGGTCGGCGTGCGCGCCGCCCGTCGTGTTGGGCGCGTAGACCGGGACCTCGGACTTCTGGAAGTCGAAGCGCATGGCTCCGTCCTTCGAGTACGAGTGCACGGGCGACTTCGGAGCGTTGACCGGCAGCTGCGCGTGGTTGGCGCCCACGCGGTAGCGGTGCGCATCGGCGTAGCTGAAGATGCGCGCGAGCAGCATCTTGTCGGGGCTCGCGGCGATGCCCGGCACGAAGTTCGACGGCGCGAACGCGGCCTGCTCGATCTGCGCGAAGTAGTTCTCCGGGTTGCGGTCGAGGATCATCGTGCCTACCTCGATCAGCGGGTAGTCCGCGTGCGGCCAGACCTTGGTGAGATCGAACGGGTTGAACCGGTACGACTTCGCGTCCTCGTAGGGCATGACCTGCACCGAGAGGGTCCAGGTCGGGTAGTCGCCGCTGTCGATCGCGGTGGACAGGTCGCGGATGTGGAAGTCGGCGTCCTCTCCGGCGATCTGGTCGGCCTGCTCCTGGCTGAGGATCTCGACGCCCTGGTCGGTCTTGAAGTGGTACTTGACCCAGAAGCGCTCGCCGGCCGCGTTGATCCATTGGTAGGTGTGCGACCCGAAGCCGTCCATGTGGCGCCACGAGCTCGGCAGACCGCGATCGCCCATGAGCCAGGTGACCTGGTGGGCCGACTCCGGGGACAGGGTCCAGAAGTCCCACTGCATGTCGTGGTCGCGCAGGTGCGTGCCCGGGAGGCGCTTCTGCGAGCGGATGAAGTCGGGGAACTTGATGCCGTCGCGGAGGAAGAACACCGGAGTGTTGTTGCCGACGAGGTCGTAGTTGCCCTCGCTCGTGTAGAACTTCAGCGCGAAGCCGCGCGGGTCGCGCCAGGTGTCGGGCGAGCCCTGCTCGCCGGCGACGGTCGAGAAGCGCGCGAGCATCTCGGTCTCGACGCCGGGCTGGAAGAGCGCGGCGCGGGTGTAGGCGCTCACGTCGCCGGTGGTGACGAAGCGACCGAACGCTCCGCCGCCCTTGGCGTGGACGACGCGCTCCGGGATGCGCTCGCGGTTGAACTGCGCGAGCTTCTCGAGGAGGTAGTGGTCGTGGAGCGCGAGGGGGCCGTCGGCCCCGACGCTCAGGGAGTGCTGGTCGCTCGCGACCGGCGCTCCGGAGTTCGTCGTCGTGAATCGTTCCTCGGTCATGTTCCTCCTGTCGGCGGCGCGCCCGTTCGGCGCACCACTGCGGTGATGGGGTCGGGTCAGTTCGCGGACGCCCGGAGGCAGTCGGGGCAGGTGCCCCAGAACGTGACCTCGGCCGTGTCGACGGCGAAGCCGTTCGACGTGGACGGGTGCAGGCACGGTGCCGCTCCGACGACGCAGTCGACGTCGGCCACGGCGCCGCACTGCCGGCAGACGACGTGGTGGTGGTTGTCGCCCACCCGCAGCTCGAAGCGGCGGGGGTGCCCCTCCGGCTCGATGCGGCGGGTGAGGCCTGCGTCGGTGAACGCGGAGAGCACTCCGTAGACCGCTTGCGCGGAGGTGTCGGGTAGCTCGACGCGCACGCGCGCCAGGACCTCGTCGACTCCGGAGTGCGGGTGCTCCTCGAGTGCGTGCAGGACGGCGCGCCGCGTGGCGGTGGCCTTGAGCCCGGAGGCTCGGAGGCGGTCGTCCTGTGTCGTCATAGCAGTGACGTTACCGGAGTTGTGTTGAGTGAGTCAAAACAACGCGGCGAGTCGGGAGGGGTGCCCGTGCGATCTGCAGGGGATGCGGCGGGTCTGCGACTCCGGCTCGCGGCGGGAAGAGCATTCCCGGCCGGATCGCCTGCAGACCGTACAAGTGCCTGCGGATCGTGAGGGTACCTGCAGACCGTGCGGGTGCCTGCAGGTCGTGCGGGTGGCGGTGGAGAGGGCGGCCGGCTGCGGGCGGCGACGGAGCCGCGGGCAGGGACGCCACTCCGCGTGCGGTCAGGCGACGGGGCCCTCGGTGAGGGTGACGGGGGCGGAGTGGGCGGATCCGGAGGCGTCGATCCAGGAGAGGGTGACCGACTCGCCGGGCTCGCGGTCGGCGAGCGCCGCCGAGAGCGCGTCGGCGGAGGCGACCGGAGTGCCGTCGACGGCCGTGACCACGTCGCCGGCGGCGAGGCCGACCGTCGCGGCCGGGGTGCCCTCGATCACTCCGCCGACGACGGCACCCGCAGCACCCGCGCCCCCTGCGGCGGACGCGGACGGGCTCGCGCCCGACGAGAGCGAGACGCCCAGGAACGCCGGATAGCCGATCTCGATCGTGGCGGTGTCGGCGCCCGCCTCGATCTGCGCGACGATGTCGAGCGCGGTCGCGATCGGGATCGCGAAGCCCGTGATGTCGGCGGATCCGCTCGACGCCGCGGTGTCGATCCCGACCACCGCGCCGGAGGCGTCGACGAGGGGTCCGCCCGAGTCACCCGAGACGATGTCGGCGTCGACCTGGATGAGGCCCTGCAGCGTCTCGCCGGCGATACCCGTCTCGGACTGCGTCGTGATGCTCTGCCCGAGCGCGGTGACGGTGCCGGCCGCGGCGACCAGGTCGCCCGTGCCCTCGGCGTTGCCCACGGCGGTCACGGAGTCGCCGACCGCGACGCCGTCGGTGTCGAGCGTCGCGGGGGTGAGGCCGGAGGCGTCCTCGAGCTGGAGCACGGCGACGTCGTTCGTCGCGTCGGTGCCGACGACGCGGGCCGTGTAGGTCTCGCCGGTCGACTCGACGGTGACGGCGATGCCCGTCGCGCCCTCGACCACGTGGTTGTTGGTCAGGATCATGCCGTCGGAAGTGAGGATCACGCCGGTGCCGGCGGAGCGCGCGCCCTGGTAGGTCAGGTCGGAGACGATCGTGACGACTCCGGTGGTCTGCGCGGTCGAGGCGGGGACCGCGTCGGTCGTCGTGCCCGTGCTCGACGAGGAGCCGGACCCGGATCCGCTGCCGTACCCGCTCCCGCTCCCGAACGGGGAGATCGCGAAGCCGCCGCCGAAGGACCCGTGCGAGCCGCCCGGGTAGACGATCGTCGCGGTGCTCGAGGAGGACGACGACGCGGCCGCCGTGGTGCCCGCGTACGAGACTCCGCCCGCTGCGACGCCGATCAGCACGGCGAGTCCGGCTCCCCCCGCGATCAGCGCGCGGCGTCGACGGCGCCGGTCGTCGAGACGGAGCGCGGCGCGATCCTCGACCGCCTCCGGTGCCGACTCGGCGCCGAGGCGGCGCTCCGCTCCGTCTGCTGCGTGCGTGTCGTTCATGGTTCGTCCTCCCGCCGGGCCGCCCTTCTCGGCGGCAGGACTCCATTCGACGTCCGTCGTGTCGGGGCGGGCTGGACGGATCCGATGAGCCGACTATGAAAGCCGAACGGCCTCCCGAGGAAATAGTTGTGGCTACAACTGAGTTGGGTCTAGCGTGAACACGATGAACGCCGTCTCCCCCGACCTGCTCGCGCCCGACACGACGATGGGCGCGGTCACGCTGCGCGTCGCCGACCTCGACGGGATGGTCGCGTACTACCGCGACGCCGTCACCCTCGACGTCCTCTCGCAGGACGGCTCCGTCGCCGTGCTGGGCCGCGGAGGAGTCGCCGCCGTGATCCTGCAGCACGCCCCGGAGCTGCGCCACGCCGGCCCCCGCGCGGCCGGGCTCTTCCACACGGCGATCCTGTTCGAGTCGGAGGCGGCGCTCGCCGCGGCCGTCTACAGCGTCGCGACCCGGCACCCCGGCTCGTTCACCGGCAGCTCCGACCACCTGGTCAGCAAGGCCTTCTACTTCGACGACCCCGAGCACAACGGCGTCGAGCTCTATTGGGACCGCGACCGCACCCAGTGGTCGTGGACGCACGGGCGGATCGAGATGGGCACCGTGTTCCTCGACCCGAACACGTTCCTCCAGGAGCACCTCACCGAGGAGTCGATCGCGCAGCCCCGCCTCGGCGGCGCCTCCGTCGGGCACGTGCACCTCAGCGTCGGCGACGTGGCGACGGCGAAGGAGTTCTACGTCGACCGGCTCGGCTTCGAGACCACGATCGCGTACGGCGGGCAGGCGCTCTTCGTCTCGGCCGGCGGCTACCACCACCACATGGCCATGAACACCTGGAACTCGCTCGGCGCCGGACGGCGGCAGCTCGCCCTCGGACTCGGGCAGGTCGAGATCGTCGTGCCCGGCGCCGACGACCTCGGCGCCCTCGAGGAGCGGCTGCGCCACGCGTCGATCGCGACGCAGGACGACGGACGGACGCTCGGGTTCGAGGACCCCTGGGCGAACGCGATCCGGGTGACGGCCGCGGGTCGCTGAGCGCACCTCCTCCGGGATTCCGCGGGCGGTACCATGGGCGCGCGGACTCCCGCACACTCCCCCGACACTCCGGAGAGACACGATGCCCACGATCGTCGTTGAGGTCATGCCCAAGGCAGAGCTGCTCGACCCCCAGGGGAAGGCCGTCGCCGGCGCCCTCTCGCGCCTCGGCCACTCCTCGGTGAGCGGCGTCCGCGTCGGCAAGCGCTTCGAGATCACGGTCGACGAGGTCACCGACGAGGTGCGCGCCTCGATCGCCCGCATCGCCGACGAGATGCTCTCGAACTCGGTCATCGAGGACGTCGTCGGCATCCACTACCCGGAGGTCTGACCGACATGCGGATCGGCGTCATCACCTTCCCCGGCTCGCTCGACGACCGCGACGCGCAGCGCGCGATCCGGTTCGCCGACGCCGAGCCCGTCGCGCTCTGGCACGGCGACCACGACCTGCAGGGCGTCGACGCGATCGTGCTGCCCGGCGGCTTCTCCTACGGCGACTACCTGCGCTGCGGAGCGATCGCCTCGCACTCGCCGATCATGCGCGAGGTCGTCTCCGCGGCGAACGCCGGCATGCCGGTCCTGGGCATCTGCAACGGCTTCCAGATGCTGACCGAGGCGCACCTGCTGCCCGGCGGCCTCATCCGCAACGACGCCGGATCCTTCGTCTGCCGCGACCAGCGCCTGATGGTCGCGAGCACCGCCACCGCCTGGACCAACGGCTTCGAACCCGGCCAGGAGATCACGATCCCGCTGAAGAACGGCGAGGGCGGCTACATCGCCTCGGCCGACACGCTGCTGCGGCTCGAGGCGGAGGGGCGCGTCGTCGTCCGCTACCTCGGCGAGAACCCCAACGGCTCGATGAACAACATCGCCGGCATCAGCAACGCCCGCGGCAACGTGGTGGGGCTCATGCCGCACCCGGAGCACGCGGTGGAACCCGGCTTCGGCCCGGACACCCGCGCCGCGATGCGCTCGGGCGTGGACGGACTGACGTTCTTCACGTCGGCGGTGCGCGCGCTGGTGGCTGCGGCGTAGCGCTCGGACGTCGGAACGGCCGGGATCCTTCGGGGTTCCGGCCGTTCCGTCGTTCCGGGGGCTTCGCTGCTGGTGAACGCGGATCTCGAGACGCCCGCTGCGCGGGCTGCTCGATCAGCAGGACGGGCGCCCGCTGCGCGGTCCGGCCGCTTGAACGGGGCCTACGGCCCGGTCAGGACCTCGGGCTCGGGGGTCATCGAGATGGTGGGGATGGAGGCGGTGATGACGGTGCCGTCGGAGCGGCGGGTGCCCTCGATGTCGGATGTGGTCGGCGCGCCGAGGAGGCGCGGGCCCTGGTGGCCGAGGCCCACGCGGACGGGGTTGCCGGCCTCGACGTGCACGCGCTCGTCGCGCACGGTGATCGCCGCGGCGTCGCCCGTCTCGACGGTGAGCAGCACCGCGTCCTGGGTGACCTCGACGCGCACGCGGGTGCCGTGCAGCGTGATGCGGAAGGTCAGCCGCTCCCAGTCGTCGGGCAGACGCGGGTCGAGCGTGATCCGTCCGCCGTGGTCGCGCATGCCGCCGAAGCCGTAGACGAGGGCGCTCCAGACGCCGCCGGTCGAGGCGACGTGGATGCCGTCGGCGGTGTTGCGGTGCAGATCGGCGAGGTCGACGAAGAGGGCCGACAGGAAGTAGTGCTTCGAGAGCTCGTGGTAGCCGACCTCGGCCGCGATGATCGACTGCACGACCGCCGAGAGGGTCGAGTCGCCAGTCGTCAGAGCGTCGTAGTACTCGAAGTCGGCGCGCTTCTGCTCGGCGGTGAACTCGTTGCCCTGCAGGAGGAGCGCCAGCACGACGTCGGCCTGCTTGAGCACCTGGAAGCGGTAGATGACCAGCGGGTGGAAGTGCAGCAGCAGCGGGCGCTTGCTCGCGGGAGTGTTCTCGAGGTCCCACAGCTCCTTCTCGAGGAACGCGGCGTCCTGCGGGTGGATGCCGGCGCGCTGGTCGAAGGGGATGTGCATCTTGTCGGCCGCGCGGGCCCACTCGAGGACCTCGTCCTCGTCGAGCGTGAGGCGGACGGCCATCCGCTCGTACGCGGCGGGCTCGACCGCCTTCAGCAGCTCGACGGCGCGCGCGGCGGCGCGGAGGTTCGAGCGCGCCATGACGTTCGTGTAGAGGTTGTCGTTGACGACGGTCGTGTACTCGTCCGGGCCCGTTACTCCGTGGATGTGGAAGTGGTCGTCGCCGTTGCTGCGCCAGAAGCCCAGGTCGGCCCACATACGCGCGGTCTCGACGAGGATGTCGATCGCTCCGCGCGCGAGGAAGTCGTCATCGCCCGTCGCCGCCACGTACTGCATCAGCGCATACGAGATGTCGGCGTCGATGTGGTACTGCGCGGTGCCGGCGGCGTAGTAGGCCGACGACTCCTGGCCGTTGATGGTGCGCCAGGGGAACAGCGCTCCGCGCTGGTTGAGCTCGGCCGCGCGGGCGCGCGCCGCCTCGAGCATGTTCTGGCGGAAGCGCAGCGCGTTCCGGGCCACGAGCGGCGCGGTGTAGCTGAGGAACGGGAGGACGTAGACCTCGGTGTCCCAGAAGTAGTGGCCGCCGTATCCCGACCCCGAGACGCCCTTGGCCGCGACTCCGCCGCCGTCGGTGCGCGCGGTCGACTGGGCGAGCTGGAAGAGGTTCCAGCGGGTGGCCTGCTGGATCGCGGGCTGGCCGTCGATCTGCACGTCGGAGCGGGCCCAGAAGTCGTCGAGCCACTCGCGCTGCTTGACGAACTGCTCCTCGACCGGCGTCTCGCGGGCGCGGTCGAGCGTGCGGTCGCAACGGTCGGCGAGCTCGCGCACCGGCACGCCGCGGGAGGTGTGGTAGGTCAGCGTCTTGACCAGGCGGATCGGCTTGCCCGCCTTCGCCTTGACGCGGTAGACGTGCTTGGCGAGGTCGTCGTCGATCTGGGAGGTCTGGTCCCACTCGTTCTCGGTCTCGAGGACGTGCTCGGCGCCGCACGCGATCGTCATCTGCGAGTTGGTCGTGCGGTATCCGAGCAGGTAGCGCGTGCCGTTGACGCGCTTCAGGCGCGGCTGGAGCACGCGGTCCTCGAAGGACTCGGCCTTGCGCGGATCGAAGCCCGCCGCCTCGCTGCCCGAGGGCGCGTGGTACTCGTCCACTCCGTCCTGGCGGTTGAGGATCTGGCTCGAGATGAGCACCGACGCGTCGCCGTCGAGGAGCTCCACCTCGTAGTCGAGGATCGCCAGGTGGCGGTCGGTGAAGGACACCAGACGGCGCGAGCGGATGAGCACGCGCTTGCCCGACGGAGTGCGCCACTCGAGCTCGCGGTGCAGCACGCCGTTCGCGAAGTCGAGGCGACGCGAGTACGAGAGGATGTCGGCCTCGCTGAGCACGAACGGCTCGTCGTCGACGTAGAGGCGGATGATCTTCGCGTCCGGCACGTTCACGATGGTCTGGCCGACGCGGGCGAACCCGAACGCCTCCTCCGCGTGGCGGATCGGCCAGGTCTCGTGGAAGCCGTTGATGAAGGAGCCGTAGGCGTAGCCGTCGCGACCCTCCTCGACGTTGCCGCGGAGGCCGAGGTAGCCGTTGCCGGTCGCGAAGAGCGTCTCGGTGCGCCCCTGCAGCTCGCTCGCGAACTCGGTCTCGAGCAGGGCCCACTCGTCGACCGGGAAGCGGTTGCGGTCGAGCGGGTCGGAGGTGATGGGGTTCATGCGGCGTCCTCGGGGGTGGAGACGGGGAGGAAGGGGAGGAGCTCGGCCAGGTCGTCCACGACGAGGTCGGCGCCGTGCTCGAGCAGGGTCTCGGCGCCGACTCCGCGGTCGACTCCGACGACGAGTCCGAAGGCGCCCGCGCGGCCGGCGGCCACTCCGGAGTGCGCGTCCTCGACGACGGCGCACTCGGCGGCGGTGAGTCCGAGCAGCTCGGCGGCGTAGAGGTAGGTGTCGGGGGCGGGCTTGCCCGCGATGGAGCGCTCGGCGGCGAGCAGGCCGTCGACGATGACCTCGAAGCGGTCGCGCAGACCGGCGGCGACGAGCACGGGCACGCCGTTGCGGGAGGAGGTCACGACGGCGACCTCGACCCCCGCGGCGATCGCGGCGTCGAGGAACGCGAGCGAACCCGGGTACGGCGCGACCCCGTCCGCCTCGAGCACGGCGTTGAACGCCGCGTTCTTGCGGTTGCCGAGCCCGCACACCGTCTCGAGCGCGGGGTCGTCGGTGGGCTCGCCCTCGGGCAGCACGATGCCACGGGAGGCGAGCAGCGCCCGGACGCCGTCGTAGCGGGGGCGCCCGTCGATGGAGCGGAAGTAGTCGGCGTCGGAGTAGCCCTCGGCGATCCCCTTCGACTCGAGGTACGACGTGAAAAGCCGCGACCACGCGTGCATGTGCACGTCGGCGGTCGGCGTCAGGACGCCGTCGAGATCGAACAGGAGCGCTCGGAGCCCGCGCAGAGCGGAGGCGTCGGGGCGCGCGGAGGGAGCAGACACGGCGGGGGAACCTCTGGTCGGGGGCAGGATGCGGCGGTGTCCGCCGGCGACGGCCGCCCGCCACGGGCTGTGAAGAATCGTATACGCCGCCCGGGGTGGTGTCTGGAACCGTTTACACGTCCGTCATGTGCGCGCCTCGCGGACGGGACTGATGCTGCGCCGCGCCTCCTGACGCCCGGGGCCGGCCGCCGGAGACGCGCTGCCTCGCGCCTCCTCGCGCCGCCCGGTCGCCGACGAGGCGCTGAGTCGCGACCCCGGAGACCGTTCGGCGGCGCTGCCCGGGTCGGACGACCCGTCGCGCGCGGGCCGGGCCGGTGCCGTTGACGCGCATCCGCCGACGCGTCGTGCGGCACTCCCGCACGCCCGGGTTGGGGATCGGTGACAGGGACACCACCTTCGAAAGGAGTGTCGATGTCCCTTCGGCACCGTGTCACCCTGTCCTCCCCGGCGTCCGCCCCCTTTGCGACGGACGTCTTCGACTCCCGCCCGCACAGCGGCTTCGCCGTCCTCGTCGCCGCCCAGGGCTCCGAGCCGGTACCCGACCACGAGGAACTCGTCTCGCGGATGTACGCCGTCCGCGAAGACGTCTTCGTGGGCGGCGGTCTGCTCGCCGGCGACGAACGCGATGCGGACGACGACCGCGCCTGCGCGATCGTCGTCGCCGAGAACCTCGGCGACCGCCGCGCACGGATCTGCGGCGGGGTCCGTCTGATCTTCCGCACGTTCCCGCGCAGCGGCGTCCCGACTCCGGTGCCGCTCCCGATCGAGAGCGAGGCGCACTTCGGGGACCTGTTCGACGGCCCGCTCCCGGCGGACAGCATCGAGGTCAGCCGACTGTGGGTCCTCGCCGACAGCGGCGGACGCCGCGCTCACATGCTGGCCTCGCTCGTCGCCTTCACCGCACGCGTCGCGACCGTCTCGGCCGGCGGGGACGCCTACGCCATGCTCGGCGACGACCTCGTGCGTCCGATGCGGCGCTTCCTGCCCCTCGAGGAGCTCAGCGGGGCTCGTCAGCTCGAGTACCCGACGCCGAAGGTGCCGGTGCGGATCCCGCGCCGAGTCCTCGCGCGGGCCGCAGCGCCCGCGGCCACCACCGTGCTGTTCGGATGACGCGCAGCGGTCCGGGGATGCCGCTCCGCCTCGCCGGACCGCATCGCGCTCAGGAGGCGCTGTCTCCTGGAGCGGGGGCGTAGCTCTCGGTCATGCCGTCGATCGCACTCGCGATCGACCACGCGGCGAAGGTCCACTCCTCGGACTCGCCGTCGAGACCGGGCCCGGCGAAACGCGCCTCGACGATGTTCCTGTCGAGTTCGAAGCGGCGGGTGAACGCGTCGACCACGGAGTTGGTGAGGACGGCGACATGGCGCGGCGTGAACGGCGCGCGCAACCGCAGACCGATCAGGCCCAGCACCGTCTCGTAGAAGGAGGCCATCGCAGCGAGGAACGAGGCCTCGATCCGGGTGACCGTCGCCACAGCGGACTCGCGCGCCGGACCGGGCGCGATGCTCGGAACCGCGGAGGCGAGAGTCCAGTAGGAGCGGCGGAACTCGGAGGCCGCTGCCGCTCGGAGGTTCGCCTCCACCCCGACCCGGACCAGCTCGCGCATCAGCGCTCGACGCTCCTCGGCCGGCCCCTGCACGAGTGTCACGTGTCGGCGCAACGCCTCCTCGATCGCGTGGCGCGTGGTCGGGTCGAAGCCGCGGGCGAAATCCCCGTCGTCGAAGAGGACCTGGATGAGATCGGCGACGAACGCCGCGTGCGAGTTCCAGATGCGGTACGCCGAGCTGCGGGAGGCCCCTGCCGCCTTGATGTAGCTCTCGAGCGGCAGGTGGTCGAATCCGAGCGTGAGGCCGCCCTCGTCGGTGATGCGGGACCTGGCCACGTCGAGGATCTGGCGCTTCGTGACGTCCGGAGACGTCCGCCGAGCGCGCGGCTTGGGCTCTCCAAGGGGCTCTGCTTCCATTCCGGACAGCCTACGTCGGGCGGCGCCGCAGTCGCCGCCGGCGACCCGCCGGTCGCTGCACGCACTGTCGCGCTCTGCAGCGGATCGCGATGCACCGTCCTCCGCGCGATCCTGCGGACGCGAGACGCGCAGTGCCGCCCTGCGCCAGTATGAACGCCGGCTCGCACTGCTCCAGGGAATGCGGCCCGGTTTCACCGACGCCGATGCCCGCCGCAGGATTCAGAGCCGTGTGCCCGCGTCGCGGTGGGACTCGGCCCTCGCCATCCTCCTGGTCTTCCTCGTGACGGAGCGGCATCCAGCGGAGCGACCGGCGGGCGATCGAGGTCGACGATGGTCCCGCGTCGGCCCCGCCCCGACCGCCTCGCGGTGAGCGCGCAGGAGGTTGCGGTATCAGGCGGGGGAGTCTCCGATCGCGACGTCGCGGACCGCGATCCGCTTCACGACCTCCGCCTCGCCGACTCGGTCGAGGAATGTGCCCCTCTTCGTCCCCCGGCCCCGTCCGGTCGGGATCCGACGGCCGCAGGCGGGTCGAGCGTAGGGAGGTCTCGGCGGAGCGTCAAGACGGTCCGATGCGCTCAGCGGTCGTTCGGAGTCACGGGCGGGGCGAGCCGGTGGCGGCCGAGCGGGAGCATCAGCGGCGTGCCGGAGGTGGGGTCGGTGATGATGCGGCTGTCGAGCCCGAAGACGGCGCGCACCACGTCTTCGGTCAGCACCTCGGCGGGGGTGCCCGCGGCGTGGACGGAGCCGTCGGCCAGGGCGACGAGGTGGTCGGCGTAGCGGGCGGCCAGGTTGAGGTCGTGGAGCACCATCACGACGGTCGTGCCGCGCGAGCGGTTGAGGTCGACGAGGAGGTCGAGCACCTCGACCTGGTGGCTGACGTCGAGGAACGTGGTCGGCTCGTCGAGCAGCAGCAGATCGGTCTCCTGCGCGAGGGCCATGGCGATCCAGACGCGCTGGCGCTGCCCGCCCGAGAGCTCGTCGACCGCGCGGTCGGCGAGGGCGGCGGTGTCGGTCGCGTCCAGGGCCGTCGCGACGGCCTCGTCGTCGTGCGCGTTCCAGCGGCTCAGGATGCCCTGGTGCGGATGGCGTCCGCGGCCGACGAGATCGGCGACGGTGATCCCTTCGGGAGCGATCGGCGACTGCGGAAGGAGGCCGAGCGTGCGCGCCAGCTGCTTCGCGGGCATCCGGTGCACGGCCTTGCCGTCGAGCAGGACGGTGCCGGCGCGCGGGGCGAGCAGGCGCGACATCGAGCGGAGGAGGGTCGACTTGCCGCAGGCGTTCGCACCGACGATCGCGGTGATCCTGCCGGGCGGGACCACGAGGTCGAGGCCGTCGACGACGGTGCGGTCGCCGTAGCCGAGGGTGAGGCTCTCGACGGTGAGGGTGTGCTCGGCGGTCACAGGGACCCTCCCGATCGGTTGCTGCGGACGATGAGGTAGATCAGGTACGGGGCGCCGAGGACGCCGGTCACGACTCCGACCGGATAGCGCAGCCCCAGCGCGTACTGCCCGACGAGGTCGGCGACGAGCACGAGCAGCGCGCCGACGAGGGCCGACGGCACCAGGAGGGAGGCGCCCGGGCCGATGAGGCGCGCGGCGATGGGTCCGGACAGGAACGCGACGAAGGCGATCGGTCCGGCGGCGGCCGTGGCGAACGCGATGAGGCCGACGGCGGCGACGATCACCACGAGGCGCGTGCGGTTCACCCGGATGCCGAGGGCCGAGGCGGTGTCGTCGCCGAGCTGCGTGCCGGCGAGGTCGCGGGAGCTGAGCAGCAGCACCGGGGTCAGCACGACGACGGCCGCGAGGACCGGGACGACCTCCTCCCAGCGCGCGCCGTTCAGGCTGCCGGTGAGCCAGCGGCTCGCCTCCTGGAAGTCGAAGGCGGCGGCGCGGGACAGGATGTACGCGGTGACGCTGTCGAGCATGGCGGCGACGCCGATGCCGATGAGGATCAGCCGCGTGCCCGCGACTCCGCTGCGGTAGGCGAGGGCGTAGACCACCAGGGCGACCGCCAGACCGGCGGTGATCGCGAGGATCGAGACCTGCGTGGATCCGAGCGACAGCGTCACGATGGCGAAGGCCGCGGCGGCGGAGGCGCCCGCGCTGATGCCGATGATGTCGGGGCTCGCGAGCGGGTTCCGCAGCATGGTCTGGAAGCTGACGCCGCCGAGGCCGAAGCAGAGGCCCACGAGCACCGCGAGCACGGCGCGCGGGAGGCGAAGGCGGCCGACGGTGAAGGAGGCGCCCGGCACCTGCTCGCCGAGGATCACCCGGAGCACCTCGTCGGGGGTGTAGACGGTCTGGCCGTAGACGAGCGAGAGCGCGAAGGCGACGACGACCGCGACGGCGAGCACCGCGACGACCGAGCGGCGGCGGGCGCCTCGACGGCGACGACCGGCGGCGACCGCGACAGCGGTGGCGGAGTGGCTCCGCTCGAGCACCCCGGTCACAGCTCGCGCACCTTCTGGCGGCGGACGATCGCGATGAAGACGGGAGCGCCGATCAGCGCGGTGATGATGCCGACGTCGATCTCGCTGGGGCGCGCGACGATGCGACCCACGACATCGGCGCCGGTGAGGAGGATCGCGCCGGCGACGGCCGAGAACGGCAGCAGCCAGCGGTGGTCGACGCCGACGATCAGGCGGCAGGCGTGCGGGACGACGAGGCCGACGAAGCCGATCGGTCCGGTGATCGCGGTCGTCGCTCCGCAGAGGACCACCGCGCCCAGTGCCGCGGCGCCCCGGGCGACGGCGACGCGCTCGCCGAGGCCCGCGGCGAGCTCGTCGCCGAGCGCCAGGGTGTTGAGGCTCTTGGCCGAGAGCACGCAGATCGCGAAGCCGACCGCGAGGAACGGCAGGACCTGGCCGATGCTCGCGAACGTGCCGCCGCCCACTCCGCCGATCTGCCACGAGCGGATGCCGCCCGAGAGGTCGGCGCGGGGCAGCACGATCGCGCTGATCACCGAGACGAGGGCGGCCGAGGTGGCGGCACCGGCCAGCGCGAGCTTGAGCGGAGTCGCTCCCCCGCGGCCGAGGGAGCCGACGACGTAGACGAAGACGGCGGAGACGGCCGCGCCTCCGATCGCCACCCAGATGAAGCCGGTCGCGGTGCTCAGACCGAAGAAGACGATGCCGGTGACGACGGCGAGCGAGGCTCCGGTGTTGACGCCGAGGATGCCCGGGTCGGCGAGCGGATTGCGGGTCACGCCCTGCATGAGCACGCCGGCCACTCCGAGGGCGGCGCCGGCGGTCATCGCGAGGACCGTGCGCGGGAGGCGCTTGGCGACCGCAGCCTGCCCGAAGCCGTCGGTCGAGCCTCCGAACGCCGCGACCACGTCGCTCCAGGCCACCTCGCGCGAGCCGATCATGACCGAGAGCACGCCCACGCCGACGAGTGCTGCGACCGCGACGAGCAGCCAGAGCGCACGCAGACGCCGCGGACGTCGCACAGCGGCGACGCCCGCGGCGGCAGGCGGGGCGGTGAGGGTCACTTCGCCTTGTCGGCGGCCTCGGCCAGCAGGCCCAGGTAGTCGTCGAGGACGTACGAGATCGACAGCGGGGTCGGGTTCGCGGCGGTGCCCAGCGGGGTGGACGGGAGGCGGACGATGGCGTCGTTCGCGACGGCCGGGATCTGCGAGAGCAGCGGGTCGGCCTTGAGCGTGTTCACGAGCTCGTCGTCGCCGTAGGTCACGATCACGTCGACGTCGTCGAACGCGTCGGCCTGCTCGGCGCTCTGCGTGAGCGAGAAGGCGTCGGTGGTCGCCGAGGCGGTCTCGATGCTGCCGGGGGTGGTCAGGCCGAGGTCGGCGAAGAAGGCCGGACGGGTGTCGTGCGTCGTGTAGAAGCTGACCTGGCTGAGGTCGGTCGGGTCGACGTGGGTGAGGAACATGGCGGAGGTGCCCTCGAGCTGCGGGTAGGCGGCGGCCGCCTCCTGGATCTCGCCCTCGAGCTCGGTGACGAGCTCCTCGCCCTCGGCGGCCATGCCCATGGCCTCGCTGTTGAAGGTGATGGTGTCGCGCCAGGAGGTACCCCACGCGGTCTCGGGGTAGGCGACGACGGGAGCGATCTCGCTCAGGGTGTCGTAGTCCTCCTGGGTCAGGCCGGAGTAGGCGGCGAGGATCACGTCGGG
The DNA here is from genome assembly GCF_001423045.1 of Rathayibacter sp. Leaf296. Classification (NCBI taxonomy): domain Bacteria; kingdom Bacillati; phylum Actinomycetota; class Actinomycetes; order Micrococcales; family Microbacteriaceae; genus Rathayibacter; species Rathayibacter sp. Leaf296. The sequence continues at coordinate 19,775 of NZ_LMNR01000003.1, forward strand.
CTGCGTGTCGGCGACGGCCTCGAAGTCGATGCCGTCGGTCTCGTCGAACAGGACCGGGGTCTCGCCGCCGAGCTCCTCGAGCTTCGCGGAGACCCAGGGCAGGAGTCCGTCGCCGTCGTCGTCGCCGAAGTTGGCGGCGGCCATGCCCACGGGGACGACGCCCAGCGCGAGCGGGACCTCGTGGTTCGCCCAGTTGACGGTCGCGACGCGCTCGGGCTGGGACTCGATGGTCGTCGTGCCCAGCGCGTGCTCGATGGTGATGGGGGTGAAGTCGCTGTCCGCACCCTCCGACCCGGTCGCGGCGGACGAGCAGCCGGCGAGACCGGCGGTGAGCAGTGCGGTCGCGAGCAGTGCGAGCGGCTTGGTGGCGCGGGGCATCGTTCCCTTTCGGAAGGCGGTTCCAGGAGTGTCGGTCGAGTGGACCGAGAGTAAGGATAGCCTAACCAATATGTGAGGGATTCTTCCAGGCGGTCGCGAGCTTCTCGACCGTGCGGAGGTTCCGGGTGGTCGTGGTGGCACGGTAGGCGGCGCGGGCCAGGATCTTCGCCGCCGGGGTGTCCGTGGACGAGCCGCGCGGGCAGCGCCAGTAGAGGACTCCCGCGCCCCGCTGCAGAAGGTCGACGTCGTTCGTGCCGATCGCGGCGAGGGCGTCGTCGAGTGCGGCGTCGCTCGAGCCGAAGACGACGTACGGATGCGCGACGTCGTCGATCCGCTCGAACGGGTACGCGCGGGCGACCGCGGCGAGCGCCTCCTGCTCGACGAGCACGATCCACGCGTCGTAGCCGAAGCGCTCCTCCAGCGCGGCCTCGAGGGCGGGCTTCAGCTCGGCGGGGTCGCGGTCGGAGTCGAAGGCCGCGTTGCCGCTCGCGAGGACCGTGCGCACTCCCGCGCCGCCGATGCTCTCGACGACCGCGGCGAGGTCGGCGCTGCGGACCGTGCGCCCGTTGACGTTCACTCCGCGCAGCAGCGCCAGGTAGCGGGTCATGCCGCGACGGTAGCGTGACGGCATGGTGCTGGGAAGCGGACGACGACGCGCGGAGCCGACTCTGGAGGACGCGATCCTGCAGGCGAGCACGCGCGGGCCGGGCGCGCGGACCCGCGCCGAGCTCACTCCTCCGTCGGGTCGCCACCTCGTTCTGCCCGAGACCTCGGGGACGGTGCTCGCGATCGACGTCGACGCGCTCGTCGTGCTCGCGGCGCGGGAGGACCTGTACGTGGCGCTGGAGCGACGGGCGGGAGGGTTCGCGGTCGCCGCGACCCCGCTGCTCTCGTGGTGGTCGGCCGTCGGGACGGTGCCCGACGAGGCGGAGGAGCGGCGGATCGACGCGCAGGCGCTCGCCGCGGTCGTGCTCGGGGCGGGGCCGGGGGCGGATGTGGACTCGAGGCTGGACGCGCTCGCGGCGGCGGCGGACCTGGACGGGCTGGCGTCGGCCCTCGCGCTGCTCGCCCGGGTGCCGGACCCGCCGGCGGCGTTCCAGGATCCGGAGGGGTTCCTGCGGGTGATCGCACCGGAGTCGCCGTTCGAGCGACGGCTCACCGTTCTCACCCGCGTGGAGGCGCCGACGGAGGAGCTGCTTCGCGTGCTGCGGGACTGCGCGTTCACGGCGACGCTGCCCCGGCGGCGCGCGGCGATCGCGGCGCTGGCGGAGAGGCTCCGGGCATCGGACCCGTCGGCGCGGGTCGAGGAGCTGGCGGTCGCGGTGGACGCTGCGCTGGAGAAGCGGTGGGGCGTGCTGTGAGACGCGGCCCCCGCGAGCACGGGCCGGTGAATAGGCTGGTCGGATGTCCCTCCCCGGTCTCGACTTCCGCCACTTCCCCGCCGCACTGACCGCCGAGGGCGGCCCCGACGCCGCCACCCGAGCCTGGGGCACCGCGATCAACGCGGGGTTCCATGAGAAGGAGTACTCGGCCGAGCAGTGGCGCGACTGGGCCGAGCACATGGTCGCCGACCAGCGCTTCCTGACCGCGGTGCACGACTCCGACGCCCCCGAGGGCCTGGACGGAGCGGCGGTCCCCGTCGCCACGTACGCCGCGTTCCCCGGCACGCTGCAGGTCGGCCGCGGCCGCGAGCTCCCGGCGCACCTCGTCTCGCAGGTGACCGTGCGGGCCACCCACCGGCGCCGCGGGATCCTGCGCGCCATGATCACCGACGACCTCGACCGCGCCCGCGAGGCCGGCGCCGCCGTCGCGCTGCTGACCGCCAGCGAGGCCTCCATCTACCGCCGCTTCGGCTTCGGACGCTCCGCCTTCACCCGCTCGATCCGCGTCGACACCGGTCCGCGCTTCGCCCTGCAGGTCGAGCCGGCCGGCCGCATCGAGGTCGTCTCGACGCCGTGGTTGCAGTCGCGCGTCGAGGAGGTCTTCGCGGCGTTCCACGCGCGCACCCCGGGGTCCATCACGCGCCAGTCGCGGGCCGCGGGCAACGCGGTCGGCATGGAGACGGGCGAGACCGTGGCGGGACCCTCGGTCCGCTCGGCCGTGCACCTCGACTCCGACGGCGTGCTCGACGGCTACGTCACCTACCGCGCCACCGGGCCGGACGACGACGACCGCACGCTCGCGGTCGTCGACCTCGTCGCAGCGACCGAGGACGCGTACCTGGGCCTCTGGGGCTTCCTCGGCGCCGTCGACCTCGCGTCGACCGTCACGTGGGACATGGCTCCGCTCGACGACCCGCTCACCTGGGCACTGCGCGACGCGCGCGTGGTGCAGGTGACCACGGTCGCCGACCTGATCTGGACCCGGGTCCTCGACGTCGCGGCGGCGTTCGGCGCGCGTCCGTGGACGAGCGACGGCGAGCTGGTGATCGCGGTGCGGGACGCCCTCGGGCTCGTCGACGGCGGCTACCGGATCACGGTCGACGGCGGCGAGGGGCGCGTCGAGCGCACCGACGAGGCCGCGGTGCTCGAGCTCGACGTCGCCGACCTCGGCACGCTGCTGCTCGGCTCCGCCCGCCCGTCGACGCTCGCCCGCGCGGGCGCCGTGGTGCTGGCTCCGGAGGACCGCGAGCGGGTCGACCGCTTCTTCGCACCGGTCGCGGAGCCGTACTGCATCTCGTTCTTCTGATCCGGCAGGGCGTTCGGCGCCGCAGAGATAAGGCTCAGAGCCGGAACCGGGCCGCGACCGCCCCGTTCCGAACGCTGAGCCTTGCTTCTGCAGGCCTCGCGACTCGCAGGCTCCTCCGGGCGTCCCCGCATGCGGCGTCGGTCATGCTGGAGGACCCCCCAACCTGGAGGTCCGCGTGGGTGCATCCGTGATCGTCGACGTCATCGTCGTGCTGAGCCTGATCGGCGCGCTCGTCGACGGCCTGCGCCGCGGGTTCCTCCGCACCGCCGGCGGACTCGCGGGCATCGTCGCCGGCGCGATCGGCGCCTCCTTCGCGGTGCCCGCCGTCTCGGCCTGGGCCGCGGGGAGCGAATGGCGCCTCCTGGCCGTGATCGGCACCGCGGTGCTCTGCCTCGGCATCGGCTACGCGATCGGCGCCTCGATCGGCGCCGCGTTCGGCCGCGGGGCCGACAAGGTGAAGCTCGGCGTGCTCGATCGGCTCGCCGGAGGAGTCGCGGGCGTCGCGATCTCGGGTCTCGTCTGGATCGCGATCACCTCGGCCGTCTCGCTCCTGGGCGTGCCGCTCGTGACCACCTCGGTCGCGGGCTCCACCGTCATCCGCACCATCGACGATCTGACCCCGGATCCGGTGCGCGGCTTCCTCGCGCAGCTCCAGTCGACGGTCGTCGACGAGGGCACGTCGTGGATCGTCGAGGCGATCGACGCCCCGACGCAGGCGCCGAGCATCGCCGACGTCGCGACCGACGACCCCGAGGTGGCGACCGCCTCCGACTCCGTCGTGCGGGTCTCGGGCACGGCCTGGGCCTGCGACGTCGGAGTGACGGGCAGCGGCTTCGTCGTGTCGGATGACCGCGTGATCACCAACGCCCACGTCGTCGCCGGAGTGTCGGAGCCCGTCGTCGAGGCACCGGGCGAGCCGCCGCGCACCGGCCGCGTGGTCTACGTCGACACGGCCGCCGATCTGGCGGTCGTCGCGGTCGACGGCCTGTCCGCCGCTCCGCTCGCGCTCGACGACGCGGTCGCCGCGGGCGACGACGCGGTGGTCGCGGGCTACCCCTTCGGCGGGCCGCTGACGCTCGGATCCGCCCAGGTCTCCTCCGACGCCACGGTGTCGCTGATGGTCGACGGCACCCCCACCTCGCGCGAGGTGCTGACGCTCGCGGCCGTCGTCAACCAGGGCAACTCCGGCGGCCCGCTGCTCTCGCTCGAGGGCACGGTCTCGGGGGTCGTGTTCGGCAAGGCGGCGTCGGTGGACAACGTGGGCTACGCGATCCCGCTGTCGGTGCTGTCGCCCGTGGCCGCAGAGGCGCCGTCGCTGACCGCGGCCGTCGATCCGGGAGCCTGCGTCTCGCGCTGAGGGTCAGTCGAGCGGGCCGCGGGTGAGCACGAGGTCCAGGCCGTCGAGCTGCAGCACCTCGTCCGAGGCGCCGGGGCCCTCGAGGTAGGCCGTCACCGCGGGGTCGACCGGGAAGCGGGCCGACTCCTGGATCGCGATCGCGACGATCCCCTCCGACGCCGGATCGGTCGTGTACCGGTCACCGAGGTACGGGACATAGACGCCCGAGGACATGCCCTGCACGAGCACCAGCCCCTCGTCGAGACCGCGCTCGCGGAGGGCGTCGGCGACGCGCGCGACTCCGGTCGGCCGCTCCTGCAGGACCCCGACCGTCGAGGTCGCCCCGATGACGACCGAGGCGGCCAGCAGGACCGCCCCGACCCCGCGGGCGACCCGGGGCGGCAGGGAGACGCGCCCGCGCAGCGCCTCCGCGACGCTCACTCCGGCGAGCGCGCAGAGCAGCCATGCCCAGACGGCGTAGTAGTGAGGAAGGGCGACCGAGCTGATCGCCAGGTGGAAGACGAGCAGCAGCGCCGTCGCCGAGCCGAGGTACAGCACGAGCGCGCGCTGCCGCGGCGCGATCAGCGCCAGGAGCAGTCCGGCGAGCAGCACGGCGAGCGCCGGCACTCCGAGGCCCACCGCTGTGAACCAGAGGTTCGCCCACCACGGCGGGAAGGCATAGGCGGCGCCCGCCACGTCGATCAGGTGCCCGTCGGCGTTGTGCTCGGACTGGAAGTCGACCAGGTACCGGATCGCCTCCACCGGATGCACGGGCAGGTAGGCGAGCACGGCGGTGACGAGGAAGGCGGCGGAGAAGCTCGCGGCGCCGAGCCACGCGCGCCGGCGACTCCGCCGACCGACCATCAGCAGCGGGATCAGCACGACCGGCGCGAGCACCGCCGTCGTGAGCTTCGACGTGACCGAGAGGGCGAGGAGCGCGCCCGCGAGCGGCATCAGCCAGGCGCGCGCGCCCTCCCGCCGGGCCCACGCCCACGCGGCCGCCATCGCGGCGACGGCGAACAGGATCATGAACGGCTCGAGGATCGCGAAGCGGTCGATCCGCCCCGGTCCTCCCGCGCTCGAGCGGGGAAGGAGGAGGAAGAGACCGGCCGGGATCAGGGCGAGGACGAAGCCCAGCTCGCGCTTCAGCCAGAACCAGAGGATCGCGCCGGTGAGGAACGTCGCGGCCGCGGCGGCGAGGCGGCCGGCGAACAGCCCCTCGCCCAGGAGGAGCTGCGCGAGGCCGAGCACGTACTTGGCGGTCGGCGGGTGCTCGAGGTTCGCGCTCACGTCGCCGTGCAGGTAGTCCCAGCCGGCGGAGAGGTAGACGGGCTCGTCCGAGTTGACGTTCGCGGCGGTCAGGTTGCCGAAGCACTGCACGAGACCCCAGAGGACGGTCACGAGGAGAGCCGCCCACTTCATCCGGCGATCCTATGCGCTGGGTGCGGCCGCCGAGACGTCGCGGGAGGCCCCCGCGGTCACGCCTCCCGGCCGGGGCCGCGCGGGCGGCGGCCGGTAGGATCGACCCGCATCCCCCGCCCCCTCTCCAGGAGCCTCGAGCACATGGCACAGAGCCGCATCGCCGTCCCCGACACCACCGCGAACGCGGAGGCGACTCCCGAGAAGGAGCAGCCGTACGCGGCCCTCGGCCTCAAGCCCGACGAGTACGCGAGCATCCGCGAGATCCTCGGCCGGCGCCCTACGAGCGGCGAACTGGCGATGTACTCGGTGATGTGGAGCGAGCACTGCTCCTACAAGTCGTCGAAGATGTACCTCCGCCAGTTCGGGCAGAAGGTCTCCCCCGCCATGAAGAAGAACCTCATGGTCGGCATGGGCGAGAACGCCGGAGTGGTCGACGTCGGCGAAGGCTGGGCCGTCACGTTCAAGATCGAGAGCCACAACCACCCGAGCTACATCGAGCCGTTCCAGGGCGCGGCGACCGGAGTGGGCGGCATCGTCCGCGACATCATCTCGATGGGCGCTCGGCCCGTCGCGGTCATGGACGCGCTGCGCTTCGGAGCGATCGACGACCCCGACACGGCGCGCGTCGTGCACGGCGTGGTCGCCGGCATCTCCTTCTACGGCAACTGCCTCGGCCTGCCCAACATCGGCGGCGAGACCTACTTCGACTCCGTCTACCAGGGCAACCCGCTCGTGAACGCCCTCGCGGTCGGAGTGCTGCGCCACGAGGACCTGCACCTCGCGAACGCCCGCGGAGTCGGCAACAAGGTCGTGCTCTTCGGGGCGCGCACGGGCGGCGACGGCATCGGCGGCGCGTCGATCCTCGCCTCCGACACCTTCGCCGACGGCGGACCGACCAAGCGCCCGGCCGTCCAGGTCGGCGACCCGTTCGCCGAGAAGGTGCTCATCGAGTGCTGCCTCGAGCTGTTCCGCGGCGACCTCGTCGAGGGCATCCAGGACCTCGGCGCGGCCGGCATCTCGTGCGCGACCTCCGAGCTCGCCTCCAACGGCGACGGCGGCATGTTCATCGAGCTCGACTCGGTGCTGCTGCGCGACCCCTCGCTCACGGCCGAGGAGATCCTCATGTCGGAGTCGCAGGAGCGCATGATGGCGGTCGTCACGCCCGAGAAGCTCGACGCGTTCCTCGAGGTCGTCGGCAAGTGGGACGTCGAGACCAGCGTGCTCGGCGAGGTCACCGACTCCGGCCGCCTGATCATCAACTGGCACGGCGAGGAGATCGTCAACGTCGACCCGCGCACCGTCGCGGTCGACGGACCGGTCTACGAGCGCCCCCTCGAGTACCCGGCCTGGCTCGACGCGCTGCAGGCCGACTCGTCCTCGCGCCTGCCGCGGAAGACGTCCGGCGACGGCCTGCGCGCCGAGACCCTCGCCCTGCTGGGCTCGGCGAACCTCGCCGACAAGAGCTGGATCACCTCGCAGTACGACCGCTACGTGCTCGGCAACACGGCCCTCAGCTACCCCGACGACGGCGGCATGGTCCGCGTCGACGAGGAGTCGGGCCTCGGCTTCGCGGTCGCGACCGACGCCAACGGCCGCTGGTGCCAGCTCGACCCGGCGCAGGGCGCCCGCCTCGCGCTGGCCGAGGCGTACCGCAACGTCGCCGTCACCGGCGCCTCCCCCGTCGCCGTCTCGGACTGCCTGAACTTCGGCAGCCCCGAGAACCCCGAGGTCATGTGGCAGTTCCGCGAGGCGGTCACCGCCCTCGCCGACGCCTGCCTCGAGCTCGAGATCCCCGTCACGGGCGGCAACGTCTCGTTCTACAACCAGACCGGCGACGTGCCCATCTTCCCGACGCCGGTCGTCGGCGTGCTCGGCGTGATCGACGACGTCGCGCGCCGCATCCCCTCGGGCTGGCAGGACGAGGGCGACAACGTCTACCTCCTGGGTACGACCCGCGACGAGCTCGACGGCTCGGCCTGGGCCGGCACCGTGCACGACCACCTGGGCGGCCTGCCGCCCGAGCTCGACCTCGGCCAGGAGAAGGCCCTCGCCGAGCTGATCGCGGCGGGCGCGCGGGAGTCGCTGATCGCCTCCGCCCACGACCTCGCCGACGGCGGGCTCGTCGTCGCGGTCGCCGAGTCGGCCCTGCGCTTCGGCGTGGGCGTGCGGATCTGGCTCGACGAGCTGATGGAGCGCGACGGGGTCGACGCGACGGCCGCCCTCTTCTCGGAGTCGACCGGCCGCGTGCTGGTGTCGGTGCCGCGCGAGGACGACGTGAAGTTCCGCGGGCTCTGCGAGGGGCGCGGGTATCCCGTGCTGCGCATCGGCGTGACGGATGCGGCGACTCCGGCCGTCGAGGTGCAGGGGCTGTTCACGCTGCCGCTCGCGGAGCTGCGCACGGTGAACAGCGCGGTGCTGCCGAAGCACTTCGGCTGAGGGCTGCGCCGCTTCCGCAGAAGTTGCGGTGAGCGTGCGCGGTTCCGCCGACTTCCGGAGGATCGCCGCGCGGGCTCCTGCGTGCCCGCTTCCGCAGAAGTTGCGGTAACGGCTCGCGCTTCCCGCAACTTTTGGAGAGTGGGCGCGCGCTCGGGGCTGCCGGTCGGCGCGCTTCGCCAAAAGTTGCGGTGAACGCGCGCGCTTCCCGCAACTTCTGGAGAGTGGGCGCGCCTCCGAGGCCGTCGCGCCATCCACTGTCCAGAAGTCGTCGTACCGGGGCTCGAGTACGACGACTTCTGAGGAATCGAGGGACTCAGTGCGACGCGCGGGCTCCCGCCCGCTCGCTTCCGCAGAAGTTGCGGTGACCGCGCGCGCTTCCCGCAACTTTTGAAGGAGGGGCGCGCACGAGGGTTCCGTTATTACGGAATAGTTGCAAGAGTGGAGGCATGACCTCCCGCGACCTCGCCGCCGAGCTCGACGAGCTCCGCGCGCGCCTCGACCGGCTCGAAGCGGGCGGAGTCGTCGCCACGGCACCCGGCGCCCCGCACGACGACCCGCTCTGGGTCCTCACCGCCCTCCGCGACCGGCTCCCTCCTCCCGGCGGCGTCGTCTTCGCGGGCACCGTCGGCACTCCGGCCGGCCCGGTCGAGTGGCAGTACGGGCTCACCACCGACGCGTTCTTCGAGCGCGACTGGGGCGCCAGCCCCGGCCCCGCTGCGCTCGCGGCCCTCGGCAGTCCGGTGCGTCTGCGCTTCCTCCAGGCCGTCGCGGGCGGAGTCGAGACGGTCGCGCAGCTCGCCGAGAGCGAGGGCGCCGGCACGACGGGTCAGATCTACCACCACGTCAACCAGCTCGTCGCGGCCGGCTGGCTCGAGGCGCGCGGACGCGGACGCTACGGCGTCCCTCCGGAGCGCCTCGTCCCGCTGCTCGTGATCCTGCTCGCCTCCGGAGGTCCCCGATGACCCGCCGCAGCCGTCTCGCGATCGCCGCCACCGCCGCCGTCGCGGTCCTCGCCGCCGGCGTCCTCCTCCGCCCACCGACTCCGTCCCTCTCCCCCGAGACGACCGGCGACGCCGAGCTCGCGAGCTGGATCGGCGACAACCTCGGCGACGGCGTGCGCGATGAGATCGTCGCCGCGGTCGTCACTCCGGACGGCGTGCGCTTCGCCGGCTTCGGCGCGGACGAAACGACAGAGGTCGAGATCGGCTCCGTCACCAAGACCATCACCGCACTCCTGCTCGCGCAGAGCGCCGCGGCCGGCACCGTCGCGCTCGAGGACCGGGCCGCCGATCACGCCGACGTCGGCGACTTCGACGGCACGCTCGAGGAGCTCGCGACGCACACCTCCGGACTGCCGCGCCTGTCGAGCGGACTCGGCACGATCGGGCGGTCGCTGCTCGCGCAGCTGCGCGGAACCGATCCCTATGCGGGCTACGCCGCCGACGACGTCCTTCGCCACGCGGCCGACGCCTCGAGTGTCGACGAGCCGTTCCTCTACTCGAACCTGGGCGCCGCAGTGCTCGGCCAGACCCTCGCGAGGGCGGAGGGGAGCGACTACGCCGATCTCGTGCAGGACCGGATCTTCGCGCCGCTCGGCATGACCGGCAGCCGCGTCCCGACGACCGTCGACGCACTCGGACCGGACGCTCCGACCGGGTACGCCGCGAGCGGCCGCTCCGTCGACGCCTGGGCGATGGACGGCTACGCCCCCGCGGGAGGCGTGCGCTCGACCGCGGCCGACATGGCCCGGTACGCGCAGGCGCTGCTCACCGACGATCCGGCGCTCGGAGTCGCGGCCGACGAGGTGCTCGCACCGCGGTACGACGCCGGGGGGTCGGGTCGCGTCGGCCTCGCGTGGTTCACCTCCGAGGCGGTCGGCGGCCGCCTGACGACGTGGCACAACGGAGGCACGTCCGGCTACTCGACGATGCTCGCGATGGACCGCGAGCGCGGCATCGCCGTCTTCGTCAGCGGCAGCACCGCCACCTCGGTCGACGACGTCGGTCTGGATCTGCTCGCCCACGTCCTGGAGGAGGAGCCGTGATCCTCGCCACGCTCGTCGCACTCGTCATCACCGTCTCCGTCGTCGGACGCACCGCCCTGGCCGCGGTGCCGCTGCGCCGGTTCCGGAAGCTGCTCGCCCGGGACCGCCTCCGCCTGCTCTCGCACCTGGTCGACGCGGTGCTCGTGCTCGCGCTCGTCCGGGTCTTCGCCGACTGGACCGCGGTGACGCTCGCTCCGTGGTTCGTCTTCGTCGCGGTCACCGCGGCCGCCGCCGCCGGGGCCGCTCTGCGCTGGGAGTCGCTGCCCTGGCTCGCCGAGGGCGAGAAGGTCGGCCGGCGCGGAGTGGGGCTCGCCGCCTCCGTCGCCGTCACGGCGGCGCTCGTGGGCCTCGTCGCGGCCTGACGCGCGGTCAGTCCTCCTGCTCGGGCAGCGGGCTCGGGGCGTCGTTGTCGAGGACCCGGCCGTTCTGGTCGCCGACGCTCAGCACGGTCGACGGGCTCAGGTTGAGTGTGTCGCCCGCGTAGAGCGAGTCGATGCCGACCCCGTCGCGGCGCACCGAGTTGAGCGCGTCGAGGAACTCGGGGCTGACGCAGAACCGCTCGGCGATCTCGGCGCTGATGTCGCCTCCGGCCACGAGGTAGGAGGCGGGGCTCCCGTCGGTCGCGCTCGTGGCGGTGCCGGTCGCGCCGGTCTTCGGACCGCTGTCGCGGACGGACTCGAGGTCGACGTCGCCGATCGAGCCCGAGGGAGCGGCAGCGGCCGAGGCGCAGGAGCCCGTCGACGGCGTCGATCCGGAGGCGCCCGCCAGCGGAACCGGCGCGAGCACCTCGCTCGGCACGGGACGCGGAGCGGCGGCGGGCTCCGTCGTCGCGGCCGGTGTCTCGGCCGGAGCGCTCGGGCTCGGGGCCGGCGACGTGCACCCCGCCAGCAGGAGCGTCGAGGAGAGGGCGATCAGGATGCGCTGGGTCGTCGTCTGCCGTGCCACCCGGCGACTCTAACGCGGCCTCCGCCCGACGGCGCCGCCCCGCACCGCGTCGCATTGACCTCCGCCGCCGCTGAATGCCATGACGAGCCCCTGTTGGACACGGGGGCCCGGGCGGCGTGGGATGGGAGCATGCAGTACACGAATCTCGGCCGCACCGGCCTGTCCGTCTCCCGCGCCGTCCTCGGCACCATGAACTTCGGACCCGAGACCAGCGAGCCCGACTCGTTCGCGATCATGGACCGAGCGCAGGAGCTGGGCGTCAACTTCTTCGACACCGCCAACGTCTACGGCGGCGAGGGGAGCCGCGGCGGCACCGAGGAGATCGTCGGCCGCTGGTTCGCGCAGGGCGGCGAGCGCCGCGAGCGCACCGTGCTGGCGACCAAGGTCTACGGCGACATGGAGCAGTACGCGGCGCCCGGCGCCGAGCGCGGCCGCGACTCCTGGCCCAACGGCGGGCGCCTCTCGGCGCTCAGCATCCGCCGCGCCCTCGACGACAGCCTGCGCCGTCTGCAGACCGACCACATCGACCTCTACCAGTTCCACCACGTCGACCGCTCGACGCCGTGGGACGAGATCTGGCAGGCGATGGAGGTCGCCGTGCAGCAGGGCAAGGTCCTGTACGTCGGCTCGAGCAACTTCGCCGGCTGGCACATCGCCCAGGCGCAGGAGGCGGCCCGATCGCGGCACTTCACCGGCCTCGCCTCGGAGCAGTCGATCTACAACCTGCTCACCCGCGACATCGAGCGCGAGGTGCTGCCGGCCGCGCTGCACTACGGGCTCGGCGTGATCCCGTGGTCGCCGCTGCAGGGCGGGCTGCTGGGCGGAGTGATCGAGAAGACGGAGTCGGGCAGCCGACGCAACGCGGGCCGGTCCGCCGAGGCGATCGAGAAGAACCGCCCGGCGCTCGAGCAGTACGAGGCGTTCGCCCGCGAGCGCGGCGTCGCGCCGGGCGAGCTCGCGCTCGCGTGGCTCCTGCACCAGCCCGGCGTGACCGGGCCGATCACGGGCCCGCGCACCATGGAGCAGCTCGAGAGCGCGGTCGCGTCGGTCGACGTCTCGCTCGACTCCGACGACCTGGCGCGCCTCGACGAGATCTTCCCCGGGCACCGGACGGCGCCCGAGGACTACGCCTGGTGACGTCGCGACTCCCCCACTCCCTCCCCACGAACGAAGAGGACTCATGAAGCAGCGCGCACTCGGCGACATCACCGTCGGAGCGATCGGCCTCGGCGGCATGCCGATGTCGATCGAGGGCCGTCCGGACCGCGACCGGTCGATCGCCACGATCCACGCGGCGCTCGACGCCGGCGTCACCCTGATCGACACCGCCGACGCCTACCACCTGGGCGGAGAGGACGACCTCGGACACAACGAGCTGCTGATCGCCGAGGCGCTGCAGGGCTACGGCGGCGACACCTCCGGCGTCCTCGTCGCCACGAAGGGCGGGCACCTGCGCCCCGAGCACGGCGTGTGGACGCAGGACGGGCGTCCCGAGCACCTGAAGGAGGCGGCCCGCGCGTCCGCGCAGCGTCTCGGGGTCGAGGCGATCGGGCTGTACCAGTACCACCGGCCCGACCCGTCGGTGCCGTACGCCGACTCGATCGGAGCGCTCGTCGAGCTGCTCGACGAGGGCGTCATCGTGCGCGCGGGCATCTCGAACGCCGACCCGGCGCAGATCCGGGAGGCGCACGGGATCCTCGGCGAGCGCCTCGTCTCGGTGCAGAACCAGTTCTCGCCGTCGTTCCGTTCGAGCGAGCCGGAGCTCGAGCTCTGCGCCGAGCTGGGCATCGCGTTCCTGCCGTGGAGTCCGCTCGGCGGCATCTCGTCGGCGGCCGAGCTGGGCTCGCGCTACTCGGCGTTCGCGACCGTCGCCGAGGCGCACGGAGTCTCGCCGCAGGTCGTCTGCCTGGCGTGGGAGCTGGCGAAGGCGCCGATCGTGCTGCCGATCCCGGGCTCGTCGCGTCCCGAGAGCATCCGCGACTCGGCCACGGCGGCCGACCTGGAGCTGACCCCGGAGGAGCTCGCGTCGCTCGACTGAGTGGCGGGCGGGCTCTCGATACGCCCCTCCGGGGCTGCTCGACCAGCAGGGAGCACCTGCTGATCGAGTAGCCCGCGCAGCGGGCGTATCGAGATCCACCACCGCCGGACTCGCTGCGGGGCTACTCGACCGGCACCGCGGACGGCGACGGCAGCGCCGACACGAAGGCGCGCGCCGCCGCGGTCGGCCGTTCCGGAACCGCCACCATCGTGCGCCAGACCAGCAGCGGATCCTCGAGCGGCACCGCGGTCAGCGCCTCCGGCCGCTTCTCGGCGAAGTGCGCCGGCACCACCGCGACGCCCATGCCGTAGCCGACCAGGTCGAGCAGCGTGTGCACGTCGTTCACCTCGAGCTCGACCTCGAACGCCAGACCGTGCTCGGCGAACGCCTGCGCGGCCAGGTGGCTCGCGCCCCAGTGCCCCTGCAGCCCCACGATCGTCTCGCCGACGAGATCGGGCACGCGGCACACCGCGCGGTCGGCGAGCGGATGATCGGGGTGCGTCAGGACCGCGAAGCCCTCGCTCGCGAGCGGCAGAGTCCGCACGCCCGCGGGCGTCGCTCCGATGTCGGCGACGAGCGCCAGATCGAGCCGGCCGGCGGCCACCGCGTCGAGCAGAGCACCGGACCCGTCGTGCGTCAGCCGCAACGCGACTCCCGGATGCTCGCCGCGGAACGTCGCGAGCTCGCGCGGCAGGTGCACGCCGCCCAGGCACTCCTCCGTGCCGACCGCGAGGCTCCCGCGCAGCACTCCCTGCACCGCCCGCACCGCGTCGCGCGCCGCGAGGGCGCTCGCCACCGACCGCTCCGATTCCTCGAGCATCGCCCGGCCGGCGGACGTCAGCTCCACGCGCCGGGTGCTGCGGGTGAACAGCGGACTGCCCAGCTCACTCTCGAGCGCGCGGATGGAGGCCGAGAGCCCGGACTGCGAGATCTGCAGCGCGCTCGCGGCGCGGGTGAAGTGCTGCTCCTTCGCCACGGCGAGGAAGTGTTCGAGCTGACGCAGTTCCATGGGTCCATCTTCGCCGCGCGCGGGGGCCGGCGGGGACCGCGGGCTCAGACCGGCGTCGAGACCGCGATCACGACTCCTGTGAGGGACGAGCGGATCCGCTCGAGACTCTGGCCGTCGGAGTCGCCGTCGAGGAGGGACTGCTTCACCGCGCCCTCGTAGCTCGCCAGCACGAGGCGGACCGCGGCGGTGGGCTCGAGCGCGAAGTCCCGGCCGACCTCCCGCAGAGCCGAGCCGATGATGTCGACGAGAGAGGCGTCGAAGCGCGCCCGGAACCCGCTGTAGCGCGTCGCGATGGCGGGGTCGCGCAGTGCCAGCAGCTCGAACTCGGCCTGCACCAGGCACCAGCGGCGGTCGTCGTCGAAGGGGCCGTGCAGGAAGTCGAGCACCACCGCGCCGAGCGCCTCGGCGGTCAGCGGCTCCGCGGTGCCGGCGAGCTTGGGCAGGGTGCGGCCCATCTGCTCGACGAGCCCGGCGAGGCGGGCGCCGTTCTCGCGCTCCATCAGGGCGAAGAACAGCTCCTCCTTGCTGGTGAAGTTCGAGTAGAAGGCGCCGCGGGTGAAGCCGGCCCGCTCCGACACCTGCTCGACCGAGGCCGAGTGCACGCCGGTCTCGGCGAAGACGTCGTAGGCCGCGTCGAGCAGCCGCTCGCGGGTGCGGCTGCGTCGGGAGGACTGCTCGGGAGCGTCGACCACGGTCATTCCTGGATCCTCTCCGAGAGCTGTCACGGGGCGTTGAGCGGGATCACTGTATCGGATACGTTCCTGCATCGGATACATTCGTGTATCGGGTACACCGTCGTATCGTCCTCCTCCCCTCGATCATCAGGAGACCGCGTGTCGTCGCTGCTCTACCGACTCGGGCGATGGGTCTACCAGGCCCACCGTCTCGTCGCCGTCCTCTGGCTCGCCGTCGTCGTGCTCGCGGGAGGCGGCGCCGTGCTGCTGAACCAGGGCACCGACAACAGCTTCTCGATCCCGGGCACCGAGTCGCAGACCGCGCTCGACCAGCTCGAGCGCACGTTCCCGCAGGTCAGCGGCACCTCCGCTCGCTACGTCGTGGTCGCTCCCGACGGCGGCAGCGTCGAGGACGCGGACATCACGGGGCCCGTCGGCGACGCGGTCGCCGCGCTCACCGACATCGAAGGCGTGGCCGCGGTCACCGACCCGTACTCCGACACCGTCGAGGGCACGATCTCGGACGAGGGGAACGCCCTCGTCATCACCGCGCAGATGGAGGGCTCGGCGACCACCACCTCCGAGGAGTCCCGCGACGCCCTCCAGGCCGAGGCGACGACCCTCGAGGAGGCGCTGCCCGCCGGCACCGTCGTCTCGCTCGGCGGCGACCTCTTCTCGCAGAACCTGCCCGGAGTGACGATCACCGAGGCGATCGGCCTCATCGTCGCCCTCGTCGTCCTGGTCCTGACCTTCGGCTCGTTCCTCGCCGCCGGCATGCCGCTCGTCACCGCTCTGCTCGGCGTCGCGCTCTCGATGTCGGCCATCTTCATCGCGACCCGCTTCGCGTCGATCTCGTCGACGACTCCGCTGCTCGCCCTGATGCTCGGGCTCGCGGTCGGCATCGACTACGCCCTCTTCATCATCAGCCGCCACCAGGACCAGCTCAAGCAGGGCATGCACCCGGAGGAGTCGACCGCGCGCTCGGTCGCGACCGCCGGCTCCGCGGTGGTCTTCGCCGGCCTCACGGTGATCATCGCGCTGGTCGGCCTGTCGGTCGCGAACATCCCGTTCCTGACGACCATGGGCATCGCCGCGGCGGGCGGAGTCGCGATCGCGGTGGTCATCGCGCTCACCCTCACTCCGGCGCTGCTCGGATTCGCCGGCGAGCGCCTGCGCCCGAAGGAGCGCCGCGCGAAGAAGAAGGCGGCGGCCGCGAAGCAGGTCGCCGGAGCCCACGCCGACCCCGAGGTCGAGCCCGACGCCGCCCCCGCCTCGCCGGGCACCCACGTGCACGCCGAGGTGCCGCGCGGCTTCTTCCGCGGCTGGGTCCGCGCCGTCACCCGGTTCCCGGTCGTCACGATCATCGCCGTGATCGGCGTGCTCGGAGTCGCGAGCATCCCGGCGCTGAGCCTGCGCCTCGCGCTGCCCGACGCCGGCTACCAGGCCGAGGGCACGCCAGCCCGCGACACCTACGACCTGCTCGCCGAGAACTTCGGCGACGGCTACAACGGCCCCCTCATCGTCACCGGCACCATCATCGGCTCGACCGACCCGCTGGGCCTGATGGCCGACCTCAAGACCGAGATCGAGGGCCTCGACGGCGTCGCCTCCGTGCCGCTGGCCACGCCCAACGAGACCGCCGACACCGGCATCATCCAGGTGATCCCCGAGGGCGGCCCCGACTCGGAGGAGACCAAGGCGCTGGTCGCCGAGATCCGCGACAAGCACGACTACTTCCAGGAGGAGTACGGCGTCGACCTCGCGGTGACCGGGCAGACCGCGGTCGGCATCGACATCTCGGACACGCTCGCGAACGCCCTGCTGCCCTTCGGCATCCTGGTCGTCGGCCTCTCCCTGGTCCTGCTGACCATGGTGTTCCGCTCGCTGTGGGTGCCGCTGAAGGCGACGCTGGGCTACCTGCTGTCGGTCGGCGCGTCGTTCGGCGCGGTCGCCGCGGTCTTCGAGTGGGGCTGGTTCGCCGACGCCCTGCACGTCGACAAGACGGGCCCGATCATCAGCTTCATGCCGATCATCCTGATGGGCGTGCTGTTCGGGCTCGCGATGGACTACGAGGTCTTCCTGGTCTCGCGGATGCGCGAGGACTACGTCCACGGACGCTCGGCGCGCGCGGCGGTGGAGTCGGGCTTCGTCGGCTCGGCGAAGGTCGTCACGGCGGCCGCGGTCATCATGTTCTCGGTCTTCGCCGCCTTCGTGCCCGAGGGCGACACGAACATCAAGCCGATCGCGCTGGGTCTGGCCGTGGGCGTGTTCGTCGACGCCTTCATCGTCCGGATGACGCTGGTCCCGGCGGTCCTGCACCTGCTCGGCGACCGCGCGTGGCACATGCCGCGCTGGCTGGACCGCATCCTCCCCTCCTTCGACGTGGAGGGCGAGGGCCTGACGAAGGAGCTCGCGCTCGCCGACTGGCCGGAGCCCGGAGCGACCGACGCGATCGCCGCCGACGGCCTCTCGCTCGACGGACCCGACGGTCCGCTCTACACCGACGTCTCCGTGCGCGTGCCGACCGGAGCCGCGCTCGTCGTGCACGGACCGCACCGCTCGGGACGCACCGCCCTGCTGCTGACGCTGGCGGGCCGGCTCGCCCCCGACTCCGGTCGCCTCAAGGTCGACGGACTCGTCGTGCCGATCCGCGCCTCCGCGGTGCGCAGCCGGGTCGGGCTCGTGCGCCTGGCCGGAGCCGTCGATCCGATCGAGGAGGTGCGCGCGGCGCTCTCGACGCACCCGGCGCTCCTCGTGCTCGACGACGTCGACACGGTCACCGACCCGCGACTGCGCGACGACCTGCGAGCCGAGCTCGACGGCGCCCGGGCGCACGCGCTCGAGCACGAGCGCCCGTTCACCGTCGTCGCCTCCGCCGTCGAGCCCGACGCGCTCGACGACCTCCTCCCCTCCGACCGCGACGTGCGCGCGGTCCCGACTGCGGCATCCGACCGCGCGATCGCAAAGGTCCTCTGACAGATGGCTCTCTTCTCCCTCGAGCGCCCCCGCGGCGCCAAGAAGGTGTCCTGGTTCACCCTCCTCGGGATCGTCCTGGTCCCCCTCGCCATCGGCGGGCTGCTCGTCTGGGCGCTGTGGGACCCGACCCAGCGCCTCGACCAGGTGACGGCCGCGGTCGTGAACGAGGACACCCCGGTCGATCTCGACGGGCAGACGGTGCCGCTCGGGCGCCAGCTCGCGGCCGGCCTGGTCACGGGCGGCACCGAGGAGACACCGACCGCGTCCCCCACTCCCGTGCCGAACGTCTCCGGCTCGGACTCGACCTCGAACTTCACCTGGGTCCTCACCGACAAGGACGACGCGGCGGAGGGACTCGCCGACGGCTCCTACGCCACCGTCGTCACCATCCCCTCCAACTTCTCGGCGGCGGCGACCTCCTACGCGGGCGACGCGGCGGCGGCGACCAAGGCCACCATCGACATCGCCACGAGCGACAAGGCGAAGCTCGTCGACGACGCGATCTCGGCGACGGTCACGAGCACCGCGACGTCCCTCCTGAACACGCAGCTCACCACCGCGTACCTCGAGAACGTCTACGTCGGCTTCAACACGCTGAACGAGCAGATCGGGCAGGCTGCCGAGGGCGCGGGCACGCTCGCCGACGGAGCCACCGAGCTCGGCACGGGCGCCTCCTCGCTCGCCGACGGCACCAGCTCCCTCGCCGACGGCATCGACGAGCTGTCGACCGGCGCGTCCGCGCTGTCCGACGGAGTCGCGCAGCTGGGCACCGGCGCGACCGATCTGTCGGGCGGAGTGGCGCAGCTGGGCACCGGCGCGTCCGCGCTGTCGGGCGGAGTGACGCAGCTCGCCACCGGCGCGCGCGACTCGGCGACGGGCGCCGCACAGCTGGGCACCGGAGCGACCGCGGTCGCCGACGGGCTCGACCAGCTGAGCGCGAGCACTGTCACGATCGGCGAGAGCACCCAGCAGATCGCGCAGCTCTCGGGCGGCGCCGCGCAGTCGACCGCGGGGACCTTCGCGGCACTCCAGCAGGCCCTCGAGGGCTGCGCCGACCCGCAGTGCCTGGCCGCGAGCGGCATCGTCGCGAACGCCCTCACCGCCGCCGACGGCCCGGTCGCGCTGACCACGACTGCGGCGGGAGCGACGCAGGCACTCGACACGGGCGTCCGCGTCGGCACCCCCGAGGCGCCCTCGCTCGTCGCGGGCTCGCAGCAGGCCGCGGGCGGCGCCCGCCAGGTCGCGACCGGAGTCGCGTCGCTCTCGACCGGCCTCGGACAGCTCGCCGACGGCGCCGACCAGACCGCCGCCGGAGCGGCCCAGCTCTCGACCGGAGCCACGGCCGCCGCGACCGGAGCCGCCCAGCTGGCGACCGGCGCGACCTCGGCCGCCGACGGCGCCGCCGAGCTCGCCACCGGCGCCTCCTCGGCCGCCGACGGAGCCGACCAGCTCGCCGAGGGCGCCGTCGGAGTCTCGGACGGAGCCCTGCAGCTCGCCGACGGCACGCGGACCCTGGCCACCGGCCTGGACTCGGCCGTCGCGCAGCTGCCGACCTACACCGAGGCGGAGTCGCAGAACCTGGCCGACGTGGTCGCGGACCCCGTCGAGAACGCGAGCAGCTCCACGTCGCTGTTCGGGGCCTCGTCGGTGCCGTTCTTCACCACGATCGCCCTCTGGCTCGGCGCCCTGGCCTCGTTCCTGGTGCTCGCCGCGTTCTCGCACCGCGCGCTGACCTCGACCCGGTCCTCCGCGGCGCTCGCCCTCTCCTCCTACGCCCCGGCGCTCGGGATCGGGCTCGTGCAGGGCCTCGCCGTCGCGATCGTGATGCAGTTCGTCGCCGATCTCGACGCCGGCTCGTTCGTCGGCTTCGCCCTGCTGTCGATGCTGGTCGGTGCGTCGTTCGCCTCCGTCAACCAGGGCCTCGTGGCGCTGCTGGGCGGAGTGGGGCGCTTCCTCGCGATGCTCGCCGCGGTCATCGGGCTGGGCGCGGGCATCATCTCGACGGTGCCCGGCGTGTTCGAGGACGCCCTCGGGTTCCTGCCGCTGTCGGCCGCGCAGAACGCGCTGTCGGGCGTGGTGGAGAGCACCGGAGGCGTCGGCGGCGCGGTCGTCGGCCTCGTGCTCTGGCTGCTGTTCGGCCTGCTGCTGACGGTCGCCGCGATCGCCCGCCGCCGCGTCACCTCGGTGCGCGCCCTGGGCCGCCCCGCGGAGGCGTAGGCCCCCCGGTGCTGGTCGAGTAGCCCCGCAGGGGCGTATCGAGACCCACCCACTCCAGCAGACCTGGATATCGAGACGGCCGCTCCGCGACCTACTCGATCAGCGAGCCCGACGGGACTCAGGCCTCCGCGCCGTTCGCGATCTGCTCGTGGTGGTGGATGACCTCGGCGACGATGAAGCCCAGGAACTTCTCGGCGAACGCCGGATCCAGGTGAGACTCCTCCGCCAGCGACCGCAGTCGCGCGATCTGGCGCGCCTCGCGATCGAGGTCGGCGGCCGGAAGCCCGTGCGCCGCCTTCAGCCGCCCGACCTTCTGGGTGAACTTGAAGCGCTCCGCGAGCAGGTGGATCAGGGCGGCGTCGATGTTGTCGATGCTCTGCCGGATCTGCTCGAGCTCGGCCCGGGCCTCCGACTCCTCGCGCGACGTGTCCTCGGTCATGCCCACGACCATAACGGACCCCCGTCGACG
>NZ_LMNR01000003.1:40484-40578 GCF_001423045.1 Rathayibacter sp. Leaf296
ACGACGGCCCCCGCTCCGGTGGGAGCAGGGGCCGTCGACGGGTGCGTCGTCAGGAGACGATCGTCAGCTCCACGGGGATGTTCCCGCGGGTCGC
>NZ_LMNR01000003.1:40637-78575 GCF_001423045.1 Rathayibacter sp. Leaf296
GTTCGAGTACGGGCACAGCGTGTGCGCCTTCTCGGCGACCTGCTGCGCCTGCTCCGGGCTGGCGTTCGGAACGTGGATGTCGAGCTCGACCGCGAGGCCGAATCCGCCGTCGTCGTTCTTGCCGATCGAGACGCTCGCCGACACGGCCGCGTCGGTCGTGTCGATCTTCAGCTCCCGGCCGGCGCCGTGCACGGCGCCGAGGAAGCAGGCGGAGTACCCGGCCGCGAACAGCTGCTCGGGGTTGGTGCCGTCCCCGGAGCCGCCGAGCTCCTGGGGCGGGCGGGTGTCGAGGTCGAGGCGGTCGTCCTCGGTGCGGACGTGGCCGTCGCGTCCTCCACCGGAGGCGTGGGCGATAGCGGTGTAGAGAGCTTCCATCCCCCCATCACACCACTCGTCGCCCGTGTGCCAGGTGAACGCCGGATGCACGTCCTTCCAGTGCGCGCTGCCCGCGGCCCGAGGATCCCCGGCAGGCCGAGTATCCGCCGACGATCCGGGCGCTGAGGCGTCAACCCCCTGACACCCCCTCCCCGCTCGGTGTGGCCTGGAGGGGCACGACCGGCGAGCGCCGGTCAGAACGGAGCAAGCATGCGCGCACTCACGTGGCAGGGCATCGAGAAGGTCTCGGTCGAGACCGTCCCCGACCCCCGCATCCAGCAGCCCACGGACGCGATCGTCCGCATCACCTCGACCGCGATCTGCGGATCGGACCTGCACCTCTACCGCCTCCTCGGGCCGTACCTCGACAAGGGCGACATCCTCGGCCACGAGCCGATGGGCGTCGTCGAGGAGGTGGGCGCCGGAGTGACCTCGCTGTCGGTCGGCGACCGCGTCGTCGTCCCCTTCAACATCGCCTGCGGCGAGTGCTTCATGTGCCGCCGCGGACTGCAGTCGCAGTGCGAGACGACGCAGGTCACCGAGTACCAGTCGGGCGCCGCGCTCTTCGGCTACACGAAGATGTACGGCCAGGTCCCCGGCGGCCAGGCGGAGTTCCTCCGCGTGCCGCTCGCCGACTACAACACCGTCAAGGTCGGCACCGACCTGCCCGACGACCGCTACCTCTTCCTCAGCGACATCGTGCCGACCGCCTGGCAGGGCGTCGACTACGCGCAGGTGCCGGAGGGAGGCACGCTGGCCGTCTACGGGCTCGGCCCGGTCGGTCAGTTCGCCGCCCGCATCGGCGTGCACAAGGGCTTCCGGGTCCTCGCGATCGACCCGGTCGCCGAGCGCCGCGCCATGGCGGCGCGTCACGGCGTCGAGGTGTTCGACCTCACGGACGACGTGGTCGCCGAGCTGCGCGACCTGACCGAGGGGCGCGGCCCGGACTCCGTCGTCGACGCGGTCGGCATGGAGGCGCACGGCTCGCCGGTCGGCTCGCTCGCGCAGTCGATGGCCGGCCTGCTGCCCGATCCGCTCGCGCGGAAGGCGATGGACACGGTCGGAGTGGACCGGCTCGCGGCGATCCAGGGCGGACTCGAGCTGGTGCGCCGCGGCGGCACCGTGTCGCTCAGCGGCGTGTACGGCGGCGAGGCGGATCCGCTGCCGCTGAAGTCGATGTTCGACAAGCAGGTCACGCTCAAGATGGGCCAGTGCAACGTGAAGCGCTGGATCGACGAGCTGCTGCCGCTGGTCGAGGATCCGAGCGACCCGCTGGGCGTCATGGACCTCGTCACGCACCACGCGCCGCTCGAGGACGCGCCGGGCCTCTACGAGACGTTCCAGAAGAAGGAGGACGGCTGCATCAAGGTCGTCCTGCAGCCGTAGGGCTCTGGCGGACACGGGGCTCTCGGCGGACGCGGGTCTCGATACGCCGCTGCGCGGCTACTCGACCAGCAGGTACAGGCGCCCGACCGCCGTCATCGGGCTACCCGGACGGCCCGCTCACCCCTTGCTGATCGAGTAGCCCTCGCAGAGGGCGTATCGAGATCCACGGACTCCGGAACTCCCGGCGGACGTGGATCTCGATACGCCGCTGCGTGGCTACTCGACCAGCGAGGCTGGTTGACGCACGAAGGCGGCGCCCCCGCGAGGGGAGCGCCGCCGACGTGAGCGACTGCCTACTTGAAGACGTCCTTGACGTCCTCGCCGACCTTCTTGGTCGAGGCGGCAGCCTGGTCCTTCTGGCCTTCGGCCTTCAGGTCCTGGTCGTTCTTGTGGTCGCCGACGGCTTCCTTCGCCTTGCCGGCGATGTCCTGAGCGGCGTTCTTGATCTTGTCATCGAGCCCCATAGGTGGTGCCTCCTTCACTGATCGTTGAGCACGACGTTAGGCATCGAAGCTCGCTACCACCTGAACAGGGGCAGGGGGTTGCGTCCCGGCCCGGGGAGGGCCAAGCTCCGCCCCTCAGGTCGCGGGAGTCGCCGTCTCGGACGCCGGAGTGTCCGACGGCGGATTCGTGGGCGTCTGCGTCGATCCGACGTCGGCGCTGGTCGGCACCGCGCTGCCCGACTGGTTCGGCGTCTGCGCGTCGCCCGTGCAGCCGGCCAGCAGGCCGACCATCAGGGCCGAGGCGCCGAGCGCACCGAGGATCCGTCGCCCGGTCACTTCTTGCTCACCGCGTCCTTGACCGCTCCGGTGACCTTCTCGACGATGTTGGGCTTGGGGTCGGTGCCGTAGAAGCGCGGGTCCGGCTGGGTGGCCGGCGGCATCGGGGCGCTGGTGGTCGGCCCGTCGTGGTAGCTGAACTCGCCCTTGCCGTCGGGGGTGGGGCCCGAGGCCCACGTGCCCTCCTTGGCGGCCTGCCCGTCCGAGAAGTTGAGGTACTGGTACGAGACCGAGCGCTCCTCGTTCGCGAGCGGGAAGTTCGAGGGCACCGGCAGGTCCTCCTTGCCCTCCGCGCGCAGCTCGGCGGCGGCCGCCACCCACTGGTTCTGGTGCATGGTGTCGCGCGCCAGGAGGAACGACATGAGGTCGCGCACGCCGTGGTCGTCGGTCATGTGGTAGAGCCGCGCCACCTGGAGGCGGCCCTGCATCTCGGCGTTCGCGTTGGCGGTGAAGTCGGCGAGCAGGTTGCCGCTGGCGGTGATGTAGGAGCCCTGCCAGGGGTTGCCCATGCTGTCGACGGGGCGGGCGCCGGCGCCGGCGACGATCGCGTGCTGGATGTCGGTGCCTCCGATGACCGCGGCGAGGACCGGGTCCTTCTTCATCGCGTCCTCGGACTGCTCGATCGGAGCCTTCTCGAGCAGCTGGGCGATCATCACCGCGATCATCTCCACGTGGCCGAACTCCTCGGCACCGATGCCGAACAGCAAGTCGCGGTACTTGCCGGGCTCGTGCGAGTTCCACGCCTGGAAGCCGTACTGCATGGCGACGGAGATCTCTCCGTACTGCCCGCCGAGGACCTCCTGGAACCTCCTCGCGAAGACCGCGTCGGGCTTGGAGGGCGACGACGTGAACTGCAATTCCTGCTTGTGGAAGAACATGCTGGTGGTTCCCTTTCCTCACAGATACGGGCGGGTGCGACCCCGTGTCCTCTCGACCGCAGGCAGCCCTGTCCGCGGGTCAGAAGGGGCTTGACTGCGGAGTGCTCCCTCCGCGGGACCGATGAACTGAGAGCGCTTTCCCGGCGACTCCGCAGTGTGCTCCGAGGCGCTCGACGGCCGTCGTCGTCGCGCCCCATCCGGGCGTCGCGGGGGCGCGATGGTAGACCTGTCCGCCGCCCGAGCGCTACGCCCTTCCCGCTTCCTGGGAGCGCTGCCCAGACTGGCCACTGCCGGCGCACCGATCCCCTCGGAGCGGCCCCGTCGGCACGCACACCTATTCCCCCGACTCGATCCTGGAAGGGACTGACGATGTCCACCATCGATCCCGATTCACCTCCGTTCGGCAACGGCGCGGCCAACTACGGCGCGACCGAGGCGAGCTACGACACCACGACGACCACCGGGACCACCGGCACTTCCGGCGCCTCCGGGACCTCCGGCGCGGTCGACACCGCGAAGGAGGCCGTCGGCACCGCGAAGGAGCAGGCCGGCTCCGTCGCCGGAGACGCCAAGCAGGCCGCCGGTGACGTGCTCTCCACCGGCAAGCAGGAGGCGGCGAACGTCGCCCACGAGGCCAAGGTGCAGGTCAAGGACCTCCTCGACCAGAGCCGCGGCCAGCTGACCGAGCAGGCGCACGCCCAGAAGGACAACGCCGCCAAGGGCGTCCGCGCCTTCAGCGACGACCTCACCTCACTCGCCAAGGGCGAGGGCGGGAGCAACGCCGCCACGAACCTCGTCTCGCAGCTCGCCGACCGCGCCCAGGGCGTGGCGTCGTGGCTCGAGGACCGCGAGCCCGCCGAACTGCTCGAGGACGTCAAGTCCTTCGCCCGCCGCCGTCCGGGTGCGTTCATCCTGATCGCCGCGGCCACCGGCCTCGTCGGCGGACGCCTCCTCCGCGCGCTCACCGCCGAGGCCAAGGACGAGAAGGAGGCCACCGCCTCCACCTCGGGCCCCGAGTACAGCGCCCCCGCCGCGTCCAGCGTCGACACCGCGTACGTCGACAGCCCCTTCGTCGACGACACCTACACGGGCACCACCGGCAGCAGCTCGCTCGAGCGCGACCACCTGCCCACCGTGCCGGTCGCCGACCCGCTGAGCACGCCGCCGACCTCGACGGGCTACGACACCTTCCCGGGCGGGAGCCGGCCATGACCGACTCCACCGGAGCGCATCGCGCCGGGTTCGGCGAGCCGACCCCCGACGAACGCGCCGCGACCACATCGCTGGGCGAGCTGCTCGGCGAGGTGTCCCGCGACCTCTCCACGCTGATCCGCCAGGAGATGGCGCTCGCCAAGGCCGAGATCAAGGAGTCCGCCGGCAAGGCGGGCAAGGGTGCAGGACTGCTCGGAGGCGCCGGCTACGCCGCGCTGATGGCCGTGCTGTTCCTCTCGATCGCCCTCTGGTGGGGCCTGGGTCACCTGATCGACAACGGCTGGTCGGCCGTCGTCGTCGCCGTGATCTGGGGCGTCATCGCCGCGATCCTCTACTCCGTCGGGCGCAAGAGCCTCAAGCAGGTGGAGGGCGCACCCGAGACGGTCGACTCCCTCAAGAAGATTCCCGAATCACTCAAGCCGAACGGGGCAGGACGATGACGTACGACGCAGCACAGAACAAGACCGCGGACGAGATCCGCGCCGACATCGAGCGCACCCGCGGCGAGCTGGGCACGGATGTGGACGCGCTGGCCGAGAAGGTCAGCCCGCACGCCATCGCTCAGCGCCAGACCGACAAGGTCAAGAACGCCGTCGGCTCGGTCCGCGACCGGGTGATGGGCAGCGTGCACGACGCGACCGACTCGGTCTCGGGCTCGGTCTCCGGAGCGGGCGACTCCGTCAAGGGCGCCGCCGGCTCGGTCAAGGGCAAGGCCGAGGGCAACCCGCTCGCGGTCGGTCTGATCGCGCTCGGCGCGGGCCTGCTCGTCGCCTCCCTCATCCCGGCGTCGAGCGCCGAGAAGCAGGCGGCGTCGAAGGTCAAGGACTCGGCTCAGCCGGTCGTCGACAAGGTCACCGACGCGGCGAAGGAGGCGGCGAGCGAGCTCCAGGAGCCCGCGCAGCAGGCCTTCGCGTCCGTCAAGGAGACCGCGACCGACGCCGCGGCGAACGTCAAGGACGCCGGCACGTCCGCGACCGAGGACGTCAAGGACTCGGCCCGCGAGGCCAAGCACGCGGTGCAGGAGAACGGACAGGCGTAGCCTCTCCCCCTCACACGAGAAGGGCGGCGGATCCTCGGATCCGCCGCCCTTCCGTGTTCCCGTCAGCCCCGCAGCGGCGGCGATCCCGCCTTCGTCGTGCGGTCGGCGAGTCCGGACAGCAGTTCGCGGAACGCGTCCTCGGCCGTCCGCGTCGGTTCCCAGCCGAGCACCTCGCGAGCCCGCTGGGTCGACATCACCGGCACGTTCGTCGCGATGTCGATCCACCCCGCGTCCGTGCGCTGGAGCCGCAGGTGCCAGGTGGCGGTGACGAGCGAGCGGATCAGGCCGGTCGGCGCCGGGATCCATCGTGCGCCGACCAGGTCCGCGATCCGCTGCGGCGTGAGCACCGGCTCGGCCGCGATGTTGAACGCGCCGCCGGCCCGGCGATCGATCGCCCGCCAGAAGGCGTCGGCGACGTCGTCCGCGTGCACCGCCTGGAAGATCATGGTGCGCGGCAGCGGCAGCACCGGCGGCCGGACCGCTCCGAGCCACCGCGTCGGGTAGCGCGGCCCCGCGAAGAGCCCGGCGATCTCGGTCGCCGCCGCCTTCTGGAACACGATGCCCGGCCGCAGCCGCGTGACGACGATCTCCGGATGCTCCGCCTCGAACACGTCGAGCGCCCGCTCGTTCGCCGCCTTGTGCACGCTGTACGTCGACGTGTGCAGCCCACCGGTCGGCCAGCTCTCGTCGACCCGCTCCGACTTCGGCGCCGCACTGTAGGCGCCGACGGAGGAGGCGACCGCCACCTGCCCGACCCCGCTCGCGGCGGCCGCCTCGAGCACCTTCGCGGTGCCTCCGACATCGACGAGCCGCTGGAACGCCGGGTCGTGGCTGGGCTGGATCGCCCACGCGAGGTGCACGACCGCGTCGACCCCCTCGAACGCCTCGCGCAGGAGCCGCGGCGCCGCACTCGACGCGACGTCGATCTCCTTCCACGTCGCTCCCCGGTACTCGGAGGAGTCGGGCCGGGGCGCTCGGCGCGCGATCCCGACGACCTCCACCGACTCCTCCCGCTCGAGCCGCCGCAGCAGCGCCGTCCCCAGGTTGCCCGTCGCTCCGACGATCGCGATCCGCATGTCGATGTCCTCCCCTGGCGGCAGGCGCCGCCGTGCTCCGAGGCTAGGCAGTGCTCCTCGGGTGCCGCGGCGGCTTGACAGCCCGCCCTCGAGCGCGGCGACGCGCCCGTGGCCGAGGTGCCGGCACGAGGCCCCCGCCCTCCCCTAGCCCAGCCCACCGCCCCCGCGCATCCCCGCGCGCCGCATCCGGCGGCTGCCTAGCCTGGGACGCATGCCACACCGCGATCCCGCCGTCCACCACGAGGTCGACGGCGTGCAGCTGCGCTCCTACGCCGTCGGTCCGCTCGACGCGCCCCGCACCTTCGTGCTCCTGCACGGCATCGGGATGTCGCACCGCACCTTCTCGCGCCTGGTCGCTCCGCTCCGGCGGCACGGCCGCGTGGTCGCCGTCGACCTCGCGGGATTCGGGGCCAACCGCCCGCCGAGGCGGCGCGTCGGCATCGCCGACCACGCGAGGTTCGTCGCCCGGGTGCTGGAGGATCGCGGCGTCACCCGCGCGATCGCCGTCGGCCACTCCATGGGCACGCAGGTCGCCGTCGAGCTGGCCGCGCTCGTCCCCGACGTCGTGGAGGGCGTCGTCCTCATCGGCCCCGTCGTCGACCCGCAGCGCCCCGGAGCCGTCCGGCAGGGCCTCGCGCTCGCCCGCGACTGCCTCGGCGAGCCGATCGGAGTCGACGCTCTGGTCCTCGGCGACTACCTGCGCGGAGGCATCGGCTGGTACCTGCGGCAGCTCCCCGAGATGCTGCACCACCCGATCGTCGAGCGGGCGGCCGTGCTCGCGCAGCCGGTGCTGATCGTCCGCGGCCACGACGACCCGATCGGGACGCGCGACTGGTGCACGCGGCTCGCCGATGCCTGCTCGGACGCCCGGGTGATCGAGCTCGGTCGCTCCCGCCACGTGGTCCCGCGCACCGAGCCCGAGGAGCTGGCTCGCGAGCTGGAGCGCTTCGCCGCTGCGATCGGGACGCCCACCGCGGCTCGCGGCGAGACGACCGCCGAGATCCCCGTCGTCGAGGCCGCGCGATGAACCGCAACGTCCGCGACGGCCTCTGGTGGATCCAGGACTACGCCTACGCCGTGGCCTGGCAGGTGCGCGGCTTCGTGTCGCGGCGCGCGCCCGACGACTACCTCGACGGCGACCGCCGGCCCGTGCTCGTGCTGCCCGGCATCTGGGAGACGTGGTCCTTCCTCCGCCCGATCATCGATCCGCTGCACCGGCGCGGTCATCCGCTGCACGTGCTCGACGACCTCGGCCGCAACGGCCGCCCGGTCGCCCGCACCGCCGAGGACGTCGCCGCCTACCTCGAGCGCCACGACCTGCGCGACGTGGTGATCGTCGCCCACAGCAAGGGCGGCCTGATCGGCAAGTACGTCATGACCGAGCTCGACCCCGACGGCCGGGTCGACCGCATGGTCGCGGTCTCGACCCCGTTCGGCGGCTCGCGCTACGCGCCCTACCTCGTGCTGAAGAGCCTCCGCTCGTTCTCGCCGCGCGACGCGACGACGCTGCTGCTGGCCAGCCGGGCGGGAGCGAACGCGCGCATCACCTCGGTCTTCGGCGTCTTCGACCCGCACATCCCCGAGGGCAGCATGCTCGAGGGCGCGGTGAACGTGCGGATCGAGACCGGCGGACACTTCCGGATCCTCGGGAACCCCGAGACGCTCGCGGCCGTGATCACCGCGGTGTCGGCCGAGGAGAGCGCCTGAGCGCCTACTCCTTCGCCGCCGACCGCCCCACGAAGTGCACGGAGCGGCGCCGCTCCGCCTCCTCGCGCACCTCCAGGTGCCGCACGACGAAGGCGCCCGCGAGGAACGCGTAGCCGACGCCCGATGCGACTCCGGCGGTGATCGAGAGGACCTGGAGCAGCAGCGCCAGCGTCGGCGACGAGCCCTGGTACGGCCCCCACACGAACGGCGCGATGTCGATCAGCAGGACGCGCAGCGCCACGGCGACGAGGCCGATGACGAACATGGCGCGCGAGGACAGCGTCGGGATCATGGGTCTCCTCAGGTCGTCCCCCCAGTCTCGTCCGCGCGCCGGGAGGAGTCGAGGGCCCCGTAGCGCGCGCTCCTCCCCGCTCGCAAACCCCTACCCCTCCGGGGGTGCCGAGCGGATGCTGATGGCATGGCTCCTGCGCGCACGACCGGACCGACCGAGCTCCTCCTGGTGCGCCACGGCGAGAGCGTCGCGAACGTCGCCGCCAGCGCGGCCGAGGCCGAGGGGGCTCTCGAGATCGCGGTCGACCGGCGCGACGCCGACGTCGAGCTGTCCGCGGCCGGGCAGGAGCAGGCCCACGCGCTCGGACGCTGGCTCGGCGGCGAGGCGGCCCCTGTCTCGGCCTGGAGCTCGCCCTTCGTCCGCGCGTCGTCGACCGCGCACCTGGCCCTCGCCGAGGCCGGCCTCGACCTGCCGCTCCGGATCGACGAGCGCCTCCGCGACCGCGACCTCGGCATCGCCGACCGGCTGACCACCGCCGGGTTCCGCGCCCGCTACCCCGACGAGGCGGCGCGGAGGGAGTGGCACGGCAAGTTCTACTACCGGCCGCCGGGCGGCGAGTCCTGGACCGACCTGGCGCTCCGGATGCGCTCGTTCCTCGACCACCTCGACGCCGCCGCGCCGACCGGGCCCGCGGTGCTGTTCTGCCACGACGCCGTCGTGCTCATCACCCGCTACGTCTGCGAGGGGCTGTCCGAGCGCGAGCTCCTCGACATCGGCGCCTCCACCCCCGTGGCCAACGCGTCGGTGACTCGCCTGATCCGAGGCGACGACGGCTGGAGCGTCGAGCGCTTCTCCAGCACCGAGCACCTGGAGCGGACCGGCGCGCCGGTCACCCGGCACGACGACCGCGACGAAGGAGAGGGAGACCCGCATGAGTGAGGTCATCGATCGCGCACTGCTCGAGGGGCGCTGGCCGCTGCCCGAGCCAGGAGGATCCAAGCACGCCCGCGGAGACGTGGTCGTGGTCGGCGGCGCGAGGAAGACCCCCGGCGCCGCCCTGCTCGCGGGGATCTCGGCGCTGCGGGTCGGCGCGGGCCGCATGACGCTCTGCGTCGCCGAGTCCGTCGCCTCCGCCACGGCGGTGGCGCTCCCCGAGTGCGGCGTCGTCCCGCTGCAGGAGTCGCGCACCGGGTCGATCACCGGCCGCGGTCTCGAGGCGCTCGAGGGCGAGCTCGCCTCGGCCGACGTCGCGCTGGTGGGCCCCGGCCTGGACGATCCGAAGGCGACGGCCGCCACGCTGCGGGCCCTCGCTCCGCTGCTGCGGGACGTGCCCGCCGTGCACCTGGACGCGTTCCCGCTCGGCGTCCTGCCGGGCCAGAAGCGGGTCGCCCGCTCGCTCGCGGGACGGCTCCTGATGACTCCGAACACCGCCGAGGCCGAGCGGCTGCTCGGGGCGCACGTCGAGGACGTCGAGACGGCCGCTGTCGCGATCGCGCGCCGCTACGAGGCGGTCGTGAGCCTGTTCAACGTCGTCGCGAGCCCGGACGGCGTGCTCGTGCACGCCGAGGGCGAGCACCCGGGCCTCGCGACGGCCGGGAGCGGCGACGTGCTCGCCGGCGCGACCGCGGGACTTCGCGCGCGAGGTCTCGACGGCGCCGGCGCGGCGGCCTGGGCGGTGCACCTGCACACCGAGGCCGACTCCCGCCTCACCGAGCGGATCGGCGCGGCCGGCTACCTGGCGCGCGAGATCCCCGCCGAGTTCCCGCCCCTGCTGCGCCCCTGAGCCACCCCCTCCGAGACACCGCGGATCTCGATACGGCCGCTGCGCGCCCTACTCGATCAGCAGAAGCTCTTGCTGGTCGAGTAGCCCCGAAGGGGCGTATCGAGACCCACGTCTCCCAGAAGATCAGTCTCTTCCGCGCCCCGCGCTGGCACCGAAGGCGCCCTCTCCGCTCGATACGGCCGCGCCGCGGCCTACTCGATCAGCGAGGGCGACCGCTCAGAGCGCGACGTCCGCGACCGAGAACGCGACTCCCGGAGTGATCAGGATCGCCGTCTTGCGCGGCTCACCCTCGCCCTGATTCACGATCAGCCAGCGCGACGCCTCGCCGTCGAGCGCCCGCTCCACATCGGCGCGCACCTCCGCGGCGCTCGTATCGGTCAGGCTGTACGGCGATCCGCCGTAGATGATCTCGACACGCTTCACAGGAGGGGCTCCTCGCTCGGGCGACTGCTCCCGTGCGGTTCCTCGCTGATGCGCAGACCGTGTGCGGTGTGCGAATCAGCCAGCAGCTGACGGATCCAGTCGGGGTTGATCGAGGGCGCGCGGCCCCCGTGGTACTTGAAGCGCAGCGGGATCGCGGGGTGCAGCCAGATCGAGGTGCGCCCGTCGCCGACCGCCTGAGAGTCCTTCCACGAGAAGTAGAAGGACTCGTTGCGCGACAGCTTCGAGCCGATGACGATCTGCAGGTGCGCCAGCAGGCGGTCGTCGAAGTCGGCCTCCAGAGTGGAGTCGTAGATCAGTCGGCCCATCAGGGCACTCTCCGTTCGGGCCGCGATGCTCGGCGGGGGCCGGGTGACGCCGGGGCAGCGCTCCCGCTCCGGTACTCGCGGCAGGAGCCGATCCTACCGAGACGTCCTCGTGCGGCCACCTCAGCGGACCTCGTCGTCGTCGAACCCGGTGAAGTCCAGGTCGGGCAGGTGCAGCGCGCTCTCGGCGTCCGCCGGCTCGGCGACGGGGTGCGAGACGCCCAGCCGCCCCGCCTCGCGCATCATCCGCGCGACGAGCTCCTCGTCCACGATCTCCTCGCCGTCGCTCTCCTCCGGCTCGCTGAGGAGCTGGCTCGCCGGGCCGATGAGCAGCGCGGCAGTGCCGAGCCCGCCGTCCTCGCGCCGGACAGGGATCTCGACCGCCGCGGATCCCCTCCGCAGCGCGAGCGCCTCGGCGTAGTGCACCAGCGACCGCGCGATGGCGCTGCCGGTCAGCACCGAGCTGCCCGCGTAGTGGATCCGTTCCATGCTCTCTTCCTACTCCTGTCCCGGATCGGGGGGCAGGAGTTGCGGGAGCGGGCCCGCCGTTGCTATCGGAGCGCCTCGAGGCGCCGGTCGAGGCCGTCGCGCACCGCCGGCCACTCCTCGCGGAGGATCGAGTGCACGGCCGTGTCGCGCCACGATCCGTCGGCCCGCCTCTGGTCGTGCCGCAGCACCCCCTCGAACGTCGCGCCCAGGCGGAGGATCGCGGCTCGCGACCGCGCGTTCACCGCGTCGGCCTGCAGCTTCACCCGCGAGTAGCCGCTGTCGAACGCGAGACCGAGCAGCAGCCGCTTCGTCTCGGGGTTCACCGCGGTGCCCCACACCTCGGGCGCGTAGGCGGTCCAGCCGAGATGCGCCGCCTCGCGCGTCTCGTCGAAGTCGGCGAGCGCCGTCGCCCCGACCACCCGCCCGTCGACGAGGACGGCGCACGGCAGCCCCTCCCACGGGTAGTAGCGGAGGAGGAACGCGCGGAAGGCGACCGGATCGGGCTCCAGTCCCGCTGCTCCTCCTCCGTAGCCGCCGGCGAAGACCTCGGGGCGCGCGATCGCGGCGTGCAGGCCGTCGAGGTGCTCCTCGCCGAGAGGCTCGAGCACGACGGTGCGGCCGACGAGGCGCACGGGGCCCGGGCGGCGCGGAGGGACGGGAGCGGAGTCGGTCACCCGGCCATTCTGGGTCCCCGCCGCCCCGGCGAGAGGTCCAGACCGCGTGCCAGCATGGGGTCCATGGCCGACTCCGCGCTGTTCGAGACCTCCGCCGCCGCCTTCGTCCGCCTGCTCGAGCGGATCCGCGACGACCAATGGACGCTGCCCGCCCTCGGCGAGTGGGACGTCCGTGGACTCGCCGGGCACACCTCGCGCGCGATCCTCACCGTCGAGGCGTACCTGGCCGCCCCGGAGCCGGCCGAGGCGACGGTTCCGGACGCGCTCGCCTACTACGGCGCCCTCGCCGGGAACATCGGCGACCCGGCGGCCGTCGCCCGGCGCGGAGTGGAGGCGGGCGTCGCGCTCGGCGACCGGCCCGCGGTGGTCGCGGCGGAGGCGCTGCGCCGCGCGTCGGCGCGTCTCGCCGAGCAGACGCCCGGTCGACTCGTCGCGGTGGGGCCGCACGCCCTCTCGCTCGACGAGTACCTCCGCACCCGCGTGCTCGAGCTGGTCGTGCACTCCGTCGACCTGTCGCGCGCGACGGGGGTGCCTCACGGGCTGACCGGCCCCGCTGTCGAGGCGGCCTGCGCGCTGGCGGGGTCGCTCGCGGCGAGGTCGGGGCGGGCGGAGGAGTTCCTCATGGCGGTCAGCGGGCGCGAGAGGCTGCCGGCCGGCTTCTCGGTCGTCTAACCCGGGCACGCGAGCACCCTGCTGATCGAGTAGGCCGCTTGCGGCCGTATCGAGATCCGCGCCCGCCGGACTGCTGGTTGACGCGGGTCTCGATACGCCGCTGCGCGGCTACTCGACCAGCGAAGGGGCCCTGCTGATCGAGTAAGCCGCACACGGCCGTATCGAGATCCGCATCCGCCCTACTGCCGGCGGAAGCAGCCCCGCTCAGGCCACCGCGAGCGCGGCGACCGGCGAGACCGTCGTCGCGCGGCGGGCGGGCAGCACCGCCGAGACGACAGTGATCACCACGCCCACGACCACCACCGAGACGAGGATCCCCACCGGGATCGTCGGCGGCACGAGGCCGATGCCGGGCAGCGAGCCGAAGATCGCGATCGCCCCGCTCCAGCCGTAGACCACGCCGAGCACGAGACCCAGCAGCGCCGCGGCGATGACCATCTGCGCCGCCTCGAGAACGACCATCCCGCGCACCTGCGAGCCCGTGAATCCGAGGGCGCGGAGCAGCCCCAGCTCGCGGCGCCGCTGCAGCACGCTGAGCGACAGGGTGTTGACCATGCCGACGGCGGCGAGGAGGACCGAGAAGCCGAGCAGGACGCTCATGATCGCGGTGCTGATCGAGACGAACTGGTCGAGGGCGGCGAACGTCGCAGGGTCCATGTCCTCGGACATCCGCATGATAGTGGCGAAGGTCGCGGCGGCGACCGCGAACATCGTGACGAGCGTCACTCCGATCACCAGCCCGATGACCGCGCGGGCGCTGCGGGCGGGGTTCCTGATCGCGTTCGCCGAGGCGAGGCGCGCGACGGACCCGCCGCCGAACGCCCGGCCGACCAGCGAGGTCAGCGGAGGGAGGAGCACGGGAGCGCCCAGGATGACGCCCGTGAACGAGACCATGCCGCCGACCAGGCCGAGCAGCACGCCGAACGGGCTCACCAGCCCGGCCACGACGCCCGCGCCCAGCAGGGCGAAGCCGAGCACGACGAACGCGATCGCGAGGGCGTTGCGTCCGCGGCGCCCGCGCAGCTCGTCGTAGCGCGGCTCCGCGGCGGATCCCGCGGCCTCGGCCGGCGAGACCGAGAGCACGCGCCGCGATCCGCCCCACGACGCGATCACGGTCGACGCGATCACCGCGACGGCCGGCAGCACCAGGGCAGGCGAGACCAGCGGGTAGTCGATGCGCGAGAACGTGCCCGTGGCGATGGCGAGCTCGGCGCCGGCCGCCACGAGCACGACGGCGGCGACGAGGCCGATGACCGCGCCGAGCACCCCCTGCACGAGGCCGTTCCGCACCACTTCGGCGCGCAGCGAGCGACCGGAGGCGCCCAGCAGGCGCAGGAGGGAGATCTCGCGGGTGCGCCCCGCGATCACGGTCGACACGGCGTTCGAGGTCACGATGCCGCCGACGAACACGGCGATCCCGAAGAACACCGCACCGACGACTCCGAGGGTCGTCGCGGCCTGCTCGATGCCGTCGAGGCCGGCGTCCTGGAACGCGGCGACCATGTCGGCGACGACCATGACGAGCACGCCGCCGAACGCCGCCGAGAGGGCCGCGACCGTGACGATCGCTCCTCCGCCCTGGCGGGAGCCCGTGCGCACGCCGCTCACGCCGCGGCCTCCATCTCGAGCATCGCGCGCGAGACCTCCTCGGCGCTCATGCCGCGGCGGTCGTCGACGACGGCGCCGTCGCGGAGGAACACGATGCGGTCGGCGTACGCGGCCGCGATCGGGTCGTGGGTCACCATCGCGATCGACTGGCCGTACTCGCGGGTGGAGGCGCGCAGCAGCGTGAGGACCTCGCGGCCGGTGCGCGAGTCGAGGTTGCCGGTGGGCTCGTCGGCGAAGATCAGCTGCGGCCGGGTCGCGAGGGCGCGGGCGATGGCGACGCGCTGCTGCTGGCCGCCCGAGAGCTCGTAGGGCCGGTGGGTGAGGCGCTCGCGCAGTCCGAGGGACTCGATGAGGCTCGCGATCCACGCCTCCTCGTCGGCGGTGACGCGGCGGCCGTCGAGCTCGAACGGCAGGCGGATGTTGCCGCGCACGTCGAGCGTGGGGATCAGGTTGAACGCCTGGAAGACGAAGCCCACCTCGCGGCGGCGGAGCATCGTCAGCTCGGCGTCGCCGAGGCCGCTGATCTCGGTGTCGCCGAGGAACACGCGTCCGTCGGTGGCCGTGTCCAGGCCGGCGAGGACGTGCATGAGGGTCGACTTGCCGGAGCCGCTCGGACCCATGACGGCGGTGAACTCGCCGCGCTGGATCGAGAGGGTGACGCCGTCGAGAGCGACGACGGGGGGCGTGCTGCCGTACAGCTTGCGCACGTTCTCGACGCGCGCCACGACGGTGGAGGTCTGGTTCTGCATGTCCTCGACGCTACGGAGCGGGTCGCGTCGCGGGCGTCGCCCGTGGGTGGTCGCGGAGTCATCCTTCCGGGGGACGAGGCGTGGTCCTGCGGGTCGGGGCGGGCGAACCGCGGCGGCGCGGGACAGCGGCGGCGCGGGACAGCGGCTGGCGCGAGTCAGCGCGGCCGCAACCCGGCCCGGCGGAGCGCGAGGGCGGCGAGAGCCCGCGTCGCCGCGTGGTCGCCCGTGCGCCACCCGGGGACGGCGTCCGGGTGCGCCGCGAGGATCTCGCGCGGCGACGCCTCCGTCAGCGCACGCAGCGCCAGGAGATCGGAACCCGCGGCCGTCGTCCCCAGCGCCCGGAGCTCGGCGGTGCGCCGGGCGAAGCGCAGTCGCGGACGCAGCCAGAGCACGGCCAGGAGCAGGAGCGGCAGCCCGCCGACGGCCAGGCCCGCCACGATCGCGAGGGCTCCCGCGAGCTGCTGCTGGTCGCGACCCGCGGCGGCCAGCACGGAGCCGGCTCCGCTCGCCTCGTCGAAGGGCGCGCGCACGGCGTCTCCGAGCAGCGGGATGCCGCCGAGCGTGGTCCCGGCGTCGGACATGGTGGAGCCGAATCCGCTGCCCGCGCTCTCGAGGCGGCGTCCGATGTCGGCCAGCCCGGCGATCAGGCCGCCCACGGCGACGCCGGCCGCGATCGCGATCACGGCGACGGCGATCGCCAGGGCGTCGGCCGTGATCTGCCGCGCACGCACGGCGGGGAGGTCCGCGTAGATCTGCATCCGCCGATCATCCCCCGCCCGAGGATGCAGATGCGCCCCCTTGCCGATCCGCCGGGGGAGGCGAGGTGTCGCCATCCTGCTGATCGAGCAGCCCGCGCAGCGGGCGTATCGAGATCCGCGCGTCCCGGACGTAGCGGGTCTCGATACGCACCTGCGGCGCTACTCACCAGCGGGGGCCGCGGCGCTCAGTGGTCACTCGATGGCGTCTGCCGACTCCGCGGGGCCCGTTTCGAGTCGACTCGGCGCGTATGCCGACCGCGAATGGGCGCGAGAAGGGGTGCAGCGGAGGCGCAGGGGCCGTTTCGCGGCGGTTCGCACCAGCGAGCGAGCCCGACGCGCGGAGCGACGACGCCTGCGGGTCAGTCGAGGAGGTCGTGCAGGACGACGACCTGCTCGCGCTCGGGGCCGACTCCGATGGCCGAGAAGCGGGCGCCGCTCATGGCCTCGAGGGCGCGGACGTAGTCCTGCGCGGCCTGCGGGAGGTCGGCGAACGTGCGGCAGCCGGTGATGTCCTCCTGCCAGCCGGGGAAGTCCTCGTAGATCGGCTTCGCGTGGTGGAAGTCGCTCTGCGAGACGGGGACCTCGTCGTGGCGCACGCCGTCGACGTCGTAGGCGACGCAGACGGGGATCGTCTCGAGGCCCGAGAGCACGTCGAGCTTGGTGAGGACGAAATCGGTGACGCCGTTGATCCGCGCGGAGTAGCGGGCGATCGGAGCGTCGTACCAGCCGCAACGGCGCGGGCGGCCGGTCGTCGTGCCGAACTCGAAGCCCTGCTTGCGGAGGTACTCGCCCCACTCGTCGAACAGCTCGGTCGGGAACGGGCCCGCGCCGACGCGGGTCGTGTACGCCTTGATGACGGCGATGACGCGCTCGATGCGGTTGGGGGCGACTCCGGAGCCGGTGGCGGCTCCTCCGGAGGTCGCGTTCGAGGACGTGACGAACGGGTAGGTGCCGTGGTCGACGTCGAGCATGGTGGCCTGGCCGGCCTCGAAGAGCACCGTCTTGCCGGCGTCGAGCGCCTGGGCGAGCACGAGCGAGGTGTCGGCGACCATGGGGCGCAGGCGCTCGGTGTACTGCAGCAGGTCCTCCATGACCTGCTCGACGAGGATCGCGCGGCGGTTGTAGACCTTCACCAGCAGGTGGTTCTTCTGGTCGAGGGCGCCCTCGACCTTCTGACGGAGGATGTTCTCGTCGAAGAGGTCCTGGATCCGGATGCCGACGCGGTTGATCTTGTCGGCGTACGCGGGGCCGATGCCGCGGCCCGTGGTGCCGATCTGGCGCTTGCCGAGGAACCGCTCCGTCACCTTGTCGAGGGTGCGGTGGTAGCTCGTGATGACGTGCGCGTTGGCGCTGACGAGCAGCTTCGAGACGTCGACACCGCGGGCGCTCAGCGCCTCGAGCTCGTGGAAGAGCACCTCGATGTCGACGACGACGCCGTTGGCGATGACGGGCACGACGCCCGGGGTCAGGATGCCCGAGGGGAGCAGGTGCAGCGCGTACTTCTCGTCGCCCACGACGACGGTGTGGCCGGCGTTGTTGCCGCCGTTGAACTTGACCACGTAGTCGACGCGGCTGCCGAGGAGGTCGGTGGCGCGTCCCTTGCCCTCGTCGCCCCACTGGGCGCCGGTGATGACGATTGCTGGCATGGCGTTTCCTTCTCGACGGGGAGTGGTCGCCCGGCCCGTTTCGGGTCCACCGGGCCTCGGCGGGCCGGCCCGGCATCGAGATGCCGCTTCTGCGCGACCAGCCGCTCGATTCTAGCGGAGCGGCTCCGGGGGTGCTCCGGGCGCCGAGACGGGTGCATCGCCGAGCAATGCTCCGGAATCCGATACACGGCGTTCACACATCGCGCCTAGGTTCGAAGACGTTCACTCTCCACCCATCATGCGAACAGGACACCGATGCGCCGATACCGCGCTGCCAGCCTCCTCGTCGTCGCCGCCCTCGGAGCGGCCACCGTCGCCCCCTCGGCGGCAGCGGCCACCGTCGACGACGGCCTCGAGCTCACCCTCGTCTCGACGACCGACACCCACGGCCACGTCTACAACTGGGACTACTTCGCGAACGCTCCGTACGAGGGCGAGGACACCCTCGGCCTCACGCGCGTCGCGACCGAGGTCGACCGCCTCCGCGCCGAGAAGGGCGACGAGTCGGTCCTGGTCTTCGACAACGGCGACGCGATCCAGGGCACCCCGCTCACCTACTACTACGGTCTGGGCGACGGAGCCGCGGGCGTCCTCGCCGGCGAGACGACGCATCCGATGGCCGCCGCGTTCAACACGATCGGCTACGACGCGCAGGTCGTCGGCAACCACGAGTACAACTACGGCCTCGACATGCTCAGCGCCTACGAGGGCGATCTGAACGCCCCGCTGCTGGGTGCGAACGTCGTCGACGTCGCCACCGGCGAGCCGTATCACAAGCCCTACACGCTGATCGAGCGCGAGATCGACGGCGAGACCGTCACCGTCGGCGTCCTCGGCCTCGTCACCCCGGGCGTCCGCGTCTGGGACAAGCAGTACGTCGACGGCGTGCTCGAGTTCCGCGACATGGTCGAGACCGCGAAGGAGTGGGTGCCGAAGGTGCAGGCCGAGGCCGACGTGGTCGTCGTGCTCGCGCACACCGGTCAGGGCACCGTCGCCGACGCCGACTACGATCCGGCCGACCTCAACGAGGACGTCGTCAACAACATCGCGACGCAGGTCCCCGGTATCGACGTGCTCGTCGCCGGGCACAGCCACCAGGACGTGCCGCAGACGCTCTACACGAATGTCGCCGGCGAGCAGGTGCTCGTCACGCAGCCCTACTACTGGGCGCAGGGCCTGACCGAGGTCACGCTGAACCTGGTGCCCGATGCCGCCGGCGACCTGCAGGTCGACTGGTCGGCGGGCGAGGCGCCGGTCGCCGAGGCGGTCTACGCGCGCGACATCCCGGAGGAGTCGACCGCCGTGCTCGACGCGCTCGCCGAGGCGCACGCGACGACCATCGACTACGTGAACACCCCCGTCGCGGAGTCGGTCGAGGAGCTCTCGGCCGAGACCTCCCGCTACGAGGACACCCCGATCATCGACTTCATCAACTCCGTGCAGGCCGAGACGGTCGACGCCGCGCTCGAGGGCACGGAGTGGGCGGACGTCCCGGTGATCTCGCAGGCGTCGCCGTTCTCGCGCACCGCGGTCTTCCCCCAGGGGCAGGTCACGATCCGCGACATCGCGGGCCTCTACATCTACGAGAACACCCTGCGCGGAGTCGAGATGACCGGAGCCGAGGTGCGCGAGTACCTGGAGTTCTCGGCCCGGTACTTCAACCAGGTCGCGCCCGGCGCACCGTTCGACCCGGCCACGGGCACGAACGCGATCACCGAGGACCGCCCCACGGGCATCCCGGACTACAACTACGACGCTCTCTCGGGGGTCGACTACGTGATCGACATCTCGCAGCCCGCCGGCTCGCGGATCCGCGACCTCGCGCACGCCGACGGCACCCCCGTCGCCGACGACGACGTGTTCGTGATGGCGGTCAACAACTACCGTCAGAGCGGCGGAGGCGCCTACCCGGCCGTCGCCGCGGCTCCGCTGGTCTACGACGAGCGGCTCGAGATCCGCCAGCTGCTCATCGACTGGGCGACCGCGCGCGGAGTGATCGACCAGGCCGACTTCTTCGACGCGAACTGGTCGCTGACCTCGGTCGCGGCTCCGGCCGAGCCCGCCCCGATCGAGCCGGGCACCCCCGCACCGACCGAACAGCCCACGGCCGCTCCGTCGCCGCAGCCCACGGCCACGGCGGTGCCCGTCGCCGGAGGCGGGGACTCGGGCTCGCTCGCGCACACGGGCTCCGACGCGGCCGGCTTCGCGGGCGCGGCGCTCCTGCTGCTGCTCTCGGGCGCGGCGCTGACGATCCTGCGGCGCCGCCGCACGGCGTAGCGAGCACCGCGCCCCGCGGGCTCCCTCTGCGGGAGCACCTCCGGCTCGTGGAATCGCGTTCGGCTCGCGGAATCGTCCTGATTCCGCGAGCCGAACGTCGTTCTGCGGGCCGGACGTCTGTCCACGAGCCGGACATGAGGCCGAGCCGCCTCAGCGGCGGGCGACGATGCGCTCGGTGCCCGTCCACGTCGGCAGGGGGCCGTGACCGTCCCGCACGACGGAGACGACGGCCGCGGCGATCGCCCAGACGATCAGGGCGGCGAGGACGATGAGGAAGACCATGGCGAACTCCTTCGCATTCGAGCGCTCTCTGCGCCGATCACGACGATCCGCGTAAGACCCCGTCGGCCGCATCGGGCGATCGCCCTATCCCTCCCGATCCGCGCCGTTCCGCGGATCCGGACGCCCGCGCCGCTCGAGTGGCACCGCTCCGCGACCCGGGATCCCTGGAACAGGTCCCCTCGAGCCGCACGCGCGCTCCTCCTCCGCTCGTCGGATGAGGCGATCGCCCGATGCGCCGCCGCGCACTCCCGCGGGAGCCTCCTCTCACCCCGACGAGAGGACCGAGATGATGCTGAGCGACCACTCCTTCCCCGCGCTGCTCGAGGAGCGCGAGCGCCGCCTCGAGCAGGACCTCGAACGCGAGCGGCTGCGCCGGGAGCGCGTTGCGGAGACCCGCCGACCGCCCCTGATCGACCGCCTCCTGCCGGCGCTCCGGCGCGGCCCCGCCCGCAGCTGAACGGCTCCGCCGCGTTCCGGTCGAGCACCGGCGCGAAACCGACATCGCGCGTCGCGGAGCCCCTCCGGTGTCCGTGCCCGGTGGCACCATGACTCCCATGCCGATCCCGCCCTCCCCGCCCGTCCTCGTCGGTCGCGACGACGACCTCGCGGCCCTGCGGCGCGCCTACGAGCGGATGCTCGTCCAGGGTGCGCGAGCGGTGGTCGTCGGCGGCGAGGCCGGCATCGGCAAGAGCAGGCTCGTCGCCGAGTTCGTGCAGCGGCTGCCGCCCGAGGCCCTGGTGCTCCGCGGCCAGTGCGTCGATCTCGACCGCGACGCGCCTCCCTACGCGCCGATCACCGCACCGCTGCGCGAGCTGGCGCGCGTGGTGGGGGCGGAGGAGCTCGCCGCGCTGGCGGGCGCCTCGGTCGAGGGGCTGCGCATCCTGCTCCCCGAGCTGCCCGGGAGCGGCGAGCCGGCCGCGGCCGCCCCGCCCGTCCTCGAAGCGGTCACCGTCGCCCTCGAGGCGGCGTCGCGCGTGCGTCCGATCGTGCTGGTCGTGGAGGACCTGCACTGGGTCGATCCGGCGACGCTCGGAGTGCTGCGCTTCCTCGTGCGCGTCGCGACCGCCGGCCGGATCCTCGTGGTCCTCACCTTCCGCAGCGATCAGCTGCGCCGCGGCGATCCCCTGCGCGCCTGGCTGCCCGAGCTCGAGCGGAGCGACCGCGTGCAGCGGCGCGAGCTCGCCCGGCTCGACCGGCGCGGCGTCGAGGCGATGGTCGCGTCCCTCCGCGGTGCCGCGGTCGCTCCGCGCGATCTCGCGCTCGTCGTCGAGCGGACGGAGGGCGTGCCCTTCTTCGTCGAGGAGTTCGCGCGCGCCGAGGCGGCGACGGTGCCCGAGTGCTACCCCGAGTCGCTGCGCGACGTCCTGCTCGCCCG
This sequence comes from Rathayibacter sp. Leaf296, assembly GCF_001423045.1. Classification (NCBI taxonomy): domain Bacteria; kingdom Bacillati; phylum Actinomycetota; class Actinomycetes; order Micrococcales; family Microbacteriaceae; genus Rathayibacter; species Rathayibacter sp. Leaf296. The sequence continues at coordinate 62,381 of NZ_LMNR01000003.1, forward strand.
GTACGAGGGGCTCAGCGAGCCGACTCAGAAGATCCTGCGCACGCTCTCGGCGGGCGGCACCTGCGTCGAGCACGACCTCATCACGGTGGTGCACGGCGACGCCGACTCCGTCGAGACCGCGGCGCGCGAGGCCATCGCCGGCGGGGTGCTCGTCGTCGACGGCAGCAGCTACAGCTTCCGGCACGCCCTCGTGCGCGACGCCATCCACGACGAGCTGCTGCCCGGCGAGCGGGTCAGGGCGCACACCTGCTACGCCGAGGCGCTCGAGTCGCGGGGCCCCTCCGCCGCGTCCGAGATCTCGTACCACTGGATGGCCGCTCACGACGCCGAGCGGGCGTTCGCCTCCTCGCTCGATGCCATGGCGCACGCGCGCGCCTCCTTCGCTCACGCCCTCGCCGCCCGGATGGGCGAGCGGGCGCTCGAGCTGTGGGAGCAGGTGCCGCCCGAGGCGCGCGGGCGCGACCGGGCCGAGCTCCTCGGCTCGACCGCGCACCACTTCCGCGACGCGGGGGAGAGCGAGCGGGCGGTCGCCCTGGTCGACGAGGCGCTGGCGATCGAGGGCCTGGGCGCTCCGTGCCGGGCGACCCTCCTGCGCGACAAGGCGTCCTACCTCGCGAACCTCGGCCAGGTCGGCTCCGTCGCCCTGCTGCGCGAGGCGCTCGCCCTGCTCGAGGGCGGGGAGCCGAGTGCCCTGCGCGCACGGATCCTCGGCGAGCTCGCCGCCCGGCTGATGCTCGAGGCCGATCTCGTCGAGGCGGTCGCGGTCGCCGATGCGGCGGCCGCCGAGGCCGCGGCGGTCGGATCGCAGGGTCGCCGGAGCGTCGCGGCGAACATCCGCGGCATGGCACTCGTCGAGCTCGGCCGGATCGACGAGGGGCTGGCGCAGCTGGAGCTGGCCGGCGCGCTCGCGGGCGAGGACGACTCCGCTCGACTGCGCTACTGGCTCAACCTCTCGGACGCGCTCTCGCTCCTCGGGCGGTTCCGCGAGGCGGTGGCCGCGGGCGAGCAGGGCGCCGAGCACGCCCGTCGGCACGGGGTCGCGCGCACGCTCGGTGCGATGCTGATGGCCAACACGGCCGACGCCCTCGCCTCGACCGGCGAGTGGCGCCGCGCCGAGGAGCTGCTCGACCGCGCACTCGAGCTCGACGCTCCGCTGGGGTTCGCGGCCCATCTCCAGCGCCGCAAGATCTGGACGGTCCTCTGGCGCGGGGACCGCGCGCAGGCGGCGTCCCTCCTGGCCCGCTGGCGCCAGCCGCTGAGCCGTCAGCTGCGCACCGAGCGGCTCTCGCTCGTCGGCCTGGCGAAGGTCGCCGGAGCGATCGCGCTCGAGAACGGCGACGTCGCGGGCGCGTGGGCCGAGGTCCGCGATGCGATCGGCCCCGAGCACCGGCCGCTCCCCTCCGCCGATCTCTTCCTGCTCGTCGTCGTCGCCCGCATCGTGGCCGCCGCGCGCCGCGAGGGCGTCGTGCTCCTCGACGCGCTGGGCGAGCGGATCGACGCCGAGGCGCGGCTGCGCGAGATCCTCGCGACGGCGGCCCGGTGGCCGACGGGCGCCGCCCTGATCGCCGTGATCGAGGCGGAGCTGGGAGGCGCCTCGGGGACGGGGGACGACCCCCGCGCCTGGGCGGCCGCCGCCCGGGCGAACGAGGCCGACACGGCGGAGGTGCACCTGCTCCCCTACTCGCGGCTCCGCCACGCCGAGGCGCTGGCGGCCGCCGGTCGGCGCGACGAGGCCGAGCGGGAGGCGCAGGAGGCGCGGGTCGTGGCCGAGCGGGCCGGCCTGGGGCTCCTCGTCGACGCCGTCGACCGCTTCGAACGGCGCCTCGGCCGTGACGTCGGATCGGCTTCCGGAGTCGCGCCCGGCGCGGGCGCACTCGGCACCGAGCCGTTGACCGACCGCGAGCGGCAGGTCCTCGCTCTCGTGGCGCAGGGGCTCGGCAACCGCGCCATCGCCGAGGAGCTCTTCATCAGCGTGAAGACCGCGAGCGTGCACGTCTCGAACATCCTGCGCAAGCTCGGCGCGGCCACCCGCACCGAGGCGGCGTACCTCGCCCGTCGCTCGGGCGGCTGAGCCGCCCCGCGCGAGGGAACCCCGAACCGTCGAGAGAGCCTCCTGCAGCGGGCTCCCCCGACGGTCCGGGGTTCCCTCGCCGTCTCAGGCGCGGCGCCGCCGGGACCGCCAGGCGGCGAACGCCCCTGTCGACCAGAGCGCCCAGATCACCAGCAGCGGCTGGAAGACGAGCCGGATCGCCCGCGCGGCGTCCGTCTCGAGGCCGAAGGCCGGCGTCCGGGTGACGAGCTGCGAGACGTTGCCCGGGAACACCGCCACGAAGAACGCCGCGACCACGACTCCGACGACCACCCGCCACCGCGCGAGCAGCACGAGCGCGAGCCCCAGCACGATCTCGACCACTCCCGAGGCGACGACGACGGTGTCGGGATCGAGCGGGAGCCACGGCGGCACCTGCGCCTGGAAGGACTGCCGAGCGAAGGTCAGGTGGCCGACCCCCGCGGTGACGAGCACGAGGCCCAGGAGGATCCGGGCGATCGTGCGGGGCACGGAGCGGCCTGCTCCGCGAGAGGAGGACGGGGAGGCGGGCATGCCCCCAGTCTGCGCTCGGGCAGCGCGTCGCACGCGCCCGCTCGGCCCGGAGACCGCCGGACGCGCGTTCCCGCGCCGCCCCGTATCCTCGTAACCGCCCCGTCCGCAGACCGTGAAACGAGAAGCATGAGCACCCTGCCCCGCCTGATGGCCTTCGACCTCGACGACACCCTCGCCGCCTCGAAGTCCCCCGTCGACCCGGCGATGGCCGACCTCCTCGTCCGCCTGCTCAAGGCGACCGAGGTCTGCATCATCTCGGGCGGGCAGATCGGCCAGTTCCGGATGCAGGTGCTCGACCGCCTCGAGGGCGCCGACCCCGAGGCCCTCGCCAAGCTCCACCTCATGCCCACCTGCGGCACGCAGTACTACCGCTTCGAGAACGACGACTGGAAGCAGATCTACGCCGAGAACCTCACCGAGGACGAGAAGTCCCGCGCCCTCGCCGCCGTCGAGGAGAAGGCGAAGGAGCTCGGCTACTGGGAGTCCGAGACCTGGGGCCCGATCCTCGAGGACCGCGAGTCGCAGATCACGTTCTCGGCCCTCGGCCAGGCCGCGCCCGTGCCCGTCAAGCAGGCCTGGGACCCGACCGGCGAGAAGAAGAACACCCTCCGCGAGGCCGTCCAGGCCGTGCTGCCCGACCTCGAGGTCCGCTCCGGCGGCTCCACCTCGGTCGACATCACGCGGAAGGGCATCGACAAGTCCTACGGCATGAACAAGCTCACCGAGCTCACCGGCATCCCGCTCGACGACATGATCTTCGTCGGCGACCGCCTCGACCCCGACGGCAACGACTACCCGGTCAAGGCCATGGGCGTCGAGTGCTTCGCGGTCGAGGGCTGGCACGACACCGCCGCGTACCTGGAGTCGTACGGCATCTGATCCCCGGCATCCGAACCGCTCCGCGAGGCCCTCTGCTCCGGCAGGGGGCCTCGCGTCGTCCGGGCGAGGGCCACGGCGGGGGTCGCGCGGGCGCCTCTGCAGGGGTGACGTGAGCGGCCGACCGGCCTAGCATCGGAGGCAGCCACCGCGGATGCCCGCTGGACGCGCCTCCGCACCGCCCGGACCGAGGGAGTAGCGACATGAGCACGGACGAGATGATGAAGGCCATGCCGATGGCCGACGCCGCGATGATGGACACGACCGCGATGCAGGCCTGCATCGACGCGTGCTCCGCCTGCCTCCAGGCCTGCACGATGTGCTCGGACGCGATGTCGTCGATGGACGGCATGGGCCGGTGCGCATCGATGTGCGCCACCTGCGCCGACGTCTGCCTCGCGATGATGCGCATGATGATGCGGCCGGCGAGCATGGACGCCGTCGTGCTGCGTCCGATGCTCGAGGCGTGCATCGCCGTGTGCCGCGCCTGCATGGCGGAGTGCTCCTCCCACGCCGAGATGAGCGAGACCTGCAGACTGTGCGCGATGGCCTGCGAGGACTGCGCCTCGGCGTGCGAGGCGATGCTCGCGACCCTGCCGGCCTGACCGGCGCTGCCGGACGGGCCGTCGCTCCGCTAGCCGCGGGCGACGCTGAGCTGCTGCGCGCCCGCCGTCAGCACGCCGTAGCGCGTGTGGAACGACACCGGAGCACCTGCGGCGAGCGCCGTCGGGGCGTGGTGCCAGACGCGCTCGGTCGCGCCCGACTCCCACAGCACGAGTTCGATCCAGCCCTCCTCGTCGACGGAGGCGACGATCGCGTCGACGCGGCCCTGCGGAGTGGCGCGCGCCAGTCGCAGCTGCAGTGCGCCGAGTCCGTGGCCGGCCCGGTCGTGCACGCACATCGCGCCGCGCTCGCAGGCGGTGTCGACCGTCGTCTGCAGGCGGGTGCGGGGTGGCATGGCGCGTCCTCTCGTGGGGTGGTTCCCGCCACGGTAGGCGCGCACTCGGCGTCCCGCATCCGAGGGCGTCACACGGCGCAACAGCGCGTCAGTCGTCCTCGGAGAGCGAGCCGCTCGACGTGCCGTCGAGGGACAGCCGGAGGCGGCGCGGCAGCTTCGCGACGATGATCGCGTGCGACTCCTGCACCAGCTCACCGGCCAGGCCCGGATCGACGCGGGCGAGGTCGACCGTGACCCAGTGCGTCTTGTTGAGGTGGTAGCCCGGATCCACGCCGTCGACCCCCGCGACGAGGTGCACCACGTTCTCGGGCAGCGCCTTCACGCTGATGCAGGCGCGGCCGCGCAGCTCGGACTCGAGCGCGAACACCTTGCCGCCGACCTTCCACACCCGCGTGCCGGGGCCGAAGGGGAAGCCGGGCTCCGCGCCGGGGAGGTCGGTCAGCAGCTGCTCGAGCGCGTCGGGATCCACGGAGCCAGTGTGCCGCGGGCGACGCGCGGGCGCATCCGCGATCGGGCCGCTCGGTAGACTCGCCGGGTCGATCGAGCAGCCAGCGGAGCGCCTCCGCTTTCGGTCGGCCGGAATCGGAACCCGCATGCCTGACTCCCCGGCACCCTCCTCCCCGAGCCCTGCGGCCGCGCCGCGATCGGCGCTCGGACGCGCCGCCGGGAGGTACTCCCGGGCGTTCGCGGTGCCCGGATCGCTCGCGTTCTCCTCCTCGGGCTGGTTCGGCCGGTTCCCCAAGGGCAGCCTCGCGATCGGGGTGCTGGTGCTCGTCACCGAGGTCTCGGGCAGCTACGCGCTCGGCGGAGCCGTCTCGGGCACGCTGACGCTCTCGCTGGCCGCCGCGGGGCCGGTCTGGTCGCGGGTGATGGACCGCTGGGGCCAGCGGCGCGCCCTCGCCCTGTCGCTCCCGGTGCTCGTCGCGGCGTCGCTCGGACTCGTCGCGGCCGTGCTGCTCGGCGCGCCCGTCTGGAGCTGGTTCGCCCTGGCGGTCCTCGCCGGACTCGCCGTGATCGACATCGGCTCGGCCGTGCGCTCGCGCTGGAGCGCCGCGACGTCGGATCCCGGGCTGCGGCACACCGCCTACTCGGTCGAGTCGGTGGCCGACGAGGCGGCGTTCGTCGTCGCTCCGCCGGTCGTGACCCTGCTCGCCTCCCTCGTGCATCCGGCGGCGGGCGTGCTCGTGGGCCTCGCGATCGGAGTGATCGGGAGCGGCTCGCTGCTCGCGCAGGTGCGGACGCAGCCCCCGCTCGCGGTGCGCTCCCCCGGAGGCAGGGCGACGCCCGTGCGCCTGCCCGCAGCGCTGATCGGGGTGGTCGCCGTGTTCGCGACGATCGGAGGGGTCTTCGGCTCGTTCAACGTGGCCGCGATCGCGACGGCGGAGGCCGCCGGCGCGGACGCCGCGTCGGGCCTCCTGCTGTCGGTCTACAGCATCGGCAGCGTGCTCACCGGAGTCGTCGTCGGGGCCGCGCACCTGCCCGGCAGCCCGCTCTCGCGCTTCGTCGTCGCGGGTCTCGCGTTCGGCGTCGTCGTGCCCGTGCTGGTCTTCTCGAGCTCACTGCCCGTCCTCGCCGTGCTCGCGTTCCTCGCGGGCCTCGCGACTTCTCCGCTCCTCATCACCGGCTCGAGCCTCGTCGAGACGATCTCCCCTCGCGCCCGCCTCACCGAGGCCCTCGCCTGGCCTCCGACGGGCCTCGCGATCGGAGTGACCGCCGGCTCCTCCCTCAGCGGCCTCGCCGTCGAGTCCCTCGGCCCCCAGTCCGGCTTCACCGTCACCGCCGCCTCCGCCGCCCTCGGCGCCCTCCTGACCCTGGCCACCGCCGCGTCCCTCCGCCGCCGCTGAGGGCCCGCGTCGGCCAGGTCTCCCGGACGAGGCCTGCACAGATGAGGCTGAGCACGACGATCGGCCGGAATCCGTCCGCGTCGTCGCGTTCAGCCTTACTCGCGAGGCCGCAGCATCCCGTCTGGAAGACGCGGGTCTCGATACGCCGCTCCGCGGCTACTCGACCAGCAAGGGATGCCCGCCCTCCCGTCCCGCTCGCGCCGCAGGCGCCGCCCGTCCCGTCCCGCTCGCGCCGCAGGCGCGGCCCGTCCCGCTCGCGCCGCAGGCACGGCGCCTCCCGCTCGTGCCGCAGGCACGGCGCCTCCCCTCACCAGCAGGGTGACTGAGAGGGCTCCGGTTGCGTTCATTGCAAGGCGGAGGAGGGAGTCGTAGCGGAGCTACGGCGACCGACGACAACGCCGCAAGGGACGTGACCGGAGCCCTCTCAGTCCTCGCCGAGGATGACTATGGCGGCGGTGGGGGGGAGCGCGTCCTCGTGGTACCGCTCGATCTCGGGGATGGCGGCCGGGTCGGCCTGCTCGAGGAAGGTGGTGAGTCGCTGGACCTCGTCGGTCTCGCCGATCGATTCGGCGGCGCGGCGGAGGGCGTAGAGGGCGAGGAGGAAGCCGCGGTTGGGTCCGTGGCGCCAGGGGATGGGGCCTTGGCCGCGCCAGCCGGCGGTGCGGAGGAGGTCGAGGCCGCGGTGGTAGCCGACGCGGGCGTAGGCGTAGGACGGCAGGGCCGCGTCGATGCCCCAGACGCTGTCGGCGAGGAGGGCCCAGGCCAGCGGGGAGCGCGGGTGGGCGGCGGCGAGGGCGGCGAATTCGACGGCTCCCGGGGTCGCGTGCTTCGCGAGGGCCGCGGTGACCGCGGGGTCCTCGGGGAGGAGGGTCGGTTCGGGGCCCAGCAGGTTCTCGCCGTTCATGTCCCCAGGCTAACCCCGTCCTCCTGGGGCGTGACCGTGCAGGTCACCTGATCTTGCACAGTGGTGTGCAACTTCGTACGATGGACGGGTGACCACGAGCAGAGCACCCCGGCGCGACGCCGCCGACAACCGCGCCGCGATCCTCCTCGCCGCGCGGACCCTCCTCCGCACCGACTCCGATGCCTCGCTCGAGGCGATCGCGAGCGAGGCCGGAGTGACGCGCCGCACCGTCTACGGCCACTTCTCCTCTCGCGAGGAGCTCCTCACCACCGTGTTCCGCGAGGGGGCGGCGCGCATCGCCGCGGTCCTCGCTCCCGTGCGGCACGAGGACCCCGCCTGCGAGCTCGCGCTGATCGGCTCGCGGATGTGGCGCGAGGTCGAGTCGATCCGCGTCCCCGCCCGCTCCGCCCTGCGCTCGCCCTTCGCCGAGCTCGTCGCCGAGACGCTCGAGCCCGTGCGCGCGCAGCTGCGCGAGACCGCGGCCCGCGGCATCGCCTCCGGCCGCTTCCGCCCCGATCTCGACGCCGGTCGCCTGGCGCGACTCGTCGAGGACGCGGCGATCGCGGTGCTCGACGAGGCCGCCGGCTCCGATCTCGGCGAGGCGGAGGCCGAGCGCCTCGTCATGGTCGACGTCCTCGCGATCGCGGGCTTCGGCTGGACCGACGCCGACGCGCTCGCCGCCCGGGTCTCCGCCGAGGAGGCCCGCTCGTGAGGATCGAGCTGCACGACGTCGCCAAGGGCGGAGCACTCCCGGCCGTCTCGCTGACGTTCTCGAGCGGATCGGCGACCCTCGCGCTCACCGAGACGGAGCAGCGCCCCACGGTCCTCGGTCTCCTCGCGAGCGGGCGGATGCGCCCCGACAGCGGTCGCATCACCGTCGACGGCGCCGAGGACCCGAAGCGGATGCGCGCTGCGGTCGCCCTCGTCGACGCCCCGGTGGTCAGCGAGCCCGCCCCCGACGTGACCCTCGCCGGAGTGGCCTCCGAGGAGCTCGTCTTCGCCGGACGCTCCTCGCATCCGCGCGCCGTCTCGCGCGCGCTCGAGGCGCTCGGCGTCGCCGACCTCGCGCGCCGTCCGGTGTCCGAGCTCCCCGCGCTCGACCGCGTCCGCGTGCTCGCCGAGCTCGCGCTGCTCCGCGAGGGGGTGGAGGCGCTCGTCATCGTCTCGCCCGACCGGCACGGCGGGGATCCCGCCGCGTGGTGGGCGCTCGCCAAGGAGCTCGCCGCGCGCGGGCCGGCCGTCCTCGTGATCGCGGGCACCGCCTCCGCCTCGGCCATCGCCGCGACGGATCTGCTGCGCACGCAGTTCGACCCCGCTCCGCCCACCGCCCTCGCGACCCTCGAGGACGGGTTCGAGGAGGAGACCGTCGGCGCTCTCCACCGCGCCCTCGCCCCCTCGCTCCTCCCCCAGACCGCCCCCGACCCGATCGACGACACCCGCTCATGAGAATCCGCGTCCCCCAGATGATCCAGGCGGAGCTGCGCCGCCTCACCGCCACCCCGATGGCCCGGCTCGCGCTGATCGCGCTGATGCTCGTGCCGATCCTCTACGGCGGCCTGTACCTCTGGGCCAATCAGGACCCGTATGCGAAGCTGCCCGACGTCCCGGTGGCCCTGGTCGTCGACGACGCCGGCACGACCGCCGACGACGGCACCGTCACGAACACGGGCGACGAGGTCGCCGATCAGCTCCTCGAGGACCACGCGTTCGACTGGCACCGCGTCTCGTCGACCGAGGCCGCCTCCGGAGTCGACGACGGCACCTACGACTTCAGCGTCACCCTGCCCGCGGACTTCTCGGCCGCCCTCGCCTCGAGCGGCAGCGACGCGCCCTACCGCGCCAGCGTCGTCCTCACCACCAACGACGCCACGAGCTACCTCGCGAGCACCATCGGCGAGCAGGCCGCGAAGACGCTGCGCGCCTCCATCATCGAGAAGGTGGACGAGGAGGCGGCCGCGCAGTTCCTCGTGGGCCTCGCGACGATCCGCGGCGACCTCTCGACGGCGGTCGACGGCGGCTCGCAGCTCGTCGACGGCGCGACGACCCTCTCGAGCGGAGCCGCCTCCGCGCAGGACGGCGCGGGCACCCTCGCCGACGGGGCCGCTCGACTCGCCGATGGAGCCTCCTCCCTCGCCGACGGCACCGCACAGGTCGCCGGCGGAGTGCAGCAGCTCGCCGACGGGAGCGGCACGCTCGACGCCGGCCTGCAGCAGCTGCGCGGCGCCACGGCCGACCTGCCCGCGCAGACCGCGACCCTCGCCGAGGGCGCCGCCCAGGTCGCCGCGGGAGACACCGCTCTCGCCGCGCAGGCCGACGCCGTGGGTGCCGCCTCGCAGCAGGTCGCCGACAGCGTCCCCGTGATCCGCGGCGACATCGAGGCGAGCCTGCAGGAGTCGGGACTCGACCCCGCCCGCATCGCCGAGGTGCTCGCGCTGCTGGATCCGCTCGGCGACGACACCCTGGCCGCGAACGCCCAGGCGCAGGGCCAGGTCGCGCTGATCGACCGGCTCGCGGGAGGAGCGACGCAGGTCGCGACCGGCGCGCAGGCCCTCGCCGACGCGACTCCGACCCTCACCGCGGGCATCGCGAGTGCAGCCGACGGCTCGTCTCAGCTGACGAGCGGAGCCGCTACCGCCGCCGCCGGCGCGCAGTCCGCCGCCGACGGGGCTGCGACCCTCCGCGACGGCGCCTCCTCCCTCCGCGACGGCTCGACGGCCCTGAGCGACGGACTCGGCGACCTCACCACCGGGCTCGGCGATCTCACCACCGGCGCCACGACGCTCCGCGACGGGCTCGAGGACGGCGTGGTCGCGATCCCCGACCGCTCGGTCGAGCAGCAGGCGGCCCAGGCCTCCGCCATCGCGGATCCGGTCGCCGTGGACAGGAGCGAGGTCGCCTCGGCCGGCACGTACGGCGCCGGACTCGCTCCGTTCTTCGCGAGCCTCGCCGGCTGGATCGGCATCTACGCCCTGTTCCTCATCGTCAAGCCGGTCTCGCGCCGCGCGATCACCGCGCTGCACTCGCCCCTCCGGATCACCCTCGCCGGCTGGCTGACCCCGGGCCTGCTCGGAGTGGTCCAGATGGCCGGGCTGTTCGCGATCATCTCGCTCGCCCTCGGCTTCGACGTCGCCTCGCCGCTCGGCGTCTACGGAGTGATGGCGCTCGCCTCGCTGACGTTCGCCGCGATGATCCTGGCCCTCAACGTCTGGCTGGGCAGCGTCGGCCAGTTCCTCGGCCTCGTGCTGATGGTCGTGCAGCTCGTGACCGCCGGCGGCACGTTCCCCTGGCAGACCCTGCCCGGGCCGCTCGCCGCACTGCACCACGTGCTGCCGATGGGCTTCGCCACCGACGCCGTGCGGCAGCTGATGTACGGCGGCGACGGCGGCGCGGCGCTGCACGACTCCCTCGTGCTGCTCTGCTGGCTGGTCGGCGGTCTCGCTCTCGCGGCGATCGGAGTGATCCGCATGACGCGGTTCCGCACCCTGCGCGACCTGCAACCGTCCCTGATCGGGTGAGGACCGGACGGCCCGGACGCAGGCGCCGCCGCTAGCATCGGGGGCATGGCAGCACATCGCGGCGAGGTCGAGGCCTGGCTCACCGACATGGACGGCGTGCTCGTGCACGAGAACAAGGCGCTCCCCGGCGCGCCCGAGCTGATCCAGGAGTGGACCGACGCGGGCACCCCGTTCCTGGTGCTCACCAACAACTCGATCTTCACTCCGCGCGACCTGGCCGCGCGCCTGCGCGCCTCGGGGCTGCACGTTCCGGAGGAGCGCATCTGGACGAGCGCGCTCGCCACCGCGGACTTCTGCGCCTCGCAGATGCCCGGCGGCAGCGCGTTCGTGATCGGGGAGGCGGGCATCACGACCGCGCTCCACGAGGCCGGCTTCATCATGACCGAGACCTCGCCCGACTACGTCGTCGTGGGCGAGACCCGCAACTACAGCTTCGAGGCGATCACGAAGGCGATCCGCCTGATCATCGGCGGGGCACGCTTCATCGTGACGAACCCGGACGCGACGGGGCCGAGCTCCGAGGGCGTCATGCCCGCGACGGGAGCGATCGCCGCGCTGATCACCAAGGCCACCGGCAAGGACCCGTACGTCGTCGGCAAGCCGAACCCGATGATGTTCCGCTCGGCGATGAACAAGATCGGCGCGCACAGCGAGAACACCGGCATGATCGGCGACCGGATGGACACCGACATCGTCGCCGGCATCGAGGCGGGCCTGCACACGGTGCTCGTGATGACCGGGATCAGCGACGCCGCCGAGATCGAGCGCTACCCGTTCCGCCCCGACGAGGTGCTCAGCGGCGTGCACGAGCTGCTGTCGGGCGAGCCCCTCGAGTCGGAGTTCCCGCCGGACGTCGTCGTCTGATCTGAGGGCGCTCGCGCTCAGAAGCGGACGTGCTGCAGCACCCAGGCGTGCATCGCGACCGCCGCGGCCGCCGACGCGTTGATCGAGCGCGTCGAGCCGAACTGCGAGATCTCGAGCACGGCCTCGGAGGCGGCGATCGCCTCCTCCGACAGGCCCGGCCCCTCCTGACCGAACAGCAGGACGCAGCGCTCGGGCAGTGCGAAGGTCTCGATCGGGACGCAGCCGGGCACGTTGTCGATCGCGATGATCGGCAGGCCCTCCTGGCGCGCCCAGTCGACGAGGCCGGCGACCGCCTCGTGGTGCTGCACGTGCTGGTAGCGGTCGGTGACCATCGCCCCGCGCTTGTTCCAGCGGCGGCGACCGACGATGTGGACCCCGCGCGCGCCGAACGCGTTGGCGCTGCGCACGATCGAGCCGATGTTCATGTCGTGCTGCCAGTTCTCGACGGCCACGTGGAACGGGTGGCGGGAGCGGTCGAGCTCGGCGACGATCGCCTCCATCCGCCAGTAGCGGAAGCGGTCGATCACGTTGCGGGCGTCGCCGTGCGCGAGCAGCTCCGGATCGAACCGCTCGTCCTCGGGCGGCTCGCCGATCCACGGGCCCACACCGTTCGTCGTCGCCTCGACGGAAGGCGCGGAGCCGGCCTCGGCGGGCCTCTCGTTCTCGTCCACGATCGGCAACCCTACAAGGAGGGGCGGCCGCTTCCCCCGGCGCCTCCAGGCCCGGGATACTGACGCAGGGGCACGCCGAGAACGTCTCCCGCGAGGAGACGACCATGACCCGCTTCCACCCCGCTCTGCGCGCCGGAGTCGCGACGGCCGCGGTGCTGCTCGCCCTGGCCGGGTGCGCCGAGCCGGCGACGCGCGCTCCCTCGACACCGAGCGCCGCGGGCACGGCGGCTCCGGTGCCCGACGCCACGGATCCGGGCGCGACGCCGGGCGCCGCTGATCCGAGCGCGGCGCCGACGACCACCGCTCCGAGCGCCGGGGTGCCGAGCGGAGGCGCGACCACCGACCCGGGCGCGCAGGCCTCGCCTCCCGCGCTCAGCGACCTCGTGCTCACTCCGGACGGGCTGATCGCACCCGACGGATCCGCCTCGCTGATCGTCGGGCAGCCGATCCCCGCGGGTGCCGGCGCAGCGGCCCTCGCCGTGTTCGACGCGGACTTCTGCACCCCGGCCTGGACGGAGGCCGGCGTCGAGGTCGACGGAGCGCCCGGCCGCTGGGTGCCGAACTACCCCGACGAGACGCAGGCGGGAGTGCTGGGGCGGTTCCCGTTCGGACTCCTCGCCGACGAGGAGACCGCTCCGCTGCGGCTGATCCTCGTGAGCAGCCCGGCACTCCGGAGCGCGGGCGGTGCCGGCATCGGCTCCACGCGTGCCGAGCTCGAGGCGGCGCTCGCGGGGACGGCGCAGGTGACCGGCACCGACGACCCGGCGGGCGTGGACGTGTACACGGTGCGAGGTGCGAACGCGAGCCTCACCTTCGAGGTGGGCAACGGCACCGACGTCGTCGAGCTCGCCCACGTCGGGCCGCTGCTCGACGCGCCCCTCAGGCTGTCGGGGACGGACGCCGGGCCGTACGGCTGCAGCCTGGTCTGACTCAGCCCGCGGGCGTGCCGGCGAGCGAGCCGACCAGCTCGCCGCCGCCCGCGCGGTCCACGAAGCAGAACGAGCGGCGCTCGCCCGCGTCCCACTGCTCCTGCGTGACCGGGAACGAGGCCGAGACCTGGACGTCGCCGTAGGTCTCGGCGGCCGCGACGTCCACGACTCCGGCGGCCTGGCAGAGCGAGGCGACCGAGAGCGCGAGCGCATCGGATCCGGGGAACACCGTCTCGGTCAGCGGCGCCGACGCCACCAGCTGGCCCGCATGCGGCGCGGCGCAGTCGACCACGGTGAACTCCTCCGCCCAGACGGAGTCGAACGGCTGCAGGCACTCCCCGCCGAGGAGGGCGCTCCACGCGTAGGTGCCGGCGGGCAGGGGTCCGACCGTCGGCAGCACCGCGGTGGGCTCGGGAGTCGCGTTCGCCTCCTCGCTCGGCGTCTGGGTCGCGACCGGAACCGCGGCCTCGGGACGGTTCGCAGACGCGACGGCGTACCCGATGGCTGCGAGGACGGCGAGGATCACGACGACTCCGACGGCGATCAGGGCGATCAGGAGCCGGCGGCGTCCCGCGGTCCGCCCGGGGGACGGCGGCGAGAGCGGGGCGATGCTGGGGGGCTCGGTGGCGATGCCGGCCGTGGTGGGGCCGCTCGGCGCCGGGGCGTCCGCGCGAGGGGCCTTCTGCCGTGGGGCGCGCGGGGTCTTCTCGCGGGGGGTCTTCTCGCGGGGAGCCTTGTCGCGGGGAGTCTTCTCGCGGGCGGGCCTGGACCGGGGCGTCTTCTCGCCGGCGGCGTTCGCGTGCGCCGTCGCGGGCGTCGTGCTGAACGGAGCGTCGGCACCCTCGGCGGAGGCGGCGTCGCGCGACCGCGACGGATCGGCGGGAGCACCGGCGTCCGTCGGCTCGAGGTTCCACGCGAACGCGGTGCCCCGCCAGAGCTCCTCGTCGCCGGCGTCGTCGTCGTCCGCTCCGGCGGGCGGAGTGACGACCTCCTCCCAGACGGGAGGCGCGTCCCAGCCGCCGCGCGGGTCGGGCCACTGGTAGACGGTGCCGTTGGGCGCGGTGTCGCGCTGCGAGGGCGCGGTGGCCCCGGCAGGACGGTCGTCGCGCGGCTCCTCGGGCTGCTGGGCAGCGGGAGGTGCGCTGGGCGCCGGAGGCCCGGCGACGGGAGGCGCCGAGCGCGTGGTCGAGGCGCTCTCGGCGGGGTCGCGGCGCGCGGCGTCGAAGCGCGGCTGCGGGCGCACAGGGGCCGGGGTCTGCTCCGGCTCGGGAGCCGGTCCGCGGTCGACGGCGGCCTCCGCCTCGGGCTCCGCGGTGCGCTCGGGCTCCGCGGCCGGAGCGGGCAGGCGGTCTGCATCGGGCTCGTCGGCCGAGTCGGGCTCGCGCTCCGGGCGGGATTCCTCCTCGCGCTCCTCCGCAGCGGCTGAGGTCTGCAGCGGCGGTGTCGGCTCGAGAACCATCGTGGGCTCGGGCGGGGCCGAGGCCTCGGCCGCGACGAGCGGCGGCACGTGCACGGTCGTCGCCTCGGGCTCCTCCCGGCCGGCCGCCGGCGAAGGACGCTCTGATGCGGCTCCCTCCGGCGCGGCTTCCTCGAGTGCGGACTCGTCAGGAGCACCGTCGGTCTGCTCCGACGCGGCGGACGACTCCTCCGACGCCGACTCGGCCTCCTCGGACTCCGACGTCGCGGCGGGTGCAGACCGCGGATCGACGGGCTTCCACTCGGACTCAGTCGGGGTCGCGCGCGGCGCGTCGAAGATGCTCTTCAGCCGTCCGCCGCTGAGCTGCTGCAGGAGCCACTCGCTGCCACCGACCTGGCGCTCCGGCTCCTTCGGGCGGTCCTCACCCTCGGAGTGGTCGCCGCGCCCGCGGTTGCCGTCGTCGACCATCAGCTCAGCCCGAGGTCGGCCAGCCCGATCGCGGCGAAGTACGGGTAGCCGGCGTCCTCGATGATCTCGCGCGCACCCGTCGCGCGATCGACGACGACGGCGACTCCGGCGATCTCGGCGCCGACCTTCAGAAGCGCCTCGATGGCCTTCAGCGGCGATCCGCCGGTGGTGGAGGTGTCCTCGACGACGACGACGCGCTTGCCCTCGAGGTCGGGGCCCTCGACCTGCCGGCCGCGGCCGTGGTCCTTCGGCTCCTTGCGCACGACGAACGCGTCGTAGGCGAGCCCGCGGGCGGCGCCCTGGTGCAGGATCGCCGACGCGATGGGGTCGGCGCCCATGGTCAGTCCGCCGACGGCGTCGACGCGCTCGATCGGCGCGATGAGGTCGAGCATGACCTGCCCGATCAGCGGGGCGACCCGGTGGTCGAGGCTGACCCGGCGGAGGTCGACGTAGTAGCTCGCCTTCTTGCCGCTCGTCAGGGTGAAGTCCCCGTGGAAGACGGCGTCGGAGCCGATGTACTCGATGAGCTGCTGGCGTGCGTCGTTCACAGGGCCACTCTACGGGGCGGTCTCGACGCCTCCGGGGAGGCCCGCGGGCGAGGTCTCCCCCGCCTGCTCGTCGCTCCCCCCGCGGAACTGGGTCATGTAGAGCTCGTAGTAGGCGCCGCGGCGGCGCAGGAGCTCGTCGTGAGCGCCCTGCTCGACGATGCGCCCCGCCTCCATCACGAGGATCGTGTCGGCGTCGCGGATGGTCGACAGCCGGTGCGCGATGACGAACGACGTGCGGTCGGTTCGCAGCGCCGCCATCGCGTGCTGCACCAGCAGCTCGGTGCGGGTGTCGACCGACGAGGTCGCCTCGTCGAGGATCAGGAGCGACGGGTTCGCGAGGAACGCGCGCGCGATCGTGATCAGCTGGCGCTCTCCGGCCGAGACGCTGCCGCCGTCGGCGTCGAGCACCGTGTCGTAGCCGTCGGGCAGCTGCTGCACGAAGCGGTCGACCATCGTCGCGCGGGCCGCGTCGGCGATCTCGTCGTCGGTGGCGTCGAGCCGGCCGTAGCGGATGTTCTCGCGGATGGTGCCCTCGAAGAGCCACGCGTCCTGGAGGACCATGCCGACCCGCGAGCGCAGGTCGCCGCGGGCGAGGCGGG
>NZ_LMNR01000003.1:78628-88692 GCF_001423045.1 Rathayibacter sp. Leaf296
CACGAGGGTGGTCTTGCCCGCGCCGGTCGGACCGACGATGGCGACGGTCTGCCCGGGCTGAGCCGAGAACGAGAGCCCCTCGATCAGCGGCTGCTCCGGGTCGTACGAGAACGAGACGTCCTGGAACTCGACGTGGCCGTCGGTGCGCTCGGGGAGCGAGTCGGTGACGGTCTCGGCGTCCTGCTCGTCGGCGTCGAGCAGCTCGAAGGTGCGCTCGGCCGAGGCGACGCCCGACTGCAGCATGTTGGCCATGCTCGCCAGCTGGGTCACCGGCTGCGTGAACTCGCGCGAGTACTGGATGAACGCGGTCGCGTCTCCGAGGGTCAGCTGCCCCGAGGCCACCCGGAGGCCGCCGACGACCGCGATGAGGACGTAGGACAGGTACGACACGAAGGTCATCGCGGGCATGATCATGCCGGACACGAACTGGGCGCCGAACGAGGCCGTGTAGAGGTCGTCGTTGCGCCGGTCGAACTCCTCGAGCATCTCGCGGTCGCGGCCGAAGGCGCGGACGATCTCGAGACCCGAGAAGGACTCCTCGATGTGGCCGTTCAGTGCGCCGGTGTTCTTCCACTGCGCGGCGAACAGCTTCTGCGAGCGGGCGCCGATGACTCCCGCGATGACGCCGGACAGCGGGAGCGAGATCAGGGCGATCAGCGCGAGCTGCCACGAGACGATGAACATCATCGCCGCGATGCCGATGATCGTCAGCACCGACTGCACGAGCTGCGAGAAGGCCTGCTGGAGCGCCGTCTGGATGTTGTCCACGTCGTTGGTGACGCGCGACATGACGTCGCCGCGCTGACGGGTGTCGAAGTAGCGGAGCGGGAGGCGGTTCAGCTTGGCCTCGATGTCCTGCCGCAGTCCGTAGACCACGCGCATCACGAGGCCGTTGAGGAGGAACCCCTGGGCCCACATCAGCACCGAGGCGACCACGTACATCAGCAGCACGATGATGATGAGCCGGCCGAGCACGACGAAGTCGATGCCCTCGCCGGGGACGATGTCGGTCTTGGAGAGCATGTCGGCGAACGTGCCGTTGCCCGAGGCGCGCTGCTGCTCGATGATCTGCTCGAGCGGCACTCCGGCGGGGAGCTGCGATCCGATCACGCCGTTGAAGATCGTGTCCATCGCCTGGCCGAGGATCTTGGGCGCGATCACGGTGAGGACGACCGACGCCGAGACCAGCGCGACGACCACGATCATCCGGGCCTTCTCGGGGCCGAGCAGGCTGAAGAGCCGCTTCGCGGAGGGCCAGAAGTGCTGGGCCTTGCGGGCGGGCGGCCCGTCGCCGAACATGCCGCCGTCGGCCTCGCCGGGCTCGTACTCGGGTGCGAGCGACTCCGGCTCGGCCGGCTGCTCCTCCACTGTGTCGCGGACGCGCGCCATCTCAGGCCACCCCTTCGGTGCTCAGCTGCGATTCGACGATCTCGCGGTAGGTCGCGTTCGTCTCGAGGAGGTCGTCGTGGGTGCCGCGGCCGACCACGCGACCGGCGTCGAGCACGACGATCTGGTCGGCGTGGCGGATGGTCGACACGCGCTGCGCGACGATGATCACGGTCGCGTCGGTGGTCGCCGCGGCGAGGGACTCGCGCAGTCGCGCATCGGTCGCGACATCGAGCGCCGAGAACGAGTCGTCGAAGAGGTAGACGCGGGGCCGGGCGACGAGAGCCCGCGCGATGCAGAGCCGCTGCCGCTGACCGCCCGAGACGTTCGTGCCGCCCTGCGAGACCGGCTCGTCGAGACCGTGCTCCTTGCTGCGGACGAAGTCCTCGCCCTGGGCGATGCGCAGGGCCTCCCAGAGCTCGGCGTCGGTGGCCTCGGGCCGCCCGAAGCGGAGGTTCGAGGCGATCGTGCCCGAGAAGAGGTAGGGGCGCTGGGGCACGAGGCCGATGACCCGGGCGAGCTGGGCGCGGTCGAGGGAGGAGACCGGCACTCCGTCGATCGTGACCGACCCCTCCTGCGGGTCGAAGAGGCGCGGCACGAGACCCAGCAGCGTGGTCTTGCCGGCACCGGTCGAGCCGACGATCGCGGTCGTGCGACCGGGCTCCGCGACGAGATCGACGCCCGACAGCACCGGCCGCTCGGCACCGGGGTAGCCGAAGACGACGCCGCTGAACTCGACCCGGCCGGTGGTGGGCGCGTCGGCGCCGCCCTCGGGCGTGGTGAGGCTGGTGCGCGTGGTCAGCACCTCGTCGATCCGCTCGGCGCAGACCACCGCGCGCGGGATCATCATGACCATGAAGACGCCCATCATCACCGCGGTGAGGATCTGCAGGAGGTACTGCAGGAACGCGGTCAGCGAGCCGATCTGCATCTGACCCGCGTCGACGCGCTGGCCGCCGAACCAGAGCACGGCGGCGGTGGCCAGGTGCAGGATCATCATGATCGCCGGGAACATCAGCACGAAGATGTTGCCGACCTTGATCGACACCTCGGTGATCGCGGCGTTCGCGCGGCGGTAGCGCTCGGACTCGAACGGCTCCCGCACGAAGGCGCGCACGACGCGGATGCCCGTGATCTGCTCGCGCAGCACCCCGTTGATGCCGTCGATGCGGTCCTGCATGAGGCGGAACAGCGGCAGCAGGAGGAAGACCAGCACGCCGACGACGACGAACAGCACCGGCACCGAGACCCAGACCAGCCACGAGAGGCCGACGTCCTCGCGGAGCGCGAAGACGATGCCTCCGATGCACATGATCGGGGTCGAGACCATGAAGTTGAGGGTCATCAGCACGAGCATCTGCACCTGCTGCACGTCGTTCGTGCCGCGGGTGATGAGGGTGGCCGTGCCGAATCGGCCGACCTCGAGCCCGCTGAGGGAGTCGACGCGGCGGTACACGTCGCGACGCAGGTCGCGCCCGACGGCCATCGCGGTGCGCGCGCCGAAGTAGACGCCCCCGATCGCGGTGACGACCTGCACGAGGCAGACGCCGAGCATGGTCACGCCGGTCGACCAGATGAAGTCGGTGTCGCCGGTGCCGATGCCCTGGTCGATGATCTCGGCGTTGAGGCTCGGCAGGTACAGCGCGGCGAGCGTCGAGATCAGCTGCAGCACGACGACCGCCGCGATCCAGCGGGAGTAGGGCTTCGCGTAGGACGACGCGAGTCGGAGCAGGATCACGGGGTTCCTCGAGACAGGGATGGGGAGTGCGGGGAGGGGCGACGGGCCGATCCGGAGGGACGGCTCGCCGTGATCGGAGGATCCCGTGCGGACGGCGACGGGAGGAGGAGCGGCGACCGCGGGCGGCGGCGCCGGGGACGACGCGGGTGGCGCCGATCGGGACGGCGCACAGACAACCATCGACCACCGACACCGGTTGCGCAATCCGTCGGGCGGATGACCGACGGGCGGGCCGCACCCGCCCGCCCTCCGCCGCCCGCACCGTCCTGTCGGCGGCGGCTCCTACACTTCGAGGATGCGCATCGCCACGTGGAACGTGAACTCCATCCGGGCCCGCACGGGCCGCGTCGTCGACTGGCTGGTCCGCGAGGACGTCGACGTGCTCGCCATGCAGGAGCTGAAGTGCAAGCCCGAGCAGTTCCCGCACGAGGCCTTCGCCGAGGCGGGATACCACGTCGAGATGGCGGGGATCAGCCAGTGGAACGGCGTGGGCATCGCCTCCCGCCTCCCGATGGAGGACGTGCAGGTCGGCTTCCCCGGCATGCCCGGCTTCGCCAAGGCGCCCTCCGAGGACGGCTCGTTCCCGCTCGAGGCGCGCGCGATCGGCGCCACCGTCGACGGCGTCCGCGTGTGGAGCCTCTACGTGCCCAACGGCCGCGCCGTCGGCGACCCGCACTACTTCTACAAGCTCGAGTGGCTCGCCGCCCTCGAGGCGAGCACCCGTGAGTGGCTGACCGCGCAGCCCGATCTGCCGCTCGCGCTCGTGGGCGACTGGAACGTCGCTCCGCTCGACAGCGACGTCGGCGACCCGTCGCTGGGCCCCGGATCCACGCACGTCTCGATCCCCGAGCGCGAGGCGTTCGCCGCGTTCGAGGCCGCCGGACTGAGCGACGTCGTGCGCCCGCTCGTGCCCGAGGGCTACACCTACTGGGACTACAAGCAGCTGCGCTTCCCGCGCAACGAGGGCCTCCGGATCGACTTCGTCCTCGGCTCGCACGCGTTCGGCGAGCTGGTCACGGCCGCGTCGATCCACCGCGACGAGCGCAAGGGCGACGCGCCCAGCGATCACGTCCCCGTGGTGGTCGACCTCGATCTCGAGACGACCCTCGACGACGACCGGCCCATGATCTTCTGACGATGGCCTCCTCGAAGAAGAAGCGGGCGCGCGCGGCCGCGAACGGCTCCTCCTCCGCTCGGCCCGCGGCACCGCGCCCGGCCGCCAGGCCCGGCCCTGCCGGGGCCGCGCACGACGAGCTGCGGACCGACGCCTACCGCACCGTCCGCGAGGTGCTCGAGGCGGGGCGCCCGCGGCGCCGGCGCTGGGACCTCGTGCTCTCGATCCTCGGCTGCCTGGGGCTCGGACTCGTGGCGGTCGTGCTCGGCTACCTCGCCGCCGTCCTCTCGGTGTTCCCCGCGCAGTGCGAAGGGCAGAACATCGCGTGCGACTTCGACCGGATCGACTGGGGCGTCTCGCTCGCCCTGCTCGGTCCGCCGGTGCTGACGCTGATCGCGGTGGCCGTGACGGTCGTGCGCTACCTGGTGGGCCGCCGGGCGTTCTGGGTGCCGATGGTCGGCTTCGCGCTGTGCGTCGGCACGGCGTTCCTGGCGTCCTGGCTGGTCACGAGCGCGATCCCGGGGTCGGCTCTGGCCTGAGCGGGCCGGGAGCGGGAGGCGGAGGTCCTCGGGGAGGTGGTCTCGAGACGCCCCTGCGGGGTTACTCGACCAGCAAGGAAGGCGGGATCCTCTTCAGCAAGGAAGGACAGGATCCTCTCCAGGCAGGTGAGCGGACGACCCAGGGGTCAGCCGGCGCAGCTCGGGTCGGGGACGAGGGTGACGTCTGTCGCGTTGATCATCGGGGTGACGCGCACGGCCTGCTCGCCGAAGCCGGCGGCGGCGCCCGCGGTGAACGTGATCGTGGCGGTGGCCGACTCGCCGGGCGACAGCTGCACGGCGACCTTCGAGACCGGTCGACCGAGGTCGTCGGTCGTCTGCACGACGTCGCCGAGCTCGGAGCCCCAGCTCGCGTCGGCGACGGTCGTGGTCGTGCCGGGAGGGCCGTAGACGTAGACGTTCGTGACGAAATCGCCGAGGTCGAACCTGCGGCCGCCGTTCGCCGCGACGTAGGCCGGCAGCGTGCGCGCCACCTTCTCGGTGATCGTGTTGGTCAGCGTCACCTGCGTGGTGAACGTCGCTCCGGAAGCGGCGCAGCGGTTCGCGCTCGACTGGGTCACGGCGGTGTCGAGGTAGTAGTCCATCTTCGAGCCGATGGACGCGTCCTGGAAGAAGACGCCCGTCGTGGTCGTGGCGTCGTTGGTCGTGGGCAGGATGCCCGCGATCGGGGTCGGAGCGAGGAGCGCCTGCTCGTCGGGATCCGTGCTGTACGCGAGGATCCGGCTCTCCTCGACCGACTTCACGATCGCCGGGAGCATCAGCGTCGGCTCCATCTCCCCGCTGAGGATCTTGCCGAGCACCGTCGCGCTCGCCTCCGAGAAGAAGGCGTCCGTCTTCACTCCGACCGTCTCGGTCGGATACCGGAAGTACACCTCGTTGAGCAGGGTCGAGACCGTGTTCTCACTGGTGAGCTCGGAGCCGTCGGTGAGAGTCACCGGACCGGTGGAGTCGAGGAGGTAGGACAGCGCGACGGGATCGATCGCGAGCACGCCGTCGATCTTCTGGTCGGGGAACTTCTGCGCCCAGAACTGCGTCGCGATCGAGGAGGCGGTGGGGAAGTCGGGACGGCTGGTCGAGACGTTGAACGTCGTCGCCAGGTTGCCGCCGAAGGTGTCGAGGGCGCTCCGATCGACGTCCACGGACTCGAGCCCGCCGAAGTCGCGGCTCGAGAGCTGCTCCGTGATCGAGATGGCGCCGGCGTCGGCCTGGAGCAGCATGACCGAGGAGGCGCCGCCTCCCAGCGCCTGCGCCTCGGCGAGGTTCTGGAACATGACGAGGTAGTTGCGCGGTCCGCTCGCACCGAGCGCGTCGGGGAGGATCGCGGTGATCGGCTGGACCTGGTCCATCGCCTCGGTCGCGGTCTCGAGCTGGGGGGCGAAGGCGTCGAGCGCCTCGGCGACCTGCGGTACGAGCGCGCCGCGGTCGATCCCGTCCACCCTCTCGCTCGACTCGTCGACGACCTGCTTCGCGACGTCGATCCTGGCCGAGAGCTCGGTGATCGCGGCGAGGTCGACGCGGCCGTCGACCGGCTTGAGGACGTCGAGCGAGGTCCCCGAGAGCGGAGTGACGATCTTCGAGGAGACGTCGTCGGCGATCTCGGTCGCCGCGCGCACGGCCGAGAGGTTCGGGCCGAGGATCGGGACGACCTCCATCACGCGCCAGACCGGGTCGTCGGTCTCGTCGCGCGCCTCGCCGGTGAGGGTCGCGATCTGCCCGGAGGTGGCCTGCGCACCCGCCGTGTCGAAGCCGGTGAGCTGGTCGGCGGCCTGCGAGACGAGCGGGATCGCCGACGTGAGCTTGTCGCGCACCGTCATCGCCTTGTCGTACGTCTGGACGGCCAGCAGGACCGCGACGATCGCGCCGATCACGAGCACCAGGAGGATGTTCAGCGTGATCCACAGTCCGCGGCGACGGCGGCGCGGGGCACCGGAGGCGCCGCGAGGAGAGGTCGTCGTGGTGGTCATTCGGAAGAGCCTAAGCGACCGTCGGCGCGGGAGTCGTCGCGCGACTGCCCCCCATCCGTCCTGCGACAAGGCTGCGGCGCCTCCTGCGGACTACTTGACGGCACCGGCGGACAGCCCCCTCTCGAAGAACTTCTGGAGCGACAGGTAGGCGATCACGATCGGCAGGCAGATCAGCACCAGGGCGGCGAAGATCTTGGGCTGGTCGGATCCGTAGGTGCTCGTGAAGTACAGCGGAACGGTCGTCACGGTCTGGAGCGACGGGTCGGGGAGGAACAGCAGGGGCAGGAAGAACTCGTTCCAGGCCTGGAGGAAGGACCAGACGATCAGGACCGCCGTGATGGGCTTCGCGAGGGGCAGCACGATCCTGATCAGAGCGCCGAAGCTGGTGCACCCGTCGAGGCGGGCGGCCTCGAGGATCTCCTCGGGGATGCCCTCGATGTAGTTCCGGGTCAGGAGCAGCGTGAACGGGATGATCGTCGTCGCCAGGGGCACGATGACCGCGATGTGGGTGTTGAAGAGGTCCAGCTGCTGGACCATCGCGAACAGCGGCACGATCAGCGCGATCGTCGGCAGTGTGAGCCCGATGAGGACCGCGCTGTAGAGGAAGCCCTTCACCGGGAGGTCGAGCTTCGCGAACGCGTACGCCGCGAGCATCGTGCAGACGTAGACCAGGGCGATCACGCCGGCCGAGATGATCAGGCTGTTCAGCAGGGATCTCAGGAACGGGGTGCGCGTGAGGACGGCGAGGTAGTTCGCCGCCGCCCCCTCGCCCTCGAAGGACGTCGCGACGATGGCGATCAGGGGGAGCAGGAACGGCACCGCGACGGCCGCCGCGGCGAGCTGGCACAGGACGCGGACGAGCGTCGACGGTCGACCGAGCACGGTCAGTCCTCTCGGGGTCGGGTGGCGCGGATCTGGAGGGTCGTGAGCGCGAGTGCGATCACGAGCAGGAGGACCGAGAGCGCGGCGGAGTAGCCCGCGTGGTACTGCTCCACGACCTGCTTGTAGAGATACGTGGTGAGGAACTCCGTGCTGCGGCCGGGACCGCCCCCGGTCGTCAGGTACACGAGGTCGAAGGTCTTGAGCGCCCCGATGCACCCGGTCAGCGCGAGAGTCGCGTGGGTGCCCGCCAGCTGCGGCAGGAGGATCCGCCGCACGATGGCGGGTCCTCCGGCTCCGTCGATGGCCGCCGCCTCGAAGAGGCTCTGGTCCAGCTGGGAGATGGCCGCCTGGTAGAGGAGGAAGCTGAAGCCGGTCCACTGCCAGATGTTGATGGCGGCGATCGAGTAGAGCGCGAGGTGCGGATCGGCGAGCCACGCGACCTCGGAGTCGACGCCGACACTCCGCAGGAGCCCGTTGAGCGCCCCGTCCGGGCTGAGGATCTCGCGGAACGCCGTCGCGACGGCCGCCGGCGCGAGCACCACGGGCAGGAACATGACGATCTTGTGGAGTGCCGCCGCCCGGACCGCGTCGGTGGCGAGCAGGACGGCCATGACGAAGCCGATCGCCATCTGTACGACGATCGTGATCACTCCGAAGACCGCCACGTGCCCGAGCGAGGCCCAGAACACCGGATCGTTCGCGATGTCGATGTAGTTCTGAAGGCCGACGGAGCGCCGGGAGTCGTCGATCCCGTTCCAGTCGAGGGTCGACACCCAGCCCGTGAACCCCGTGCCGACGTAGACGAACCCGACCACCAGCAGCAGCGCCGGGAGGACGTACAGCAGGGCGGTGAGCGAGCGCCGGGGCGCGGTGCCCGTCGTCGTCACGATCTCGTTCGCGGCCACCGTCGCCTACCGGTCCAGGGCGTCGACGGCCCGCTGGACGGACGCCGCGGCGTCCTCGGCGCTCGACTGCCCGCTCGCGACGGCCGAGAGGGCCTGCCCGAGTGCCGTCTCGACGTCGGAGTCCTGGATCTGGCGGGCGCCGCTCAGGTCGGCCAGCTGCTCCGCCGCGCCCTCGAGTGCCGGCTTCTGCAGCTCGGGAGCCACCAGGCCCTCGGTGTCGACCGGGACCGAGGCCAGAGCAGGGGTCTGCAGCGTGTCGGCGATCCTCGTCTGCGCGGTGGTGCTCGCGGTCAGCCACTGCACGAGGGTGAAGGCGGCGTCCTGGACCTCGCTCTTCGCCGAGACGGCCCAGCCGACGTCGGGGCCGCCGAAGAGACGCCCGGTCTCCTCCGCACCGCCGACCACGTCGGGGAACGGGACGGGGAGGAAGACCTGCGAGGCGACCTGCTCGCCGTACGTGGCCGTGAGGGTCTCGAGGGTCGCGGCCGACATGCGGTCGCTGTTCCAGGTGCCGAGCGCGATCATGGCGGCCTCCCCCTTGAGGAAGGCGTCGTTCGCATCCGGGTACTGGGTCTGGCCGAGGGCACCGGCCTGCACGACGCCGTCGTCGAAGAGCCGCTTCCAGGCCTCCAGCGCGGCGATCATGTCGGGGCCGTCGAAGGACTCCTCGCCGCGCAGGGCCTCCGAGAAGAGGCCGGGGGCGACCTGATCAGCGAGGGCGTGGAACACGTCAATGTTGGCCCAGTCGTCCGCTCCGCCCTGCACGAAGCAGGTCTTCCCGATCGCCTCGACCTTCGCGCAGACGTCCTTCCACTCGGCGAGCGTCGTCGGCGCGGTCGCACCCGCCTGGTCGAGGAGGGTCTTGTTGTACCAGAGCAGTCCGCCGGCGGTGATCATCCACGGCAGGGCGACCTGCTCGCCGTCGACCGCCAGCTGATCGGTCTCGAGGAGGAGGTCCTGCCAACCGGCGCCGAGCCCCTTCTCGGCGAGCGGGGCGAGATCCGCGGTGAGGGGGGCGAACTGCGTGGTGAGCGCTCCGACCTGCACTCCGAAGACGTCCGGGCCGGAGTCGCTCGTCGCCGCGAGGCGGACGGCGTTGACGTAGTCGCTGTACTGGATGAAGCGGTGCTCCACCGAGATGTCGGGGTGCTCGGCCTCGAACGCCTCGATCCAGGGGCCGGCCGTGGTCTCGTCGGGGTTCCACGACCACCACTCGACGGTCGTGGTGCCGTCGGCGTTCGTGGTCGGGGCGTCGGTCGAGCAGGCGGCGAGGCCGAGGGCGAGGGCCGTCGCGGTGCTCAGGGCGAGCACGCGCCGGGCGGTGCGGATGCGGGTGTCGGTGGTCATGGTGTCTCCGTTACTTCGTCGTAGGGATGGCCGCGGGGGGTCGTGGACGGGTGGGGTGTCAGGTGCGCAGGGCGTTCGGGATCCAGAGCATGCTCGGGCGCTCGACGAGGGCCGTGACCCACTCGGCCGTGTCGCGGCCGACAGGAGGGCGCCGCAGCGCGAGCGAGAGGG
>NZ_LMNR01000003.1:88750-101476 GCF_001423045.1 Rathayibacter sp. Leaf296
GAAGAAGAGTCCCGTGCCCTGCGCGGCGTGGAGGAAGACGCCGTCGAGCCACAGCCGGTAGTCCTCGGTGCTCGTCACCATGAGGCGGACGTCTCGGACTCCCCGGCCGTTGAACGGATACTCGATCATGAGCAGCCGGTCCTCGAACCGTTCGCGCGGGAGTCGCGCCCACGTCCCGTCGAGCTCTCCCGCCGCGTACTCGAGCGCGGGGAGCGGCACTCCCTCGGCCGGCAGCCCGGACTGGTCGCGCTGGAGCCAGCGCTCGGGCGAGTAGACCGTGTTGAAGTGGGCGATGCGCACGGGCAGCCGCCGCGAGGACGGGTCGAAGGCCGTACTCGTGGCCGTCGGCGCCGCACCGCCGAGGCGGTCGCGGAGCCTCAGGACGAGGTCGGTGAACTCCTCCAGAGTGGCCGGGGGCTCGAGGCCGATGATCTCGGGGTTGAGGACGAGCTCCGAGCCGATCGGGGCGAGCCAGCGCTCGTCGATGCTCGAGGGGTCGAGGATGCCGAGCAGCGCGCCGAGCGACGCGGTCGAGCTGTCGCAGTCCTCTCCGCAGTTGTTGGTGATGAGGATCGACTCCGAGAAGTCGCGGCCGAGCAGCCAGCCCAGCACGACGAATCCGGTGTTCATCCGGACGTCCGTGAAGTCCTGGAGGCCGTAGCGGTCGACGATCAGCGACCGGACGCGGGTCCAGTCGGCGTGCTCGCCGCACCAGCGGCGGGTGTCCTGCACCACGGCGGTGATGCCGCTCTCGCCCGGCAGCCCCGCGAGGGCGGTGTCGAGCAGGACGTCGGGGTCGGATTCGACGAAGGCGAGCGACTGCAGGCGCGCGAGGAACTGCGCGGCGTGGATCCCCTCGCCGTCGTGGTCGAAGCAGGCGTCCTCGTAGGCGTACGCCGACGCCAGATCGGGATCCCCCGGGGCCAGGCACGCCCACAGCTCCGAGCGGATCGCCGCTCCCTCGCCGCGCGAGAACCAGTTGTCGAAGGAGCCGGTGTGCGGGGGCTCGAGACCCTCGGCGAGGTTGCGGACGGCGACGCCGTACTCGTTCCACGGGAAGCGCACGTGCGTGCGCCAGGCGTCGGCGAGGACGTGCCGATCGACGGTCGGGCTCTCGAGCCGATCGAGGACGACGGCCGAGACGACCTGGAGGTCGAGGTCGTCGTTCGCGACCATCCCCTCCGGGACGGGGAAGTAGAAATCGGCGTCGAGCGGGCCCTCGAGGCCCTCGAACGTCTGGCCGAGGGTGCCGCCGACGGCCTTGCCGAGCCAGCAGCCGAAGAGGCGCTCCCGCAGCGACGGGGTCTGCGCGGACGGGGACGGAGCGGTCATCGTTCTCCTTCGAACGGGGCGGTGAACTGTTTCACTGACGCGGTTGGTGAAGCATTTCACCGAGCGGGTTACGATGTCAATACTGTGGCGTCGGCTCTGGCGCGGAAGGGGGGCGCCGGTGTCCGGGCGATCGAGCATCCGCGACGTGGCGCGCCGCGCCTCCGTCTCGATCGGCACGGTGTCGAACTACCTCAACGCGACCAAGCCGATCGCGCCCGACACCGCCGAGCGCATCCGCGCCGCGATCGAGGAGCTGGCCTTCATCCCGAACGCGGCGGTGCGTGTGATGCAGGGGGAGCGGAGCCGGGCCCTGGTCTTCCTCGTCCCGGATCTCGGCAATCCGTTCCTCGCCGAGGTGAGCCGCGGGATCGAGGACGTCGCGCTTGAGCACGACCACATCGTGATCACCTGCAACACCGACGGCGACGCTGAGCGGGAGGGCCGGTTCGCGCAGGTCCTCGCGGGGATGAGGGTCGCCGGCGCGATCGCGATGTCGATGAACGAGGACGGCGAGCCGCTGCAGCTGGTCCGGGGCAGCGGGGCGCGGATCGTCCTCATCGGATCGGGGTCCGACGAGTACCCCACGGTCCTCACCCGCAGCCCGCAGGCCGGGCGCCTCGCGATGCGCCACCTGCTCGAGCGAGGGCATCGCCGCTGCGTCTTCTTCGGCGGCCCCGGTGCGGCTCCGCAGCTCGTCGAGCGGCTGTCGGGGATCGAGGAGGCGATCGCGGAGCACGGGGCGGAGGTCGTCCTGACCCGGTTCGACGCCTCCGGCAACGACACCCGGTCGCGCCTCGACGCCGCCGAGGAGCTGCTCGCGTCGCGCGGCGCCGCCACCGCGGTGGTCTGCGCCAACGACCTGCTCGCCCTGGCACTGCAGACCGCTGCCCTTCGCCGAGGACTGCGGATCCCCGAGGATCTGGCGATCGTGGGCAACGACGACATCGCCGACGCCGCCGCGGCGGTCGTGCCTCTGACCACGGTCCGCCACTCCGGTCGCGAGCTCGGAGCCCGCGCCGCCGCACTCGCTTTGGGCAGGGAGGACGACCTCCCCTCCGTCTCGCCGCCGACGCTGATCGTCCGGAACTCGACCTGAGCCGTGTCAGCCCAGGAGGAGGGACACGGCGATGAGCACCGGCACCGCGGCCACCGTGCTCACGAGCGCCGTGTCGCGGGCGACGGCCACTCCGCGGTCGTAGCGCGAGGCGAAGTTGAAGATGTTCTGGGCGGTCGGCAGGGCGGCCGTGACGGTCACCGCGAACAGGTGCTCGGCGTCCAGCTGGAACACGAAGCGGCCGAGCGTCCACGCGACCGCGGGCATGACGAGCGACTTCAGCGTCGAGGCGACGACGACCTCGACCCGCGCGGGGCCCGCCTCCAGCGGCCGCTGCCCGCGCAGCGACATGCCGAACGCCATCAGCACGAGCGGGATGGAGGCGTTGCCGATGATCGAGAACGGCTCCAGCACCGGCGCCGGCACGTCCAGCCCCGTGACGGCCACGAGCAGCCCGAGCGCCGAGGCGATGATCATGGGGTTCCGGAGCGGCTGCGTCAGGATCGCGCCGACCGACGTGCGCCCGCTCGTGGAGATGTCGAGCACCGTGAGGATCGTCGGCGCGAGCAGGAGCAGCTGCAGGAGGAGGGTCGGGGCCACCCACTGCGGGTCGCCGAGCACGTAGATCGCCACGGGCAGCCCGATGTTGTTCGCGTTGACGTAGGCGGAGGAGGCGGTGCCGATCACGGTCTCGGGCAGCTGGCGACGGAAGAACAGCCGCGACGCGAGCACGTAGACCGCGGCGACGATCAGGACCGTGCTCAGCGACACCAGGAGGAACGACGAGAAGAGCACCGTCACGTCGGCCCGCGAGAGCACCGTGAACAGCAGGGCCGGCGTCGTCACGAAGAAGGCGATGCGAGACAGGACCGCGCGTCCCTCCGGAGGCACGAGCCCGAAGCGGGCGATGAGGTAGCCGACGGCGATCACCACTCCGATGATCGCGAAACCGGTGAGCACGCCCTCCGTGGTGTCCTCCGTCGCTCGGGCGAGCGCAGTGCTCGCGGGGATCGCCTCCCAGCCTAGGGTCCGGCGCCGTTGCGTCCGGAGGGGGCCCGGCCTACCGTGTCGGCATGCCGCATCTCGACGTCCCCGGCGCGAGCCTCCACTGGGAGGCGGACGGCCACGCCTCCTCCCCCGCCCTGCTGCTGGTGCACGCCGGCATCGCGGACCTCCGGATGTGGGACCCGGTGGTGCCGGAGCTCGCCCGCGACCACCTCGTGGTGCGCCTGGACTCCCGCGGCTTCGGCGGCACGACGACCGGCGACGTCGACTTCGACGAGCGCGCCGACCTGCTCGCCGTGCTCGATCACCTCGGCGTCGAGCGGGCCGTCGTCGTCGGCTGCTCGCGCGGCGGCTCCGCGGCGCTCGACCTCGCGATCGCGCACCCCGATCGGGTGAGCGGACTCGTGGCGATCTGCCCGGGCGTCGGCGGATTCCCGTATCCGGAGCTGACGGAGGAGGAGGACGCCCGCTTCGACGAGATCGACGCCCTGCTCACCACCGGCGACCACGCGCAGGTCGCGCGGAAGGAGGCGGAGCTGTGGGCCTTCGGGCCGGGCCGCTCCCCGGACGGGCTCGACCCCTCCTTCGTCCGGACCGTGCGCTCGCTCGCCGAGGGGCGCGCAGGCCACGAGCACGAGAAGCCGCGGCCGATCCCCCTCGAGCCGCCCGCGTACGACCGGGTGGTCGACCTGGACGTGCCGGCGCTCCTGCTGGTGGGGGCGCACGACGTGTCGGAGTCGTTCCCGGTGTTCGAGTACCTCGTCGCGACCATCCCCGATGCCGAGGGGCACGTGTTCGAGTCGGCCGCTCATCTGCCCAGCGTCGAGCGGCCCGAGGAGTTCCTCGCGGTCCTCCGGCCGTGGCTGGCGAGGCACGGGATCTGACTCCGCGCGCAGCGCCGCTCCCGAGCACCCGATCGAGGGATGCCCGGGCGGGCGGGGCCGGCTAGGCGACCGCCGCCAGGTCGAAGGCCCAGTCCGCGTAGAGGCTCGGGGGCTCGCCCTTCTCGACGACGTCGACGCGGTCGAAGCCGACCTCGACGCACGTCGCGCTGTCCTCGGCGTCGTCCGTGCGCACGTAGGCGTGCACGAAGCGGGGCAGCGGGAACGCCGCGGCCTCCTCGAGCAGAAGCCGGACCGAGCGCGCGGCGACGCCGCGTCCTCTCGCCTCGGGGGCGAGATCCCAGGCCGTCTCGTACGCGACGATGCCGCGCGAGTGGCCGTACCAATAGCCGATGGAGCCGACGCAGTCGCCGTCGAGCTCGATCGCGTAGAAGAAGGCGGTGCCCTCGGCCCAACCGCGCAGGTAGCGGTCGTGCAGGGTGCCGTCGTCCTCGTGTCCGGTGTCCGACTCGGCGCGGGTGACGCTGAGTGCGGCGACGTCCGCCTGCGGCCAGGGCAGGAGGCGGATGTTCTCGGACTGCTGATCGATGCTGACTGTTCTGTGGTCGCTTCCGGGTTCGGGTCCCGTCACGCGCTCCGATCCTCTCTCTCAGGATGGCCCGTCGGTCGCGCCCCTCCGCCAGGTGTTCGGAGTGGCCGATCGATCGGATGGCCGCACTCGGGATGCGGCCGCGATGTCCGCCCCATCTTCGACCCCTTGTCGGAGCTGATGTGAGCCGTGGAGGAATCTAGCCCCGAACGGGGGGTCGTACCTCCGAAACCCCTGGTCGAACGCTGATCAGAGCTGGGAACGAGCGCCGAGTGGCGCAAGCGTGCGCGTTGAGAGCCGACCTCGCCGCGCAGCTCCGGGCCCACGCAAGAAAAGCGCGCGCTGCGGCCCCTACGCTCGGAGTCGGGTCGCATCCGACCCGTTCCACCAGGGATTCGAAGCGTGAGGAGGATCACCATGTCGCAGTTCGTGCAGAGCACAGTCGTCGGAGAGCCGGAGGTCCTCGAGGACCGCGTCGAGTCCTCCTCCGCGTGGCTCGACCTCAAGGCGGCGGTCGCCGCCGTGCAGCCGCTGCAGGCCGCCGACGGATCCCTCGCCGACCCCGACCGCCTCGAGGACGCCCGCGCGGCCGTCGCGCGGATCGTCGCCGCGATCCGCGCCCTCGCCCCCGCGTTCCCGCACGACGCCGCCTACCTCGAGGCGCTCGTTGTCGACTTCGGTCGGTGGAGCGACGACGGGCTCGGAGTGCCGGACTTCCTGGACTCCCTCCAGGCGTTCCAGCCCCAGCTCGACCGGATCGACGGACTGCGCCACCTCGTCGTCTTCCCGATGCTGACGCAGAACGGCAGCCGCGAGCGCCACGTCGAGGCGGTGCTCGTCGAGGTCGTCTGGCCGCGCTTCGTCGCCGAGCTGGAGGCCGGCGACTACTCCAACGCGCTGTTCGTGCCGGTGCGCTTCGTCGACTTCACGTCCGGGTACGACACGGACAGCGCCGTGCTCTTCCCCGAGACCGTCGCGATGCGCGCGGTCCCCGCCTTCACCTGGGGAGCGATCTTCGCGGATCGCGAGGCGGCCCGGTTCCGCCGCGTCGTCGGCCGTGCCGCCGAGATCACACGCCTCGAGCTCCCCGAGGACGCGCGCCGGCTGATCGCCGACCAGCGCCTGGCCGAGGAGGCGTTCGTGATGTGGGACCTCATCCACGACCGCACCCACATGCGCGGGGACCTGCCGTTCGACCCGTTCATGATCAAGCAGCGCATGCCGTTCTTCCTGTACTCGCTCGAGGAGCTGCGCTGCGACCTGACGGCGTTCCGCGAGTCGGTCGCGATCGAGCGCCGTCTCGCCGCGGCCGAGCACCTCGACGACGACGAGGGGCGCCTGGCCGAGCGCGCCCGCTCGGTGCAGTACGCGATCCTGTTCGACCGCCTGTTCCGATTCCCGCTGACGGGCTCGCGGGTGCGCAACTACGACGGGCTGGGCGGGCAGCTGCTGTTCGCCTGGCTGCACCGCAACGGGGTGCTGCACTGGACCGACACCCGGCTCGCCTTCGAGTGGGACGGCGTCGCCGACGTGGTCGTCGCCCTCTCGGACGCCATCGACGAGCTCTACTGGCGCTCGATCGACCGTCCGAAGACCGCGCACTGGCTGGCTGCGCACGCGCTGATCGCGTCGGTCCTCACTCCGCACCCCGCCTCGGCCTGGGCGCGCGGGCTGCCTGACGAGGTGCTCCTCGGAGCCCCTCGCGGCTTCACGGACGCGGTACTGGACGACGAGTTCCCGCTGTCGATGTTCTACGAGGCCCTGGCCAAGAAGATGGGCGACGTGATCGCGTCGACCCGGGGCATCACCGGACGCGACTGAGAACGCCCGCGGTTCCCGGCGGCGGTCTCCCGACCCCGCCGGGAACCCGTCGCGTACTCTGGACGCCATGTCCCGAGGTGCCGACACCGTCGCCGCCGCCGATCCCTTCGACGCCGGCTGGTCGAGGAGACCGCCCACGCGCTCGAACTACGTGCGCGACGCGGTGGGCGCGGGAGTGCTGCTGCTGGCGACCGTGCTCTCGGTCCTGCTGTACACCTCCGCCGGCTTCCCGGACGCAGCGCATCCGATCGTCAGCGCGCACTGGGCCGTGGCGCTGACGCTGCCGCTCGCGTTCCGCCGCCGGTTCCCGGCCACCGTCGCGATCGTCCTCGCGGTGGTCTACGCGCTCGGCCTCGTGCTGCAGGTGCCGGAGTCACTGTTCAACCAGATCTGCCTGTTCCTCGCGATCTACACGGTGGGCGCGTGGGGGGCGGATCGGCGCCGCGCCCTCGTGGTGCGCCTCCTGATCGCGATCGCGATGCTGGGCTGGCTCGTGACCACGCTCGTGAGCGGCGACTGGCTGAACCGCACCGTGCCGACCACCGAATCCGTCGGCCCGCTCTCGCCCTACGTGGCGGAGTCGGCGCTCGTGGTCCTGGTGAACCTGCTCTACTTCGGCAGCGCGTACGTCTTCGGCGAGGCGTCGTGGCAGTCGGCGCGCCGGCTCGAGGCGCTGGAGGCGCGCACGGCCGAGCTCGACGACGAGCGCGAGCGCTCCTCCCGCCGCGCCGTCACCTCGGAGCGGCTGCGGATCGCCCGCGAGCTGCACGACGTCGTGGCGCACCACGTCAGCGTGATGGGCGTGCAGGCGGGAGCGGCCCGCCGCGTCCTGGCGCGGGACCCCGAGAAGGCGGCGCGGTCGCTCAGCGCGATCGAGAACGACGCGCGCTCGGCGATCGACGAGCTGCACCGCATCCTGGTCGCCCTCCGCGCCGAGGAGACGACCCCCGCGGGCGTCACCGACTCGGCGCCCACCGACTCCGCCTCGACCCGCGGAGTCGCGCAGCTCGAGGAGCTCGTTGCGGCGTCCGCGGGCTCCGGACTGCCCACCTCGTTCCGCACCCTCGGCGCTCCGCGGGAGATCCCGGCCACGGTCGGGCTCAGCCTCTACCGCATCGCGCAGGAGTCGCTCACGAACGTCCGCAAGCACGCGGGGCCCTCCGCGCAGGCGGAGCTGCGGCTCCGCTACCTCGATGACGCCGTCGAGCTCGAGGTCGCCGACGACGGAGGCACCGGCCCGCACCCGACCGTCCCCGCGTCGTGCGGGCTGGGTCAGACGGGCATGCGCGAGCGGGCCGCGGCCGTCGGCGGGCGCATCGAGATGGGCCCGCGCGGCGACGGGTACCTCGTGCACGTGCACGTGCCGCTGTCGCGGGTGCGCGCTCCGGAGCGACCCCTCGAACCGGTAGCGTCGACCGGGGCGTCGCGGGGGCGCACCGACGCAGCGAGCGGGGGCCGCGCATGACCGAGGACATCCGCGTCCTGCTGGTGGACGATCAGGAGCTGGTCCGGGCGGGGTTCCGCATCATCCTGGAGTCCGAGCCGGGCATCGTCATCGTGGGCGAGGCCCGCACCGGGTCCGAGGCGATCGAGCGCGCCTCCGAGCTCTGCCCCGATGTCATCTGCATGGACGTGCAGATGCCCGGGATGGACGGGCTCGCCGCGACCCGCGAGATCGTCAAGGACCCGCGGCTGTGCTCGAGCGTCCTGATCCTCACCACCTTCGACCGCGACGACTACCTCTTCGACGCGCTCTCGGCCGGAGCGAGCGGCTTCCTGCTCAAGAACGCCTCTCCGGAGGATCTGGTCGACGCCGTGCAGGTGGTCGCGCGCGGCGACGCCATGCTCGCGCCCGACGTGACCCGCCGCGTGATCGAGCGCTTCGCCGCGGAGCCCGCGCGCAGCCCGGAGGAGCACCCGGCGGTGTCGGAGCTGACCGATCGCGAGCGCGAAGTGCTCGTCTACCTGGCGCGGGGCTGGTCGAACGCCGAGATCGCCTCGCAGCTGTTCGTGGGCGAGGCGACCGTGAAGACGCACGTGTCGAAGATCCTGATGAAGCTGCGCGTGCGCGACCGGATCCAGGCGGTCGTGTTCGCCTACGAGCACGGGATCGCGGTGCCGGGGCGGTCCTGACGCCGACCGGACGTCTGCCGAGGCGGGGGCGTGTCGGCCGGCAGACCGCCTTCTCGGCAGAGGCTGTGCGGCGATTCCGCCGTCAGCGGCGGGGCTGCGGGGCCGCCGGGCGAGGGGGCGAGCGGCGGACGAACTCCATGCGGATGTCCGGCACGATCTTCCGGTCGAGCACGACGGTCATGTACCGGCCGTCGACCCGGGCGCCGATGGCGACGACGTCGGGATCGGTGTCGACCCGGTAGCCGCGCAGCGCCTCTCCGTCGACCACGACCGGGACCCCGCGCACGACGTCCTCGTCGCGCAGGGCCGCGGCGACCACGGGCATCCCTCCGCGCCGGCTGCGGACGCGGCCGGGGAAGGTGTTGCGCAGCACGTCGCCCATGTGGGCGGCGAGACGCGATTCGAGCGGACGGCTGCGCTCGGCGGGGATGGGCACGGAGGTGCGCACCGCCTCCCAGAGGACCGGGTACCGCATCCGCGTGACCTGGTCGACCATCCACGGCGGGAGGTGGTCGTTCTCGGCCCGTTCGATGGCCCGCTTCTGCTCGGGAGTGAGCGGGACGTGGTTGACGGGATCGGCGCGATTGCGCGGATTCTTGAAGAACGAGTAGGACAGCGAGATCTCGACGAACCGCCCGAGCGCCATGGTCTGGGCCGCCGCGAACTCCTCGAGTCTCGGCTGCGGGGCGAACGCGAGGACCGGGTCGCCGAAGCGGGCCGCGATCTCGTCCACCCCGGGAGGGGCCGGCATATCGCGGACCGCCCCCGATGTGTCCATGCGCATAGGACAAGAGTGGCCGTTCGCTCAGCCGATACCAACTTCTTGACGGAGATCGGCTCGACGCTCTCGGCCTGTTCACATGCCGGAAACACGGCGGCGGCGGGGGTCGGGCTCCTGAACGGCTCCCGGACGGGGGCTGCGAAGATGGAGGCATGAGCGCTCTGCACGATCCGACCGTCCGCGGTTTCGCCTCCGACAACTACTCCGGAGTTCACGACGAGGTGCTCGCGGCGATCGCCGCCGCCAACGGCGCGCACCAGGTCGCGTACGGCGAGGACGTGTACACCGAGCGGCTCCAGCACGCGTTCCGGCGCGAGTTCGGCGAGCAGGCGCAGGCGTTCCCGGTGTTCAACGGCACGGGCGCGAACGTCACCGGACTGCAGTCGATGCTGCCGCGCTGGGGCGCCGTGATCTCGGCCGGCACGGCCCACATCAACTCCGACGAGGGCGGGGCGCCCGAGAAGGTCGGCGGGATCAAGATCCTCACCGTCCTCTCGCCCGACGGCAAGCTCACCCCGGACCTCGTCGACGAGCAGGCCTGGGGCTACGGCGACGAGCACCGCTCGCAGCCGCTCGTCGTCTCGATCACGCAGTCGACCGAGCTCGGCACCGTCTACACCCCGGAGGAGGTGCGGGCTCTGGCCGATCATGCGCACGCGCACGGCATGCGCCTGCACCTCGACGGGGCGCGGATCGCGAACGCGGCGGCGGCGCTGGACGTGCCGCTGCGCGCCTTCACCAGTGACGCGGGCGTCGACGTGCTGTCGTTCGGCGGCACCAAGAACGGGATGCTGCTGGGCGAGGCGATCGTCGTGCTCGACCCGGAGGCCTCGAGCGGCCTGCACTACCTCCGCAAGACCAACATGCAGCTCGCGTCGAAGATGCGCTTCCTCTCGGCGCAGCTGCTCGCGATGCTCGGCGAGGACGGCGAGACGGAGCCGCTGTGGCTGCGCTCGGCCCGGCGGGCCAACGCCATGGCCGCCCGACTGCGTTCGCAGCTCGAGGAGTCGATCGCCGCGGGACGGATCCAGGGGCTCGCGTTCACGCAGCCCACGCAGGCGAACGCGGTGTTCGCGACGCTGCCCGACGGAGTCGCCGACCGCCTGCGCGAGGTGTCCCGCTTCTACGACTGGAACCCGGCGACGGGCGAGGTGCGCTGGGTCTGCTCGTTCGACACGACGGAGGACGACATCGACGTGTTCACGGCGGCGATCGAGCGCGAGCTGACGGCGTGAAGGCGCGGATCGTCGTGCTCGGAGCGGTCGTCGCGGGGATGCTCGCGGGGTGCACGGGCGGTCCGTCGTCGGGGGCGGAGACGGGCACGGGGTCGGCGTCGGCGTCCGCTTCGGCGTCCGCGTCCGCGTCCGTCGCCCCGCTCACGCGCCTCGACTGCGACGCCCTGCTGCCCGTGGAGCGGGCGTCGGAGACCCTCGGGCTGCCGGCCGACCGCCTCGAGGGCAGCCGAGACGGCGCCGTCCGCACCTCGTCCGAGCTGATCCGCGCCGCCGCGGAGGAGAACGGCGGACTCCTCACCTGCTCCTGGTTCGAGCAGGACGGGCCGGCCTCGATCGTCGCCTCGGCGGCGACGGACGCGGGCGACGCCTTCGCCGCACTGCCCGCGGGCCCCGCACTGGCGGCGGGCGACGCGGCCTCCGGCGCCTGCGCGGAGGGGAGCTGCACCGCCCAGGTGCTCGCCGGATCGACCTGGGTCTCGCTCGCGGTGATCGGGGCGCCCGCGACCCTCGACCTCGCGGCCCTCGCCTCCTCGATCGCCGACTCCGCGGACGGACGCCTCGACGACGTCATCGCGGGCACCGCACCCGTCTGCGCGGATCTGCTGACGGCCGAGCAGCTGACGTCGCTCGCCGGGCTGGCGCAGCCCGTCGCCGGAGCGGGCACGGAGGGGGCGACTCCGTCGACCGCGGGGGCCGCGGCCGCTGCACGCGCGGGTCTCGCCTCCTGCACCTGGACGGACGCGAGCGCGGCCACCTACTCCGGCCTCAGCGTCGACGTGCTGCCCTCGGGCGAGGAGGGCTGGCGCACTCTGTCGCTGACCACCGGGCTGTCGATCCCGCTGTCGCCCGTGGACGGACTCGGAGAGCGCGCGATCTCGGGCTGCTCAGCGGGGACGTGCGAGGTGGACGTGCTGGCCGAGGACGTCTGGTGGCGCGTGGTCGTGACGGGCGACGAGGCACGGGCCGACGCGGTCGCGCGAGCGGTGCTCGCGGGCTGATCGTCCTGGCCGGCTTGCGCGAGATGCCAGTCTGGTACGCGTCGGTCGGCGTGTCGCGTACCGGAGTGGCATCTCGCGGGGTGGATCAGGGGCGGCGCCAGTACTCGTACCAGGACGACTCCGTCGCGCCGAGGGCGGAGTAGAGGCGGCGGGCCGGGGCGTTGGCCTCGAGGACCTGGATCCAGTAGTGCTCGACTCCCCGCGACTCCGCCTCCGCGAGGAGCGAGCGGAGGACGGACGCGGCGTGACCGCGGTGCCGCGCGTCCGGGCGGGTGGCGAGGGAGAAGAGTCCGCACCAGGGCTCGTCCCCGGCGGTCGCGTAGGCGATCCGACCGCAGGCCGCTGCGCCCCGCTCGTCGCGGACGAGGGCGTAGGAGGAGTCGCAGCCCGCGAGGATCCGCTGCGCGACGACGCGCTCGGCAGCGCCTCCGCGACCGTCGACGGACCACCAGAGCGACAGCCAGTCCTCGGACGGCGAGGGCTCCACGACTGCGGGCGGGCCGCTCAGCGCGGCGAGCGCCTCCTGGACCGTGCCTGTGAGGACGAGCGTGCGCTCGTGCGGCGTGTAGCCGCGTGCGGCCAGGCGCTCGGGGAGATCGGCGGGCAGGGTCGCCGGTCCGATCTGCAGGAGCGGAGGGATCGCGTGGTCGTGCGCGAACGCCTCCGCGGCGTCGATCGCGCGCTCGGGGTCGGCGACGGCGCCGGAGGTGAGGACCGAGTTGGCGCGCTTCGTGACTCCTGAGGCGGCGCGCAGCAGCCACCCGTCGAGCTCGCGGATCTCGAGCGCGGGCCAGGCGGCGGCGGCGAGGCGATCGAGCAGGCGCGGATCCATGCGCTCGACGGTACCGCGGCGGTCGGGCGGGTCCTCGGCTCGCAGGAACACGAACGGCTCGCAGGAACCGGCGATCCGGACGGGCCGGACCGGTTCCTGCGAGC
>NZ_LMNR01000003.1:101556-133852 GCF_001423045.1 Rathayibacter sp. Leaf296
AGCCCTCCTGGAGCGCCTCGGACAGCGTCGGGTGGGTGTGCACGTTGCGCGCCAGCTCGGTCGCGGTGAGGTCCCACTTCTGCGCGAGCGTGAGCTCGGGGAGCAGCTCGGAGACGTCCGGGCCGATCATGTGCGCGCCGAGGAGCTCGCCGTACTGCTTGCTCGCGATCAGCTTGACGAAGCCGGTCGGCTCGCCGAGGCCGTGCGCCTTGCCGTTCGCCATGAACGGGAAGGTCGAGACGGTGATCTCGTGGCCCTCGTCGGTCGCCTGCTTCTCGGTGAGGCCGAAGGAGGCGATCTGCGGCTGGCAGAACGTCGCGCGCGGCATCATCCGGTAGTCGCCCAGGGTCTGGGTCTCGGCACCGGCGAGGGTCTCGGCGGCGACGACGCCCTGCGCCTCGGCCACGTGCGCGAGCTGCAGCTTCGCGGTCACATCGCCGATGGCGTAGATGTGCGGCACGTTGGTGCGCATGTTGTCGTCGATCGCGATCGCTCCGCGCTCGGTCAGCTCGACGCCCGTGTTCTCGAGGCCGAAGCCCTCGACGCGGGGGACCCAGCCGATCGACATCAGGACCTTGTCGACCTCGAGGGTCGACTGCGTGCCGTCCTTCGCGGTGTAGGTCACGGTGACGTAGCCGTCCTTGTCGACGACCGACTCGACCTTGGTCGAGGTGAGGATCTCGACGCCCAGCTTCTTGTACTGCTTCTGGATCTCCTTGGAGACGTCCGGGTCCTCGTTGGGGAGAGCGCGGTCCATGAACTCGATGATCGTGACGTCGACGCCGTAGTTCTTCAGGACGTAGGCGAACTCCATGCCGATCGCGCCGGCGCCCACGATGGCCATCGTGTCGGGCAGGTCGCGCGTCATGATCTGCGTCTCGTAGGTGACGACGTTCTCGGAGAGCTCGACGCCGGGGAGCAGGCGAACGCTCGCGCCGGTCGCGATGATCGCGTCGTCGAAGGTCAGCGACTCCGAGCCGCCCTTGGTCAGCTGCACGTCGAGGCCCTGCGGGCCGGTGAAGGAGCCGGTGCCGTCGAACTCGGTGATCTTGTTCTTCTTCATCAGGAAGTGGACGCCCTTGGTGCGTCCGTCGGCGACCGTGCGGCTGCGGTCGAACGCCGCGCCGAAGTCGAACGAGACGTCGCCCGAGATGCCGAACTGCTTGGCCTGGGAGTGGAAGATGTGGGCGAGCTCGGCGTTGCGCAGCAGCGCCTTCGACGGGATGCAGCCGACGTTGAGGCAGACACCGCCCCAGTACTGCTTCTCGACGATGGCGACGGACTTGCCGAGCTGCGCCGCTCGGATCGCAGCCACGTATCCGCCGGGGCCCGCCCCCAGGACGACGACGTCGAAGTGCTGGGCCATGGATGATCCTCCATCAGAGTCATGAGTGGTGCGCGGGGAACCACGCCGTCTACGAGCGTACCGTTCCCCAGCCGCGGACCCCGGGGGTCCTCCCTGGGCGAACGGACCTGGTAGGGCTGTGGAGGGACGGTCCGCGGCGGCGGACGGGCGGGAATGCGGGCGGGTGCGGAAGGGTTGCACCACGCGGGCAACGGAGCCCTCCCCGATCCGCACACTCCCGGAAAGAAGCTCCACCATGGCCCTCGCCACCGCGTCCCGCACCGCCACCACCAGCGCGCCGATCCTCGACGTGCTCGCCGAGCGCTGGAGCCCGCGCGCCTTCGACACGACGGCCGCGATCTCGGACGAGACCCTCGCCTCGCTGCTCGAGGCCGCGCGCTGGTCCCCCTCCGCCAGCAACTCGCAGCCCTGGCGCTTCATCGTGGCCCGCCGCGGCACGTCGGAGTTCGACCGCGTGGCGAAGAACCTCGTCGGCTTCAACGCCGCCTGGGCCGGCTCGGCCGCGGCGCTCGTCGTCGCCCTCGCCGAGACCGTCGACGCCGACGGCAAGCCCCGCCCCTGGGCCGTCTACGACCTCGGCCAGGCGGTCGCTCACCTCAGCATCCAGGCCCACCACGACGGACTCCACGTGCACCAGATGGCCGGATTCGAGAAGGACGGGCTCCGCGAGGAGTTCGCGATCGACGAGCGCTTCGACCCCGTGACCGTCGCCGCGATCGGCGTCGTCGGCGACCCGGAGTCGCTCGCGAACGACGTGCTGCGCGAGCGCGAGGTCGCCCCGCGCACCCGCCTGCCCCTCGAGGAGCTCGTGCTCGTCAGCGCGTAGGCGCCGCACTGCTCGGCCCGGTCCGCGGTTCTCCGCGGGCCGGGCCGTTCTGCGTCCCGGGGGCGGGGTCGGGGACTGCGGCGGGGGGCTGCGGGTGTGCTCTGCGGGGGCGGGAGGAGGAGCGGGCGGCGGGCGCTGCCGACGCGGGGCGTCACTCCGATCGCTCTGTTACTCCGCGTTTCATCACGGAATCGGATGAATGGGCCGCCGTCCGTACGATCGGGACGGTCCGCCCGCCCGCCCCGCCGCCCCGGAGCCCCATGACCGACACGCCCACCCGCACGAGCCTGGCCTTCGACGCCGACCTCGGTCAGTCGGCGTTCCCGGTGCGCTTCGAGGGAGTGGGCCGCACGTTCTCGCCCGGGTCGCCCGTGCTCGAGGACGTCGATCTCGAGGTGGCCGCCGGCGAGGTCATCGCGATCCTCGGCCCGAGCGGCTGCGGCAAGTCGACGCTGCTGCGCATCGCGGCGGGGCTCGACACGGCGTCGGCGGGCTCCGTGCTGATCGACGGTCGTCCCGTGTCGGGCATCGACACGCGCTGCGCCGTCGCGTTCCAGGAGCCGCGCCTGCTGCCGTGGCGCACGATCGCGGCGAACGTGGCGCTCGGGCTGCCGCGGGGCACCGCGCGCACGGCCGCGCGGCACGCCGTGGAGGAGCTGCTGGCGCTGGTCGGGCTGACCGCGCACGCCTCCGCCCGCCCGCGCGAGGTGTCGGGCGGCATGGCCCAGCGCGCCTCGCTCGCCCGGGCGCTCGCCCGGAACCCCGGTGTCCTGCTGCTCGACGAGCCGTTCGGCGCGCTCGACGCGCTCACCCGCATCCGGATGCAGGACCTCCTGCTCGACGTGCACGCGGCCGCCCCGGCGACGATCCTGCTGGTCACGCACGACGTCGACGAGGCCCTGCAGCTGGCCGACCGCATCGTGCTCCTCGGCCGCGACGAGCCCGGAGGCGTCTCGCGGATCCAGCAGATCCTGCGGGTTCCGGGCGCGCGTCCCCGCGATCGCGGGTCGGCAGAGCTGGCGGAGCGACGCGCCGAGCTGCTCGCCGGGCTCGGCATCGAGCGGCACTGACTCCTCCCCAGGCTCGGATCCGTCTGCTCCTCCCCCGATCCTCCCGTCCCCGCACTCACCCCGACTCCCCTCCCCCACACTCGTTCCACCCCCGGAACCGCACCGAAGCAGAGGCCACCATGTCGTTCACCACCACAGCGCTCACGCGCCGCACCGCCCTCGCCGGCCTGCTCACCGCCGCCGCCGTGCCGCTGCTCGCGGGCTGCGTCCAGGGCGAGGGCTCCGGCGGCGCCGCGGCCGCCACCGCCGACTCCGCCGAGGGTGCGGTCACGCAGGGCGGCACTCTCACGCTCGACTTCGCGACCTACAACCCGCTGAGCCTGGTCATCAAGGAGAAGGGCTGGCTCGAGGCCGCCCTCGCCGAGCAGCAGGTCACCGTCGCCTGGGTGCAGTCCGCCGGGTCCAACAAGGCGAACGAGGCGCTGCGCGCCGGGGCGATCGACGTCGGCTCGACCGCCGGCTCCGCCGCCCTCCTCGCCCGGTCCAACGGCTCGCCCATCAAGACGATCGACATCTTCTCGCAGCCGGAGTGGTCGGCCCTCGTCGTCCCCGCCGGCTCGAGCATCACGAGCGTCGAGCAGCTCGCGGGCAAGCAGATCGCCGCGACCAAGGGCACCGACCCCTACTTCTTCCTCGTGCAGGCCCTCGAGGCCGCCGGGCTCGGGATCGACGACGTCACCGTGCAGAACCTGCAGCACGCCGACGGCTGGGCCGCCCTGCAGAACGGCTCGGTCGACGCGTGGGCCGGTCTCGACCCGATCATGGCGGGCGCCGAGGCCGCCGGGGCGACGCTGCTCTACCGCAACGTCGACTTCAACTCCTACGGCCTCCTCAACGCCACCGAGAGCTTCCTCGCCGAGAAGCCCGACCTCGCGCAGACCGTCGTGAACGCCTACGAGCACGCCCGCGCCTGGGCGCTCGAGAACCAGGAGGAGACCGCGAGCATCCTCGCCTCCGTCGCCGGTCTCGACGTCGCGGTCGCGACCACGGTGATCACCGAGCGCAGCAACCTCGACGTCGACAACGTGCCCGGATCCGCGCAGACCGACGTGCTCTCGGTGATCGGCCCGATCTTCGTCGAGAACGGCGACGTCGCCTCGCAGGATCAGGTCGACGAGGCGCTCGACACGCTGCTCGACGACACCTATGCGAAGGCCGCCGACCCCGACGCGATCGGCGACTGACCGCTCCCGCACGCCGACCCGCGACCGCTCCCGAGGAGACGACATGGCGACCCGAGACGACGAGACGACCGACGCCGACCTGATCCGGCGCAGCACCGGGATGGTGCAGGCGCCGGGCGCCGTCGGCGCCGCGATCGCGGGGCCGAGCGTCGAAGCGTCGCAGAAGCGGCTCCGCGACGACTCCGCCGCGCACGCGCGCCCGCTGACGTCGAAGCGCTGGTTCGTCGTGGCCGGCGGGGCGCTCGTCCCGGTCGTGCTCCTGCTCGCGTGGCAGCTCGTCACCACGACGGGTCTGGTCTCGCTGGCCGTGTTCCCCTCCCCCACGATGGTCTGGGCGGCCGGGATCGATCTCGCCCAGCGCGGCGACCTCGGCCAGGACGTGGCGATCTCGACCCAGCGCGTGCTGATCGGCTTCGCGATCGGATCAGTGCTCGGACTCGTCATCGGCGCGCTCTTCGGTCTCTCGCGGGTCTGGGAGGTCGTGCTCGGCCCGACGCTCGGCGCGATCCGCGCGGTCCCCTCGCTCGCCTGGGTGCCGCTGCTGCTGCTCTGGCTCGGCATCGGCGAGGAGTCGAAGATCACGCTGATCACGATCGGCGCGTTCTTCCCCGTGTTCACCACGGTCGCCACGGCACTCGGCCACGTCGACCGCCACCTCGTCGAGGCCGGCCGGGCGTTCGGGCTGACG
The DNA here is from genome assembly GCF_001423045.1 of Rathayibacter sp. Leaf296. Lineage (NCBI taxonomy): Bacteria > Bacillati > Actinomycetota > Actinomycetes > Micrococcales > Microbacteriaceae > Rathayibacter > Rathayibacter sp. Leaf296. Next base: position 106,691 of record NZ_LMNR01000003.1, read on the forward strand.
GGCGTTCGCCTCTTCACGACGGTGCAGCTGCCGGCCGTGGTCCCGGCGGTCATCGCGGGGCTCCGGCTCGCGCTCGCCCAGTCCTGGCTGTTCCTGGTCGCCTCCGAGCTCATCGCCTCGTCGATGGGCCTGGGCTTCCGCCTCATCGACAGCCAGAACAACGGGCGGATCGACCGCGTGTTCCTCGCGATCATCCTGCTCGCGGTGCTCGGCAAGCTCACCGACGCGGTGGTGGGCGTGTTCCAGCGCTACGCCGTGGCCAAGTGGGCGTGACCCGCCCTTCCTCCCGGGACGCCCCCTCCCCCTCCTGAAAGGACGTCGCCATGACGGACACGATCGCGAACCTCCTCGAGGAGCACCGCCGCTTCCCCGCCCCCGAGGCCTTCGCCGCGCAGGCCAACGTGGGCACCGACGAGTACGAGCGGGCGGCCGTTGATCCCGTCGCCTTCTGGGAGGAGGCGGCCCGGCGCCTCGACTGGGCCGAGCCGTGGACGACCGCGCACACCTGGGAGCCCGCGCTGCCGCAGGCCGACGGCACCCTCTCCGTGCCCCGGGCCACCTGGTTCGAGGGCGGGCGACTGAACGTCGCGGTGAACTGCGTCGACCGGCACGTCGACGCCGGGCGCGGCGACAAGGCCGCCCTGCACTTCGAGGGCGAGCGCGGCGACCGCCGCACGCTGACCTACTCCGATCTGCAGCGCGAGGTGTCGAAGGCGGCGAACGCCCTGACGGCGCTGGGCATCGGGAAGGGCGACCGCGTCGTCGTCTACCTTCCGGTGATCCCCGAGACCGTCGTGATCACGCTCGCGATCGCGCGCATCGGAGCGATCCACTCGCTCGTCTTCGGCGGCTTCTCGGCCGAGGCGGTCCGGTTCCGCGTCGAGGACACCGGAGCGAAGCTGCTCGTCACCACCGACGGCCAGTTCCGGCGCGGGGCGGCCGTCCCCGTCAAGGCGAACGCCGACCACGCCGTCGCGGGCGTCGAGTCGATCGAGCACGTGCTGGTCGTCCGCCGCACCGGCGACGAGACCCCCGACCTGCCCTGGACCCCGGGCCGCGACGTCTGGTGGCACGACGTCGTCGACAGGGCGAGCGACGTCCACGAGGCCGAGGCCTTCGACTCCGAGACCCCGCTGTTCATCATCTACACCTCGGGCACCACCGGGAAGCCCAAGGGGCTCGTGCACACCAGCGGCGGCTACCTGACGCAGGCGTCCTGGACGCACTGGGCCCTCTTCGACGCGAAGCCCGACGACGTGCACTGGTGCACGGCCGACCTGGCGTGGGTGACGGCGCACACCTACGAGATCTACGGCCCGCTCTCGAACGGGCTCACCCAGGTGATCTACGAGGGCACGCCGAACACCCCGCACACGGCACGGCACTTCGAGATCATCGAGCGCTACGGAGTGACGGTCTACTACACGGCTCCCACGCTGATCCGCACGCTGATGACCTGGTTCCCCGACGGGGTGCCGGCGCAGTACGACCTGTCGAGCCTGCGGCTGCTCGGCACGGTCGGCGAGTCGATCAACCCCGAGGCGTGGGTGTGGTTCCACGAGCGGATCGGCGGCGGACGCTGCCCGATCGTCGACACGTGGTGGCAGTCCGAGACCGGGGCGGCCGTGATGTGCCCGCTGCCCGGCGTCTCGACGCTCAAGCCCGGATCCTCGCTCGGCGCGCTGCCCGGGCTCACGACGCTCGTCGTCGACGACGCGGGGCAGCGGGTGGCGAACGGCTCGGGCGGCTACCTCGTCGTCGACCGCACCGGGCCGGCCCTCGCGCGCACGGTCTGGGGGAACCCGGAGCGGTACCGCGACTCCTACTGGGCGCGCTTCGCCGAGCAGGGCTACTTCTTCTCGGGCGACGGTGCGAAGTACGACGCCGACGGCGACATCTGGGTCCTCGGGCGCGTGGACGACGTGATCAACGTCTCCGGGCACCGGCTGTCGACGATCGAGATCGAGTCGGCGCTCGTGGCTCATCCGGCCGTCGGCGAGGCCGGCGTGGTCGGAGTCGAGGACGCGACGACCGGGCAGGCCATCGCGGCCTTCGTGATCCCCTCGGACGAGTCGGTCGACCGGGCGCAGGACGACCCCGCGTACTGGAACGAGCTGGCCGCGACGCTCTCGAGCGTGCTGCGCGACCACGTCGCGACGGCGATCGGGCCCATCGCGAAGCCGCGCGACGTGGTCCTCGTGCCGGACCTGCCGAAGACCCGCTCGGGCAAGATCATGCGGCGCCTGCTGGGCGACATCCGCGACGGGCGGGCGCTGGGCGATGTGACGAGCCTGCAGGACGACACGGTGCCGGAGCGGATCGCGCGGATCGTCGCGGCCCGGAGCTGAGGGCCGAGCCTCCAGCGAAGGTCGAGGAGGAGTTCCGACGCCCCGGGGCCTCAGCGGAGAGAGGAGCTGGCGCTGGCGACGCGATTCTGCAACCCCGCGCGAAGCGTCGCCACGAAATCTGGATCGATGGACAGAAGACGCCGATCGGTGCAGATCTCCTCGATGTGACGCGGAGCCGCCACGACGAGCTCCTCCACCCGAGTCGCGAAGTCGTCGGGATCGAGTCCGTGGTCGTGAGCCTCCTGGCGCCAGTGGGCGGCACCGATCTCGGCGACTCTGTACTCCCCGGCCACCTTCTGCGCGAGACGCATCGTCGATGCGCGGTAGTTCGAGTAGGGCGTGAGGCTGGCGATGTCGTAGAGAGGCGCGAGAGCCACCTGTCCGCGGGCGAGGAGGATGGAGTAGTTCTTCGCGTGCGCGTCCGGCGCGGCGACGAGCCAGTTGAACGCGACTGCGAGCAGGAGCCTCTCGATGCTGCTGCTCGCGAGATCCCTGGGAAGGTGTCGTCGAAGGAGAGCCACCATGCGGGGCAGCCCCGGTCCTCCGTCGTCCTCGTACTTCTGCGATGGCATGACCGAGAGCGCCTGACAGAAGTCCTCCTGATGGATTCGGACGACCGAAGGCTCTGGAGTCCCCTCCGTGCGCGCATGGTCACCTGGTCGATAGCGGTCATACCTCTCGACGATGACGGCGATCTCCCCCTCGAATCGTCCGATCTGCGAACGTGCGGCGATCAGTCCGAGTCGATGCGCGAGTTCCAGGCACACGTGCTCGTTGAGCGCACTCGCCCTGTAGGACGGTATCCCCGGCTTGAGGATGTGCGTCGACGGCACAGCACCGGTCGGAAGAACCCAGTGACCGCGCTGCCGGAGCAGGCCGAACTTCGCTTGCGCACCTCCCAGACTGAATCGTCCATCGTGCTCATCGAACGTCCATGTGCTCGGATCGGCGTTCATCGCCCGGATTTGGCGTGCGATGTCCTCATCGCTGACGGGGGAGAAGTCGCCCGGGCGATCGAGAATCGCTTCGTCGCCCGGCGCGACGAACTGGACAGCGCCCGCACAGTCGAGCCCGTAGTGCTCGAGCAGAGTGAACGGATTGTGCTCGTCGGCATGGGGCTCGGCGAGCAGCGCCCAACGACGGAGCGTGTCGGGGTTGTCGGGGAGGAGACCCCACAGGAACGGATCGACGAGAGAAGGGGGATACGTCCGCGGACCCACCGGCAGAGAGAGGGACAGTGGTGTCGGTGCTCGACGCGCCTGGTACGCCTCGTCGTAAGTGAATCGAGAGGAGCGGACCTCGCACTTCAGGACTCCTGCCCGCACCCCGCCGATGAAGACGATCAGCTGACGGCTCACGGCGTCTTCTTCGCGACGAAGCTGGAGAGGTATTGCGACAGGTCGAGGGCAGGCTCCTCCTCCGAGTCCGTGGATCCCGCACCACCCGGGGAGAGATCGACGTCCAGGTCGAGCTCCAAGAGGACCCGGAGCAGCGAGCTCAGAGCTGCTCGCTCCTTACCGTGCTCGAGTGCCACGATCAGTTGCCGCGAGACTCGAGCCCTCAGAGCCAGATCCTGTTGCGTGAGTCCTAGCCGTCTTCTCCGTGCTCGGATGATCGCGCCCACGTCCTCGGCAGTGCGAATTCGTGTCATGAGTCGACCTTCCCTTCCGCCGAGGCGCATCGCCGCGGTCGGCACGCCCCGATCGCTCCCGGCGACCTCGCGGGGTCGGATGTCCATCATCGCTGACAGAGGGGCGCTTGTCCACGATCGTAGACATTTTCGCGTATGTCGGCAACCGACGACATGTGAGAGATGTCATTGTGCGGCGACAGAAGTGCGGACGACCACCGAGGCGCCCGACCGCCGAGCGCGGCAACTGCACTCGCATGCCACCGGCCCGCGTGCAGGGTCAGCAGGAGCGGACCGGCGTGGCTCCAGGGCATCGGGAGTAGCGTGGAGGAATGCGCGACGTCCAGCAGCGAATCATCTCCGAGCTCCACGTCTCCCCCACCGTCGATCCGGCCGCCGAGGTCGAACGGCGGGTCGGCTTCCTCGCCGACTACCTCCGCCACACCGGCGCGAAGGGCCTCGTGCTCGGCATCAGCGGCGGCCAGGACTCGAGCCTGGCCGGCCGGCTCTGCCAGCTCGCGGTCGAGCAGGTGCGCGCGGGCGGAGGCGACGCCTCCTTCATCGCGGTGCGCCTGCCGTACCGCGTCCAGGCCGACGAGGAGGACGCGCAGCTCGCGCTGTCGTTCATCCGCCCGGACCGGCAGGTGACCTTCGACATCCACCAGGGCGTCGACGGCATCGCCGCGGCGTTCGGGGACGCGGTCGGCGAGCCGATCTCGGACTTCGTCAAGGGCAACGTCAAGGCGCGCGCCCGCATGATCGCGCAGTACGCGATCGCCGGGCAGGCCGGGATGCTCGTCGTCGGCACCGACCACGCGGCCGAGGCCGTGACCGGCTTCTTCACGAAGTTCGGCGACGGTGGAGCCGACGTCCTGCCGCTGACCGGGCTCACCAAGCGCCAGGGCCGCTCCCTCCTCGAGCACCTCGACGCCCCCGCGCGCCTCTACGAGAAGGCGCCGACGGCCGATCTCCTCGACGAGAACCCCGGGCAGACCGACGAGTCGAACCTGGGACTCGTCTACGCCGACCTCGACGAGTACCTCGAGGGCGGGGACGTCGATCCCGCCGTCGCCGAGGCGATCGAGGCGCGGTACGCCGCCACCGAGCACAAGCGGCAGGTGCCGCTCTCGATGTTCGACGACTGGTGGCGCGCCTCCGGGACGTACACGCCCGGCAACGGCTGACACCCGAGCCGCCCCCGACCGATCGGGGGCGGCTCGCTCGTTCAGGCGGTCGTGACCCGATCGAGCCAGGCGCCGCTGACCTTCGCGCTCTCGGCCGGCGGCATGCTCGCCCGGTCGACCTCGACGATGATCCAGCCGCCGAAGTCCTCGGGCAGCGCGGCGAGCACCCCGTCGAGGTCGATGCCGCCGAGTCCCGGCTCGAGGAACAGCCCGGCGTCGGTCGCGCGGTCGTAGGCGGTCGGCACCGCCCGGCTCGACTCCGCGATCCCCAGGTCGAGGTCCTTCACGTGCAGATCGACCAGGCGGTCGGAGTAGCGCCGCACCGTCGCGACCGGGTCGATGCCCGCCCAGACGAGGTGGCCGATGTCGAAGGAGGCGCCGAGCAGATCGGCGTCGATCGCGCCGAGGACGCGGTCGATCTCGTGCCCGGTCTCGACCCACGTGCCGACGTGGTTGTGCAGGCCCGCGCGCACTCCCTCCGCGCGCAGCACCTCCGCCGCCTCGCCCAGGATCTCGATGACGCGATCCAGCCGGCCCTCGTCGAAGACGGCTCCCACGGCCACCGCCTCGCGGGTGCGGACGACGCCGGGCTCGAAGGTCACCTCGGGTGCCAGGAAGACCGTGTCGAGTCCGACGTAGTTGGACTCCTCGGCCTTCCTCCGCACTCCGTCGAACCAGTGGATCCACTCGGCCGAGCCTCGGGCGAACGCCCGGCCGGTGTCCTCCGGCAGGGCGACGGAGGCGTAGCCGGGAGCGAGCGCGAGGCCCGAGTCCTCGATCATCCGGGCGTAGTCCTGCAGGGTCTGCGTCGAGAGGACCTCGAGCATGGTCGCCTCGAAGCCGGCCTCGCGGATCTCGCGGAGAACGTCGGGGTACTCGGAGCGGAAGTGCGGATCGGCGAAGCGCCAGAGCGATTCGCTCGACGGGTCGGACGGATCCGCCTTCACGTTGATCCACTGGATGGCGTTGAGCGCGAACTGGGAGCGGCGGAGCACGGCGGTCCTCTTTCCTGGTCGGGGTGGTTCGGTCTCGCGACGGGCGCGAGGAGGGGTCAGTCGGCGGCGCGGGCGTTGTAGACGAGGACGGAGCCCTCGTCGACGTGGGCGCGGTAGGCGTGGAACACGGCGAGGGCCTCGTCGCGGAGCACTCCGTCGACGACCTCGATGCCGCGCGCCTCGAAGGCCGCCGCCCAGTCCTCGCGCATGGGGCCCTCGTCGAAGGTGGTGATCTCCTCGAGCTCGGGGCCCGACCCCGCGACCACGAGACGGCGCACGCCCGACCACAGCGTCGCTCCGTAGCACTGCACGCACGGGCGCCAGTTGACGACCAGCTCGTGGGCCGGCTGCCCCCCGCCGCCGAGGTCCCAGCCGCCGATCGCGGTCTGCGCGAGGCCGAGGGCGGTGACCTCGGCGTGCCCGGAGGAGACTCCGCTCGCGAGGACCACGTTCACGCCGACCGAGACGAGGCGGCCGGAGTCGCGCTCGACGACGATCGCGGCGAACGGGCCGCCGTTCCCCTCGCGGAAGTTGCGGTCGGCGAGGGCGTGCACGAGCGCCATGCGGTCCTCGCGCTCGGGGAGCACGTCGGGGACGTCGCGGACGGCGTCCTCGATCCATGCGGGCAGGGCGATCTCGTAGCGGGTGGCGAGCTGGTCGATCTTCACGGGTCCTCCTGGGGACGGGGGTGGGTAGGGGGGTCAGACGCGGGCGGCCGCGAGCTCGGCGAGCACCGCGCGCGTGGCGCGGACGGCCGTGACCGTCCCCGTCAGCGTGGCATTGCAGACCACGGGGGTGGGGATCACTCCGTTGCCGGCGAGGTAGAGGCCCTCGACGCCCCGGACGCGGCCGGACTCGTCGCACACGCTGGTGCCGTCGTCCGCGGCGCCCGAGCGGACGGTGCCGGTGAGGTGGAGCGACGATCCCGGAGCGAGCACCGCGCACTCCGTCGCCGGATCGAACGACCCGAAGCGCTCGGCGATCTCCCGGATCCGATCCTGGGCCGCCGCGATCAGCTCGCGGTCGCGATCGCTGTACTCGAACTCGACCCGGAGGCGGGGCAGGCCGGTCACGTCGGTCTCCTCCTCCGAGAACACGAGCCGGTTCTCGGGCCGCGACTCGACGGGCGTGTAGAACGACAGCCCGACGGAGTACGCGAACGGCCGGTGCTCCTCGTCGACGAAGACGGTGTTCATGATCTGGCCGTGGAACGGCTGCGCGTCGCCGTTCTGCGGCAGCCAGAGCGAGTCGGTCGCGAACTCGCCGTCGCGCAGGCGCGGCAGATCGTCCGGAGTCAGCCCGAAGCGCTCGAGGTCCATCACGACCCGGCCGGTGACGAAGGCGTGCTCGTTGAGGAACCGGCCCAGCGCAGCGGGGCGGATGCCCGAGGCGAACAGGAGCTGCGGGGTGCGGACCACGTCGGCGCAGACGATGACGGTGCGCGCGTCGATGTCGTCCTCGCGGCCGGTGGCCGTCTCGCGCACCCGCGCTCCGATCACGCGGTCGCCGTCGCGGCGGATCGCGATCGCGAGGGTGCCCGCGCGCAGCTCGAACGCCTCGTCGCCGCCGTGCGCGATCGGCGGGAAGATCCGGCTCGGGCCGGTGCGGAGCAGGGTGCCGGTCGGATTCCCGGCAACGGCCATCGGCATCGGCTGCGGGTGGCGTCCCTCGGCGCTGACTGCGCCGAAGGCGTCCTCGAGCACGTCCAGGACCACGCGGCCCGGCACGGTCGGGCCGAGCGGCGACTCCTGCACGTCGAGCAGCTGCCGCGCGCGGGCGAGGTCCTGCTCCCACTGCACGGGGTCCCCGCCGTCGAAGACCTCCTCGCCGGCCGGCCACGGCGTCGCCGCGGTCCAGTGCACGCCCATGCCGCCGACGTTCCACGACACGGCGGAGGCGGGCATCGCGGCGGCGTCCTCGCCCATCGCCGAGAGGTTGTACATGCCCGGCGCGACCGAGCGCAGCTCGTCGGTGATGTCCGGAGTGACGTCCGCGCCGGTGTACATGCCCTGCACCCCGGTCGCGACGCGCTGGTTGTAGCGGCTCCAGATCTCGGGCTCCTCGCTGTCGTGCAGGTGGAGCCCCGGGACGGAGCCGACGGCCGGGCCGCCGTCGATCATCAGGAGGCGGACGGAGGGGTCGGCGTCGCGCAGCCCCCGGGCGAGGGCGGCCCCCATGATGCCGCTGCCGACGATGAGGACGTCGACGGGGGTGGTGGTCTCGGGCATGGTGCTCCTGTCGTGCGCGCCGGCGGGCGCGGATGAGGGGGAAGGGTTCTCAGACGGCGTGCGGCCGGTCGGCCACCGCGGCGAGGGTCGGACCGAAGAACGCGAGGTCCATGCGGTCGAGCACGGACTTCACGGCGCCGATCAGCGGTGCGTCGGCGCCCAGGGCGGTCGAGCGGACGGAGACGTCGAGGGTGCGCAGCCGCCGCATCGCCTCGGAGACGCGCGGGAGGAGCAGATCTTCGGCGTCCTCCAGCCCGCCGCCCAGGACGAACAGGTCGGGCGACACCGTCCACGCGAGGGTCGACAGCAGCTCGGCGAGGTGCGCGGCGAAGGCGTCGAGCTCGCGCAGCGCGTCGGGATCGCCCGCCCGCGCGGCGGCGACGGCCGCGAGGGCGTCCTCCCGCTCGTCGTGCCGGGGCGAGGTCAGGCGGCCGAACGGAGTGTCCTCCATCCGGCTCGCCCCCATGGCGCCGGCCTCGACCACCTCGCCCGCCGCTCCGCGGAAGCCGCGGTGCACGGAGCCGTTGATCACCAGGCCGATGCCGGTGCGGTTGCCGAAGATGCACCAGGCCGAAGTGGCGGCCTCGGCCGAGACTCCCCGCCAGCGCTCGGCGAGCGCCGCCAGGTTCGCGTCGTTGTCGGCGTAGACCGGCACGCCGAGCCGGGCCGACACGGCGTCGGCCAGTCCGAAGCCGTTCCACCGCTCGGAGTTGACGAGCCGGCTGACGACGCCGGCCTCGTCGATCGCGCCACCGGCGGCGATGGCGCCGGCGCGGATCCGCTCGCGCGGCAGTCCCGACTCCGTCACGGCCGCCTCGACCGCGAGGACGGCGTCCTCGACCGCGGTCGCGGGATCGTGGTAATCGCGCAGGGCGAGCATCGCCCGGCCGAGGATCCGGCCGCGGATGTCGGAGACGACCGCCGAGGCGAAGTCCGTGTCGATGCGGACCGCCGCGACCAGCGCCCGGTCGGCGCGGAAGCGGAACGTGCGCGGCGGGCGACCCACGTCGGCGTGCGCCGGATCCGGCGCGGTCTCGTCGACCCAGCCCTCGTTGCAGAGGCTCGAGAGGATCAGCTCGACGGTGCGGCGCGAGAGGGCGACCTCGCGCACGAGCACCGCCATCGTCACCGGCTCGTCGTGCTCGGCGAGCGCGCGCAGCACGACTCCGGAGTTGAGGCGGCGGAGGGTGCTCGGGTCGGCGCCGGCCCTCATGCGGCGAACTCCACGGGGAGGAGCGGCACGGCTCCGCAGGCGGCCTCGACCACGATCTCCACGCCCGCGGCTCCCCTCACTTCATCCCCGTCGCGACGATACCCTGCACGAAGTAGCGCTGCAGGAGCAGGAAGAGCACCAGCACCGGCAGCATCACGACGACGGCCCCGGCCAGGACGAGTCCGTAGTCGGTGACGTTCTGCGCCGCCTGCTGCGTCGCGGCGAGACCGACCGGGAGCGTGTAGGTCGAGGTGTCCTGCGCCACGAGCAGCGGCCAGATGAAGTTGTTCCATGCGGCGAGGAACGACATGATCACGACCGTCGCGAGTGCGGGGCCCGCCAGCGGCAGGAACACCTGGGCGAAGATCCGCAGCTCGCTCGCGCCGTCGATCCGCGCGGCCTCGAGGAGCTCCTCCGGGATGCTCTCGGCGAACTGCCGCACGATGAAGATCGAGATCGGCAGCACGAGCGAGGGCAGCGCGATGCCCGCGAGGGTGTTCACCAGCCCCAGGCGCACCGTGACGACGAACTGCGGCACGAAGACCGCCGAGAAGGGCATCATCAGCGAGATCAGCACCGCGACCATCGCGAACCGCTTGCCCGCGAAGTCGAGCTTGGCGAGCGCGTAGCCGGCGGCGGCCGCGGCGACCACGTTGCCGGCCACCACGACTCCGGCGACGATCAGGCTGTTCGCGAGGTAGCCGGTGAAGCCCGCCTGCGCGAACAGGCGGCCGAAGTTCTCGAGGGTCACCGCCGACGGGAGCCACGCGCCGGGGTTCGCGCTGATGTCGGCGGTCGTGCGGAGCGACCCCGAGAAGACCCAGACGAAGGGCAGCAGCGTGATCGCCGCGAGGACGGCGAGCACCGGGTAGAGCACCAGGTGCCGCCGGCGCTCGGCGATCGCGCGCGTGGTGGTCTCGCGGGCCGGCGGGCGCGGTGCGGTGGCCGGCGGCGCGACGGGCGGACGGGTGGCGGTGGTGGTCATGAGCGGGACCTCAGCAGACGGAACTGCAGCGCGCTGACGAGCGCGACGATGAGCAGGAGGAGGAAGGACGCGGCCGACGAGACGCCGATGTTCCCGAAGCCGAACTGGCGGTAGGTGTACAGCGCCATCGACTCCGTGGAGCCGACCGGGCCGCCGCCCGTGAGCAGGTACGGCTCGTCGAAGACCTGGAGGAAGAAGACCGACAGCAGCACCGAGATGAGCAGCGTCGTGGGCATCAGCAGCGGCACGGTGATCGAGATCAGGCGGCGCCACGGGGACGCCCCGTCGAGCGAGGCCGCCTCGTGCACGTCCTCGGGCACCGACTGGAGGCCCGCGAGGAACAGGAGCATCGCGGTGCCGAAGTTGCGCCAGACGCCCAGCAGGATCACGACGGGCATGGCGAGCTGCTCGTCGCCGAGCCAGTTCGGGCCGGCGAACCCGATCGCTCCGAGGACCTCGTTGACCGTGCCGTCCTGGTTGAACGCGTACTGCCAGATCAGCGCCACCGAGACGATGTTGGTGACGACGGGGGCGTAGAAGAGCGCCCGGAACACGCCGCGCAGCCGCCGGATGCCGGAGTTGAGCGCCAGGGCGAGCACGAAGCCCACCATCATCGTCAGCGGCACCCCGATCACGACGAAGTAGAGGGTGTTGAGCACCGAGCGGAGGAACGCCGCGTCGCCCAGCAGCACCGCGTAGTTCTCGAGGCCGGTGAAGTCGACGCCGAACGGCTGCTGCAGATCGGCGCCGCGGATGTCGGTGAGGCTCATGCCGACGGAGGCGAGCACCGGGATCGCCGTGAACACCACGAAGATCACGGCGAACGGCGCGAGGAAGAGCCAGGCGATGCCGGAGTGGCGGCCGTGGCGGGAGCGGCGCTCGCGCACCGCTCCCACCGCGGACCGGCCGGCGAGGGCGGTCAGAGCCACGCGGTCACTCCGTGCCGATCGAGTCGGCCTGGCGCTGGACGGCCGCGAGCGCGTCCGCGGCCGACTCGCTGCCGCGGGCGACCTTCTCCATCTCCTGGCCGAGCAGGGTCGACACCTGGGTCCAGGTGGTGACGGCGGGCAGCGGCTGCACGTTCTGCAGCTGCTCGAAGAACGCGTCCAGCAGCGGCTGGTCGGCGATCGCCGGGTCCTGCCAGGCGTCGACCACGGCGGGCATGCTGCCGGCGGCCTCGTACTGCGCGATCTGCGTGTCCTGCTCGGTCGTGGCGCGCACGACCTTCCAGGCCGAGGCGGCGTTGTCGGAGGAGGCGGTCACGCCCCAGCTGCCGCCGGCGAGCTGACCGGAGTCGTTGTCGGGACCGGCGGGGAGCACGGCGGTGCCGATGTGCGCGTCGGTCCAGCCCTCCTCCTCGGCTGTGGTGTCGAGGGTCGCGACGACCCAGGGGCCGCTGATCATCGATCCGGTCTTCCCCGACACGAGGTACGGCTGCGCGTCGAGGAACTGCGGGGTGTCGGGCGAGGAGATGCCGTCGGCGAAGACGGAGGTGGTGTACTCGGCCGCGGCGAGCATCTCGGGGGTGTCGAGCGTCCACTCCGAGCCGTCGTCGCTGAGGAGCTCGGCGCCGGCCTGGTGCGCGAAGGTCGCGAGGGTCTGCCCGTTGTAGGTGTCCCAGCCGACGTCGGCGCCGAATCCGCTCTCGGCGCCGCCGGCCTCGAGGCCCTCGAAGAACGGGATCGTCTCGTCCCAGGTCGTCGGGGCGCTCACGCCCCCGGCCTCCGCGAAGTCGGAGCGGTAGATGAGCACGCGGGTGTACGCGTACCAGGGCACGGAGTAGGTCGTGCCGTCGCGCTCGCCCGCCTCCCACGACCCGGCGAAGAAGCTGTCGGAGTCGACGAGGCCGTCGGGCACGGGCGCGAAGGCGTCGGACGCGAGGAACTGCGCCTGCGCCTCCGTGTAGAGGAACGCGATGTCGGGGGCGGTGCCCGCGGCGACGGCGGTCTGCAGCTTGGTGTTGTACTCGTCGGAGGGGACGAGCGTGATCTCGAGGTCGAGGTCGGGGTTCTCGGCCGTGTAGTCGGCGAGGACCGCGTCGAGCTGGGTGGCGTCGCCGTCGGGGGCCCAGAGGGTGACGGTGCCGGTGGCGGCGGAGTTGTCGACCGTGGTGGCGGCGGCGGCGGTGCCGGTGTCGGCCGAGCGGCCGCAACCGGTGAGGGCGAGTGCCGTGACGGCGACGACTCCGCCGAGCAGGGCGAGTCGGGAGGACGGGGCGGTGCGCTTCATGGAGGCTCCTGGGGTCCGGGCGCTTTTTGCTACTTTGTAGCGGAAGTGGGCGCAGGGCGAGGGTCGTGCGGAGGAGGGGCGGGCCGCCGGGTCCGATTCGGTCCGGATTACGCGACCTTGTAGCAGAAGTGCGGGAAGGAAGACCCGGCCGAAGCCGGGTCGTGAACGAACCTAGGCCCCTGCTGTTTCGGGCGGATTACCCGCGCGGCACGCTCTCGTTACGGAGTGAGGGCGGCGCCGAGGGCCGCGGCCTGGGCGGCCCAGAAGCGCTTCGCGACTCCGGTGCGGCGGAACAGGGCGTCGAACCCGTGGAACGCGCCCTGCACGATCTCGAGCTCGCAGGGCACGCCGGCCGCACGCAGGCGCTCGGAGTAGCGGAGGTCCTCGTCATGGAAGAGGTCGAGGGTGCCGACGCCGATCCAGGCGGGCGGGAGTCCCGTGAGGTCGTCGCGGCGGGCGGGTGCGGCGTACGGCGAGACGTCCGCGCCGCCGGGCTCGGTGCCGAGGTAGGAGGTCCAGCCGAAGCGGTTGCTGCCGGGAGTCCAGACGCGGACGCCCGGAGGAGTGGGGCCGGGGCGGGTCACGGTGCGGTCGTCGAGCATCGGGTAGACGAGCAGCTGGAACGCCGGCTGCGCCCCGCCGCGATCGTGGGCGAGCAGGGTCGCGCCCGCGGCGAGGCCTCCGCCGGCGCTGGCTCCACCGATCGCGATGCGGTGGGGATCGACGCCGCGCTCGTCGGCGTGCTCGACGAGCCAGTGGAACGCGGCCAGCACGTCCTCGAGGGCGGCGGGAGCGGGATGCGCGGGCGAGAGGCGGTACTCGACCGAGAGGACGGTGATGCCGAGGGTGCGGGCGAAGGCGATGTTCGACGCCTCGTCCTGGAAACGGCTGCCGAGCACCATCCCTCCGCCGTGCACCCACAGGAGGGCGGGGGCGGTCCCGCGGAGGATGCGGGGGCGGTAGCTGCGCGCGCGGATCGGGGGTGCGCCGTCGGCACCGGGGATCTCGATGTCCTCGACGAGGAGGTCGGCGGGCGCCTCCCCGCCCACGGCCTCGCGCCGGGTGGCGAGGCTGAGCAGGCGCGGGCCGAGGGAGACGGGCGGGATCCAGCGGCCGAGCGCGAGATCCGGGTGGAAGAGGGATGCCGTCGCGGCGGTGCGGGCTGACGCGGTCATGCGCGGGAGGGTACTCCCCGCGCCTCGGCGGACGCCCCTCTCCCCCACTACGGGCGGACCAGCGTCTTGATCGCGCGGCGCTCATCCATCGCGGCGTACGCCTCCGCGATCTCGTCGAGCGGGAGCTCGAGGTCGAAGACCAGGCCGGGCTCGATCGCTCCGCTGAGCACGTCGGGGAGGAGCTCCTCCATGTAGCCGCGGACGGGCGCGACTCCGCCGTTCACGCCGACGTTCGAGCCGAACATCTGGCGCACGGGCAGCTCCGGACCGCCGTTGGGCACGCCGACATAGCCGACCATCCCGCCGGGGCGGGCCGAGTCGAGCGCCTGCTGCATCGACTCCTTGGTGCCGACGCACTCGAGGACGCAGTCGGCGCCGATGCCGCCGGTGAGCTCCTTCACGCGGGCGACACCCTCGTCTCCGCGCGTCTCGACGATGTGCGTGGCGCCGAAGCGGGTGGCGAGCGCCTGACGGGACTCGTGGCGCGACATCGCGATGATCGTGGTGGCGCCCAGGCGCTTCGCGGCGAGCACGGCGCACAGGCCGACCGCGCCGTCGCCGACGACCGCCACGGTCGAGCCCGCGGTCACGCCGGCCGAGACGGCGGCGTGGTGACCGGTGCCCATGACGTCGGCGAGCGTCAGGAGGCTGGGGATGAGCTTCGGGTCGGGATCGGTGCCGACGCGGAAGAGGGTGCCGTCGGCCAGCGGCACGCGCACCTTCTCGCCCTGGGCGCCGTCGGCGAAGCCCTCCTCGCCCACCTCCGCTCCCCACCAGCCGCCGGTGAGGCACGACGTCGAGACGCCGTTGGCGCAGTTGGCGCACGTGCCGTCGCAGACGTAGAACGGAGCGATCACGAAGTCGCCGACGGAGATGTCGCGCACGTCGTCGCCGACCGACTCGATGACTCCGACGAACTCGTGCCCGATGCGGTGCGCCTCCTTCGTCGGCGTGACGCCGCGGTAGGGCCAGAGGTCGGAGCCGCACACGCAGGCCGCGGTGACGCGCACGATCGCGTCGCGCCCGGTCGACAGGGTCGGCTCGGGGACCTCCTCGAGTCGGATGTCGCGCTCGCCGTGGATGAGTGTTGCTCGCATGAGGGATCTCCTGCTCGAGAGGGGGTGGGGTCGTTTCCACGGTACGCCGGGGTGCGCGCGGGAGGCAGCGCGGGGCGGGGGCTTGCACGGGCGTGCGGAACGGGGCACGGAGGAGACGGGGCGCAGAGGAGACGGGGCGCGGACGTGAGGCGCGGAGACCGCGGCCGCCCCGCTCGTCACGGCGGCGCCTCCGCCCAGCCGTCGCGCCCGACGATCACGTGCGCCAGGAACCCGAGGCCGCACGCCCTCGCCCCGTCGGCGAGCGCGCGGGTGGCGGCACGGTCGGAGGGGAGCACGGTCGCGTCGCCGGAGTGGCTGTGCGCGAGTGCGACGCCGGCGGCTCCGCGGGCGAGGACCTCGGCCAGGACCGCGGGCACGGGGAGATCGGCGTGGGAGGCGCCTCCGTCGGCCAGGGCGAGGACGTCGCGCACCGCTCCGGAGGCGTCGAGCGCGACGGCGAGCACGGTCTCGTCGGGCCGCGCGCTCAGCAGGGGGCTCACGAGAGCGGCGAGCTCGGCGGGAGTGGTGACGCGCGGCGCCCGGTGCGCGCGGTTCATCCGCCGTCGCAGCTCGAAGGACGCGACGATGCGGCACGCCGCGACCTCGCCGATGCCGCGCTGGCGGGCGAGGTCGACGACTCCGGCCCGCGCGACCGCGTCGATGCCGCCGAACCGGGCGAGCAGCTGCTGGGCGACGACGGTGGCGTTGGCGCCGCGGACGCCGTTGCCGATCAGCACCGCCAGGGTCTCGGCGTCGGTCAGCGCCGCCGGGCCGTGAGCGCGCAGCCGCTCGCGCGGGCGCTGCTCGGGCGCGAGGTCGGCCATGCGCGGAGCCGGCGGAGGGAGGGACATGGCGGCGACGGTACCCGTGCGGCGGTGTGCCGCTGGTGCGCGCAGTCCGGGACTGTGGACGACCCGGCGGGAGGTCGCCCCTGGGGAGGACGCTGCACGGGCTGCGCCTCACCGCGGCCGCCGGTTCCGCAGAAGTTGCGGGAAGCGCGAGCCTTCACCGCAACTTCTGGAGGAGCGCGCCGAGCTGCACTTCCCGCGCCTCCGCCGGTTCCGCAGAAGTTGCGGGAAGCGTGAGCCATTACCGCAACTTCTGGAGGAGCGCGGCGGAGACTGCGGGCTACGCCGCCGTCGGCAGCCCGGCGCTGACCACGAGGCCGTCGCCGTCGTCAGACACATCGACCAGCACCACGTCGCCGTCGCGGATCGATCCGTCGAGCAGCGAGGTCGCCAGCTGGTCGTCGATCTCGTGCTGCATCAGTCGGCGCAGCGGGCGTGCGCCGTACAGCGGGTCGTAGCCGCGCTCGGCCAGCCATCCGCGGGCGCGGGGCGTCACGGCCAGGTCGAGCCGTCGCTCCGTCAGGCGACGCGACAGCCGGTCGACGTACAGCGACACGATCTCGCCCAGCTCGGTCTCATCCAGCGTGCGGAAGATCACGATGTCGTCGAGGCGGTTCACGAACTCGGGCTTGAAGGCCTGGCGCACCATCTGCTGCACCGCCTCGTCCTTCTGCTCGTTCGAGAGCGTCGGGTCGACGAGGAACTGCGAGCCGAGGTTCGAGGTCAGGATCAGGATCGTGTTGCGGAAGTCGACCGTGCGGCCCTGACCGTCGGTCAGCCGGCCGTCGTCGAGCACCTGCAGCAGCACGTCGAACACCTCGGGGTGCGCCTTCTCGATCTCGTCGAGCAGCACCACCGAGTAGGGGCGCCGGCGCACCGCCTCCGTCAGCTGGCCGCCCTGCTCGTAGCCGATGTAGCCGGGAGGGGCGCCGACCAGGCGCGAGACGGCGAACTTCTCGCCGTACTCGGACATGTCGATGCGCACCAGCGCCTTCTCGTCGTCGAACAGGTGGTCGGCGAGCGCCTTCGCGAGCTCCGTCTTGCCGACGCCGGTCGGGCCGAGGAACAGGAACGAGCCCGTCGGGCGGTCGGGGTCCGATATGCCGGCGCGCGTGCGGCGCACCGCGTCCGCGACGGCCGAGACGGCCTGCTCCTGCCCGATCAGGCGGCGGTGCAGCTCGCGCTCGAGGTGGAGCAGCTTCTCGGTCTCGCCCTGCATCAGCCGGCCGACGGGGATGCCCGTCCACGCCGCGATCACCGCGGCGATGTCGTCGGCGGTGACCTGCTCGTTGACCATGCGGCCCTCGGCGGGCTCCTCCTCCTCCTCGGCGGCCGCGAGATCGCGCTCGATCACGGGGATGTCGCCGTAGAGGAGGCGCGAGGCGCGCTCGAGGCGACCCTCGCGCTGGGCGCGCTCGGCCTCGATCCGCAGGGCGTCGAGCTTGTTCTTCAGATCGCCGACGCGGTTGAGGGAGGCGCGCTCGCGCTCCCAGCGCTGCTGCAGCTCGTCGAGCTGGGCGCCGCGGCGCGCGAGGTCCTCGCGCAGCTTCTCGAGGCGGGCCTTGGAGGCCTCGTCCTTCTCCTTCTTCAGCGCCAGCTCCTCGAGCTTCAGCCGGTCGACGGAGCGGCGCAGCTCGTCGATCTCGACGGGAGCGGAGTCGATCTCCATCCGCAGCCGCGACGCGGCCTCGTCGATCAGGTCGATGGCCTTGTCGGGCAGCTGGCGCGCGGTGATGTAGCGGTTCGAGAGCGAAGCGGCGGCGACCAGGGCGGAGTCGGCGATCGCGACCTTGTGGTGCGCCTCGTAGCGCTCCTTCAGGCCGCGGAGGATCGCGACGGTGTCCTCGACGGACGGCTCGCCGACGAACACCTGCTGGAAGCGGCGCTCGAGAGCGGCGTCCTTCTCGATGTACTCGCGGTACTCGTCGAGCGTGGTGGCGCCGATCATCCGCAGCTCACCGCGCGCCAGCATGGGCTTGAGCATGTTGGCGGCCGCGACGGAGCCGTCGCCGCCCCCGGCGCCCATGAGCGTGTGCAGCTCGTCGATGAACGTGATGATGCGGCCCTCGGAGTCGTTGATCTCCTTCAGCACTGCCTTCAGCCGCTCCTCGAACTCACCGCGGTACTTCGCGCCGGCGATGAGGGCGGACAGGTCGAGGCTGACGAGCCGCTTGCCCTTGAGGCTGTCGGCGACGTCGCCCGCGACGATCCGCTGGGCGAGGCCCTCGACGACCGCCGTCTTGCCGACGCCGGGCTCGCCGATGAGCACGGGGTTGTTCTTGGTGCGCCGGGTCAGCACCTGGCTGACGCGGCGGATCTCGGCGTCGCGACCGATCACCGGATCGAGCTTGCCGCTTGCTGCGATCGCGGTGAGGTCGACGCCGTACTCCTTGAGAGCGGACTGCTGCTCGTCCTGCTGGGGCGTACGACCGGCCTGCATCTGTGGTGTCCTCCGTGAAGATCGAAAGTTGAGTTCGACTGACTCAACTTTATCGCGCTGCGGGGTATTCCCGAAGGTGTCCGCTGGTCACGCGGTCAGCCGGCCGTCGCCCGCGCCGCTCCGGAGCGACGTGAGCGCGTCGCGCAGGATCCGCCGCAGCGCCGGCTCCCCGACCCCGGTCAGCGCCGCGATCTCGGGCTGCGTGTAGCGACCGGCGACCGCCAGGAGCAGCAGCTCCCGATCGGGGCACGGCAGGGCGAGGAGACCTGTGCCCATCGGACGCCGGGCGAGCGCCCGCGAGGTGCCGAGGGTCTCGCAGAGCACCTCGAGCAGCCAGAGCACGGGCGTCTCGGAGCGGGCGCCCTCGGGGCAGCGGCGCCAGACCTCGGCGAACGCCTCCGTGCAGAGGCGGTCGCGGGTCGCGGCGTCGGAGTGGACGGCCGCGACGGACGCCGAGAAGAGGGTGCCGAAGCGGTCGAAGAGCGCGGCGAACGCGGCGCGATCGCCGGTGGCGGCGGAGCGGAGCAGGCGCGCGGCGACGATCCCGACCGAGTAGACCTCGCTCGCGACCTCGTCGTCGGTCCCTGCACTCACAGGCTCAGGGTGTCACCGCGGCGACGACGGCGTGAGCAGTTGCGCCCGCGGGCGCTGCGGAGTAGGAGCGATCGCTCCGGGCAGGAGGGCGCGGGTCAGAGACGCGGCCAGCGCGCCCGGGCGAAGCAGAAGACGCCGTACGCGACGAGGCCGATCGCGACGAAACCGAGCAGGAACACGCCGAACGGCAGCTCCGTCAGCGACTTCAGCGCCTCGTCGAGGCCGCCGGCCTGCTCCGGATCGTGCTTCACCGCGGCGACGATCAGCAGCACGCCGAGCGCGCCGAGCACGATGCCCTTGGCGGTGTAGCCGACGATGCCGAGCCAGGTGACGACGGTGCCGGCGGTGCCACCGGGCTCCGCGACGTTCTCGAGGAACTTCTTGCTGACGCCCCGGTAGACGAAGACGCCGCCGACCGCGAGGACGATCACGCCCACGAGCACCAGGAGGACGACTCCGCCCGGAGCCGACAGCAGCTGCGCGCTCGCGCTCTTGGACGACTCGGACGAGCTCGATCCGTCGCCCATCGCGAAGCGCAGCGCGGTCACACCGAGGGCGGCGTAGACGACGGCCTTCGCCGCCTCCTTCAGCCTGCTGCCCCACTTCTTCAGCTCGGTGTCGCCCTTGACGACGAGGAACGCCTCGAGGATCCCCCACAGTGCGAGGCCGAAGAGGCCGACGGTGCAGACCCAGAGCACGACGGTTCCGCCGGGTGAGGAGGAGAGTGCACCGAGTGCGCCGGACTGGTCGGCCGACCCTCCGCCGCCCCGCGCGACCTGGAGGGCGATGACGCCGATGAGGATGTGCACGAGGCCGTTCGCGGCGTAGCCGAACCGGGCGAGGGTGCGCACCGCCGTCGAGTCCTGCGCGTCGTCGGCCGCCTGCTTGGCCTGGGTACCACTCGGTGTGTTCACAGGCGGGACGCTACGCGTTTCCACAGGCCCCCACATCCCCTTGCGCCGTGTTCCCGCGGTCCAGTGGCCCTGTGGAGGAGTTCTCCCCACGGTTGTCCACAGTTCTCCACAGGGTTGTCCACACCTGTGGATTCCCTAGAACGGCTAGACGTCGACGGCGCGGACCAGGCCGTCCTGGACGGCGCCGAGCCAGTCGTAGACGCTCCGGATCGCGGCCGCGTTGTCGTCCTCGGGCTCGAGTCCGTCGTCGGAGTCGAGGATGCCGAGGCGGGCGGCGAGCGCGAGGCGCATGTCGGTGAGTGCGCGCATCCACGAGAGCGCCTGCGGCTCCTCGAGACGCACCGAGATCTCGCCGAGGCTCGCGAAGACGCGTCCGTGCCCGGAGCTGTCCCCGGCGTCGAGCGCGGCGGTCACGGACCGTGCGTCGTCCATCTTGCGACCGGCGAGATCGGGGGCCGTGAAGCGCCGGAACTCGGCGGCGGCCTCGGCGTCGTCGCGATAGGCGTCGGGGAGCAGGCGCGCGAGAGCGGGATCGGTGCGGGCGAGATCGCCGTCGACGCTGCGATCGAGCAGCTCGAGCATCTCGCCGGCGAGGTGGCGGAGGATCCCCGCCTCCTCGCGGTCGAAGCGGGCGACGGCGGCGCCGGAGGAGTCGCGGCGGAAGGCGCGCATCAGCGGGGGCCTCTCGACGGGCGGGCGGCGGTGCTGCGGCGGGGCGCGGCGGCGAGGGTGGCGGCGCTCATGCGTCGGCCTTCTGCAGCGTCGCCCACAGGCCGTAGCCGTGCATCGCCTCCACGTGCCGCTCCATCTCCTCGCGATTGCCCTGCGCGACGACCGCGCGACCCTCCGTGTGGACCTGCAGCATGAGGCGCTCGGCCTCGGCCCGGCCGAAGCCGAAGTAGCTGCGGAAGACGTACGACACGTACGACATGAGGTTCACCGGGTCGTCCCAGACGAGCACGATCCACGGGACGTCCGCGGCGGAGCGGGTGCGCAGCCGCTCGTCGGGGCGCTCGATGGTCTCAGGCACCCGTCCAGCCTAGGTTGCGGGCGGGCGGAGGGAGCGGCGGGCGGCGACTCTCCAGGAGTCGTCGTACTGGGGGCGCGAGTACGACGACTTCCGCGGAGTGGGGCCCGCTGAGCCGCCGACTCTCCAGAAGTTGCGGGAAGCGCGAGCGGTCACCGCAACTTCTGGAGGAGCGCGCGGCGGGGCGGGGGGCAGCCGCGCGAGTCCGACTCCGATATCGCGCTGGCCGCGCTGAGGACGCAGCACTCGAGTCCGCAGGAGTCGTCGTACTGGGGGCTCGAGTACGACGACTTCCGCGGAGTCGAGCCCGCCGCGGCGCCGACTCTCCAGAAGTTGCGGGAAGCGCGAGCGGTCACCGCGACTTCTGGAGGAGGGAGGGCGGCGTCAGGCGGACAGGCGCGGCAGGATCTCGCGGGCGAACAGGTCGAGGTGCTCGAGGTCGTGCAGGTCCATCATCTGCAGGTAGACCCGCTCGACGCCCGACGCGCGCAGCGACTCCAGGCGGTCGACCGCCTCCTGCACGCCGCCGGCGATGCCGTGCTCGCGCAGCTCGGCCGGCTCGCGTCCGACGGCCGCCGCCCGGCGCGCGAACTCCGCCTCAGACGCTCCGGCCACCGCGATCAGCGCGACGGAGTGCACCAGCGATGACGGCTCGCGCCCGATCGCACGGCACGCCTCGTCGACGCGGTCGAAGGAGCCGCGGATCGAGTCGACCTCGGGGAACGGCAGGTTGAACTCGCTCGCGAAGCGGGCCGCGAGGCGCGGGGTGCGCCGGGGTCCCCCTCCGCCCACGATCACGGGGACCGGCAGTCGCGCCGGCTTCGGCAGCGCCGGCGAATCGGTGAGCGTGTAGTGCTCGCCGGCGAAGGAGTAGCGCTCGCCGACCGGGGTCGACCAGAGGCCGGTGACGATCTCGAGCTGCTCCTCGAGCAGGTCGAAGCGGCGGGGCGGGAACGGGATGCCGTAGGCGGCGTGCTCCTCCTCGAACCAGCCGGTGCCGAGGCCGAGCTCGACGCGGCCACCCGACATCGCGTCGACCTGCGCGACCTGGATCGCGAGGATCCCCGGCGGGCGGTAGGTGACGGAGGAGACGAGCGTGCCGAGCGCGATCCGCTCGGTCTCGCGGGCGAGGCCGGCGAGCGAGGTCCATGCGTCGGAGGGACCGGGGCCGGGATCGCCCGCGCCCATGCGGAGGTAGTGGTCGGAGCGGAAGAAGCCGTCGAAGCCGAGGGCCTCGGTCGCCTGGGCGACGGCGAGGAGATCCTCGTAGCTCGCGCCCTCCTGGGGTTCGGTGAAGACTCTGAATTGCATTGCTCCAGCCTTGCGCACGTCCCCGGCCGAGTGCGGCGTCCGCGTACCGAGTCGCGGCTCGACGCAGTGCGCAACCGAGGTCCGGAGGGCTGCGGCGGCCCTCCCGGCGCCCTTCCCCGGACCCTGACCTCGGTTGCGAACGCCCGCAGCGCCCGATCGCGTGCCACGGTGGCTCCATGTCCCGATTCGACGCCGCCGCCTCCGCCCACGTCGCCGCGATGGGGCACCCGCGCCAGGAGCAGATCACGCGGGTGCGCGAGGCGGTGCTGTCCGCGGATCCGCGGCTCGTCGAGTCGGTGAAGTGGAACGCGCCGAGCTACGCGATCGGCGAGCACCTGGTCACGTTGCGCCTGCGGCCGGGCGACCGCGTCGAGGTCGTGCTGCACCGCGGAGTCGCGGCGCGCGCCGACGAGGTCGCGCCGGTCCTCGACGACACCGGCGTGCAGTGGCGGGCGCCCGACCGCGCGGTCCGCGCGCTCGACGCCGACGAGGATCCCGCGCTCGTCACGCCCCTCGTGCGCCAGTGGCTGGCGGCGGTCGCTCCGGACTGAGCCCCCGAGCGCCCGTGGACCCAGCGCACCTCCGCGCCCGATCCGCAAGTCCGTGTTTCCGCCCCGTTCGGGCGTCACGATGACACGGATGAGCATTCTCGACGCCGCGGTGGACGACCGGGTCCGACAGCGGTTCGGCGTGCCGATCGCGCGGCTCGAACCGGTGACCGGCGGACTCGACGACCGGGCCCGCGTCTGGTGCGCGGTCGACGACTCCGGAGCCCTGTGGAGCGTCAAAGCGAGCCGCCGCGACGGCCGCTTCGGGCTGTCGCTGGCCGCCTCGCTCGCCGACGCGGGAGTGCCGGGCGTGCTCGCTCCGCTGCGCGCCGACGACGGCCGCCCGTGGACGGAGGACGACGGCGTGCTCGTCTCGGTCGCCCCGTGGATCCTCGGCGAGGACGCGGTCGACTCCGGCCCCGATGCCCTCTCGTGGGAGGGGCTCGGCGTCGTGCTGCGCGCCGTGCACGACTCCGACCCGCCCGCCGGCGCTCCCGTCCGCCGTGGGATCCGCCGCGCCGACGCCCCGCCTCTCGCCCGCCTGGCCGACCTCGACGAGCGGATGCACGCCGCGCCGGACCACGCCGTCGCCCGGCTCTGGCGCGACCACCGACCGCGCCTCGAGACTCTCGCCCGGGCGGAGCGGCGCCTCAAGCGCGAGCGCACGCCGACCGCGCGCGTGCCCCTGCACGGCGATCCGCATCCGGGCAACGTCGTGGTCGGCGTCGACGGCCGCCCCTGGCTGATCGACTTCGACGAGGCGACCGTGGCCCCGCGCGAGGTCGACCTGCTGCTGATCGAGCTCGGCGTGATCTTCTCGCAGCCGATCAGCGACGAGCAGCGCCGGGCGTTCCGCTCGGGCTACGGAGCGGCCGCGATCGACGACTCGCGGATCGCCCGCTTCGGCTGCGTTCGCGCGATCGAGGACGCGGCCGCCACGGCACACGCGGCGCTCGACTCCGAGGACCCGGGTGAGGCCCGCGAGTCGCTCGAGTCGCTCGGGGGCCAGCTCGGCCCCCACGGCCTCGTCTCGCTCGTCGAGACCGCGCTCGACCGGCTCGACCCCTGACCCGCGCACCGACACCGCACACCCGCACGCACCGCACACCGCAGACACCGCACTTCACACCACAGCAGAGGACACCATGAAGACACGACGCCTGATACCCACCGCCACCGTCCTGGCCGTCACCGCCGCCCTCACCGGCTGCAGCGGCTTCGGAGGAGGGGGCGGCGGCGGATCCGACGCCGACTCCCTCACCTTCACCACCTGGGCCAGCGAGTCCGAGCAGGCGGCGTTCGAGTCGCTGATCACCGACTTCGAGGCGGCCAACGAGGGCGTCGACGTGCAGCTCAACGTCGTCCCCTACGACCAGATGTTCAGCAACATCGACGCGCAGCTGAGCTCGGGCGAGGCGCCCGACGTGTTCCGCGTCGACTACGGCAACCTCGGCGTCTACTCGAGCCAGGAGCAGCTGCTCGACATCAGCGAGTACTTCACCCAGGAGCAGATCGACGCGTTCACGCCCGCCTTCTGGGAGGCCGTCTCGTACGAGGGCGTGCCCTACGGAGTCCCGCACCAGACCGACGTGTCGGCGCTGCTCGTGAACACCGAGCTGCTCGCCGCCGCAGGCATCACGGACGTCCCCACGACCCTCGACGAGGCCTGGACCTGGGAGGAGTTCGCCGACGTCGCCACGACGCTGCGCGCCTCCCTCCCGGCCGAGCAGTACCCCTTCGTCTACAACTGGCAGCTCGGCGGCACCCCGCGCTGGCTGAGCTGGCTGTTCGAGGCCGACGGCGCGCTGCTCGAGGAGGACGGCACCACGCCCGCCATCGACTCCCCCGAGGGCGCGAAGGCGCTCGACTTCACGAAGAGCTTCTTCGAGAACGACTGGGTGCCCCCGACCAGCTCGGTCAAGTCGGCCACCTACGCCGATTCCTTCTTCACGGAGGAGACCGCCGCGATGGCCTTCGCCGGCTCGTTCCTCGTGCCCGACATCGACGACCTCGCCGACTTCGAGTGGGTCGCGACTCCGATGCCCGTCGACCAGCGCGGAGCGACCGACCTCGGCGGCAACGCCCTCGTCGCCACCGCCGACACCGCGAACCCCGAGCTCGCCGCCGAGTTCCTGACCTTCATGACCGAGGCCGAGAACATGTCGGAGTTCTGCGCAGCGACGAACGAGCTGCCCACCCGCTCCGACATCGACCCCGCGTCGATCGAGTTCGCGGTGCGCCCGGACGTCATGCCCGTCTTCGTCGAGCAGGCCTCGACGATCACGCCGCGCGACGTGCAGCAGCTGACCTCGCCGTTCCTCGCGCAGATCTCGGTCGCGATGCAGGACCAGCTCGAGCAGGCGTTCGTGAACGGCCGCAGCACCGAGGAGACGCTGACCGACCTCTCCGACGCCATCGGGCAGGCGACCAGCTGATGACGACCGCCGCACTCCGCCGCCGGGAAGGCGCACCCGCGCCCGCCCGGCGGCGGTCGGCCGCCCGCACCAGGGAGGCGCTCACGGGCTACGGCTTCGTGGCACCGAACATGCTGCTGATGGCGCTGTTCCTCTTCGTGCCGATCCTGTGGGCGATCCAGCTGTCGTTCCAGGACTCGCGCGGCTTCGGCACGCCCGAGTGGGTCGGGTTCGCGAACTACCTGCGGATGGGCGCGGATCCGGTCTTCTGGCAGAGCCTCGCCAACACGCTGCTGTTCACCGCCGTGACCGTGCCGATCGAGCTGATCGGCGGGCTGGGCCTGGCCGTGCTGCTCAACTCGGTGCTGCCCGCGCGCGGCGTCTACCGCACGATCATCGTGCTGCCGCTGGTCATCTCCGGAGTCGCCTCCGGCATGATCGCGGTCACGATCTTCAGCGAGTCCTCCGGCATCGTGAACAAGGTGCTGACCTCGCTCGGCGCCTCACCCGTCTCGTGGCAGTCCGAGGGCGCACCCGCGATGATCTCGGTGATGATCACCGCGATCTGGCTGCGGATCGGCTTCAACATGGTGATCTACATCGCCGGTCTGCAGAGCGTCTCGCCCGAGCTCTACGAGGCCGCGCGGATCGACGGAGCGACGCGCTGGCAGCAGTTCCGCGCGCTGACGGTGCCGCTGGTCGGCCCGTCGACGTTCTTCCTGCTGATCATGAACGTGATCGCCTCGTTCCAGGTCTTCGACATCGTCTTCGTGATGACCGGCGGCGGACCGGGCTTCTCGACCTCGGTGCTCGGCACCTACGCCTACCGCAACGGCTTCCAGGTGCGCGAGCAGGGCTACGGAGCGGCGCTGGGCGTCGTGATCCTGCTCATCACGCTCCTCTTCACCTACGTCCAGTGGCGCACCAGCCGCACCCGCGACCTCGTCGAATAGGACCCCCGATGACCTCCTCGACCCTCACCCAGATAGCGCCGGCCGTCGATGCGACCCGCGCTGCCTCCGGGACCCGCCGTCGTCGCAGCGGTCGGGACGGCTCCCGCGCCGGCGTCGCCCTGCGCATCGTCGTCGCCGTGATCGCCTCGGCGATCGTCTTCTTCCCGCTCTACTGGATGCTCGTCATCGCGTTCTCGCCCCGCGGCGAGGTCTTCGCGCCCGGCCCGCCTCGGTTCTGGCCGAGCACCCTCAGCCTCGAGAACTTCGCCACCGTGTTCGAGCGCTTCCCGGTCGGCGACTGGTTCGTCAACTCCGTCGTCATCGGCGCGTTCGTGACGGCGCTCACCGTCGCGGTGAACCTCACCGCGGGCTGGGCGTTCGCGCGACTGCGCTTCCCCGGCCGCAACGCCCTGTTCCTCCTGGCGCTCGCGACGATGATGATCCCAGTGCAGGCGATCATGGTCGCCCAGTTCCGGCTGGTCGCCGGGCTCGAGATCTACGGCACGTACTGGTCGGTGATCCTGCCGGGGGCCGCCGCGGCGTTCGGCATCTTCCTCGCCCGGCAGTTCTTCCTCTCGATCCCGGAGGAGCTGCTCGAGGCCGCGCGGATCGACGGAGCCGGTCAGCTGCGCGTGTTCCTCCAGGTGGTGCTGCCGCTGAGCCGTCCGCTGATCGCGGTGCTGGTGCTGCTGACGCTGCTCGGATCCTGGAACGACTTCGCCTGGCCGCTGATCGCGCTCAAGGACAACGACCTGTTCACGCTGCCGATCGGACTGCTGTACCTCAAGGGGCAGTCGACGCCGGACTACAGCGCGAGCATGGCGCTGGCCCTGGTGTCGGTGCTGCCGATGGTGGTGCTGTTCCTGGCGTTCCAGCGGTACTTCGTCCAGGGCTTCGCGCGGAGCGGCATCCGGTAGTCGCACGGGTCGTGGGCCCCTGCCGCTGGTCGAGTAGCCCGCAGGGGCATATCGAGACCCACCCACCCCGAGACACCGCGGATCTCGATACGCCCGCTGCGCGGGCTACTCG
>NZ_LMNR01000003.1:133897-134031 GCF_001423045.1 Rathayibacter sp. Leaf296
AAAGGGGGAGCAGCAGCGCTCGCGCGATGCGCTCCGCCCCGCTTGCCGCTGGTCGAGTAGCCCGCAGGGCGTATCGAGACCCACCCACCCCGAGACACCGCGGATCTCGATACGCCCGCTGCGCGGGCTACTCG
>NZ_LMNR01000003.1:134081-185610 GCF_001423045.1 Rathayibacter sp. Leaf296
GCAGGGGGAGGAGCAGCGCTCCCACGACGACACGAGGGGAGCCGCAGCGGCCACCCTCAGGCCAGCGCGCGCGGCGCCCCGCTGAGGATCGAGCGGCGCTTCTCGGCCTCGCCCCGCTCGATGGCCTCCGCGGCCGCGACGACCGCCTCCGCCTCCGCCGCCTTCACCACCACGACCCCGTCCGCGTCGCCGACGACCAGGTCGCCCGGAGAGACGACCACGCCCGAGATCGCGACCGGCTCGTCGAGGCGGCCCGGCCCGTGCTTGTACGGCCCCGCCGGGCTGACCGCCCGCGCGAACACCGGCATCCCGACGTCGCCCAGCGTGCCGGCGTCGCGCACGGCTCCGTCGATGACGAAGCCCGCGATGCCGAGCGTGTCGGCGCGCAGCCCGATCAGGTCGCCGATCAGCGCCCGGGTGACGTCGCCGCCGCCGTTCACGACGATCACGTCGCCGGGCTGCGCGGCGTCGAGCGCCCGGTGGATCAGGAGGTTGTCGCCCGGGCGGGTCCAGACGGTGAACGCGCGGCCCGCGAGGCGCGCGCCCGCCCAGACGGGGTGCAGGCCCGAGGCGATGCCGAACCGCTCCTGCGCGTCGCCGATGTTGGCGGTCGGCAGCAGTCGCGCCCGGTCGATCAGCTCATCGGTGATGAGGGGGATCCGTGACATGAGGGGTGTCCTTCCGGTGGGCGGAGCTATTCGGCGATGAGTTCTTCGATGACGGGCTTCGCGGTCTTCTCGCGCTCCTCCCAGAGGGCGGCGACCTCGGCCGCGTCCTCCCAGGTGGGCACCGTGCCGGCGGCCTCGAGCTTCTCGGCGACCTCGGGGTCCTGCGTGGCCGCCTCGAGAGCGCCCTCGAGAGCGGCGATCGTCTCCTCGGGGGTGCCGGCCGGGGCCGAGATGGCGAAGTTGTTCGTCATCGGCTCGAGCTCGAACCCGGCGTCGGCGATGGTCGGCACGTCCGGCAGGAACGGGCTCTGCTGGTCGTTGACGACCGCGAGGATCGAGATCTCGCCCGACTTGTACTGCCCGATGAAGCTCGAGACGCCGCCGAGGGCGAAGTCGACCTCGCCCGAGACCAGGGCGGCGATCTTGTCGGCCCCGCTGTTGTAGTGGACGATGTTGAAGTCGAGCCCGAGCTCCTTCTCGATCGTGCGCAGGTTGACGTGGTCATCCCCCGCGCGGGAGTCGGTGCCGACCGTGATCTCGCCCGGCGCCGCCTCGACGGCGTCGAACAACTCCTCGAGCGAGGTGTACGGGCTCGAGGCGTTCACTCCGATGACCACGTCGTTCAGCGCGAACGATCCGATCGGAGCGAAGCTCTCGCGGTCGAAGCCGGCCTGCTTGCTGGGGTCGAGGTACCGCCCGAAGATCGACGGGATGTTGGTGAAGCCGATCGTGCCGCCGTCCTTCGCGGCCGAGGCGAGGTAGTTCAGGCCGATGACCTGGCTGCCGCCCTCCTTGTTCACGACCTTCACGTTCGCGTCGAGCTCCTCCGACAGCACCGGCGCCAGGATGCGGGCGAGGATGTCGTTGCCGGCGCCCGCCGCGGACGGGACGATCCACTCGATCGTCTGCCCGGGCTCGGGGAAGGCTGCAGCCGAGGTTTCGCCGGGAGCGGCGGCCGAGGAGGTGCAGCCGGCGAGCAGGGCGGAGCCGGCGGCGAGGGCGATCAGGGCCGCTGCGGTGCGGTGGGGCGTTCGGGTCATGAGACAGACTCCTTCGTCTGGTCGGAGGGGATCGTGCGGGAGGCGCGCCGCGCGAGGGCGGCGGAGAGGGCGGGCCGGACGGCTCCGAAGAGCACGGCCAGCGCGATGACGGTGACGAGCCCGATGCTCAGCGGACCGCTGACGAACACCGAGTAGTCGCCGCGCGAGAGGGCGAGCGAGCGCTGGAAGTTCTCCTCCAGCAGCGGGCCGAGGATGATCGCGAGCACCAGGGGCGTGAGCGGCACCGCGAAGAGGGAGAAGAGGTAGCCGATGACCCCGGCGCCGAGCATCACGAGGATGTCGAACGTCGATCCGTTGATGCTGTAGGTGCCGAGGAACATGAACGCGATGATCACGGCCATCAGGTAGTGGAACGGCACCTTCAGCACCGCGACCCAGACCCGGGCGAGCGGGACGTTGAGGATCAGCAGGATCACGTTGCCGACGATGAGGCTGGCGATGATCGCCCAGGCCACCTCGGGGTTGTCGCGGAACAGCAGCGGGCCCGGGATGAGCCCGTTGATCGTGAAGGCGCCGGCCATGATCGCGACGGTCGCGCTGGTCGGGATCCCGAGGGTGAACAGCGGGATCATCGACGAGACCGCGAGTGCGTTGTTCGCCGCCTCCGGTCCGGCGACGCCCTCGACGGCTCCGCGGCCGAACTCCTCGGGCCGCTTCGACACCTTCTTCTCGAGGGCGTAGGAGGCGAGCGACGTCGCGGCGCCCGGCGATCCGGGCAGCAGACCCATGGCGAAGCCGATGACGGAGCCGCGGAGGTACGGGAGGAAGGAGCGGCGCAGGTCGCTGCGCGTCGGCAGCAGGCGCCCGACCTTCATGGGCCGGCGCGATCCGGAGGAGCCGCCGCGGGCCTGGGCGAGGATCTCGCTCATCCCGAAGACGCCCATGACCACGGCCACCAGGCCCAGCCCGTCGAAGAGCTCGGGGAGGTCGAAGGTGTAGCGCTGCACGCCCTGGCCCTGGTCGATCCCGACGCTGGCGATCGCGAGGCCCAGCCCCACGCTCAGCAGCGCCTTGACCGGGTCCTTCCCGGCGAAGCTCGCGACGAGCGCCATGCCGAGCACCGACACGAGGAACAGCTCCGGAGCCCCGAACTCGAGCGCGAGCCTGCTGAAGGGAGCGACGAGGACGAACCCGACGACTCCGATCAGGCCGCCGACGAACGAGGCGATCGCGGCCGTGACCAGGGCGGGACCGCCCCGGCCCTGCTTCGCCATCTGGTACCCGTCGAGGGTGGTGGCGATCGAGGACGCCTCCCCGGGGATCCGCAGCAGCACGGCCGTGGTCGTGCCGCCGTACGCCGCCCCGTAGAGGATCGCCGCGAGCATGATGATCGCGGTCGTGGCGTCGAGCCCGAACGTGACCGGGATGAGCAGCGAGACCGCCGCGGCCGGGCCGAAGCCGGGCAGGACGCCCACGAGCATCCCGATGATGCAGCCGATCAGCGCGAAGAGCAGGTGATCGGGGGTGAGGACGGTGAGGAGGCCGCCCCAGAGCTCGCCGAATCCCATGGTCACAGCCCCAGCCAGGCGAGGGGGACGAGGGTCGAGTGCGGCAGGGCCGTGTTCAGCCAGACCTCGAAGACGAGGCGCGAGGCGCCCGTCGTCGCGATCGCGACGAGGGCCGCGATCCAGAGCTTGCGGCCGCCGACGAGCACGAGCACGGCGGTCAGCAGGGCGACCATCGTGACGGAGTAGCCGAGCACCGGCAGCAGGAGCGCTGCGACCGCGACGGAGCCGACGACGACTCCCACCCGCGTCCATCCCCTCCGGTCGGGGAAGTGCGCGTCGTCGAGCTCGTCGTCCTCGCCCTGGAGGAACACCCCGAGCGTCGAGTCCGACACCTCCGCGATCGGGAGAGCGGCGTGGGCCCGGTGCGCGCGGAGCAGCCGCAGCGACCAGAGCAGGCCGGCGACTCCGACGAAGAGGCCCGCGACGAGGGGCATCATGCCCGCGCCGACGCCGGTCGGGGCGGTGAGGCCGTAGCCGGCACCGGAGACGACCAGGGCGGCACCGCCGAGCGCGGAGGCTCCGGCGAGCGCCCACTCGGTGACGGTGCGGGGGTCGAGCGACCGGGATCCGCCGGACGCGGTGCTTCTGGGTTCGATCGTGGACATCGTCGTCCTCCGCCTCTCTGCGGGTTCCTCGAGTCGCGGATGCAGGGCTGCAGCGCCCGACTTGCGACATTGCACAGAATTGCATGCAGCTGTCAGACTGTCAAGGCGGGACCGGTAGGGTCCTCATCGACTCGAAGGGGAGTGCGCGTGAGCTTCAAATCGGTCGTCGCGAGCAACACGCGGCAGATCAGTCCGTCCGAGCGGCGGGTCATGAACGTCCTGCTCTCGGCGACGAACGCGTCCGAGATCACGGCGGCCGAGATCGCCAGCCGATCGCAGACGCACGAGTCGACGGTGGTCCGCCTCGCCCAGAAGCTGGGCTACCGCGGCTACCCGGATCTGCGGGCCGACCTGCAGCGCGACGAGGGCTCGCACGTCGAGTCCGTGCCGGTCATGCGGGCGTCGACCGGGCACGACCTGCTCGCGTTCGCGACCGACGAGGCCGCCTCGCTCGAGCGCCTGGCGCGCTACATCCCGCAGGAGTCGCTCGACTCCGCCGCCGGGGCGATCCACGCCGCGCGGACCGTCTACCTCTACTCCAGCGCCGACGAGCGGGCGGCGCTCGATCTGCTCGCCGGCCGCCTGCGCCGGCTCGGTCTCGTCGTGGTCACCCTCGGCTACGGCGGCAAGGACCTCGCCGAGCACTTCGTGAGCTTCGACGCCAC
The DNA here is from genome assembly GCF_001423045.1 of Rathayibacter sp. Leaf296. NCBI lineage: Bacteria > Bacillati > Actinomycetota > Actinomycetes > Micrococcales > Microbacteriaceae > Rathayibacter > Rathayibacter sp. Leaf296. The sequence continues at coordinate 138,589 of NZ_LMNR01000003.1, forward strand.
CAGCGTCCTCGTCGCCCTCGCCCTGCGCGAGGCCCCGACCTCGCTGCCGACCCTGGTCAGCGAGGCGCAGCGCCGAGGAGGCGCGGCGATCCTGGTCACGGACACGCCCGGCTACCACTTCCGCCCCGCTCCCGACCACCTGCTCGCGTCGCCGCGCGGATTCGACTCGGAGTACAACACGCTCGTCGTGCCGATCGTCATCGCCTACGCGCTGCAGCTGGCCGTCTTCCACCTCGATCCGATCCGCTACGGAGCCGTCCGCAGCGACATCGACGACCTCACGCGCCTGGTGGGCGGAGCCGACGAGATCCCGCTGCGCCCGTGACCGGCCGGCGGTGAGCGAGGGCTGGCGGCCGGCCCTCCGGGTGCAGGCCGCTCTCGTGCAGTCGGGCTGGGTCGGCATCCGGCTGATGATCGGCTACCGGGCCGTCGAGCTCGGCGCGGACGCACTCGTGCTCGGTCTCGTCGCCGCGTCGACGGCCGTCCCCGCGCTGATCGGCGCGCTGCCCACCGGCCGGCTCTCGGACCGGGTCGGCGGCGCGCGGGTCTCGCTCCTCGGGATCGCCGTCTTCGTCCTCGGCCTGGGCCTCCTGGCGCTGCCGGCCGGCGTGCCGGGTCTGCTGATGGCCGCCGCGGTCGTCGGACTCGGCAACCTCTTCGTGATGATCGGCCAGCAGACGTTCGTGGCCCACCGCGCGCGCGGAGGCTCGAGCGACAGCGGCTTCGCCACCCTCACCACCGCCGCCTCGGTCGGGCAGCTGCTCGGCCCTCCGATCGTGACGCTCGTCGCGGCCCTCGATGCCGGCGCCGGCGCTGCTCCGAACGCGCTGCTCGGCGCCGCGGCCTGCGGCGTCCTGGTGCTCGCGGGCCTGGTCGGAAGCCGGCGGCTCCAGCGCGTCGACAGGAGCACGCCCCCTGCGGCGGAGTCGTCGGCCGGCCCGCTCCTGATGCGCGACGTCGCGCGCACCCCCGGGCTCCTCCGCTCGCTCTCGGTCAGCGCGGCCGTGCTCGTGACGGTCGACCTGCTCTACACCTACATGCCGCTGTGGGCCACCGAGCAGGGCGTCCCGGCGGTCGCCGTCGGACTGCTGCTCGCCGTCCGAGCGGTCGTCTCGGTGCTCAGCCGGATCGGACTCGGTCGACTCGTCTCGGCCCTGGGCCGCAAGACGCTGCTGATCGTGTCGATCACGAGCGGAGTCGCGGCGCTGATCGCGCTGCCCCTGGTCGACGCGGGCGGTGCGGTCGTGGTGATGATCGGTCTGGGTCTCGCGCTCGGGGTCCCCCAGCCGCTGACGATGGCGTGGGTGGTGCGTCTCACTCCGGAGTCGGTGCACGGCGCCGCGCTGGGCCTGCGGATGACCGCGAACCGCCTCGCGCAGATCGCCCTGCCCGTCGCCATCGGCACGACGGCGGGCTCGCTGGGATCGGCCGGCGTGTTCTGGGCGAACGCCGCGGTGCTGGTCGCGGCGGTCGCCGTCACCGCGGGCGCCGACCTCCCGCGGGACCCTCCGCGCGACTGACCGGTCGCTCCGTGGCGCCGTGTTACACGACGGATGGCGGGTGGCTGAGCGAACTCCTAGGTTGGCCGGAGCCGTCCCGCCCCGTCGTTCAGGAGCCCGCATGTTCTCGTCCCCGTCCCGCTCGCGCCTCGCCGTGGCCGTCGGCGCCGTCCTCGTGGCCGGTCTGCTCGCGGGCTGCACCGCCCAGGCCGCGACCGAGCCCGGCACCGCCTCCGGCACCCCCGTCGAGGGAGGCTCGCTCGTCTTCGCCGACATCGAGCTGCAGACCGACTTCCAGGTGCAGAAGGGCTTCAACTACACGCAGTCGAACGTGTTCCGGAACATCGCCGACCGCCTGACCGCCTTCGACCCGGAGTCGGGCGAGGTCGTGCCGTGGATCGCCTCCGACTGGAGCATCAACGGCGACAACACCGAGTTCACCTTCACGATCCGCCCCGGGGTCACCTTCTCGGACGGCACCCCTCTGGACGCCGCCGCCGTCAAGGCGAACCTCGACCAGCTGGGACTGGGCGACGAGGCGAAGAAGATCGTCAAGAACCGCGACTTCATCGGCTACGCGAGCTCCGAGGTGACCGGTGAGGACACCGTCGTGGTGCGCCTCTCGGAGCCCAACGCCGACTTCCTCAAGGCGACCGCCGCCTCGACCGCGAGCCTCGTCTCGACCTCGACGCTGGCGCTCGACTACGCCGGCCAGGCCGACATCTCGAAGATCGTCGCCTCCGGCCCGTTCGTCTTCGAGTCGCAGGTGCCCGACCAGGAGATCCGCTTCGCCAAGCGCGACGACTACGCCTGGCCGTCGTCGATCTCGACCAACCAGGGCGCCGCGCACCTCGACGAGGTCGTGTTCCGCGCGATCCCCGAAGTGGGTCTGCGGGTCGGAGCCGTCTCCTCCGGTCAGGCCGACATCGCCCGCGGCATCCAGCCGACCGACGAGGCCGCGGCCACCGCCTCCGGCATCGAGCTCGCCGTCGCGCAGGCGCCGGAGCTGACCGCGAACTGGGCCGCGTTCCGCGGGAACGCGCCCGTCGTCTCGGACCAGGACGTGCGCCGCGCGCTGCAGATCGGCTTCGACCGCGAGGCACTCAAGGCGACCGTGCTCAGCGACAGCTACCCACTGTCGGGATCGGTGCTCAACCGCTCCGCCCCCGGTTTCGTCGACCTCGGCGACGACCTCGCCTACGACGCCGACGAGGCCGAGCGCCTGCTCGACGAGGCAGGCTGGACGGTCGGCTCGGACGGCATCCGCGAGAAGGACGGGCAGCGCCTCGCCCTCTCGGTGGCCGCCAGCCCCCGCAGCGTCGTGATCAAGCCCGCCTTCGAGTTCATCGAGTCGGAGTGGCGCAAGCTCGGCGTCGAGCTCACCAACAACGCGGGCGACAGCGCGATCCTCGCGACCGCCCTGGGCGACCCGTCCTACCCCGCCATCGGCTCGCGCCAGTTCTACCTCGGCGGCCTCGGCCCGCTGTTCAGCGCCGCCGGCAACACCAACACCTACGTCTCGGACGACGAGCTGAACGCCCTGTTCGCCACCGAGCGGGCCTCGACCGACCCGGCAGCCCGCGACGCGGTGCTCGCCGACATCCAGGAGCGCCTCGTGCTCGGCACAAACCTGCTCGTCCCGCTGTGGGACGAGGTGCAGGTGCACGCCGTCGGCCCGGGAGTGAGCGTGACCTTCGACGGCGGCACCGCGCCGCTGCTCCAGGAAGCCTGGATCCAGGAGTAGTCGTCGTGCTCCGGTATCTCGCGGGCAGGGCGGGCCAGGCGGTGCTCGTGCTCTGGCTGACCTACACGATCGTGTTCGTCGTCGTGCAGCTGCTGCCGTCCGACCCCGTCACGATCTTCCTGGCGAGCGACGCCGGAGCCGACCCCGCCCTGATCGCGCAGGTCAGCGCGCTCTACGGCTACGACCAGCCCTGGTACCAGCAGTACCTGCTGCAGCTCGCGAACCTGGTGCGCGGCGACTTCGGTTTCTCGCTCTCCTCCGGGCAGCCCGTGCTCACCCGCATCGGCGACGTCGTCGGGAGCACGGTGGCGCTGGCGTCGACGGGACTGCTCCTGAGCATCGTGATCGCGGTGGCCGTCAGCGCCGCGGCGTTCCTGATCGATTCGCCGCGCCTGAAGGCCGTGGTCGTCGCGGTGCCGTCGCTCTTCAGCTCGGTCCCCGTGTTCTGGCTGGGCATCATCGTGCTGCAGGTCTTCTCGTTCCAGCTCCGGATCCTGTCGCTGTTCCCCGACGGATCGCTGCTCTCGCTGCTCATCCCGGCACTGGTCCTGGCGATCCCGGTGTCGGCTCCGATCGCGCAGGTGCTGCTGAGCGGAGTGGAGCAGGCGTCGGAGCAGGCGTTCGTGAAGACCGCGCGGGCGAAGGGCGCCCGACCGCTGCGGGTGTTCCTCCGGCACGTGCTCCGCTCGTCGCTCGGTGCGACCACCGCCGTCATCGGCACGACCCTCGGGATCCTGCTCGCCGGCTCCGTCATCACCGAGACCGTCTTCGCCCGCCCGGGCCTGGGCTCGGTGCTGCTGAAGGCCGTGATCGCGCAGGACGTGCCGCTGGTGCAGGGCCTGGTCCTGCTGACGACGCTCGTCGTCGTCGTCACCACGCTCGTGCTCGACCTGATCGCGCCCGCGCTCGACCCCCGCGTGCTGCGCAGCCGCGGGCAGAAGGGACTGGTGCGCCTTGGCGCTTGAGCTGACCCGCACGGCCGACGACCGCAGGGCCGGCCTGCTCCGGAGCCTGCCCGCGCCGGGCCCGGCCACGATCCTCTCGGCGGCCCTGATCGTCGTCGTCCTGCTCTGGCTCGTCGCTCCCGGCTGGTTCACGTCGGCCGACCCGCTGACCGGCGACTCCGCCCAGGTCTTCCAGCCGCCCAGCGCCGCGCATCCGTTCGGCACCGACCACCTCGGCCGCGACGTGCTCGCCCGGGTGATCCACGGCACCACCCAGACGGCGCTCACCGCGGGGCTCGCCGTGGTCGTCGGTCTCGTCCTCGGCACGTTCGTCGGCATCGCGTCCTCGACGCTCGGTCCGTGGGCGGAGGCGATCGGGATGCGCGTCATCGACGCGCTCATCGCCCTGCCGGCGTTCATGATCGCGCTGTTCGTCGTCTCGGCCTACGGCGCCGGACCGGTGTCGCTGGGCATCGGGGTCGGCATCGGCTCGGTCGTGCTGTTCGCCCGGGTGACGCGCGCCGAGATCCTGCGGGTGCGCTCCCTCGACTACCTCGAGGCGAGCCTCCTCGCCGGCGCCGGCTACCTGCGCCAGCTCGTCGGGCACGTGCTGCCCGCGATCACCGGGGCACTCGTGGCCCTCGCCGTCGTCGACTTCGGAGCGGCGGTGCTGGCCGTCTCGGCCCTGGGCTTCCTCGGCTTCGGCACTCCCCCGCCCACGCCCGAGTGGGGGCTCATCATCGCCGAGGGGCGCAACTACCTCGCCAACGCCTGGTGGATGACCGCCCTGCCGGGAACCTTCGTCCTCGTCGTCGTCGTCGCCCTCGGCGTGCTCAGCCGCTACCTCGGAAAGGCGACCCGTGCCTGACGCCCCCGCCCTCGAGCTCCAGGGCCTCTCCCTCGACTACCGCCTCGGCCGGCGCTCGGCGCGCGCCCTCGACGACGTCTCGTTCACGGTCGGCCGGGGCGAGATCGTCGCCCTCGTCGGCGAGTCCGGATCGGGCAAGTCGACCATCGCGAACGCCGCGACCGGCCTGCTCCCCTCGGGCGCGCGCGTCGCCTCGGGTCGGCTGCTCGTCGACGGCGCCGACGTCACCCGGGCCCCGGAGTCGCGGTGGAGCCGGATCCGCGGCCGCCGCGTCGGCCTCGTCCCGCAGGACCCGGGCGCCAGCCTCACTCCGGTGCTCACCATCGGGGCGCAGGTGGCCGAGATCTTCGCGATCCGCGGCGAGCGCCTCTCGCGCGCCGAGCGGCGTGCGCGGTCGATCGAGCTGCTCGAGATCGCCGAGGTGTCGCGCGCGGCCGACCGGCTCACCCAGTACCCGCACGAGCTCTCGGGCGGGTTGAAGCAGCGGATCCTGATCGCCATCGCCTTCGGGCTGGACCCCGCCCTGCTCGTCGCCGACGAGCCGACGTCGGCACTGGACGTGACGGTGCAGAAGCAGATCCTGCGCGTGCTCGACCGTCTGGCCGCCGAGCACGGCACCAGCGTGCTCTTCGTCACCCACGACCTCGCGCTCGCGACCGACCACGCCTCGCGCGCTCTCGTGCTGCAGCGCGGCAGGCTGGTCGAGGACGCTCCGGTGGAGCGGATCGTGCGGGCGCCCGCCACCGACTACACCCGCGACCTCATCGCCCACGCGCGGGCGACGCAGATCGCGCCACCGCCCACGCCCTCCTCCTCCGTCCCGTCGACGGTGCTCGAGGTGAGCGGGCTCTCGAAGTCGTTCCCGGGGCGGCGCGGAGGAGCCTCCGTCGCCGCCGTCGACGACGTCTCGTTCGCACTGCCCGCGGGGCGCACGCTGGCGCTCGTCGGCGAATCCGGCTCGGGGAAGTCGACGACGGCGCGCATGATCCTGCGCCTGCTCGACCCGAGCGCCGGCTCGATCGCGCTCGACGGCCGCGACGTCACTGCGGTCGCAGGCCGCGACCGGCTCGCTCTCTGGCGCACGGTTCAGCTCGTCTACCAGAACCCCGACTCCGCCCTCGATCCGCGCTGGAGCGTCGGGCGCATCGTCTCGGAGCCGCTGCTCGGCTCCGCGTCGCCGCGCGAGCGCCGGGCCCGCGTCGAGGAGCTGCTCGACGCCGTCTCGCTGCCCGACGGAGTGATCGACAAGCGACCGGGCGAGCTCTCGGGCGGTCAGCGCCAGCGCGTCGCCATCGCGCGGGCCCTCGCTCCGCACAGCTCGCTCGTGGTGCTCGACGAGGCGCTCAGCGCGCTCGACGTGATCACGCAGGAGCGGGTGCTGCAGCTGCTCGAGCGCCTGCAGCGCGAGCAGGGGGTCTCGTACCTCTTCATCTCGCACGACCTGTCGACCGTGCGCCGCCTGGCGCACGACGTCGTGGTGCTGCGGGCCGGCCGGGTCGTCGAGCAGGGTCCGTCGCACGAGATCTTCGCCGCGCCCCGCACCGACTACGTGCGCGAGCTGCTCGACGCCGTGCCCGGCCGGCGCCTGCTCGCCGACCCCGCGACCACCCCGACCGCCGAGGACCCCCGATGACCGACGCCCCGAAGCCGCTGCGCTTCTCCGCCTTCGTGATGAACACCGCCTCCCACATCCAGCACGGCCTGTGGCGGCACCCGGAGGCGCGCCAGCACGAGTTCACGTCGCTCCGGCTCTGGACCGACCTCGCCCGCACCCTCGAGCGCGGCCGGTTCGACGCGATCTTCTTCGCCGATGTCCTCGGCCTCTACGGTCCCGCTCGTGGCGACTACACGGTGAACGCGCGCGAGGGGCTGCAGTTCCCGAGCAACGACCCGTCGGTGCTGCTGGGGGCGCTGGCGGCGGTCACGGAGCACCTCGGACTCGTGTTCACCTCCTCCGTGCTGCAGGCGCACCCGTTCGAGTTCGCCCGGCGCGTGTCGACGCTCGACCACCTCTCGGGCGGCCGAGTCGGCTGGAACGTGGTGACCAGCGCCCAGGAGAGCGCCGCGCGCAACTTCGGCGCCGACGGACTCGAGGAGCACGACGAGCGCTACCGCTGGGCCGAGGAGTACCTCGAGGTCGTCTACAAGCTCTGGGAGGGGTCGTGGGACGACGACGCGCTCCGGCGCGACAAGGCGCTCGGCCACCCGGACGACGCGGTGTTCGCCGACGCGAGCGGGATCCACCGCATCGACCACGTCGGGCAGCGCTACCGCGTGGCCGGTCCGCACCAGAGCCCGCCGTCGCCGCAGCGCACCCCGGTGATCTTCCAGGCCGGCTCCTCCCCCGCGGGGAGCGCCTTCGCCGCCCGCCACGCGGAGGGCCAGTTCGTGCTCACCTCCGGAATCGACAAGACCCGGGCGCTGATCGAGCAGACCCGCGCAAAGGTCGCGGCGACGGGCCGCGCTCCCGAGGACCTCGCCTTCTTCCTCGGCCTCGCCTTCGTCACCGGCGACACCGAGGAGGCGGCGCAGCGGAAGGCGGCCGAGCTCGACGAGTACCTCTCGAGCGACGGCTTCCTGCTGCACAGCAACCTCGCCTTCGACCCGGCGACCGGCGAAGCGCTCGACCCCGACACTCCGCTCTCGGAGCTCTCCACCGGCACCAACGTGAGCCACCTGCAGTGGATGCGCGAGCTCTCGCCCGACCCCGACCCGAAGGTGCGCGACCTCGCCACCCTCGCGGCGAAGCTGCGCGGACGGATCGTCGGCACGCCCGAGCAGATCGCCGACCGCCTCGCCGAGTGGCGCGACGCGGGCATCGACGGGATCAACGTCATCAACTGGACGCTGCCCGGCAGCTTCGAGGAGTTCGTCGACCACGTGACCCCGGTCCTGCAGGAGCGCGGGCTCGCTCAGCGCGAGTACGCGCCCGGAACCCTTCGCCAGAAGCTGTTCGGCCGCGATCAGCTGCCGGAGGAGCATCCCGCCCGGTCCTACCGCGGCACGTTCGGGGAGGTCGCGCGATGAGCCTCTCGGCCACGGACTTCGAGCGGTTCCGCTCCGTCATCGAGGAGGTCGGGCGGGACTCTCTCGTCCGCGAGCGGGAGCGGCGCCTGCTGCACCCCGAGATCGCGGCGCTGGTCGCGTCCGGGTTCACCGCGATGCGCGTGCCCGTCGAGTGGGGCGGGGCCGGAGCGACGCTGCCCGAGCTCTTCGAGCTGCTGGTCGCGCTCGGCGCGGCCGACCCCAACCTCCCGCAGGCGCTGCGCGGCCACTTCGGGCTCGTCGAGCGCTTCCTCGTCGGCGGCACCGCGCGCGACGAGGCGTGGCTCCGGCGCGCAGCGGAGGGAGCGCTGTTCGCCAACTCGCAGGCCGAGAAGGGCTCCGCGACGACGACGGAGGCGCGGCTCGTCCCGGTCGAGGGCGGCTGGCGACTCACGGGCCGCAAGTTCTACACGACGGGCACGCTCTACGCCGACTACACGTGGACCGGCGCCCTCGACCCGACCGGCGAGCGCTACGGCGCCGTCGTGCCGACCCGGGCCCCGGGAGTCGAGGTGATCGACGACTGGACCGGCTTCGGCCAGCGCCTCACCGCGAGCGGCACGACCGTGTTCACCGACGTGCCGCTCGACGACGAGCACGTCTACCGCGTGCTGCAGGAGCCCGACTGGTACACGCTCGACTTCCGGCTCCTGCTGCACCTGCTGCTCCAGGCGACCCTGGCGGGCATCGGCCGGGCGGCCCTCGACGACACACTGCGCTTCGTCCGGGCGCGGTCGCGCTCGTTCGGAGTCGCCGGCGAGAGCCTCCCGCGCGAGGACCCGCGGGTGCAGTCGGTCGTCGGCGAGCTGGCCAGCCGCGTCGCCGCGGTGGAGGCGCTCGTGCACGACGTCGCCCGCGAGTACGCCGCCGTCCGCGACCGCGAGCACGCCGACGAGGCCGAGCGCACCCGCGACTACGTCCGCGTGCAGATCCGCCAGTTCGAGGCGCAGCAGATCGCCGTGGCCGACATCGTCGCAGTGACCTCCCGCCTGTTCGAGGTGGGCGGCGCCTCCGCGGTGCTGACGGAGTCGGGCCTCGACCGGCACTGGCGCAACGCCCGCACCATCGCCTCGCACAATCCGGCGGTGTTCCGTCAGGCGGCGATCGGTGCCTACCTGCTCAACGGCACCGAGCCCGAGACCGACTTCCGCAGCACCGTCACCGCGCAGGAGCAGCCCGCATGACCCGCCCGCCCCGCCCGCTGCTGTTCAACGCCTTCGTCATGAACACGCCGTCGCACCTCCACCACGGGCAGTGGCGGCGACCGGAGGCGCGCCACGGGTCGTTCGAGGACCTCGCCTTCTGGGTCGAGACGGCCCGCACCCTCGAGCGCGGCGTGTTCGACGCGATCTTCTTCGCCGACGTGGTCGGCACCTACGGCGCGGTCGGCGCCTCGCTCGAGGTCAACGCCCGCGAGGGGCTGCAGCTGCCCACCAACGATCCCTCGATCCTCCTCGCCGCCCTGATCGGCTCGACCGAGCACCTCGGCCTCGCGATGACGAGCTCGATCCTGCAGGCGCACCCGTTCGAGTTCGCCCGGCGCATGTCGACCCTCGACCACCTCTCGAAGGGGCGGGTCGCCTGGAACATCGTCACCAGCTACCAGGAGAACGCCGCCCGCAACTTCGGCCTCGAGCGGCTGACCGAGCACGACGCCCGCTACGCGCAGGCCGAGGAGTACCTCGACGTCGTCTACAAGCTCTGGGAGGGGTCCTGGGACGACGACGCCTCGGTCCGCGACAAGGCCGGCGCCTTCTCGCGCCCGGAGGCGGTGCACCGCATCGACCACGTCGGCGAGCACTACCGGGTCGAGGGACCGCACCTGTCTGCGCCGTCGCCGCAGCGCACGCCGTTCCTGTTCCAGGCCGGATCCTCACCGGCCGGCCGCGCGTTCGCCGCACGGCACGCCGAGGCGCATTTCGTCGGCGGATCGACCCTCGAGCACACGCGGGAGCTGATCGCGTCGACCCGCGCACTCACGGAGGCGACCGGGCGCCGCGGCGACGACGTCCTGTTCTTCTCGCCCGTGTCGGTCGTCGTCGGCAGCACCGAGCGCGAGGCCCGGGAGCGCGAGGCCGAGCTCGACGCCCGGACCAGCGTCGACGCCCACCTGCTGCACGCGGGCCTGAGCGTGGACCAGGCGGACGGCACCCCGTTCCCGCCGGAGACGCGACTGCGCGACATCACGACGAACGGCAACCGCAGCACGCTCGAGTCGATGATCCGGCTGCTGCCCGAGCGCGACGCGACGGTCGCGGACCTCGCCCGCCTCGCGGTGCGGCGCCACCCCCGCGTGGTGGGCACGCCCGAGCAGATCGCGGACCGGCTCGAGGAGCTGCGCGGCGCGGGCGTGGACGGGATCAACCTGGCGCACTGGACGCTGCCGGACAGCTACGTCGAGTTCGTGGACGAGGTGATGCCGGTACTGCGCTCGCGAGGGCTGGCGCGGACGGAGTACTCCGGCCGTGGGCTGCGCGAGCGGCTGACGGGGTCGGCGCAGGTGAACCCGCGGCATCCGGCGGCGCGCTACCGCGGCGCGTTCCGCGACTGACGGCGGCGGTCGCGCTCCTCCCGACGTCGCGCGTGGCGCGCGTCCTCGACGCGGCGTCCGGAGGAGCGCCTCGCCGCGCCGGTCAGCTCGGCGAGGGGACGACCGGGTGCTCCGGCGGGTCCTGCTCGTCGCCGAGACGCGCGTCGGCGCCCTCGTCCAGGGCCTCGTCGAGGGCCTCCGGGTCGTCGATCTGCGCCGGGTCCTCCGGGGGCGCCGGGATCGAGTCGGGGTCGGGGCGGCTGGTGTCGGTGACGTCCTCGGGTGCGTCGAAGCCGAAGCTGCTCATGGTTCCTCCTCCGCGGCCCGCACCGGAGGCGGTGCCGCTGTCGGCAGCCTAGGTCGGGCGCGCGAGGCGGTCAGGGCCTTGACGGGCGGCCGTCGCCGCTCCGGCCGTCCTTCGAGCCGCGGCTCAGTGCACGTACTCCAGCAGGTCGACGCCGAGGGTGCGCATGCCCTCGAGGACCGCGAGGCGGTAGTGCAGGGAGGTGTCGTCGAACTGCGTCGTCACCGCGTAGGCGGCGGAGGCGCGCGGACCGCGCAGCACGCCCGTCTCGGCGCGCACGCCGACATCGGTGCCGGTGGTGTTGACGAGCAGCACGCCGTGGTCGGGGCGGCGGTGCGCGAGCGGATCGAGGCCGAACGCCGAGGAGACCATCGACAGGTCGGGGTTCAGCGAGAGCCAGCCGATGACGCGCGAGCTGACGGTCGAGTCGACGATCTCGCCGTTCGCGAGGGTGGCGAGGAGCCAGGTCAGCTCGCGGGCCGAGCCGATCGAGAGCTGCGGCGCGTCGTCGGGGCCGCGCTCGTCGCGCACGACGTCGAGGAGCGCGGTGCGCGAGAGGCCCAGGCCCTCGGCGCGCTCGCGCACGGCGTCGAGGCCGACCCGGCGGAGGAGCACGTTCGTCGCGAGGGTGTCGCTCGTCGCTCCGACCAGGGCCGCGAGATCGGCGATCGGCAGGGACGGGACCTGCAGGTGCTGCCAGACGCCGGAGCCGGCGACCGCGTCGGCGGCGGTGCGGTCGAGCAGGCGGAGGTTCTCCTGCGGATCGCTCGCCAGCCGGGCCGCGACCTCGACGAGCAGCAGGATCGTGCCGATGCCGGCCGTCGGCATCGAGACGGAGTCGTCGACGGCGAACAGGGTGCGCCCGGTCGCGAGGTCGACGGCGCAGGCCGAGACGACCACTCCGTCGAGCGCGAGCCGGCCGAGAGCGTCGAAGCCGCGCTGGAAGTTGTCGCGATCCTCGGAGCCCTTGTGCCGGCCGCGGCGGGCTCGTCGGGTGTCGCGGCGGGTGTCGTGGGGGATCACCACGGATCGGGCCCCTCTCCGGGGTCGGGTGAGCGGGTCGTGCGGAGGGGCGGACCACGGGTCCGTCGCCGCGCCGGGAGGGCGCGCGATGCACGGACGGACCCGGCGGCATCGGTCGGCTCTCGATGCCCGGGGTGTCGTCCGCGGGAGGGGTCGGCGGCCGCTCGGCGACCACCGGATCCTGACTACCAGATGGTGACGCGCTCGCTCGGGGAGAGCCACAGGGCGTCGCCTTCGGTGACGTCAAAAGTAGCGTAGAACTCGTCGATGTTGCGGACGATCTGGTTGCAGCGGAACTCGGCCGGAGCGTGCGGATCGATGGCGAGCAGCCGGATCGTCTCCTCGTCGCGCGACTTCTGCTGCCAGGCCTGCGCCCACGACAGGAAGAAGCGCTCGGCGCCGGTGAGACCGTCGATCACGGGCGGCTCCTGACCCTCGAGCGAGAGCACGTACGCCTTCCACGCGATGCTCAGCCCGCCCAGGTCGCCGATGTTCTCGCCGATCGTGAGGGCGCCGTTCACGTGGTGCCCGGGGGTCGTCGCGGGCGCGAGGGCGTCGTACTGCGCGATGAGCGCCTTCGTCCGCTCCTCGAACGCCGCGCGGTCCTCGGCGGTCCACCAGTCGGTCAGGCGGCCGTCGCCGTCGAAGCGCGAGCCCTGGTCGTCGAAGCCGTGGCCGATCTCGTGGCCGATGACCGCACCGATCGCGCCGTAGTTGGCCGCCGGGTCGCGGGTCTCGTCGAAGAAGGGGAACTGGAGGATCGCCGCGGGGAACACGATCTCGTTGAAGCCCGGGTTGTAGTACGCGTTGATGGTCTGCGGAGTCATGAACCACTCGTCGCGATCCAGCGGCTTCCCGATCTTGCCGAGCTCGCGGTCGAACTCGAACGCGGCGACGCGGCGGGCGTTGCCCACGAGGTCGGCCGGGTCGATCGTGAGAGCGGAGTAGTCGCGCCAGCGGACCGGGTAGCCGATCTTCGGAGTGAACTTGGCGAGCTTCTCGAGCGCGCGCTCGCGGGTCTCGGCGCCCATCCAGTCGAGGTCGACGATGGAGCGGCGGTAGGCCTCGATGAGGTTCGCGACCAGCACGTCCATCTCGGTCTTGGCGCTCTCGGGGAAGTGGCGCGCGACGTAGGTGCGGCCGACGGCCTCGCCGAGCGAGCCCTCGACGAGCGAGACGGCGCGCTTCCAGCGCTCCCGCTTCTGCGGGGTGCCGGTGAGCGTGCGGCCGTAGAAGTCGAAGTTGGCGTCGACGAAGTCGCTCGAGAGGTACGCCGCGGCGCCGCGGACGACCTGCCACGACAGCCAGTCGCGCCACGCGGGCAGGTTGTCGTCGCTCAGGAGACCGGCGAGGCCCTGGAGGAAGCTCGGCTGGCGGACGACGACCTCGGCGAGCGCCCCCTCCGGAGCGCCCATCGCGGTCAGCCAGACGCCGAGGTCGATGCCCGCGGCGAGCTCCTCGACCTCGGACCAGGAGCGGAGGTTGTAGGTCGCCTGGCTGTCGCGGCTGCGCACCTTGTCCCAGTGCACGGCGGCGATCCCGGTCTCGAGGGCGACGATGCGCTCGGCGCGCTGCTCGGCCGCGCCGATGCCGGCCAGCTCGAGCATCCGCGCGACGAACGGCGTGTACTTCTCGCGGACGGAGGCGAACTCCTCCTCGCGGTAGTAGCTCTCGTCCGGCAGCCCGAGGCCGCCCTGGTTGACGAAGACGAGGTAGCGCTCGGGGTCGCCCGGGTCGTTGTCGACGAACAGGCCGAAGAGACCCGGGACGCCGGTGCGCTCGAAGGCGCCGATCGCGGCGAGCAGGCCCACGATCGAGTCGACGCGCTGCACGGCGGCGAGGTCGTCGGCGATCGGGGTCGCACCGAGTTCCTCGGCGCGGGCCTCGTCCATGAAGGAGGCGTAGAGGTCGCCGAACATGCGCTCCTCGGAGCCCTGCTCGGCGGTCGCGGCCTCGACGATGATGTCGCGCACCGCCTTCTCGGCCTCCTCCTGCAGCGCGTGGAAGGAGCCGTAGCGCGCCTTGTCGCTCGGGATCTCGGTGCGGTCGATCCAGAGGCCGTTGACGTGCCGGTAGAGGTCGTCCTGCGGGCGCGTCGCGGGGTCGAGTTCGGGGAGGTCGATACCGGAGCGAGGCGTCGTCGAGGTCATGGCGACCACCCTACGACGGGCCGCCGACACCCGCCCGTGCGCGGGCGATCCGGGCATGTCCGCACCGGTCCGGATGCCCCTCCGGCTCGCAGGATCGCGTCCGGCTCGCGCGGAAAGGGGGTTCCTGCGAGCCGAACGGGATCCCGCGAGCCGAGGATCAGACCTGCGACTCGACGTAGGCGCGGATCGGAGTGGTCGGGTGGCCGATCAGGCGCGCGAGCGATCCGTCGGTCCCGCCGAGCAGGCCCTCGGAGATGTTGGCGTCGAGTCCGACGAGGAAGCCGACGGCGCCCTCGGGCAGTCCGGCCTCGGTGAGGATCCGCGCGTGCTCGGCGGAGTCGACGTGGGTGATCGAGGCGTCGCGGCCCGCGACCTCGCCGACGATCGCGGCGAGCTCGTCGAAGCTCCACGCGACGTCGCCGGACAGCTCGTGCACGGTGCCGACGAGCGACGCGTCGACGAGGGCGACGGCCGCCGCCTCGGCGTAGTCGGAGCGGGCGGCGCTGGAGACGCGGCCCTCCCCCGCACTGGAGAGCGTGGTGCCGGCGGAGGCGAGCTCGGCGACGGTCTGCGCGTAGTTCTCGTTGTACCAGCCGTTGCGGAGGATCACGGCGGGGACGCCGGACGCGGCGATCGCCTCCTCCGTCGCCTTGTGCTCGGGAGCGAGGATCAGGGTGCTCGTGGTGGCCTTCGGGGCGCTCGTGTAGACCAGGCGCGCGCCGGCGCGGACCGCGGCGTCGATCGCGGCGGTGTGCTGGGCGACGCGCTTGCCGACCTCGGAGCCCGAGACGAGCAGGACGGCCTCGGCGCCGGCGAAGGCGGCGTCGAGCGAGGCGGGGTCCTCGAAGTCGGCGACGGCGGTGCGCACGCCGAGATCGGCGGCGAGCGTCTCGAGCTTCGCGGCGTCGCGGCCGGTGGCGACGATGTCGGAGGCGGCGGTGCCGCGGGCGAGCAGGTGCTCGACGGCGAGGCGTCCGAGGTGGCCGGTGGCTCCGGTGACGACGAGGGTCATGAGGTGGTCCTTCCGTGGGCGGTGCGGCGAGGTTTCCGCCGACCCACCCTGCAACCGCGGATCCGTCCGAGTACTTCCCGGAATGCAGTACGCACTATTTCGTTAGTACTGAGGAGACCACTCCAGGAGGAACCGTGATCGCCACCGCCAGCACCCCGTTCGCCGCCGACGTCTACTCGGCCGACTGCGGGAGTCGCGAGATCTTCGGCCACGTGACGAGCAAGTGGGGCGTCCTCGTGCTCGCAGCACTCGCTCCCGGCACGCAGCGCTGGGCCGAGCTGCGCCGTCGCATCGGCGGCATCAGCGAGAAGATGCTCGCCCAGACGCTCCGCACCCTCGAGGAGGACGGCTTCGTGCATCGCGAGGCGCACCCGGTGATCCCGCCGCGGGTCGACTACAGCCTGACCCCGCTGGGCGCAGAGCTGGCGGAGAGGCTCCTCCCGGTCGTCGACTGGATCGAGGAGCACGCCGTGCCGCTGATAGAGGCCCGCGACGCGCGGAAGAACTAGTGGCGCGATGCCGTCGTTCCGGAGGCGGCTCGGAGTAGCCTGAAGAAGTAACCACCCGGATGTCTCGACTACCGGGCGCGGCCCCCGCCTCGGCGGGGGCCTGCTTCGTTCTGGGTCAAGTCCACCGGGGCGGTCTCCTGATCCGCCGCCCCTCCGAGTCGACGACGAGCAGGGGCAGTTGGGACGCGGCGAGGGTGCCGCGGCGGATCTGCCGGACTCCGTCCAGACCGATGCCCTCGAAGGCCTTGTTGTACCGCGGTCCCACCACCGAGACCAGGGCGACGGAGTACCCGCGCTCGCTCAGCATCCGCACCGGCGGCACGAGATCCGAGTCGTTCGTGACGATCGCGAACGAGTCGGCCCTCTGCTCGAACGCGTCGACGAGCAGATGTGACGCGAGCGCGACGTCCGTCCCCTTCTCCTCAGGCCTCTTCACACGGACGGTCACCACGCGGCCGCTGTGATCGAGCCGCTCCGGCGACTCCGGGAGGTACTGCTTCGTGAAGGTGAAGATCCCCTCGATGATCTCGACCTCGGTCGTCCGCAGCGCCCGCCAGTAGACCTGCTGCCGCTGCCCGATCCCCGGGTCGTTGGTGAGCGGCTTGAGCGGGGCCGTGAAGTACTTCACTCCGACGACCTCTCGATGAGGGAACAGGCGCTTCGCGAGGGCCGCCAGGTCGAGCCACTTGTACCGCGGGTAGCGCTGCTGGAGGAGCGCCTTGTAGAGCGCGAACCCGTCGAAGTAGACGATGACGGTTCGGCGAGCTCGCACCGCGGAAGGCTACTCGGGCTTCCGCGCTGGGATCGGATCTGCGCAGAACGTCGGTCGCGACCGAGAGGCAGAGGTGAGGTGAGCCTCTCCTACGTCGACCGACGTTCACCTCGCGTTCAGAGGCGATCCGCCGCCGGGTGACGTGCCCGCCCGCTGCCGCTGGTTCCCTCGAGGTCTCCCCACGCCTGCGAATCGAAGGACGAGACGACGATGACCGACACCTCCCGCCGACTGCTGCTGCCCATGGCCGGGCACACCCGGGGGAAGCGCAGCCCCGTCACCTGTGCGCTGAAGTGCGCCAACGCCTGCTCCGCCGCGACGTGCAACACGTCGCACAACAGCTACTTCCGCGACATCGTCGGAGCGCAGATCACGCGCCGCGGCGCGCTGGGCCTGGGCCTGGCCGGAGCGGTCACCATCGCCGTCGCGTCCCCGGGCGCCCCGACCGCCGAAGCGGCCACGGCCGCGGCCGCCGGCGACGCGTCTCCGCTCGTCTTCACTCCGATCGCCCCCGTGCCGGCGACGGTGGACGAGTTCACGGTGCCCGAGGGCTTCGCCTGGCAGCCGATCATCCGCTGGGGCGACCCGCTCTTCGCAGACAGCGCCGAGTTCGACCTCGCCGACCAGACCGGGGCGTCGCAGTCCGGCCAGTTCGGCTACAACAACGACTACACCGACATCGTCGAGGTCCCCGGCTCGAAGCGCCTGCGCGCCCTGCTCGTCGTCAACCACGAGTACACCAACGAGACCATCATGTTCCCGGCCGCCCAGCTCGAGTCCGAGCAGGAGCGCGTGCGCGCGGTCGGGCGCGCCGCTCACGGCCTCAGCGTCGTCGAGCTCGTCCGCACGGCCGTCGACCGCCCCTGGGCGTACGTCCGCGGGGGCGAGCGCAACCGCCGCTACCTGATCGACACCCCCTACGAGGTGACCGGCGCGGCCGCCGGCTCGTCGCTCCTGACGACCGTCGCCGACCCCACCGGGCGCACGGTGCTCGGCACGCTCGGCAACTGCTCCGGCGGCACCACGCCGTGGGGCACGATCCTGTCGGGCGAGGAGAACTTCAACGGCTACTTCCGCGCGACCGGGACGAGCGCCGAGGAGCAGCGCTACGGGCTGACCGACGAGGAGACCTCGCGCCTCTGGGAGCTCGACGACCCGCGCTTCGACGCCCGCACCCCCGGCTACGAGAACGAGCCGAACCGCTTCGGCTGGATCGTCGAGTTCGACCCCTTCGACCCGGAGTCGACGCCGAAGAAGCACACCGCGCTCGGTCGCCTGAAGCACGAGGGCGCGAACGTCATCATCGCTCCGGACGGCCGCGTGGTCGCCTACCAGGGCGACGACGAGCGCTTCGACTACCTCTACAAGTTCGTCTCGAAGAAGCGCTACATCGAGGGCGACCGCGCCCACAACAAGACGCTGCTCGAGGAGGGCGACCTGTACGTCGCCCGCTTCACCGGCGACTCCCCCGTCGCCGAGATCACCGGCACCGGTGCGGTCCCCTCGGACGGCGGCTTCGACGGCATCGGCGAGTGGCTCCCGCTCGTGCTCGACGGCGCCTCGAAGATCCCCGGCATGAGCGTCGAGCAGGTCCTGGTGCACACCCGCCAGGCCGCCGACGCGGCCGGCGCGACCAAGATGGACCGCTGCGAGGACGTGCAGCCGAGCCTGGTCAGCGGCCGGATCTACGTAGCCTGCACCAACAACTCCGAGCGCGGCAAGGAGGGCACGGAGGGCGCGACCGAGATCAACCCGCGCACCGAGAACCGCGACGGCCACATCGTCGAGATCATCGAGGACGGCGGCGACCAGACCGGCCGCACCTTCACCTGGAACCTGCTGATGCTGTGCGGCGACGCGGCGCAGGGCGACGTCGTCTACTTCTCCGGCTTCCCGGCCGAGCAGGTCTCGCCGATCTCCTGCCCCGACAACCTGGCGTTCGACTCCGTCGGGAACCTCTGGATCTCGACCGACGGCGCGCCCAGCGGCATCGGCTACAACGACGGCCTGTTCAAGGTGTCGCTGGAGGGCGCGGACCGCGGCAAGGTCGAGCAGTTCCTGTCGGTGCCGGTCGACGCCGAGACCTGCGGCCCGATCGTGCACGACCAGGACCAGCACGTCTTCGTCGCTGTGCAGCACCCGGGCGAGGACGGCACCTTCGAGGCGCCGACCTCGTACTTCCCGGACTTCGCGGCGAGCGGAGCGGTCCCCGCCGGGGCGTTCGCGGCACCGCGTCCGGCGATCGTGCAGATCCTGCCCGCCTCGCAGGTCGTGACGCCGACGCCGACTCCGACGGCCGGGCCGACCACGGCGCCGACCTCGACGCCGACGGCCGCCCCCACGACGGCTCCGACCGCGGGCCCGACCACGGTGCCCACCGCCGGTCCCACCGCGGCGCCCACGGCCGGACCCGCGCCGACCGGCACCGCCGCTCCGCTGCCCGTCGGCGGCACCGGCGGAGGCCTCGCCTCGACCGGTGTCGAGTCGGTCGGCCTGATCGGCGGCGCGACGGCGCTGCTCGCGGCCGGCGCCGCGGCGCTCGGCCTGAGCGCCCGTCGCAGGTCCCAGTCCGAGGGCGACTCGGAGGCCTGATCCCCGGGAGGGGGCGGGGGGCGCTGCTCCCCCGCCCCCTCCTCCCCTCTTCGCTAGGATGACCCGATGCCGACCCTCAGGAGCCGCGAGTCGGCGATCATCGCCGCCGTGCAGCAGTCCCCGCTCACCCGCCCCCTGCTGCCGATCGCGCGGGGGCTGAGCTTCTTCGGGGAGCACGCCGCGGGCTGGCTGCTGCTCGGGGTGCTCGCCGCGTTCCTCGATCCGTCGCGGTTCTGGGCCTGGGCGCTCTGCGACGTCGCGATCGTCGTCGCGCACGCCCTCTCGATCGGAGTGAAGCGCGTCGTGCGGCGTCCGCGCCCGCTCGGCGAGGGCGTGGAGGTGCGCGGCAAGGCCCCCAGCAAGCTCAGCTTCCCGAGCTCGCACTCCACCTCGACCACCGCCGCCATGATCGTGTTCGCCGTGATGCTGCCGGCGCTCTGGCCGCTCGCGGTCCTCGTCGTGGTCGCGATGATGCTCTCGCGCCTCGCGCTCGGCATGCACTTCCCGACCGACGTGCTCGCCGGGGCGGCCCTCGGCGCCCTCACGGCGCTGGCGGTCCTGCCGCTGCTGCCGCTGGTCTCGTAGGGCGCGCAGAACCTCGGCTGAGAGTGGGGTCTGTCGCCTGACAGCGGCCGGACCCCCTTCTCAGCCGACGTTCTGCGGCCCGGGTATCGCTCAGGCGCCCGGCACCGGCGGCCCGGTGCGCCAGCGCAGCAGCGCGGCCGCGTCCGCGTCGTGCGGCAGGGCGACGACGTCCTCTCCGTCCGGAGCGGTGCGGGAGTCGGTGCAGAGCACGCGGGCGTCGGTCAGCAGCGCCGCCCGCACGAGCGCCAGGGCCGCGCCGACCGGGCCGATGACCTCGGCGCCGAGCGCCTCCTCCGGTGCCGCCGCCATCCACGGCTCGGCCGCGAGCGCCAGCAGCTCGCGCTCGCGGAGCCGCTGCGGATCGATCACCAGCGTGTCGACCTGGGCCGCCGAGAGCGCCTGCACGATCGCTCCGAGCGAGAACTCGACCGTGTCGTCGTGCCGCCCGTCGTGCGTGCGGAGCGCGTCGAGCACGTCCTCCTTCTCGCGGCGCAGAAGCCGGTCGATCTGCTCCTGCACGAATTCGTCGAGGGCGCCGTCGTCGCTGCCGTCGGCGCGGGTGTTCGCGGGGAGGACCGCCAGGATCGCCGCGCTCGAGGGCGAGAGCTGCTCGGCCAGCAGCTGACGCGCGCGGATGTCTCCGGCGACGACGAGCAGCTGCGGCCGCCGGGTGCGCACGATCTCGTCGACGGAGGAGGCCAGCTCGGCCTGCGTCTGCCGCCAGATCTCCTCGGCGTGGCTGTGGAAGCGGTCGTGCCGCCATCCGCCGGCCTGCGCCTTGTGCAGGGTGTCGGTCCGTCCCTGGACCGACTCCTCCTCCTCCGGACGCTCGGCGCCCAGGCGGTGCAGGCGCACCTCGCCACCGTCGCGGGAGGTCTCGACGACGAGGTAGCGGACGTCGGGGCGATGCTGCAGCAGCGGGACGACGACGGGGAGCGTGCCGTAGGACGTGTGCTCGGGTGCGACAGGGCGGCCCGGCAGCACCTCCGACAGCACGATCGAGCCGTCGACGGCGACGGCGAAGAGACAGGAGCGGCCCTGCGGCCGTCCCGCCCCGGTGAGCAGCGCGGTCAGCGCATCGATGTCGCCCTGGGGCGCCCCCTGCCTCCGCAGCTCGTCGGCGACGGCGGTGCCGCGCTCGAAGGCGATGTCGGGCGGATCGCCCGAGTCGAGCGAGACGTCGAGGTAGATCTGCGAGACCGGTCGGAGGTCGCGGTAGACGTCGGCGAGGGTGCGCAGCGCGTGAATGGTCGGCATCCGTGTCGTCCTTTCCCATCGGGTCCGGACAGTCTCGGTCGGGGTGCGCGGCGGGCTCCACGGGGTTGACTGCTGAGGCGGGGCGGCGACTGCGGGCGCGGCGATCCGGGGTGCGCAGGATCCGGAGCGGGTGCGCACGATCTGCAGGGGACTGTGCGATCTGCAGGGGAAGTTCCCGCGACCCGACGGTCGCGCGCGGCGGCAAGCGCCTTCCGCCTGCAATCCCCTGCAGATCGTACGGACCCCCGGCGGGTACCGGGCCCGGATACGGTGGAGCGGCCACCCCTCCTGAAAGGCGACCATGCAGCACCTCACCGATCGCATCCTCTTCGGCGCGGCCTACTACCACGAGTACCAGCCGACCTCGCGCCTCGGCAGCCGCGACCTGGCGGAGGACCTGCGGCTGATGAAGGCCGCCGGGTTCACCGTGATCCGCGTCGGCGAGTCGGTCTGGTCGACCTGGGAGCCCGAGAACGGCGTCTTCGACCTGGACTGGCTGCAGCCGGTGCTCGACGGGGCGCACGAGCACGGCATCTCGGTCGTGCTCGGCACGCCCACCTACGCGGTGCCGATGTGGCTGGCGCGGCAGTATCCCGAGATCAACGCGCACCGCGCGACCGGGCAGCCCGTCGGCTGGGGCGCGCGCCAGGAGATCGACTACAGCCACCCCGCGTTCCTCTTCCACGCCGAGCGCGTGATCCGCCGCATCGTCGAGCGCTACGCCGCGCACCCCGCGGTCATCGGCTTCCAGGTCGACAACGAGCCGGGCAACGAGATCCTCCACAACCGCCAGGTCTTCGAGCGCTTCGTCGACCGTCTGCGCGCGACGTACGGCACGGTCGAGGCGCTGAACGACGAGTGGGGGCTCACCTACTGGTCGCACCGGCTGTCGACCTGGGCCGACCTGTGGACCCCGGACGGCAACGCGCAGCCGCAGTACGACCTCGCCTGGCGCCGCTTCCAGGCCTCGATCACGACCGACTTCATCGGCTGGCAGGCCGACCTGGTCCGCGGCATCACGGAGCGGATCGGCCGCGACGACCAGTTCGTCACGACCTGCATCTCGTACGAGCGCGCGACCGTGCAGGACGAGGAGCTGGTGCGCCGTCTCGACGTGACCGCAGGCAACCCCTACTACCGGATGCAGGACGGCCTCGAGCTGCCGGACGCGCGGCCGTTCGACCAGCACTGGACCACCTCTGGCACCTGGGCGCTCTACGCGACCGCCGACCGGATGTACGGCTCGAAGCAGGCGCCGTTCCTCGTCACCGAGACGGACGCGCAGGCGATCGGCATGTCGTGGTCGAACGAGCCCGCGTTCGACGGCCAGTGGCGCCAGGCCGCCTGGGCGCTGGTCTCGCGCGGCGCCACGATGATCGAGTACTGGCACTGGCACACGCTCCACCACGGGGTGGAGACCTACTGGGGCGGGGTGCTGCCGCACTCGCAGGAGCCGGGCCGCACCTACGAGCAGATCGCCGCGCTCGGAGCCGACTTCGCCGCGGCGGGCGACCGGGTGACGGAGCTGGTGCCCGACTCGGACGTCGCGATCCTGTTCTCGAACGAGAGCAAGTGGGCGCTGGAGGAGCACCCCGCGTTCAGCGACTCCGCTCAGGGCGGCGACGCGGCGCGGGGCGTGCCGCAGCCGGACCGCCGCAGCTTCCAGACGGCGCGCGACGCGTTCGCGCGAGGGGCGTTCGACGCGGGACTGCAGGCCTCGACGGTGCATCCCTCGCAGCTGACCGCCGTGCCGGCAGCGGAGTACGCGGCCGCGCATCCGGTGCTCGTCGCGGCGGCGTTCACGATCGCCGACGACTCGGAGCTGCAGTGGCTCGAGGCGTACGCGGCGGCGGGCGGGCACCTGATCGTCGGTGTGCGCACCGGCTACGAGGACGAGGAGGGACGCGCGCGCCTGCAGCGCAAGCCCGCGTTCCTCGCGGAGGCGGCCGGCGTGCACTACGACGAGTTCGCGAACCTCGCGGTGCCGGTGCCCGTCGACGCGGAGTCTGGCTTCGCGCTGCCCGAGGGTGCCCGCGCGACGGTCTGGGCCGACGGGGTGCAGGTCGACGACGCGACGGTGCTGGTGCGCTACCGGCACCCGCACTACGGTCGCTTCGCGGCGGTCACGACCCGCGCGCACGGAGCCGGTCGGGTGACCTACGTGGGCACGGTGCCGGACCTCGAGCTCGCGCGGGCGCTGATGGAGTGGGCGGTGTCGAAGTCGTCCGCCGTCTCGACTCCGTGGCGTGCGGCCTCGCCGTCGCAGACGGTCACGAGCGCCACCAACCGCCACGGCGAGCGCGTGCGGTTCGTGCACAACTGGTCGTGGGAGCCCTCGACCTTCGCGCTGCCGGAGGCTGTGGAGGACGTGCTCTCGGGCGAGGCGTCGTCGGCGGGGGACGTGCTGGAGCTCGGACCGTGGGACGTGCGGGTGCTCGTCTCGCGCGACTGACGGTTCCGGCGAGGACGGGTCGCGCTGCGGCCCCGCTGGTCGAGCGGAGTTGGAGGGGCGAATCGAGACCCACCGGACCGAGCGGATCCATTCGATGACCAGGCGTCCGGCACTGGTGGATCTCGATACGCCCGCGAGCGGGCTACTCGATCAGCAGGGAAGGGCGGCTGGGTCTCCTTGGACGAGACCGCCGCCTCCTCGCTGGTCGAGTAGCCCCGCAGGGGCGTATCGAGACCCGTCGGCCTGAGCGGATCCGTTCGATGACCAGGCGTCCGACGCTGGTGGATCTCGATACGCCCGCGAAGCGGGCTACTCGATCAGCAGAGAGGGCGGTGGGCCTTTGGAAGAGACCGCCGCCTCCTTGCTGGTCGAGTAGCCCCGCAGGGGCGTATCGAGACCCACGTGTCCAGAAGATCCGTCTTCTCCCCGCCCTGCGTCGGCGCCGAAGGCTCCCCCTCCGCTCGATGCGCCCGGGAGCGGGCTGCTCGATGCGCCCGGGAGCGGGCTGCTCGATGAGCGGGGACGAAGGGCGCGTCAGAGCAGGCGGCGGGCGGAGGCCCAGGCGGTGAGCTCGTAGCGCGACGAGAGCTGGAGTTTGCGGAGCACGGCCGAGACGTGGGACTCGACGGTCTTGACCGAGATGAAGAGCTCGGCCGCCGCCTCCTTGTAGGCGTAGCCGCGGGCGATCAGGCGCATCACCTCGCGCTCGCGGGCCGAGAGCCGGTCGAGCTCGTCGACCGACTCGGCCTGCTCGCCGGCGAGGGCGCCGAACGCGTCGAGGACGAAGCCGGCGAGGCGCGGCGAGAACACGGCGTCACCGCCCGCGACCGCCTCGACTGCGCGGCTCACCTCGGCTCCCGAGCTCGTCTTGGTGATGTAGCCGCGAGCCCCGGCGCGGATCACGCCGACGACGTCCTCCGCGGCGTCCGAGACGCTGAGCGCCAGGAACCGCACCGACTCGAGGAGCCCAGCGCTCCGCCGCAGCACCTCCGCGCCGCCTCCGCCCGCGCCGCCCGGGAGATGCACGTCGAGCAGCACCACCTCGGGGCGCGTCTCGGCGACGAGGCGCACGGCGGAGTCGACGTCGGCGGCCTCGCCCGCCACCTCGAGGGTCGGGGCGAGGTCGGCCCGCAGACCCGACCGGAAGATGGAGTGGTCGTCGACCAGCACGACGCGCGTCACGGTCTGCTCCCCAGGTGCAGGTGGACCTCGGTGCCCGAGCCGCCCGCTCCGGGCCGCACGATGGCGCTGCCGCCCGCGCGGCTCATCCGGCCGATGATCGACTCGCGGATGCCCAGCCGATCGCCGGGCAGCGCCCCGAGATCGACGCCCGGACCGCGATCGCGGACGAAGACGTCGACGCCGTCGGGCGCCGACTCGAGGTAGACCGAGATCTCGCCGCCCGCGTGGCGCGCCGCGTTGAGCATCGCCTCGCGGGTCGCGGCGAGCAGCGGAGCGGCGCCCGGCACCGAGACGCCGACGGCGACGACCTCGAGGGTCGCCGGGTAGTCGAGCTCGATGGCGCCGGCGATGGCGCGGATCTCTGCCGCCAGGTCGTTGGCGACCGGCACGTCGCGCTCGAACAGCCAGTCGCGCAGCTCGCGCTCCTGGGCCCGGGCGATGCGGGCGACCTCGCTCGAGGCGCCGGCGCGGTTCTGGATGAGGGCGAGGGTCTGCAGGACGGAGTCGTGCAGGTGCGCGGCGATCTCGGCGCGCTGCTCCTCGCGCACGCGCGCCGCCCGCTCGCCCATCAGCTCCGTCCACAGGTGCACGATCCGCGGAGCGGCCAGCACCCCCGCGACGACGATCAGCACGCCGACCGCGAGGACCGCGTTCAGGGCGCTCGGCCGGTTCGCGAGCACTGCCGCTCCGGCCAGCAGCAGGGCGGCGCACGAGGCGAGGCGCACGCGGATCTGCGCGCGCGGGGCCGCCGAGGGGTCGTCGCGACCGGGCCCGAGCGCCCACGCCACCGCGCCTCCGGCCAGCGCCGCGACCGCGACGAGCGCCCGCGTCACGGCGACGTCGTCGTACGCCCCGAGGGCGACGAGCACGGCACCGGACGCCACCAGGGCGGCCACCGACAGCAGCCCGGCGACCGGCACGGAGCGCCGGACCGCACGATCGTCGTCGCCCTCGGGCTCGGCGAGCGGCACCAGCGCCCACAGCCACAGGTAGAGGAGCACCCCGCCCCCGCCCAGCAGGGATCCGACGACCACGAAGAAGCGGGTGGAGGAGAGCGTCCACCCGAGGTGCTCGGCGAGCGCGGCGCAGACGCCGCCGAGGACGACCCGCCGGGGGCGTCGCAGCGGCGGCCGGACCGCGGTGCTCGAGATGCTCACACGAGCATCCAAACAGGTCGTCGGGGACCCGGGGGAGGAAACGAGGGTCGAGTCAGGGGATCCCCCGATGGTCGGCGCCTGTGGAGGAGCGGGACACTCTCACCATGACAGCAGAGAGCACTCCCCCGCCGAGCGGCGGAGCGGACGGGCCCGGGGCGCCCGGAACGGCCGAGAGTGGAGCCGAGCAGCCCGCACCCGAGGAGCAGGGCCGGGACACCGCACCCCCCTCCGACAACCGCTTCTTCCTGTGGCTCCGCGGCCTCGGCATCACCCGTCGCCCCGGCTGGGTCGGCGGCGTCTGCTCCGGCATCGCCGAGCGCCTCGGGATCGACCCTCTCATCGTCCGCGGGATCGTCGTGGTCGTGGCGGTCCTGGGCGGCCCCGCGCTCCTCGTGTACGCGGCCGCCTGGCTCCTGCTCCCCGACGAGGACGGCGCGCTGCCCGTCGAGCAGCTCGTCGCCGGTCGCATCGAGCGGGTGCACGCCGGCATCGGCGCCCTGATCCTCGCCTCGATGCTGCCGCTCGCGCAGGGCTTCTGGTCGCTCGGCGGCGCCTACACCGGCGCGGAGGCCTGGGCCCCCGCCGCCGGCCGCACGATCTGGACCCTCGTGGTGATCGGCCTCCTCGTCGCCCTCACCGTCTGGGTGGCGCGTCAGGCCGTCCGATCCCCCCGTCCGGAGGCTCCGGAGGAGGCGCCCGGCACGACCGAGGCCCGTCCCGACTCCGTCCCCCTCTTCCCGCCGCCGCGTCCTACCAACGTCCGGCCCGACTCGCCCGAGGACCTCGCCGAGTGGCGGGCCCGCCAGGAGGCCTGGCGGACCGAGCGCGAGGCGTTCCGCGCCCAGCAGGCCGCCTCGGCCCGCGAGACGGCACGGCAGCGGGCGGAGGAGGCGCGAGCGCGGTCGCGCGCGGCAGCCGCGGTCCGCGAGGAGCGCCGCCGCGTGCGCAGGGCGGGCAACCCGCGACTTCGGGCGAGCGTCACCCTCGTCGTGCTCGGTGCCGCGGCCGTCATCGGCGCTCTCGCCTCGCTCACCGCCTCCGGTACCACCGCGGTCGTGGTCGGCTTCGCCGCCGCCGCCCTCGTGCTCGCCGCGGCGATCGTGCTGGCCGGACTGCTGCGCCGCAGGGCCGCCCTCCTGGTCACCGCGTCGGTGCTCGTGCTGCCGACGGCGCTGGTCGCCGCGATGCTGCCGCCGGACCGCGAGCTGCTGCCGATCGGATCCTCGTACGGCGTCTCGAACGCCGTGCCGGGCGACTACGCGATGCTCACCGGCGACCTGCAGGTGACCGTCGGTCCGGACGTGGGCCCCGACGGGGCCGTGATCGACGTCTGGCAGGGCGCGGGGACCGTCTCGGTCACCCCCCTGGAGGGCACGGCCGTCCGGTTGACGGCCTCGTCGAGGAACGGGGACATGTGGATCGTCAGCGGCGACGCCCAGGAGCAGGAGTGGGCGGTCCCCGACAGCAAGCAGCTCGTCGACGGCCGCTGGGAGTGGACGCAGACGTTCGGCGATCCCGCCGCGGAGCCCGTGGACGTGCGGGTCGAGCAGGGAGCCGGCTCGATCATCGTGCACGACACGGCGGGCGCCCCCACCGACACCGGCACCCCTGCTCCGAGCGCAGTCCTGACCGACCCCGCCACCATCACCACCCCGCAGACCACGAGTGAGGACGCACCATGAGCAGCACCGAGACCACTCCCCTCCCGGGCGCTCTGACGCCCCGGCGCCCGCGGATCCGCCTCGGCGCGATCGTCTGGGGCCTCTTCGCCGCCGCCGTCGCCGTCGGCCTGCTGATCGTCTCGCGCGATCAGGGCCTGCGCGCCGAGCTGGTCGACGGGGCCCTCGCCCTCTCCCCCGGCGCGATCGCGGCGGTCGTCGTCGCGGCCCTCGGCGGACTCGCCCTGCTGATCGGCCTCGAGCGGGTGCTCGACCGGCGCTGAGCCGGCGCCCGGGCCCGTGCCCGGATCCCGTCCGGGCGGCAACCCCCTGCCCGGGCCCCGGCGCCGGGCGCAGACTCGACCACGGCTCCCGCAGCGCCGCCCGTCCGGGGCGGCGTCCGGGACGACCGGAGACGAGACCGATGCCCGACCGCCGCCCGCCCCGCGCCCGCAGGAGCGACCCCCGATGATGCTCGGGATCGCGGCGATCGTGGCCGTGGCGGTCCTCGTCGCGGTGGCCGTGTTCGCGCGCCGCCTCGGCGTCGCCGCTCCGATCGTCCTGGTGCTCGCCGGAGTCGGCCTCTCGTACCTGCCCGGGGTGCCGGAGGTCGTCGTGCCGCACGAGTGGGTGCTCGACGGAGTCCTGCCCCCGCTGCTCTACGCCGCCGCGATCAGCGTGCCGTTCATCGACTTCCGGCGGAACCTCACCACCATCACCGGCCTCTCGGTCGTGCTGGTCGCGATCTCGGCGGCCGGGGTCGGGGCGCTCCTCTTCGTCCTGCTGCCCGAGCTGGGCCTCGCGCTCGCCATCGCGGTGGGGGCGATCATCAGCCCGCCCGATGCGGTCGCCGCGACCTCCGTCGGGCGTCGTCTGGGCCTGCCCCCGCGGCTGCTCACCCTGCTCGAGGGCGAGGGCCTGATCAACGACGCGACCGCCCTGGTGCTGCTGCGCTCGGCCCTCGCCGCCGCGGCCGGCACGCTCGCGACTCCGTGGGCCGCGGTCGGCGACTTCCTGTACGCGGTGGCCGTCGCGGTCGTCGTCGGCCTCGTGGCGAGCATCCTCACCGTCTTCGTGCGCTCGCGCCTCGAGGACCCGGTGCTCAACACCGTCGTCTCGTTCACCGTGCCGTTCGTCGCCTTCATCCCGGCCGAGGGCCTGGGCGCCTCGGGGGTGCTCGCGGTCGTGGTGGCGGGCCTGCACACCGGGCACGCCTCCTCCCGCGCCTTCACGGCGCAGTCTCGGGTCAACGACCGCATCAACTGGCGCACGGTGCAGTTCCTGCTCGAGAACGGCGTGTTCCTGCTGATCGGGCTCGAGATCCGCAGTCTGATCCAGGATGCGGACGACGCCGCGCTCACGGTCCCCGCCGCGGTCGGCATCGGCCTGATCGCCACCGTCGGACTCATCGTCGTCCGCTTCGTCTGGGTCGGCCCGGTGCTCCTCGGCGAGCGCTGGCAGACCCGGCGGGCCGAGCGGCGGGCGCGCGAACAGAAGGCGGTGCTCGAGCAGGCCGCCGAGCTACCCCGCGAGGAGCGGACGAAGGCGCGCCGCCGCTACCAGCTCCGCCGCGCCGACTACCGCCACTTCAGCACCAGCGGCCTCGGCTGGCGGGGCGGCCTGGTGCTCGGCTGGTCCGGGATGCGCGGAGTCGTCACCCTCGCGGCCGCGCAGTCGCTGCCCGAGGACATCCCGTACCGCCCGCAGCTCGTGCTGATCGCCTTCACGGTCGCGGTGACGACACTCCTCGTCCAGGGCAGCACGCTTCCCCTCGTGATCCGGGCGACCGGGATCCGCGGAGTCGACGAGCCGGAGGACCAGCGCTACCTCGCGGGGCTGCTCGACGAGATCACCGAGAAGGGGCTGTCCGTCCTCGAGCGCCCGGGCGAGGTCGTCGAGGGCGTGACGGAGGTGGACCCGGACGTCCTCGAGCGCGTCCGGCAGACGTCGTTCCTCCGCTCGGAGGCGGCGTGGGAGCGGGCGCGCGGCGGCGAGCGCGACGCGGCCGGCACTCCGCACCGCCTCTACCGGGCGCTGAGGCTGGCCGTGGTGACGGCCGAGCGCGAGGCGCTGCTCGACGCGCGCTCGCGGCGGGCCTATCCGCAGCGGATCCTCACGCAGGCGCAGTCGATGCTCGACCTCGAGGAGACGCGGCTGCGGCTGCGGCGCGGCACGACGTCATGACGACCGCGCGTCAGGCCGCCGCGCGCGTCAGGATCGCCGTGACGAACAGCGCCGCCCACAGCGCCGCGCAGATCAGCAGCCGGATGTTGCCCAGCACGATGTCCTCGGGAGCCGACGCCCGGCCCTTCTCGATGTCGAGCGCGTAGAGGAACAGCGCGGCGCCGAACGGCACCATGGACGCCATCGACCACAGCGAGTCGTCGCCGTTGAGGAACAGCGACCAGAGCGCGTAGGTGATCATCGTCAGCGACGCGGCCACCGACCACACGAAGCGCAGGTACCCCGCCGTGTAGATCTTCAGCGTCGCCCGCGTGTGGCTCGCCTCCTTGCCCTCGCTCTGCAGCTTCTCGGAGTAGCGCTTGCCCGCGATCATGAACAGCGAGCCGGAGGAGATGGCCAGGAGGAACCACTGCGTGAGCGGGATGTCCGCGATCGCGGCGCCCGAGATCGCGCGCAGCACGAATCCGCCGGCCACGATCAGGATGTCGATCACCGGCTCGTGCTTGAGCCAGATGCAGTACGAGATCTGCATCACCAGGTAGGCGGCGAGCGTCGCGGCGAACCAGGTGTAGCCGACGAGGAACGTGAGCAGCGGCGGAGCGATCATCAGCACGAACGCGGCGATCCAGGCGACGCGGACGGGCAGGGCTCCCGACGCGATGGCGCGGAACCGCTTCTTGGGGTGCAGCCGGTCGGACTCGATGTCGAGGAGGTCGTTCAGCATGTACCCGCCGGAGGAGGCGAGGCTGAACGCCACGATGCCGATCACGCTCGCCAGCAGGACCTCGGGTTCGAAGATGCGCGCCGAGGCGATCGGAGCGGCGAGCACGAGGACGTTCTTGAGCCACTGCCTGGGGCGCATGGCGGCGACGAGTGCTCGAGCGGTACTCACGGCGTCGTTCCTCCGGGGTGGGTGGGGCGGCCGCAGGGCGCGGACCGCCGCGGGATTTTCGCAAGGGGCGGTGCTCAACCTACAATCTCGGGTGTCGTCCTCGTCGTTCCGGCCCGGGCGGCGGCGGGGGACATCGACGATCGGCACGGAGGAACGCTCATGCGCACGGCCGTGCTGTACGTCGTGTTCGCGATCCTCGCCACCGCGGTCAACCTGGGCACGCAGATGCTGGTCGAGCTGCTCCTCACCGGCGAGTGGGCGACCGTGATCGCCGTTCTCGCGGGCACCCTGACGGGGGTGGTCGCCAAGTACGTCCTCGACAAGCGCTGGATCTTCCGCCACGAGACCGTGAACGCGGCGCACGGCGTGAAGACCTTCTTCCTGTACGGCGTGATGAGCGGGGTCACGACCCTGATCTTCTGGGGCTTCGAGTTCGGCTTCGACGCCCTGTTCGGCACCGACGCCGCCCGCTACACCGGGGCCGTGATCGGCCTCGCCATCGGCTACGCCGCCAAGTACTTCCTCGACAAGAACGTCACCTTCCAGGGCCCGCGTGAGGAGCCAGCATGACCAGCACCGTCTCCTCCTGGGGCCTGCTCTCGCGCGACGAGCACCGCGTCGTCGCGATCACCAGCGTCGAGCAGGCGCAGGCCGCCCTCGCCCGCGGCGACGGCGGCATCGCCTACGGCCTCGGCCGCAGCTACGGCGACGTCGCGCTCAACGGCGGCGGGGTCGTCTGGGACTTCAGCGGCTTCGACCGCTTCCTCGCTTTCGACGACGAGAGCGGAGTGCTCCGGGCCGAGCCCGGCGTCCTGCTGAAGGACGTGCAGTCCGTCTTCGCGCCGCGCGGCTGGATGCTCGCCGTCACGCCCGGCACCAAGAACGTGACCCTCGGCGGAGCGATCGCCAACGACGTGCACGGCAAGAACCACGCCTCCGCGGGCACGATCGGCCGCCACATCGTCTCGTTCACGGTGCTCCGGAGCGACGGATCGACGACCCGCTGCTCCCCGGAGGAGAACGTCGAGCTCTTCGCGGCCACCATCGGCGGGCTCGGGCTCACCGGTCTGATCGTCGAGGTCGAGATCGCGCTGAAGCGGGTCCCGGGCCCGTGGATCGTCGCGGAGGACGTGCCGTTCCAGACCCTCGACGAGTACCTCGGCCTCGTGCATGAGTCGGTCGACGTCTTCGAGCAGACCGTGGCCTGGATCGACGTGACCACCCAGGGCGGCCGCCGCGGCGTCTACACGCGCGGCGACGCGACCGCCGCTCCCGAGCTGCCGGAGGCGCGCGGACGCGGCCTGCGCGTGCCGTTCGCGTTCCCCGCGTCGGTCGTCAACCGCGCCACGCTGCCCCTGCTGAACCGCGCCTACTACCGCCTGAAGGCGACCGGGGCAGGCCGCTCCGTGCAGCACTACGAGCAGTTCTACTACCCGCTCGACGCGATCGAGGGCTGGAACAGCATGTACGGCCCCCGCGGCTTCTACCAGTATCAGAGCGTCGTGCCGTGGGAGGGAGCGCTCGAGGTCACCCGCGAGATGCTCGCGCTGATCGCCGCGTCCGGCACCGGCTCGTTCCTCGGCGTGCTGAAGACCTTCGGCTCGCTGGAGTCGCCGGGGCTGCTGAGCTTCCCCGCACCCGGCGTCTGCTTCGCGCTCGACTTCCCCAACGACGCGGCGGCCCTGCCGCTGTTCGAGCGGCTGGACGCCCTTGTCCTCGCCGCGGGCGGGCGCCTGTACCCCGCCAAGGACGCGCGCATGCCGCGCGAGATGTTCGAGGCCGGATACCCGCGCCTCGCCGAATTCACCCTTCAGCGCGACCCGGGGATCTCCTCCGGCTTCTCGCGCCGAGTCCTCGGGAGCTGACGTGACCAACCACCCTTCGAAGATCGTCGTCGTCGGAGCGACCTCGGCCATCGCCGAGCACACCCTCCGCCTCTGGCTGGGCACGGGCGCGCGCCAGGCGCTGCTCGTGGGCCGCGACCAGGCCCGGCTCGAGGCCCTCGCGACCGACCTCCGCGTGCGATTCCCCGCCGCGACGCTGTCGGTGTCGGCGATCGACCTGACCGACCCGGCCGCGATCTCCTCCGTCGTCGAGACCTCGCTCGAGGGCGGGGCGCCCGACACGGTGCTCATCGCCCACGGCGCGATGACGTCGCAGGAGGAGGCCTCGGCCGACCTCGCCGTCGCCCGCGACGTGCTCGTGGTCACCGGAGTCTCGGTGGCGCTCTGGATGGAGGCGTACGCGAACGCGCTGACGTCCGGCACCATCGGCGTGATCGGCTCGGTCGCCGGCGACCGCGGACGCAAGACCAACTACGTCTACGGCTCGGCCAAGGGCCTCGTCGAGCGCTTCGCCCAGGGCCTGCAGCACCGTCTGGCCGGCTCGCGCCTCTCGGTCGTGCTGATCAAGCCCGGCCCCACCGACACTCCGATGACCGCGCACATCAAGCAGTCCGGCGGCTCGCTCGCGTCGGTGGAGTCGGTGGCGAAGGATGTCGCCGCCGCGATGGCCTCGGGCCGCGCGGTCGCGTACGCGCCGGTGAAGTGGCGCGTCATCATGACGGTCATCAAGGCGCTGCCGGCGCCGGTGTTCAACAAGCTGAACATCTAGGGCCTGTCGACGATGCGGCGCACCTCGCTCCGGCGGGGTGCGGCGTTCGTGCTCTTGCACCCGCGAAATTGTTCACGGTAACATCGGCCGATTCCTCCCCTCGGCTCACGAAGGACACCCATGCGCCCCTCCTCGAACCGCGGTCCGGACTCCTCCCCCGGGAACGGTTCCGTGACGCACCGGCCCGTCGCGTGAGCGCGACCGCGCGAGGCGCGACCACGGAGGAGGACCGCCTCGATCAGCTGCGCCGGGGTGCGTCCACCGACGACGCCCGGCGGGCGGCCGTCGAGCTGCTCATCGCCACCGGTCTGGTGCGGGACGAGCACCCGTGGGTGCTGCACGACTCCGGAACCTGGTGGATCGACTTCGACAGGGCCACCGAGGCGGTCGACGCCCTGACCGTCGAGCACGAGAAGTGGGGGCTGACGCCCTCCCTCCTGAGCGTGCTCGAGATGGCGGCCTCGCTGGCCGACGGACTCACCGTGCACCTGCGCCACGTGCTGCCCGAGCTCGACGACGAGCACACGTCGCTGGTGATGGCCGCGATCGCGGAGGCCGCCGGCCATCCGCACGCGGAGCCGCCTCAGGCCTGATCGGCCCTCCGTCGACGCCACCACCGGCGCGGGCGCTCCGCCGGGGCCTCCGCCGCGGGGCGGGCGCGCTCGGCGCGGCGCTCGCGCCAGCGCACGACCTCGGCGTCGATGTCGCGCAGCGGGGTGACGACGGGCGGACCGCCCAGGAGCTGCCGCCGCGCCTCGACGACGCGGGTGTTGAACTCCTCGAGGTGCGTGCGTACCTCCGATTCGCGGTGCAGGCGATCGAGCCGCTCGTCGAGCTGCCGGTCCTCGGCGCGGAGGAGGAACGCGACCGGGCCGATGCCCGTGAGGTTCTCGCGCTCGATCTTGCGGCGGATCCACCAGTCGGGGTCGTGGCTGCCGTTCAGCCCCTCCAGGGGCTTGCCGGCGCCGGGGAGGTCGTCGAAGTCGCCGCGGCGGATCGCCTGCTGGATCGTCGTCTCGATGAACGCGGCCCGCTCGGCGGGATCCTCCGGGATCGTCGCCTCGGTCTCGTCGGAGGTGTCGGGCGAGGGGTCGCCGGCGGAGCGCTTCGCCAGGTAGCGCGCGGCGTGGTTCTTCGCATCGGACATCGGGACACCTCCGTTCCTCCAGGCTAGGTCGGGCTCCGCGGAGGGGTCGATCCCCCTCTCGAGCGCCCAGCGACCACTCGGGATCCGCTCGGCGGACCGGAAGGGACGTACTCTCGGATCCCCTCCTGACGGGGGACCTGCAGGGGGATCGCTGCGATCTACGCTCGGCGCATGCCTCATCGCAGTGTCGCGATCGCCTCCGTCCCGCACCTCCGCACCGCCGTCTCCCGTGCTCGACAGCGTGCTGCGGCGGAGATCCTGGCGCACCTCGTCGTCGCGCTGGCGTTCGCGTCGGTGCTGCTGCTGGCGGTGTCGGCGAGCTTCGCCGGGCTGCTGCCCGCGCCCACTCCGGTGCCCGCCTTCGAGGCGTGGTCGCTGATGCGCACGTCGGCGACGCTGCAGATCGGAGTCGGCGTGCTCGCCACCGCCCTGGCCGCGCTCGCGAAGGCGGCCGGCTGCGGCTCCCACCCCGACCGCTGGTCCATCGTCGCTGCGCTCAGCGCGGCCGGCGGCGCCCTGCTGCTGGTGGCCCCTCCGGTCTGAGCGCCCTGTCGACGTCCGCACCGAGGGAACCCCGAACCGTCGAGACAGCCCGCTCTGACTGGTTCCCTCGACGGTTCGGGGTTCCCCCGGCAGCGACGACCTACGCCGGCGCGCCGATCGTCGAGTCCTCGTAGTCCTCGGTGAGGCCGTGCGGCGTCTTCTCCCACTTGTGCGGGCTGAACACGATCTGCCAGGCCGCGCGCCAGGCCGAGATCGAGTGCAGCACCCAGTAGACGGGGTTCAGCAGCGCGAACGCCGCGACCCGCCAGTTGTAGCGCTTCCAGGCCGCGAGACCCGAGACCACGATCATCAGCGCGTTCGAGAACAGCATGTTCGTCGTCCCGGCGATGATCAGCCACTCCGGGATGTCGAGCCCGATGAACTGCACCCCGATGTAGGTGATGACCGTGAAGCCCAGCACCAGCGGGTAGAGCAGGAACGCGACGGGCGTGCCCATGATCAGCGCCACGAGGCTCAGCGAGCCGAGGATCCCGTTCACGCGGAACCAGCGGATCGGGTGCCGCGTGTTCACGCCGGCGGTCATCATGTAGCCCTTGATCCAGCGGGTGCGCTGCTTGATCCACGCGGGGACCTCGGCGCACGCCTCCTCCCACGTGTTGGAGTCGACGACTCCCACGCGGTAGCCGTGCGCGGCCACGCGCAGCCCGAGGTCCGCGTCCTCGGTCACGTTGTAGGGATCCCACGCGCCGAGCTCGCGCAGCACGCGGGTGTCGAAGTGGTTCGACGTGCCGCCGAGCGGGATCGGCAGGTGCGACTGGTCCAGGCCCGGCAGCATCGCTCCGAACCAGTGCGCGTACTCGACCGCGAACATCCGGGTGAGCACGTTGTAGTCGGCGTTGAAGTAGCTCAGCGCGCCCTGGAGGCACACGAGCTGCTTCTGCGACGGATCGACGTGCTCGCGCTCGAAGGCGTCCTCGCGGAACAGCCGCACGCACTTGCGCAGCTGGTCGGGGTCGGGCCGGTCCTCGGCGTCGTAGATCACGACGAACTCGCCGCGGGCGAAGCTGAGGCCGTAGTTGCAGGCGCGGGGCTTGGTCTGCGGGCCGCCCGGCGGCACGATCACCATGCGGACGTACTCCGGCGGGCTCATCCGGCGCACGGCCGAGATGGTCTCGTCGTCGTCGGCCTCGAGCAGCACGAGCACCTCGAGCTTGGCCTTGGGGTAGTCGAGGGCGCCGATGTTCACCAGCAGCTTGCTGATGATGTTCGCCTCTTTGTAGGCGGGGATGAGGATCGTGTAGATCGGCAGCTCGTCGTCGGTCATGCGCGGAGGCTCGACCACGAGACCGCGGCGGCCGCGCTCGATCGCGACCTCCTCCTCCCACGCCTTCACCGAGCTCTGGTTGAGCGGTGCACGCAGGCCGGCCAGCGCCTTGAAGGCGATGTTCATCAGGAACAGCAGGTTCGCTCCGGCGAGCACGATCACGAAGGTGATGCTGGGCGCCAGCACCGCGCCCGCGACCACCAGGGCAGCCACGACGAGCGGAGTGACGACCTGCCAGCGGCGCAGCCCCGACTTGGCCGACTCGTCGCCGCTCTGCACCGCGAGCGCGTCGGCCGCGCCGAACAGCAGCGCGGCCCGGCACGCGTTCTCGACCGCCATGAAGATGTCCCAGTCGGTGGTGGTGCGCACCTCGATCCGCTCGACGCCCATCAGCGCGCGGGCGGTCGCGAGGACCTCGTCGGTCGGCGGGACGGACGTGGCGATCACTCCGGTGCCGTCGGGCAGCACCCGCCAGGGCACCCAGCCCGCCTCGACGAGGTTGGGCGCGCCGATGCCGGCGAGCACGACACCCTCCGGCGGCTCCTCGACCAGGTCGATCAGCGGCGCGTCCCACTGCTCGGCGAGGGCGCCGTACATCTCGCGCCGGGTGACGGCCCCGTCGATGACGAGGTGCCGCCCGATCAGCCCGCCCTCGCGGGCCTGACGGGCCAGAGCCGCGTCGAGCTGCTCCGGAGTGATGAGTCCGCGGTCGACGAGGATCTCCCCGACGCGCGCCGTGACAGCGGCCATGGTCAGCCTCCCAGCCGTTCGTAGACGACGTAGATGCCCTGCTGGAACACCGGGCGGTAGCGGGTGTCGAAGGACGGATCGCTCGTGATCGCGTCGTAGACGAGGTCGGCGACGCCGGTCTCGGACAGCTCGGGGGCGTCGGCGGTGGTGACGAAGACCCACTTCGCGTGCGTGTACGGGGCCGCGAGGGCCTCGTCGAACAGCTCGCCCGCCGAGCGGTTGAAGTACTCCGCGATCGGCACCCCGATCTCGGGCAGCAGCGCGTTGCCGGCGGCGCTCTCGTCCATCAGGATCCCGCCGCCGTCGTAGTTCTCGCCGAGGAACCGGGCCGCGGCGGTCGCTCCGGTGCCCGCCTTGATCTCGACGTAGCCGGTCGCCTCGGCGATCACGGCGTTGCGGTCGAGGTCCTGCGCCCACCAGGCGGTCTGCGCGCCGAGCAGCACGAGCACAAGGCCCAGAGCGCCGACCCCGACGCGAGGGAGGCGGCGCAGCGCGTCGACGAGCACGGCCGCGAGCACCGCGAGGAACGGCAGCACCGACAGCGCGTAGCGGTTGTTCCACCAGTTGGTCGGGAAGGTCTGGTCGTTGTTCATGTGCGTCTGGCCGAGGTAGAGGCTCAGGAGCGAGAAGGCGTACGAGACGATCATCAGCCAGATCACGAGGGCGTCGTCCGAGATCCCTCGGCGCCAGGCCAGCACGAGCGCGCCCGCGAGGCCCAGGGCCACCGTCAGCAGACCCGAGGTCTCGAGCACCGCCCAGTTGTACGACCAGAGTGTCAGGCCCGCGTTGCCCTGGTAGGCGAGCAGCCCCGCATCCGCGACCGCCTTCTGCAGGTTCGCCGCCGAGTACTGACCGTTCATGAACTCGAGCG
This sequence comes from Rathayibacter sp. Leaf296, assembly GCF_001423045.1. NCBI lineage: Bacteria > Bacillati > Actinomycetota > Actinomycetes > Micrococcales > Microbacteriaceae > Rathayibacter > Rathayibacter sp. Leaf296. Next base: position 176,157 of record NZ_LMNR01000003.1, read on the forward strand.
GGTTGCTGTAGACGGCGTAGTTGTAGACCAGCCACCAGAGGATCGCGATCAGCGGCAGGATCCCGAAGGCGCAGGCCATCTTGACGGCGTAGAACAGCGACCTCTTCTTGCGCCAGGCGACGATCAGCACGACGAGCGTGCCGCCGAACACGAGCACCCAGCCCTCGTAGCGCGAGAGCGTGGCGGCCGCGGCGGGCAGTCCCGAGAACACCATCATCTCGCCGGCGCTGAGGTTGCGGCGGCTGGTCACCCAGTGCGCGAGACCCGAGAAGCAGCCGACCATCGTGACGATGAGCACCGGCTCCGTCATCGCGGTCGAGAACGCGTAGAGCACGCCCGGGTTCGCGAGCACGAGCAGCACGGCGGTGAGGCGGCCGGCGCGGAGGTGCCCCACGCGCGCCGAGATCCGGTAGACGCCGCAGGCGGTTCCGGCCAGGCAGATCATGCCCAGCAGCCCCGCCGCCCAGCCGGTGTGCCAGAGCCAGAGCGACTGCACGAACGGGATGAGGATCAGGCTCGGCACCGGCAGCCACACGGTGCCCAGCTGCGAGAACCCGGGCGCCTTCGAGTCGAAGATGCGCCGCGAGATCGAGAGGTGGCTCTGCGTGTCGGCGTAGGCGAGGTTGATCCCGGAGGAGGTCGTCACCAGGCACGCCGCGAATCCGACGATCAGCGCCGCGACGAGCACGACGACGGTGCCGGGGACCTGGCGGCCCGTGACGGGCTGCCCGAGGCGGTCCCACGCCTCCCGCCACCACCTGCGGGCGGCGGGCGCGGCGGGCTGCGCCGCCTGCTCCGTCAGCGTGCTCGTCATGGGCGGATCAGTCGGCGGAGGGGGTGCGCGGGACCTCGGCGGCGTGCTGGCCGTGCGTCGGCTCCTCCGCCGCGCGCTCCTGCGCGTCGACGTAGGCGGCGACCTTGCGGCTGCGGCGACGGCGGGCGAGCCAGCCGAGCAGGATCAGCAGTCCGATGACGACCGCCGCGACCAGGAACCAGATCGCGTACGACGAGTAGTCGTCCTTGACCTCCTCCTGCGGCGTGATCTCGTTGCTGTCGATCGCGACGGGGTCGGCGGCCGTCGATCCCGAGACCGCCAGGTTGCCGGGCAGCGCGAGCCAGCCCTCCTCGGCCGCCCAGCCGGCGACCGAGGCCTGCAGGGCGGAGGAGGCGGTCGGGTCGCCGTCGGGGCTCCAGCCGCCGAGCAGCACCACGTCGCGGCCGTCGGTGGTGAAGGCCTCGAGCGCCGCGTAGGGAGCGTCGGTGCCGACGCCGTAGGTCAGGCGCGCGCTCTCGATCGCGGTGAAGGGGGCGAGGCGCAGCGGCGTGCGCAGCTCCTCCGCCTCGTCGGTGCCCGCGCCGACGACCAGGCCGGAGCGGTCGGAGCCGACGAAGTCGTCGATCCCGACGACCGACACGGCGAGGGGGTCGGGCTGCACGCGCTGCAGGGCCGTGACCAGGTCGCCCGCGCTGCGCAGCGCATCCGCTCCGGTCGCGGACTCGCCGAACGCCACCGCGAGCTCGCCGCCGAAGGCCTGGGGGAAGCGGCCGAAGCCGGGAGCCGCGGACTCGCCGCGGACGCCGGTCACGGTCGAGCCGGCGCCGTCGAGGAAGAGCTCGATCGGCACGGAGTCGGCCGAGCCGATGCAGAGGCCGTCGCTCTCGCGCACGGCCGAGAGCCGCACCGACAGGCCGTTCGAGGACGCGAGCTGGCCGGTCGGGACCGAGAGTTCCATGTCGACGGCGGTCTCGGCGCCGAGCACGCTCGAGCCGATCAGGAAGTCGTTCCAGTAGACGTTCGCGGTGGCGGTGACGCCCTCGGGGATCGCGGAGTGGGTGCCGACCAGATCGAGGTCGATCGCGGAGACCGGGCCGCCGAACGCCGACTGGGTGATGGTCGTGTAGCTCACGGCGGTGCCGCCGCTGCCCAGCGCCACGCGGTCGGCGCCGAAGTCGGCGAGGGTGTGCTCGAGCGAGCCCGACGGGATCACCTTCTGGGCGAGGCCCGTGGTGGTCGCGCTCGACGCGAGGCCCGCGTACTCGCTGCCGAGGGCAGCTCCGGCGGCGGCGAGGTCCGCCGAGGCGCCGCTGACCGTGAGGACCGGCGTCCCGCCCTCGTCGCTGATCGACGTGACGACGTCGCCGTCGGTCGCCTCGAAGCGCACGATGCGGTGCTGCGCGGCATCGGAGTCGGCGATGCCCTCGGTCGCGCCGTCCTCGGCGACCGTGATCGCGACACCCGAGGAGGGATAGCGGACTGCAAGAGAGCCGGCTGCCGAGAGCCCCGCGGCGCGGAGGGCGTCGTCGGCGCCTCCGGGCACGACGATCGCGACGGCGGTGACGGTGTCGGCGAAGAAGTCGCCGACGGTCGTGGGGGCGGCGGGGATGCCCTCGGTGACGACCCCGAGGCCCGAGACGATCAGCGAGCGGCCCTGCACCTCGCAGAGCGCGCCGGTGGATCCGGTGGCCCCGGTCAGCTGGAAGCCGATCGCGAGCACGCCGTCGACGACGTCGGCCTGCCCCACCGGGATGTCGAGGGTCGACGCGGTGGCCGCGTCGAGCGTCAGCACGGTGCGCCCGGAGACGACGACCGCGAGCGAGCCGGTGAGCGGCTCCTGCGCCTCGAGAGCGCCGAGGACGCGGGTGGGAGTGACGCCGTCGGCGATCGGGAGGGTCAGGTACTGCAGCGGCGCACCCGCGGTGACCGTGAGGGCCGCGTCGGTCGCGGCGGCCTGCACGACGGCTCCGGTCACCGGATCGACGAAGTCGGCGGCCGCCGCGGTCGACGCGGTTCCGAGGGCGAGGGCCACGGCGAGCGCCGGGGCGACGGTGGAAACGAGCACGCGACGGCGCAGGGGGGAGGAGGAGAGCATCTGGGGTCGACGGTCCGATCGGCATTCGGGAGCCCGGAACGCCCCGGGTTCGAGGATGGAGAGTCGAACGGTCGTGCTCTGGCCTCGGCGAGTGCCGTGGAGACGGCTGTCTAACGGCCCGTTCTGGGGTCAGTCTAGGGAGGTGACGGGAGCCGATCCGAGGTCGTCGCGGTACGGTGCCGCCCCCCGTCAGAGTGGCACGACAGGGGCTCGCGGGCAGTGCATGCTGGGCACGCGGGCGCGGATCGCATGCCGACGAAGACTCGTGCGCATCGGCCCCCCTACGGAGGTTGCGCGGTCGTGCCCCGCGGCTCGACGGTGAGCCATGCCCCTTCTCACCGCCGTGACCGCCGAGATCACCCGCCGCGGTCTCTTCTCCGCACCCCTCGGCACGACCCTCATGACCGCCTCCCCCTCCGACCCCGTCCTCCACTCCGAGATCGCCGCGCCGTACGGCGTCGCCGGACTCGACGCCGACGCCCTCGTCCCCCTCGCGCAGCTGCCGGAGTCGGTGCGCACGTCCTCCGGTGAGCGCCCGGTCGCCAAGGGCGAGCTGGTCTACAACGTGCAGGACTACGGAGCGACCGGCGACGGCACGACCGACGATCTCCCCGCCATCGACGCCGCGATCGACGCGGCGGTCGCCACCTACGGCGGAGTCGTCTACTTCCCCCGCGGCATCTACCGCATCGCCGGATCGATCGGCCGCGCGAGCGGACTCGCGAGCATCGCCTTCCGCGGCGCCGGGGAGCTGTCGACCCGCATCCGCTCGCTCACGGACGCGCCCGTGGTCACCGGCGCGTTCTCGGCCTGCCGTTTCGACAACCTCATCCTCGACGCGAACGGCCTCGGCTCGCCGTGCATCTCGGCGCACCTCGACAAGACGGTGCTCGACTCGCTGCAGCTCTACGGCTGGACCGGCTACGGCATGCGCCTGAACGACGGCACCTTCGGCGACCTGGGGCTGCTCAACCGCATCCAGCGCTGCAGCATCGACCAGTGCACGGGCATCGGCATCTGGGCGAGCTACCGGATGATCGACTCCTGGATCGTCGAGAACAACATCGGCGCCAGCTACGCCGACATCTCGGTCGAGGGCGGCCCGCTCCGGATCCTCGGCAACCACCTCGACGGCTCGCCGCAGATCAACATCGAGCTGCGCGGCAACCGCCGCATCACCATCGCGAACAACATCATGGAGGGCGCGCGCAAGCAGTCGCTCGTCTACACGATGCCGCCGTGGCTGACGGAGGATCTGGCGCAGATCCAGATCGTGGGCAACGCGATCAGCAACGGAGGCAAGGCCGCGGCGAACACCTACGCCGCCATCTCGATCCTCGGAGTGTCGCCGACCGCCCGCACGGCGGGCTTCTCGATCACCGGCAACATCTTCGCCTGCGAGGACGCGGGCGCCGGCTGGACGCACTGCGTGGAGGCGCTGAACGCGCGCGCCGTGTCGGTGCTGGGCAACCAGTGGGCGACGGGGCACATGAACGCCAAGCCGGTGCGCGCCGTGGGCAGCACGGCGTACGAGGTGATCGGGAACCACGGCGACAACGCGGTGAAGACGACGTGAGTGCGCTGCAGAACCTCGGCTGAGAGTGGGGGATGACGGCTGACAGCGGTCATCCCCCCTTCTCAGCTGAGGTTCTGCCGGTCACCGCCAGGCGAGGGCCGACCGATCGGCCCAGTAGCCCCCCGGATCCTGCGCCGGCAGCCCCTCGGGGAGCGGCGCGGGGCGGGTGCGCAGGTTCTCGCGCAGCTGCGTCGAGGTCACCGCCCCGCTGAGCACGACGTCGGCCCACGGCTGCGCCAGTGCCGCTCCGAGCGCGAGCTCCTCGGGGATCCCCGCGAGCCGCCGCACCGCCTCCGGAGCGCGGCCTCCGACGAGCCGCCCGTTCGCGAGCGCCTCCTTCACCACGACGAGCACGCCGGCGTCGTGCGCCTCGGCGAGCGCCGACCCGGCCGAGCGCTCGAGCAGGTTCCACGTCGTCTGCACCGCGGTGAACGGCGACTCCGGGATCGCCCGGGCGAGCGCGATCGTGCGCGCCTGCTCCGGCCCGCTCGTCGACAGCCCCACCCGCACGCCCGAGGCCGCGAGGCGGCGCAGCCGGTCGAGCAGCACCCGGTCGGTCAGCGCCGGGCTGTCGGGAGTGATCGAGTGCACGAGGTAGCGGTCGGGAGCGGAGCCCAGCGCCTCGAGCGTTGCCGACCACTGCCGCTCGAACATGCCGACCGAGTGCTCCTTGCGCTCGTGCACCGGCGCGTCCATCGCCCAGGCCCCGAGGTACTCGTAGCCCCACTTCGACTCGACCGTCAGCTCGGCGCGGCGCTCCGGATGCTCGGCGAGCCAGCTCCCGAGGAACTCCTCGGCCCGCCCGTAGGAGCGGGCGACGTCGACGAAGCGGACTCCCTCGGCCCACGCGACATCGAGCAGCTCGTGGGTGCGGGCGCGGAGGGCGTCGACGCTGCGGTCCTCGGGCGGCCCGAGGTCGCCGTCGCGGCCCGCGGTGATGTACGCCGGCCGGCCGACGGCGGCGAGGCCGAGTCCGACGCGCGCGGTGGTGGTTGCCATGGTGACCGTTCCGTCCGGGGAGGGGGTGCCTCCACCGTAGACGCGAGCACGGCGGCTCTCAGCTCCTCTCGCGCCACTCCGCCACCGAGAGCGCGTACAGGACGGAGTCGTCCGACTCCGAGGAACGGCGCAGCCCCAGCAGCTCCATCGCCTTCACCGAGGCGCGATTGCGCGGATCCGCCCGTCCGAGGACCCGGTCGGCCTGCAGCGACTCGAAGACCACGTACAGCAGCGCCCGTCCGGCCTCGAGCGAGTAGCCGAGGCCGGCGGTCTCCGGATGCAGGAACACGCCGAGCTCGCACCCGTCCTCCCGCCGCACGATCACCGCGTCCCCGATGAGCCGTCCCGTCGCGAGCTCCTCCAGGCCGTAGAAGCGCCGGTTCCCGTTCGCGGCGAGGCCCCACTCCGGAGCCCGCTCCGCGAACCACGCCGAGTACTCGCCCTGGGCGAGCGGCGGGTGGCGCAGGAACCGCGAGGCGCGGGCGTCGCTCCGGTACGCCGTGACCGCCTCGTCGTCGTCCTGCCGGAGCGGGCGCAGCAGGAGCCGCTCCGTCCTGTGCTCGTCCCGGGCGTCCATCCGCCCAGAGTAGGAGGACGGACGCGCGAGAATCGGGGGATGAGCGCCCGACCCGCACTGATCGAGACGCTCGAGCGGCATCAGGTGATGGTGTACCTGCTGACCGTCGGCGCGGCCCTCGGCGCGGGTCTGCTGCTCCCCGGAGCCGCGCGGCTCGACGCCGCGATCACTCCGGTGCTCGCGCTGCTGCTGTTCGCGACGTTCCTCGGGGTGCCGTTCGCCTCGGTGCTCGGGGCGTTCCGCGACGGCCGGTTCCTCGCGGCGGTGCTGGTGCTGAACTTCGTCGCCGTGCCCGCGGTCGTCTTCGTGCTGACGCGGCCGATCGCGGGTGAGCGGGCGCTGCTGATCGGGGTGCTGCTGGTGCTGCTCACACCCTGCATCGACTACGTGATCGTGTTCAGCGGGATGGCCGGAGGGGCGTCGGCACGTCTGCTCGCCGCGGCGCCGCTCCTGATGCTCGCGCAGATCCTCCTGCTGCCCCTCTCCCTCCTCCTGTTCCTCGGGCCCGGCGCGGGAGAGGCGGTCGAGATCGGTCCGTTCGCCGAGGCGTTCGCGGTGCTGATCGTGCTGCCGCTCGCTGCGGCCGCCGGGCTTCAGGCCCTCGCCGCGCGCACGGCGATCGGTCGGCGGATCGAGGGTGTCGTGCTCGCCTCGATGGTGCCGCTGATGGTCGCGACGCTGGCCGTGGTGGTCGCCTCGCAGGCCGGCGTGGTCGGCGGGGCACTGCCGCAGCTGGGGCTGCTCGTCGTGCTCTACGCCGCGTTCGCGGTCGTGATGACGCTGATCGGCGCGGGAGCCGGCCGTCTCGCGCGGCTGGACGCGCCCGCCCGGCGCGCGCTGCTGTTCAGCGGCGTCACCCGCAACTCCCTCGTGGTGCTGCCGCTCGCGCTGGCGCTGCCCGCGCCGCTGGACCTCGCGCCCGTCGTCGTCGTCACGCAGACGCTGGTCGAGCTGGTCGCGATGGTGCTGCTGGTGCGGTTCGTCCCCCGGCTGATCCCGGAGCGGCACGCGGAGGAGTGACGCCCCGGCGCGCGCGGGAGGATCCCGCGCCGTGCGGCCGACTGTCAACCTCCGTCCCTTCTGCGAGCGCCCGTCCTAGCGTCGAAGGCGAGGACGCCCCCACGTCCTCGCGCCGGTTCCCGCCTGCTCCGGCGCGAGCAGCCAGCATCGGAGTATCCCGTGGCCCAGACCAGCACCCGGCGCGCGCAGACCGCGCCCGATCCCGACGACTCCCGCAAGCCCGACGACCCCACCGACGTCACCGAGCGCTCCTGGGGCTACGTCCTGAAGAAGACGCTGCGCGAGTTCGGCGCCGACCAGTGCACCGACCTCGCGGCGGCGCTGACCTACTACGCCGTCCTCGCCCTGTTCCCCGGCCTGCTGGCCGTGGTGTCGATCCTGGGCCTCTTCGGCCAGGCCGAGCAGACCACCGACACCGTGCTCGAGATCCTCGGCGGCTTCGCCTCGCAGGACGTGCTCGACACGATCCGCGGCCCAGTGCAGGAGCTCACCTCCTCCCCCGCCGCCGGTCTCGCCTTCGTCACCGGTCTCGTCGGAGCGCTCTGGGCCGCCTCGGGCTACGTCGGCGCGTTCGGCCGCGCCATGAACCGCGTCTACGAGATCGACGAGGGGCGCCCGATCTGGAGGCTGCGCCCGACGATGCTCGGCGTCACCCTCTTCTCGGTCGTGCTGCTCGTGATCGCCGGGCTCCTCCTGGTGCTCAGCGGACCGGTCGCCGAGGCGATCGGCGGGGCCATCGGACTCGGCGACGCCGCACTGACGGTGTGGAGCATCGCGAAGTGGCCGGTGCTGATCGCGATCATGATCGTGATCATCGCCGTGCTCTACCACTGGTCGCCGAACGTGAAGCAGCCGAAGTTCCGCTGGACGAGCCTCGGCTCGATCCTCGCCCTCGTCATCTGGGCGCTGGCCTCGGCCGGATTCGCGTTCTACGTCGCCAACTTCGGCAACTACAACAAGACGTACGGCGCGCTCGGTGGTGTGATCGTCTTCCTCCTCTGGATCTGGATCACCAACCTGGCACTGCTCTTCGGCGCCGAGTTCGACGCCGAGCTCGAGCGCGGCCGCCAGCTCCAGGCGGGCATCGAGGCGGAGGAGCACATCCAGCTCCCGCCGCGCGACACCCGCAAGAGCGAGAAGCAGGCCGAGAAGCACGCCGAGGACGTCGCGGACGGCCGGAAGCTGCGCGAGACCGCGGGGCGCGAGACCGCCGACCGCGACTGAGCGGAGCCGCCGAGCGAGCGGGGGCCTCGACGCACCGCGCCTCCCGCTCGCGTAGCGTCGGACGGTGACCTCGCCCGACCGCCGCAGCCTCGACCGCAGGATCCTGCGCCTCGCGGTGCCCGCGCTGGGCTCCCTGGTCGCCGAGCCGCTGTTCCTCCTCACCGACTCGGCCCTCGTCGGGCACCTGGGCGCGGTGCCCCTCGCCGGCCTCGCGCTCGGCGCCGCGGTGCTGCAGACGATCGTCGGTCTGATGGTGTTCCTCGCCTACAGCACCACTCCGCTGGTCGGCCGCGCGCTCGGCGAGGGCGACGAGCGGAGGGCCGTCGCGGCCGGCATCGACGGCGGCTGGCTCGCGCTGGCGCTGGGCGCGGTGCTCGCGGTCGCCGGCGCCGTCACCGCGCCACTCGTCATCGGGCTTTTCGGAGCGGAGGCGGCGGTCACCGAGGCCGGCGTCCGCTACCTCGCCGTCAGCATGGCCGGGATCCCCGCCATGCTCGGGATCTTCGCCCTCACCGGACTGCTGCGCGGCTTCCAGGACACCCGCACGCCCCTCGTGATCGCGGTGGCCGGATTCGCGCTCAACGCCGGCCTGAACGCGGTGCTGATCTACCCGGCCGGCCTGGGGATAACCGGGTCGGCGCTGGGGACGGTGATCGCCCAGTGGGCGATGCTCGGCGCGTACGCGGTCATCGCCGTGCGGCTGGCGCGACGCGTCGGGGCGCCGCTGCGCCCGCACCTCGGCGGCGTCCTGGGCTCCGCCGGGTCGGGCGGCTGGATGCTGCTGCGCACCGCGAGTCTGCGCGCGGCGATCCTGCTCGCCGTCGCGATCGCCGGCTCGCTCGGGGCGGAGGAGCTCGGCGCGTTCCAGGTGGCGATGACGCTCTTCGGAGCGGTCGCCTTCGCCCTGGACGCCCTCGCCATCGCCGCGCAGGCGCTGCTCGGCCGGCTGCTCGGCGCAGGGGACCGCGCGCAGGCCCGCGCCGTCACGAAACGGTGCGTGACCTGGGGAATCGGGGCGGGGATCGTCCTCGGCGCGCTCGTCGCGGGGCTCAGCGGCGTGCTGCCGTTCGCGTTCTCGAGCGATGCGGAGGTGCTGCGCCTGCTGCCCGCGCTGATCGCGATCGTCGGCATCACGGCTCCGCTCGGGGGCTACGTGTTCGTGCTCGACGGGGTGCTGATCGGAGCCGG
>NZ_LMNR01000003.1:185667-260783 GCF_001423045.1 Rathayibacter sp. Leaf296
CTGGCGGCCCTCGCGCCGGCCGACGGGCGGCTGACGGCCCTGTGGATCGCGTTCGCCGGGGGCTATCTGGGAGCCCGCGCGCTGACGCTCGGACTGCGGGTCCGCGGCGAGGCGTGGCTCCGCTGACCCCTCGAACAGAGTTTCGAACAGGCTGTGGACAACCCTGTGGAGAACTCGGGTTGTGGAGGGGCGGATCTCGACACGCCCGCTGTGCGGGCCACTCGATCAGCAGGACGAAGCCTGCCCGCGCCTGCCGGGCGGTCGAGCAGTCCTCCTCCTCGCTGGTCGAGTAGCCGCGCAGCGGCGTACCGAGACCCACCGACTCCAGAAGCGCCGGATCTCGATCTGCGCGATCAGCGCGGCGCCGCGCTCGTGTTCCCGCGGTGGAACACCGCGTGGAAGCACACCGGAGCCGCCTCCTCGCCCGCGAGCAGCGCCAGCGCCGCCCGCCCCGCCGCGCGCCCCTTGTCGACCGCCGGCTGCACCATCGTCGTCAAGTCGTAGCCCGCCGCGAGCCCCGGTACCTGCACGCCGTCGAAGCCGACCACCGACACGTCCTCGGGCACCCGCAGCCCGAGCTGCTCGGCCGCCAGGATCACGCCCGCGGCCAGTAGATCGCTCTGGGCGAGGACCGCGGTCGGCGGCTCCGGCACGTCGAGCAGCGCCCGCCCGGCCGCGACGCCCTCCTCGACCGTGCTCGCCGTCACCGCGACGGCGTCCAACTCGCCGAACACGTCGCGCGCCCCGTGCAGCCGCTCCACGGCCGTGATGCTCGAGCTCGTGCGCCAGTCCGCGGGCACGGGCCCCCGGCGGCGGTCCTTCGAGAACGGGAGGGCCACCACCGCCACCCGCGAGTGCCCGAGGCCCCGCAGATGCTCGGCCAGCGTCCTGGTCGCCTCGCGGTTGTCGAGGGTGACGATCGCCGATCCGAACTCGGACACGCCCTCGACCACCACGACCGGCACCCGCCGCCTCTGCAGCAGAGCGACCGACTCGTCCACGGTCGGGCTGCAGCCGATCAGGATCATCGCGTCGACCGGCGCCGTCGACATCAGCCCGGAGCCGTCCCCCGTCTCCGTCAGCAGCAGGATCCCCGCGTCGGCGCCGCCCAGCACGTCGGCGATGCCGTCGAGCATCGCGATCCTGATCGGGTCGCGGAAGGCGTGCAGCACCCGCTCGTCGACCACCACGCCGACGATCCCGGAGCGGCCGCGCCGGAGCGACTGCGCGCGCGGGTCGGGGCCGGCGTAGTCCAGTTCGGCGGCGGCCTTCAGCACTCGCTCGCGCGTCGAGGCCGAGACGGGTCCCGATCCGCTGAAGACGAGCGAGGCGGTGGAGGCCGAGACTCCGGCGAGCCGTGCCACGCGGGCCAGGGTCGGTCGCCCGGGGCGCTGCTCGGCGCGGGACTTCTGCGACTCCACGATCCTCCTCGACAAGGCCGGCCGGTGCGGTGCTTCTTGACCGCCCCGGAGGTTCTGGATAGCTTAGTCCGGCCCGCCTCGAATCGATTCGACCGGGTCGATCCCGCCCCGCGGGCCCGGCGACGCCGCTGCGAGCGCCCGGGCGCGCCCGCCCCAGGAAACCCGGTCATGACCAGTACCTCCGCCCTCTCGCGCCGCGAACTCGTCGCGTGGCGCAACGCCGTCTTCACGATCTTCGTGCTGAGCGGCCTCTCGATCGCCACGTGGGTGTCGCGCACTCCGGCCATCCGCGACGAGCTGCAGCTCTCGACCTCCGGGGTCGGCCTGCTGATCCTCGCCATGTCGATCGGCGCCATCGTCGGCCTGATGCTCTCGACCGCGATCATGTCGACGCTCGGGGCCCGTCGTGGCATGGTCGCGGGGCTCTCCGTCTGCGCGTCCGGCGTCGCGATCCTCGGCGTCGCCGCCGACACGCTCGGCGCGCTCCCGGTCGCCTTCGCGGGCATGGCGCTGCTCGGCTTCGGCAACGGCGCGGTCGACGTGATGATGAACGTCGAGGGAGCCGCCAACGAGAAGGCCTTCGGCAAGACGCTGCTCCCCCTCTTCCACGCCTTCTTCAGCCTCGGCACCGTCGCGGGCGCGCTCGTGGGCGCCGCCGCCTCCGCCCTCTCGATCCCCGTGGCGGCGCACCTCGTGGGCGTCGCGGTCGTGGTCGTGGCCACCGTCACCGTGGCGATCCGGTTCGTGCCCGTGCGCGCCGATCTCGACACCCAGGGCGTCGCGACCGCGAAGCCCCCGATCCGGGAGCGGGTCGCCGCCTCGCTCGGCGTCTGGCGCGACCTGCGGCTGGTGGTCATCGGCCTGATCATGCTCGGCATGGCGTTCGCCGAGGGGTCCGCCAACGACTGGATGACCCTCGCGATGGTCGACGGCCACGGAGCCGAGAAGACCACCGCCGCGATCGTGTTCGGCGTCTTCGTCGCGGCGATGACCGTCGGCCGCGTCCTCGGCGGCCCCGTGCTCGACCGCTTCGGCCGCGTCCCCGTGCTGCGCGGATCCGCTCTGCTGGCCGTCGTCGGCATCCTGCTCTTCATCCTCGCCCCGGTCGACGCGCTGGTGATCGCCGGTGCCGTCGCCTGGGGGCTGGGCTGCTCGCTCGGCTTCCCCGTGGGCATGTCGGCGGCGGCGGAGGGACCCCACTCGGCCGCGCGGGTCAGCGCCGTCGCCACGCTGGGCTACGTCGCGTTCCTCGTCGGACCGCCGACGATCGGCTTCCTCGGCGAGCACGTCGGCATCCTCGACGCGCTGTTCCTCGTGCTGGCACTGGTGGTCGTGGCGGGTCTCGCCTCGCCCGCCGCGCGTCCCGCCCGCGCCCGGGTCGACGCATGACGGCCCCCAGCAGCGAGCCCTGCCGGGTGGCGCTGGTGACCGGCGCGAACCACGGCATCGGAGCCGCGATCGCCGAGCGCCTCGCGGCCGACGGCCTCGCCGTGCTGGTCGCGTTCCTCGCCGAGGACCTGCCCGAGTACGAGCCCGAACGGCAGAGGCGCGCCCACGCGAGCGACGGCGAGCAGGTGGCCGAGCGGATCCGCGCCGCGGGCGGGCGCGCGCTGGCCGTCTCGGCCGACCTCCGCGACGCCTCCTCGCCCGCCCTGCTCTTCGACGCCGCGGAGCAGGCGCTCGGCCCGGTCGACGTGCTCGTCCACAACGCGACCGGCTCGGTGATCGACACCTTCCGCGCCCGCGAGAGCGACTGGATGGGCCGACCGCAGCGTCGCGTCGACGCCGCGAGCATCGACGCCGTCCTCTCGGTCGACGCCCGCGCCGGCGCACTGCTGATCGCCGAGCTCGCCGCCCGCCTCGAGGCCCGCGGCGGCCACGGCGGACGCATCGTCACGCTCACCTCGGGAGGCGAGCGCGGCTTCCCGGGCGAGGTCTCCTACGGCGCCGCGAAGGCCGCGCTGGTGAACTACACGATCTCGGCGTCCCTCGAGCTCAGTCCGCTCGGCATCACGGCCAACGCCGTGCACCCGCCCGTCACCGACACGGGCTGGGTCACCGACGACGTCCGCGAGGCGGTCGCCGCGAACGACTCCTTCTTCGACGTCGCCGAGCCGGAGGAGGTGGGCGACCTGGTCTCGTACCTCGTCTCCCCCGCGGGTCGGCGCGTGACCGGGAACGTCGTCCGCCTGGCCTGACGACTCCCACGCCCTAAGATCGCCACCACGGCGGAGGGGGTCGCGCATGACGGAGTTCCGAGCGCGCGACGGCGCCCTGCTGCACGCCGACGAGCACGGCACGGCCGGCAGCCGGCCCCTCGTCGTCCTCCCCGGCGGGCCGGCCCGCCACCCCGACTACCTCGGCACGTTCGAGCCGATCGCCGGGTGCCGGCAGATCCTCGTGCTCCATCCGCGCGGAGTGGGCGGCTCGGCGGCGGCGCCCGTCCGGTCCTTCGCCGAGCAGGCCGACGACGTGGAGGACCTGCGCCGGCACCTCGGAGTGGAGTCCGTCGACGTCCTCGCGCACGCCACCGGCTGCCGCACCGCGCTCGTGCACGCCGCGCAGCACCCCGAGCGCGTCGCGCGGCTCCTCCTGATCTCGCCCGCGACCGGGTGGCTCGACGTCGGGCGGGACGACCGCCACGAGATCGCCGCGCGACGGATCGGGGAGAGCTGGCTCAGCGACGCCCTCGAAGCGGCGATCCTGATGCCCCAGGAGACCGACGCGCGGCGGCGGATCGAGTTCTACCGCCGCGCGGCTCCTCTGGGCTGGTCGACGTGGGACGAGCGGGCGCAGGCGCACGAGCGGGCGGCGACCTGGTTCCCGGACGCCGTCGCGGGGTTCTTCACCTCCGTCGACGCGACGGCGCTGCGGCAGGCGCTGACCCTCCTCCGCTGCCCCGTGATGATCGTCGGCGGCGAGGACGACGCCCTCGTCGGAGTCGAGCCGCTCGCCGAGCTCGGCGCCCTCTTCCCCTCGTGCAGCCTCGCGGTGATCGAGGGATCCGGCCACTACCCCTGGATCGAGGCGCCCGCCGAGTTCGCGCTCGCCCTCCGCGCCTTCGTCTCGGAGGCGCCCTCCGCTCCCCCCACGGGTCGGCGGAGACCGAGCAGCCGCGCCTGACCGCGTCTATCCTCGACGGGTGCGTCTCGTCATCGCGCGCTGCTCCGTCGACTACTCCGGCCGTCTCAGCGCCCACCTCCCCCTCGCCACCCGCCTGCTGCTGGTCAAGGCCGACGGCAGCGTCCTCGTGCACTCCGACGGCGGCTCCTACAAGCCGCTGAACTGGATGAGCCCGCCCTGCACGCTGATCACGGGCGAGCCCGACGAGACGGCGCGGGAATCGGGGGTCGTCGAGCAGTGGACGGTCGCGCACAAGAAGACGGGCGACGCCCTCGTCGTCTCGATCCACGAGGTGCTGCACGACTCCGCGCACGAGCTCGGCGTGGATCCGGGCCTTGTGAAGGACGGGGTGGAGGCGCACCTGCAGCGCCTCCTGGCCGAGCAGATCGACCTTCTCGGCGACGGCCACACTCTCGTGCGCCGCGAATACATGACGGCGATCGGTCCGGTCGACATCCTCGCGCGGGATTCCCACGGGGCCGCAGTGGCGGTCGAGATCAAGCGCCGCGGAGAGATCGACGGAGTCGAGCAGCTGACCCGATATCTCGAACTGATGAATCGCGATCCGCATCTCGCCCCGGTCACAGGGGTGTTCGCCGCGCAGGAGATCAAGCCGCAGGCGCGGACGCTCGCGCAGGACCGCGGGATCCGCTGCGTCGTCCTCGACTACGAGACGATGCGCGGCGTGGACGATTCGCACACCCGCCTGTTCTAGCCCGCCGCTCCGAACGGGAGCGCTCGAATACCGAGTGACGCTCCGGGGCACGGGAAAGGCCCCCGCGGAATCCCGCGAGGGCCTTTTCCGAGCGGATGCGGCGCTCTACTTGTTGGCCGCCGCGTAGGCCGCCTGGACCTCGGCCGGGATGCGGCCGCGGTCGGACACCTGGTGCCCGTTGGCGTTCGCCCACTCGCGGATCGCCTTCAGCTGCTTGGGGTCGCTCTTGGACGCCGAGGCGACCGAGGCGGCCGCGGCCGGACGTGAGCCGACGCGGCGGGCGCTCGAGACGAACTTCTCGAGAGCGGAGTGCAGCGCCTCGATGTTGTCGGGCCCGAGATCGATCTCGTAATTGGCGCCGTCGATGCTGAAGCGGACGGTTCCGCCCTCTCCGGAATCGATGGGCGTTCCGTCGATGTCGTCGACGAGAGTGATCTTCTGAGCCACTTTTCCTCCTGTAGTACTGATGACGCGTGAAGTACTGCGTATGCTTTCCGCGCCGCGTACCGACCGCACTGTAGAACCTATGTCGGTGGAAGACATTACCCCCTTTCTTCTCAGAAGAAGAGCATTCGGCAGTGCGTGGCGCTTCTCGAGTGGTGGATAGGCGATTCCTCTCTGCAGGGATCACCGCGGATAAAGGGATGACAGCGCTGTGCGCATCACCCGTCGGGGCATTCCCTGCGAATTCCCTCAGTGATGCCGATCGATCCCGATTCGAGAGCCGGAGCGATCCCGGATAGCGTGAAGACATGGCACGGAGAGTCGGACCCCCCGCGCGCCCGGCGAAGCCCGGCCCCTACCGCAACACCCCGGCGCGCGAGGCCCTCGAGGCCCTGATCGCCGCTCCGTCCACGGAGGCCGTGGAGCGGCTCCTGACCGCGTGCCTCGACGGCTCGCTCGTCGTCGACGTCACGGGATCGCAGCCCGGAGGCGTGCCGCACGTGCGCACGGTCGCCACGACGACCGGCGACCAGGTCCTGCCGCTGTTCACCTCCACCGACGAGGTGCGCACGGCGATCCCGCGCCAGCAGCACCCCCGCGTGCAGATGCTCGTGCTGCCCGGACGCGAGGCCTTCGCGCTGATCCGCACCGCCGACTTCGTCGCCGTGCAGCTCGACCCCGGGTCGCTCGCCCAGGTCGTCACCCGTTCGTTCATCGAGAACGCCCTCGAGGCCGTCGAGCGCCCGTAGAGTGTTCTCCCCCGACGGGGCAGCGTCGGCGTCCACGAGTCACCCCAGGTCAGGAGCCCCGCCATGTCCGACACGACACTCGCCCCGAGCGGCCTCGACGAACGCGCCGGCACGTGGACCTGCATCCTCTTCGACCTCGACGGCACCATCACCGACTCGGCTCCGGGCATCACCGGCACGCTCGTGGACACCTTCGTCGAGCTGGGCCGCCCCGTCCCCACTCCCGTCGAGCTGCTGGCCTACGTCGGTCCGCCGCTGCTCGACGCCTTCCGCGCGCTGGGCGGCATGAGCGTCGAGGAGGCGCAGGCCGCCCTCGAGGTCTACCGCCGCCGCTACAACGCCGGCGGGCTCTTCGACTCGTCGCTCTACCCGGGCGTGCCCGAGGTCCTCGCCCGCATCGCCGAGGCGGGGGTGCCGCTGTCGCTCGCGACCTCGAAGCCCGAGTCGGCCGCCCGACGGATCCTCGAGCACTACGGCCTCGCGCAGTACTTCACCGTGATCTGCGGCGCCTCCGAGGACGAGGTGCGCAGCGCCAAGGCCGACGTCGTCGAGGAGGCGCTGCGCCGGCTCCGCGAGCTCGACGTCGACCTCTCGACGCCGGTCATGGTCGGCGACCGCGAGCACGACGTGCACGGAGCCGCGGCCCACGGCATCCCGACGATCATGGTCGAGTGGGGCTACGGTTCGCCCGCCGAGGCGGCCGGGACCGTGGCCGTGGTGTCCGGGGCCGAGGAGCTCGCGACCCTCCTGCTCCCCTGAGCCCCGTACGATGAAGGCATGACTGGTCTGGGCGTCATCCTCTCGTTCGCGCTGTTCCTCGGCGGGATCCTCCTCCTGGGGAACGCCTTCCTGTTCCCCGCGCTGGGCGGATTCATCTTCTTCGGCGGCATCCTCGCGATCTCGCTGTCGCTCGGCGTCGCGTTCCACATCCTGCCGAAATCGCAGTAGCCGACCGGCGCTGAGCCGGCGCCGCGTCAGCCCAGGGTGCTCGCGTCGAGGTTGATGACCCGGCCGATGTAGACGGCCTCGCCCGCGCCTGCGACGTCGGTGTTCATCCGGAGCAGCTGCTGCACGGGGATCCCGAACCGCTGCGCGATGTCGAAGAACGTGTCGCCCTCGACGACCGTGTAGCTCACGATCTCGCCGGCGCCGTCCGTGGTCGGCGTGCCCGTGGCTCCGGGAGCCGAGCCGAAGTCGGTCGCGTAGGCGGTCTCGGGGATCACGGGCACCGGATTCGGCGTGATCGTCACGGTGACCTCGGGCTGCGGCACGAAGACGGTCGCGGTCGCCTGCGGCAGCGCGGCGGTGACGGTGGGGTCGGGCGTCGGAGTCGCCTCCGCGAAGACGGTGACCGTGACGGTGGGAGTGGGGCTCGGAGCCGCGCACCCCGTGAGCGCGAGCAGCGCACCCGCCGCCAGTGCTGCTCCGACTCGTCCTGCGCGCACGTCCCCGCCCCTCGTCGAGCCCCCGCCCCGGGCACTCCAGACCACCCTAGGAGACAGGCGGGCGGTGCGGTCGCGACGCGTCGGGATCAGGCGTGCGGCTCCGGCAGCACGCGCAGGCCGCCGCCGCCGTTCGCCGAGTCCATCAGCACCTCGACCCAGGCCGGGTTGATGGTGGGCTGGCGACTGCCCGCGAAGTGGAACTGCAGGGCGATGTTCGGGTTCATCCAGAAGGAGTGGCGGCCGCGCGCCCCCTCGGGCATGGAGTCGAGGGTGAGCGGGAAGCGCTCGTCGCGGCGGAACTTCGCGTAGACGACGATCTGGAGGTGGGCCAGGGTCCGGTCCTCGATCTCGATGACGGCCGGTGGTGTGCCGTAGAGGAATTGACCCATGGCCTCAGCCTATCTCTAGACAGACTTTCTACTAGAGAATCTAGCTAATTCTCGGAATGCGGCTCATCCGCCTCGACCTCGGCGTCGATCTCGTCGACGGCCGAGCTCATCCGACGGAGGAAGTTCACGACGACCTCGGCCTCGCGCGCATCGAGGTCCTCGGCGATCTCGAGCATCCGCCGGTGC
Organism: Rathayibacter sp. Leaf296; assembly: GCF_001423045.1. Classification (NCBI taxonomy): domain Bacteria; kingdom Bacillati; phylum Actinomycetota; class Actinomycetes; order Micrococcales; family Microbacteriaceae; genus Rathayibacter; species Rathayibacter sp. Leaf296. The sequence goes on from NZ_LMNR01000003.1 coordinate 194,140, forward strand.
ATGTGCTCCAGCGTCTCGCGCACCTCGCGGTCGCTGTCGACGGTCGCCTCGACGACGATGCCGCGGCGGTCGGTCGGATGGGGCTTCCGCACGAGGTGCCCGCTGCGGACGAGGCGGTCGATGAGCACCGTCGTGGAGGCGGAGGAGATGGAGAGGTGGCCGGCCAGATCCTTGGCGCTCACGATCTCGCCGCTGCGCTGGCGCCGCAGGAGGTACTGGATGGCGATCAGGTCGGTCTCGCCCATCGCCATCTTCTCGCGGGTGCGGCGGCGCATCGCGACCTCCGAGACGCGGTACGTGCGCATCGCGCTCAGCACCTCGACGGCACGCCTGGTGGAGGACTCGTCCGGGTACCAGTACCCGGCGCCGCTCCTGACCGTCGTCTCGCTCATCCGGCCATCCTAGACGCGCGTGTTACGAGAGGGTCTAGCGTTCGCCGCAGAGCTCCTCCGCGCCGCCGCCTACGCTGGACCGGTGACCGCCACCCTCGTCGCCAAGGGCCTCTCCGGAGGCTATGCGCACCGCACCCTGTTCGACGGACTCGACCTGACGGTCGCCCCCGGGGACGTGGTCGGCGTCGTCGGGGCGAACGGCGCCGGCAAGTCCACGCTCCTGCGCATCCTCGCCGGCGAGACCGCTCCGCTGGACGGCACCGTCGTGCTCGCGCCCGGCGACGCGTTCGTCGGCTGGCTGCCGCAGGAGCACGAGCGGCGCGAGGGCGAGACGGTCTCGGCCTACCTCGCCCGGCGCACCGGCTGCGCGGAGGCCTCGGCCGAGCTGGACGCGGCCGCCTCCGCCCTCGCCGAGCCCGACCCGGACGGCAGCATCGCCGACCGCTACGCCCTCGCGCTCGACCGCTGGCTCGCGAGCGGGGCCGCCGACCTGGACGAGCGCACCCCCGTCGTCCTCGCCGATCTGGGACTAGCGCTCGCGCAGGGCGTGTCGGGCGGAGTCGCCGCCGACTCCCTCATGACGTCGCTGTCGGGCGGACAGGCGGCTCGCGTCGGCCTCGCCGCACTGCTGCTGTCTCGCTTCGACGTCGTGCTGCTCGACGAGCCGACCAACGACCTCGACCTCGACGGCCTCGAACGGCTCGAGGCGTTCGTCCGGGGACTGCGCGGAGGCGTCGTCCTCGTCAGCCACGACCGCGAGTTCCTGCGCCGCAGCGTCACCCGCGTGCTCGAGCTCGACCTCGCCCAGGGCACCACGACGGTCTACGGAGGCGGGTACGAGGCCTACCTGGAGGAGCGCGAGACCGCGCGCCGCCAGCGCCGCGAGAAGTACGAGGACTTCGAGGAGAAGAAGTCCGACCTCGTCTCGCGCGCCCGCGTCCAGCGCGAGTGGTCGAGCCAGGGCGTCCGCAACGCCATGAAGAAGGCGCCCGACAACGACAAGATCCGGCGCAAGGCGTCGGCGGAGTCGAGCGAGAAGCAGGCGCAGAAGGTGCGCCAGATGGAGAGCCGGATCGCGCGCCTCGAGGAGGTCGAGGAGCCGCGCAAGGAGTGGCAGCTGGCGTTCACGATCGGCACCGCCCCGCGCTCGAGCTCGGTCGTCTCGACGCTCAACGGCGCCGTCGCGCGCCGCGGCACGTTCACCCTGGGTCCGGTGTCGCTCCAGGTCGACGCCGGCGACCGCATCGGCATCACCGGTCCCAACGGCGCCGGGAAGTCGACGCTGCTGTCGCTGCTGCTCGGACGCGTGGAGCCGGAGGAGGGCTCGGCGTCGCTCGGCGCCAGCGTCGCGATCGGCGAGATCGACCAGGCCAGGGCGATGCTCGCCTCCGATGTGCCGCTCGCCGACGCGTTCGAGGCGCTGGTGCCGGAGTGGCCCACCGCCGAGGTGCGCACGCTGCTCGCGAAGTTCGGGCTGAAGGCCGACCACGTGGGGCGCCCGGTCGGCGAGCTGTCGCCGGGCGAGCGCACCCGCGCGGCGCTGGCGCTGCTCCAGGCCCGCGGCACGAACCTGCTGGTGCTCGACGAGCCGACCAACCACCTCGACCTGCCGGCGATCGAGCAGCTCGAGCAGGCGCTCGAGGCGTACGAGGGGACGCTGCTGCTGGTGACTCACGACCGGCGGATGCTCGAGACGGTGCAGCTGAATCGGCAGTGGCGGGTCGAGGGGGGTGTGGTCACGGAGGCGTGACTGCGGGCGGGGGTGGATCTCGATACGCCGGCTGCGCCGGCTACTCGATCAGCAGGAATGCGCCCCCTCTGCTGGTCGAGTAGCCCCGCAGGGGCGTATCGAGACCCACCCCCCTCTGCTGGTCGAGTAGCCCCGCAGGGGCGTATCGAGACCCACGGGATCCAGGCTCACAGCGACGCCGCCCGCGCCTCCAGCAGCGCGCGCGTGCGCTCGTTGCCGGCCAGGGCGGCGGCCGTCGCGAACTCGGAGCGCGCCTCCTCCCTCCGGTCGAGCCGCGCGAGCAGCTCGCCCCGCACGCTCGGCAGCAGGTGCGACCCGCGCAGCGCCCCCTCCGACGCCAGCCGGTCGACGACCAGCAGGGCCGACGCCGGTCCGGTCGCCATCGACACGGCCACCGCGCGGTTGAGCTCGACGACCGGGCTCGGGGCGATCCGGCCCAGCACCTCGTAGAGCAGCACGATCCGCTCCCAGTCGGTGGCGGCGACGCTCGGAGCGACCGCGTGGCACTCGGCGATCGCCGCCTGCAGCGCGTAGGAGCCGCGCCCGCGGCCCAGCCGATCCGAGCGGAGCAGCGCCTCGCGGCCCCGGGTGATCTGCGCGCGGTCCCAGCGCGTGCGGTCCTGGTCCTCGAGCAGCACCGGAGTGCCGTCGGCGGCCGTCCGCGCGGCGAAGCGCGACGCCTGCAGCTCCATCAGGGCGAGCAGCCCGAGCACCTCCGGCTCGCGCGGCAGGAGGGAGGCGAGGACGCGGCCCAGCCGCAGCGCCTCCTGCGCCACCTCCGCGCGCACCCAGCGGTCGCCCGACGTCGCCGCGTACCCCTCGGTGAAGATCAGGTAGACCACCCCGAGCACCGCGGCGAGGCGCTCCTTCCACTCCGCCGGCTCCGGCGTCTCGAACGGCACGCCCGCGGCCGTGAGCGATTTCTTCGCCCGCACGATGCGCTGCTGCACCGTCGCGACCGGCACGAGGAACAGCCGCGCGATCTCCTCCGTGCCCAGGCCCCCGACCAGGCGAAGGGTGAGCGCGATGCTCGCCTCCCGCGACAGCATCGGGTGGCAGGCGACGAAGACGAGGCGGAGGACGTCGTCGGCGATCGGCTGCCACTCGTCCTCCGCCCCCTCCTCGAGATCCCTCGCCAGAGTGCGGTAGCGGTCGTCGAGCCTCTCGCGGCGCCGCCAGCCGTCGATCGCCCGGCGCTTCGCGACCGCGGTCAGCCAGGCGCCCGGGTTCCGCGGGACGCCCGACTCCGGCCATTGCTTCAGCGCCTCGACGAGCGCCTCCTGGGCGAGGTCCTCGGCCGCCCCGACGTCACCGGTCGTCCGCACGAGCGTCGCGACGATCCGGGCGCTCTCGATGCGCCAGACCGCGTCGACGGCCGCCCGGGTCGCGTCCATCGTCAGCGGGCCTGACCGAGCTCGTCGCGCCAGCCCTCCTCCTTCTGGATGTACTCGTTGTCGGCGAAGTCCGCGAAGTCGCTCTCGTCGGTCACCCGGCGCACCTCGAGCTTGTTGCCGGGGACGAGCGGGCAGCGCAGCGCCCACTCCTTCGCCTCCTCCTTCGACGAGACCTGGATCATCCAGAAGCCGTTGAACAGCTCGTGGGTCTCGCCGTAGGGGCCGTCGGTCACGGCGGGCGGCTCGGACGAGAAGTCGACGACGAAACCGGTCGTGTCGACGTCGTCGGCGAGGCCGTCGCCCGCGAGCAGGACGCCCGCGGTGATCAGTGCCTCGTTGTACTGGCCCATCCGGGTGATGATCTCGTCGAACGGGATCGACTCGTAGGCCTTCTTGGCCTCGTCGGTCGCGCGCATGATGAGCATGTACTTCACGGTTCTCTCCTTCGTCCGGGACGCCGGTGCGTCCTCCTACTGTGGCGTCGAACGGCGAGGACGGATATCGACATCTCCGCGAGGAATTCCCGTCAGGGGATCGCCGGGGTGCTCCGCAGGTGCTCGTAGACGACCGAGGTGCGGACGTCGGCGACCTCGCGCCGCTGGGTGAGGCGGTCGATGACGAAGGCGTAGAGCGCATCGTTGTCGGGCACGGCGACGTGGATGACGAAGTCGTCGGTGCCGGCGGTGACGAACAGGCCGATGGTCTCGGGCAGCGCCGAGACCCAATCGCGGAACGCCTCGATGGCGACGCGCGACGGCGGGCGGATGCGCACGGCGATGAGCGCCTGCACGGGGCGGCCGATCGCGGCGAGGTCGACGTCGAGCAGGGCGCCGCGGATGACCCCGCGGGCCCGGAGCGCCCTGGTGCGGTCGAGCGCCGTGGTCGGCGAGACCCCGACGGCCGCCGCGACCTCGCGGTTCGACTTCCGTGCATCCGACTGAAGTTCGCGGAGGATCGCCGCATCGAGTCCGTCCATGGAGGCGATTGTAGGGGTCTGGCCGTACGTCGTACGGATCTGGAGCGCTCGGGCAGTTCTTCGTCCTAGCATCGAGCCCGCACACCGCTCAGGAGGAGACCCATGCCACTCGGATTCGCACCCGACGAGATCGACACCGCTGCATCCACCCGCTCGGCCCGGCTCAAGTGGGTGATCGTGGTGGACGCCGCCCTGCCCGCCGGGCGTGCGGTGAACGCGGCGGTCTGTGCGGCGGCGGCCACGTCAGCCGGGGTGACCGGGCTGCTCGGTCCGGAGGCCGTGGACGCCGACGGCTCCGTGCATGTGGGACTGCCGTGGGCGGGGTGCTCGATCCTGGTGGCCGACCGCGAGGCTCTGGCGGTGATCCGCTCGAAGGCGACCGCGCACGCCGAGGTGTTCGTGGCGGACGTGCCGGTCGCGGCGCAGGAGACGCGGGTGTACGACGAGTTCCTGGCGGCGGTCGCGCAGGCGGGGGCCGACGCGGTGGAGTACCTGGCGGTGAGCCTGGTCGGGCCGCGGAACCGCGTCGACAAGATCGTGGGGCGGCTGGCGCTGATGCCGTGAGGCTCTGGAGGACGGGGATCTCGATACGCCCGCTGCGCGGGCTACTCGATCAGCAAGGAGCCCCTGCTGGTCGAGTAGCCCCGCAGGGGCGTATCGAGACCCGCCCCCCTCAGCACGCGAGCAGAGGGCACCTCCCCCCCTGCTGGTCGAGTAGCCCCGCAGGGGCGTATCGAGACCCGCCCCCCTTCAGACGCCGAGCAGACGGCCCTCCGCGCGCACCCACTCGACGCGGTGGGACGCGTCGAGCAGCACCAGGTCGCCGCGGTGGCCCGGCTGCAGCAGGCCGAGGTCGGTGCGGCCGAGCACGCGGGCCGGAGTCGCGGTGAGCGCGCCGACCGCGGTGGGCTCGGGGAGGCCGACCGCGTCGAGGGCGAAGCGCAGCGCGCGGTCCTGGGTCAGGGTCGAGCCCGCCAGCGTGTCTGTCCCGCTCAGCACCGCCCGGCCGGCCTGCACCGAGACGTCCAGTCCGCCCAGCCGGTAGACCCCGTCGGCCGAGCCGGCGGCGGCCATCGCATCGGTGACGAGGGCGATGCGGTCCGGAGCCGCCGCGAAGGCCAGCCGCGCCACGTCCGGATGCACGTGCTCGCCGTCGAGGATCAGCTCCAGCACGACCCGCGGGTCGGCGAGCGCGGCCGGAACCGGCCCGGGAGCGCGGTGGTGGATGCCGGGCATCGCGTTGAACGCGTGGGTGATCAGCCGGACCCCGCGGTCCAGAGCGGCCCGCGCGAGCGCCGCATCCGCCTCCGTGTGCCCGAGGGCGACGACGACGCCTGCCGCCGCGAACCGCGAGATCGCGTCGAGGGCGCCGGGCAGCTCCGGCGCCACGGTGACCTGAACGAGGGTGCCGCGGGCCGACTCGAGGAGGCGCTCGACCACCTCCGGAGTCGGCAGCGCCAGCGCGCCGAGCGCGTGGGCGCCCCGCCGGCCGGGAGCGAGGAACGGGCCCTCGAGGTGCGAGCCGAGGACGAGAGGGTCGGCCGCCGCGAGGTCCGCGATCACGGCGAGCGAGCGCTCCAGCTCCTCGAGCGGAGCGGCGACGAGGCTGAGCACCGAGCGGGTCGTGCCGTGCGCGCGGTGCGCGGCGAGCATCCGGGCGATCGCGTCGGCTCCGTCGTCGACCGCCGCTCCTCCTCCGCCGTGCACGTGGAGGTCGACGAAGCCGGGGACGAGCGTCGCCCCGCCGGCGTCGACGACCTCGGCCGACGCGAGCCCCCGCCAGGAGTCGCCCGTGCCGGTCGCGGTGATCGCGCCGTCGGCGGCGGCCACCCAGCCGTCCTCGACGACCCCCCGCGCGTCGACGAGACGGGCGCGGTGGACGACGAGGGCGGTGGACACGGTCGGGAGCCTAACGGCGGGCCCCCGCGAGCAGCAGGTCGTGGCCGAGGCCGGCGACAGCCGCCCGATCGAGCAGCACGGTGACGCGCGGGTGCTCGCGCACGAACGACGCGGGCATCCGCTCGTCGATCGGGCCCTGCAGGGCGGCCGCGACGGCCTCGGCCTTGCCCGCGCCGGTCGCGACGAGCAGCAGCTCGCGGGCCGAGAGGATCGTCGCGACGCCCTGGCTGATCGCGTGCGTGGGCACGGCGTCGAGGTCGCCGCCGAAGAAGCGGCGGTTGTCGAGCCGGGTGCGCTCCGCCAGCGCCACGACGCGGGTGCGCGAGTCGCGCGCGGATCCCGGCTCGTTGAAGCCGATGTGCCCGTTGCTCCCGATGCCCAGGATCTGCACGGCGGCGCCCCCGACCGCGGCGAGCGCCTCCTCGTGCGCGCGGGCCGCCGCGTGCGGGTCGGCCGCCGCTCCGTCGGGCACGTGCAAGCGCGCGGGGTCCAGGCCGAGCGGAGCGACGACCTCGCGCTCGAGCACCGACCGGTAGCTCTCGGGGTGGCCGGCGGGCACGCCGACGTACTCGTCGAGGGCGAAGGCCGAGGCTCGGGAGAGGTCGAGGCGCAGGCGGGCGAGCGCACGGTAGAGCGGCTGGGGCGTGGATCCGGTCGCGACGCCGAGCACCGCGGACGGGTCCGCCGCGATCACCGAGGCGACGAGGCCGGCGGCGAGCTCGCCGACCTCCTCCGGGTCTGCTCCGACGACGATGTTCATGCGGTCTCCTTGCTGGCGAGTCGAGCGTGGAAGTCGGGGAGCACCACGTCCTCCGGCGAGAGGCCGAGGTGCTCGGTGAGTGCGACGGCGAGCAGCTGCAGCGGCACGATCGCGGGGAGCGGAGTGAGCTCCTCCGGGAGCTCCCGCGCGAGGCGCACGGCGGTGACACCGTGGGGCAGGGGCGCGTCCGTGTCGGTCACGACGAGCAGCCCGGCGACCAGCGGCGCGGCGTACTCGACGAGCGCGAGCGCGCGGGGCAGGAGGGGTCCGTCGAGGGCGAGGACGACCAGCGCGAGGCAGGGGCCGAGGCGCCGGTGCGGACCGTGCAGGAACTCCTCCGTCTCGACGGCCTCGACCGGGATCCGCGCGGTCTCGAGGATCTTCAGTGCCGCCTCCTGCGCCGTGGCGAGGTTCGGGCCGGACCCGGTGATCGACACGGAGACGGAGGGATCGAGCGAGCGGGCCCACGCGCTCACGAGCGCCTCGGAGTCGAGGGCCGCGGCGACCCGCTCGGGGATCCCGGCGAGGTCCTCCGCACCTCCGAGCACCGCGGCGAGGGTCGCGATCGTGGCGGTGAAGCCCTTGGTCTTCGCGCCGACCTCCTCGGGGCCGCAGCGCAGATCGACCACGACGTCGGCGAGGCCCGGGCGCACCGGCTCCCCGGTCACCAGGACCGTGCGGGCTCCCCGGTCGCGGGCGAGGGCGAGGCTGCGGAGGGTCGCGGTGCTGCGCCCGGACTGCGACACGGCGACCACCAGGGTCCGCTCGTCGATCGCGTCGGGCAGGTAGTGCAGCACGTCGGTGGGCAGCGCGACCTCGACCGGGACGCCGAGCAGTCGGGCCGCGCGCCCGCGGACGACTCGGGCGGCGAACGACGAGGTGCCGGAGCCGACGAGCAGCACGCGCTCGGGCGCCAGGGCCTGCAGGGAGTCCAGCACCGCCGGCTCCAGCGGTGCGAGCGCCCGCCGCAGGGCGGCCGGCTGCTCGTGGATGTGCGCGCGGACGGTGCTCACGAGAACCTCATCCGGAGGACGGCGGGGGCGGAGGTGCGTCCCGTCACGAGCAGGCGCAGTCCCTCGATCCGGTCGCGGCCGCCGACGTACTCGACGAGCTCTCCCGGGTCGAAGACCGGCGGGCGGTCGGGGGCGGAGCCGGTGCCCGGGCCGATCTCGAGGGTCTCGGCGCCGACGCGGTAGCGGGCCGTGCCGCCCGAGGGGATGAGGAACGCGCCGTCGGCCGGCTCCTCGACTCCGCTGAGCACGCCTCCGGGCCGCAGCACGATCTCGCCGACCCACGAGGTGTCGGTGCCCGCGAAGTCGAGGGCCAGCTCGACCCCGTCCTCGTCGACGGACACCTCCACGCGCGTCTCGAGCGCGACCGTGGAGGTCGCGCGCGACGGGAAGCTCATCGACCCGAAGAACCGGCCCTCGCTGCCGAGGTCGTAGTCGCCGTCGGGGCGCCGCGCCGACGCGGGCAGCGGCTGGTGGTAGCCGGCCTCGACCCGCGCGGACAGGGCGATCCGCGGCCCCGCGACGATCGACTCCGGTCGGAACGGGCCGAGCCCGAAGAAGTGCGGCGACACCCGGACCGCCTCGACGACCAGGGCGCCGCGCCGGGCGCGCACGAGCACCGCCGAGTTCGCGAGCCCGGAGGCGATGCGGCGGTGCCGCGGCACGTCGCTCCCCCCGAAGACGCTCGCGCTCACGGCACCGGCGCGCACCCGCACCAGGCCCGATTCCGTGAAGACCGCGGTGCCGGAGGAGCGCCACGGCGTCGACGCGGGCAGCGCGCCGGCGAGGTGCGGCCGCGCCAGCGCCTCCGCGAGGTGGATCTCGGGCTCGGTGACGCCCCGGTCGAGGATCGCGCGCACGACCGCCGCGAAGCGCCCGTCGCCGTCGGCCACCGCGAACTCGCGGAACTGCGACAGGAAGCTGCGGCCGTCGAAGCGCTCGGTCTGGTCCTGCCGGCGCGACTGCACCGTCTCGACCTGCAGGTCGTCCTCGAGGAGGTCGAGGGTGACCGCGAGGTTCCGGCGCACGGCGTCGCGGTAGCGCTCCTCCCCCGTCGCCTCGGCGATCGCGAGAAGCGACGGATTCGAGACGTAGGCGGCGTAGTTGGGGCTGCGCTCGGAGTAGAGGCCGTCCGCCTGCAGGTCGATCCCCTCGGCGAGCCACTCGTCGGCACGCTCGCGCAGCCGCGCGTCACCGGTCAGCGCGTGCAGCCGCAGGAGGCCCGCGGTCAGCTCCCAGCGGTGGTTCGGCGTGTGCACGCCGCCCACGAGCAGCGCCTCGACGGTGCGCAGCAGCAGCGCGCGGATCCGCTCGGCGATGCCCTCGAGGAGCGGATCGGGGTGCGCGGCGATCACGTCGAGCACGAGCGCCGCGTCGTTCACCGTGAAGCAGGTGTCCGGGGGCGAGGCGAGGTTCTCGCTGTCGAACAGGCCGTCGGGGCGCTGCATCCGCTCGAGCCGGTCGAGGAGCGGACCCGCGGACGACAGGACGGACGCGTCGCGGTGCCGGGGCGACTCCGGGGCCGCGAACGCCGCGACCAGGGTCTTCACCCCGCGCATCGACGGGCGGTGCGACAGCGTCGCCGGATCGCGCGCCTCGACGCCGGCGACGAGCCCGGCGGTCGCCTCGGCCAGCAGACGCAGGTACTCCATGCTCAGTCCTTCAGGCCGGCGTTGACGTCGGCGCCGATCACGTACTTCTGGAACACGAAGAAGATCAGCACGAGCGGGATCATCGAGATCACCGAGGCGGGCAGCAGCACGGTCCACTCGATGTTCTCGGCGCCGACCAGGCTCCGCAGCGCCACCTGCAGCGTGTACTTCGACGGGTCGTTGAGCACGAGCAGCGGCCAGATGTAGTCGTTCCAGCGCCACTGGAACGAGAAGATCGCGAGAGTCAGCACGATCGGCCGGGCGATCGGCAGCATGATCCGGAAGAAGATCGAGAACTCGTTCGCGCCGTCCATCCGCGCCGCGTCGATCAGCTCGTCGGGCACGGTGAGGAAGAACTGGCGGAACATGAAGATGCCCGTCGCCGTGATCACCGACGGGATGATGATGCCCGGCAGCGAGTTGTAGAGCCCCAGGTCGCGGATCACCGTGAAGGTGGGGTTCAGGATCACCTCGGTCGGCAGCATCGTCGTGGCGAGGATCGCGACGAACAGCAGCGAGAGCCACTTCGCCCGGTACTTCGCGAGGGCGTAGCCGGTCATGGCGCTGAAGAGCACGGTCAGCACGGTCGTCACCACGGCGACGATCAGCGTGTTGCCGAAGTAGCGCGCGAAGTCGACGCGCTCCCAGGCGCGGACGTAGCCGTCGAGCGTCCACTGCTCGGGCAGGAAGGACAGCGGGTAGGTGAAGAGCTCGCCGCCCGGCTTGAAGGACGAGAGCAGCAGCCACAGCACGGGGAAGAGGAAGATCGCGGCGAGCAGCCACAGGATCGACGTGGGGAGGACGCTGCGCGCGAAGCCGCCGGAGCGGCGCCGCTTCCGCACCCCCTTCAGCACGAGCGCGGTGGTCTCGGGAGTCGCCAGGCCGGTGCTCATGAGGCGTCCTTCTTCCGTCGTTCGAAGCCGAGCTGCACGAGGGCGATCGCGAGCAGGAGGACCATCAGCACCATCGAGGCGGCGCTGGCGTAGCCGACCTCGGCCCGCTCGAAGCCGGTCTCGTAGATGTACTGGACGATCAGGCGGTTCTGGGTGCCCGGTCCGCCCTCGTTCAGCGCCTGGATCATCGCGAACTCCTTCATCGAGTTGATGGTGGAGAGCAGGATCACGAGGAAGCTCGTGGGGGCGATGCCCGGCAGGGTGATGTGCACGAAGCGCTGCCACGGGTTGGCCCCGTCGAGCGCGGCGGCCTCGTAGTAGCTGCTCGGCACGTTCTTGATCGCGGCGATGAAGAGCAGCATGTTGAAGGCCGCTCCTCCCCACGCGGAGGCGAAGACGACGACCGCCAGCGAGAGGTCGCCGTTCGAGGACCACGGCACCGCGGAGCCGCCGGCCGCCTCGATGACGAAGTTGATGAATCCAAAGTTCTCGCCGAACATCCAGCGCCAGATCACGCCGGTGACGATCGGAGAGACGAGCCACGGGATGAAGAAGATGATCTTCGCCGGGACGGAGCCGCGGGCGTTCGCGTTGACGAGCAGGCTCGCGAGGCCGAGCGACAGCACGTAGCCCAGCGGCACCGAGAGCAGCGTGTACAGGGTCGTGCGGCCCAGCGACGCCCAGAAGTCGGGATCGGCGAGCAGCTCCTGGTAGTTGCCGATGCCGATGAGATCGGGCGAGCCGACTCCGCGGTAGTCGGTGAAGGAGTAGAAGACCCCCAGCGCCCCGGGCCAGAGGAAGAAGAGCGCGAAGAGCACGACGACGACGGCGGTGAAGAGCACCGGGGCGAGCCGGTAGCTCGCCTGGCTGCGCCGGCGGGTGCGCCGCGGGCGGGGCGGGGTCGCGGCGGCCGACGGCACGGCCGTGGCGACCGCGGGGACCTCGCGGTCGAGGATGGGACTGGTCAACGCTCTCGTCTCCTTCCGGCGGACGATCGGGCGAGCGGGGCCGAAGCCCCGCGCGCCGTCGATCGTCAGTCGCCGATCTGGTCCTCGGTGACCGAGATGATGTTCTCGATCGTGGTGTCGAGGTCCTGCTCGTCGGCGAGATAGCGGACGACCTCGGACTTCAGGGGCTCGTTCACGAGGATCTTGTCGTTGTAGCCGTCCTCGAGCGCGCTCGCGCTCTGCACGGCCGCGATCGGGTCGGACGCCGCGATCTCCTGGTTGTAGACGTCGAACGCCTCGGCGTTCTCGGGGTACGCGACCTCGAGGCCGGTGGTCGCGGGCAGGAAGCCCGAGATCGCCGACAGCTCCGCGTAGTTCTCGGGCTGGTACATCCAGTCGATGAAGTCCTGCGTCTGCTCCTCGACTCCGGTGCCGTCGAAGGCGACGATCCAGTTGGTGCCGAGGTTGGTCGCCTGGACCGGCTGCGCGGGGGTGCGCACCGAGGCCCAGTCGAAGGCGGTGATGTTCTGCGAGAAGTCGGTGATCTGCCAGACGCCCGAGTAGTACGCCACGACCTGGCCGCTCTTGAACAGCGCGCTGGGGTCGTCGCCCGACAGCCAGACCGAGCGCGGCATGAACGAGTCGTCGTTGAGCGACTTGAAGTACTCGAGGCCCGTGCGCGAGGCCTCGTTCATCTCGAACGAGCCGTCCTCCTGGCGCTCGACGCCCTTCGAGCCGAACTCGTAGAGGAAGGAGCGGAGGCGGTGCGCGGACGAGTCCATCACCATGCCGTACTTCGCGCCGGCCTTGGCCTGCACGTCCTTGATGGTCGCGACGTACTGGTCCCAGGTCCAGACCTCGTCGGGGCCGGGCAGCGGGACGCCGGCCTGCTCGAAGAGGCTGGTGTTGAGGTACATGCCGACGGCGGTCAGGTCGCTCGGCAGCGCCTTCACCTTGTCGTCGTCGTTCGCGTCCTGCACGAGCAGCTCGGGCACGATGTCGGTCTTCTCGGCGACGCTCGAGAGGTCGAGCAGCTCGCTGCTCCAGATCGGGTCGAGAGCGGAGGCGCGGGCGAGGGCCGGCAGGTCGCCCGCCTGGGCGCCGTTGCGCAGCTTGGTCACGAGGTCGTCGTAGGGGATGTCGACGATCTCGACCTCGATCCCCGTCTCCTCCTCGTACTTGTCGGCCATGGCCTGGTAGCCGCCGCCCTGGGAGGCGTCGCCCGAGAGGATGAACTGGAGCTTGTCGGGGGTGCTGGAACCGCCGGTTCCGGCACAGCCCACCAGGGCGGTGAGCGTGGCGGCGGCGAGGCCGACTGCGATCGCGGAGCGAGCTTTCACGAAGGTCGCCTTTCGGTGAAGGGGAGGAGAGGGCACGTGCGGAGGGGCGAGCCCAGGTGCGACTCGGTGGGGACTTTCTTATCAGTGCGATAAAGAACGAGTCAACGCGAAAACGTGCGCTGCGCGGTATTGATACGGCCCGGAAACAGGCCGTAACACGCCGGAAACGACCGCGCTGCCTCCTCCGCGCCGGGAGCTTCTGCGGGATTGCCGAGCCGTGCGATGCTGTGGTTATATCTCGCACTGATGGAGAACTCCGAGCCGGAGCTCCGCTGATGCGACGAGAGGAGAGGCGACGATGACGACGCCCCAGCCCCGCATCGCGACCACCCGCGTGGTCACCGAGATCAACCGCACGGCGATCCTCGACGCGCTGCTCGAGCACGGTCCGCTCTCGCGCAAGCAGATCGTGCAGCGCACCGGGCTGAGCTCGGCCACCGTCGAGCGCCTCTCGGCCGCCCTGCTCTCCGAGAACCTCATCGCGGTCGACGGGCTCGAGCGCTCCTCCGGCGGCCGCCCCTCCTACCTCCTGCGCTACGCCGGGTCCTCGCGCGCCGTCGCGGCGATCGAGGTGTCCGAGACGGCGGTCCGCGGCCGGCTCGTCGACTTCGACGGCGCGAGCGTCGCGGAGGAGCGGATCGAGTTCGAGACGGGCCCCGCCTCCTCCGCCGCGACCGTGCGCCTCGAGGGCACCCTCGCGCTGGTCGAGGCGCTCGTGGCGGCCGCGGCGCAGCAGGGCCGCCTCTGCACGGGCATCGGAGTGTCGGTGCCCGGCATCGTGCACGAGGGCCGCGTGATGAACACGGTCGAGCTCGGCTGGCGCGAGATCCCGCTCGGAGCGATCATCGAGACCCGCACGGGCATCCCGACCCTCGTCGAGAACGACGCCAACGCCATCGCCTACGGCGAGTGGTCGCAGGGAGCCGCGGTCGGCACGCAGAGCGCGGCCTCGTACGTGCTGGGCGTCGGAGTCGGCGCCGGAGTCGTGAACGACGGCGCGATCTACCACGGGGCCCGCTCGGGAGCCGGCGAGATCGGCTTCCTCTTCGCCGACTCCTCCGCCCTGCGCCGCTACTTCACCGAGCAGGGCGACCTCGAGACCCGCATCGCCGCGATCGGCGAGCGCAGCGACTCCGGACCCGCCGCCGTGGCGCGGCTGATCGACTCCGCCGCGGCCGGCGACCCGGCCGTCTCGGCGGCCGCCGACGAGCTCTTCGACCTGCTCGCGTTCTCGTGCGGCGCCCTGGCGACGATCCTCGACCCCGAGGTGATCGTGCTCGCCGGGCACCTCACCCGCGCCCCCGAGTTCGCGATCGAGCAGATCTCGAAGCGGCTGGTCGGCCGCATCCCGTTCCCCCCGAGGCTCCTGGCGGGGTCGCTCGGCCCCGACGCCGCCCTCGTCGGCGTGGGCGAGCTGATCGCCCGACACGTGAGAGGTTCCACCTACCTTGCTCGATGAACTCCCCCTGGCCGTCGTCCGCACGGCGACCCCGCTCGCCCTGCGCATCGGGATCGACGTCGGCGGCACCAAGACCCACGTCGCCGCGATCGGCGACGACGGCGCGCGCCTCGACCACGTCCTCCCCTCGTCGAGCTGGCGCACGGGAGCCCTCTTCTCGGACTCCGGCAATCTGGCCCGCCTGGCCGACCTGATCCGCTCGCTCGTGCGCCTCGACGAGCGCACGACCCTCGCCGCGGGGATGCACGGCTGCGACACCCCCGCGCAGGTCGCCCTCGCCGCGCGCACGCTCGAGCGGCTGCTCGCCGTGCCGGTCCGCGTCGTCAACGACGCCGAGCTGCTGGGCCACGCGGCCCGGGTCGGCGAGTGCCTGCAGATGATCGTCGGGACCGGTGCCGTGGTCGTCGGGCGCACCGCGACGGGAGCGACGATCACCGCCGACGGCTACGGCTGGCTGCTCAGCGACTTCGGCAGCGCCCCCGCCCTGCTGCGCGAGAGCGTGCGCGAGGCGCTGGTGCGGGCCGACCGCGACGAGCTCGGCGACGACTCCCTCGTCGGGGCGCTGCAGAACGCCTACGGAGTGCCGGATCTGACCGAGCTCGCCCTCGCCGTGACCGAGCGCGCGGGCCTGACGGAGTGGGGCGGGCACGCTCCGCTCGTCTTCGCGCACGCCGACCGCGGCTCGGCCGTGGCTCTGCACGTGATCACGGAGGCGGCGCGCCGGCTCGCGGGGAACGTCGCGTCGCTCCTGGCCCGAGGCGCTCTCGGCGACTGCGTGGTCGCGGCCGGCGGAGTGATCACCAACCAGCCGCGCCTGCAGCACGAGCTGCGGCTCGCCCTGGCCGAGGTCGCTCCCGGCGTGCGCCTCGAGGTGCTCGACGCGCCTCCCGTCGACGGAGCGCTCGTGCTCGCCGGCGCCGCCCCCGACGAGCGCCACCACCCCGCCCCGTGAGAGGGGCCGGGCTCCTCGAACCCGGCCGCCGCGGAGTCGCCCTGGCCTACGCGTTCAACGGATTCGCGCTCGCGAGCTGGACCGCGCGGCTGCCGGGCATCCGTGCGGCGGTCGACCTCGATGCGGCGGGGCTGGGCGTCCTGCTCACCGCCGGCGCGATCGGCACCCTGCTCACCGTGCCCGTCGCCGGACGCCTCGTGGCCCGCCTCGGCGCGCTGCCCACCTACCGCCTGGCCACGCTCGTCTTCGCCGCCGCGTACCTCCTGCTCGCCGTCGCACTGCTGCTCGGGCAGGTGCCGCTGCTGCTCGTCGGCAACGCGGTGCACGGAGTGGCGTTCGCGCTGACCAACGTGCCGCAGTCGATCCTCGCCGCCGGCAGCGAACGCCGGGTGGGGCGCACGATCCTGCCGCAGTTCCACGCGGGCTACTCGATCGGATCGGCGCTGGGCGCGCTGCTCGGAGGGGCGTCCTCGGCCGCCGGAGTGTCGCCCGCCGCGCAGTTCCTCGCCCTGGCCGTGGCGGCGGTCGTCGTGCGGTGGAGCATCGGCCGCCACGTCGCTCCGCTCGCCGCCTCGCTCGCCCGGGAGCGCCGCTCGGCCCTCGCCGCCCGCGCCGCGGCGCTCGTGCAGAGCGGACCCGTGCCGGTGGTGCCGCGCGGGAGCCGCCGCTTCGGACTCGGCGTGTGGACGCATCCGCAGGTGCTGCTGCTCGGGCTGATCGTGTTCGCGGCAGCGCTGTCGGAGGGGACGGCCACCAACTGGTCGGCGGTCGCCGTGGTCGACGCGTTCGGAGTGACCGAGGCCGACGCGTCCCTCGGCATCACCGTGTTCCTGGTGGCGCAGACCGTGCTGCGGCTGACCGGCGGGCCGCTGATCGACCGGCTCGGACGGGTGCGGGTGCTGACGCTGTCGTGCGCGGCGGCGGTCGCCGGGATCGCGCTGTTCGTGCTCGCTCCGGGGTTCGTTCTGGCGCTGGTGGGGCTCGCGCTCTGGGGAGCCGGGTCGGCTCTGGCGGTGCCGATCGGCATCGCAGCGGCCGCGGCGGATCCGATCGACGGGCCCTCGCGCGTCGCGGCGGTCACGTCGCTGTCGTCGGTCGCGAACATCGCGGGGCCGCCCGCGATCGGTGCTCTGGCGGTGCCGCTGGGCGTGCGCCCGGCGATGCTGGCGGTGTCGGTCGTCGTCGCGGCGGCGGTCGCGGCGGCTCCGCGCGCGCTGCGCCCTCGGCGCTGAGGGTGCACCCGGAGGCGGGGCCGGGGCAACCCCTGGGTCACGCCCGCCGGGCGAGCGCAGACTGGCACCGGCCCCGCCGACCGGTGGGCGCTCTTCGACGGAAGGAACGACCATGGACCTCGGTGGACTCGGCGACAAGGCGAAGGACTTCGCGAACAGCGACAAGGGCGAGAAGCTGACCGATCAGGGCCTCGACAAGGCCGGCGACGCGGCCGGCAAGGCCTCGGGCGGCACGTTCGACGGGCAGATCGACGGCGCCGAGAAGGCGGCCGACCAGCGCATCGGCGACGAGTAGCCGCTCCGACGACTCGGCGCGAACGGGGCCCTGCGCACGGCGCGGGCCCCGTTCCGCGTCGACTGGGCCCCGACGGCGAGCGCGAGTGGGCGCGAATCGGGGCCTGCAGCTCGCGCAGACCCCGGAACGTGCCGTCTAGTGAACGGCGCCCGATCAGCTCGCGCGCAGCGCCCGCAGCAGCGCCAGCACGACGACCGCCGAGCGATCCGCCGCGTCGTCCACGTGCGCCTCGAACTGCCCCGGCGCGCACAGGTCCGAGATCCCGCGCACCGACACGAACGGCACTCCGTGCACGTGCGCCGTCTGCGCGAGCGACACCGACTCCATGTCGGTCGCCAGCGCCGCCGGGAACGCCCCGAGCACCCGCTCGACGTGGTCGCCCGAGACGAACACGTCGCCCGACACGATCAGCCCGCGGCGCACCGGCACCGCGCCGTTCGGCACCTCCGCGACCAGCTCGGCCGTCAGGGCGGGGGCGTGCCCGGAGTAGCGCGCCGGCATGCCGGGCACCTGCCCGAGCGCGTAGCCGAAGGCCCGCGCGTCGGCGTCCGTCTGCACGTACTCGTCGCCGACGACCACGTCGCCGACCCGCACATCCGCCCCGAGACCGCCCGCCGACCCTGCGCTGACGACCAGCGGCGACGGATCCCGGAGGATCGCCGCCGTCAGCCCGCCGGCCGCGTTCACGAGGCCCACGCCGGTGCGCACCAGCAGCACCGATCCGCCGTCGATCTCGAGATCCCACTGCAGGGAGTTGCCGACCGTCCGCGGCTCGGAGGCGCGCTCGGCCTTCGCGAGGAACGGCTCCGCCTCCTCGTCCATCGCCACCAGGACGATCGCGTCGCTCACGCGGTCACCGTCTCCCACTCGTCGCGCTGCGCGAGGAACGTGCGCGCCGCCTCCTGCGCGCCCTCGAGCGAGTGGTTCGCGCCCCAACCGCACTGCGTCTCGTTCGCGGCGGGCACCTCGTCGGCCTCGGTGATGTCGCGGAGGGTGTCCTCGACGAGCGAGAGCACCTCGGGCAGCTCGGGCTCGCCCGCGAGGATCAGGTAGAAGCCGGTCTGGCAGCCCATCGGCGAGAAGTCGACCACGCGGTCGGAGTGGTTCCGCGACTTCTCGGCGAACAGGTGCTCGAGCGAGTGCACGGTCGGCATCTCGAGGTGGGCGCGGTTGGGCTGGGTGAACCGCACGTCGTACTTCACGATGCGGCTGCCGCCCGGCAGGGTCTTGGCGTCGGCGAGCCGCACGTACGGCGCGGCGACGGTGCGGTGGTCGAGGTTGAACGACTCGACGTTCATGCGCGGCTGATCCACGGTGGTCTCCTTCGCTGGGGTCCCTCCATTCTCCTCCGCCCGCACTCGTCGTTCACTGATCGAGCAGCCCGTGCAGAGGGCGAGCCCGCGAACTCCGGGCAGGCCTTGCTGGTCGAGTAGCCCCGCAGGGGCGTATCGAGACCCACTGGTTCCAACAGCCCGGTCGTCCGCCCCCCGTCCCCGGGAGAAGGTGGATCTCGATACGCCCGCTGCGCGGGCTACTCGATCAGCAAGCTCCGGGCCGCAGCCAGGAAGCGACGTCCTCGGAGACCCCGCATTCCCTCACGCCCCCGGCACGAACCGGTAGCCCATCCCCGCCTCCGTCAGCAGGTACCGCGGATGCGACGGGTCGGGCTCGAGCTTCTTGCGCAGCTGCGCCAGGTAGAGACGCAGGTAGCCGGTGTCGGTGACGTGGGTCGGACCCCAGATCTCGTCGAGCAGCGAGCGGCGCGTGACCAGTCTGCCCGCGTTCCGCACCAGGATCTCCAGCACCTGCCACTCCGTCGGCGTGAGCCGCACCGAGGCCCCCGCCCGCGTCGCGCTCTTGGCGACCAGGTCGATCGTCACCTCGCCGATGACCACGAGCGGCTCGCCGTCGGCCGGCTGCACGCGCCGCGAGAGGGCCCGGATGCGCGCGAGCACCTCGTCCATCGAGAACGGCTTCGTGACGTAGTCGTCGGCTCCGGCGTCCAGCGCGTCGACCTTGTCGGCCGCGCCCGTCCGCCCCGACACCACGAGGATCGGCGCGCTCGTCCAGCCGCGCAGCGCGTGGATCACCTCGACGCCGTCGAGCCGCGGCATGCCCAGGTCGAGCATGTAGAGGTCCGGATGCTCGTCCACGGCCCGGTTGACCGCCTCCGTGCCGTCGCCCGCGGTCACGACCTCGTAGCCGCGCGCCGTGAGCGTGATGCGCAGCGCCCGCAGGATCTGCGGGTCGTCGTCGGCGATCAGGATCTTCACTCGTCCCCCTCGGTCGCGGTCGACGCCAGCGGCAGCGTCACCACCATGGTCAGTCCGCCTCCCGGCGTGTCCTCGGTCTCGAGTGTGCCGCCCATGCCCTCGGTGAACCCCTTCGAGAGGGCGAGTCCCAGGCCGAGCCCCGTCAGATTGTCGTCGTCGCCGAGGCGCTGGAACGGCACGAAGATCTGCTCCCGGCGCTCGGGCGCGACGCCCGGTCCGTGGTCGACGATGCGGATCTGCCCGGAGCCGCCGAACGCGCTCGTCGCGATCCGCACCCGGGTTCCGGGAGGCGCATAGCGGGCGGCGTTGGCCAGGAGGTTCACGACGACCCGCTGCAGCAGCCCCGCGTCGGCGAGCATCGCGGGCCCGTCGAGATCGAGGTCGAGGTCGACCTCGCCGGGTCCGAGTCCGAGCTCGTCCAGCGCCGGCAGCACCACGTCGGCCGCGTCCAGCGGAGCGAGCGCCACGGCGAGCGCCCCCGCCTCCAGCCGGGTGACGTCGAGCAGGTCGGTGACGAGCGCGGCCAGCACGGTCAGGCTCTCGTCGGCGGTGGCGAGCAGCTCCTGCCGGTCGCGATCGCTCCACGCGATGTCGGGCGAGCGCAGCCCGCTGACCGCGGCGGTCGCCGCGGCGAGCGGGCGGCGCAGGTCGTGGCTCACCGCTGAGAGCAGGGCGCTGCGCACCCGGTCGGTCTCGGCCAGCGGAGCGAGCTCGCTCGCCGTCTCGGTCAGCGCCGCGTTCTCGAGGACGGAGTCGAGCTGCGCCGCGATCACCTGCAGCAGCCGCCGCTCGCCCGCTTCCAGCTCGCGGCCGTGCAGCTCGAGCACGGCGGCGGGCCCGACCGGCACGGTCACCGGATCCTCCTGCGGCTCTCCGTCGACGGCCACGACGACTCCGTCGCGCACGAGCCGCACGCCGGTGAGCCCGAACGCCTCGCGCGCGCGCTCGAGGATCGCCTGCACGGCCCCCTGCCCACGGATCACCCCGCCCGCGATCGTCGCGAGCAGCTCGGCCTCGGCCCCCGACCGCTCCGCCGCCCGCGAGCGCCGCGCCGCCCGGTCGACCACAGAGCTGACCAGCACCGCGTTCACCACGTAGAGCGCGAGGGCGAGCGCGTGCAGCGGCTCGTCGACCGTGATCGTGTAGAGCGGATCGACGAAGAAGAAATCGAGGGTGAGCCCCGAGAGCACGGCCGCGAACAGCGCCGGCCAGATCCCTCCGATCAGCGCCACGAGCACCACGAGCAGCTGGTACGAGAGCACGTCGCTCGTGATCGACTCGTCGTTCCGGAGCATCGACAGCAGCCAGGTGAGCAGCGGCCCGCCGACGAGGGCGAGGCCCATGCCCGCCAGCCGGCGCCGCAGGGTCAGCGCCCCCGCGCGCCGGGGCAGCAGCGCGCTCCGCCCCGCCGCCGAGTGGCTGACGATGTGGACGTCGATGTTGCCGGACTCGCGGATGACGGTGGCGCCGATGCCCGGGGTCAGGGCCGCGGCGAGCCGGCTGCGGCGGCTGACGCCCAGCACGAGCTGGGTCGCGTTGACCGAGCGGGCGAACTCGACCAGCGCGCGCGGCACGTCCTCGCCGACGACCTGGTGGTAGCTGCCGCCGAGCGACTCGACCAGCGCGCGCTGCGCCTCGAGCAGATCGGGGCGCGGCGACCGCAGCCCGTCGGGCGACACGATGTGCACCGCGAGCAGGTCGCCTCCGGAGGAGCGCGCCGCGATCCGCGCCCCGCGCCGCAGCAGGGTCTCGCCCTCCGGCCCTCCGGTGAGCGTCACGACGACGCGCTCGCGCGCCTCCCACGTGCTGTCGATGCCCTGCTCGACGCGGTAGTCGCGGAGCGCGCTGTCGACCTCGTCGGCCAGCCAGAGCAGGGCGAGCTCGCGCAGCGCGGTGAGATTGCCGAGGCGGAAGTAGTTCGAGAGCGCCGCGTCGATGCGCTCGGGAGGGTAGACGCGGCCGTCCGCGAGGCGGTCGCGCAGGGCCTGCGGGGCGAGGTCGACGACCTCGATCTGGTCGGCGGCGCGCAGCACCGCATCCGGGATCGTCTCGCGCTGCGGCGCCCCGGTGATCGCGTGCACCACGTCGTTGAGCGACTCGATGTGCTGGATGTTGACCGTCGAGAAGACGGTGATGCCGGCGTCGAGCAGCGTCCGCACGTCCGCCCAGCGCTTGTCGTGGCGCGAACCGGGGGCGTTCGTGTGCGCGAGCTCGTCGACCAGGGCGATGTCGGGGCGGCGGGCGAGCACCGCGTCCAGGTCCATCTCCTCGAGCGCGACTCCGCGGTGCTCGACCCGGCGGCGCGGCACGACCTCGAGGCCCTCGAGAACCGCGGCGGTGGCCGAGCGGCCGTGCGTCTCGACCACGGCGACCACGACGTCGCGGCCCTCGTCGGCGAGTCGGCGGCCCTCCTCGAGCATCGTGTAGGTCTTGCCCACTCCGGGCGCCGCACCCAGCAGCACGCGCAGGCGGCCCTTCGTCATGCTCCTGGCCTCACCCTCGGCTCGCAGGACCGGCGCGCGGGAGGCGGGCCGCTCGCGATTCTACGAGCCGGGGGTCGGAGCCGGGCGTGGAGCCGGGCCGTCACAGCCCGGCCAGCGCGAGGTTCAGCTCGAGCACGTCCACGGTCTCCTCGCCGAGGTACCCGAGCCCGCGCGGCTGCACCGAGCTCTCGACGAGCGCGCGGACGTCCTCCACAGCGAGTCCGCGGGCCCGGGCGACGCGGTCCGCCTGCAGCAGGGCGTACTCCGGGCTGATGTCGGGGTCCAGGCCCGAGGCGGAGGCGGTCAGCGCGTCGGCCGGCACCTCGGCCGGGTCGACGCCCTCGACCGCGGCGATCGCGGCGCGCCGCTCCTGGATCGAGGCGACGAGCTCGGCGTTCTCGGGGCCGAGGTTGCTGCCGCTGGAGGCACCCGCGTCGTAGCCGGCCGCGGACGGCCGCGACTGGAACCACTCCGGCAGCGGGGCGCCGTCGGCGTCGGTGAAGGACTGGCCGAGCAGCGACGAGCCGACGACCCGCCCGTCGGCGGACACGAGCGAGCCGTTCGCCTGGGCGGGCAGGGCGAGCTGCCCGACGCCGAGGACGACGAGCGGATAGGCGAGCCCGAGGACCGCGGTCATCGCGATCATCGCGCGCAGGGCGACGGAGTAGGTGCGGAGCGTCATGGTCTCTCTTCTTCCGGGAGCAGTGGTGGGTTCCCGCGGGACGTCATTCCAGGACATGCCCGAAGAGGCATGCACCGGTGGCGTCCCGCGGACGGGTCGGTCAGAACCCGGCGATCGTCCCGACCACGAGGTCGACGAGCTTGATGCCGACGAACGGAGCGACGACTCCGCCGAGCCCGTAGACGAGCAGGTTGCGGCTGAGCACCTTCGACGCCGAGAGCGGCCGGTAGGCCACCCCGCGCAGCGCCAGCGGGATGAGCGCCACGATCACCAGGGCGTTGAACACGATCGCCGAGAGGATCGCTGAGGCCGGCGAGTGCAGCTGCATCACGTTGAGCACCGCGAGCCCCGGGAAGACGCCGGCGAACATCGCCGGGATGATCGCGAAGTACTTCGCGACGTCGTTCGCGATCGAGAACGTGGTCAGCGCCCCGCGGGTGATCAGCAGCTGCTTCCCGATCCGCACGATGTCGATGAGCTTCGTCGGGTCGGAGTCGAGGTCGACCATGTTGCCGGCCTCCTTCGCCGCCGACGTGCCGGTGTTCATCGCCACGCCCACGTCGGCCTGCGCGAGGGCCGGCGCGTCGTTCGTGCCGTCCCCGGTCATCGCGACGAGGTGGCCGCCCTCCTGCTCGCGCCGGATGAGCGCGAGCTTGTCCTCGGGAGTCGCCTCGGCGAGGAAGTCGTCGACCCCCGCCTCCGCCGCGATCGCGCGCGCCGTCAGCGGGTTGTCACCCGTGATCATCACGGTGCGGATGCCCATCTCGCGGAGCTCCGCGAAGCGCTCGGCGAGGCCGTCCTTCACGACGTCCTTCAGGTGCACGACACCCAGCACGCGGGCACAGGAGCCGTCCTTCACCGCGACGACGAGCGGAGTGCCTCCGCTACCCGAGACCGCGTCGACCGTCTGCGCGAGCTGCGCGGCCAGGGGCGCGGCGAGCGGACCCTCCTGCTCGACCCAGGCGCGGACCGCCGAGGCGGCGCCCTTGCGGATCTCCGTGCCGTCGGGCAGGTCGAGTCCGCTCATCCGCGTCTGCGCCGTGAACGGCACGACCACCGCCGGCCCGGGATCCGCGACCGTGCACCCGGAGGCGATCGCCAGGTCCACGATCGACCGCCCCTCGGGAGTCGGGTCGCTGAGCGAGGACGACGCCGCGGCGTCCGCGAGTACGGCCTGCGCCACTCCCGCCACCGGCAGGAACTCGGTGGCGCGCCGGTTGCCGTAGGTGATCGTGCCGGTCTTGTCGAGCAGCAGCGTCGTCACGTCGCCCGCCGCCTCGACCGCGCGGCCCGACATCGCGAGCACGTTGCGCTGCACGAGCCGGTCCATGCCGGCGATGCCGATCGCCGAGAGCAGCGCTCCGATGGTGGTCGGGATGAGGCAGACCAGCAGCGCCACGAGCACCGGCACGCTGACCGGGGCCGCCGCGTACGACGCGATCGGGTTCAGGGTCAGCACGACGACCACGAACACGATCGACAGGCTCGCGAGCAGGATGTCGAGCGCGATCTCGTTCGGCGTCTTCTGCCGCGAGGCGCCCTCGACCAACCCGATCATGCGGTCGACGAAGGTCTCGCCGGGCTTCGAGGTGATGCGCACGACGATGCGGTCCGAGAGCACCCGAGTGCCGCCGGTGACCGCGCTGCGGTCTCCCCCGCTCTCGCGGACGACCGGAGCCGACTCCCCCGTGATCGCGGATTCGTCCAGGGAGGCGATGCCCCAGACGATGTCGCCGTCGCCGGGGACGAGGTCGCCGGCCTCCGCCACGACCACGTCGCCGAGCTGCAGCTCCGCCGACGGCACCTCGCGCAGCTCGGCCGCCGCGGCCGACGGATCCGCCGGGTCGTAGTCGACGACGCGGCGGGCCGGAGTGCTGGTGCGGGTCCTGCGCAGGCTCTCGGCCTGCGCCTTGCCGCGGCCCTCGGCCACCGACTCCGCGAGGTTCGCGAAGACCACGGTCAGCCAGAGCCACAGCGCGATGCCCGCGGTGAACGTGACCGGCACGACCGAGCCGCCCGACGGCTCCGGCCCGCCGAGGAACGGCTCGGCGATCGCCAGCACCGTGAGCAGCACCGCGCCGATCTCGACGAGGAACATCACCGGGTTGTGCCGCATCAAGCGCGGATCGAGCTTCCGGACGGCGCCCGGCAGGGCGGCGACCAGCTGGCGCGGCCCGAAGGCTGCGCGCCCCGAGCGGGGAGCCGGAGTCGGCTCGACAGGGGGTGCGGTGAGAGTGGACGACATGATCAGAGCCCTTCCGCCAGGGGTCCCAGCGCGAGTACGGGGAAGTAGGTGAGGGCGGTGACGACGAGCGTCACTCCCACGAGGAGGCCGACGAACTGCGGCCGCGCCGTGGGCAGCGTGCCCGCGCTCGCGGGCACCGCCTTCTGCGCGGCGAGCGATCCGGCGAGCGCGAGGACGAGGACGATCGGCAGGAACCGGCCGAGCAGCATCGCGACTCCGAGAGCCGTGTTGAGCCACGGAGTGTTCGCGGTGAGCCCCGCGAACGCCGAGCCGTTGTTGTTCGCAGCCGAGGTGAAGGCGTAGAGCACCTCCGACAGACCGTGCAGCCCGGGGTTCCAGATCGACGTGCTCTCGACGTCCTCGCGCACCGCGGGGATCGCGAAGCTCAGCGCGGTGCCGGCCAGCACGAGGGTCGGGGTGACCAGGATGTACAGGCTCGCGAGCGTGATCTCGCGCTGCCCGAGCTTCTTGCCCAGGTACTCCGGGGTGCGCCCGACCAGCAGCCCGCCGACGAACACGGCGAGGATCGCGAGCACGAGCATCCCGTAGAGCCCCGAGCCGACACCGCCCGGCGCGACCTCGCCGAGCATCATGTTCAGCATCGGCATCATGCCGCCGAGCGGAGTCGCGGAGTCGTGCATCGAGTTCACCGCACCGGTCGAGGTGAGCGTGCTGGCGCTGCCGAAGAGCGTCGAGCCGGCGATGCCGAAGCGCGTCTCCTTGCCCTCCATGGCGGCTCCCGCGGCCTGCGCCGCCGATCCTCCGCCGGCCAGCTCGAGCGCGGTGAACGCGCCCAGCGACGCGGTGAAGACGACGGCCATCGCGGCGAGGATCGCGCGGCCCTGCCGCACGTCGCCGACCATCCGCCCGAAGGTGCGCGGCAGGCTGAACGGGATCGCCAGCATGAGCACGATCTGAAGCAGATTCGTCCAGGCCGAGGGGTTCTCGAACGGATGCGCGGAGTTGACGTTGAAGTACCCGCCGCCGTTCGTCCCCAGCATCTTGATCGCCTCCTGCGACGCGACCATGCCGCCCGGGATGCTCTGCGCGCCGCCCGTCAGCGTCTGCACCTCGAGCGGAGCCGCGAGGTTCTGCACCACGCCTCCCGCGACCAGCACGATCGCGGCCACGACCGAGAGCGGCAGCAGCAGGCGCAGCACGCCGCGGGTCAGATCGACCCAGAAGTTGCCGAGCGTGCCGGAGGAGCGCCGCGCGAACCCGCGGATCAGCGCCACCGCGACGGCCAGGCCCACCGCGGCCGAGACGAAGTTCTGCACGGCGAGCCCGCCGAGCTGCACGGCGTAGCCGAGGGTGAGCTCCGGCGAGTACGACTGCCAGTTCGTGTTGGTGACGAACGAGATCGCGGTGTTGAAGGCGAGTCCCTCGGGCACGGCGGGCAGCCCGAGCGAGCCGGGCAGCACGACCTGCAGCCGCTGCATCCCGTAGAGCAGCAGCACGCCGACCAGCGAGAACGCGAGCACGGCGCGCAGGTACGCGCGCCAGCTCTGCTCGGACGAGGAGTCGACTCCGATCACCCGGTAGAGACCGCGCTCGAGGGCGAGGTCGCGGCTCGAGGAGTAGAGGCGCGCCATGCCGTCGCCCAGCGGGCGGTGCACGAGCGCGAGAGCGAGGCCGACGGTGGCGACCTGGAGGACGGCGAGGACCGTGTCCATCAGAACCGCTCCGGCCGGACGAGCGCCACGAGGAGGAACACCACGGCGCCGATCGCGAGGACCGCGGCGAGCGCGTCGAAGACGATCACCGCGACTCCTCCGACTCGCGGGCCGCACGGGGGTCGGCGGCGCGGACCGGCGGCCCGAGCTTCTCCACCCCCCGAGCGGCGAGGCCGATGACGAGGAACAGGGCGAGCACGCCGAGGAGGTAGGCGAGGTCGAGCACGGAGGACTCCATCCGGAGGCGGACGGCGCTCGATCGAGCGCACGGATCCCGATGCAACACCCGCGAGCGGCCCCCGGATCCGCTCCTCACGGTTTCCCTACGGCCCGCCCCGGATTGCTCACGGTTCCCCTACGGCCGACGTCGTGAGAGCGGTCTCCCCTTGCAACAGCGGGGGTCCCGCCACGAAGGTCACGGTTCGGCAACGGTCGTCAGCGCGCTTTACAGCGGCCGGGTCGCGCAATATGTTGTCTCCGTGGACAAAGCCCCTCGGGGCTCCCCGCCCTTCCCGGGCGACGACACGACGGCGTGCATCCATCCGTGCACGCTCTCGCGCCGTCCTTCTCACTCGGACACTGCTTTCAGAGAGGAATGCACTCCATGACGTTCTCGCGTGGACTCACGACGCTGGCCACCGCCGGCCTCATCACCCTCGGCCTCGCCGCCTGCTCGGCCAGCCCCGCCAACTCCGGCGGTGCCGCGAGCGGCGAGGGCGCCGAAGGCGACTGCACCGTCGGCATCTCGATGCCCACCCGCAGCCTCGAGCGCTGGATCAACGACGGCGAGGGACTCCAGTCCCAGCTCGAGGACGAGGGCTGCACCGTCGACCTCCAGTACGCCGACAACAAGACCGACCAGCAGATCTCGCAGATCCAGAACCAGATCGCCGGCGGCTCCAAGATCCTCGTGATCGCGGCCATCGACGGAGAGGCGCTCGCGCCGGTCCTGTCCGAGGCGAAGAAGCAGAACGCGACCGTCATCGCCTACGACCGCTTGATCAACGGCACCGCCGACGTCGACTACTACGCGACGTTCGACAACTACAAGGTCGGCCAGCTCCAGGGCCAGTACATCGAGGAGACCCTCGACCTCGCGAACGCCGCGGGTCCCTTCACCCTCGAGCCCTTCGCCGGCAGCCCCGACGACAACAACGCCAAGTTCTTCTTCTCGGGTGCGTGGGACGTCCTGCAGCCCTACGTCGAGAGCGGCAAGCTCGTCGTCCCCTCCGGCAAGTCGCCCGCCTCGAACGACGACTGGGCCTCGATCGGCATCCAGGGCTGGGCCTCCGACAAGGCGCAGTCCGAGATGGACAACCGCCTCTCCTCCTTCTACACGGGCGACCAGAAGGTCGACGTGGTGCTCTCCCCCAACGACAGCCTCGCGATCGGCATCGAGGCCTCGCTGAAGTCGGCCGGCTACGCGCCGGGCGCCGACTACCCGGTGATCACCGGTCAGGACGCCGACAAGGCGAACGTCAAGGCGATCCTCGCCGACGAGCAGTCCATGACCGTGTGGAAGGACACCCGCACCCTCGGCGACCGCGTCTTCCAGATGGTGCAGTCGATCGTCGCGGGCGAGGAGCCCGAGGTGAACGACACCGAGACATACGACAACGGCGAGAAGGTCGTCCCCTCCTACCTCCTCGAGCCGCAGGTCGTGGTGAAGGACGACGTGCAGTCGACCCTCGTCGACTCCGGCTTCCTGAAGGCCGGTGACGTCGGGCTCTGATCCCGAGGCGGGGGCGGGGAGGAGTGATCCTCCCCGTCCCTGCTCACCCCGTCCTCACCCACCACGACCACGAAGCGAGGCCCCGTTGGCCAGTCCCATCCTCATCATGCGCGACATCGTCAAGGAGTTCGGCGGCGGCGTCCGCGCTCTCGACGGCGTCTCGCTCTCGGTGCAGCCCGGCGAAGTGCACGCGATCTGCGGCGAGAACGGCGCCGGCAAGTCGACGCTGATGAAAGTCCTCTCGGGCGTGTACCCCACCGGCAGCTTCGAGGGCGCGATCGAATTCGAGGGCCGGGCGGCCCAGTACCGCTCGATCAACGACAGCGAGGCCGACGGCATCGTGATCATCCACCAGGAGCTCGCCCTCAGCCCCTACCTCTCCATCGCCGAGAACATCTTCCTCGGCAACGAGAAGTCCAAGCGCGGAGTCATCGACTGGAACGCGACGAACGCCGAGGCCGCGACGCTGCTCGCGCGGGTCGGCCTCGCCGAGAACCCCGCGACCAAGATCCTCGAGCTCGGAGTCGGCAAGCAGCAGCTCGTCGAGATCGCCAAGGCCCTGGCCAAGCGCGTGAAGCTCCTCATCCTCGACGAGCCCACCGCGGCGCTGAACGACGAGGACAGCGATCACCTGCTCGGCCTGATCGACCAGCTGCGCCGCCAGGGCATCACCTGCATCATCATCAGCCACAAGCTGAAGGAGATCCGCGCGATCGCGGACACCGTCACGATCATCCGCGACGGCCGCACGATCGAGAGCTTCGCCATGACGGCGGAGCAGGCGAGCGAGAGCCGCATCATCCGCGCGATGGTCGGCCGCGACCTCAACAGCATGTTCCCGCCGCGCGATCCGCAGATCGGCGACGAGAAGCTGCGCGTCGAGAACTGGACCGTGCACCACCCCGTCGACGTCGACCGCGTGGTCGTCGAGAACGCCTCCTTCACCGTGCGCGCCGGCGAGATCGTCGGATTCGCGGGGCTGATGGGCGCGGGCCGCACCGAGCTCGCGATGAGCATCTTCGGCCGCAGCTACGGCACCGGCATCTCCGGCCGCGTCTTCAAGGACGGGAAGGAGATCCAGACCCGCACCGTCGACGAGGCGATCCGCAACGGCCTCGCCTACGCGACCGAGGACCGCAAGCGCTACGGCCTCAACCTCATCGGCGACATCACCGTCAACGTCTCGGCCGCAGCGCTCTCGCGCCTCGCCCGTCTCGGAGTGATCGACAAGCACCGCGAGTACAAGGTCGCGGATTCGTACCGCTCGAAGATGAACATCAAGGCCCCGAGCGTCTCGGCCGTCACCGGCAAGCTCTCCGGAGGCAACCAGCAGAAGGTCGTCCTCTCGAAGTGGATCTTCTCGGGTCCCGACGTGCTGATCCTCGACGAGCCCACCCGCGGAATCGACGTGGGGGCCAAGTACGAGATCTACGGCATCATCAACGAGCTCGCGGCCCAGGGCAAGGCCGTCGTCGTGATCTCGTCCGAGCTGCCCGAGCTGATCGGGCTCTCCGACCGCATCTACACCATCTCCGAAGGCCGCATCTCGGGCGAGGTCGCCCGCGCCGATGCGACCCAGGAGCACCTCATGCACTTCATGACCGCAGGGAAGGACCAGGCCCGATGAGCGCCACGACCACCACAGCGCCGAGCGGCACGCCCGCGAACACGCCGTCCACGCCGCCGCGGCGCGGGCTCCGGATGAACGTCAACCTGCGTCAGTACGGCATCCTCGCCGCGCTCGGCGTCATCATCCTGCTCTTCCAGCTCCTGACCGGCGGGCGCCTGCTCCTGCCCGGCAACGTGAACAACCTGATCCAGCAGAACGCCTACGTGCTGATCCTCGCGATCGGCATGGTGATGGTGATCATCGCCGGCCACATCGACCTCTCGGTCGGCTCGGTCGTGGCGATGGTCGGAGCGATCTCGGCGATCGCGATGAACAACTGGGGCCTGCCCTGGGGCGTCGCCGTCGTCGTGGCGCTCCTCACCGGAGCGTTGGTCGGCGCCTGGCAGGGCTTCTGGGTGGCGTTCGTGGGCATCCCCGCGTTCATCGTGACCCTCGCGGGCATGCTGATCTTCCGCGGATTCACGCTGGTGCTGCTCACGGGCGGCACGATCAACGGCCTCCCGACCGCCTTCACCGCCATCGGGGCCGGCTGGCTCCCGGGCGTCCTCGGCGGCATCCTCGGTCGCGACGCGCTCACCCTCCTGCTCGGAGTCGTCGTCTCGGCGGTCCTCGTCGTGCAGCAGCTGCGCACCCGCGCCACGCTCCGCCGCCTCGAGCTCCCGCGCGAGCCGGTCGCGTCGTTCTGGATCAAGGCCGGCATCGCGGTCGTCGCGATCATGGCTCTCGCCTGGCTGCTCGCCGGCTACAGCGGCACCCCGATCATCCTGATCGTGCTCGCCGTGCTGATCCTCGCCTACAGCTTCGTCCTCGGCCGCACCGTGTTCGGCCGCCACATCTACGCGATGGGCGGCAACCTCTTCGCCGCGATGATGTCGGGCGTGAAGACGAAGTGGGTCAACTTCTTCATCTTCGTGAACATGGGCGTGCTGGCCGGAGTCGCGGGCGTCGTGAGCACGGCCCGCGCGGGCGGCGCCGTCGCCTCCGCCGGGCAGAACTACGAGCTCGACGCGATCGCGGCCGTCTTCATCGGAGGAGCGGCCGTGCAGGGCGGAGTCGGCACCGTCGTCGGCGCCGTCATCGGCGGCCTCGTGATGGGCGTGCTCAACATGGGCCTGTCGATCCTGTCGGTCGACGCCGCGTGGCAGATGGCCATCAAGGGCTTCGTGCTGCTGCTCGCCGTCGCGTTCGACATCTTCAACAAGCGGCGGGCGGGCGGCCGCTAGCCGCTCCCGGATCGCCTCGGGCGGGCCCTCTACTATGACGGGGCCCGCCCGAGTCGTCCGACCGCGCTGCGGGCCACCGACGAGAGACGGATCACCATGGCTGGAGCAGTCGGAGCGTCGAGCAACGCCCTGCTCCGCCGCCACAATCTCGCCGCGATCGCCACGCTCGTCCACCGCTCCGGACCCCTCAGCCGAGCCGAGCTCGGTCAGCGCACCGGCCTGAACCGCTCCGCCGTCGCGAATCTGGTCGGCGAGCTGTCCGGCCTGGGCTGGGTGGAGGAGGAGACGACGGCTCCCACGGGCCGCATCGGCCGCCCGAGCGCCACCGTCGTCCCCGGTCGCGCCTTCGCCGTGGTCGGGGTGCACCTCGACACCGACGCGATCATCGTCGGCCTCGTCGGGATGAACGGCGACCTCCTGCGCCGCGTCCGCTTCGACACCCCCACTCCCGCCACCCCCGACACCGTCGTGCGCGTCGTCTCCGGCATCGTCGAGGGCTTCCGCTCCGAGAAGGAGGGGCACCGCATCCTGGTCGGCGCGGGGGTCGCGGTCCCCGGTCTCGTGCACGGCGACTCCGGCTTCGTGCACATCGCGCCGCATCTGGGCTGGCGCGACGTCGACCTCGCGAAGCGCCTCGGTCGCGCTCTCGCCCTGCCGGTCTCGGTCGGCAACGACGCGAGCCTCGGCGCGATCGGCGAGTCGCTCTTCGGAGCCGCGCGCGGCGTGGCCGACGTCGTCTACGTCACCGGCGGCGCGAGCGGCATCGGCGGCGGAGTGATCATCGACGGCCTCCCCCTGCGCGGCTCCTCCGGATTCGCCGCCGAGCTCGGCCACACCCTCGTCGCGGCCGGCGGGACCCGCTGCGGCTGCGGCCGCCACGGCTGCCTCGAGGCCGAGGTGCGGATGCGCTCCCTCCTCGACGTCCTCGGCGCGCGGGTCCTCGACCAGGACGAGCTCGACATCGCGCTCGGCACCTCCCGCGACCCCGCCGTCCTCGCCGAGGTCGCCCGCCAGGTCGACCTCCTGGCCGAGGGCCTCTCCACCTTCATCAACCTGTTCAACCCCACCTCCGTCGTCCTGGGCGGCTTCCTCGGCTCCCTCCTCACCGTCGACCGCGAGCGCCTCGCCGCACGGGTGTCGGCGCGCGCCCTCAGCGACCTCGCCCGCGGCGTCCGGATCGAGCGCGCGGCGCTCCGATCGCGTCTGGAGCTGGTGGGCGCCGCGGAGCTACCCTGGCGGCGGGCGCTCGCGGATCCCGCAGCCGTCGGCGGCGGCTCCCCCGAGTCGGACCCGGTCGCCGCGACCGAGGCCGTCGACGCCCGCTGGTGATCGCGGCGCCCGAGACCGGTGAGCGCCGCTCGCCGCAGAAGAAGGAGAACGTCGTGGCCGACTTCAACGAGACGATCATCGAGGAGTTCCGCGCGAACGGCGGAACGGTGACGACCGCCGGCTTCGGCCGCTCGCTCGTGCTGCTGCACCACGTCGGCGCCCGCTCCGGCGAGGAGCGCATCGCGCCCCTGATGGCGCTGCACCCCTCGGAGGACGTCTGGCTGCTCGCCGCCTCCGCCGCGGGCGCCCCGAAGCACCCCGCCTGGTTCCACAACCTCGTCGCCGAGCCGGACACCGTGATCGAGACTCCCGACGACGGAACGGTCCCCGTCCGGGTCCGCGTCCTCGAGGGCGCCGAGCGCGACGCCGGCTGGACCCTCTTCACCGACGCCTCCGACGGCTTCGCCGGCTACGAGAAGAAGACGACCCGCGTCATCCCCGTCGTCGAGCTCACCCGCCGCTGACCCCTCCCCCGAGACCGGAGTCGCGTCCTCAGCGGAACGGCACCGGCACGATGTCCGGCGTGCTCCAGCGCAGCGCGACCCGCTCGCCGAATCCGTCGCGCCGCAGCTCCGCCTCGAGCGCGTCGATCACGAGCGGCAGCAGCCGTCGGTGCTCCGTCATCACGTCGAGCACGAGCACCGGCCCCACCGTGACCAGGGTCGAGCCCACCCCCGGGACGATCGCGAGGAACCGCTGCGCGTCCACCTGGACGTGCCGGTGCCCACGCAGCCGGCGCAGCAGCACGGGCAGGGCGAGGGCGTCGAGCGGAGTCACATCGGCACGCAGCGGGATCACCCGCCGAGCATCGCGCCCGCCGGCGTCCGCCCGGTGAACGCCCGCCCGTCCCCCGGTGTCCGCTGTCCCTCCGCGAGGTGCCGGTCCCGTGCACGACGCGCCACGCGGGCGTCCTCGCCGTGGAGAGTCGCGGAAGGATGACCGCCATGACCACCTTCACCGACGGCTTCGACGAGGGCCGCCTCGACCACGAGCGCTGGATCGACCACTACCTCCCGCAGTGGACCGAGCCGGACCGCTCGCGCGCCCGCTGGTCCCTCGACGACGGCGGCCTCCTCCTCCGCATCGACGCCGACCAGCCGCCGTGGCGCGACGACGACGGAGCGATGCGCGTCTCGAACCTGCAGACCGCGTCGTTCGCGGGTCCGCTCGGCAGCGACCGCGGCACACATCGCCACCGCCCCGACCTGCGCGTGCGCACCGAGGTGCCGACCCGCCGCCTCTGGACCCCCACCGGCGGGCACGTCGAGGCGCTCCTCTCGGCGAACCCCGATCCCTCCTGCATGCTCGCGGTCTGGCTGGTCGGCACCGAGGAGTCGAGCCCCGACGACTCCGGCGAGATCACCGTCGCCGAGCTCTTCGGTTCCCTCCGCGGCGAGCGCCGCTCGACCGTCCGCACCGGAGTGAAGGCCGTGAACGACCCCCGGCTGCGCACCGACGTCGTCGACGTCACCCTGCCGATCGACACCGCCGAGCCGCACCTCTACTCCGCCGACTGGTCCGAGGACGGAGTCGTCCTCTCGGTCGACGGCGCCGTCGTGCACCGCGTCGCCCAGTCGCTCCCCTACCCCCTGCAGCTCATGATCGACCTCTTCGAGTTCCCGGAGGAGGGCCCGCGCGACCCCGCCGCGTACCCCCGCACCGCCCGCGTCCACCGCGTCCGCGGCCACTCCTGACCGCGCGGGCTCCGCGAACGACGAAGCCCCCGACCGGACATCCGATCGGGGGCTTCGTCTTCTGCTGGTGCGCGAGGGGGGAGTTGAACCCCCACGCCCTTTCGGGCACACGGACCTGAACCGTGCGCGTCTGCCTATTCCGCCACTCGCGCTCACCACGATGCCTGAGCACCGACGAGAAAGACTACCACCCTCCGCGCCCACCCGTGAACTCGTCCCCACCGACCGCCCCGCGCGTAGCAGGCAGCACTCCGCCGATCCGGCGGGAACGGCCGCCCACGGGCGTTCCCAGCGGCCGTTCGCGCCGGATGAGCACCGGCGACCGTTCGTCCGCGACGGATCGAGCCGCGCCCACCGACGCGACCCCGTCCATCACCCCCGCGCACCCCGCGAAAACACCCCGAGGAGCCCGTATCCAGAGCATCCCAGTAACATGCCCGTAGCCGTGCGCGGCAAGCAGACGACAACGGAAGCCACGTGAGCGCGCAGACACCTCGATCCGTGCGCGACCGCCGAGAAGGCGACGGAACGGAAGATCGGAAGACTGTGGGCATACTGGACAACTTCGAGAAGGGACTCGAGCGCGTCGTCAACGGCGCGTTCGCGAGGACCTTCAAGTCGGGGCTGCAGCCGGTCGAGCTCGCGTCCGCGCTCCGGAGGGAGCTCGACACCACCGCTGCGGTCGTCACGCGCGACCGCATCCTCGTGCCCAACAGCCTGACCCTGCGCATGTCCGCCGCCGACCTCTCCCGCATGGAGCGGATGGGCGCCACCCTGATCGACGAGCTCACCACCGTCGCCACCGAGCACGCGAAGAAGCAGGGCTACCGCTTCCCCGGCCCGATCGACATCCGGCTCGAGGCCGACGGGTCGCTGAGCGACGGCATGGTCGAGGTCGACTCCCGCAGCGTCAAGGGCACCGTCGCCTACACGCCGGTCGTCGACATCGCCGGCCGTCGCCACCCGATCACCAAGTCCCGCACCGTCATCGGCCGCGGTGCCGACGCCGACATCACCGTCGACGACTCCGGCACCTCGCGCAAGCACGTCGAGATCCTCTGGGACGGCTCGCGGGCCCAGGTGCACGACCTCGGCTCCACCAACGGCTCGAAGCTCGACGGCAAGCCGGTCACGCAGGCCGTCCTCTCTCCCGAGCAGACCATCACGATCGGGCGCACGGCGATCGTGTTCCGCCTCGTGCAGGGCGCCGCACCCGCGCGCGCCGACCGCTCGCCGTCCGGTCGCTCCGGACGCGCCTCCGATGGATTCTGGGACGACCGGCTATGAGCGAGCTCACCCTCTTCCTCCTGCGCATCGCGTTCCTCGCGCTGCTGTGGTTCTTCGTGTTCGGCATCGTCTACGCGCTGCGCTCCGACCTGTTCGGGCAGCGCGTGCGCAAGATGCCGCCGACCGCGCAGCAGGACGACGCGCCGTTCGTCACGGCCGCCCAGCCCGTCGTGCAGTCCGCGCCGCAGCAGGCGGCCCCGCAGCCCTCCTCCCCGCAGCAGCAGCCGGCTCCCGTGCAGCAGCAGGCCCCGTCGGCCCGCCGCGCCCGCGAGGCCGCGGCCGAGCGCACCGATTCCGGAGGCGTCGCCACGGTCCACACGGCGCAGCGCCTCGTCATCACCTCGGGTCCCAAGCGCGGCACCGAGCTCGAGCTCTCCGGCGAGCCGCTCACGATCGGCCGCTCCTCCGAGTCGACGCTGGTGATCCGAGACGACTACACCTCCACCCACCACGCGCGCCTGCTGATCTGGAACGACGAGTGGATGATCCAGGACCTCGACTCCACGAACGGCACGTTCCTCGACGGCCGCCGGGTCGGCGCACCGACGAAGGTGCCGCTGAACACCCCGGTCAAGGTCGGCACGACCACCTTCGAACTGCGACGGTCGTAGGCAGCCCGTGACCTCCACTCCTGACAGCGCCGTCGGCGCGGCGCGCGAGAGCGCGGCCGTGTCGCACGTCGGCCGCATCCGCTCCAACAACCAGGACTCCGGGTACGCGGGCCGGCAGCTCTTCGTCGTCGCCGACGGGATGGGCGGGCACGCGGGCGGCGACGTCGCGTCCTCCATCGCGATCAAGCGCATCGCGGAGGCGGACCGCACCTACGCGTCGACGTACGAGGCCGAGGACGAGCTCAAGCGCACCCTCCTCGCCGCCAACGCCCTGCTCGCCGAGGCGGTCATCGACCACCCCGAGCTGACCGGCATGGGCACCACGGTCAGCGCCATCGCCCGGGTGGGCGAGTCGGTCGCGATCGCGCACATCGGCGACTCCCGCATCTACGTCCTCCGCGACGGGAAGCTCGAGCAGGTCACCACCGACCACACCTTCGTGCAGCGCCTCGTCGACTCCGGCCGCATCACCGAGGAGGAGGCGATGACGCACCCGCGCCGTTCCGTCCTCATGCGCGTGCTCGGCGACGTGCACACCAATCCCGAGATCGACACGCTGACCCTCGAGACCGAGCCGGGCGACCGCTGGCTCATCTGCTCCGACGGCCTCTCGGGCGTCGTCCCGCACGACGAGATCCTGAAGGAGCTGTCGCGCAGCGAGTCGGCGCAGCAGGTCGCCGACCGTCTCATCCGCGACAGCCTCGCGCACGGTGCCCCCGACAACGTCACCGTCGTGATCCTCGACGTGCCGGGCGAGAACGACACCGCCCAGGTCCTCGTGCCGATCCCGGAGCCGGTGATCGTCGGCTCGGCCGCCGCCCCCACTCCGATCAGCACCGACGACTCGCAGAACCGCCTGCGGATCCCGGGCCTGCGCCTGCACACCCGCGCACCCGCCGCGCAGGGACCCACCCACTTCGAGCCCGCCTCCGAGGACTACCTCGACGAGCTCATCGAGGAGGACCGCCGCCGGCACCTCCGCCGCCGCATCACCTGGCTCGTCGGCCTCTCGCTCGTGCTCATCGCCGGGTTCCTCGGCGTGCTGCTCGCCTACGACTGGACCCAGTCCCGCTTCTACGTCGGCACCGACGGCGACACCGTGATCATCTACCAGGGCATCCAGCAGTCCGTGGGCCCGCTCTCGCTCTCGAGCGTGAAGGAGGACACGGGCATCCCGCTCGACTCCCTCCGCGAGTACGACGTGGAGCAGCTCGAGCAGACCATCAACGCCGAGTCCTACGCCGGAGCAGTCGACATCGTCGAGCGCCTCACCGACGCGAACGGAGCCCCGTGACCGCGACCACCGCCCCCGCGGCCGCCGAGCGCCGGCGCCCCCGCCTCCTGAAGCAGAAGCTGCGCAACCTCGAGCTCCTGCTGCTGATCGGCGCCTGCCTGATCGACACCTCCGCGATCCTGCTCGTGCAGCTCGGCGCGCTGGGCGCCGTCGACACCACGCTCGTCTCCCTGGGCGCCGGTCTCTCGGCCCTCGTCCTCGTCGTCCACGTCGTGCTGCGCTTCGCGGCCCCGGAGGCGGATCCGTTCCTCCTGCCGATCGCCACGGTCCTGAACGGGCTCGGAATCGCCGAGATCTACCGCATCGACATCGCCGACGGCGCCACGGGCTGGGAGTCGGTCGCCGTCCGTCAGATCATCTGGAGCGGCCTGGCGATCGTCGCGGCGATCGTGGTCCTCGTCGTCATCCGCAACCACCGCATCCTGTTCCGCTACACCTACGTCGCCGGCTTCGTCGCCATCGTGCTGCTCCTGCTGCCCCTGCTGCCCTTCATCGGGCGCGAGGTGAGCGGCGCGCGCGTCTGGATCGGCATCGGCGACTTCTTCAGCTTCCAGCCCGGCGAGATCGCGAAGATCGCCCTCGCCGTGTTCTTCGCCGGCTACCTGGTGCGCAACCGCGACTCCCTCTCGATGGTCGGCAAGACCTTCCTCCGGATGCGCTTCCCGCGGCTGCGGGACCTCGGCCCGATCCTCGTCGTCTGGGCCGTGTCGATGTCGGTCATCGTCTTCCAGCGCGATCTCGGCACGGCGCTGCTCTACTTCGGCCTGTTCCTCGTGATGCTCTACGTCGCCACCGGGCGCACCAGCTGGGTCCTGATCGGCGTCGGGCTGTTCCTCGGCGGCGCGCTCTTCGCCAGCCAGACGCTCGACTACGTGGGCAACCGCTTCTCGAACTGGCTCGACCCCTTCAGCGCCGACCGCTACGGCGCCGATCCCGGCGGCAGCTTCCAGCTCGTGCAGGGCCTCTTCGGTCTCGCGCACGGCGGTCTGCTCGGCACGGGGCTGGGCCAGGGCATGCCCGACATCACGCCGGTCCCGCAGTCGGACTACATCATCGCGAGCCTCGGCGAGGAGCTGGGCCTGGCCGGGATCTTCGCGATCTTCGGCCTCTACCTGCTGCTCGTCTCGCGCGGCTTCCGCATCGGCTTCGCCGGCCAGGACGACTTCGGCCGCCTCCTGGGCGTCGGCCTCTCGTTCGTCATCGCCCTGCAGTGCTTCATCGTGATCGGAGGCGTCACCCGCGTCATCCCGCTCACGGGCCTCACCACTCCGTTCCTCGCGGCCGGCGGCTCGTCGCTCGTGGCCAACTGGATGATCGTCGCCGTGCTCCTCCGCCTGTCGGACACAGTCCGCAGCCAGCCTCGTCTGGTGGTGTGATCCGTCGATGAACCGTGAACTCAAGCGCGTGAGCATCGTCGTCCTGACGATGTTCGTCGCCCTCTTCCTCTCCACCACCACGATCCAGGTGATCCAGGCGGATGCGCTGTCCGAGGACTCGCGCAACACCCGCACGCTCTACGAGAGCTTCTCGACCGAGCGCGGCGCGATCCTGGTCGGCGGCCAGCCGATCGCCTCGTCCGTGCCGAGCGACGACCTGTACAAGTTCCAGCGTCAGTACGCGAACGGGCCGCTCTACTCGGGAGTCACCGGCTACTTCACCCTGAACCAGGGCACGACCGGCATCGAGCGCTCGCTCAACGACTACCTGTCGGGCACCTCGAACTCGCAGTTCTTCGACGAGATCGACAACCTGGTCTCGGGTCAGGATCCCGAGGGCGCGTCGGTCGAGCTCTCGATCGACCCGGTCGCCCAGCAGGCGGCGTTCGACGCGCTGGGCGACTACACCGGAGCCGTCGTCGTGACGGAGCCGGCCACGGGCCGCATCCTCGCGATGGTCTCGAAGCCCACCTTCGACCCCACCGCGCTCACCTCGCACGACACGAACGAGGTGCTCGCGGCCTACCAGGCGCTGAACGACGATCCGGAGAACCCGCTGATCAACCGCGCCATCGGCGGCTCCCTGAACCCTCCCGGCTCCGTCTTCAAGCTCGTGGTCGCCTCCGCGGCGATCGAATCGGGCCGCTTCACTCCCGAGTCGAGCTTCCCGAACCAGCAGGCGTACACGCTGCCCGGCACCAGCACGCAGGTCACGAACTCCGGAGGCGGCCTCTGCGGCCCCGGCGACACCGTCACGCTCGCGACGGCCGTGAAGCTCTCGTGCAACGTGCCGATGGCCGAGATGGGCGTCGAGCTCGGGTCCGACGCGATCCGCGAGACCGCCGAGAAGTTCGGCTTCGACACCGAGCTCGAGATCCCGATGTCGGTCGAGGCGAGCACCTACCCCGAGACCGAGAACGACGCGCAGACCGCGCTGACCGCCTTCGGCCAGTACGAGGTGCGCGCCACTCCGCTGCAGATCGCGATGGTCTCGGCGGCGATCGCGAACGGCGGCGAGGTCATGCGCCCGAGCCTGGTCGACGTCATCCGCTCGCAGGATCTCAGCGTGCTCCAGCAGTTCCAGGAGGACCCGCTGGGCCGCGCCGTGAGCGAGGAGACGGCGGACGCTGTCAAGGCGATGATGGTCGCCAGCGTCGAGGACGGCGCGGCGACGAATGCAACAATAGGAGGCGTCACCGTGGCCGGTAAGACCGGCACCGCCGAGAACGGCAGGGACGACCCTTACACCCTCTGGTTCACCGGATTCGCTCCTGCGGACGATCCGCAGTACGCCATCACCGTCCTCGTCGAGGACGGCGGGGGACTCGGCCAGACCGGGTACGGCAACCTGATCGCCGCACCCATCGCACAACAGGTACTAGAGGCGGTGCTGAACAAATGAGACCCACATCAGGCCTCACCTTCGGGGGACGCTACGAGCTGCAGTCCAGGATCGCCATCGGCGGCATGGGCGAAGTGTGGCAGGCGACCGATCTGGTCATCGGCCGGACCATCGCGATCAAGATCCTGAAGGACGAGTACCTCGGCGATCCCGGGTTCCTCGAGCGCTTCCGCGCCGAGGCCCGCCACGCGGCGCTCGTCAACCACGAGGGCATCGCCAACGTCTACGACTACGGCGAGGAGGACGGCTCCGCGTACCTCGTCATGGAGCTCGTCCCCGGCGAGGCCCTGTCGACCGTGCTCGAGCGCGAGCGCGTGCTCTCGACCGACAAGGTCCTCGACATCGTCGCGCAGACCGCACTGGCCCTGCACGCGGCCCACGCGGCCGGCCTGGTGCACCGCGACGTGAAGCCGGGCAACCTGCTGATCACGCCCGACGGACGCGTCAAGATCACCGACTTCGGCATCGCCCGCATCGCCGACCAGGTCCCGCTCACCGCGACCGGCCAGGTCATGGGCACGGTCCAGTACCTGTCCCCGGAGCAGGCCAGCGGCCAGCCCGCCTCGCCCGCGACCGACATCTACTCGCTGGGCATCGTCGCGTACGAGTGCCTGGCCGGGCGCCGTCCGTTCACGGGCGAGTCGCAGGTCGCCATCGCGATGGCGCAGATCAACGACACTCCGCCGGAGCTGCCCGTCACGGTCGCCGAGCCCGTCCGCAACCTCGTCTACTCCTGCATCGCCAAGAAGCCCGCCGACCGCCCGGCCACCGCCGCGCACCTCGCCCGCGCGGCGCAGGCGCTGCGCACCGGCGACGTCCGCGGCGCCGCCCTCGCGGTCCCGGCGGTCGCCGGCGACCTCCCGACCACGCAGGCGACCACGGTCCTGCCGTCGGCGGCGGGAGCCACGCAGGCCACGACCGTCCTGCCCTCCAACACGACCACCGCCTTCGCCGCGGGCTCCCTCGTGGGCGCTCAGGACGAGCCGGACGAGATCCAGGAGCCGCGCAAGCGCAGCCCGTGGACCTGGCCGCTCCTCGCCCTCATCGTGATCCTCGCCGTCGTGATCGGCGGCACGATCTTCGCGCTGACCACGGGCGACGGAGGCGACCCGGAGCCGACCGCCGCTCCCACGCAGAGCCAGACCCCGACGCAGGCTCCCAGTCCGACACCCACGCCGACCCCCACGCAGACCTCGAACCTCGTGCCCATCAACGAGGACGACTTCATCGACCGCCCGTTCGAGGACGTCGAAGCGGAGCTCGGTGCACTCGGAATGGGTGTCGAGCGCGTCGACGGCCCGAACGCCGCGACGGGCGAGCAGGTCGGCACCGTCTCGGCCCTCACCCCCACGGCCAACGTCGCGCGGGGCACCACGATCCGTGTCTCGGTGTACCTCGACGTCGCGACCCCCGACGCCCCCACCGCGGTCCCCACCGTCACCCCCGCGGCCTCCAGCGTCGACGCCGGTGCGACCTTCAACGTCACCTGGACCAACTACAACCAGTGCCCGAGCGGCACCTCCGTCACCGGCTACCGGGTCACCGCGACCGGCGAGGGCGCGTCCGTCACGAGCACCAACCCGTCGAACTCCACCACCGCCACGATCCAGGCCGGCCCGGCGGAGGGCTCCCTCGACATCACCTACACGGTGATCTGCGGAGAGACGGAGTCGGCGGCCTCGCCGACCCTCACGGTCGCTGTCGACGCACCCGCTCCGACGCCGACTCCGACTCCGACCAGGTCGAACTCGGCCACCTCGTCGCCCTCCGGCCCGCCCGAGGAGTAGACCGCACGAGCGAGTAGGCGGCGGGCCTTGAGGATCGATCCTCCGGGCCCGTCGTCGTCCGCCCCGCCGCGCCCCGCGGGATCGCTGCGGGGCCGCGGGTACACTTGCCGTGGCTCCTGCGGGGGCTGTTGCCAGACGGAATCAGGGCGGGAGCGTACGCGTGACGGAAGAGGGTCGCCTGATCGCGGGACGGTATCAGGTCGGGCCCCGGCTCGGTCGCGGCGGGATGTCCGAGGTCTACCTCGGCACCGACACCCGCCTCGGGCGCACGGTCGCGGTCAAGGAGCTCAAGCTCTCGCTGTCCTCCGACTCCGCCTTCCGACTGCGGTTCCGCCAGGAGGCGCAGTCGGCGTCGCGCATGTCGCACCCCACCATCGTCCGCGTCTTCGACGCCGGCGAGGAGGTCACCGTCGACGAGCAGGGCACCGAGTCGCGGCGTCCGTTCATCATCATGGAGCACATCGAGGGGCGCCTGCTGAAGGACGTCATCGCCGAGGGCCCGGTCGACGTCGACGAGGCCGTGCGCATCACCGAGGGCATCCTCACCGCCCTC
Source organism: Rathayibacter sp. Leaf296 (assembly GCF_001423045.1). Taxonomy (NCBI): domain Bacteria; kingdom Bacillati; phylum Actinomycetota; class Actinomycetes; order Micrococcales; family Microbacteriaceae; genus Rathayibacter; species Rathayibacter sp. Leaf296. The sequence goes on from NZ_LMNR01000003.1 coordinate 236,425, forward strand.
GAGTACTCGCATCGAGCGGGAGTGGTGCACCGCGACATCAAGCCCGGCAACATCATGCTGACCCCGTCGGGTCAGGTGAAGGTCATGGACTTCGGCATCGCCCGCGCCGTCTCCGACTCCGCGGCCACCGTCGCCCAGACCACCGCGATCCTCGGCACCGCGGCCTACTTCTCCCCGGAGCAGGCGAAGGGCGAGCAGGTCGACGCCCGCAGCGACCTCTACTCCGCCGGCATCGTGCTGTTCGAGCTCCTCACCGGTCGTGCGCCCTTCCGCGGCGACACCCCGGTCGCCGTCGCCTACCAGCACGTGAGCGAGACGCCCCCGGCGCCGAGCTCGATCAACCCCGCCGTCAGCCCGGCGCTCGACTCGATCGTCGCCCGGGCGCTCTCGAAGGACCGATACGAGCGCTTCCAGGGCGCGGCCGAGTTCCGCGACGACCTGCGTGACGCCGCCTCCGGCCGGCTGGCCGATCACCGCCCGATCGACGAGCTGACCACCTCCCTCTTCGCCGCCCGCAGCCAGGGCGGCATGAACGACTCCGAGCTGGCCCTGCGCCAGCTCGCCGAGGACAACTCGATCGTCCGCACGCAGCGCCGACCGCCGGTGCTGTGGATCTGGTCGTCGATCGTCGTCCTCGCCGTGATCGTGGCCGCGCTCGTCATCTGGGTGCTGACCCTGCAGCCGTCCACGACCCTCCCGTCGCAGTCGCGGGAGGTCCCGACTCTCACGAGCACGAGCTACGACAGCGCCCAGTCGACGCTGACGGCCCTCGATCTCGTGCCGAGTCAGGTCACCGAGTTCAGCGACTCCGTCCCCGAGGGCGAGGTGATCCGCACGGATCCCGGCTCCGGCACGATCGTCGCCCCCGACACGGTGATCCGCGTCTACGTCTCGCAGGGCGCCGAACCGGTCGCGGTCCCGGCGACCGCGGGCAGCGCCCTCCCGGACGCGATCGCCGCCCTCACCGCAGCGGGGTTCGAGGAGGGGTCGCAGACCCGTACGAACTCGCCCACCGTCCCGGCCGACATCGTGATCTCCAGCGCTCCGTCGGGAGGAGACCTGGCCGCACCGGGGACCCCCGTCGACGTCGTGGTCTCCTCCGGCACCGTCGTGCTGCCCGACCTCGTCGGCCTGTCGCTGAGCGCCGCTCTCGCAGCCCTCGAGGCCGAGGATCTGCAGCTCGTCGGCGAGGAAGCGCCCGACGAGACGTGCGAGTCGGTGCGCCGCACCAACCCGCCGGTCACCACCCAGTCGTCCGCTCCCGGTGAGGTCCCGCAGGGCTCCACCGTCGAGCTCGGCTACTGCGCGGGCTGACGCCCGCAGCACGGCGAGCACGCGTGCCGCCGAGGCTCCGTGCCGCGGCTCAGTGCCTCCGCGGCTCCGTGCCGCCGGAGTTCTACGCCCGGCGCGCGTCCGCCAGCGGCTGCTCGAGTCGCACCACGCGGTCGGCCGACGACGGAAGGCCACCCCGGATGTCGCTCGGAGTGAGCCCCTCCCGGCGCTTCAGCGCTCGACGGAGGTGGTCGGCGGACGAGAACCCGGACGCGGCGGCGATCGTCTCGAGCGGCACCTGGCGCGGTCGACGGCGCAGCAGCTCGACGGCGCTGGCGACCCGCGCGAGCTCGATCTCGCTGGCGACGGTGGTGCCGGCGTCCTCGAAGAGCCGCTGCAGCGAGCGAGTCGACACGTTGACCGCGTCCGCCACGGCCTCCGGAGTGCAGCGGGGCGTCCGGTGGGTGCGGTCGATCACGGTCCTGGCGCGACCCAGCGTCGCCGCACGGATGCTCGTGGCGCCGGCCTGTGCCCCCTGCGTGGCGAGGAACGCGCTGACCAGGAGCTGCTTGACGACGTGGAGGAAGTTCGCGAGCTCGGCCTCCCCGGGGATCCCGGGGCCCGATTCGGCCGCGAGGACGAACGCCGTGGTGAACGCCGAGGCGGCACGCGTCGTCCGGGCGTCGGGATCGAGCGCGTAGACGCCCGCGTTCGTGTCGAAGCCGTAGCGGCGCATCTCGTCGGCGCGGATCGAGACCTGCAGCAGCGAGACCGGGGTCGTCGACTCCGTCGTGAACGTGGTCGTCCCCGGCTGGTACGAGATCGAACCCGGACGCAGGAGCGTCGTCCGCTCCGGTCCGACCATGCGGACGAAGCCCTCGAGCAGGAACGTGAAGGTGAGGACGGACGTGTCGTCGGCGCTCCAGGTCCCCCGCAGAACGCGCATCGGCGACGAAGTGATCAGGACCACCTGCACGCCGTTCGCCGAGAAGCCGGATCCCGTCAGGCGCGGAACCGTCCCCGGCTTCACCACGACCCGCGGACCGAGCGTCTCGATCTCGCGTATCCCGGAGTACTCCCACGAGACCTGTTCCACCATCGTCGCCCCCGGATGATTCGTTCCAGCCGTCGATCCCCTTGCCGGATGTCCTCCGATTATGCCGGGAAGGGGTACCGCATCTTCCGCCGCGCACCCGTCAAAACACGCCACCAAGGCGGGGTCCATAGCCATGCGATCGCAGTTCCCGCACCCGTCTTTCTGCGGATCCAGCAACTCTAACCGACAGTCATAGCGCATCAGCGGCGGCTCCCGCAGGAGGAGTGGCGCGTTCTGATGGCCCCCGTCCAAGGGTCACTTCGACAGCGAGTCGCTCGAGGCGCGGTCGCGAAGAGACGGGACCGTGTCGACCTCGTCGAGCCAGTTGCCGAGCAGCACGCGCCCGGACGGCGTGAGGATCGACTCCGGATGGAACTGCACGCCGACGACCGGGGCCGAGACGTGCCGCAGCGCCATCACGACACCCTCCGCGGTGGTCGCCGTCACCGCGAGCTCGGGTGGCAGCGAGCCGCGCTCGACCGCGAGCGAGTGGTACCGCATGGCCTCGAAGCCCGAGGGGATGCCCGCGAACAGCCCGTCGCCCTCGTGCTCGACGATCGAGGTGCGGCCGTGCAGGAGCTCCGGCGCCTCGCTCACGCGGGCACCGAGGGCGTGGGCGATCACCTGGTGCCCGAGGCAGACGCCGAGCAGCGGATGTGCGCTCGCCACGGAGTGCCGCACCAGCGCCGTCGACGTGGGGACGTCCTCGGGTCGGCCCGGGCCCGGCGACACGAGGACCCCGTCGGCCGCCTCGGCGCGCCGCACCGCCTCGGCCGGCGACAGCTCAGCGCCCTCGACCACTTCGACGTCCGCTCCGAGCTCGCGGAGGTAGGCGACCAGCGTGAAGACGAAGCTGTCGTAGTTGTCGACGACGAGAATCCTCGTCGACCGGCGGCCGCTCACTCCTCGACGGTGACGTTCTGATCGAGCACGATCGACTGCACCCACGGGAACACCCACTCGGCGAGAGCGGCCAGCACGGCCGCCACGAGGACGAGGACGAGGAGGAGCCGGACCCACAAGGGTCCGGGCAGGACCCGCCACAGCGCTGCGTACATCTCAGCCCTCCTGATCGAGCGTCGCGGCGAGCTCGGCCGGGGCACCCGCGGACCGCGGCTGCCAGGACTCGAGGACGCCGTAGGCGATGATCCGCTCGGCGGTCGAGTACAGCGGGTTGCAGCTCGTCAGCGTGATCAGCCGGTCGGTCGGCGCCACGTCGGTCGACCACGGCACCGGATCGATGACCTGCACGTCCGACGGCTGCACGTACTCGAGATTGCGGTAGCGGTAGGTGTACCAGCCGTCCGCCGTCTCGATGTAGATGGCGTCGCCGAGCTGGAGCTGGTCGATGAGGTGCATGCCGCCGCCGTACGCGCTGCGGTGCGCCGCCAGGGCGAAGTTGCCGACCTCTCCGGGCATCTGGGTGCCCGGGTAGTGCCCGATGCTGCCCTCGTCGAGGACGTTCGCCGCGTCGACACCCTCGGCGATCGTCCGGACCCAGCCCTCGCCGTAGCGGGGGATGTAGAGATTGCCGAAGGACGTGTCGATCGCGGCGACCGTCGACACGACGGGAGCCCCGAAGTCGGCCGGGGCGAGGGACTCCGCCGGGGACGGAGCGGGCGCGGGCGCCGGATCCCCCCAGCTCTCCCGCAGCTCCGCGGCCTCGTTCGTCTGCTGACCGGCGATCACCGCGTCGTTCCACCACAGCTGCCAGCCGAGGAAGAGGAGGACGAGGACGCCCGCGGTCATCAGCAGCTCGCCGAGCACCCCGAAGACGGACAGCCGGCGGCGCGGGCGCGGAGCACGGCGCCGGGATCGCGGCCGCAGGGGGGCTTCGGCGGGCTGCTCGGCTGACATGCGACGAGTCTAATCGGCGGCCCCGCGCGGATCCTCGGCTCTCCGCACCCCTGGGGAGAGCTCTGCAGAGCCTGTGGAGAACGCCGGAAAGCCGTCTCGACCGGGAGCCGGCGGGCGGCCTGCTCCCGGTCGGAGTGCTCCGCCCGGTACAGTGGTCGGCATGGCACGAGCGACGAAGAGCCCGAAGCCGGAGCGCGACGAGGCCCGGACCGGAGAGAACTCCCCCAACCCGGTCTGGTTCAAGCCGGTGATGTTCGGCTTCATGCTGATCGGCCTCGCCTGGATCATCGTCTTCTACGTGAGCCAGGGCGTGCTGCCGATCCCCGATCTGGGCAACCTCAACATCCTCATCGGCTTCGGGATCGCCTTCATCGGCTTCCTGATGACCACCCGTTGGCGCTGACCGCGTCCCCGGCATGACCGACGCCCCGTCCGATCCCCGGACGGGGCGTTCGTCGTCCGTGGCCCGACTCCGAGCGGCCGGCTGCGTCTTCGCCGAGGACGAGGCGCGACTGATCGAGGAGGCGTCATCCTCCCCGGCGGCGCTCGACGCACTGCTGCGCCGCCGCGAGGCGGGAGAGCCGCTCGAGCAGATCCTCGGCTGGGTCGACTTCCGCGGACTGCGCGTCCGCGTGGCTCCCGGAGTCTTCGTGCCGCGGGTGCGGACCGGCTTCGTGGTCGACGCCGCCCTGTCCCTGCTCGAGGGGCTCGCTTCGGGTACCACGGTGCTCGACCTGTGCTGCGGCTCCGGAGCGATCGGGCGCGCGCTGGCCGGCGAGCGCGGCGATCTGCGGCTGCTCGCCGCCGACGTCTCCTCCGCCGCGGTGGCCTGCGCGCGGACCAACCTCGACGGGTTCGGCGAGGTGTTCGAGGGCGACCTCTTCTCCGCCCTCCCCGACGTCGAGCGCCGGCGGATCGACGTCGTCGTCGTCAACGCGCCCTACGTGCCGACGGACGCGATCGCCCTGATGCCGCCGGAGGCTCGGCTGCACGAACCCGCCGTCTCGCTCGACGGGGGGAGCGACGGTCTCGAACTGCATCGCCGCATCGCCCGGGAGTCGCTCGACTGGCTGTCGGCGGGCGGCGCGGTCCTCATCGAATCGGGTCGCGAGCAGGCTCCGGCGAGTGCGGCCGCGTTCGCCGCGTCGGGCTTCTCGACGCGGATCCTCGAGGACGACGACCGCGACGCCACCGTCGTCGTCGCGCGTCTCACTCGAACTACACGCCTGTAATTATCCCCAGCTGTGCAAACTCCTGTGGAGAGAGCGCAACGCCCTCCGGATCCCCGGGATCCCGGGGCCGCTCACCCCGATCCGCGGCATGACGCGGCAGGATCGAGGACCGTCCCGTCCCTCGGCTGCACCCCGCGGAATGACATCCGCGTAGTTCTCCCCATTGTTAACAACCCTGTGGATAACTTTCTCCCCACCTGTGCACAGCACCTGTGGATGAACCACCCGAGCCGGTTACAGCCCCGCGTACGGGATCGAGCGGATCTCGATACGGCCGCTCCGCGACCCACTCGATCAGCGAGAAGCCCCGCCGCTCGCGCAGCCCCCACCGAGCGGATCACGCTCACCTCCGCTGGTCGAGCAACCGCGAAGCGGCGTCTCGAGACCCGGGTCCACCAGCCCGTCGGCGCAGGGGGTCCAGTGGTGGTAACCCCCTCAGCAGGTCACCCGCGACTCACGCCAGGACGTACGCCCCCGCCGTGATCGCGACCAGGCCCACGCCGATCAGGCCGACGAGCAGGTTCTGCGTCCGGCGCTGCGACCGCTGCCGCGTCCGGGTGAAGACGAGTCCGATGAGCGCACCCGCCACGAGGCCGCCGACGTGCGCCTGCCAGGCCACGTTCATCCCGGGCAGGAAGCCGATGACGAGGTTGAGGCCCACGAGCACCAGCAGCTGCGACGCCTGGCCGCCCAGGTGCCGCAGGATCACCAGGTAGGCGCCCATCAGTCCGAAGATCGCTCCGGAGGCGCCGATCACCGTCGTGAGCGGACCCGCGAGCAGCAGGACCCCGACCGAGCCGGCGAAGCCGCTCAGCAGGAAGAGCGCGAGGTACCGCCCGCGCCCGAGCATCCGCTCCAGCGCCATGCCGAAGATCCACAGCGTGTACATGTTCAACGCGAGGTGGAAGGGGATGACGAAGAAGACCGACGTGCTGTGCAGGAAGACCGAGGTGAGCATCCGCCACGGCTCGAACCCGGCACCGAAGCCGGGGAGCGTGTACGCCGGAACGTAGGCGAGCCCGCCGATGACGAGGTTGCCCACGACGGGGAGGACCTCGAGGATCCAGAGGAACACGCAGAGGGCGATGATCGCGTAGGTGACGGTCGGCTGATCGGCGCGGGTCATGGCGCGGACCCTCGAGACCAGCGGACTGCGAGTGCGCGGGGCCTCCGCGCGCTGCTGCGCCATGTCGTCCGGGCAGATCACTCCGACCGGGGCGGGCGTCTGGCACTCGCCGCAGATCGTGCGACCGCACCGCTGGCAGCGCACGAAGCTCTGCCGGTCGGGGTGTCGGTAGCACGCGTACGCGCTGGTCGGCGGGACCTGAGTCACGGATTCGCCTCCGGGGAGAACGAGGGCCGGATCCAGACGGATCCGGCCCTCGGGGAGAAGGGGGAAGAGGGGATCAGACCTCGGTGATCTCGACGCTCTCGATGACGACGTCCTCGAGGGGCTTGTCGCGGCCGTCGGTGGCGACGGTGGAGAGCGACTGGACGAGCTGCTTCGAGGCGTCGTCGGCGACTGCACCGAAGATCGTGTGCTTGCCCTGGAGCCAGGTGGTCGGCGCCACGGTGATGAAGAACTGCGAGCCGTTTGTGCCGCGGCCCGCCTGCTTGCCGGCGTTCGCCATCGCGAGGATGTAGGGCTGCGTGAAGTCGAGCTCGGGGTTGATCTCGTCGTCGAACTGGAAGCCGGGCCCGCCGATGCCCTGGCCGAGCGGGTCGCCGCCCTGGAGCATGAAGTCCGGGATGACGCGGTGGAAGACGGTGCCGTTGTAGAGCGGCTCCTTCGTCTTCGCACCGGTGGCCGGGTGGGTCCACTCGATGTCGCCGGTCGCGAGACCGACGAAGTTGCGGACCGTCTTGGGAGCGTGATTCCCGTAGAGGTTGACGACGATGTCGCCCTTGTTGGTGTGGAACGTCGCGACTGCGGTGTGCAAAGGCATGCGTGGATTCTCGCACAGCGCGTATGTAGGGGTCCCCTGCGCCCGGTGTCAATGCGCTGGGTGCGCGATGCGGAGCCCGATCGATGAGTGGCAGTATTGAGGAGTTCGCTGCTCGTAGCCGATGGAGGACCACATGGGTCTGTCACGTAAGCACAAGAAGGATCTCAAGCGCCTCCGCAAGAACGCCGAGGCGGTCTGGAGTGAGCAGCAGGAGGTGCTGGCGCACGCCGCCTCCGTTCTCGAGAAGAGCCGCGCTCATGCCGCCAAGTACGCGAAGAAGGAGCTCGTCCCCTTCGCGAAGGACACGTACCAGTCGCGGGTGAAGCCCGTCTACGACAACGGCGTCCACGCCGTCGAGGGCACGTACTCCTCCGCGCGCGACACCGTCCTGCACAAGGTCGTCCCGACCTTCGCCGCGGTCGGAGGTACTGCCGCCGCCGCGTTCGAGGCCGCGAAGGACTCGAAGAACCGCGCGAAGCTCGCCGAGATCTCGAAAGCGCGCTGGGAGGAGCTCACCACTCCGCCCAAGAAGAAGTCGAACGTCGGCACGGTCTTCGCCATCGGCGCCGCGCTCGTCGCCGTCGGCGGCATCGGCTATGCCGTCTGGCAGACGTTCCGCGCCGACGACGAGCTGTGGGTCGCCGAGGACGAGCCGGCCAGCGCCGCCCAGTCCGCGGCCTCGACCGCGTCCTGATCCTCACCGTCCGGCCCGGATCCCGCCTCGCGGGGTCCGGGCCTGTCGCATGTCCGGAATCGTCCGGAGATAGGCTGCTGCAGTGGACATCCGGGTCGCCGCGTACGGCGTGATCATCGACGGCGACCGCATGCTCCTCGCGCATTGGAGTCAGGGTCCGTGGCAGGCGTGGACCCTGCCGGGCGGCGGCATCGACGAGGGCGAGTCCCCGGCCGACGCCGCGGTCCGCGAGATCTTCGAGGAGACCGGGTACCACGCCGAGCTCGAGGCCCTGATCGGCGTCGACTCGCACGTGATCCCGGCGCACCGGCGGAGCGACCCCGCCGCCGGCCCGCTGCACGCGATCCGCGTCGTCTACCGCGCGCGCATCACGGGCGGCGAGCTGACGCACGAGGTCGACGGATCGACGGACGCCGCGTCCTGGTTCCCCCTCGGCGACGTCGAGTCCCTCGAACGGGTCGAGCTCGTCGACGTCGCGCTGGGCATGAACGAGGCGTGGCTCGTCCGCTGAGCCGTCGGGGAATCCGCGGGTCCCGCCACGCGTTGTCCCGAGTGTGATCGTCGAGCTGTACACCTCCGCTTTCTGCGGCGCCTGCCACGCGGCGCGCGCCGTGCTGGAGCGCGCGGTCGAGCTGGTGCCCACCGCCGAGCTGCGGGAGTACGACGTCGCGTTCCGCCCCGACGAAGCGGAGGCGGAGCACATCCGCTCGACCCCGACCGTCGTCGTGCGCGCCGCCGACGGGCGAGCGGTGTTCCGCGCGGAGGGAGCCCCGTCGCTCCCCCAGGCACTGTCCGCCCTCGCCCGTGCCGTCCCGGAGCCCTCCGCCGCATCGTAGGGTGGCGGCAGGAGGTCCTGTGCGTCGTCGTCCCGTGTTCGTGAGCTCCTCCGTCGTGCTCGGCGCCGCTGCCGCGCTGGCCCTGGCGGGCTGCTCGAGTGCTCAGGAGTCGAGCGCCACCGTGGGCCTGGGCCGCGGCGGGCAGCGCGGCGAGGTGATCGGCATCGTCGTCGTCTGCTCCGGAGTCGTGGACGGCCTGGATCTCGCGGTCGACGACTCCGCGCCACTGCTGGTCGGCGACGGTCTCCGTCGCCTCACCCGCTGGGCCTCCCCGGACACGGTGGTCGACCTCGGCGCGACGGACCTCGTCGGGCGTACGGTCTGGCCGGCGGACACGGTGATCGAGCGCTTCGCCCCCGGTATCGACTACACGCTGGGCGCGTACGCCGAGGGCAGGTCGATGTCGGCTCGCCCGGTCGTGTTCCACGCCGAGCAGTTCGACACCCTGTCGGTCGGCGAGGTCATCGTCGGCGATGTGCGCGACGAGACGGGCGAGGTCCTCTCGGTCGAGAACTTCCTCGGCCTGGCCTGCGAGAGCCCGTGATGACAGCGCAACCCAGAATTCATGCTCGGCTTATTAAGGCATATGGATCTAAGCCTGAGTAAGCTCGCCACTGTGCTCAGTGAACCGCCGCCCTCCTCGTCCTGGCCGCCTGTCGGCTCCGAGGAGCGGCCGTGGCAGCGAAGCGGTGACGAGATCGGCTCGCGGCGGCGCATCCTCGCCGCTGCAGGGCCGTACACGGCCGCCGTTCCCGCCGAGATCTCCGGGCTCGCCCTCGCCCTCCCACCCGAACTGGTCGCTCTGGCCGATGACGCAGGTCGAGCCCTCGCCCGCTTCGACGCGGAGATCGGCACTCTGACGGCACCGTTCGCGGCGATCCTCCTGCGGACCGAGAGCGCGTCGAGCTCCGAGGTCGAGAACCTCACCGCGAGCGCGAAGCAACTCGCTCTCGCCGAGATAGGGCAGACCGACTCCGTCGACGCACGCCTCGTCGTGCGCAACGTGGCAGCGATGGAAGCGGCGATCGCTCTCTCCGACCGTCTCGACTCCGGGGCCGTCCTCACCATGCACCGTGTGCTGCTCGAGCAGTCGGACCCGGGCATCGTCGGAAGGTGGCGCGATGACCAGGTGTGGATCGGTGGTGGCCGGCTCTCGCCGCACGGAGCGGTGTTCGTCCCTCCTCATCACGACCGCGTTCCGGGACTGATGGCGGATGTGATGGAGTTCGCGCGACGGGTCGATATCCCGGTCATCGCGCAGATCGCCGTCGCGCACGCGCAGTTCGAGACCATCCACCCGTTTCCCGACGGCAACGGTCGGACAGGTCGAGCGCTCATCCAGGGAATGCTCCGCGCCGGCGGAGTCACCCGGAACGTCACCGTTCCCGTCTCGGCGGGCCTCCTCGGCGATACCGGCCGCTACTTCGCCGCTCTGACCGCGTACCGGTCGGGTGATCCGGGCCCGATCGTCGAGACCGTATCGGAGGCGGCGTTCGCCGCCGTCTCGAACGGTCGCCGCCTCGCGGACGACGTCCTCCGTATCGGCGCGCGATGGGACGACGAGGTACGGGTGCGTCGGGACAGCTCCGTGCACGCCCTGAGAACGCTGCTCCTGCGCCAGCCCGTGATCACCGTTCCGCTCGTCGCGGCAGAGCTGGGAGTGAGCTTCCCGACCGCCGAGGCCTCGGTGCAGAAGCTCCTGGAAGCAGGAGTGCTGACGCCGTCGGGATCCGCACGACGCAACCGCCGCTTCCAGGCGGACGAGGTCCTCATCGCACTGGACGAGTTCGGTCGCCGTGCCCGGCGAGGACGCTCGTGACGTGCGATCGAGGATGATGTGGAGCCTAGGAGATTCGAACTCCTGACATCCTGCTTGCAAAGCAGGCGCTCTACCAACTGAGCTAAGGCCCCGGGCCGGAGACGGGGCGATCCGTCTCCGAGAGCCGAACGGCCCGCCACCGTGAGATGACGGGCCGAGCGGCACGGGTGGGGGTACCAGGACTTGAACCTGGGACCTCTTCATTATCAGTGAAGCGCTCTAACCGCCTGAGCTATACCCCCGAAATGGCCAGATGAGACTCTACCCGACGCGGCGTCAGAATCCCAATCGGGCCGTGGGCCCCGCGCGCGGCGGGACCCGAGCGGCTCACTGGTTGGTGAAGCCGACGAGCAGGCCGCCCGTGATCTTGACGCTGAGGTTGTACAGCAGCGCCACGATCGCGCCGAGCGCGGTAGTGACGATGGTGTTCAGCACGGCGACGACGACCGCGAAGCCCATGATCTGCGGCAGAGAGATGATGGCGTTCAGGTCGAACGCGTCGGCGCCGGCGATCTCCTGCACGAGGCCGTTGATCTGGTCGAACACACCGGTCTGCGCGAGCACGGTGTAGACGAGGTAGACGACGACGATCGTGATGATCGCGAGCGTGAGCCCGAGCAGGAACGAGAGCTTCACGGCCGACCAGAAGTCGACGTAGACGAGCTTCAGGCGGACCTGCTTCGCCGCCGGGCTCTTCGCTGACTTCTTGGCGAGCTTCTCGGCGACGGTGCTACTCATCTACGGACCCATCCTCCTCCGACACCGGTTCGGAGTCGGAGGACGCCGCTGCGGCGTCGGGATCCTCGTCCGGGGCGTCGAGATTGCGTTCGGTGTTCTTGGCGAGTGCGATGATGCGGTCGTCCTCTGCGAATCGTGCGAAGACGACTCCCATGGTGTCGCGACCCTTGGCCGGTACCTCGGCCACGGCAGAGCGTACCACCTTGCCTCCGGCGAGCACGACGAGCACCTCGTCGTCCTCTCCCGTGATGATCGCGCCGACGAGATCGCCGCGCTTCTCCTCGAGCTTGGCCACCTTGATGCCCAGTCCGCCGCGGTTCTGCAGGCGGTACTGGTCCACCGCGGTGCGCTTCGCGTAGCCGCCCTCGGTGACGATGAACACGAAGCCCTCGTCGCTGACGACGTTGGCGTCGAGCAGGCGGTCCTCGCCGCGGAACGACATGCCCCGCACTCCGGAGGTCGATCGGCCCATCGGACGCAGCGCCTCGTCGGACGCGGTGAAGCGGATCGACATGCCCTTGCGGGAGACCAGCAGCACGTCGCTGTCCTCGTCGACCAGCAGCGCCGAGACGAGCTCGTCGCCCTCGCGCAGCTTGATCGCGATGATGCCGCCGGAGCGGTTGGTGTCGTACTCGGACAGCGCCGTCTTCTTCACCAATCCGTCGCGCGTCGCGAGCACGAGGTAGCGAGCCGCCTCGTAGTCGCGGATGTCGAGGATCTGCGCGATCTGCTCGCCCGGCTCCAGCGCGAGGAGGTTCGCGATGTGCTGGCCCTTCGCGTCGCGGCTCGCCTCCTGCAGCTCGTACGTCTTGGCGCGGTACACGCGTCCGGTGTTCGTGAAGAAGAGGAGCCAGTGGTGCGTGGTGGTCACGAAGAAGTGCTCGACGATGTCGTCGGCCTTCAGCTGGGCGCCGCGCACTCCCCGACCGCCGCGGTGCTGCGCCCGGTAGGAGTCGCTGCGGGTGCGCTTGAGGTAGCCGCCGCGGGTGACGGTGACGACCATCTCCTCCTCGGGGATCAGGTCCTCGACGCTCATGTCGCCGTCGAAGCCGAAGAGGATCTCGGTGCGGCGGTCGTCGCCGAAGCGGTCGACGATCTCGTCGAGCTCGTCCGAGATGATGCTGCGCTGGCGCTCCGGGCTCGCGAGGATCGACTTGTAGTCCTCGATCTCGGCCTGGATGCGGTCGTGCTCGTCGATGATCTTCTGGCGCTCGAGCGCGGCGAGCCGGCGCAGCTGCATGTCGAGGATCGCCCGCGACTGCACCTCGTCGATGTCGAGCAGCTCCATCAGGCCGTCGCGCGCCTCCTCGACGGTGGGGGAGCGGCGGATGAGGGCGATGACCTCGTCGAGCGCGTCGAGCGCCTTCAGGTAGCCACGCAGGATGTGGATGCGCGCCTCGGCCTCGTCGAGGAGGTACTGCGTGCGGCGGACGATGACCTCGACCTGGTGGTCGACCCACGCGCGGATGAAGCCGTCGAGCGAGAGCGTGCGCGGGATGCCGTCGACGATCGCGAGCATGTTCGCGCCGAAGTTCTCCTGCAGCGGGGTGTGCTTGTACAGGTTGTTCAGCACGACCTTGGCCACGGCGTCGCGCTTGAGCACGACGACGAGGCGCTGACCGGTGCGGCCCGAGGTCTCGTCGCGGATGTCGGCGATGCCGGAGACGCGGCCGTCCTTGACGAGCTCGGCGATCTTGATCGCGAGGTTGTCGGGGTTCACCTGGTACGGCAGCTCGGTGACGACGAGGCAGGTGCGGCCCTGGATCTCCTCGATCGAGACGACGGCGCGCATCGTGATGGAGCCGCGACCGGTGCGGTACGCGTCCTGGATGCCGCGCACACCGAGGATCTGCGCGCCGGTGGGGAAGTCGGGGCCCTTGATGCGCTGCAGGAGGGCCTCGAGCAGCTCCTCGCGCGACGCCTCCGGGTTCTCGAGCGCCCACTTGGCGCCGGCCGCGACCTCGCGGAGGTTGTGCGGCGGGATGTTGGTGGCCATGCCGACCGCGATGCCGACCGAGCCGTTGACCAGCAGGTTCGGGAAGCGCGCGGGGAGGATCGCCGGCTCGCGCGTGCGGCCGTCGTAGTTGTCCTGGAAGTCGACGGTGTTCTTGTCGATGTCGCGGACCATCTCGAGGGCCAGCGGTGCCATCTTGGTCTCGGTGTACCGCGGGGCCGCGGCGCCGTCGTTGCCGGGGGAGCCGAAGTTGCCCTGGCCCAGGGCGAGCGGGTAGCGGAGGCTCCACGGCTGCACCAGGCGCACGAGGGCGTCGTAGATGGCGGAGTCGCCGTGCGGGTGGAACTGGCCCATCACGTCGCCGACGACGCGCGAGCACTTCGAGAACGCCTTGTCGGGGCGGTAACCGCCGTCGTACATCGCGTAGATCACGCGGCGGTGCACGGGCTTCAGGCCGTCGCGCACCTCCGGCAGCGCACGGCCCACGATGACGCTCATCGCGTAATCGAGGTAGGAGCGCTGCATCTCGAGCTGCAGATCGACGGGCTCGATCTTGTCGTGCCCGTGGATCACCACACCGGTCTCGGTGACGATGTCCTCGCTGTCGTCCGGACCGGTGGGGGTGGTGGGTTCGTCTGCCATGATCTCTGGTCTCTCAGGTGGGTCCGGGCCCCGGGTGGGACGGGGCAGCGGTCGCGCTGGGTGTCAGGTGGTGGTGGTCGGGCGGATGGAGGCCGCTGTCGCGTTCGAGTCGAAGATGCGACCCATTGAGGGTCGCCGTCACGTCTTCGAGGTGGTTGCGAGGGCGGTCCACTGGACCGCCCGGCTGCCGCCTTTCGAAGGACGTGCGCTTTCTCGACATCTAGATGTCGAGAAAGCGCACGTCCTTCGCGTTCTTCTGGATGAACGAGCGCCGCGACTCCACGTCCTCGCCCATCAGGGTCGAGAAGATCTCGTCGGCGGCGGCCGCGTCGTCGAGCGTGACCTGGAGGAGGGTCCGGGTGGCCGGATCCATCGTGGTCTCCCACAGCTCCTTGTAGTCCATCTCGCCGAGACCCTTGTAGCGCTGGATCCCGTTCTCCTTCGGCAGGCGCTTGTTCGACGCGGCGCCGTGCGCGATCAGCGCGTCGCGCTCGCGGTCGCTGTAGACGTACTCGTGCGGCGAGTTCGACCACTTCAACCGGTACAGCGGCGGCTGCGCGAGGTAGACGTAGCCCAGGTCGATCAGCGGGCGCATGTAGCGGAACAGGAGCGTCAGCAGCAGCGTCGTGATGTGCTGGCCGTCGACGTCGGCGTCGGCCATCAGGATGATCTTGTGGTACCGCGCCTTGTCGGGGTTGAAGTCCTCCCCGATGCCGGCGCCGAACGCCGTGATCATGGCCTGGACCTCGTTGTTGCCGAGTGCGCGGTCGAGGCGCGCCTTCTCGACGTTGAGGATCTTGCCGCGGAGGGGGAGGATCGCCTGCGTCTCGGGATTGCGTCCCTGCACCGCGGATCCGCCGGCCGAGTCGCCCTCGACGATGAAGATCTCGGAGAGCGACGGGTCCTTCGACTGGCAGTCCTTGAGCTTGCCGGGCATGCCGCCGCCCTCGAGCAGGCCCTTGCGACGGGCCGTCTCGCGCGCCTTGCGGGCAGCCATCCGGGCCGACGCGGCCTGGATCGACTTGCTGATGATGTCCCTGGCCTGCGTGGGGTTGCGGTCGAACCAGTCGGCGAGCTGCTCGCCGGTCACGCGCTGCACGAACGCCTTGGCCTCGGTGTTGCCGAGCTTGGTCTTGGTCTGGCCCTCGAACTGCGGCTCGCCGAGCTTGATCGAGACGACCGCGGTGAGGCCCTCGCGGATGTCCTCGCCGGACAGGTTGTCGTCCTTGTCCTTCAGGAGGTTCTTGGCCCGGGCGTACTTGTTCACGAGGGTGGTCAGCGCCGCGCGGAAGCCCTCCTCGTGGGTGCCGCCCTCGTGGGTGTTGATGGTGTTCGCGTACGTGTGGACGCTCTCGGTGTAGGCCGTCGTCCACTGCATCGCGACCTCGAGCGAGATGCGGCGCTCCTTGTCCTCGCTCTCGAAGTCGATGATCTCGGAGTGGACGAGATCGGACTTCTTGAGCGAGTTGATGTACTCGACGTAGTCGACGAGGCCCTTCTCGTAGTGGAAGACGTCGCCGCGGACGCCGACGGTCTCGTCCTCGCCCTCTCCGTCGAACTCGACCTCGTTCTGGTCGGTCAGCGCGATCCGGAGGCCCTTGTTGAGGAAGGCCATCTGCTGGAAGCGCGCGCGGAGGGTCTCGTAGTCGAACTCGGTCGTCTCGAAGATCTCGCCGTTGGGCCAGAAGGTGATCGTGGTGCCGGTCTCGTCGCTCGCCTCGCCCTTCTCGAGCGGGGCCACGGGCACGCCGTCGGCGAAGGACATCCGGTAGACCGAGCCCTGGCGCTTCACCTCGACCTCGAGCTTCGTCGAGAGAGCGTTGACGACGGAGGAGCCGACGCCGTGGAGTCCGCCGGAGACCGCGTAGCCGCCGCCGCCGAACTTGCCGCCGGCGTGCAGCACGGTCAGCACGAGCTCGACGGTCGAGATGCCCTCGGTCGGGTGCATGTCGACGGGGATGCCGCGGCCGTTGTCGGCGACGGTCACGCCTCCGTCGGCGCGCATGACGACCTCGATGTTGTCGCAGTAGCCGGCCAGCGCCTCGTCGACGGCGTTGTCGACGATCTCGTAGACCAGGTGGTGCAGACCGCGCGGCCCCGTGGATCCGATGTACATGCCGGGGCGCTTGCGCACGGCCTCGAGGCCCTCGAGGACCTGGATCTGGCTGGCGCCGTAGTCGCCGGAGGACTTCGTGGACATCCCCGAGGACGGGGCGTCGGTGGAGCCGTTCGCGTCCAGGTCGTTCGCTGCGGGTGACGTGGAGTCGTTCGGCTCGGGTGTCATAGCTGTGGAGTTCTCCTCTGACGGTCCGACGCGACGCGGGGGAGGATCTGGAGATCGCTCCGCTCGCGATGCCACGAGACGTGGATCGCGCTGCTCCCGAACGGACTCGGGGCGGCGTCGCTGCGGTTCGGCGGCCCTCCATTCTACCGCGCGGGAGGACGATCCGCGGCTCTCTGCGGCGATCTGAGGGCCTGGATCGACGGGGTCGACCGAAAATGCGTCCTCAGCCGTAGGTGTCGCGCGGACCACGCCCTGGAATCGACCTGGGGCCCCTTTTCCAGTTCGGTACGTCGGGGCCCTGGAAACGGATCGAGACGATGCCCGCGTCGGGGTGGTTCACCGCGATGTGGTTCATGATCTCGATCCGCATGAGGCGCAGCTGTGTCGCCCAGGCCGTCGACTCGCACGCGACGGTCAGCACTCCGTCGACGACGCCGAGCGGAGTGGAGTGCTTCGAGGTCTCCTCGCCCGCGATCGCGGTCCAGGAGGAGATGAGGTCGCCCTGCGCCAGCGGAGCGGTCCAGTCGAGCTTGCGGGTGAGCGCGTCGAGCACGTCGCCGAGGTCGTGCGGGTCGCGCCCCTTGCCGAACGGGATCGCGTCGCCCTTGGGCTCCGCGCGCTCGACCGTCCTGCGGATGCGGCGCGGTCCGTCGCCGCCGAACACCTCCTTGAGGTGCTTGTAGACGCGGGCCGCCTCGGAGTCGGGAGCGGGAGCGGGCCGTCGGGGGGCGTCAGCCATCGGTCCGGCCCTCGGTCACATCGTCCTGAGCGGCGGTCGGCGGCACGGCACTCTCGACCGGCTCGACGATGCTGCCCGCCTCGATCCGCACCGTGTGCGCGGCCAGCGCCTCCGGGACGTCGTCGAAGACCGCGGCGGTGATCAGCACCTGCTCGTAGTCCGCCACGACGGAGGCGAGGCGCTCGCGCCGTCGCGAGTCCAGCTCGGCGAAGACGTCGTCGAGCATGAGTACGGGATCGCCCATGGGGGAGTCGCGGCGCAGCAGCTCCGCCGCGCCGAGCTTGAGCGCCAGAGCGAACGACCAGCTCTCGCCGTGGCTGGCGTACCCCTTGGCGGGGAGGTCGTTGAGCTCGAACTGCACGTCGTCCCGGTGCGGGCCGACGAGCGAGATCCCGCGGTCGAGCTCCTTGCGGCGGACCGACACGAGAGCGGAGGCGAAGGCCTCGCTCAGACCGGCCCGCTCGACGGGGGAGCCCGGCTCCGACGTCTCCAGCGGTTCGCCGTCGTCGTCGACGGCACCCTCGATGCTCAGGCGCGATCGCAGGACCGGGCGCTGATCCGCGCCGGCGACCGCCTCGTAGGCGCTGCGCACCGGGCCGCTGAGCTCGTCCACCAGTGCGAGCCGCGACTGCATGATCTCGGAGCCGAGCGCGATCAACCGCTCGTCCCAGATGTCGAGGGTTCCGAGCTTCGAGACGTCACGGATGCCGCTCGCCCTCGCCGACTTCAGCAGCGAGTTGCGCTGGCGCAGCACGCGCTCGTAATCCGACTGCACCGCGCTCATCCGGGGGGAGAGGAGCACCACGAGCTGGTCGAGGAAGCGGCGGCGGGCCGACGGGTCGCCGCGGAGGAGGAGGAGGTCCTCCGGGGCGAAGAGGACGCTCGAGAAGAACCGCGGCAGTTCCCGCGGCTTGATGCCGCCGCGGTTGATCTGCGCGCGGTTGGGGGAGGAGCGGTTGATCTGCACCTCGGCCAGCAGCTCGCGGTCGCCGTTGCGCAGGCGCGCGCGCACCACCGCGCTGTCGCGGCCGGCCCGGATGAGCGCCTGGTCGCTCGAGACGCGGTGCGACCCCAGGGTGGAGAGGTACCCGAGCGATTCGACGAGGTTCGTCTTGCCCTGCCCGTTCCGCCCCACGAAGAGGTTCGGCCCCGGCACGAGCGCGACGTCGACGGAGGCGTAGTTCCGGAAGTCGCTCAACGCGAGCTGCGTCACATGCACGCCACCACCTCCTCCTCCACTCTGCCCGACCCTGCTGCGCGCCGCCCCTCCTCCGGTTCCGCGCGGAACCCGCCTCGCGCCTCCGATGGGCCCGACCTCCGGTGCATCCGGGTCTCGATACGCCCCTGCGGGGCTCCGCGACCAGCAAGCCGGGGGCAACGTCTCCGCGGCCCCCGCCTCCGGACTCGCCCGGCTCCTGGATCAGGTGGGTCTCGATACGCCCCTGCGGGGCTACTCGACCAGCAGAGACGGGGGTGTGAAGGCCGAACAGGAGCGGATGCTCCCTCGCCCTCCGAAGGACGCGGCCCTCCCGTAGTCCTTCAAGCGATCGGCCCCTCAGACCGCCGTCCGGAGGACGCGGCCCTTGCGGAAGCAGGGACGGAGGCGGCCGGAGGCCCGCCGGTACCGTGAGAGCATCCTCTGCCTCACGGTGGCGGCGGGCCGAAGGCCGTCGGACGCGACCGGCTCTGCGAGACGTGCCCACCTCAGGAAGCCGACCGCCGCGAGGACTGCCGCAGGCCGTCCGAGCCCGTCGACTCAGTCGACGGCTTTGACGCTATGCCCGCCGAACTGGTTGCGGAGCGCCGCCACGGCCTTCATCGCGGGCGAGTCCTCCTGGCGGGAGACGAAGCGGGCGAAGATCGAGGCGCTGATCGTGGGCACCGGGACGGCGTTGTTGATGGCCTCCTCGATGGTCCAGCGGCCTTCGCCCGAGTCCTGGACGTAGCCCTCGATGTGCTCGAACTCGGGGTCCTGCTCGAGGGCGCGGACGAGGAGCTCGAGGAGCCAGGAGCGGACGACCGTGCCGCGCTGCCACGCCTTGAAGGTGCCGGTGACGTCCTTGATGATGTCCTTGCGCGTGTCGAGGAGCTCGTAGCCCTCGGCGAACGCCTGCATGAGCGCGTACTCGATGCCGTTGTGGACCATCTTCGCGTAGTGGCCGGCGCCGACCTCGCCCACGTGGACGAAGCCCTCCTCGCGGGGGCCCTCGGGGCGCAGCGCGTCGAAGACGGGCATGGCGTACTCGACGAGCTCGCTCGGGCCGCCGACCATCAGGCCGTAGCCGTTCTCGAGGCCCCATACGCCGCCGGAGACGCCGGCGTCGATGTAGTGGATGCCCTTGGGCTTGAGGAGCGCGTCGTGCTTGAAGTCCTCGGTGAAGCGCGAGTTGCCGCCGTCGATGACGAGGTCGCCCTCGTCGAGCTTCTCGGACAGCTCGGTGATGACGCTGTCCGTGATGGCGCCGGCGGGGACCATGACCCACACGACGCGGGGCGTGGGGAGCGCGGCGATCATCTCGTCGAGGGAGGCGGAGTCGGACACGTCCGGGTTGCGGTCGTAGCCGGTCACCTCCACTCCCTTCTCACGGAGGCGGGAGCGCATGTTGTCGCCCATCTTGCCGAGTCCGACGAGTCCGATGTGCATGGTGAACCTTCCTGGATTCATGAGCCGGCGGGCGGGCGCTCGTCGGGAGCGGGGAGGGTCGCGACGGTGCGATCGAGGAACGGGGGTCAGCGCAGGAGCAGGTTGGGCTGCAGCAGGTAGCGGTAGCTGTCGTTGCCGGGCTGGTCGCGCGAGGTCTGGGCCGTGAGGAGCACGGGACCGGGCTTGTTGGGGTTCTCGGTCTTCGTGAACGCGATGCGCACGAACTCCGAGTGCACCGCGGCGAGCCCGTCGAGCAGGAACTGCGGCTTCAGCGAGACGACGACGTCGCCTCCGGTCAGGATCGCGTCGATGCTCTCGGACGCCTGCGCCTGCTCCGATCCGATGGCCTCGAGAGTGAGGCCGTCGCTGCTGAAGCTGAAGCGGAGTGCGGCTTCTCGCTCGAGGACGAGGGAGACGCGGCGGGTGGCTTCGATGAGGTCGCTCGTCGCCATGACCGCGTAGTTCTCGACGGAGGCGGGGAAGAGGCGCTTGACCGGGGGGAAGTTGCCCTTGATCAGGAGCGACGTGACGGTCTTGCGGTCGGCGGTGAAGGCGATGAGCTCGCGCTCGTCGCGCTGCGTGATCGCGACCGAGACGGTGCCGGAGTGGCCGAAGGTCTTGCCGACCTCCTGCAGGGTGCGGGCCGGGACGAGTGCGGTGAGGGGCTGGGTCGGGGCGGGGTTGTCGCCGTTGTCCCAGTCGATCTCGCGGACGGCGACGCGGTAGCGGTCGGTCGCGACGAGTCCGATGGTGTTCTCGGTGATCTCGAGCTGCACGCCCGTGATGACCGGGGTGACGTCGTCGCGCGACGCGGCCACGGCGACCTGCGAGATCGCGGCCGAGAAGGCGTCGGCGGGGACGAGCCCGGTCGACGCGTCGATCTCGGGGATCGACGGGTACTCCTCGACCGGCATCTGCAGCAGCGTGAAGTGGGCGGACCCGGCCGAGACCGACACCCGCGACTCCTGCGTGGCGATGCGCACCGGGGCGTTCGGCAGACGGTTGGCGATGTCGGCGAGAAGGCGCCCCGAGACGAGGACGGTGCCGGTCTCCTCGACGTCGGCGGCGATCTGCGTCTGAGCCGAGACCTCGTAGTCGAAGGAGGAGAGCGTGAGGCCCTCGCTCGTCGCTTCGATGAGGACGCCGGAGAGGATCGGCAGGGTCGTGCGCTGCGGCAGCAGCTTGACCGCGAACGACACGGCCTCGCTGAAGACATCGCGGTTGGCTTGGAACCTCACGAAAACACCCCTGACGAGTCGCTGAAGAAGACCGACGCCCATCGTACTCGTGACTCTCGACGTGCTCAGAAGGGGGTGGACCCGCTGCCCGCTCGTCCGCTCTTCCACAAGGTTGTCGTTCGTGCCCTGATTAAAGAGAGAACTGCGTTAACAGTGTTAACACGTGTGGAAACTGTGGAAAACGCTCCGGACGCCTACTCGTTGCTGGCATGCGCACCCCGTGCCCCTGTGGAGGAGGTGTGAGCGCGTCGGTGGACGCCCTGTTGACAGATCCGGACGCCCACGCCCGATTCCACAGGCGGCTCGATCGGCCGCACAGTTCGAGGCCGGTTGTCCACAGTTATCCACAGGTTCTGCACACGTGTGGAAATCGACGGGATCCGTTCGATCCGTCGAACGCGGGAGGGCGCGGCGGCGTGTCGGAGGCGGTGACGCTCGGCGTAGTGCGGTCTCGAGACGCCGCTGCGCGGCTACTCGACCAGGAGGGAGGAGGACTGCGCTGCTCGAACAGGGGGAGACGTGTGCCACTCATTGCTGATCGAGTAGCGCCTGGAGGGCGCGTATCGAGATCCCCGTCATCAGGAGGGTGGGTCTCGAGACGCCGCTGCGCGGCTGCTCGACCAGCGGGAAGGGCTGTGCGACTACTGGGTCGGCAGAGAGAGGACGGTGCCGACTTAGCGGTTCGTCTTGATGCGGGTGGTCAGCTCGGTGACCTGGTTGTAGATGCTGCGGCGCTCCTTCATGAGCTCCGAGATCTTCTTGTTCGCGTACATCACGGTCGTGTGGTCGCGGTTGCCGAACAGCTGGCCGATCTTGGGCAGCGACAGGTTCGTCAGCTCCCGGCACAGGTACATCGCGATCTGACGCGCGGTGGCCACGGCCTGCGAGCGGGATGAGCCGTAGAGGTCGTCGACCGTCAGCTTGAAGTAGTCGGCGGTGTGATTGATGATGTCGACCGGCGAGATGACGTTGTCCTCGTCGAGCGTGATCAGATCCTTGAGCACCGTCTGCACGAGCGACATGTCGACGGGCGTGCGGTTGAGGCTCGCGAATGCGGTGACGCGGATGAGCGTCCCCTCGAGCTCGCGGATGTTGCTCGACACCTTCGACGCCATGAACTCGAGGATGTCGTCGGGCACCAGCAGCTTCTCGCTGACGGCCTTCTTGCGGAGGATCGCGATGCGCGTCTCGAGGTCGGGCGCCTGCACGTCGGTGATGAGGCCCCACTCGAAGCGCGAGCGCATGCGGTCCTCGAAGCCGGTGAGCGCCTTGGGCGGCAGGTCCGACGTGATCACGACCTGCTTGTTGTGATCGTGCAGCTGGTTGAACGTGTGGAAGAAGGCCTCCTGCGTCTCGGCCTTCCCCTGCAGGAACTGGATGTCGTCGATCAGGAGGATGTCGACATTGCGGTACCGGCCGTGGAACGCGTTGCCCCGGTTGTTCGCGATCGAGTTGATGAAGTCGTTCGTGAACTCCTCGGAGGAGACGTACCGCACCCGGATGCCGGGGTAGAGGCTCATCGCGTAGTGGCCGATGGCGTGGAGGAGGTGGGTCTTGCCGAGGCCGGAGTCGCCGTAGACGAAGAGCGGGTTGTAGGCCTTCGCGGGGGCCTCGGCGACGGCGACCGCCGCGGCGTGGGCGAAGCGGTTCGAGCCTCCGATGACGAAGTTGTCGAAGCTGTACTTGGGGTTGAGCCTCGTGTCGGTGGCCGGCACGGTCCGCATCTCGTCGACCGAGCGCACGGGGGCGAGGGAGGGGGAGGAGGCGGTGATCGGCTCGAACGGGTTCATCGACTCCGACGACGCCGGCGAGCTCAGCGGCTCGTGCTCGATGTCGGGGTTCACCACGAAGGCGAAGGTCGAGACGCCGAACGAGTCGTCGAGCGTGCCGATCGCGCTGAGCAGCGGGACCCGCACGCGCTGCTCGAGCATGCCGCGGGTGAACTCGTTCGGGACCTCGAGGTAGAAGGTGCCCGCCATGATGCCCTTGGGCTCCACGAGCGAGACGAATCCGTAGAGCGGAGCGGTGATGCGCTCGTCCTGCGAGAGGGCCCCGAGGATCACCTTCCACGCGTCGACGATCGACGTGTCCTCTGGCATCTGTCTCCGGTCCTCGGTCGCTGTCGACATCCTGTGCGCCCTGCGGCGTCGTTCACGACGGCGAACCCGCGGTTCCGTCGGCCGTCCGGACCCTTCGGGGGGACGGACGTCTTCCACAGGGTCTTCCACAGGGGGGAGCCGATGCCAGCGCGGACGCGGGCACGAGCCGTCTCGGCCTGTGGATAACTGCGGCTCAACACGGTAACGAAGGAGCCGACGGGAGACAAATCCACCACAGGCGACTCCGCGTGTCAATGCGCGGAACGCGCCTCGTGCACGGGCAGAATCGAGGTTTCGGCCGCACCGTATTTGACCGGTGACGGGAGAGGCCGTAGTTTTAATCAGTTGACGCCTGCCCGGGGTCGCACGGTCGGTCCTCACGGACGGTACCGGATCGGAGCCGGGCACCCTTTCTTCCCGGGGAACCGGGGCACCGCTCCGGCGGACGCCCCGCTGGTACCGAGGAACACGTACGTGGAGATTGAACTATGAGCAAGCGAACCTTCCAGCCGAACAACCGTCGTCGCGCCAAGGTGCACGGCTTCCGTCTGCGCATGCGCACCCGCGCCGGCCGCGGCATCCTGAGCGCGCGTCGCGCCAAGGGCCGCACCGAGCTCTCGGCGTAGAGCCCAGCGGTACCGACCAGCGGTGCTGGCCAGAGCCAATCGCATCGTCCGAGGTGACGAGTACCGGACAGTCGTCCGTCGCGGTGTGCGGTCCACAGGACCGCACACCGTCACGTATGTCCGGAGGTCCTCCTCGGCGACTCCCCCGCGGTTCGGCTTCATCGTGGCCAAGACCGTCGGGTCGGCCGTGACGCGCAACACCGTGCGCCGCCGCCTCAAGGCGATCGCGTTCGAGCTGGTCGGGCAGACCGACCACGGCACCGACGTCGTGATCCGCGCGCTGCCCAGCAGCGCGACGGCTCCCTGGTCGGAGCTGCGCCGAGAGGTCGTGGGTGCGATGACGCGGAACCCGCGCTCCGGTCGGCCCTCCGAGGTCCGCTCGTGACCACCTCCGTTCTCGACCGCCCGCTCTCGTGGCCGGTGCGAGCGGCGTGGGCACTGCTCCTGCTCCCCCGCAACATCGGGATCCTGCTGCTGATCGTCTACCGGGCGGTGGTCTCCCCTCTGTACGGGGACGTCTGCCGCTACTACCCCTCGTGCTCCGCGTACGCGCTGCAGGCGGTCCAGCTCCACGGACTCGTCCTCGGCTCCGTCCTCGCTGCTCGTCGTCTGCTCCGCTGCCACCCGTGGGCGGCCGGCGGGG
>NZ_LMNR01000003.1:260836-312063 GCF_001423045.1 Rathayibacter sp. Leaf296
GACGCGATTCGGATTCGTCGCGGGCCCTCGAAAGGACTGACCCCTCCCATGGACCTCCTCGGCACGATCCTCTGGCCCCTCAAATGGGCTGTCGAGCTGATCCTCGTCGCCTTCCATCAGCTGCTGACGCTGACCGGTATGGAGGCGGCGGCCGGCATCACCTGGGTGCTGTCGATCGTGGGCCTCGTCCTCGTCATCCGCGCCGCTCTGATCCCGATCTTCGTGAAGCAGATCAAGAGCCAGCGCCGCATGATGGAGGTGGCGCCGCAACTGAAGAAGATCCAGGACAAGTACAAGGGCAAGCGCGACCAGCTCTCCCGCGAGGCGATGTCCCGCGAGACCATGGAGCTCTACAAGAAGACGGGCACCAACCCGCTCGCCTCGTGCCTGCCCCTGCTGATCCAGATGCCGATCTTCTTCAGCCTGTTCTCGGTGCTGAACGACGCCCAGCGGAGCGAGGAGGGCGTCGGCCCCCTGAACGAGCAGCTCGCCCGCCAGTTCGGCGAGGCGAACCTGTTCGGCATCGCGCCGCTGCACCAGTCCATCCAGGGCGCCCTGCAGGAGGGCGGCCAGGAGCTCGTCGTCGTGATCGCCGTCATCATGGTGGTCCTGATGACCGCGTCGCAGTTCATCACCCAGCTGCAGATCGTCTCGAAGAACATGTCGCCCGAGGCCAAGGCCTCGCCGACCTTCAAGCAGCAGCGGATCCTGCTCTACATCCTCCCCCTCGTGTTCGCCTTCTCGGGCTTCGCGTTCCCCCTCGGCGTCATGTTCTACTGGCTGACCTCGAACATCTGGACGATGATCCAGCAGTTCATCGTCATCCGGAACATGCCCACCCCCGGCAGCGAGGCCGCCAAGGCCCGCGAGGAGCGACTGCGCCGCAAGGGCAAGCTCGTCGAGGAGACCAACGTCGCGGGCGAGACCACCCTGGTGGAGAAGAAGGTCGTGCAGCGTCAGCAGCCCGTCGGCAAGAACCGCGCCAAGAAGCAAGCCGGAAAGAAGTAGGACCGCCATGACCGACCAGACGCAGACCACTCCGGCCCTCGCACCGTCGTTCGACGAGGCCCCCCTGCCCGCCGAGGCGCCGGCCGCTGCCGCCGTTCCGACGCCGGAGGACGACGCTCCCGCATCGACTCTGGCTCAGCTCGAGGACGAGGGAGACGTCGCCGCGGACTACATCGAGGAGTTCCTCGACATCTGCGATCTCGACGGCGACATCGACATCGAGGTGCGCAACGGCCGCGCCTACCTGTCGGTCACGGCGACCGGCGACACCAACCTCCGGGTCCTGTCGCGCCCGGACGCGGTCCAGGCCCTGCAGGAGCTGACGCGCCTCGCGGTGCAGACGAAGACGGGTGCCTTCTCGCGCCTCATCCTCGACATCGGCGGCTCGCGGGACGCCCGCGAGCACGAGCTCGCCCAACTCGTCGACCGCGCCATCGAGCGCATCGAGGAGGGCGCGACGTCGGCGTCGCTCCCCCCGATGTCGTCCTACGAGCGCAAGCTGGTGCACGACATGGTCGGCGAGCGCGGTTTCGTGTCGGAGTCACGTGGCGAGGCGCGCGAGCGCCACACCGTCATCACCCGCGGCTGATCGCCGTGGAGCCGCGCTTCGAGGCCGAGCCGGAGGCCGCTGCGGCGATCGCGGGCGATCGGCTGCCGGTCCTCCGTGCATTCACGGAGTCGCTGGCCGCGCAGGGTGAGGAGCGCGGTCTGATCGGCCCGCTCGAGCTCCCCCGCCTGTGGACCAGGCACGTGCTCAACAGCGCGCTGGTGGCCCCTCTGCTGCGCCCGGGGCTGGTGGGTGATGTCGGCAGTGGGGCCGGCCTTCCCGGGCTCGTACTGGGCATCGTGCGGCCGGACGTGCGGTTCGTGCTGATCGAGCCCATGGAGCGGCGCATCGTGTGGCTCCGCGAGCAGGTTGCGGAGCTCGGACTCGAGAATGTCTCAGTTCTTCGGGCCCGCGCTGAGGAGGTACGACTCGAGGAACCGCTGGATCAGGTCACGGCCAGGGCCGTCAGTGCGCTGTCGAAGCTGATCCCTCTCACCGCACCGCTGCTCCGCCCCGGCGGCGAGCTCGTCCTGCTGAAGGGCGTCAACGCCGAGAAGGAGATCGCGGCCGCCGAGAAGGTCCTCCGGCGCTTCCGGGTGTCTCCTCCCGAGGTCGTGGTGCTGGGCGACGGCGTGCTCTCCGAGGTCACGCGCGTGGTCCGGGCTACAGTGGGTTGATCCGCCGACCTCGCAGGTGATCCGTTCCGGATCCTCGATCGTCGGCCCCGGTGGCACCCGCCCTGATCCGATTGCCGAGCGAAGGTTTCACGTGAAACGACCCGATTCCGATGTGGCCGGACAGTCCGGGGGATTCGACGCCTCCACTCCCCTGGCCCGCGAGATCGCCGACATGACCCGCCGGCGCGCGTTGCTGAATGCTCAGCCGCTGCCCAAGCCGGAGTCGACGCGTGTCATCACCATCTCGAACCAGAAAGGCGGGGTCGGCAAGACGACCACGACCGTGAACCTGGCGGCCGGGTTGGCGCGGGGCGACGCGAAGGTCCTGGTCATCGACCTCGATCCTCAGGGCAACGCCTCGACGGCACTCGGGATCGAGCACCGGGCGGACACCCGCAGCGTGTACGACGTGATCGTCAACGACACTCCCCTCGCGGAGGTCGTTCAGAAGAGCCCCGAGTTCGACTCGCTCTACGGGGTGCCGGCGACGATCCACCTCGCCGGCGCCGAGATCGAGCTCGTCTCCCTCGTCGCCCGCGAGCAGCGTCTTCGCCGAGCGCTCGACAAGATGCTCGAGAAGATGGAGGAGCCCTTCGACTACGTGTTCATCGACTGCCCGCCGTCGCTCGGGCTGCTGACGATCAACGCCTTCGTTGCGGCGCGAGAAGTGCTGATCCCCATCCAGTGCGAGTACTACGCGCTCGAAGGACTCAGCCAGCTGCTGAAGAACATCGACCTGATCGAGCGGCACTTGAACCCGAACCTCGCGGTGTCGACGATCCTGCTCACCATGTTCGACGGGCGCACGAACCTCTCCCACCAGGTCGCGGCCGACGTCCGCGAGCACTTCCCCAAAGAGGTCCTGAGAGCGGTCATCCCCCGGAACGTCCGCATCTCCGAGGCGCCGAGCTACGGGCAGAGCGTGATCAGCTACGACCCGCAGTCGTCAGGATCGCTGGCGTACCTCGAAGCCGCGGCGGAACTCGCGCGGCGGGGCGCACGGAAGGTCGAGAACACCGAGAACGAAGGGCAGGCACGCTGATGGCGACGAAGCGGACTGGACTGGGCCGGGGCATCGGCTCGCTCATCCCGACCAGCGACGAGACGCGCTCGCGTCCGGTCGATGTGTTCTTCCCCGACCAGAACGTCGACGTCGAGTCGGCAGACGATCTGCTCGACGTGCCGGGCGCGCGGCTCGCACGACTCCCCCTCGAGGACATCGTGCCGAACGCGGCTCAGCCTCGGACGGTCTTCGATCAGGACGACCTCGCCGAACTGATCCACAGCGTGCGGGAGTACGGGGTTCTGCAGCCGATCGTGGTGCGGCCGGTCTCCGGCCGTGGTGGTGCGAAATTCGAGCTGGTGATGGGGGAGCGCCGATTCCGGGCCTCCCAGGCGGCCGGGCTCACGACGATCCCCGCGGTCATCAAGGACACCGCGGACGAGAACATGCTGCGCGATGCGCTGCTCGAGAACCTGCACCGGGCGGAACTGAACCCGCTCGAAGAGGCGTCGGCTTACCAGCAGCTGCTCAGCGACTTCGGGATCACGCAGGAGGCTCTCGCCACTCGACTGGGCCGATCCCGCCCGCAGATCTCGAACACGCTGCGCCTACTGCGCCTTCCGTCCGACGTGCAGGCTCGTGTCGCCGCCGGAGTCCTCACTGCCGGCCATGCTCGAGCGGTACTCTCGCTCGATGACGTCGAGCTGATGCGGCGTCTCGCGGACAAGATCGTGAATGAGGACCTGTCTGTGCGCGCGGCAGAGGCCGCCGCCGCACAGATGAAGGCTCCGCGTAGTGCGGTTCGCCCGGCGCCGGAGGAGCGTGGCGGCCATGTGGGGCACCTGAGCTCGATCGCGGATCACCTCGGAGACCGACTGAACACTCGCGTGAAGGTCACCTTGGGTGCTCGCAAGGGCCAGATGGTGATCGACTTCGCGACCATCCAGGATCTGAACCGCATTCTTGCCGAGATCGGCGAGCCGTCTGAAGTGTCGCTCGCGCCGTAGGTCGCTGTGATGTTTCACGTGAAACGCCCCGGAGTGATCTACTTCGGGGCGTTCTCGCGTTGAAAGAAGAGCGATCTAAGCCTTTGCCTCGCCGAGGATAGGGTCGTGCTGTTGATATCGATACGCCGCGCTGCGCGAGCTACTCGATCAGCGACTACTGATCACTTCCGCCGTTTCATGTGAAACGGTGGAGGGAACTCCGTCCCTGCCGTCGTCGCGCAATCTCACTTGGCTGCATCGCGAGTCATATTCTCGACAGCCACACCGCGCGGATTGCTCGCTCAAAGATCCCGTGTGTTTCACGTGAAACGGCAGAGTCCGCTCCATCACGATTGTTGTCGCGTTGCCTGGCTGAGCCGTATCCGCGGGTGGATCTACTAGAAGGGGCTCCCGCTTCCTTGTTGGTCGAGTAGCCCCGAAGGGGCGTATCGAGACTCATGTCTTCCAGAAGATCCGTCTCGTCCCTGCCCTGCGTCGGCGCCGAAGGCGCCCCTGCGCCCGGTGCGCGAGCTCTTGGACCAGCAAGTACTGAAGAATTGCGGCCCGGCGATATGCACGGCGCACGGCTCGTGTCCTCGGATAAGAATGGAGCCGTTCACTCCCGTCTTCGGTGGAGCGCGACGCGATCACGTTTCACGTGAAACCCTTGTCACGGGATCGTCTCCGCGAGGTGCTGCCGCTGTGCCATTCGACTGCTGCGGCGCGGATCGTTTCTCGTGCGCCGATCTCGATAGGCCTGCTGCGTGTCTAGTCGGACAGCGGCTGCAGGCCACTCTCGATCTTCTCTTAAGGAGTTCCAGGCCGAGTGCAGCGGTCAGTGCACAGGCGAGATCGAAGAGGGCTGGCACGGCAAGCGTTTCACGTGAAACGCTCGACAAGCGGGTATCAGATGCGCGCGGTATGTCCGAGTACCGCGCAGTGCGCCAGAGTCGAATAGACGTCGCCGAGATAGCGGCCGGAGGCCTCGATGGCCTGGGGGACGAGGGACGTCTCGGTCAGGCCGGGGATGACATTCGCATCGAAGAACCAGGGACGACCATCGGCGTCGATGACGAAGTCGATCCGGGAGAGATCCCGGAGTCCGAGGAACCGGTGAACAGCGACGGCCGCGGCGGAGACTTCGGTGAGTGCCTCAGGAGCGACGCGCGCAGGAACGTAGAAGCGGGTCTCCCCAGCCGTGTAGCGCGCGTCGAACGTGTACACGCCTCCGATCGGCTCGATCTCGATCACGGGAAGAGCGACCGGGCCGTCTCCGAGGTCGAGGACACCGACCGCCACTTCCGTCCCATGGACGCGCTCCTCGATCAGGACGACGTCACCGTAGGTGTAGGCGCTGACCATGGCTCGTGAGAGGTCGCCGTCGGCGTCGACAATGCTGACCCCCTGAGCGGAACCGCCTTGAGCCGGCTTGACCACCAGATCGCCGGTCAGATGAGATCGCACCTGCGCGAGGATGGCTGCGGCGCCGAGCTCGCGGAATGTGTCGCGGGGGAGGGTGAGGGAGCGCGGTGTGAGGATCCCCGCGCGCGCTACCAGGGTCTTCGCGGTCGGCTTGAACCAGGCGAGCCTCGCGGCGTCGGCGTCGGACCCCACGTAGGGCAGACCGGCGGCCTCGAGCAGCCCCAGTAGCGCTCCGTCTTCTCCGCTGGCTCCGTGGACCGCAGGCCAGACGAGGTCCGGGCGAGCATCGGCCAGGAACGGGAGCAGATCCGCATCCGGTTCGCGAGTGGTCACGCGGTGCCCGAGCGCGGCGAGTCGGTCGGCGACACGACGCCCCGACCGGAGGGATACGTCCCGCTCATGGCTGATACCGCCGCTCACGACGACGATGTCGAGGGAGTCGCCGGACGTGCGGAAACTGGTCATGATCAGGCCTTTTGTTGGAGATTGGGCGGTCAGGAGACCGTCGGGGGCAGGCTGACGACCGTCTGCTCGTCCGGGGAAGTGCGCATCGGCTTCGTGTCGGCGAAAGTCGACAGGAGATCGAGCTCGCCGTCGATGACCGTGGCGAGCCGCCGGATCCCGTCACCGATCCGCTCGGGAGTCGGATAGCAGAAGGAGAGACGGATGTTCTGTCGGCCGTCGCCGTTGCCGAAGAAGGCGGTCCCGGGGGTGTAGGCCACCAGTTCCTTCACAGCCCGGGGGAGCATCGCCTTTGAGTCCAGCTCGTCCGGCAGCGTGAGCCAGACGTAGAAGCCGCCGTTGGGGTTCGTCCACGTGAGTGAGGGCAGGTGGGTATCGAGCCCGCGCAGCATCGCCTCTTTGCGCTCGCGGTACACGCCGCGGAACGTGTCGATCTGCGCCTTCCAGTCAGCGGTGGCCAGGTACTTCGAGATGACCAGCTGACTGAAGGAGGACGGACTGAGCACCGCGGCCTCGTTGGCGAGGATGAGCTTCTCGCGGATGGCGTGCGGCGCCAGCGCCCAGCCGACGCGGAAGCCGGGAGCGAGGGTCTTCGAGAAGGTGCCCAGGTAGACGACTCCGTCCTCCTCGAGCGACCGCATGGCCTTCGGCGGGACATCCTCGAAGTAGAGGAGTCCGTAGGGGTTGTCCTCGAGGACGAGGATCCCCTCACTCTTGCAGATCTCGAGGATCTCGACTCGTCGCTCCCAACTCAGCGTCACTCCGGCCGGGTTGTGGAAGGTCGGGATGGTGTAGAGGAACTTGATGGTCCTCCCCTGCCCCCGGACCCGAGCGATGTGCTCGCGGAGGGACTCCGGGATCAGGCCGTGCTCGTCCATGGCGACGTGCTCGATGTCGGCCTGGTACGAGCGGAAGATGACCATCGCGGTGACGTAGCTGGGCCCTTCGGAGAGGACGACGTCCCCCGGGTCGAGGAAGATCTTCGAGACGAGCTCCAGGGCGTGCTGAGAACCCGTGGTGACGACCACGTCGTCAGCGCTGGCCGAGATGCCTTCGAGGGCCATCACCTCGAGGATCTGCTCGCGCAGGACGGGAACGCCCTGTCCCGAGCCGTACTGCAGCGCGACCGGACCCTGCTCGCGCATCACCGAGTCGATCGCCCCCGTGACGAGATCCTGCGGCAGGGCGGACACGAACGGCATGCCGCCTGCGAGCGAGACCACCTCGGGGCGCGAGGCGACCGCGAACAGGGCTCGGACCTCGCTGGCGGCCAGACCGGCCGTCCGCTCCGCATAGGAGTCGTACCAGGGGTCGAGGTTGGTGCCGCGGTTGATCACGATGTCGTCGTTCCGGTCGTCGAATGGAGGCCCGGCCGTTCGACCGGGTCCGTCCACACTATCCGGCGACTGTTCCGCCGAAGCGGGGCCGTTCGACTCCACTCCGCTGTCGGTGGCCCGAGCTGTTTCACGTGAAACAGCACGAAGCCCCCGCCCGAAGGGGCGAGGGCTCCGTGGATCCGACTCGGCCGGATCAGAGGATCGCGTCGATCAGAGGAAAGCGGCCAGGTCGGCCTCCAGGGCCGGCTTCGGCTTGGCGCCGATGACGGTCTTGACGACCTCGCCCTTCTGGTAGACCTTCATCGCGGGGATCGAGGTGATCTGGTACTTCGCCGCGGTCTGCGGGTTCTCGTCGACGTTCAGCTTGACGATCTCGATCTTGTCGCCGTGCTCGGCCGAGATCTGGTCGAGGATCGGCGAGACCATGCGGCACGGGCCGCACCACTCGGCCCAGAAGTCGACGAGGACGGTCTTCTCGGAGTCGAGGACGTCGGACTGGAACGAGGCGTCGGTGACGCTCTTCGCGGTGGACATGGTTTCTCCTTCGCGAACCGGTCGAGCCGGTTCCACTGGTGTTGACCGGGGGGTCAGCGGGTGATGAGTTCAGCCTCGACCGAGGCGGCCACCTGGGGTGCCCCCTCGGTGTGGGCGGTGCCATCGGCGAGCGCAGCGAGGTAGTGCTCCGCGTCGAGGGCTGCGACCGTTCCGGATGCAGCGGCGGTGACGGCCTGACGGTAGGTCGGGTCGATCACGTCGCCCGCGGCGAAGACGCCGGGAACGGAGGTCTGGGAGGAGCGGCCGACCACCGAGATGGTGCCGTCGGTCGTCAGGTCGAGCTTGCCGTGCACGACGTGCGTCCGCGGGTCGTTGCCGATCGCGATGAAGAGACCGTCGATGTCGAGGGCGCGCTCGGTGCCGTCGACCGTGTCGCGCAGCTTCACTCCGGTGACGTGGTTCTCACCGCGGATGCCGACGACCTCGGAGTTCCACACGAATTCGATCTTCTCGTTGTCGTGCGCGCGCTTCTGCATCACCTTGGAGGCGCGGAGCGTGTCCTTGCGGTGGATGACGTAGACCTTCTCGGCGAACTTGGTGAGGAAGGTCGCCTCCTCCATCGCGGAGTCTCCACCGCCGACGACGGCGATGGTCTTGCCCTTGAAGAAGAAGCCGTCGCAGGTCGCGCACCATGAGACACCGTGTCCCGACAGGCGCTCCTCGTCGTGCAGGCCGAGCTTGCGGTACGCCGAGCCCGTCGCCACGACGACCGTCTTGGCCTCGATGCTCTCGCCCGATCCGAGGTGGACGGTCTTGGTCTCACCCTCGAGGTCGAGGGAGGTGACGTCGTCGTAGTAGGTCGTCGCTCCGAAGCGCTCGGCCTGGGCCTGCATGGAGGCCATGAGCTCGGGCCCGAGGACACCGTTCGGGAAGCCCGGGAAGTTCTCGACCTCGGTGGTGTTCATCAGGTCACCGCCGATCTCGACCGAGGAGGCGACCACGATCGGCTTCAGGTCGGCACGGGCCGCGTAGATGGCGGCAGTCCAGCCGGCGGGGCCGGATCCGATGATGACGATGTCGCGCACGGCAACTCCTCGAGGTCTGTGCTGAGCGGGTGCTGGTGGGAGACGGCGCCCCAGGGGCGCTGTCGTGGTGCTGAACGGTCGTGCGGAGCCCGGATCCGGTCGCTCGGTCGTTCCCCGGCTCCACGGGCTACAACACATCCTAGGCGGGCGCTATTCCGCGCCGACCCGGGCGCTCGGCCCGCGGTCAGGGTCACGTCGGGCGAATCCGCCCCGAACGCTGGATACCAGCGCTGATCAGGTTATTCCTGGTCGCTGTCCGAAGCCGGTCAGCGGCCGAGGCGACGCAGGATCGGAGCAGCCATCGCGCGCAGCTCGGGGTTCCGGGCGATCCAGAGGACACCGAAGTAGACCAGAGCCATCGCGACTCCGGTCAGCACCATCGAGACGAGCGCCTGCGGCCAGCCCGCGGTGGGGAACCC
Organism: Rathayibacter sp. Leaf296; assembly: GCF_001423045.1. Lineage (NCBI taxonomy): Bacteria > Bacillati > Actinomycetota > Actinomycetes > Micrococcales > Microbacteriaceae > Rathayibacter > Rathayibacter sp. Leaf296. The sequence continues at coordinate 270,278 of NZ_LMNR01000003.1, forward strand.
GTCGTTCTGCGCGAGGAGGAACATGACCAGCACGCCCGCACCGATGGCGGGGATCGTCGCGAGCCCGAACTGCGCGAAGCGGAAGACGATGCGGGTGCCGCCCCAGCCGCCGAGCTTGCGGCGCAGCAGGAAGCAGGCGAGGAACGCCTGCACGGCGACTCCGACCGAGATCGAGGCGGCGACGAAGATCGTCGTGAACTCGGACGGGAGCCCGAGGGCGACCAGACAGCCGACGGCGATGACGATGGTCTGCACGAGCGTGTAGAAGAACGGTGTGCGGCCGTCGTTGAGGGCGTAGAAGCCGCGCTGGACGATCGCGAGCGTCGAGAAGAGCGGGAGGACGATGACGTGCGCCGTGATGATCTGCGCCATCTGGAGAGCGGCGTCGGGATTGCCGGGCGCGAAGATCGTGGCGAAGGAGGTCGCGCAGACCACGAGTGCTGCCGCCGAGAAGAAGAGGAACAGACCGACCACGCGGATCGAGGTGGAGATGTCGGCCCGGAAGTCCGTCATCTCCCCGCGGGACGCGTGTCCGCTCATCTTGGTGAAGTAGGCGGTCGCGATCGAGACCGCGACGATCGAGTGCGGCAGCATGAAGACGAGCCACGCCTTCTGCAGGGCGGTGGCTGACGCGTCCTCACCCGACGCCCCGCTCACGACGGTGTTCTCGAGGAATCCCACCGCGACCGTCAGTAGCAGCGTGGCGAAGGTCCAGCCCGCGATCCTGCCGGCGCGGCTGAGGCCGACCCCGCGGAAGCCGAAGCTGGGCCGGTAGCGCAGGCCCACCCGCTTCCAGAAGAAGACGAGCAGGATCGCCTGCAGGGCGACTCCGAGGGTCGCCGAGCCCGCGAGCACGACGATCATCTCGGGCGTCCAGTCGGTCGCGTCCCGGAGTCCCTCGCCGTCGGCGCCGAACAGCTGCTGGAAAGCGATCAGCCCGCCGATCGTCACGACGTTGTTGACCACGGGCGTCCAGGTGAAGGGGCCGAAGGAGCCGCGGGCGTTCAGCACCTCGCCGAGGACCGTGTAGAGCCCGTAGAAGAACACCTGCGGCAGGCACCAGTAGGCGAACGTGACCGCGAGGCGCGTCTGCTCGGGGCCGTACCGTCCCGCAGAGAGCTGGATGAGCAGAGGAGCGGCCAGTGTCGCCACGACCGCGGCGCCGACGAGGACGAGCAGCGCGAGGGTCAGCAGCTTGTCGATGTACTTCCGTCCGCCGTCGGCCTGCAGCCCCGCGCGGACGATCTGCGGCACGAGGACGGCGTTGAGCGCGCCACCGGCGAGGATCGCGTAGATCGTGTTCGGGAGGCCGTTGGCGACCGTGAACGCATCCGCCCCCTGACCGGTGAGTCCGATGGTCTGCGTGAAGACCAGGGACATGACGAAGCCGAGGACGCGCGAGACCATCGTGCCGGAGGCGAGGACGGCGCTCGCGCGTCCGAGGGAGAAGCTAGCCACGCGGGTCCGTTCGTCGGTCGTCCGGTCCGGGCTGGACCGCCAGGGGGGCGTTGGGGTCCTCCTCCGGCTCCACCGCCGCTCCGCCGCGGCGACGGCGGCGGATGTTGCGGAGGATCCCGACGCCGAAGACGACGACGAGCAGGAGGCCGAACGAGAGAGTGCCGACGGTCTCCCAGTCGGCGCGCACGTTGGTGCTCACGCGCGCCGGGAGGCCGATGACCGTGCCGTCGAGTGCGGTGAGCTGCATCCGGAGCGTCGTCTCGCCGCTGCCGACCCGTGCCTTGACCGGGATGAGGACGCGGCCCTGCGATCGGGCGTCGATGGCGGTCGGCTCGATCGAGCTCTCGTCGATGTCGAGGACGGCGTTCGAGGTGGAGGCGCTGATCTCGACGGTGACGGGCCACGGGAGGTCGTTGCGGACGTAGACGGGGATGCTGGAGTCGCGGGACAGCTGGTTGAGCGTGCTCGTGGCCTCGATCGAGACACCACCCAGAGTGGTGTCGGCGTTGTCGAGGCTCGTCGTGACCGCCTCCGTCCAGCCGGCGTCGTCGTCGCGCCACGAGACGGCCAGGACCGCGAGCATGTCGTTGCGCCGCTTGCCGCTCAGCAGCTGCGGATCGGTGAGGACGGCCGAGAACTCCTCCACGCGGGCGGCGGCGTCCAGGAGCGTCGAGACGGTCTCGAGGCGCTCCTCCGACTCCGGCGCGTCGACCACGGCGGCGTCCGCCGTCTCGGGGGCCGTCAGAGCGGCGGCGAGCGAGGTCCCCTCCGCGTACGGCAGGGCGTCGAGCGCGTCGAGCGTCTGCGCGAGGCGGACTCCGTCGAGGGCTGCTCCGCGCTCGAGGGCGAGGACGACGTCGGGCACCTCTGCTTCGCGCTGCACCTGCGCCAGGTCCGCGGTCAGCGCGGTCATTCGCGCGCGCCACTCCGAATCCGTGCCGGCCGTGACGGCGTCGTCGAGCGCGGTGGAGAGGACGCTGTCGCTGACGATCAGGTCGTGGCCGTCGACGGCGGCCCGGGTCGCCGTGTCCTCCGGGAGCGTGAGGTTGGCGGAGGCGACGACCGTGCGGCTCATGCCGCTCGCGGCATAGACGTCGAGATCCGCGGCGCGGACGGTCAGATCGTCGGGCCAGGCGATCGACCCCACGGTCGGCGACCAGTCGAACGCGAGCAGCGACTCCGCCGTCGGTCGGGCGGGCAGGACCTCGTCGGCCTGCTCAGTCGGGACGGGTTCCGGCGTCGCGGAGGGAGTGGCTGTGGTGGCCGGCTCGGCGAACAGCGTCGGATCGACGCCGTACTCGAACGACGTCGGCCCCAGCAGCGTCGCGAGGCCCGACTGCGCCTGCGCCGAGACGTCCGCATCCGCATAGGGAAGGGGGAAGACCTCGTTCGGCGCGGACTCGAGGCGCTCGAGCCAGGCTGTCGCCGACTCGGGAGCGGCGGCGCCGAGGATCCGGATCGACGCGAGGATCCGCGGGTCGACCCCGATCGCGACGGCGCGGCCGAGCACGGAGTCGAGCTGCCGCGAGAGCGTGCCGGTCGACTCCGTGTAGTCGGCCAGGGTCTCGGCCGGGATCAGGCCCTCTCCGCTGCCGGGGATCGTGAGCGGGACGAGGACGGCGACGCCCGTCTCCTGCGCCGACGGGACACCGTCGGTCAGCTCGACCGCCGTGCGCGCCGTGGCGACGGGGCCTCCCGGACCGGTGACGGTGACGGCGACGGCGTGGGACCCGCGAGCGGCGGGGTCGGAGGAGAACGGCACGGCGGCCGCGGGGATCGTGAGCGAGACCTGGGCGGAGCTCGAGGGGAGCAGGCGGACGTCCGCTCCGTCGCCGATCGGGAGGCCTGCGTCGTCGTCCTCTCCCCCGAGCCACTCGGCGAGCTCGTCGCGCGAATCGAGCGTGTCGGAATCGATCGTCACCTCGACGCGGGCGCCGTCGATCGACTCCGTGGTGCCGTTGCGCACCGAGACCGACAGCTGCAGGTCCTGCCCCGCGAGCAGGACGCCGTCGTTCGCCGCGCCGACCGTCGCCGTGACGGTGCCGTCGGCCGGGTCGTCGGGCGACGGCGAGCTCAGAGTGCTCGGCGCGGGTGTCGGAGTCGTGGCGAAGGCCGGCGGAGCGACGCCGACGAGCGCGACTGCGAGGGCTGCCGCGCCGACGACGCGGAGCAGCTGCGGGATCGGGAACCGATCCGAGGGGGTGGGGCCGCGCCGATGCATCGAACTCACTCGGCCTCCATGCGGGTGATTCTACGTGCAGGCCTGCGGGGGGCGGCGGGCGGGTCACGGCGAGTGATGTAACCGGTCTGAGCGGTTAGCCCTACCAGCGCCCCTGGGGGCGTCGTCCGCCGCGACTACACTCGTGCGAATGCACAGCGTCCAGGCGGCACTCGAGACCCTCCGAGCACTGGCGCGTACTCCCACGGTGGCGCGGCTGGCGGAGGCGTTCGCCGTGGAGGGCCACGAGCTCGCGCTGGTCGGCGGTCCGGTCCGCGACGCGTTCCTCGGACACGGCGTGCACGACCTCGACTTCACCACCTCCGCCCGCCCCGACGACATCGTGCGCATCGTCGCTCCGATCGCCGAGGCGCACTGGGACATCGGACGCGCCTTCGGCACCATCGGCGCGCGTCTCGCTGGCGAGACCGTCGAGATCACGACCTACCGCAGCGACAGCTACGACGGGGTGAGCAGGAAGCCAGAGGTCGAGTTCGGCGACACTCTCGAGGGCGACCTCGTGCGGCGCGACTTCACCGTCAACGCGATGGCGCTGCGGATCCCCGAGGTCGTCCTCGTGGATCCGTCCGGCGGTGTCGAGGACCTGCTGGCCGGGCGCCTGCGGACGCCCGCCGACGCCGAGGTGTCCTTCGGCGACGATCCGCTCCGCATGCTGAGGGGTGCGCGCTTCACCTCCCAGCTCGGGTTCCGCACCACGGAGGAGGTCGAGTGGGCGATGGCCGAGCTCGCGCCGCGCATCCGCGACGTCTCGGCCGAACGGGTGCAGGAGGAGCTGCGGAAGCTGCTCTCGACCGCGTCCCCGCGCGCGGGCCTCGAGCTCCTCGTCGACACCGGTCTGGCCGGTTACTTCCTCCCGGAGCTGCCCGCCCTGCGCCTGGAGCAGGACGAGCACCACCACCACAAGGACGTCTACGTGCACAGCCTCACGGTGCTCGAGCAGGCGATCTCGCTCGAGCAGTCGCGGAACCCCGGAGCGGCACCCGATGTCGTGCTGCGCCTCGCCGCCCTGCTGCACGACATCGGCAAGCCCGCGACGCGCCGCCTCGAGCCCGGAGGGGCGGTCAGCTTCCACCACCACGACCTCGTCGGGTCCAAGCTCGCGACCAAGCGGATGCGCTCGCTCAAGTTCGACAAGCAGACGACCACCGAGGTGGCCCGGCTGATCGAGCTGCACCTGCGGTTCTTCGGCTACACCGACGGAGCGTGGACCGACTCCGCCGTGCGCCGCTACGTGACCGACGCCGGGCCCCTGCTCGAACGGCTGCACATCCTCACGCGGGCCGACGTGACCACGCGCAACAAGAGGAAGGCCGACCGGCTGGCGCACGCCTACGACGACCTCGAGCACAGGATCGCGGAGCTCGCCGAGAAGGAGGAGCTCGCGTCCAAGCGGCCCGACCTCGACGGCACCGCGATCATGCGGGTCCTCGACCTCCCACCGGGGCCCGAGGTCGGAGCGGCGTACCGCTTCCTGCTCGAGCTGCGGCTCGAGGAGGGCCCGCTGGGCGAGGAGGTCGCGACGCAGCGGCTGAAGGAGTGGTGGGCGGCGCGCTGAGCCGCGCTGCACCGCTCGCACGGGCGCAGATCTCCTGACCGCGGGGACGGCCGCGATGGTAGGGTGTCCAGGTTGTCCACGACCAGACGCACTCGCGTCCGCGGGAGTGGGCAGATGCTACATACCCTCCTGTCACGGAAATACCGTGGCCGTTCAGTCCGAAGGAGGTGGGTTAGTGACGCATCAGTACGAAATCATGGTCATCCTGGACCCCGAGATCGATGAGCGCACCGTCGCTCCGAGTCTCGACAAGTTCCTCAACGTCATCCGCACCGATGGTGGATCCATCGACAAGGTGGACGTCTGGGGTCGCCGTCGTCTGGCGTACGAGATCAACAAGAAGACCGAGGGCATCTACGCCGTCGTGGACTTCACGTCGACCTCCGCCGCCGCGAACGAGCTCGACCGTCAGCTGAAGCTGTCCGAGGCCGTCATGCGCACCAAGGTGCTGCGGGCCGAAGAGGGCATCGCCCAGGTCGCGGCCGCCGCGAAGCTCGCCGACGAGAAGGCCGCCCGCAAGGCTGCCAAGGCCTCGGCCGCTCCCAAGGCGTAGCGCTCATGGCCGGCGAGACGATCATCACCGTGGTGGGGAACCTCACCTCCGACCCCGAGCTGCGCTACACGCAGAACGGGCTCGCGGTCGCGAACTTCACCATCGCCTCCACTCCGCGCACCTTCGACCGTCAGGCGAACGACTGGAAGGACGGCGAAGCGCTGTTCCTCCGGGCCTCCGTCTGGCGCGAGTTCGCCGAGCACGTCGCGGGATCGCTGACGAAGGGGAGCCGCGTCATCGCGACCGGCCGCCTGAAGCAGCGCTCGTACGAGACGAAGGAAGGCGAGAAGCGCACCAGCATCGAGCTGGAGATCGACGAGATCGGTCCCTCGCTCCGCTACGCGACCGCTCAGGTCACGCGTGCCTCCGGTGGAGGCGCGGGCGGCGGACGCGGCCAGGTCGGCGGCGGTCAGGGCGGGAGCCAGGGCGGTCAGGGCGGCTTCGGCGGCAACCAAGGGGGCTCCGGCGGCAACGCGGGAGGCAACCGCGGTGGCCAGGCCGAGGAGCCGTGGGCGCCGAGCGCGCCCGCCGGTGGCGACGTCTGGAGTACGCCGGGCAGCTACAACGACGAGACGCCGTTCTGAGCCTCGGGCTCGGGCGCGACCTCACCTGAATCACGCCTTTCCCGCAGACCGCACGAGCGGCAGCGGGCGGGGGCGAACCAGAATCTAAGGAAACCACTATGGCTGGAAAGAGCAGCGGCGACCGCCGCAAGCCGATCCGCGGCAAGGGCGCGAAGAACGCGGCCCCCGCGAAGTCGGTCCGCGTGGGTGTCATCGACTACAAGGACGTCGCGACCCTCCGCAAGTTCATCTCGGAGCGCGGGAAGATCCGCGCCCGTCGTATCACCGGCGTCTCCGTCCAGGAGCAGCGCCTCATCGCCCGTGCCGTCAAGAACGCCCGCGAGATGGCGCTCCTGCCCTACGCCGGCAGCGGAAGGTAGGTATCGGTATGTCCAAGGTCATCCTGACCCACGAGGTCGACGGTCTCGGCTCCGCCGGTGACGTCGTCGACGTCAAGAACGGCTACGCCCGCAACTACCTCATCCCGCAGGGCTTCGGCGTCGCGTGGACCCGAGGCGGCGAGAAGCAGGTCGAGCAGATCAAGTCGGCCCGCGCCGCGCGCGAGCACAAGACGATCGAAGAGGCGCAGCACACCAAGCAGGTCCTCGAGGCCAACCGGGTGAAGCTCACCGTCAAGGCGGGCCGCGACGGCCGCCTGTTCGGCTCGGTGAAGACGAGCGACATCGCGAACGCGGTGGCGTCGGCCGGCTTCGGCGAGCTCGACAAGCGCAAGATCGTGATCGTGAACGCGATCAAGACGGTCGGCGAGCACGAGGCCGTGGTGCGTCTGCGCGACGACATCCAGGCCACCGTGAAGCTCCAGGTGGTCGCGGCCAAGTAAGGCCGCGAGACACGCCTCGAAGGGCGGTGCGGCGGGATCTCCGGGTCCTGCTGCACCGCCCTTCGTCGTCCCGTTCTCCACAGCTCCATCCACATACACCCAAACGTGCGGGCAACCTTCAATGTGGTCTGGAGACTCTTTTCCCCACAGGCTTGTGGAATGAAGGTTTTCCCTGGTCAGGTTGCTGAAAAAAGATCTGGATCGCTTCTGTTTCCACAGGGTTCTCCACACGTTGCTCACACGGAGTGCGGCGTTTCCCCGAAGTTGTCCACACTCTCCTCCACAGGGCGGTTTGACCCCGGTGTCGAGCGGTACGTAGTGTGGCGCAGCGCCCCGCGAGGGGAGCGGGACGAGGCGTCCGGAGCACCGGCGCCGACCCTGTCGGAGGTCGCTGGTAGACCGGATCCGACGCTTGCGATCGCGGCTCGGCCGACGATCCGCGCGTTCCCGCGAGGCACCCGACAGGAGGAGGCGAAGGCATGACGATCGCGCACCTGGCGGTTCCCGGCTCGGACGGACGGAGCGAGGGCCGGGGCGACTCCCCGCGCCACGAGCGCACCCCTCCGCACGACCTGCTCGCCGAGCAGTCGGCACTCGGAGGCATGCTGCTCTCGAAGGACGCGGTCGCCGACGTCGTCGAGAGCGTCAAGGCCACCGACTTCTACATCCCCAAGCACGAGATCGTGTTCGACGCGATCCTGCAGCTCTACTCGCACGGCGAGCCCACCGACGTCATCGCGGTGACCGACGAGCTCACCAAGCAGGGCGAGCTGCAGCGCGCCGGCGGCGCCGACTACCTGCACTCGCTGACCGCGATGGTGCCCACGGCGGCGAACGCCGGCTACTACGCCTCGATCGTCGCCGAGCGTGCGCTGCTGCGCCGCCTCGTGGAGGCCGGCACCCGCATCGCGCAGATGGGCTACCAGGGCGAGGGCGAGGTCCTCGACCTGGTCAACACGGCCCAGGCCGAGATCTACAACGTCACGGGATCCGAGGCGGCGGAGGACTACGTCCCGCTGACCGATGCGGTGACCGTCGCCATCGACGAGATCGAGGCCGCCGCGCACAAGGACGGCGCCTTCACCGGAGTGCCGACCGGGTTCGCCGACCTCGACGACCTCACCAACGGCTTCCACCCCGGCCAGATGATCATCGTCGCCGCGCGACCGGCGCTCGGGAAGTCGACCCTCGCGCTCGACTTCGCGCGCGCCGCCGCGATCAAGCACCAGATGCCGACCATCTTCTTCTCGCTCGAGATGGGGCGCAGCGAGATCGCGATGCGCCTGCTCTCGGCGGAGGCCTCCGTGCCCCTGCAGCACATGCGCAAGGGCACCGTCGACCAGCGCGACTGGACGACCATCGCGTCGACCCGCGGTCGCATCAACGACGCTCCGCTCTACATCGACGACTCGCCGAACCTCACGCTCGTCGAGATCCGCGCGAAGTGCCGCCGGCTCAAGCAGCGCATCGGCCTCAAGATGGTCGTCATCGACTACCTCCAGCTGATGACCTCGGGCAAGAAGGTCGAGAGCCGCCAGCAGGAGGTCTCGGAGTTCTCCCGTGCGCTCAAGCTCCTCGCGAAGGAGCTGCAGGTGCCGGTCATCGCGCTGTCGCAGCTGAACCGTGGACCGGAGCAGCGGGCCGACAAGCTCCCCGCGATCTCGGACCTCCGCGAGTCCGGCTCGATCGAGCAGGACGCCGACATGGTGATCCTCCTGCACCGCGAGAGCGCCTACGAGAAGGACAACCCGCGCGCGGGCGAGGCCGACCTCATCGTCGCCAAGCACCGCAACGGCCCGACCCGCACGGTGACCGTGGGCTTCCACGGCCACTTCTCGCGCTTCGCCGACATCCCGGCGGTCTAGGGCCGTGCCGGCTCCGGTCGAGGACGTGCCGCTGGACGGCGGGTCCATCCGCCTCGGGCAGTTCCTGAAGTTCGCGGGGATCCTCGACACGGGCGGCGAGGTGAAGGAGGCGGTCGCCGACGGTCTCGTGCGGGTGAACGGGGAGGTCGACCGCCGACGCGGGCGCCAGCTGGCGGTCGGCGACGTCGTCGAGATCGGCGGGCGGCGGTTCCGCGTCACGGCGTGAGCCCGGTCGTCCAGGAGCGGCTCCAGCTGCACGACGTGGTGATGAGGCGAACAGATCCTGTGCACGTGTCAAAAATGTGTCGCACTTTTGACACGTTGGTGAGACGTATCTCTACTGTTGACACGTGACGTGGACTCCGGAGCGCCCCTACAACGGTCTGCCGCTCGTCCCTCCTGGAGTGGAACTCGAGACACCCCTCGTCCTGAAAGCAGTGATCGAAGCGCGATCGGTTCTGGCGGCGCTGGATCAGGCTGCATCGCGGATGACGAACCCTGCCGTGCTCATCAACACGATTCCTCTCCTCGAAGCGCAAGCGAGTTCCGAGATCGAGAACATCGTCACTACGACTGACGAGCTGTTCCGCCACGCCGCTGATGAGGCAGCCTCGGCGTCTGCTGACACGAAGGAGACGCTTCGCTACCGGACGGCGCTCCTCGCCGGCATCGAGAGCATTCGAAGACGTCCGATGTCGGTGACTACCGCGCTCGAGATCTGCTCGCAGATCCATCGACGTGACATGCGGATCCGGGATCTTCCTGGAACGATCATCGCCAGTCCTCTGACGAGGCAGGCGATCTACACGCCGCCCGAGGGTGAGCCCGTGCTCCGCGCTCTTTTGAGCAACTGGGCCGACTTCGTCCATACCGCCCGGAGCCTCGATCCGCTGGTGCGAATGGCTGTCGCCCACTATCAGTTCGAGGCGATCCATCCGTTCACGGATGGCAACGGACGCACAGGCCGGATCCTGAACATCCTCATGCTCGTCGATTCGGGGGTGCTGCGACAGCCGATCCTCTACCTCTCGCGAGGGATCATCGAGCGGAAGGACGAGTACTACAGCCTCCTCCTCGATGTCACCAGGAGCGGTGCATGGGAATCATGGCTGATCTTCGTCCTCGAGGTGGTCCGCGACACTGCCGCCGCGACGCTCGCGAAGATCGACGCGGTCGACGCCGTTCAGGCGAGTGCACGCTCTCTCGCACGGGCGACCAGCGCCGGTGCGAACTCGGATCTGCTGGATGTCCTGTTCGAGCAGCCGTACTGCCGGATCGCGAATGTGGTCGATCGGTGCGGAGTGACTCGTCAGACTGCGGCGAAGTGGCTGGGAGAGCTCGCAGATCGCGGGGTCGTCCGTGACGTCCGGATCGGGCGGGAGAGGCTGTTCATCAACGAGAAGTTCCTGCTCGTTCTCACCCGGGACGAGAACGCATCGATCGGTGATGCGACCCTGTTCTAGTCATCACGGTGGAGGGCGGGCCGGGGCCCGGGGAGCGAGAACCGGACAGCGCCCGCCGACGCTGATCTCATCGATGAGAACGCGCTGGACCGGTTCTCGCAGCGGCGTGTCGGATCGGGGACCGGCGGACACTCGTCGAGGGGGTCACCGCTCCCGCATCTGCTCCGCCGGACGACAGGAGACCTCCCGATGGATGTCGGCATCCACTTCATGAACTTCACGCTGCCGGGTGGCAGCCCAGGGATCGCTCCGATCCTCGGGGCCACGGCGCGGACGGCCGAGGACGTGGGCTGCGAGTGGTTCACGCTGATGGACCACTACTTCCAGATGGAGCAGTTCGCGACGAGCGAGGATCCGATGCTCGAGGGATACACCTCGCTCGGGTTCCTCGCGGGACGGACGGAGCGGCTCCGACTGGGGCTGCTCGTGACCGGAGTGACGTACCGGCACCCGGGGCTGCTCGCGAAGATCGTCACGACGCTCGACGTGCTCTCGGGCGGGCGGGCGATGCTCGGCATCGGCGCGGCCTGGTACGAGCGCGAGCACCTCGGACTCGGCGTGCCGTACCCGCCGCTGAAGGAGCGGTTCGAGCGGCTCGAGGAGACGCTGCGGATCTGCCGGCAGATGTGGAGCGACGACGACGGTCCGTTCGAGGGCGAGCACTACCGGCTGGCCGAGACGCTGAACCACCCGGAGCCGATCCAGAAGCCGGGACCGCCGATCCTGATCGGGGGCGGCGGCGAGAAGAAGACTCTGCGGCTCGTGGCGCAGTACGGCGACGCGTGCAACCTGTTCGCGACGGGAGCGGAGGCGGTCGCGCACAAGCTGGACGTGCTGCGACGGCACTGCGACGAGCTCGGACGCGACTACGACGCGATCACGAAGACGATCATCGGCGGCGGGGACCCGATCGGGGATCCCGACGGCTTCGTGCGGGCGATGGAGGAGTACGCGGCGATCGGCGTCACGCTCGTGGAGCTGTCGCCGCAGGGGCCGGACCCGGAGGGGTACGTGGCGCGGCTCGGCGAGGGCGTGATCGGGCGGCTGGGGGAGCTGGGCTGAGAGGCGGTTCGGCCGGCTCGTGGGATCGCGTTCGGCTCGCAGGGGCTGAATGTTCTCGCGAGCCGAAGCTGTTCTGCGAGCCGACGCTGCGGACGACGTGGTCGCTGCGAGAGTGGAATCCGGGGCACGAGTGTCACCTCGATGAAGGAGGTCCGATGGGCGCGGAACCGGCGGGCGAACTGGTGGATCGGCTGAGCGTGGACGGACGAGTGCTCGAGAGGGTGCGGCGGCCGGCGCTCGCCGTGACGATGGGTCTGGAACCGCATCCGGAGGGCGGCTGGTATCGGCGCACCTGGACGTCTCCGGAGCGGTTGACGCTCACCGCGCCCGACGGCTCGACGCGCGAGCGCCCGGCGGCGACGCTCATCGTGTTCCTGCTGCCCGCCGGTGAGAGCTCGGCGTGGCACAGGGTGTCGTCGGCCGAGACCTGGGTCTGGAACGGACCGGGGCGGGTGGCGCTGCAATTCGGCGGGACCGGCGAGGAGCCGGTGGACGGCGAGACCGTGCTGCTGGGTTCGGCGTTCGACGGGCTCGCGGTGCAGGCGCTCGTGCCGGCGGACGTGTGGCAGCGGACGCTGCCGTCGACCGAGGACGCGGTGGTGAGCTGCCTGGTGTCGCCGGGGTTCGACTTCGCGGACTTCTCGATGCCGGAGGAGTGAGGGGGGCGCCGGCGCAGCGCGGCGCTCCTCGCGCGCGGGGTCAGCAGTAGACCTGCTGGAACACGACGACGGAGACGGCAGCGGCGTTCGTCATGACTCCCGTCTGCTCGGTCGCTGACGTCACGTTCGCTGCGGTGGTCGTCGCGTCGTTGACGACCAGCTCGAGCCCGTCCCGCCCACTCGCGGCGTCGGCCGCGGAATCGAGCGCCGCGACGACGTCGGCGGGATCGGCCTGGGCGACACCGCTGAGGTTGCAGGCGTAGAAGACCGCGGTCTGGACGTCCTCGTCCTGCGCGAGGGCTCGTGCGCGGCTCAGGACCGCCTGGTCGACGTCGTCGAGAGAGAGGACGGCCGACCTCGCCAGCGCTGCGTCGTCCGCACCGAGAGGGAGCGACCTGACGATCGGTGCGGACTCGGTGAGGGCGCCCTTCAGGAGGCGGGCACCGTCATCGGCGTACTGGCAGGAGGAGAGAGCGAGGGCGGCGGCTGCCGGCAGGAGCACGCCGATCGCCCGGCTCGTGACACGGATGTTCCTCATGGTCGTTCATCGCTCTCGTGTTCGTCCTCGCGGCCGGGGCATCCGTTCGTCGCCGTCACCGTCCGTGCCGGACCACCGGTTCGCGGCGACCGATCCCACCTCGATCAGAGGGCCGGAGCACAGGGATCACGAGTGTTCGCGGAGAGGTGCGTCCGGATCGTCTGCTTGCGTAACTGAGCTCGACGGGCCGCGGAGTCGCGTCCTCGGCCGCAGGTCGGGTCGGAGGACGGGTCCGGGCGGCACCGGGGAGTCCTGGCGGAACTCAGGAGTTCCGGGTGGCTGCGGAGGTCCGATGCCACTCGCGGGGGCGGCGATCGAGCCGCCGTGGTGAGTGAAGAGTAGAGAGCGAGTGTCCCGGGCGTCAACGACTCCGGAGATCCCGCCGCCGGTTGGAACCCCGAGGTCAGGGCTGCGTGCAGATCGATCTGAAGAGCCCGTTCGGGCTCCGGACCGGCACCCAGGACGACGTGGAGGGCCAGGTCGAGGAGCGGCATCCGGAGTGGCGGAGTCCGGACGGCGTACTGCCGCGCTGAGACAGCGCGACGTCAGTACGTCCTGCTTCCGCACTGTCGAGGAGGACGACGCCCGGTCGGCGGGTGATCGCAGCCGTGCCGAGAAACGGCGGTTCGCGCCTACCTCGAAGGCACTCTTACTGCGATAACAAGCAGCAGTATGCTGAATTACGCATGATTGGAGGACAAGAGTGGCATCTGCAGCAGTCCTCCTTCGCGCCGCCCGGAGATCCGGTCGCCTGACCCAGGAGCAACTCGCTCAGCGGACGGGACTCGATCAGGCTCGCGTGTCGCGCTCTGAGCACGACCAGGAGAGCCCGCGCTTCGACACGGTCGACCGGCTGCTCTCCGGATCGGGGCACCGCCTCTACGCGGCTCCGACGCGACGTGACGACGCGGCGACCGCAGCGGTGCGTATCCGCACCTGCCTCGGGCGCGGTGATCGGCACGGTGCTCTGCGGAACCTCATCCAGCTGAACGACGATCTGCTCGGAGAGAAGGGCCTCGTCCGCGGCGTGCTGGCGGTGACCACGCCGGAGAGCACGGGGGAGAAGGTGTGGGACTCGGCGATCGCCGCCCTCGTGGCGTGGCGACTCGGCCAGGAGCGCATCCCGTCGCCCGAGTGGGTCGCCGAGCCGAGTCGCACGATGAGCCGGTCCCGCGTCCTGCGAGTGGATGTCGCCGATCCGGTGCCCGGAAGGGACGACGTGCCGGAGGAGTTCCTGCAGCACGGAGTGCTCGTCTGGCGCGACACGTTCGGCAGTGTCTGAGTGACCCTGTTCGATCGCGAGGATCTCATCGACGCACTCCGCGCGCTCGTGGTCGAGCTGCGCAGTGCCGGAGAACCCGTGGGCCTGCGCATCGTCGGAGGCGCTGCCCTGGCTCTCCGGCACTACGACAGGAGCAGTACGGCCGACCTCGACGCGCTTCCTGTGCGGCCAGGAGACGATGCCGCTGTCGTGGCCGCAGCCGACCGCGTGGCACTGCGACGAGGATGGAGCGCGGGTTGGCTCAACTTCGCCGGAGCCGAGACCGGAGGTGAGCCGCTCCTCGGCCGTCCGACGACCTGGGAGACGATCCACGACGACGGTCTCATCGTGATCGAGGTCGCCGGCGCCGAGACGCTCTTGGCCATGAAACTGCGCGCGAATCGTCCCGGTCGGGACACGGACGACATCCGTCGACTCCTCGTGCTCTGCGACATCAGCACGATCGACGAGGCGGATTCGTTCTTCTCGGACTTCTACCCGGGCGATTCGTTGTCCGACCGTGCGTGGCGGATGGTGACCGCGATCCTCGACGGGGAGAACCCGGACAAGCCGGCACCGATGGAGCCCGTCGAACTCGGCTGACGGAATCGGCCCGCACTGAGTCCCTGCTCCTCGCGAGCCGCGCCGAGAGTGGACCTCGCACTGCGGTGGGTCACTGCGGAGGCGCTCATAGGATCCGTCCGTGACATCTGCCGAGTTCAGGAAACGCAGCGCGGACGCGATCGTGCTGTATCCCGCAGTGGACTACCGCGCGCTCGATGCGATGAGGGCGATGGCACCCGACTACCCGCGTCTCAGTCGCAGCGAGTATCCGCTGATCCTCGGGACCGCCGAGGGCCTCGAGTTCTGGGACGATCGCAACGAGCCGGCACCGGGCGCGGTGCTGCCGTGGAGTCGGGTGGTCGCGATGAACGGCCCGAGTCCGACGTCGAGGCTCGGCGGTCTGCGCATCCGGGTGCGGCACGGCGACCGAGCACGCACCGTCGAGATCCCGCTGCGCCCCGGCGGCGTGGGGATGCAGTACCTCCCCGAGGTCACGATCACGGTGCTCGCGAATCGCCTGAGGCTCCTCGCGTCGGCTGCGGGAACGGCCGAGGACGTACCCGAGGTCAGGCCCACCTCGGTGACGCTGATCCCGGGTCTCGATTCGACGGGCCACCTGATCCGCATCGGATGGGTGTCCCTCGCCGGAACGGCATCGATGGTCGCGTTCCTCCTTCTGGTGTGGCTGCTGCCTCTCCCGGTCAGGCAGCAGCCCGTCGTCGCCGTGCCGCACTACTGTCTGCTCGCCGCCTTCGTCATCGGCGTCATCGCCTGCGTCGTCCTGGGTCGGTTCGCGGACGACCGCCTCGCGCAGGAGACCTCCGCGGGCTACCGCATCACCGGTGACCCGTGGCCTGTCGGCACCCCTCTGGTCGACCGTCGAACAGGCGCGGTCGTGCCGGTCCCTGAGGGCTCAGCACCTCCCGGCACAGTCTGAGAGCCTCGGGCGTCCACTGCAGACGACGCGACACCGGCCCGATGTGCACCGGGCCGGCGTCGTGGAGGGGCGTGCCCGACTACTCGAGCAGTTTGCCCGCGGTGGCGACCTCGCGGATGAGGGACTGGATCTCCTCCGGGACCGCGGGGATCTGCTCGCGGGTGATCCCGGTGGCGGGGGACCAGACCAGGTTCACCTGGAGGGCCGGGTCGAGGTCCGGGTAGTCGCTGCGGTTGTGGCAGCCGCGGCTCTCGCGGCGCTCGAGGGCGGCCTCGAGGGTGGCGCGGGCGGCCATGGCGGCCGACTTCAGGTCGAAGGCGTGCGCGAGGTCCTGGAACCCGGCGATGTCGGGGTGCACGCCGATGTCGGAGATGCGCGCCTCGATCGCGTCGAGCTCGGCGAGGCCGGCGAGCAGGCCCTCCTCGTCGCGGACGACTCCGGCGTGCTCGGTCATCGTGTTGCGGATGGCGCGCTGCAGGGCGCGGACGTTCTCGGTGCCGTCGGCGGCCAGCAGGGCGGCGATCTCGTCGCGGGCGACCTGCAGCGACGCCGCCGAGCGGGTCTGCGCGGTCAGAGACGCGGAGTACTCCGCCGCGGCCTGCCCGACGATGCGGCCGAAGACGAGCAGCTCGATGAGCGAGTTGCCGCCGAGCCGGTTCGCGCCGTGCAGTCCGCTGGAGGCCTCGCCGATAGCGTAGAGGCCGGGGACGTCGGTGCTGTGGTCGTCGGAGCGGACCCAGACGCCACCCATCGAGTAGTGCGCGGTCGGCGCGATCTCGATCGGGTCCGTCGTGATGTCGAGCATCTGCAGCTCGAGCATCGTCTGGTAGACGCGGGGGAGCCGGGTCATGATCGTCTCGCGCGGCAGGTGCGAGACGTCGAGCCAGACTCCGCCGTTCGGCGTGCCGCGACCCTCCTTGATCTCGGTGTAGCAGGCCAGCGCTACGCGGTCGCGGGTCGAGAGCTCGAGCCGCTCCGGGTCGTACTTGTGCATGAAGCGCTCGCCGAGGCCGTTGCGGAGGATGCCGCCCTCGCCTCGCGCCGCCTCGGAGATGAGCGTGCCGGCCGCGTTCTCGGGCTCGATGATGCCCGACGGGTGGAACTGCACCAGTTCGGGGTCGCGCAGGCGGCCGCCGGCCTCGACGGCCAGGCGGAACGAGTCGCCCGTGTTCTCGTCGCGGCGCGAGGAGGTGCGGCGCCAGATGCGGTTGTGGCCGCCGGCGGCGAGGATGACCGCGTCGGCGTGGATGAGGTAGCGGGTGCCGTCGACGAGGTCGAAACCGTAGGCGCCGAAGACGGCTCCGTCCTCGTTGGTGAGGATGCGCGTGACGTAGACGGTGTCGAGGATCGGGATCTCGAGCTGAGCGGCGCGGTTGACGAGCGTGCGCTGGATCTCGAGGCCTGTGTAGTCGCCCGCGAAGGCGGTGCGGCGGTAGGTATGGGCGCCGAAGAAGCGCTGCGAGATGCGGCCGTCGTCCTCGCGGGCGAACGGCATGCCGTAGCGCTCGAGGTCCTGGATGCCGCGGGCGGCGTTCTTCGTGACGATCTCGACGGTGTGGGGGTTCGCGAGCAGGTACGACTCGGTGATGGTGTCGGCGGCGTGCTGCTGCCAGCTGTCGTCGGGGTCCATCGTGGCGAGAGCCGCGTTGATGCCGCCGGCGGCGAGCGAGGTGTGGGCGTCCGACTTCGAGCGCTTGCCCAGCGCGAGGACGTCGACGCCGGCCTCGGCCAGCTCGATCGCGGCGCGCAGGCCCGAGCCGCCGGTGCCGATGACGAGGACGGAGGTGGAGATCCGGCGCTCCGGGGTGGTGGTCGCTGAAGTGGTCATGACTCCATGCTAGGTTTCGGGCGTCGATTACTCCAATGCATCTTTCGCGTGTAGATGATGCGCGTAGGCTATGCACGTGAACTTCGAGCAGCTGACCGGATTCGTCGAGATCGCGCGCTCGGGCAGCTTCACCCGCGCAGCCGAGTCGCTGCACCTGGCGCAGCCCTCGCTGAGCAGGCAGATCGCCGCGCTGGAGCAGGATCTGGGGTCGGAGCTGTTCCACCGGTCCCGCGCGGGCAACACACTCACCTCGGCCGGCGAGCTCCTCCTGCCGCTCGCGCGGCGCATGCTGGCCGATGCGGAGTCGGTGCGCCGCGAGCTGGCTGAACTCGCCGGACTCGAGCGCGGCCGGGTGCGCTTCGGCGCGACTCCGACGCTCTGCATCAGCCTCGTCGCCGAGGTGCTGCACGCGTTCCACGCGGCGCACCCCGCCATCGAGCTGCACCTCGCCGAGGACGGCTCGCGCAGCCTCTTCGACCGCCTCGCCCGGGGCGAGCTCGATCTCGCGCTCGTGACGACGTCGACCGCGGCGGCCCTCGGTGCGTTCACCGTGACTCCGCTGCTCGTCGAGGAGCTCGTCGTGGTCTCATCGGCCGCGGAGCCCGCGTTGGCGGAGTCGGGCGCGCTCGATCTGGCAGCCGTGGCCCGCCTGCCGCAGATCGTCTTCAACTCGAGCTACGACCTGCGCCGCACGACCGACGCGGCGTTCTCGGCGGCCGGCCTGACGCCCGACGTCGTGCTGGAGGGGGCCGAGATGGACGCGGTGCTGCGCTTCGCCGAGCGGGGCCTCGGCGTCGCGATCGTGCCGGCGATGGTGCTGCAGGGGCGACCGGGGCTGCGGTCCGTGCGGATCGAGGAGCCGACGCGGCTGACCCGGACCATCAGCCTCGCGCGGCCGGCGGATCTGGCGCCGACGGCGGCCGTTCGGGTGATGCAGCGGACGATCGCGGCGACGGCGCGGGCGTTCGCGGCGCAGGCGGGCGGGACGATGCGGGTGGCGGAGGGGCGGGAGTCGGCGGAGGGGCGCGGGTAGCGGCCGCTGGTCGTGGAGGATGCCGCTCCGTGTGGCGGAACGCCGGTCCTGTCTGAGAGGGCTCCGACGCAGTGTCACCGCCACGCCGACACCGGCGCGATCAGTGGGCGGAGCCGCCCTCGATCCGGGCCGGGCGACTTCGCGCAAGACCCGTGACATCCGTTCGGCCCCCTGCCTACACTCCTCGGAGCACAGGCCGCACCAGGGATCCGAGCAGCCGCTCGGCGTCTGCATCTCTTCCCTCCTCTCGGTCGTTCGTCTTCGCAGAGAGACGAGCGGAGAGGCTCGACGACGATGTCTGAGAGAAGGACTCCGTCCAGGCGGACGATCCTCGCCGCCTCCGTGGCCGGCGCGGGAACGGTCGCCTTCGCCACCCCGGCTGTCGCCGCGGGCGACCTCGGCGCGGTCCCGAAGCTCCCCGGCGAGGTGTCCCGGATGGCGACCGCGACCTCGCGCACCGGGAGGAAGCGCTACGAGATCATCGACGTGGTCATCGCGGGAGACCGGTCCCGGCTCTTCGTCCCGCACGCGGCCCCGCCTTCGCAGAGCGTCGGAGCGACGATGCTCTGGTACTACCACTCGCTCAACGCGAACCACACCGCGCTCTCGAGCGCCTTCGCCTACTCGGCGGACCTGGCGGTGGACCGCGGGATCGTCAGCATCTGCCCGACCTACGGCGGCGGCACCTACACCAGTGCCCGGGCGATCGAGATCCAGGTCGCCGTGGCCGCGTGGGCGTCGTCGGTCTGGCGCATCGACGCGAGCCTGCTGCGCTCCGACTCCGGTGGCGGCCCGCTGCTCGCCTGGGCCTACGGCAACCGGATGCTCCCGCGGATCCTCGGTGCGTACTTCACCAGCAGCTCCTACGACCTGGAGGAGCGCGCGGCCAGCGAGCCGCAGAAGGTGCTGCCGTACTTCCCCGACGCCGCGGCCATCGCCGCCGCGAATCCCGCCCGTCTTCAGCAGGAGGTCTGGCGCGGGACGCGGTTCCGGATCACGGGCTCTCCGGACGACGTCGTCGTGCCGTTCGCGATGCACGGCATGGCGCTGCACGCGGCCGCGCTGCCGGTCGCGAAGGAGGCGACCCTCCGCTCCCACCCGGGCGAGGGCACCAACGGGCACGCCGCTCCGAGCTTCACGAACAAGGAGATGCTGGAGTACTTCACGCGGTGGCTCGCCGAGGGACCGGTGAGCGAGCCGTCGGCGGTGCTCCCGGGCGCGGGGACGTACGAGAACGGCTCGGACGAGATCGTGACGACCGGGACGTGGTCGACGCTGACGTCGGCGTCGGACAGCGGAGGGAGCATCTCGTACTCGAGCACGGCGGGTGCCTCGGCGACTCTCGCGTTCACGGGCACGGGGATCAGCTGGGTGAGCCGCCTCACCTCGTCCTCCGGCATCAACGAGGTGCAACTCGACGGCGTGAAGGTCGCGACGGTCGACAGGTACAGCGCGACGACCCGTGCGAAGCAGACGGTGTGGAGCAGCGGGCCGCTCCCCGCGGGCGACCACACGCTCACCGTCTCCCGCGGAACCACCCGCAACCCCGCGGCCACCGGCTCCAACCTCCTCCTCGACGCGTTCGTCGTCACCGACGCCGTGCCACCGCCCGCGACAGCGCTTCCGGGCGCGGGGACGTATGAGAACGGGTCGGACCGGATCGTGACGACCGGGACGTGGTCGACGCTGACGTCCGCGTCGGACAGCGGCGGGAGCATCGCGCACTCGAGCTCGGCGGGCGCGTCGGCGACGCTGTGGTTCACGGGGACGGGGGTGAGCTGGGTGAGTCGTCTCACGAGTTCGTCGGGGATCAACGAGGTGGAGCTGGACGGGGTGAAGGTCGCGAGCGTCGACCGGTACAGCGCGACGACGCGGGCGAAGCAGACGGTGTGGAGCAGCGGGCCCTTGGCCGCGGGGCCGCACTCGGTCACGGTTTCTCGGGGGACGGGGCGGAATCCTGCGTCCACGGGGACGAACGTGATCCTCGATGCGTTCGTCGTCGTCGATGCGACTGCGGTGCCGACGACGTAGGGTCCGATCGCGCTCGCGACGGAGTCCCTCAGCCGAGCAGCGCTTCTCGGAGTGACAGCGATCTAGTAGTGCCGCGGCGGACTACGAGACTCGCAACGCGCGTGACGAATCCATCCGAATCGAGGAATCCCAAGGCTGCCGGCTGAAGGAGCGTTGATATTCACTCAACCGTGATGGTGGAGAGCGCCGATACGTCGAGTCTCCGCGACTGCCAGACGGTGCGACGGCCTGACCATCGTCAAGATCGCTGCGAGCCCGAAAAGGCTCGCTGCCCCAGCGAAGGTGGTCAACAGCCAACCCGGACCCATGACGACCTCGGTGCCGGATGCGTTGGTGAACGTGCACTCGAGGCCAAGCGGGAAGCGGCTGATCCGAGCGCGGACGTCCCCATCGGCGCTGTCGCCGGGACCCGTCGTCGCTCGAGCGACGTCCGACAGGCAGGACCCCTCCATCGTCCGAGCCTCGTACAAGCCGCCCGCCACCGGCAGGGCGAACAGAGCAGCCAGGAGGAGAAGCCAGACGGTGAGGATGATCCGAGCGCGGGTCGTCATGCTCGCGAGAATATCGAGGGCACTTCTCGCCCGGGCGGGAGTCGCAGTTCTACATCACGCCGACAATCCCCAAGCCCATCTCTTCACGATCGCTGGCGAGCAGCCCTATGGCGGGTTCACAGGCGGGCGGTTCGATGGGGCCGGTGCGCGCCGCGGGGCTTGGACGTGCCTGCACTCTCCCACCGGCGCCTCTAGATGGGCCATCTCTGCGGTCTCGTCAGTGGTCGTGCGCGGCCTGAATGCCTTCGGGCCGCCCGAGGTAGCCGCGGACTTCCAGCCAATCGAGGATGTTGTCCTGCGTTGCAGACCACGTACCCTCGTGATAATAGGGGGAGCTGGGATCGTAGAAATCGTCGGTGACCCCGGCGCCGTAGATCATGAAGTCGTGCGGAGTTCCGACGGCTGCCATTCCGAGGTGCGCGTCCATGTAACTGCTCGCGTATGTGGCGCCGGCCTCGGCATAGATTCCGCGGACGGCGACTTCCGGGAACAGAGAAAAGTCTGGTCGCGGCGTCGGAAGCGAACAGGAAACTAGCCCCACGGACGTCAGAATGTCATGTGCTAAGACAAGACTTCTCCACGCTTCTGTTCCCGCCTTGCCGAAAGCGATGAGTGAAAGAGGGATATTGGGACGAGACTTGTGTAGTTGAGCCAGTGCTTCCGCGATCTGCGCCGCCTTCAGCTCGCTCTCGGTCGCGAGATGAACTGAAGCGTAGCCGGCGTTACTCAGCCGTTCAGTGAGATCCGGCAGAAATGCCGCAGTACTCGAATCTGCTCCGCAGAGAACGAGAACGACGCCGATGTCGGAGGATGTTCTCGTCTCCGCCCATTCCGCTGCCACCTCGCCCCCATCGAGTAAGAAGGTCACGGGTTTCGTCGTGATTCCTGCGCTCTCGGCGCAGGATGTGAGGCTGAGTGCGCCGCCTCCGACGAGCCCGAGAAAAACTGACCGCCGTGAGAGCGGCGCGGCGGCCAGTTCACAGAGCTGTCGATAGGCCGACGGCGGCCGGTTCAGATCTCCTCTTTCGCCGCGCCGATTCCGGTGGTGCCGGAGACGCGATCGGTGCAGTCGTTCTCGTTCATATAGAGCTGCCACTTGTTCGAGTTCGCACCGGTTCCCTTCACGCACCAGTACCCCAGGAAGCGTCCCGGATACTGCTTCATGAAGTTCGCGCCGGCGGTCCTGCACTTAGCTTGTGTGGTGTAGTAGCCCCACGGATAGACCGCGGCGAGTTCGATCGTGGCACTGCCGTCGGCAGTTCCGGTGACCGCGGTGCCGGTGGTGTTGCCCTCCGCTTTCACGAGCACAGCCTCGCTCGACGAAGGCGCGGGCACCGACGCTCCGATCGCCGCAGTGACGGCGATCGACGACGTGATCAGACCCACGGCCATGACGACCGAGGTGACGATCAGCGATGTCTTCTTGTGCATATCTCCTCCTTTGGATGAGCCTCTCGACGCAGAACCCGGTCGGCTGCTGCATTCGAGTGTGAGCGCCTACCAGGCGACTGCGTGTGTGGGCTTGAGCCAGCTGTCGAGCGCCACAATTCCCCCCGGGTACGGTTCGAGTCGTTCTGCGAGACGCGGCGTGATCTGCCGCACCCACCCACTCGCGCGGTACAGCCCTCGCGGGTCCAGGCCCTCACCCGACATGAAGAGCCCGGCGGAGTTCTCTTCGTCCGAGAGGATCTGTTGCACGGCATCGAGATCAGCCCGCGTCCACGGGCTCGGCACGACGACCAGCGTTTCTTGTAGCAACGGTCGAAGCGCCGCCTCGACGGCCGCTGCGTCGACCGCGCTCACCACGTGAGCGGTCGCATTGCCTGCTCGGACCTGTGCGTGATGGAGGGCGGACCCCCGATCGATGAGTTCGCGAACCACCTCGTCACGGCGACCGGTGTCGGCTGTTGTGCTCATGGTGTCGAGAATCGGCAAGTCAAGATCAACTTGCTCCCCGAGAAGGGGGGAGAATCGGAATTCTGACTCGCCGTCGGGAGATGACTCGAGCTGGGCGACCACGACTGCCGCACCATCCCACGTGCCGACGACTGAAGCGGAAGCGCGCGGCAATGTTCCATCCCACCCGAGAAGATCGACGGCCATCGGCTCAACCGGCGCTATCCGCCCGGACGGGTCGGCCCACAGCGGAACAAGCCGCGGCACTGAATCGTCATTGATTAGTCTGCCTCGAAGGCGAACCCGATCATTCGTTCGCAGAATTCGGGATGCAAGATTCATCTTTTCCCCTTTCGTCACCTCCGTTGGTGACCTGATCGAAGGACTCACCGCTCAGGGATGATTCGCGCAGTCGTGTTCATACTGGTCACAAGATGGACGAAGCAAGGGCGGAGCGGGCGTGTGGGGCCGATTTCGAGCTAACTCAATTCATGGTCCCCAGATCCATTACGCGAGTCACGCTAGTGGCCGCCCGGGTTCCCGCCTAGGCGAGGACGGCGTTTTGCGCCTGTGTGGCGTCTAGTGTCGGTCGGGAGATGGGTCTGCCTGCGAGAGGGTGTCCGGCGTCGCGGTTAGGCATTTATCGGCAGACGGTTACAACTGCACCCCATCGAGCGCGTGCGTGGAACGTCGACACGTGTCCGAGTGGTGGCCGCCGACGAGGCCGCACGCAACCATCTCCTGCTCGGCAAAGCCGAGTGACGGCCGTCGCCAGTGAAGACGGCACACAACTCCTGCGCTGTGAGCCTGTGCTCGAGGTCATCGCCCAGCGGGCAGGCCCGTTCGGAGTCGTCGTCTACCGCGCCCACGTGGAGGCCGGCTCCGCCTCGCTGCGATCCAGGGTGCTGGCCGTTGCGGTGTCCACGTGATCCGGACGGCGATCTGCAGGATGCGAGGCGCCTGGGCCGCGATTGTTGCGCCCCTGGGAGCGGCCGGGTCGGTGGTGCAGGTAGAGCGGCCTGAGCGAGGACCGCACATCGTGTCAGTGAACCGATGTCGTGCGGACAGTAGACCGGGCATTCCCGAACGGAGATTTCGACCGGTGTTCGCCGAGACCACCGCCCAGGAGGGGCTCGCGTGCACCTGCGCGCGCGCCCACCTTCACGCCGATGATTCCCGCGGCACCAGCCGCACCGGCATCCGACGGACGCCCGGCGTCGCTCCGCCGCGGATCGCGTGCGACAGCTCCTCCGCTGCGGCCCGCCCCAGGGTCTCGAGCTGCATGTCGATGCTCGACAGCGGCGGCCGCGCGGCCTCGACCAGCAGGTCCCAGTTGTCGAAGCCCACGACCGCGACGTCCCGCGGCACCCGCCGCCCGCTCTCGCGGAGGTGGTCCAGCGCCCCTCGAGCGATCTGGTCGCTCGCGCAGATGATCGCGTCGAGGTCCGGGTGCGCATTCACGAGCTCCTCCGCGCACTGCCGCCCCCAGCTCTCGGACCACTGGCCGTAGAGCACGTCGCCGCCGACCAGCGACAGACCCGCCTCCGTCAGCGCCTGCTGCACGCCGGCCGCGCGATCACGGGCGGCCGCGTAGCTGGGTTCGCCGTTGATGAGGGCGATGCGGCGGCGGCCGCGGTCGAGCAGGTGTCCCGCGGCGAGGAGGCCGGCCTGCGCGTTGTCGGGCGTGAAGGACGAGTCGGCGGGATCCTCCGAGGGGGCGTAGGCGTAGACCACCGGCACGGGGATCGTGCTCGTGATCGACGGGCGCGAGTTCGTGGTGCGGCCCAGGATCACGATGCCGTCGACGCGCTTGGCGAGCAGGTTCTTGATGTGGTGCTGCTCGCGGATGGAGTCGCCGCGGGCGTCGCAGAGCAGCACCGAGGTGGAGCCGGCGCCGAAGGCGTCCTCGGCGCCGAGGAGGACCGGCAGCACGAAGCGGTTGTCGAGGTCGCTGGTGAGCATGCCGATCGTGCCGGTGCGCGACGAGTTCAGGGCCTTCGCGAACGGGTTCGGGGTGAACGACAGCGAGGCGGCGGCGTCGAGGACGCGCTGGCGGGTCTCGGCGCGCACCTGGTCGCGGTTGTTCAGGGCCTTCGACGCCGTGGCGACCGAGACGCCGGCGACGCGGGCGACGTCGGTCAGGGTGATCGAGCCTGTGGGCTTGCGCGGGGTCACGGCGTCCTCCGATCGGCGGCGCGGATGAGCGCTCCGCCCGATCCTCGCACGAGTCCGCGAAAAACCGAAAAGGCCGAAACGTAACGCACTCTTGACGCCCGCCAGCCGCGTGCGTAGGTTCATCCCGCAGAAAGTAGTTTCGGTAACACCGCGAAGGCGGACCGGAACCGACCCGTCAACGACGAAGGGAACATCCGTGAGGACGAGGAAGTACGTACGGGGCCTCAGCGCCGCCGTCGCGCTGGGAGCGGCGGCGGCCGCACTGACCGGCTGCGCAGGAGGATCCGGAGACGGCTCCAGCTCGGCCGCGGGAGGAACCTACACGTTCTGGGACCCGTACCCCCAGTTCGACGAGAGCAGCGACTGGGCGAAGCTCATCGACGCCTGCGGGACGGAGGCGGGGGTGACCGTCGAGCGCACCGGCTACGACACCACCGACCTGACCAACAAGGCGCTGCTCGCGGGGCAGCAGGGCAA
This sequence comes from Rathayibacter sp. Leaf296, assembly GCF_001423045.1. Taxonomy (NCBI): domain Bacteria; kingdom Bacillati; phylum Actinomycetota; class Actinomycetes; order Micrococcales; family Microbacteriaceae; genus Rathayibacter; species Rathayibacter sp. Leaf296. Next base: position 295,827 of record NZ_LMNR01000003.1, read on the forward strand.
CTCGCCCGACATCCTCCTCGTCGACAACCCCGTCGTCTCGACGCTGGCCGAGTCGGGGATCCTGACCACCACCGCCGAGAACGGGCTCGAGACCGGCGACATCGACGCGAACATCCTCGCGGCGGGGCAGACCGGCGGCGACACGTTCGGCGTGCCGATCGGGGCCAACACCCTCGCGCTCTACTACAACACGACCGTGCTGGCCGCGGCGGGCGTCGACATCGCCTCCGTCACCGACTGGGCGAGCCTGACCGACGCGCTCGCGAAGGTCACCGCCTCGGGCGGCAAGGGCATCACGTTCTCGGGCATCGGCACGGAGGAGGGGAGCTTCCAGTTCCTCCCGTGGTTCTGGGGATCGGGCGCCGAGCTCACCGAGCTCGACTCGCCCGAGGCCGTCCAGGCCGTCTCGCTCTGGACCGACTGGGTCGAGAAGGGCTACGCGCCCAACTCCGTCATCGGCAACACGCAGACCACCAGCTGGCAGGAGTTCGAGACCGGCGAGTACGCGTTCGGCGAGAACGGCACCTGGCAGCTGGCCAACGCGAAGGCCTCCGGCATCGACTACGGGATCCTCACGATCCCCGCGATCGACGGCGGATCCGCTCCGGCGCCGACCGGCGGCGAGTTCCTCACCCTCCCGGTCCAGAGCGACGAGTCGCGCTACGAGACCACCGCGGCGATCGCCGAGTGCCTGACGTCGACCGACAACCTCGTCACGACGGACAACACGCTCTCCTACATCGCGCCGACCGCTGCCGCCCAGGAGGCGCAGGTCGCCGGGAACGCCGACCTCGAGCCGTGGGTCGAGGCGGTGCAGTCCGCCAAGGGCCGCACCTCGGACGACCTCGGTACGAAGTACCCGCAGATCTCGGAGCAGCTCTGGACTGCCGTGCAGAACGCGCTGAGCGGCTCGCAGTCGCCCGAGGACGCACTGAAGGCCGCGCAGGTCGCGGCCGAGTCCGCCACGAAGTAGCCGGATGAGCCGGGTCGGTGCCGCGCGCGCCGACCCGGCCGTCAGAGGGAAGAGACCATGACCACCACCACCGAGACCGCCCGGCTGCTGCAGCGTGCAGGCGAGCGGAGGGACGCCGCCCCGGCGGTCGTCGCTCCGCCCCGGCGCCGCACGCGCCTCGAGGGCAGCCAGCTGATCGCGTGGGCGTTCCTCGCTCCGCTGGTCGTCTACCTGCTCGTCTTCTACGCGTTCCCGCTCTACCGCAACCTCGAGCTGAGCCTGAAGGACTACACGGTCCGCTCGTTCGTGCAGGGCGACGCGGCGTTCATCTGGTTCGACAACTACATCCAGGTGTTCCAGGACGCGACCTTCGGGCCGGCGCTCCTGCACACGGCCGTCTTCACGGTCGTGTCGATCGCGTTCCAGTTCTCGATCGGGCTCGCGCTGGCGGTCTTCTTCTACCGCACCTTCCCGCTCTCGGCGACGCTGCGGGCGCTGTTCCTGGTGCCGTGGCTCCTGCCGTTGATCGTGTCGGCGTCGACCTGGTCGTGGATGCTGAACAGCGAATCCGGGATCGTCAACGCGTTCCTGCAGACGTTCGGCATCGGGCAGATCAACTGGCTCACGTCGCCGTCGACCTCGCTGATCGCGGTGCTGATCGCCAACATCTGGATCGGCATCCCGTTCAACCTCGTGATCCTCTACTCCGGTCTGCAGAACATCTCGCAGGACCTCTACGAGGCGGCCTCGCTCGACGGCGCGACCGGCGCCCAGCAGTTCTGGCGCATCACGCTGCCGCTGCTGCGGCCGGTCTCGGCGATCACGATCCTGCTCGGCCTCGTCTACACGCTGAAGGTGTTCGACATCATCTGGATCATGACGAAGGGCGGCCCGGCCGACTCGTCGACGACGCTCGCGACCTGGACCTACCAGCTCGGCTTCGGCTCGATGCTGCCCGACTTCGGACCCGCGGCGGCGGTCGGCAACCTGCTGATCCTCCTCGCCCTCGCGTTCGGGGTCGTCTACATCCGGGTGCAGCGGAAGCAGGCGCAGTCGTGACCGCGCGCAGGCCCTGGTGGCTGACCGCGATCGGTCTCGTGCTCACCGGGATCATGCTGTTCCCCGTCTACTGGATGGTGAACGTCTCGCTCACTCCGACTGGCTCGATGCGCAAGGATCCGCCGGACTGGTTCCCGCTCTCCCCCACCTTCACCGGCTACGAGGCGGTGCTGCGCGAGCAGCTGCCGTTCCTCGGCACCAGCCTGATCGTGGGGATCGGGACGGTCCTGCTCACGGTGGTCATCGCCGCTCCGGCCGCGTACTCGCTGGCGAAGCTGCGGCCGCGCGGAGGGAACGGGGTCTCGTTCGTGCTGCTGATCGCGCAGATGATCCCGGCGATCATCATGGCGATGGGCTTCTACGCCATCTACCTCAACCTCGGGCTCCTGAACTCGGTGGCCGGGCTGATCGTCGCCGACTCCACCATCGCGGTGCCGTTCGGCGTGCTGATCTTCACCGCGTTCATGTCGGGGATCCCCGACGAGCTGACCCAGGCGGCGCGGATGGACGGCGCGAGCGCCTGGCGCACCTTCACGTCGGTGATCATGCCGATCAGCCGCAACTCCGTCGTCACCGTCTCGCTCTTCGCGTTCCTCTGGGCGTGGTCCGACTTCGTCTTCGCCTCGACGCTCGACAGCGGAGGGGACCTGCAGCCGATCACGCTCGGCATCTACCGCTACATCGGCAACAACAACCAGGAGTGGAACTCGATCATGGCGACCGCCGTCGTCGCCTCCCTCCCCGCCGCCGTGCTCCTCGTCGTCGCCCAGCGCTACGTCTCCGCAGGAGTCACCGCCGGCGCCGTCAAGGACTGACCGTTCCACCTAGGAGAACTCCGTGACCACGACGTCCCCCGCGACCACCACCGCCCTCGGCGGGCCGGTCGCTCCCGGCTCCGGTCGGCTGCGCCCGCTCGGGCAGCACGAGATCCGCCTGACCGGCGGCTTCTGGAAGCAGTACCAGGACCTCGGCGCGCAGGCCGTGATCGGCCACTGCCTCTCGTGGATCGAGCGCGTGGGCTGGGCCGGCAACTTCGACCGCGCGGCGAACGGCACGATCTCGGACGCCTCCGAGAACCGCCACGCGGGCATCGAGTTCGTCGACTCGGAGGTCTACAAGCTGCTCGAGGCGATGGCCTGGGAGCTGGGCCGCTCCGACGACGCGGACCTCGCCTCCTCCTACGACGCCCTCGTCGCCCGGGTCGCCGCGGCGCAGGAGGAGGACGGCTACGTGCACACGAGCTTCGGCCGCGAGGGGCAGCCCGCCCGGTACTCGAACCTGGAGTGGGGGCACGAGCTGTACTCGTTCGGGCACCTGATCCAGGCGGCCGTGGCGCGGCTGCGCACGGGGCGCGACGACCTGCTGCCCGCGGTGGCGCGACGGCTGGCGGAGCACGTCTGGCGCGAGTTCGGGCCGGAGGGACGCGTCGCGGTCTGCGGGCACCCCGAGATCGAGCCGGCGCTCGCCGAGTTCGCCCGCGCCACGGGGGACGGGCGCTGGCTCGAGCTCGCCCGCCTCTTCGTCGAGCGCCGAGGCACGGGCACCCTCGGCGCCGTGCAGTTCGGGCCGGAGTACTTCCAGGACGACGTCCCCGTCCGCGAGGCGGACGTGCTCCGCGGGCACGCGGTCCGCGCGCTGTACCTCGCGGCCGGAGCCCTCGACGTGGCGGTCGAGACCGGCGACGCCGAGCTCGAGGACGCCGTGCGGCGCCAGTGGTCGAGCACCGTCTCGCGGCGCACGTACATCACGGGCGGCATGGGCTCGCACCACCAGGACGAGGCGTTCGGAGCCGACTACGAGCTGCCCTCGGACCGGGCCTACGCCGAGACCTGCGCGGCCATCGCCTCCGACATGCTCAGCTGGCGGCTGCTGCTGCGCTCGGGCGACACGGCGTACGCCGACCTGATCGAGAGGACCCTCCTGAACGCGGTGCTGCCGGCGACGCGCGCCGACGGCCGCGCCTTCTTCTACACGAACACCCTGCAGCAGCGGGTCGACGGAGTGGAGCCCGACGAGTCGGTCGAGACCGACCGGGCGCAGTCGAGCCTGCGGGCTCCGTGGTTCTGGGTGTCCTGCTGCCCGACGAACACGGCGCGGACGCTGGCGAGCGTCGAGCTGGGCTTCGCGACGGCCGACGACGCCGGCGTGCAGCTGCACCAGTACGGCGCCTACCGGATCGAGACCGACGGCATCGCCCTGCAGGTCGAGACCGAGTACCCCGCCGACGGAGAGATCGCGGTGCGCATCGAGCAGGACGCGGAGTTCTCGCTCACCCTGCGCATCCCGCCGTGGGCGCGCGGCTCGGCGCTGCTCGACGGTTCTCCTGTCGAGGAGGCGCGCGACACGGTGACCGTGCGGCGCGCCTTCCGCGCGGGCGAGGTCGTGCGGCTGTCGCTCCCGATGACCGCGCGATTCGTGACGCCCCACCCGCGCATCGACGCCGTTCGCGGGCAGGTCGCGCTCGAGCGCGGCCCCTTCGTACTGGCGGTCGAGTCGATCGACCTGCCCGCCGGGCTCGACACGGAGCACATCGTGGTCGACCGCTCGGTGGAGCCGGTGCCGACGCCGGGAGGCGGCGCCCGCGCGGCGATCGCGGCGGTCAGCGCGCAGGAGGAGGAGTGGGCGTACGGGGCTCCCTCGGTCTCCGTGGAGCGGCCTGTCGACGTCGAGTTCCGGCCCTACTACACGTGGGCGAACCGCGGGCCGTCGACGATGCGCATCTGGACTCCCGCGCTCTGAGGGCGTAGGACTGTCGTGCCCGCGGGGGCGCGGATCTTCGGGTGATCCGCGCCCCGGCGGGTTCTCCCGATGCGGGCGGTTCTCCGAGGAGGAGTCACCTCATGCGGATGCCTGCCTGCCTGCTGATCGAGTAGCCCGCGGAGCGGGCGTATCGAGATCCGGCGCGCATGGGACCCTGATCCGACACGACGGAGGGGGTGCACCGTGGGCGCGATGGACGATCTGATCGGACCGGAGGTGGTCGCGCGGCTGCGCGAGGCTCTGCGGGAGGTCGCTCCGCTCGACCTGCCCGCGCTGACCGAGGCTCCGGGTGCGCTGGACGGCCTCCGGCTCCGGCAGCGCGTGGACCTCGTGCGCGACGCGCTGCTGAGCGACCTGCCCGCAGGGTTCCCGGCCGTCGAGGGCCTCGTCCTCGAGCTCGTCGAGCAGCCGCTCCTCGACGGCTGGATGATCTGGCCGGTGACGGAGCTCGTCACCGTCCGCGCTCTCGAGAGCGGATCCGCCGAGCATTTCGACGCGGCGCTCGCACTGCTCGCCCGGCTGACCGTCGGCCTGACGGGCGAGTTCGCGATCCGCGACCTGCTCATCGCCCGCCCCGAGCGGGCGCTCGCCGTGATGCTGACCTGGACGGACCACGAGAACGAGCACGTGCGACGGCTCGCCACCGAGGGCTCGCGCGCCTTCCTGCCCTGGGCGAAGCGCGTGCCGTGGCTGATCGCGCACCCGCGCGCGACCCGGGGGATCCTCGACGCCTCCTACCGCGACTCGTCGGAGTACGTGCGCCGCTCGACGGCCAACCACTTGAACGACCTCAGCCGCCTCGATCCGGAGATCGTGATCGAGACGGCCGCCGGCTGGTCGGCGGACCCGGACGCGAACACGCCCCGGGTGGTGCGCCACGCACTCAGGACCCTGCTGAAGAAGGGCCACCCGGCGGCGCTCGTCCTCGCGGGCTTCGACGGCGGACTGCTGCGGGTCGGCCGGCCGCGTCTCTCCGTCGACGTCGTGCCCTGGGGCGGCTCGGTCGAGATCTCGGCGGAGGTCGTCAACGAGGGCGGGACGGAGGCGACGGTCGTCATCGACTACTCGATCGGCTTCCAACGGGCCGACGGCTCGGTCCGGCCCAAGACCTTCCGGCTCGCGACCCGGCGCCTCGCCGCGGGCGAGAGGGCGACCGTGACCCGGACGCACTCCTTCCGCGAGATCACGACGCGGCGGTACTACCCGGGCGCCCACTCCGTCACCGTGCAGGCGAACGGCGTGGTGTCGACGCCGATCGACTTCGTGCTCGAGAGCTGACGGCTCGGCGCCGCCTGAGGACACCGCGCCGCTCACGACACAGCGCCGCCCGGGAGGAACGGCCTCCCGGGCGGCGCTGCGTGCGGTGCGGAGTGCTACGCGTCGGTGCGCGAGTCGACGTCCTTCGCGGTCTCGATCGGCTCGCCCTCGACGCTCGCACGGTCGGACTTGCCCCGGTCGCCGCGGGTCTTGAGCAGGCTCGCGATCGTGGCGACGGCGATCGTCGCTCCGATGAAGGTGAGCGAGAACCAGATCGGGATCTCGGGCACCCACAGCAGCGGCTCGCCGCCGTTGATGAAGGGCACCTCGTTGACGTGCAGGGCGTGGAACACGAGCTTCACGGCGATGAACGCGAGGATCACGGCGAGGCCCTGGCTGAGGTAGACGAGGCGCTCGAGCAGTCCGCCGATGAGGAAGAACAGCTGGCGCAGACCCATCAGCGCGAAGGCGTTCGCGGTGAACACGATGTAGGCCTCGCTGGTCAGGCCGTAGATCGCGGGGATCGAGTCGAGCGCGAAGACGAGGTCGATGAAGCCGATCGCGACGATCGTCAGCAGCATCGGAGTGACGAAGCGCTTGCCGTCCTTCTTCACGGTCAGCTTGTCGCCGTGGTACTCGTCCGTGACGGGGAGGATGCGGCGCACCAGGCGCATGAAGGCGTTGTTCGACGGGTCGCCGTGGTCGCCCTTGATCTGCTGGTACGCGAGGACGAAGAGCAGGGCGCCGAACAGGTAGAAGACCCACGAGAAGTTCTCGATCAGCGCCGCACCGACGGCGATGAAGGCTCCGCGCATGATCAGCGCGATGACGATGCCGATCATCAGCACCTTCTGCTGGTACTTCTTCGGCACCGCGAAGCCGCTCATGATGATGAGGAAGATGAAGAGGTTGTCGAGCGACAGCGCCTTCTCGGTCAGGTAGCCGGCGAAGTACTCGCCGCCGTAGCGCCAGTCGGCGACGACGCCGATGCCGACACCGAACAGCAGCGCGAGGCCGATGTAGAAGGCCGACCAGCGGGCGGATTCGCCGATGGTCGGTTCGTGGGGCTTCCTCACGTGGACGAAGAACTCGTAGACGAAGAAGGCGATCGTCACGGCGATCGTGATCAGCCAGACGGCGGGGGTGACCTGCACGGCGTACTCCAAGGGGTGGGTGGTCGGGATGACACCAAGGTCTCCTCCACTCCACCGCGGACCTCAGGTCTTCGCGGGCGGAGCCGATGGCCCGGGATGCTCTGACGCATCCGTAATGACGGGCTCACCGCAGACGGGAGTACTCCCCTTGCTAGGGTCAACTGTAGCGAAAGGTGCGACGCGTCAACCTGGGAAGGGTCTGCGGTGGAGCCGCCGAGAAGCTGGGCGGGGTGCGACGTGATCGGGCGTACTCGGACGCGTGCCGGCCGGTCAGCGCGGGTAGGTCCTCAGGGGCACCGGCGGCAGGGCGGCCAGTTCGGGGGAGACGAAGCCGATGACGTCGGAGTAGTGGTCGACTCCGTCCTGGCGGAGGAACGACCAGCACTTGAGGGATCGCGGGCGCTTCGCCAGGGGAAGCGGCGTCGCCTCGACGACGATCAGTCCGCGGTCCTGGAGGAGGATGCGGGCGGTGAGCTTCTCGGCTCGGCCGTCGACCGTCCACAGGCCGACCGCGTGCAGGCGGCCCTCGCGGCTGTCGACTCCGAGGGACATCACCGAGCTGTAGTCGTCGGAGGCGGCGCCCATGCCGATCTGGAAGTCGCCCGCGGAGCCGTCGAGCACGAACGCGACGTCGAGCCCCGGGCGGTGCCGCACCGAGTACGTCGAGACCAGGCGACCGCGGCCGAACGACTCGGACCGGCTCTGCGCTGCGCGCACGTGATCCTCGGCCTGCCTGCGCTCCACGCCGTCCTCCTCCGCTCCGAGCACGGCGGTAGCGGCGCTGCCCCCGACCCTAGTGGGCGGTGCGAGCGCGGCGACGGGCGTCGGCCGCCGTTCGAGTGCGGGGCCGATCAGCCGGGAGCCGGCGACCCGTCGGCCGGTACGGTGGAACGGTTCCGAGCACCACCCCGCACCGACGAAGGAGCCCCCATGCCCACCACTGTGAGCGGCGTCATCGCCCGATCGAAGGGCGCTCCCGTGGAGCTCGTCGACATCGTGATCCCCGATCCCGGGCCTGGCGAGGCGGTCATCGACATCGAGACCTGCGGCGTCTGCCACACCGACTACCACTACCGCGAGGGCGGGATCAGCGACGACTTCCCGTTCCTGCTCGGCCACGAGGCCGCGGGCCGGGTCAGCGCGATCGGCGAGGGAGTGACGCACGTCGCCGTCGGCGACTTCGTCGTGCTCAACTGGCGCGCCGTCTGCGGCGAGTGCCGGGCGTGCGTGCGCGCGGAGCCCTGGTACTGCTTCAACACCTTCAACGCCACCCAGAAGATGACCCTCGAGGACGGCACGGAGCTCAGCCCCGCGCTGGGCATCGGCGCTTTCGCCGAGAAGACGCTCGTGCACGCCAAGCAGTGCACGAAGGTCGATCCGTCGGCGGATCCGGCCGCGGTCGGGCTGCTGGGCTGCGGGATCATGGCGGGCCTCGGCGCGGCGATGAACACCGGGAACGTGACGCGCGGCGACTCCGTCGCGGTCATCGGCTGCGGTGGAGTCGGCACCGCCGCCGTCGTCGGCGCGAAGCTGGCCGGAGCGAGCACGATCATCGCGATCGACCGCGACCCCAAGAAGCTGGTCGCGGCGCAGAAGCTCGGCGCGACCCACGTCATCGACTCGAGCGGACTCGACGAGGCGGGAGTCGTCTCGGCGGTCCAGGAGCTGACGGACACCTTCGGCGCCGACGTCGTGATCGACGCGGTCGGCCGCCCCGAGACGTGGCGGCAGGCGTTCTACGCCCGCGACCTCGCCGGCACGGTCGTGCTCGTCGGGGTGCCGACGCCCGAGATGACCCTCGAGATCCCCCTCCTCGACGTCTTCGGCCGCGGTGGATCGCTGAAGTCGAGCTGGTACGGCGACTGCCTGCCCGAGCGCGACTTCCCGATGCTGACCGACCTCTACCTCCAGGGCCGACTGCCGCTGGACGAGTTCGTGAGCGAGCGGATCGGCATCCGCGACATCGAGCAGGCCTTCGCCACGATGGCCGGCGGCGACGTGCTGCGCTCGGTGGTGGTGCTCTGATGGGCGCGCGGATCGACCACCTCGTCACCAGCGGCACGTTCAGCCTCGACGGCGGCACCTGGGAGGTCGACAACAACGTGTGGATCGTCGGCGACGACTCCGAGTGCGTCGTCATCGACGCCGCGCACGACGCCGACGCGATCCTCGCGGCGGTCGGCGAGCGGACCCTCGTGGCCGTACTGCTGACCCACGCCCACGACGACCACATCGACGCGGTGGCGGGCGTGCGCGAGGCGACGGGTGCGCCCGTGCTGCTGCACGACTCCGATCGCATGCTCTGGGACGTGGTGCACCCCGACAGCGCGCCGACCGCGGCGCTCGCCGACGGCCAGCGGATCGCCGTGGCCGGCATCGAGCTCGAGGTGCGGCACACGCCCGGCCACTCGCCCGGAGCGGTCTGCTTCGTGGCCGAGGAGCTCGGCACGGTCTTCACGGGCGACACCCTCTTCCAGGGCGGACCGGGCGCGACCGGACGCTCCTACAGCGACTTCCCGACGATCATCGAGTCGATCACCGAGCGACTGCTGACGCTGCCGGCCGACACGGTCGTCCGCACCGGGCACGGCGACTCGACGACGATCGGGGCGGAGGCGCCGCACCGCGAGGAATGGATCGCGCGCGGGCACTGAGGGCGGGCCGGCTGCGGCCGGTCACCGGCTGAATCCCCTCAGAACTCAGGTTGAGAGGCCGATCGCGCGTGATCTGCGCTGATCCCGGCCTCTCAGCCTTACTTCTGCAGGCCTCGGCCGTCGGGCCGAGACGCGGCGATCAGATCCAGCCGTGCTCGCGGGCCTCGATCACCGCGCGCTGGCGCGTGTCGACCTGCAGCTTGCGGAGGATCGACGACACGTGGTTGCGCACGGTGCCGTTCGAGAGGTGCAGCGCGGCTCCGATCTGCCCGATGGTCTCGCCGCGGGAGCCGGCGCTGAGCACGTCGAGCTCGCGGTCGGTGAGGGGGCTGCGCGTCGTGGCGAGGGCGTCGGCGGCGATCTCGGGATCGACGTAGCGGCGGCCGCTGGCGACGAGGCGGATGACCTGCGCGACGTCCTCGGCGCGGCGCGACTTCGGGAGGAAGCCCGCGACTCCGACGGCCAGCGCACGGCGCAGCACGCCGGGGCGCGCGTGGCGGGTCACGACCACGACGCGGGTCGCGGAGGAGCGGCGCAGTCGCTCCGCGGCCTCGATGCCGTCCATGCCCGGCATCTCGACGTCGAAGAGGCAGACGTCGGGCTCGAGGCGCAGAGCCTCGGCCACCGCCTCCTCGCCGTCGCGGCACTCGCCGACGATCTCGAGGTCGTCCTCGAGGCGGAGCAGCGCGGCGAGGGCGGTGCGGATCATGTCCTCGTCGTCGGCGAGGAGCACGCGGATCACCGCGCACCTCCGACGGGCAGGCGCGCCTCGAGCTCGAAGGTGCGCCGCGTCGGACGGGTGCGCAGGGTGCCGCCGGCGCGCTCGATCCGCTCGGTCATGCCGGCGATGCCGACGCCCTGCTCGTCGGGCGCCTCCGGCTCGGCGGGGAGGTCGTTCTCGGCGTGGAACCGCCACTCGCCCTGGTCGCGGGCGAGTCGCAGGCGGGCGGACTCGCCTCCGCCGTGCTTGAGGATATTGGTCGTGCTCTCGCGGACCACGGGGCCGAGGGCCTCGGCCGGCGCGAGGTCCGCCTCCGGGCCGATGTCGAGCTGCACGCGCAGCCCGGCCGAGCGGAGGAGGTCGGCGGCGTTCTCGAGCTCGTCCGAGAGCGAGACGCTGCGGAAGCGGGTGGCGAGCTCGCGGGTGCCGGTGCGGGCGCCGTCGACGCTGCGCTGGGCGGCGCGGAGCTGATCGAGGGCGCCGTCGGGGTCGTCGCGGAGGAGGCGCTCGGCGAGCTCGAGCTGCAGGGCGATGACCTGGAGGTGGTGGCCCTGCAGGTCGTGGACGTCGCCCGCGAGGATCAGCCGCTCCTGCGCGGCCGCGAGGCGACCCTCCGCCGCCCGCGCGCGGTCGAGCTCGCGCACGATGTCCCACCACCAGAGCATGCTGACGATCGAGAAAGGCAGTGCGGCGGCGAAGATCAGCATCATCGGCCAGAGGTCGGCCGTGGACAGCGGCCCGGCGCTCAACCGCTCGTGCTCGAGCGCGGCCGACACCACGAGGGCGACGGTGAGGAGCCCGGTGAGGCGACCGCGGACGCCCCGCGGCCACGGCAGGACGCCGACCAGGACGAACGCGAGGGAGAGGGCGGAGGTGACGCTGCCGGTGGCGACCCCGACGCCGGCCGCCGCCGCGACTCCGACGACGAGGACCGCCGACGGGCCGACGGGCGAGTCCTCCCGTGCCCGGCGGTAGCGCAGGATCAGCATCGCGAAGGCGGCGCACCACACGGCGGCGCTCCCGAAGTACGCGGCGACGCGCCACGGCTGCGGATCGCCGACGAGGACCGGCACGGACCAGACGAACAGCACGGCGAGCACGAAGGAGCCCGCCGAGACGAGGGTGTACCACCAGGTGGCCGACACACCGCGGCCGGAGGGCGGGGCGACGTCGATCGTCTCGGGCGCAGTGCTCATGCCGCCCACAGTACGACCATGACGGATGTCACCCCTCGGGGGTGCGTTCCTCCCCTGCGGACGTGACCCGGCGGCACTGCCCGGGCGTCGGCTGCTGCGGTCGGATGGAGTCATCCCGAGAGACGGGAGGGCCGCCGACGCGGTCAGCAGAGCGGAGAGACGACATGTCGAACATCGCAGCCGACGCCATCCTCGGATTCCAGGACCTCCTCGCCCGGGTCCCCGACCTCGTGCAGCCCCTCGTGGTGGCCGCCGCCGGGGCCGTGCCGTTCATCGAGGGCGAGGGTGCGGCGAGCATCGGGATCATCGGCGGCATCAACCCCGTGATCGCCGCGATCTCGGGTGCCGTGGGCAACTTCGTCTGCGTGGCGCTGCTGGTGCTGCTGGGGGCGGGGGTCCGCTCGGCCGTCACGAAGGGGCGGACGCGGAAGTCCTCCGCGCGGCGTGAGAAGTTCCAGCGCGCGTTCACCCGCTACGGGGTGCCCGGAGTGAGCCTGCTGGGGCCGCTGCTGCTGCCGACGCACTTCACGGCGGTGATGCTCGCGGGGGCCGGAGTGGCGAAGGGGCGCGTGCTGCTGTGGCAGGGCGTCGCGATCGTGCTGTGGACGACGGTGCTGACGGTGCTGGTGAGCCTCGCGGTGGGCGGGGCGGGGCTGGCCTGACGCGTTCGGAACCGAGGTCGGGAGGCTGTGGCGGGGCCGCTCGCGGGCCGCTCGCGGGCTCCGGCCCTCGGTTGCGGACGCGATCCGCGCGCCGGACCGTCGGAACGAAGGCTGAGAGGCCGGACTCGCGCTGGGTGCGCGACGTCCGGCCTCTCAGCCTTTCTTCTGCAGGCGGTTGCGCTGCGACCGGGCCTCAGGCGCTCACGCCGCGACGCGGGCGTGCGCGTCGGCCAGCAGCTCCACCGAGCGCAGGCGCGCCGGAGTCGCGAGCGACGCGTGGGCCACGATGACCTCGTCGGCGTCGGCCGAGCGGGCGAATCCGGCCACGTAGTCCGCGACCTCCTCGCCGGTGCCGACTCCGGTGTAGTGGGTCATGCTCGCCACGTGCGCGCCGACCGGGGCGCTCAGCAGGCTGTCGAGCTCGTCGTCCGAGAACTGCTGGTCGAGCGGGATCTGGCCGCTCTGCCGCAGCAGCATCAGCAGGCGCGCCCGCTTCATCTCGGCGAACTGGCGCTCGGCGTCGGCGGTCGTGTCGGCCGCGATGGCGTTCACTCCGGCGATCACGTAGGGCGCGTCGAGCTGCTCGGACGGGCGGAAGCCGCGGCGGTACTCCGCGACGGCCTGGTGCAGCGCGTCGGGCGCGAAGTGCGAGGCGAACGCGTAGGGGAGGCCGAGGGCCGCGGCGAGCTGGGCGCCGAAGAGCGAGGAGCCGAGGATGTAGAGAGGCACGCGGGTGCCGGCTCCGGGCGTCGCGCTGACGCCGGGGATCCGGGACTCGCCGGCCAGGAAGGCCTGCAGCTCGAGGACGTCCTGCGGGAAGCGCTCGGACGACTCCGGATCGCGGCGCAGTGCCCGGAACGTCGCCTGGTCGCTGCCCGGCGCACGGCCGAGCCCCAGGTCGATGCGGTCGGGGTGCAGGGTCGCGAGGGTGCCGAACTGTTCGGCGATCGTCAGCGGGGAGTGGTTGGGCAGCATGACGCCGCCGGAGCCGAGGCGGATGGTGGAGGTCTGCGACGCGACGTGGGCGATGAGCACCGAGGTGGCGCTCGACGCGATCGAGGCCATGTTGTGGTGCTCGGCGTACCAGACCCGGCGGTACCCGCTGCGCTCGGCCTGCTGCGCCAGCGCCACCGAGGCGGCGAAGCTGTCGCGCGCGGTCTCTCCGGGGGCGATGGGGGCGAGGTCGAGGATCGAGAGGGGAACGGTCATACGGGTGCCAACGCACGGGAGGCGCGGAGTGTTCCCGGCCCGACGACCGCACCTCTTCTCACTCGCGTCCGATCCTGCTACGGTGCTCTGAACCGGTTCAGTAAACCGGTTCAGACTCGACGAGGAGGCGCCCGATGGCGAGCAGGCCCACGATCCTCGACGTCGCCCGCGAAGCCGGGGTCAGCAAGGCGCTCGTCTCGTTCGCGCTGAACGACCGGCCCGGCGTCTCCGTCGGGACGCGCGAGCGGATCCTGCAGGTCGCCTCCGACCTGGGCTACCGGCCCAGCGTCACCGCCCGCTCCCTCTCGACCAGCGTCTCGTTCGCCGTCGGCCTCGTCGTCGCGCGCGACCCCGAGGTGATCGCCGCGGATCCGTTCTTCCCCTCCTTCATCTCGGGCGTCGAGCGCGTGCTCGCCGAGAACGGCCGGGTGCTCGTGCTGAGCGTCGTCGAGCCGGGACCGTCCGAGGAGGCGGTCTACCGCACCCTCGCCGCCGACCGCCGCGTCGACGGCGTCTTCCTCACCGACCTGCGCGAGGGCGACTCCCGGTCGGCGCTGCTCACCGAGCTCGGCCTGCCCGCCGTCACCCTCGGCCGCTACGACGGATCGGCGTCCCCGGCCGTCGTGATGGACGACGCGGCCGGCATCGCCGACGCGGTCGCCCACCTCGCCGCCCTCGGCCACGAGCGCATCGCCCACGTCGCCGGACCCGACCACCTGCTGCACTCGCAGCGGCGCTGCACCGCGTTCCTCCGCTCCTGCGCCGCCGCCGGCCTCGAGCCGGGCCCCGTCGTCGCCACCGACTTCAGCGCGGGCCAGGGCGCCCGGGCGATGGAGCAGCTGCTCGACCTCGCCGAACCGCCCACCGCGGTCGTCTGCGCGAACGACCCGATGGCCATCGCCGGCCTCGGCGTCGCGCACACCCGCGGGCTGCGGCTGCCCGACGACCTCTCGATCACCGGGTTCGACGACTCCGAGATCGCCGCCCACGTCTACCCGTCGCTGACCTCCGCCCGCACGCGCCCCGCGCGCTGGGGAGAGGCGGCAGCCCGCACGCTCCTGGATCTCATCGAGACCGGGAGCGCCCCCGACGTCGACCTCGAGCCCGCCGGGCTCGTCGTGCGCCACTCGACCGCTCCGCCGCGGCCGACCCACTGAGAGGCGCGCGCACCGCCGCGCGCGCCGAGCACAGGACAAGGAGAACACCATGAGCAGCTCGACGACGAGACGATGGCTCACCGGGATCGGCATCGCCTCACTGGCGACGATCGGCCTCACCGCCTGCAGTGGAGGGGGTGGAGGAGCCTCCACCGACCTCACCGCGACCGGCCCGATCACGATCTGGTACTCGAACAACGAGCAGGAGGTCGCCTGGGGAGAGGCGATGGTCGAGGCCTGGAACGCGGACAACCCGGACCAGGAGATCACCGGGCAGGAGATCCCCGCCGGCAAGAGCAGCGAGGAGGTCATCGGAGCCGCGATCACCGCCGGCAACGCGCCGTGCCTCGTCTTCAACACGGCCCCCAGCGCGGTCGGCCAGTTCGAGCGGCAGGGCGGCCTCGTCGACCTGTCGGAGTTCGAGGACGGCGACGACTACATCGAGACCCGCAGCGGCGACCTCGCCGAGCAGTACCAGAACGCCGACGGCGACTACTTCCAGATGCCGTGGAAGAGCAACCCGGTCGTCATCTTCTACAACAAGGACCTCTTCGCGCAGGCCGGCCTCGACCCCGAGAACCCGTCGCTGGCGACCTACGACGAGTTCGTCGCCACGTCGAAGACGCTCGTCGAGTCCGGAGCCGCGCCCGCCGCGATCCAGCCCGCGCCCACCAGCGAGTTCTTCCAGACCCAGTTCGACTTCATGCCGCTGTACGCCGCGGCCACCGGAGGGACGGGCCTGGTCGAGGACGGGAAGGCCACGTTCGCGAGCGAGGACGGCTACGCGGTCGCCGAGTTCTGGAAGAGCCTCTACGACCAGGGCCTCGCCGGCCGCGAGCAGTACCAGGGCGACGCGTTCGCAGACGGTCAGGCCGCCATGTCGATCGTGGGCCCGTGGGCCGTCTCGGTCTACGAGGACCTGAACTGGGGCTCCGTCTCGGTGCCCACCCCCGACGGCACTGCGGCCGAGGACACGTGGACGTTCAGCGACGCGAAGAACGTCGGCCTCTACTCCGCCTGCGAGAACAAGGGCACCGCCTGGGAGGTGCTGAAGTTCGCGACCAGCGAGGAGCAGGACCGCTCGCTGCTCGAGACCACCGGCCAGATGCCGCTGCGCACCGACCTGCAGACCACCTACGCCGACTACTTCGAGGCCAACCCCGCCTACCAGCGCTTCGGCGACCAGGCGAGCCGCACCATCGAGGTGCCGTCGGGACCGAACACGGTGCAGATGCTGCAGGCGATCCGCGACGCGTGGGGCAAGACCGTGATCTTCGGCGAGGGCGACGTGGAGTCGGCGCTCGACGGAGCGGCCGAGACCGTCACCGGGCTCGCCGGCCAGCAGTGAGCCGGCCGTGACCACGCTCACCCCGAAGGCTCCGGCGTCCACGGGCGCCGGGGCCCCGGGTCCGGCCGCGAAGCGGAGCCTGCTCCGCCGCGTGCTCGGACCCCAGCC
>NZ_LMNR01000003.1:312074-317648 GCF_001423045.1 Rathayibacter sp. Leaf296
GCTGTTCGGCGGCCCGTACCTGGTCTTCGTGCTGGCGGTGTTCGCGTTCCCGGTCGGGTACTCGGTCTACATCGCGTTCCACGACTTCTTCTTCGCCGCTCCCGGCGTGCAGGTCGACCGGCCGTTCGTGGGCCTAGAGAACTTCGTCACCGCGTTCTCGAATCCGCAGGTCATCCGCTCGTTCGGCAACATCGGGATCTTCCTGATCATCAACGTGCCGCTCACGGTGATCCTGGCGCTGCTGCTCGCGTCGGCGCTGGACAAGGTCGTGCACCTGCGGACGTTCCTCCGGGTGTCGTTCTACGTGCCCTACGTGACGGCGAGCGTCGCGATCGTCGCGGTGTGGCTGTTCCTGTTCAACGGGAACGGGCTGGTCAACAGCCTGCTCGGCCCGCTGGCGCCGGATCCGTCGTGGCTGATCAACGAGAACCTCGCCATGCCGGTCATCGCGATCTTCGTCACGTGGAAGCAGCTCGGGTTCTACATCCTGCTGTACCTGGCCGCGCTGCAGAACGTGCCGAAGGAGCTCTACGAGTCGGCGTCGACCGACGGAGCCGGGCGGGTGCGGCAGTTCTTCTCGGTCACCGTGCCGAGCGTGCGGCCCGCGACGCTGCTCGTGCTGCTCGTCTCGACGGTCACCGGAGCGAACCTCTTCACCGAGCCGTACCTCCTGACCGGCGGCGGCGGACCCAACGGGGCCTCCGCCTCGCCCGTGCTGCTGATGTACCAGCTGGGACTCCAGCAGGGGCAGCCCGACGTGGCGTCGGCCATCGGAGTCGTCCTCGTCATCGGCGTCCTGATCATCGCCTACCTGCAGAACCGGTTCGCCGGGGAGAGGAACTCATGAGCGCGCAGGTCAGCGCGGGAGGAGCGGCCTCGGCCGTGCCCGCCGTCACTCCGATCAGAACGCGCCGACGCCCCGTGGGGATGAGCCGCTCGGCGGTCGTCCTGCGCGGCGTGGTCCTCGGGCTCGGCGCGATCGTCTTCCTGTTCCCCTTCTACTACATGGTCGTCGGCTCGCTGCAGACCGACCCCGACCCGACCCTCGCCGGGGCGGTCCCGAGCCCCGCGAACCTCACGCTCGACAACTACGTCAACGTGAACGAGCGGATCAGCCTGCTCACCGGACTGGTCAACTCCGGGATCTTCACGGGCGGCGTGCTGCTGTGCACCGTGGTGTTCGGTGTGCTGGCCGGGTACGCGCTCGCGATGCTGCAGTGGCGCGGACGCAACGCCGTCTTCGCGCTCGCCCTGCTCGTGCAGGTCATCCCGTTCCAGCTGCTGCAGATCCCGCTCTACGTGCTGATCGCCCGCGACTACGGTCTCGCCGACAGCCACGTGGGCATGATCCTGCCGTTCGCGATCAACTCCACGGCGGTGATCATCTTCCGGCAGTACTTCCTGCAGCTCCCCAAGGAGCTGTTCGAGGCGGCCCGGATCGACGGCGCCGGCGAGCTCAAGCTGCTCTGGAACGTCGCCCTCCCGCTGGTGCGGCCCGCGCTCGTCACGGCGGTGCTCCTCACCTTCATCGGCCCCTGGAACGAGTTCCTCTGGCCCTTCCTCATCACCAAGGACGCGTCGCTGCAGCCGCTCGCCGTGTCCCTGGCCAACTACATCTCGAACGTCGCGTCGTCGACCGACAACCCGTTCGGGGCGATCCTGGCGGGCGCCGTCGTGCTCGCCGCCCCCGTCGTCGTGCTGTTCATCGTGTTCCAGCGCTACTTCGTCTCGACCGATCTCGGATCCGGAGTGAAAGGATGACCATGACTCCCACCCTCACCACCGTCCCCTACCGACTCGAGCGCGTCGGCATCGTGATGGAGCCCCGGCCGGGCGACGACCTCGAGGCCGAGGGCGTGCTGAACCCGGGCAGCGGACGCGGCCCGGACGGCGAGCTGTACCTGCTGCCCCGCCTGGTCGCGACGGGCAACGTCTCGCGTGTCGGCCTCGCCCGGGTGCTCGTCGAGGACGGCGTGCCCGTCGGCGTCGAGCGCGAGGGCGTCGTGCTGGCACCCGATCGCGGGTTCGAGCGGGGCGCGGCGAACTCCGGAGTGGAGGATCCGCGCGTCACGTTCATCGAGGCGCTCGGGCTGCACGTGATGACGTACGTGGCGTACGGTCCGCTCGGCCCGCGGACGGCGCTCGCCGTGTCGGAGGACCTGCGCGAGTGGCGCCGGCTCGGCCCGGTGACCTTCGCCTACGACGACGCGCTCGACATCGATCTGGGGCTGTTCCACAACAAGGACACCGTGTTCTTCCCCGAGATCGTGACGGCGCCCGACGGCACCCGCGCGTTCGCGGTGCTGCACCGGCCCATGTGGGACCTCGGCGAGACGAAGCCGGGGGAGGGCGTGCGCCTGCCCGCCGGCACCGAGGATCCGCGGCAGAGCATCTGGATCAGCTACGTGCCGGTCGCCGACGTCGACCGCGACCTGGCGAACCTGACGCGGTGGACGCGGCACCGGTTCCTCGCGGGGCCCGAGTTCCCGTTCGAGGAGCTGAAGATCGGAGGCGGCCCGGCGCCGCTCCGGGTGCCCGAGGGCTGGCTGCTGATCCACCACGGGGTCACCGGAGTGATCGACAACGCGTTCGCGCAGCAGCAGAAGGTCAACTACGCGGCCGGAGCGATCCTCCTCGACGGCGACGACCCGTCGCGGGTGATCGCGCGCACGGCCGAGCCGCTGCTCGCGCCCGAGACGGAGGAGGAGCGCTCGGGCATCGTGCCGAACGTCGTCTTCCCGACGGCGATCGAGGAGATCGACGGGCAGCACTTCGTCTTCTACGGCATGGCCGACTCGAAGATCGGCGCGGCCCGGCTGGTGCGGACGGACGGGTGAGGGGGCGGAGCCCGCTGCGCCTCCCCTTGCTGATCGAGTAGCCCGCTCGCGGGCGTATCGAGATCCCCGTCTCCGGGCGGTGGTGGGTCTCGATACGCCCCTGCGGGGCTACTCGACCAGCAAGCAATCGCGACCACCGCTGCACCCCTTGCTGATCGAGTAGCCCGCGGAGCGGGCGTCTCGAGATCCCCCACGACCCGAAGCACGACCCACCCCCACCCATCGGAGAGTTCAATGACGAACGCCAGAACACGCACGGCGGCCGCCCTGGCCGCCACCGCCCTCATCGCCGGGGGGCTCACCCTCGGCGCGGCCCCCGCGCACGCGGCGGACCCCCTCGCGAACACCGCGCACCTCGACTTCCTCCTCGACACCGCCACCCCGACTCCGGAGCCCGGCCACACCACCTACCGCCTCGCCGAGGAGCCCGAGCTGGTGATGCCGTGGACCTACGCCGACGCCCGCGACGGCGGCACGTTCGAGCGCGTCGGCGGCGGTCCGCTCGACGCCGCGACCGGCGACTGGGGGCAGGGCGCCTACAACACCGACGACATCTCGCGCGCCGCGGTCGCCTACCTCCGCCACTGGCAGCAGACCGGATCGACGGCCAGCCGCGAGAACGCCTACGAGACCCTGCGCGCCCTCGCCTACTTCCAGACCACCGACGGCGACGACGCCGGCAACGTGGTGCTCTGGATGCAGCCCGACGGCGAGCTGAACCCCAGCGCCGAGCCGATCGAGCTGCCGGACCCGAGCGACTCCGAGGACAGCTACTGGCTCGCCCGCACGCTGTGGGCCCTCGGCGAGGGGTATGCGGCGTTCGAGGACGACGACCCCGACTTCGCCGCGTTCCTGCAGGAGCGCCTCCGCCTCGGTGTCTCCGCGGTCGACCGCGAGGTGCTGACGCGCTACGGCCAGTACGAGACGGCCGACGGCGTCCGGGTGCCCGCCTGGCTGATCGTCGACGGTGCCGACGCGACCGCAGAGGCGCTGCTGGGCCTCTCGGCGTACGTCGACGCCGTGCCCGACGACTCCGCCGTGCGCGCCAGCACCGCGAAGCTCGCCGAGGGCGTGGCGGCGCTCGCGCGCACGACGACGGAGGGGGACACCACCTCGTGGCCGTACGGCGCGATCCTGCCGTGGGCGAAGTCGCGCTCGCTCTGGCACTCCTGGGCGTCGCAGATGCCCGCGGCGCTCGCCGAGTCCTCCGTCGCGCTCGGTGACGCCTCGCTCCTCGAGCCGGCCGTCGTCGACGGCTCCCGCTTCGCGCCCGAGCTGCTGACCTCGGGCGGCCCCGACAACGGCCGCTACCCGAGCCCGACCGAGACGGTGCAGATCGCCTACGGAGCGGATTCGCGCCTGCAGAACTCGCTCGCCCTCGCCGACGCGACCGGGTCGAGCGCCTTCACCGACCTCGCCGGTGTGCAGGGCGCCTGGTTCTTCGGCCTCAACCGCAGTGGTGCGGCCGTCTACGACCCGGCGACGGGCATCACGTTCGACGGAGTGCAGGCCGACGGCAGCGTCAACCGCAACAGCGGAGCCGAGAGCACGATCCACGGGCTGCTCGCGATGATCGCGCTCGACGACCGGCCCGAGCTGGCCGACCGCGCGCGGTCCGTCGCGACCCAGGTGAGCCGCGAGGGCCTCGAGGTCGTCGAGGCCGAGACGGCGCAGGGCGGCACGGTCGTCACTCCCGAGTCGAGCTGGACGGGCGAGTCCTCGTGGAGCGGCTCGTACCTGTCGCTGACGAACTGGCGCCGCTCGGCGACGATCGGCATCGGCTCCTCGACGCAGGAGCGCGTGATCGAGCCGGTGATCCAGCGCGTCGAGAAGGGGACGGCGGCGACTCCGCTCAGCGTGTGGACCACCGGGAAGCGCCCGCTGGACCTGCTGAAGAGCACGGTCGGCGCGCGCGGCATCACCGAGGCGTCGGGCGCGCTGCTGCCGCAGAAGCTGCGGCGCACGGTGCCCGCGGGTGCCACGACGGTCGAGGTCCGCGGAGTGACGGGCGAGACGGCGCTCGACGCGCTGCTCGTGCGCCCGGTCGTCTCGCGGCTCGTGCTCGAGGGCGACGGCGGGCGCACCGAGCTGGTGCGCAACTCGACCACGACGACGCGCTCGGCGGCCCTCGAGGGCTCGGGCACCCTGCGCGTGTACTCCGCCGACGGCGTGCTCGTGAGCGAGCAGGCCGCGGCCGGCGCGGTCACGGTGCCGGTGCCCGCCGAGGGCTTCGCGGTGCTGATCGGCTGATGCCGCGCCGTTCGTGACGGATCGGCGAGCGCGAGTGCGTCGATCCGTCACGAACGGCTGGGCCGCTTCGTCGATCCGTCACGAACGGCCGCTCGGATCGGCGCGAGGCGGCCGTCCGTGACGGATCGCGCGTCAGGCGACGGAGCGCAGGTGCCGGAAGGCCGACGCGTGGAACACCAGGGGCTCGATGGTCTCGTCGTCGTGCAGCGCGGTGACCTCGAGCAGCACGACGTGGTGGTCGCCGGCCGGGATCTCGCCGAAGATCGAGCACTCCAGCCAGAGCGGCGAGTCGTGCACGAACACGGCCCCCGACTCGCTCCTCTCGATCGCGAGGCCCGCGAAGCGCCCGGCCTTGTCGCGCGAGGCGAGCTGCCGGACCGCGGCGTCGTGCCCCGCGCCCATGACCGAGACCCCGAGGCGATCGGCCGCCCGCAGCACGGGCCAGGTGGTCGACGAGTTCTGGATGGCGAACATCACCAGCGGCGGG
>NZ_LMNR01000003.1:317706-318109 GCF_001423045.1 Rathayibacter sp. Leaf296
CGGCGAACGCCGCCACTCCCGACGGGAAGTGCGAGAAGGCCTGTCGGAGCAGCGCCGGATCGGGCGAGTAGGTCGTGAGCGGCACGAGAGGGTCCTTCCGGGGGAACGGGGAACGGGGAACGGGGCGGGAACGGAGGCGACGGCGGGCGGTCAGACGGCCGCGGCGGCCCGCAGGCGGGCTCCGGGGTGGTCCGGCGCGAGTCGGGCCCGACCGTCAGCGCGGAGGCGTCCGCGCAGAGTCAGCCCGGCCGGGACGTCGACGACGTGGCCGCGGGCGCGCAGCTCGGGCATGACGAGGTCGAGGAAGCTGTCGAAGTCGCCGAAGGGACCGGGCTGGACGAGGAAGCCGTCGCCTCCGGTCGCCGCCAGCGCCGCCTCGGCCTGGTCGACCACCTCGGCGGGG
>NZ_LMNR01000003.1:318152-363379 GCF_001423045.1 Rathayibacter sp. Leaf296
TGGGCGCACCGGGTCCCAGGAAGCGCTCGAGGTTGGTGCGGCCGGTCTGCGACACGGTCGACGGGTCGATCGGCTTGTCGGGGTCCATGACCGAGAGGTCGACGCCGGTGTAGAAGGCGTAGGAGGCCGCGGCCTCGTCGAGGGTCCGGCTCGCGACCTGCCGCTCGCGCAGCTCCTGCGCCTGCGCGCTGGTCGGGGCGACGATGAAGGTGCCGGCCTGCAGGCACGCGATGCTCGCCGGGTCCCGGCCGAACGACTCCGCGCGGCGGCGGATGTCGGTGATCTGCTCGGCCATCTTGGCGATCTCGGCCGCCAGGAACACGCCCTCGGCGTACTTCGCCGCGAGATCGCGGCCCGGTCCGGAGGCCCCGGCCTGGAAGAGCATCGGGGTCCGCTGCGGCCCGGGCGGCACGTTCAGCAGGCCCTTGCTGCGGAAGTGGGGCCCGTCGTGCTCGATCTCGCGCACCTTCGACGGGTCGGCGTAGACACCGCCCTCGCGGTCGACGATGATCGCGTCGTCGTCCCAGCAGCACTCCCAGAGCTTGAGGGTGAGCTCGACGTGATCGGCCGCGATCTCGTAGCGCAGGTCGTGCTCGATCATCGGAGCGCCGAAGAGCCGGGCCGAGGCGTTCTGGCCGGCACCGGTGACGATGTTCCAGCCGATGCGCCCCCGGGTCATGTGGTCGAGGGTCGCGAGCTTGCGGGCCACCATGGGGGGCTTCTCGACCGAGGTCGACTGCGTGGTCACCAGGCCGAGCCGCTCGGTGACCGCGGCGAGGGCGGGCAGGATCATCGACGGATCGGCCTTGGGCACCTGGATCCCGTTGCGGATCGCGGCGTCCGGGACCGAGTCGTTCACGACCGGGTAGCCGTAGTCGTCGGCCATGAACAGGAAGTCGACCCCCGCCTCCTCGCAGCGCTTCGCCATCCGGATCCAGTGGTCGAGCTCGAGGAACCGGGTGGACGTGTTCTCGGGCAGGCGCCACGAGCCCATCAGCATCGCGGACTGGAACATCCCGATCTTCCAGCGCTCTGTCATCGCGTCTCCTCGCGTCGTCGTCGCCGGTTCGAGTGAACCGATCAGTTCAAAGGTAGGCGAGCGATGTTTCCGGCACGTCACAGTCGGGGAACGGTCTGCGTCCAGGGGTGCGGGACAGCCGCGGATCAGCGGCCCGCGTCGAGCTCGGCGACGAGCGAGCGCACCCGAAGCGCGTAGCTCGCATCGAGCTCGGCCGCGGGAGCCCCCGTCAGGAGCAGGATCTGCAGGCCCCGCCAGAGCGACAGGATCTCGATCGCCGCGGTGCGGCTCCGCTCGGGCCCGAAGCCGTCGGCCAGCAGCTGCGTGCCGAGCGACTCGAGCCACTGCGTCGCCGAACGGGCCAGGAACGGCGCCCAGGCGTGCCCCTCGTGCACGGCCGTGCCCAGCTGCTGGAAGTAGAGCCGCAGATAGGGCAGGTGCTCCGGGAGCGAGAGGTCGTGCCACGCGCGCAGCAGCCGGGTCTCGAGGCCGCCGGGGCCGGCGAGGTGCACGAACAGGTCGCGCAGCAGGGGGAACCGGTCGAAGGCGCGCACGGCGGCCTCGTCGAGCAGATCCTCGCGGGAGGCGAAGTAGTACAGCAGCATGCGGTTGTTCGAGCCGATGCTGCGGGCGATCCCGCTGAGGCTCATCTGGATCATGCTCTCGTCGAGGATCCTGTCCACGACCAGTTCGAGCAGTCTGTCCCGCTCCGATCGCCCCGCCACTCGTCCGACCCTACTGCTCGAGCGGACGGCCTCCGCGCTCCGAGGCGACTGCACCGCGGCCGGCCCTCGAGGTCAGGCCAGCCAGGCGTCGATGCGGCGCCGGGCCTCCTGCTTGAGCGCGTCCGGGGCCGCGGTCGTCTCGATCGACGTCCACGCGCACGCCGCGAGCTGCTCGTCGCTCAGCCCGAGCGTCGCGCGGCACAGCTCGTACTCCGACAGGATCTGCGGTCCGAAGATGATCGGGTCGTCGGCGTTGATCGAGCAGCGCACTCCCGCCGCGAGCAGAGCGGGCAGCGGATGGGCGTCGAGCGACTCGACCACGTCGAGCAGCAGGTTCGAGGTCGGGCAGACGTCGAGCGGGATCCCGCGCTCGGCCAGCTCGGCGACGAGTGCCGGGTCCTCGACGGCGCGGACGCCGTGCAGGATGCGGTCGGCGTGGAGCACGTCGAGCGCCTCCCGGATCGACTCGGGCCCCACCAGCTCGCCCGCGTGCGGCGTCGACTGCAGCCCTGCCGCTCGCGCCAGCGCGAACGCGTCGGCGAACGCCGCTCCGGGATGTCCGCGCTCGTCGCTCGCCAGTCCCAGCGAGACCACTCCGCGACCGGCTGCGCCGACCGCCGCGCGCGCGACCAGGAGGGAGTCCTCGACGCTCCCCGTGCGGTCGATCGTCACCATGAAGCCGAAGGCGACTCCGTGCCGTTCGGAGGAGCGGTGCGCGTGCTCGAGCATGACCTCCAGCGCCGCCGCGTGCGAGCCGTAGCGCTCGACGTAGAAGGACGGATCGACGCCGAGCTCGAGGTAGACCACGCCGTCGGCCGCCTGGTCCTCGAAGATCTCGTCGATCAGCCGCGCCAGGTGCTCCGGCTCCTGCAGGACCGCGAGGAGGGTGCGGTAGACGACGTCGAACTGCGTGAATCCGCTGAAGACCGTGGTCTCGGGTGCTGCGATGCCGAGGGCGGCGGCCATCGACTCCAGGGTGGCGGGTCGGACGGACGCCTCCATGTGCAGGTGGAGGTGCCCCTTGGGCAGGGCTCGCAGGTCGCGGAGGGGGGCGGAGCCAGTCGCGACGGTGCTCATCGTGTCGGTCACGGCGGTCACTCGACCCGCGCCGCAGCGGCCTCGAGGTAGGACATGTCGAGGTACTCCGCGGGGTCGGGGAGGTCCTCGTAGCCGGCGGCCTCGAGCCCCGGGTACATCTCGTCGCGCAGGCGCGCCTCGCTCATCCAGAGCAGCGGGTCGCCCGTCGTGCCGACCACGAGCGGCTGCTGCAGCTCGTTCTCGCGCGTCTGCTGCACGAGGTCGAGTCCGAGGTCGGCGCCGTACTCGTCGACCGAGAGCTGCGCGCCGACGGCCGGGTCCTCGCCGTTCTCCTCCCAGCCGCGGAGCGACGCCGCGAGGAAGCCCTCCATGACGTCGGCGTTGTCCTCGACGTAGGCCGAGTCGCCGTAGATGATGTTGCCGTAGGTGGGCAGACCGAGGTCCGAGTAGAGGGTCACGACGTAGTCGTCGGGAGCGAGGTCGTACTGCTCCTCGAGCATGATCGGCTGGTTCGTGGCGTAGGCGGTGTAGGCGACGCCCTGTCCCTCGACCAGCGGGGCGATGTCGAAGCCCGCCGGGAGGAACTCGTAGTCGGGCTCGAGGCCGGCGACGCGGAAGACGGCGTCGTAGTCGATCTGCGTGCCCTCCTGGCCCAGCACCGTCTTGCCCACGAGGTCCTCGGCCGAGGTGACCGGGTCGTCGGCCAGCGAGACGATTGAGGAGGGGCTGTCCTGGTAGACGGTCCCGACCGCGGTCCAGTCGTTGCCGTCGGCGAAGCTCGCGAGCCACGCCTGCGCTCCGGGCTGGATGCCGAGGTCGGCGTCTCCTGCGGCGACGGTGGCCATGGTGGTCGGCGCGTTGGGCCCGCCGCCGATCCACTCGATGTCCAGGCCCTCGTCCTCGTAGTAGCCGTTGGCGTCGGCGAGCCAGAAGCCCGCCCACTCGACGTTGGTGATCCAGCCGAGTGAGACGCGGACGGTGGTGAGGTCGTCGGCCGCGGCCGCGGAGCCGTCGGACGACGAGCAGCCCGCGAGGGCGGCCGCGGTGGCGGCGACGAGGCCGATGCCGGCGGTGCGGAGCAGGCGGGGCGGGATGGATCGGGACATGGGACTCCTTCGGAAGACTGCGGGAGGGGAGGAAGAGGAACGGGCGGAGGGGGTGCCGAGGACGTCAGCCCACGCGGGCGACGACGCGGTGCTCGAGTCCGCGGGCGGCCAGGAACACGAGCACCGAGAGGACGGTCGCGACCAGCGCGACGCCCCACGAGCGCTCCATGTCCATGTAGCTCCGCGACTCCGAGAAGAGCGCGCCCAGTCCGTGCGCGCCCATCAGGAACTCGGCGAGCATCGCTCCGAGCACCGCGGTGGGTGCGGTGATGCGGACCGACACCATGAGCTGGGGCAGGGCGTGCAGGACGCCGAGCCGCCTCAGCACCTGCACCTTGCCGGCGCCGAGCACCGCGAACAGGTCGCGACCGGCGGAGGGGATCGAGGTGAGCCCCGAGAGGGTGAAGACGAACGCGGGGAAGAAGCAGATCAGCACCGTCGAGGTGATCACCGCCGGGTCGCCGTAGCCGACGATCCGGGCGATGATCGGGATCATCGCGGTGATCGGCACCGAGCGGATGATGAGCGCGGCCGGAGTGACGACGCCCGCCACCGCGGTCGAGGACCAGACCAGCACCGCCGCGGCGAAGCCGATGGCCGTTCCGCCGACGAGGCCGACCAGTGCCACGCCGAGCGTGTAGCCGACCGACGGGAGGTAGTCGACGAAGCCCAGCACCACGTCGCCCACCACGGGCCACGGTCGGGGCGCGACGGTGGCGGTGTAGCCGTTGAGCACGACCCAGAGGTCCCAGGCGACGAGGACGAGCAGGACCGGCCAGAGGTGCACCAGGCCGCGGAGGGCGGGGCGGATCACGAGAACCTCCCGACGGCCAGGCGCTGCAGCTGCACGAAGACGAGGTAGGCCGCGAGCGAGACCACGGTCGCGACCAGCGCCGCCGACCACAGCAGGGTCATCTGGTAGTTCTGCATCGCGCTCACGAGGAGGAGCCCCAGGCCGCGCGGGGCGCCGAACCACTCGCCGATCGTCGCTCCGAGCACGGCGGCGGGTGCGCTCATGGTGAGCCCGTCGAAGAACGCGGGCACCGCGCGGGGGAGCTCGAGGCGGCGCAGGCGCTGGGCCCGGCTCGCTCCGAGCACGGTCAGCACGTCCGCGTGCGCCGACGAGCCGGTCGAGAAGGCGGAGGTCATCGTCACGAACATCACGAAGCCGACGCTCAGCGCGGCGATGACGAGCGGGGTGTCCTCGCGGCCGACGGTGGTGATCAGCAGGGGTGCGAGGGCGATCGTGGGGAACGCGTTCAGGATCGCCGCGAAGCGGTCGAAGCCGGGGCGCAGCGCCGGGACGATCAGCGCGAGACCGGCGCCGAGGACCGCGACGACGGCTCCGAGGACGAGCCCCTGCCCCGCGGCCGTGATCGTCACGACTCCGTTGCGCCAGAGCAGGCTCGACCCGGCGGAGGTCGCGGCGTACGCCAGCACCTCGGTCAGCGGGGGCCACGCCCGCCCGGCGAGACCCGAGCGGCCGACGAGCTCGGCGACGACGAGCAGGAGGACGGCGCCCGCCACTGCGGAGAGGGCCGCCGAGCGCGCGCGCGTCACCTCGGCACCGTCTCGGCCCCGTCGAGGAGAGCCGTGAGCTCGTCGACCAGCTCGTGGAACTCGGGAGTGCGCGTCGTCACCGCGTCGCGGGGGCGGGCGAACGAGACGTCGCGCACGGTGCGCACCTGCCCCGGTCGGCCGCTCATCACGATCACGCGGTCGGCCAGGATGAGCGCCTCGTCCACGTCGTGCGTGATGAGGACGGTGGTGATCCGCTCCTCGCTCCAGATGCGGGCGAGCTCGGCGTTCATGCGGCGGCGGGTGACCGCGTCGAGAGCGCCGAAGGGCTCGTCGAGGAGGAGGAGGTCGGGGCCGAGCGCGAGCGCTCTGGCGATGGAGGCGCGCTGACGCATGCCGCCCGAGAGCTGCTTGGGCCGGGCGTCCTCGAATCCGGTGAGGCCCACGAGCCGGATCAGCTCGTCCACGCGAGCGTCGTCGATCCGGCGGCCGGCGACCTGGAACGGGAGCGCGATGTTGGCGCGGACGCTGGCCCACGGCAGCAGCGCGTGCTCTTGGAACGCGACTCCGAGGCGGTGCTGGCGCGCGAGGCGGTGCGGGTCGTCGCCGAAGACCTCGACCGTGCCGGAGGTCGCGACGTCGAGGCCCGCTGCGAGGCGCAGGATCGTCGACTTCCCGCAGCCTGACGGGCCGATGATCGCGACGAACTCGCCGTGAGCGACCTCGATGTCGATGCCGGTCAGGGCCTGCACGCTGCGCCCCCGGCCGAGCGGGAACACCTTCTCGACGCCGCGGATCGACACCGCGGACGTGCTCTCGGTACCGCGGGGCGGCGCCGCGATCGGGCTGGTCTCGCGCATGGGGGCTCCGCTCCGGGGGGTCGCTCCCGGTTCGGGAGGGACGAGTGAACTGATCAGTACAAACCCTACGAAGGCTCTGTTTCGCCCGTGTGTCGGGCCGATGCGGTGCGTGTTAAGTCCACTGAGGGGTCGGAGCCACGTCCCGGACCGGCGCCCGACTCGCGGCCGCAACGCTGTCCGGAATCTTTTTGAGAGCGCTCTCTCACAACTCTTGACCTCTCCGCAGAAGTGTTCGTACACTCGCCCTACATCTTGTGAGAGCGCTCTCACGGACGCAGCGCAGCCGCGTGAGAGCGCTCTACGGGATGCCCTCACCAACTCACGAAGGAGTGACCGTGCTCGCATCACGACGCGCCAGGATCGCCGCAGCGATCTCCGGCGCCGCAACCCTCGCCCTCGTCGTCACCGGATGCTCGTCGTCCGGTTCCGACGCCGCCGAGGGCGGGAACATCGAACTGACCGTCACCACGTTCAACGCGATGGGGTTCGACGACCTCTACGCCGAGTACGAGGAGGCGAACCCCGGGATCACCATCGTCCCGAACAACATCGACACCGGCGGCAACGCCCGCACCGACGCCTTCACCAAGCTCGCCGCGGGCTCCGGGCTCGCCGACGTCCTCGCGATCGAGGAGGGCTGGCTCGGTCAGATCATGGAGGTCTCGGACCAGTTCGTGGACCTCCGCGACCACGGCATCGAGGACCGCAAGGCCGACTGGGTCGACTGGAAGTACGAGCAGGCGACCGACCCCGACGGCCGCGTCATCGGCTACGGCACCGACATCGGCCCCGAGGGTCTCTGCTACAGCACCGCCGCCTTCGAGGCCGCCGGTCTGCCGACCGACCGCGAGGCCGTCGCCGAGCTGCTCGGCGGCGCGGACGCGACCTGGGACGACTACTTCGCCGCCGGGAAGCAGTACAACGACGCGACCGGCAAGGCCTGGTTCGACCACTCCGGATTCGTCTGGAACGCCATGGTCAACCAGCTCCCCGAGGGCTACTACACGGCCGACGGCGAGCTCAACATCGAGGGCAACCCCGAGCTCGAGGAGCGCTGGGGTCAGCTGACCGATGCCGCGGCCGCAGGCCTCTCGGCCGGCCAGAAGGCCTGGGACTGGAACAAGGGCAAGTCGTTCACCGACCAGACCTTCGCCACCTTCGTCTGCCCGGCGTGGATGTTCGGCACCCTCAAGGGCGGCGTGGAGGCCGGCGGAGGAGACCCCGAGAACACCGGCTGGGACTTCGCCGACGTGTTCCCCGGCGGCGCGGCCAACTGGGGCGGCTCGTTCCTCTCGGTCCCGACGCAGTCCGAGCACCCCGCCGAGGCCGCCGCTCTCGCCTCGTGGCTGAGCGAGCCCGAGCAGCAGATCACGGCGTTCGAGGCGGCCGGTCCGTTCCCGAGCACCCTCGCCGCTCAGGAGGAGCTCGCCTCCGCCGCCGAGCCGGACCCGTCGCTGAACGGCTCGCCCACCGGCGCGATCCTCGCGAAGCGCGCCGAGGGGGTCGTCGCCCAGTACAAGGGACCGGACGACTCGCTCATCCAGGAGAACGTCTTCGGCCCCGTGCTGCAGAAGGTCGACCGCGGCGAGCTCGACGGTGATGCCGCCTGGGCCGAGGCGCTGAAGCTCCTCGGCGAGCTCGTCGACTGACGCGCCTCTCCCACCTTGGGCTCCCACCCGGCGGCACCGTTCCGCCGGGTGGGAGCCCCTCCCCCCGAGCCCTCCCACCGGCCCCTCCCATCGAGGAAAGCGATCGCGCCATGACGAGCACACTGACCCCGCCGGCGACGGCGACCCCGCCGAGGGGCGGGCGGCCCACCGCCCGCGTCCCCCTGACCTTCCGCCAGCGGCTCGGCCGCTTCGACGTGAAGGCCTCCCCGTACCTCTACATCTCGCCGTTCTTCCTGCTCTTCGCGATCACCGGCGCGTTCCCCCTCGTCTACACGCTCGTCGTGTCGCTCTTCGACTGGGAGCTGCTGCAGGGCCAGGGCGACTTCGTCGGCCTCGGCAACTTCGCGGCGGTGCTCGGCGACCGGTTCTTCTGGAACTCGATCGTCAACACCATCAGCATCTTCCTGCTGTCCACGATCCCCCAGCTGCTGGTCGCGCTCCTCCTGGCGGCGGCCCTCGACCAGTCGCTGCGCGCCAGGACCTTCTGGCGGATGAGCGTGCTGCTGCCCTACATCGTGTCCCCGGTCGCGGTGGCGCTCATCTTCTCGAGCGTCTTCAGCGAGCAGGAGGGCCTCGCCAACAACCTGCTCGGCCTGATCGGCGTCCCGCAGATCGACTGGACGAACGACCGCCTCGCCAGCCACGTCGCCATCGCCTCGATGGTGAACTGGCGCTGGACCGGCTACAACGCCCTGATCCTCCTGGCCGCCATGCAGGCCGTGCCGCGCGATCTGCACGAGTCGGCCGCGATCGACGGCGCCGGCGCCTTCCGCCGCTTCGTCTCGATCACGATCCCGAACATCCGCCCGACCCTGATCTTCGTGATCATCACGGCGACCATCGGCGGCCTGCAGATCTTCGCCGAGCCGCGCCTGTTCGACGTCTCGAACGCCGGTGGCATCGGCGGCTCGGACCGTCAGTTCCAGACCACCGTGCTCTACCTGTGGGAGATGGCGTTCTTCCGTGGGAACTTCGGTGAGGCGGCCGCGATCGCGTGGCTGCTGTTCCTCCTGATCGTGCTGATCGGGCTGGTGAACTTCGCGGTGTCGCGGAGGATCGCCTCGGTCGAGAACCAGGTGCTCGGCACGCGGGCGCAGAAGAAGGCCGCGGCCGTGCTCGCCTCCTCGGCCGACCGCGCCGACGAGATCGCCGCGACCGACCCCCTCCTGTCCTCCACCGGCCTCGGCCAGAAAGCGAGCGAGCGATGACCGCCCCCGCACCCACGGCCGCGTTCCCGGTCCGCCGCCCCGTCGAGGGGGAGGCCCCCGCGAAGGAGCCGCGCCGCCGCCGGAAGGGCGCCGGGCGCGTCGACCGCCCAGGCTTCCTCGTCTACGGACTGCTCAGCGCCTTCATCCTCGGCTCGACCTACCCGCTGTGGTGGTCGTTCGTCGTCGCGAGCGGCACCAACGCCACGCGCAGCGAGACGCTGCCGATGGTGCCGGGCGGCAACTTCCTCGCCAACGCGGCGAAGGTCTTCGATGCCCTGCCGTTCTGGACGGCGCTGATGAACAGCATCATCGTCTCGGGAGTCATCACCGTCTCGGTCGTGACCTTCTCGACGCTGGCCGGCTACGCCTTCGCGAAGCTGAAGTTCCGGGGGCGCGACGGGCTGATGATCACGGTCGTGGCGACCATGGCGATCCCGACGCAGCTGGGCATCATCCCGCTGTTCATCCTGATGCGGCAGCTGGGCTGGACCGGCGAGCTCGGCGCGGTCATCGTGCCGACCCTCGTCACCGCGTTCGGCGTGTTCTTCATGCGCCAGTACCTGATCGACGTGATCCCCGACGAGCTGATCGAGGCGGCACGGATGGACGGGGCGAACCAGTTCCGCACGTTCCTCACGGTCGCGGTGCCCGCCGCCCGACCGGCCATGGCGATCCTCGGGCTCTTCACCTTCATGATGGCGTGGACGGACTTCCTCTGGCCGCTGATCGTGCTCAGCCCCACGAACCCCACGCTGCAGACGGCGCTCGCACAGCTGCAGTCCGGCTACTACATCGACTACTCGATCGTGCTCACCGGAGCGGTCATGTCGATCGTGCCGCTGCTCGTGCTCTTCGTGCTCGCCGGACGCCAGCTCATCGCCGGCATCATGAGCGGCGCGGTCAAGGGATAGACGGGCGCCGAGCGGTGTCGTGGCTCCACTACCCTCGGATCACTGATCCGAGAGGCCCGTTATGAGTCACGACACCGCCTCGGCCGCGCCGACGCTCGAAGAGGTCGCCGCCCTCGCAGGAGTCTCGCGCTCCACGGTCAGCCGCGTGGTCAACAACTCGCCCCGGGTGAAGGACGACGCGGCCCAGGCCGTGCGCAAGGCGATCGAGGAGCTCGGCTACGTGCCGAACCGCGCTGCCCGCTCGCTCGCGAGCCGCAAGACCGAGGTCATCGCCCTCGTGGTGCCGGAGTCGACCGCGAAGGTGTTCTCGGATCCGTTCTTCGCCTCGGTGGTCCAGGGGGCGGCGCTCCGCCTCGCCGACACCGAGTACACGCTCAACATCGTCATCGCGTCGGAGGCGGCGCCCGAGAAGACCCGCCGCTACCTCCTCGGCGGCAACGTCGACGGGGCGCTCGTCGTCTCGCACCACAGCGGCGACCACTCCTACGCCCGGCTCGGCACGAGCCTCCCGGTGGTGTTCGGCGGTCGGCCGCTCAGCGCCGAGGAGCAGGGCAGCTACTTCGTCGACGTCGACAACATCGCGTCGGCCCGCGAGATCACCGAGCACCTGCTCGGCCTCGGCCGCCGCGAGCCGGCCATGATCGCGAGCCGCCAGGACATGCCGGCCGCCGTCGATCGGCTGCTCGGCTGGCGCGACGCGGTCCGCGAGGCCGGGCTCGACGACTCCCGCGTCGAGATCGGCGACTACTCGCCGGCCGACGGAGCCGCGGCGATGCACCGCCTGCTCGATTCGGGCCGCCCGATCGACGCGGTGTTCGCCTCCAACGACCAGATGGCGGCGGGCGCGCTCGCCGCGCTGCGCGAGCGCGGGCTGTCGGTTCCCGGCGACGTCGCCCTCGCGGGCTTCGACGGCGACTACTTCGCGCAGGCCGCGGATCCGCCCATCACGACGATGCGCCAGCCGTCGACCGAGCTCGGCTCGGCGATGGCGGAGGTGCTGGTGCGCCTGCTCGCCGGCGAGACGGTCGAGCGCGTGACGATCATGCCGACGGAGCTGCTGGTCCGCGGGTCGACGGTGCCCGGGGCCTGAGGTCGCCTCTTCGCTGATCGAGTAGCCGCGCAGCGGCGTATCGAGATCCCCGTGTCCCGGGAGTGGCGGGTCTCGATGCGCGCCTGCGGCGCTCCTCGACCAGCAGAGGCCGCGCCTACGGCGCTCCTCGACCAGCAGGGGAGGCCGCGAGTGGTCACTGAACGGTGCCTGCCGGCCTCGCAGGCCCCGTTCCGGGTCGACTCGGCCTGAGCTGGCGTGGCGAGTGGTAGCGAGCCGGGCCCTGGCTGGGGCGCCGCGCCCGGTTCGCGTCCACTCGCTGATCGAGTAGCCGCGCAGCGGCGTATCGAGATCCGCGTGTCCGGGGGTCGATGGGTCTCGATACGCCCCTTCGGGGCTACTCGACCAGCAGGGGGCCGGTCACTCCACCAGCGTGTAGACGCTCGACGGCCGCCCCGTCGAGTAGCGCAGCGTCCGCGCCGCACGGCCCGACGCCACCAGGTGCTCCAGGTACCGCCGCGCGCTCACCCGCGAGATGCCGACCGCCACGCTGACCTCGGTCGCCGACGCGTCCGCATCCGGTCGCAGTGCGCCCAGCACCGAGGCGAGCGTCTCGGTGCTCAGCCCCTTCGGCAGCGCCTGCGCCCGGGCGCCCGAGGTGAACAGCACGTCGATCTCGTCCTGGTGCAGGCCCGCCGCCCCCTCGAACAGGCGCCGATCGTGCGCCACCTCGTCGAGCCGGTTCCGCAGCGCCGTCGCGCTGAACGGCTTCACCAGGTAGTGGTGCACCCCCGCCGCCCGCGCCGCGCGCACGCTCTCCACGTCGCGCACCGCCGTCACCGCGATGAAGTCCGGCTGCGGCCCCGCCGTCGCCCGCACCGCCCGCAGCACGTCGAGCCCCGAGAACCCGGGCAGGTGGAAGTCGAGCAGCACCACGTCGGGCTGATGCGCCTGGATCGCGGCGACCGCGGACGGTCCGTCGCCCGCGACCTCCCGCACCTCGAACCCGGGGTGCGCGGCGACGAACCGCTCGTGCAGGGCGGCGATGGCGGAGTCGTCGTCGACGATGACGACCGACAGCGGGCCGGTCACCGGACCACCTGGACGGCCGCGACCGGCGGCAGGTGCAGGCGCGCGGTGAGGCGCGCCCCTCCCCACTCCGACGCCCCCGCCGTGACCGTGCCGCGGTTGCGCTGCGCCACCCGGCGCACGAGAGCCAGCCCGATGCCGCGCCCGTGCACCCGCTGCCCGGAGTCGGGGCCGCCCTTGGACGACACGCCCTCCTCGAAGACCTGCTCGCGGTGCTCCGGCGGGATCCCCGCTCCGTCGTCGTCGACCTCGATCACGAGGTCCTCGCGGTCGATCGAGAACTGCACGCGCACGCGGTGCCCGGCCGAGCAGGCCTCGAGCGCGTTGTCGACGAGGTTGCCGACCACGGTGACGACGTCGTCGCGCAGGGTCGAGGGCAGGCGTCCGGCGAGGGCCTCGGCGTCGGGAGTCGCGGAGACGGCGAGGTCGATCCGGAGCTCGCGCGCGTGGGCGCTCTTGACCATGAGCAGCGCCGTGAGCTCCGGATCCTCCATCAGCATCTCGGGGGCGATCGCTCCGCCGACTCCGAGCGGGCCTCCGCTGCCGAGCCGCGCGATGAACGCGCGCGCCTCGTCGACGCAGTCCAGCTCGAGCAGCCCCGAGACGACGTGCATCGTGTTCGCGAACTCGTGCGCCTGAGCGCGCAGGCCGGCGGCGAGCGACTGCGCGCCGTCGGTGTCCTGCATCAGCTGGTGCAGCTCGGTGTGGTCGCGGAGCAGGAGGGTCGCGCCGACCGTGCGCTCACCGCGGTGCGTGCCGGTGCCGCGCGCGATCAGGATCCGCTCGCCCGCGAGGACCAGCCGCCCCTCGCGCTCGCCCGCCTCGAGCACCTCGAGCAGCGACGGCTCGAGCACGTCACGGGCCAGCGGGGGAGGCTGCGTCGGATCCGGCGACCAGCCCAGCAGTGCCGTCGCCGCGTCATTGACCAGCACGATCCGCCCTGCCGCGTCGACCGTGACCACCCCCTCCGAGAGCCGGTGCAGCATCGTCTCCTGCTGCGTCACGAGCGAGGCGATCTCCTCCGGCTCGAGGCGGAAGATGCGGCGGCGGATGATCGCGGTGACCCAGGCGGCCCCGAAGATCCCGAGCACCGCCGCGCCCGCCATCGCCCAGAGCAGCCAGCTGAGGTGGCCGAGGAAGTCCTTCCGCAGCGCCGACTCGAGGATCCCGACCGAGGCCGTGCCGATCACCTCCCCGTCGGAGCCGAACACCGGCACCTTCACCCGCCACGACTCGCCGAGCGTGCCCGTCTGCGTGCCCACGAAGGTCTGCCCGGCCAGCGGCACGGAGGGATCGGTCGAGACGCGCTCGCCGATCCGCTCGGTGTCGGGGTGCGAGAACCGCACTCCCGCGCGGTCGGTGACGACGACGTAGGTGACGTCGGACGCCTCCCGGATCACCTCGGCGATCGGCTGGATCACGATCGAGGGGTCCTCGTCGTCGAAGGCCTCGGTGATCGCGGGCAGGTTCGCGACCGAGCGCGCGACTCCGGTCATGCGGTCGAGATAGGAGGAGCGCAGCGAGCGCTCCTGCAGCGATCCGGCGACGAGGCCGGTCGCGACGACGGCGACAGCGACGATCAGCGCCTGCAGCAGCAGGAGCTGTACTCGAAGCGACATTGCCCGAACCACCCGCCCATCATGACGCGCCACGGGTGCCGCCACGTCGCTCCGGCACCGGATCGAGACCGACCGGCCGCCGACCAATAGTTACGAAAGCCCGCACTTAGTTTCCGAAGCCGCGGCCGCCGCATCGCTCTCATTAGGTTCTGACTCGCGCGCCGCAGCGGCGCATCACCCCGATCTCGCACTCGGGAGTTCTCAAAGGAGAGAAAGAACCATGCGATCCAAGCCCTTCCTCGTCGTGCTCGCCGCCTCGACCCTCGCCCTCACCGCCTGCTCGTCGGGAGGGACCGCCTCCGACGAGCCCGCGGCCGCCGGCGGCGCCGTCGAGTCGCTCCAGATCATCGTCCCCGCCGACCCGGGCGGCGGCTGGGACCAGACCGGCCGCGCCATGTCGCAGCTGCTGACCGCCGAGGAGCTCGTCGGCTCGGCCCCCGTCACCAACGTCGGCGGCGCGGGCGGCACCGTCGGCCTCGCCTCCCTCGCCAACGAGAAGGACCCGAACACCCTGATGGTCACCGGCCTCGTCATGGTGGGCGCGGTCGAAACCAACGCCGCCGACGTCCGGATGGAGGACACGACTCCGATCGCCCGCCTCACCGAGGAGTCGCTCGTCATCGTCGTGCCGGCCGACTCCGACTACGAGACCCTCGAGGACCTCGCCGACGACATCGTCGACAAGGGCCAGGAGGTGACCGTCACCGGCGGCTCCGCGGGCGGCGCCGACCACATCCTCGCGGGCCTGCTCCTCGAGTCGGCCGGCCTCTCGGGCGACGAGATCGCCGAGAAGCTGAACTACATCCCGAACTCGGGCGGCGGCGAGGCCGTCTCGCTGATCCTCGGCAACAACGTGGGCGCCGGCATCTCGGGCGTGGGCGAGTTCCTCGAGCACATCGAGGCGGGCACCATGCGCGCCCTCGCCGTCTCGTCGGCCGAGCCCGTCGAGTCGCTCCCGGACGTCGAGACCATGACCGAGGCCGGCTACGACGTGACCCTCACCAACTGGCGCGGCGTGCTCGCCCCCTCCGGCATCACGGAGGAGGAGACCGCGGCCCTCACGGACCTCGTCACCGAGCTGCACGGCACCGAGGCGTGGACCGAGGAGCTCGCGACCCGCGGCTGGACCGACGCGTTCCTCACCGGCGACGAGTTCGGCGACTTCCTCGAGAGCGACATCACCGAGGTCGGCGCCACGCTGAAGAACATCGGGCTGGTCGACTGATGTCGACCTCCGCTCCTCCGGTGGCCCCGGGGACGGATGCGGCCCGCGCCGACCGGGGCCGCCTGATCGGCGAGCTGGTCTTCGCGGTGCTCGCCGTCGCCCTCGGGATCTTCGTCTTCGTCGGCGCGTTCTCGATCCGCGCCCCCGGCGCCGGCTCGCAGGTCGGGCCGCGGGTCTTCCCGTTCCTGGTCAGCGGCATCCTCACTTTCTCGGCGGTCATGGTGCTGATCGACGTCCTCCGCGGCCGCCTCGGTCCGCAGGAGGAGGGCGAGGACATCGACTCCGCCGCGACGACGGACTGGGTCACCCTCGGCAAGCTCGTCGCCTTCGTCATCGCGCACATCGTCCTCGTCGACCTGATCGGCTGGGCGCTCGCCGCGGCCGTGCTCTTCGGCGGAGTGGCCTGGTCGCTGGGCGCGAAGAAGTGGTGGGTCGCGATCCTCGTCGGCCTGGCACTGGGCCTGGTCGTGCAGATCGTCTTCGGCGGTCTGCTCGGGCTCTCGCTGCCGCTGGGTCCGCTCCTGGGCTGGCTGCAGCCCCTCCTCGACGCGATCGGAGGCTGACGTGGACAACATCTCGGCACTGCTCGAGGGCTTCGCGATCGCCGCGCAGCCGGAGTACCTGATCTTCGCGTTCCTGGGCGTGCTGGTCGGCACCGCCGTCGGCGTGCTGCCCGGCATCGGCCCGGCCATGACGGTGGCGCTGCTGCTGCCCCTGACCTACACGCTCGACCCCACCGCGGCGCTGATCACCTTCGCCGGCATCTACTACGGCGGCATGTACGGCGGCTCGACCACGAGCATCCTGCTGAACACGCCGGGGGAGTCGGCCTCGATCGTCACCGCGCTCGAGGGCAACAAGATGGCGAAGATGGGGCGCGGAGCCGCGGCCCTCGCCACGGCGGCCCTCGGCTCGTTCGTCGCCGGCACCGTCGCCACGGTGCTGCTGACCCTCCTCGCCCCGACCATCGCGGCCTGGGCCGTGAACCTCGCTCCCGCCGACTACGTGGCCCTGATGGTCATCGCGTTCATCACCGTGGGCGCCCTGCTGGGCTCCTCCGTCTGGCGCGGTCTCAGCTCGCTGGGCCTGGGCCTGTTCGTGGGCCTGGTCGGCACCGAGATCCTCTCGGGCCAGCAGCGCTACACGTTCGGACTGCTCCCGCTGGCCGACGGCATCGACGTGGTGCTCGTGGCGGTCGGTCTCTTCGCGGTCGGCGAGACGCTCTACGTGGCGTCCCGGATGCGGCACGGCGGCATCCAGGTGATCCCCGTGACCCGCGGATGGCGCAGCTGGATGACCCGCGACGACTGGAAGCGCTCGTGGAAGCCGTGGCTGCGCGGCACCGCGATCGGCTTCCCGATCGGCACGATCCCGGCCGGCGGTGCGGATGTGGCGACGTTCCTGTCGTACGCGACCGAGCGCAAGCTCTCGAAGCACAAGCACGAGTTCGGTCGCGGGGCGATCGAGGGCGTGGCCGGTCCGGAGTCGGCGAACAACGCGGCGGCGGCGGGCGTGCTCGTGCCGCTGCTGACACTGGGCCTGCCGACGACCGCGACCGCCGCGATCATCCTCTCGGCGTTCCAGAGCTACGGCATCCAGCCCGGACCGCAGCTGTTCACCAACCAGCCGGGACTCGTCTGGGCGCTGATCGCGAGCCTCTACATCGGCAACGTGATGCTGCTGGTGCTCAACCTGCCGCTGGTGGGCATGTGGGTGAAGCTGCTGCAGATCCCGCGTCCGTATCTCTACGCGGGCATCCTGACCTTCGCGGTGCTGGGCGCGTACGCCGTCAACTTCTCGACGGTCGACATCGTGATCCTGCTGGTCGTGGGAGTGGTGGGCTACTTCCTCCGCCGCTTCGGCTACCCGGTGGCGCCGCTCGTGATCGGGCTGATCCTGGGCCCGATGGCGGAGGCGCAGCTGCGCCGGGCGCTGCAGCTCTCGCAGGGCGACCTGACCGCGCTGGTCACCCGCCCGTTCGCCGCCTTCGCGTACCTCGCGCTGATCGTGATCATCGCGCTCGGCCTCTACCTCCGCTCGCGCCAGAGCCGGATGGAGAGGGCGATCGCCGCGGCGACGGTCGTCGACGAGTCGGTGCAGTCGGCGGTCGACACCGCCTACCGCCCGGGCGAGCGCCCGACCGACATCGACACCACGGGCGTGAACCAGGTGACGGGGACGACCGGTATCCGCACCGTCGAGAAGGGCCCCCGCCGCAAGAAGTGAGGTGGATCTCGATACGGCCGCCGCGCGGCCTACTCGATCAGCAAGCACTCTTCTGCTGGTCGAGTAGCCGCGCAGCGGCGTATCGAGACCCGCCCCACACGAGACGTCCTCGGACCGTCGAGACAGCCCGCAGCAGCGGGACGTGTCGACGGCACGGGGACGTCTCGTCGTGGGTGCGGGGGCTGGAGGAAGGGGGTGGATCTCGATACGGCCGCGGGGCGGCCTACTCGATCAGCAGTAAGGGCCTCGCCAGTCCTTGCTGGTCGAGTAGCCGCGCAGCGGCGTATCGAGATCCACGTCCTTCAGAACCTCGATCTCCCCTGCCCCGTGCAGGATGCGAATGGTCGCGAAACGGCGCTCCCCGCCCTGGCAGGCCCCGTCCAGCGACCACTCGCACCATCAGCGCTCACGGAGTCGACCCGAAGCGGGGCCCACGAAGGCGGCAGCCCCCGTCCGGCGACCACTCGCCTCACCAGGCCCTCTCGCTGGTCGTGCAGCCGCGCAGCGGCGTCTCGAGACCCGCCCCCGCCGAGGTCCGTCCCGAACCCTGCCCCCGCCCTGACGCTCCCCTGACGCAGCGCTGACGGGCCGGTCGAGACAGTGGTTGCACCGATGACCGCTCGATCCGGAACCCCCGGGTCACGACCTCGAGGACCCCCTCATGACACTCCGCACCCGTACCGCCCTCCCGCTGCTCGCCGTTCCCGCGGCGGCGATCCTCGCCCTCACCGGCTGCACCTCCGGAGCCGTCGCGGCCTCGGCTCCGGTGCTCGCGACACCCTCCGACTCCGAGGTGCAGGGCCTGTTCGACGAGTGGAACGCCGCGCTCGCGACGGGCGACCCGGAGGCGGTGAACGCCTTCTACGCCCAGGACGCGGTCCTCCTCCCCACCGTCTCGCCCGGGGTGCACGACACCCCGGAGGAGCGCCTGGGCTACTTCGACATGTTCCTCGACAACGAGCCGCAGGGCGTGATCACCGAGAGCGTCGTGCGCGACCTCGGCGACGGCACGGTGTCCCACTCCGGGCTCTACACGTTCACGATGGGCGCGAGCGGCGACGTGGTGCCCGCGCGCTTCACCTTCGTCTACGAGCAGGTCGACGGTGAGTGGCTGATCGTCGAGCACCACTCCTCGAAGGAGCCCGCAGCGGCGTGACCGCTCCTCCTCAGGCGGCGATGGGACCCTCGAGCGTGCTCGTTCTGCTCGTGGAAGACGACCCCTCGATCGCGCAGTCCCTCCGGGAGGGGCTCGAGCGCTTCGGGTTCGAGGTCGACTGGGTGACGACCGGGGCCGAGGCGCTCGCCGCCGACGCCCCGGACGTCGTGCTGCTCGACCTCGGGCTGCCGGATATGGACGGGCTCGACGTCTGCCGCAGCCTGCGCGCCCGCTCCGACCTGCCGATCATCGTGATCACCGCCCGCGGCGACGAGATCGACACGGTCGCGGGGCTCGAGGTCGGCGCCGACGACTACGTCGCGAAGCCGTTCGGGGTGCGCGAGATCGTTGCGCGGATCCGGGCGGTGACGAGGCGTCATGCGGTTCTCGACCGGGAGACGCCCGCCCGCCCGGTGATCGCGCTCGGGCCGCTCGCGATCGACGTCGCCGCCCGCCGCGTGCACCGCGACGACGAGGAGCTGGCGCTCGCTCCCAAGGAGTTCGACCTGCTCGTCGCGCTCGCCGGCGCGGTGGGCGCGGTGCTCACCCGCGAGTCGCTGATCGACGAGGTCTGGGACAGCCACTGGTTCGGATCCACGCGGACGCTCGACGTGCACGTGTCGACCCTGCGGCAGAAGCTCGCCGGCGCCGCGGTGATCACGACCGTGCGCGGAGTGGGCTTCCGCCTGGAGCGGCCCTGATGCGCCGCCGGCTGATCGCCGCGTGCGTCGTGCTGGTGACTCTCGCCCTGGCCGTCTTCACCGTGCCGGTGGCGCTCGACCTCGACCGGGTCCTGCGCGACGACCAGCGCGAGGTGGCGCTCCGGGAGGCGCGGACCATCGCCGTGCTGCTCTCGACCGCGACGGAGGCCGACGAGGAGACCGCCGAGGGCGCCGAGCTGGCACTGGTGCGGCTGCGCGCCGAGCTCGAGGCGCAGACCGACGGCCGGGTCGAGCTGCTCTCGCCCGACGGCGCACCGGCACTCGGCCGCGCGGTCGAGGGGGCGGACGACTCCGATTTCTCGGCGGCGCTGACGGGGGAGGAGCGCGTGCGCACGCGCGAGGACTCGGTGCTCGGCGAGCCGGGACTCCAGGTGACCGTGCCGGCCACGACCGACGCCGGAGTCGTGGACGGCGCCGTGCGGCTGACCCTGCCCACGGCGCCCGTCGACGAGCAGCTGCAGGCGATCTGGCTGTTCCGCGGAGCCGTCGGACTCGCGGTGCTGGGGCTGGCGGTCCTCGCGAGCGCCCTCATCGCGAGGTCGCTCCTGCGCCCCCTCCGCCTGCTCGACGCGATGGCGGGGCGGATGTCGCACGGCGACTTCGACGCCCGTCTCGACCCGGCGACGGTCGGGCCCGCCGAGACGCGGCGCCTGGCCGAGACGCTCAACGACGGGGCGCACCGGATCGGCGTGCTGCTCGCCGCGCAGCAGGCGTTCACGGCCGATGCCTCGCACCAGCTCCGCACCCCGCTCACCGCGCTGCGCCTGAGCCTCGACAACCTGCACCACCGGCTCGATTCGCCCGGCGACCGTGCCGCCGTCGACCGGGCGCTCGCCGAGGCGGGCCGGCTCGGCCGCCTCGTCTCGGACCTCCTCGTGCTCGCGCGGAGCCAGGCGCCCACCCGGCCGCGCGAGCCCGTCGACGTGTCGGCCCTGCTGAGGGAGCGGGCGACGTTCTGGGCCGCGGCGGCCGACGACGCGGGCGCCGAGCTCGTGCTGTCGGCACCCCGCAGCACCCCGCGGGCGCTCCTGACCCCGGGGCACCTCGAGCAGGCGGTCGACAACCTCGTCGACAACGCGCTGCACGCGGGCGCGGGTCGGGTGCACCTGCATGTGGCCGAGCGCGGCCAGGAGCTGGTCGTCGAGATCGCCGACACGGGTCCGGGGATGAGCGCCGCCGACCGCGCCCGCGCGTTCGACCGCTTCTGGAGCGCGACCCCCGACGGCTCCGGCCTCGGCCTCGCGATCGCGCGGCAGGTCGTCGAGCACGACTCCGGCACCATCGAGCTGCTCGACACCCCGGGCGGCGGAGTCACGGCGCGCCTGGTGCTGCGGCGCGCGGGGTGAGAACGGGGGTCGCGCCGGCAGCTCGGGAGGGGGATCTCGATACGGCCGCTGCGCGGCCTACTCGATCAGCAAGGCCCCCGTGCTGGTCGAGTAGCCGTGCACCGGTATCTCGGACCCACGTCCACCGACGGCCCGCGTCAGCCCTCGACGGGCTCCCACCC
Organism: Rathayibacter sp. Leaf296; assembly: GCF_001423045.1. Taxonomy (NCBI): domain Bacteria; kingdom Bacillati; phylum Actinomycetota; class Actinomycetes; order Micrococcales; family Microbacteriaceae; genus Rathayibacter; species Rathayibacter sp. Leaf296. The sequence goes on from NZ_LMNR01000003.1 coordinate 338,799, forward strand.
GTTCTCACCGCACGCGTCCGCGAAGGCCTCCGACGCGTCGGTGAAGCCGGCCTCGTCACCCGATCCGAGCGCCGCCGTCATCGCGGCCGACGCGCTCCGGAGCTCGGCCGGATCCTCGCCCGTCAGCAGCTCGGCGACAGTCTCGACGATGCGCTCGCGCCGTTCCTCGAGCGCCCCTCCGCTCACCCAGCCCGCGTGAGCGGTGCAAGCATCCGTCGCCGGGGTCGAGAGGCCGGGCGCGCAGCCCGCCAGCGCGAGCACCATCGCGGTGACCACCCCGGCCTGCGCGCCGAGTCGCCCGGGAAGGCGCGTTCTCGCGGCGTGTCGGCAGCCGTTCCGGGCAGCTGAGCGCGCGCTGATCATGCCGGCAGCAGGCCGATGATCACCGACATCACCAGGATCGTCACGAGCTCGTGCGTGACGTTGAGGATCGTGAGCTTCGCGGGGCGGCCCTCGAAGGCGTCGTGGGTGATCATCCGGGCCGCGGTGAAGCCGACGAAGAGGAACAGACCGGTGACCAGGGAGTTCGCGAACCAGCTTCCGCCGTAGAAGGCGTGCGCGATGTCGACGCAGCCGGCCAGCACCAGTGCGGTGACGAGGCTGACGACCAGGGTCACCAGGATCGGCACCACCGCGCTGCGCGAGCGCATGCTCTCGTCGGTGATGCCGGTGAGGCGCATCCAGAGCGTGCCGAAGACCTTCGGGGTGTACCAGACCGAGCCGACGATCACCGTCGAGAGGGTGGCGAGGGCGACGGCCCAGGGATTGATGTCGGGGACCACGGCGGGGCCTTCCTCGAGGGGCGCCGCGGGTTCGGCATGCCGCTCACCCTAGGGCCGGGGCGCCCGCTCCGGGCGGCGCCTCAGCGAGCGGGCGGCGCCTCGATCGCGTGCGCGCTCCCGCTCACCGTGATCCCTCCGGAGGCGGGTACGTCGACGAGCAGCACGCTCGGCCGTCCGACGTGGCGGCCCTGGTGCACGACGACGCGGGTGGGAGGCGCGACCGCGCCGATCGCGCGCAGCCAGCCGCCGAGCGCGGCGGCCGCGGAGCCGGTGGCGGGGTCCTCCGAGAGGGTGCCGACGGGGAACAGGTTGCGCGTCTCGAACGCGCCGTCGGGCAGGGCCCGCGCGATCGTGACCGTGCCGCTCCAGCCGCGCGAGTCCATCAGCGAGCGCATCGCCGCCGGCTCGAACGAGAACCCGTCGAAGACCGCCGCGCCCTCGAGCACGAGGATCGGATGCCGGTTGCCCGCGAACGACTCGGCCGGCGCGAACCGCGCATCCAGCGCCACCCGATCCAGGCCCAGGAGCCGCAGGATCGCGTCGATGTCGGCGTCCGGCAGCGGGACGACCCGCGGCTCGACGCTCGTGAACGAGGCGAGCACGGCGCCGCCCTCGACGCGCGTCCCGATCGCGACCTCGCCGACGGGGGTGTCGAAGACGAACGCCCCGGCTCCGTCGCGCTCGGAAAGAGCGACCGCCGTCGCGATGGTCGCGTGGCCGCAGAACGGCACCTCGGCGACCGGCGAGAAGTAGCGCATCCGGAACCGCCGCGGCCCGGTGCGCTCGATCGCGAAGGCGGTCTCGGCGTAGCCGACGTCCGTGGCGACGCCCTGCATCGCGGCGTCGTCGAGGGCGGTCGCGTCGAGCACGACGCCGGCGGGGTTGCCGCCGTCGGGGGTCGCGGGGAAGGCGGCGAGGCGGAGGATCTCGGTCACGCGGTCCACCGTGCCCGACCCGGGCGGCCGGAGGGAAGGGCCGCTCCCGGATGCGCGGCCTCACCTCGGCGGACTCGAAGGCGTACCGTATCCATGTCAGCACATAACTACATGCTGGCCGGTTCACCGAAGAATCATCGGCCACCCGACGAAGGAGTCCCATGACCGCATCCACCCGTCCCTCCCAGGCGCTGCCGCCCCTCACCGCCGGCCCCCACAGCCGCCGGCTCGGCATCGTGGCCATGATCGCGACGCTCGGCGGCCTGCTCTTCGGCTACGACACCGGAGTCATCAACGGCGCTCTCGAGCCGATGGCCGCCGAGCTCGGCCTCACGACCTTCACCGAGGGCGTCGTGACCAGCTCCCTGCTCCTCGGCGCCGCTGTCGGCGCCCTGCTCGGCGGGCGGCTCTCGGACAGCTGGGGGAGACGCCGGACGATCATCCTGCTCGCCGTGATGTTCATCGGGGGCGCCCTGATCTGCGTGGTCGCGCCGAACCTCGGGGTCATGGTCGTCGGGCGCTCCGTGCTCGGGCTCGCCGTCGGCGGCGCGTCGGTCGTGGTGCCGGTGTTCCTGTCCGAGCTCGCGCCGTACGAGATCCGCGGTGCCGTCGCGGGGCGCAACGAGCTGATGATCGTGGTCGGCCAGCTCTCGGCCTTCGTCGTGAACGCGATCATCGGCACCGTCTGGGCCGACCACGGCAGCGTCTGGCGCTACATGCTCGCGGTGAGCGCGCTCCCCGCGGCCGGTCTCCTGATCGGCATGATGCGCGTTCCGGAGTCGCCGCGCTGGCTCCTCTCGAAGGGACGCGGTGAGGACGCCCTCGCCGTCCTGACCACGGTCCGCAGCCCGGAGCGCGCACAGGCCGAGCTCGACGAGATCGAGAGGTCCGCGCAGGCCGAATCCGCTCGGCCGCAGGGCGGTTGGCGATCCCTGAAGGACAAGTGGATCCTCCGGATCGTGCTCATCGGGATCGGCATCTCACTGGGTCAGCAGCTCACCGGCATCAACTCGATCATGTACTACGGGCAGTCGGTGCTCACCGAAGCCGGCTTCGATCAGGGATCCGCGCTGATCGCGAACATCGCACCGGGGGTCATCTCGGTCATCGGCGGCATCATCGGGCTCTCCCTGATGCAGAGGATCAACCGGCGCACGACACTCATCGTCGGCTTCTCCCTCACCACCACCATGCATCTCCTGATCGGGATCGCGTCGATCGCGCTGCCCGTCGGCAACCCTGCGCGGCCGTTCGTGATCCTGCTGCTCGTGGTGCTCTTCGTCGGGTCGATGCAGACCTTCCTCAACATCGCGATCTGGGTGATGCTGGCCGAGATCTTCCCGCTGTTCCTCCGCGGTTTCGCGATCGGACTGGCCGTCTTCTGGGGCTGGATTGCGAACGCGGTCCTCGGCCTGTGGTTCCCGAGCGTCGTCGAGGCGATCGGGATATCGGGGACGTTCTTCGTCTTCGCGGGCATCGGAGCGGTCGTCCTGCTCTTCGTGGCGACCCAGGTTCCGGAGACGCGAGGGCGCACCCTGGAGGCCATCGAGGAGGGCGTGACGACCGGGGCGATCTACACCGTCCGGGCGCGGTAGGGGTCCCGCCTCGCCCCCGATGCGCGGCAGGTCGACGAGGGCCTCAGAGCGACGCGAGGTACGAGCGCCACCCGCCGAAACGGGTGATGTCCTCGGCGCCCTCGACCACGATCGGCTCGACCAGGAACCCGCTGACGAGCGTCCCGTCGGCGAGCGTCACCTTCCCGATCGCCATCGGCTGAGGCAGAGCGGCGACGAACGAGCCGAAGCCGGCGTCGTCGAGGCGCCACACTTCGACCTCGAGCGCCGCACCGCCGTCGGCGACCCGCACCACTCCGGGCTTCGGCGGCGTCGTCGCGAGCGCGACCAGCCGGTAGTCGGGGCTCGTCGTGGTCGTCGAGACGAGCTCGGCGCCTCGATCGGTGAGCTGCGCGTTCAGCGGCTGCCCGCCGAGGTGGGCGCCGGCGACGGCGAGGAGGACGGTCATGAGCGGTTCCAGACGAGGTCGGCGAGTCGGTGGTCGGAGAAGGCGGGTCCGATGAGCTGGACGCCGAACGGGAGCCCGTCGACGAGGCCGGCGGGGTAGGCCACGGCCGCCAGATCGAGCAGGTTGGCGGAGTTCGTGAAGCGGCCGAGGCGCGAGTTGACGCCGATCGGATCCGCGGCCACGGCCGCGAGCGTCGGGTGCTCGACCGTCGTCGGCAGCAGCAGCGCGTCGATCCGCTCGAACACCTGGTCCGAGACGACGCGCGCCCGGTCCAGGCGCTCCTGGTCCTGGAAGAGCTTCCACGCCGGCAGCTCCCGCGCCGCGCCGATGATGCGGCCCACGGTCGGGTCGACCTCGTCCGGGTGCGCGTCGACGAAGGCGCCGACGGCGGCGTAGCGCTCGGCGACGAACGCGCCGTCGTAGAGCATCCGAGCGGTCTCGAGGAACACCTCGATGTCCACGGGGACCACCTCGGCCCCCGTCGCGACCCAGCGCGCGACCTCCGCGTCGAAGGCCCCGGCCCAGCCGGGGGCCAGCTCGCCGAGCTGCCCCGGCAGCGGCACGCCGATCCGCGGGGTCCCGGTGACCGGAGCCGTGGATCCGGAGCGGCTGAGCGGGTCGCGGGCGTCCGGCCCCGCCATCACGTCGAGCGCCCGCCGTGCGACGGCGGGGTCGGCCGCCATCACCGTCACGACGTCCAGGCTCCGGCAGGCCGGTACGACGCCCGCAGCGCTCACCCAGCCCTTCGTCGGCTTCAGCCCCACGAGCCCGTGGAACGCGGCGGGCACGCGTCCGGAGCCCGCGGTGTCGGTTCCGAGCGCGAAGTCGGCAGCACCCAGCGCGACCGCGACGGAGGAGCCCGAGGACGAGCCTCCGGAGATGCGCGTCTCGTCGACCGCGTGCCGCACCGCCCCGTAGGGGGAGCGGCTGCCGACGAGCCCGGTCGCGAACTGGTCGAGATTGGTGGAGCCGAGGACGACCGCTCCGGCCGCGCGCAGCCGCGCCACCGTCGTCGCGTCCTCGGCGGGCTCGTAGGCGAAGGCCGGGCACGCCGCGGTCGTCGCCAGGCCCGCGACGTCGATGTTGCCCTTCACCGCGAAGAGCAGCCCGGCGAGCGGCAGCGCCGGATCGACCGCTGCCAGTTCGGCCACCACGTCGGCCTGCGGTCGTAGCGCGATGAACGCCTCGGGTCGCGAGCGCAGCCGCTCGTAGCGCTCGGCGACGTGCGCCGCGGTGTCCTGGATCACGCCGCCTCCTCCTCGATCAGGGGTTCGAGAACGACGAGCACGGCACCCGCCGTCACCTGGACGCCCACCTCGGCGACGACTTCGACCACGCGACCGGCCGTCGGCGCGGTGACGGGCGCCTCCATCTTCATCGCCTCGAGGGCGACGAGCGTCTGACCGGCCTCGACGAGATCGCCGACCGCCACGTCGAGCCGGAACACCGTCGCGACGAACGGCGCCTCCACCGCCTCGCAGCCCTCGGGCACCACGACCGCCGGTCCGTCGACCGGAGCCGGCACCGCGTCCTCGCGGTCGAACTCGCCCGACGCCCGCCACGCGTCGCGCTCGGCACCGAACGCCGAGGCCTGGCCCGCGCGGAACTCCGCGATCTCCGACGCGTTCTCCGCGAGGAACTCCTCGTACTCGGCGAGCGAGAACTCGCCCTCCTCGATCCGCAGCGGCAGGCGTCCCGCGGCCATCTCCGCACGCAGCTCGAGCAGCTCCTCCGGCTCGACCGGGTACCAGCGGATGCGGTCGAAGAACCGCAGCAGCCACGGCACGCCCTCCTCGAACGCCCCGGCCTGGTGGTGAGTCGACCAGATCGGCACGGTGCGGCCGACGAACTGGTAGCCGCCCGGGCCTTCCATCCCGTAGATGCAGAGGTAGGCGCCGCCGATGCCGACCGCGTTCTGCGGGGTCCAGGTGCGCGCCGGGTTGTACTTGGTCGTCACGAGGCGGTGCCGGGGGTCGAGCGGAGTCGCGACCGGCGCGCCGAGGTAGACGTCGCCGAGCCCCAGCACCAGGTACTCGGCCTCGAACACCGTCCGGTACACGTCGTCGACGCTGTCGAGGCCGTTGATGCGGCGGATGAACTCGATGTTCCACGGGCACCACGGAGCGTCGTCGCGGACCCCGGCCATGTAGCGGCGGATCGCCTCGCGCGTGGACGGGTCGTCCCACGCCAGCGGGAGGTGCACGGTGCGACTCGAGACCCGCAGGTCCGCGGTGGCCGGCAGCACCGCCTCCGCGGCGAGGACCGCCTGCGCGACCGCCTCGGTGCTCGTGGTGCGGGGGTCGAAGTGGACCTGCAGCGAGCGGATGCCCGGAGTCAGCTCGATCACACCGGGCAGTCCCGCCGCTTCGAGCGTCTCGGCGATCGCGTGCACCCGCATGCGGGAGGCGATCTCGAGGCTCATCTCGCCGATCTCGACGAGGAGGTTCGCGTCTCCGCTGCGCCGCAGCACCACCGACGGGGCGCCCTCGCGCTCGGGCAGGCGGTGCAGGACGCCCTCGTCCTCGACCGGCGCCCGTCCCGCGGACGGCACGTCCAGCGGCGCGTCCAGGAGTGCCGTCGCTTGAGCGGAGGTGACGGGGACGAAGCGCACGGTGTCGCCGGGCCGGAGCTGCCCGAGCCGCCACAGGTGCCCGGTCGCCACGGTCGCGGGGCAGGTGAAGCCGCCCAGGCTCGGCCCGTCGGGGCCCAGCAGGATCGGCAGGTCGCCCGTGTAGTCGACCGCGCCGACCGCGTACGGGGTGTCGTGGATGTTGGAGGGATGCAGCCCCGCCTCGCCGCCGTCCGAGCGGGCCCAGCGCGGCTTCGGGCCCACGAGGCGGACACCGGTGCGGGCGGAGTTGAAGTGCACGTCCCAGTCGGTGGCGTAGAAGACGGCCATGTCGTCCTCGGTGAAGAACTCCGGAGCGGCATGGGGGCCCTCGAGGGCCGCGATCGTCCACGCGCTGGGGAACCCGGGTCGCGCTGCGGGCGGCACCGGAGCGACGTGGTGCGGCGTCGCGGGCGTCCGGATCCCGAGGACGTCGCCCGGCGCGAGGGCGCGTCCGGCGTGTCCGCCGATCGCGCCGAGGTCGAAGGTGCTGGCCGATCCGAGGATCAGCGGCACGTCGAGGCCTCCCTCGACTAGGAGGTACATCCGCATGCCGCGCTCGGCCGTGCCGACGGCGAGCACGCCGCCGGCGGGCACGTCGACCGGCTCCCACTGGGCGACGGGCGCGCCGTCGAGCGTCGCCGGAGCGGGGGCGCCGGTCAGCACGATCCGCGCCGCGCTGTGGAAGCGAAGGGTCGGCCCGCTCATCGTGATCTCGAGTCCGGGGGCCGCGGCCGGGTTGCCGAGCGCCTCGTTGCCGAGCCGGAACGACAGCGCGTCCATCGGCCCCGACGGCGGGATGCCGACCGGCCAGTAGCCGAGGCGTCCCGGTAGGTCCTGCACCGTGGTGAGCATGCCGCCCTTGAGCACTTCGAGCCGCGGAGTCGCGTCGCGGATCCCGTCGAGCGTCGCGGTCGAGTGCTCCGCGGCGAGGACGGCGGGCTCGGCGGCGATCGCGCGCAGGAGGCCGGTGTTCGTCGCGATCCCGTCGACCCGGGTGCCCTCGAGCGCCTCGCCGAGCGCCGCCCAGGCCGCAGCGCGGTCCTCGGCGTGCACGATCACCTTCGCCAGGAGCGGGTCGTACGCTGTCGAGACCTCGCTGCCGGGGCGGATCCAGCCGTCGATCCGCGCGCCCGCCGGGTACTCGAGGGCGGTGACCGTGCCCGAGCTCGGCGCATTGCCCAGGTCGGGGTTCTCGGCGTAGACGCGCGCCTCGACCGCCGCTCCGGAGGGTTCGGGAAGCGTGTCGAGGAACGCGGTCTCGCCCTGCGCGAGCCGCAGCATCCACTCGACCAGGTCGATCCCGTAGCGCGCCTCGGTCACCGGGTGCTCGACCTGCAGGCGCGTGTTGACCTCGAGGAACGCCGCCTCCTGCCGCACCGGGTCGTAGATGTACTCGACGGTGCCGGCGCTGCGGTAGCCCGCGTCGGCGCAGAGCCGCGCCGACGCCTCCGCGATGCCCGTGCGGACGGAGTCGGGCAGATCGGGGGCGGGGCTCTCCTCGATCACCTTCTGGTTGCGGCGCTGGAGCGAGCAGTCGCGGTCGCCGAGGGTGAGCACGCGGCCGGTGCCGTCGCCGAACACCTGCACCTCGACGTGGCGGGCCCGCTCCACGAGCCGCTCGAGGAACACGCCGGCCGAGGAGAAGCCGGCCTCGGCGAGACGCCGCACCTCGCGCCACGCGGTGCGCAGCTCGGACTCGTCGCGGCAGGCGCGCATGCCGATGCCGCCGCCTCCCGCCGTCGCCTTGAGCATCACGGGGTAGCCGATCCGAGCGGCCTCCGCAGCCGCGTGGTCGGCGTCGTCCAGGAGCCCCGTGCCCGCGAGCATCGGCACCCCGGCGCGCTCGGCCGCGTCACGGGCGGTGTGCTTCGCGCCGAAGATCTCCAGCTGCTCGGGGGTCGGGCCGACGAAGACGATGCTCGCGGCCTCGCAGGCGCGCGCGAACTCGGCGTTCTCGCTGAGGAAGCCGTAGCCGGGATGGATCGCACCGGCGCCGGTCGCGCGCGCGGCCTCGAGGATCCGGTCGATCCGCAAGTAGCTCTCGCTCGCGGCGGCCGGACCGATCCGCACGGCCTCGTCGGCGAGCGCGACGTGCGCGGCGCCGAGGTCGGCGTCGGAGTGGACCGCGACGGTGCGCAGGCCCATCCGCTTCGCCGTGCGCAGGATCCGGACCGCGATCTCGCCGCGATTGGCGACGAGGAGAGTGTCGAAGGTCATCGTGCGGCCACTCCGTCGAAGACGATCATCTCGGCGCGCGAGGGGTCGAAGCCGTTGCAGGGATTGTTGATCTGCGGGCAGTTCGAGACCACCACGAGGGTGTCGCGCTCGGCGCGCAGCGTCACGCTGAGACCGGGGGAGGAGATGCCGTCGACGATGCCGAGAGCGCCGTCGGGGTCGACGGGCACGTTCATGAACCAGTTCACGTTCGACACCTGGTTGCGCTTCCCCATCCCGTGCCGCGAGAGCTCGGCGACGAAGTTCTCGGCGCACGCGTGCTGGGAGTAGGTGTGGAAGCCGTAGCGGAGCGTGTTGCTCTCCTTCGAGCAGGCGCCGCCGAGGGTGTCGTGGCGCTCGACGTCGGTCGCGAGCACTCTCAGCAGCGGGCGGTGCTCGGCGTCACGCAGCACCGAGCCGGCCGTCAGGTAGACGCTCGACTGGGCCTGCAGCGTGGCGGCGGCCGAGTAGGCGGTGCGGTCCTCGGCGTCGTAGGCGAGGAAGTCGACAGCCTGGTTGCCGTCGACGTCGACGATCACGAGGACCTCGCCCGCCCGCAGCAGGCGCGACCAGGGCGCGCGGGCGGCGACGGTCTCGCGGTGGATCTCGGTGCCGTGGTCGGTGCCGGTGCTCATGCGATACCCCTCGCCTGCAGGAAGTCGTCGGTGTTCAGGAACGCGCGGCGCCCCTCCGGGGTCGCCGAGCGCAGCGGATCGTCGGGGCCGGCCGGTTCGCCGCGCCAGGCGAGCACGTCGACGGGACCGCACGAGTAGGCCGGCCGGGGGTCCAGCGGATGGGCGGTGTTCGCCAGCAGGACGATCGCGGGCATCTCGAGACGGAGGACGACCGAGCGACCGGCTCCGGCGCTGCCCAGGTACTCGGGGGACCCGTCCGCGCGGATCCGCACGCCCTGGAAGTACGAGACGCTCGGCGGGAGGTCCTGCCGGCCGAGCCCGTGCTTCGCGGCGCCGAGCAGCAGCAGCTCGCGACCGGCGGGGGAGGGCCCCTGAGGCGATCCGTCGCCGTAGCGCTCGACGTTGCGGGCGAGTGCGGTGGTGCCGTAGATCGTGTCGTGATGGCCGGAGTCGTCCGACACGGTGCTCGCGAGCACGCGGCCCTGATCGCTGAGGAGCAGCTGGCCCGCTCCGGTGTAGACCTGCCACTGCACCTTGACGGTGTCGGCGACGTTGAGGCGCTCGTGCGTGCCGACCGCGCTGTAGAGCAGGAGCGAGACGCAGGCGTCCCCGGTGACGTCGGTCAGACGGAGGTGCGTGCCGCGGGCGAGAGCGCGGTGGCCGTAGCCGCCGCCGGCGATCCGCTCGGACCAGCGCAGATCCGCCGGCGTCGTGCCCGCGGGCGGATCGGGGTGCAGGCTCGCGGGCAGCAGCGGGCCGGTCTCGGCGGGCGTTCCCTCCTGGGCGCGGGCGTGCGCGCGGGCGCCCGCCGTGGTGGAGGTGGTCGATGCGCTCATCGGTCTGCTCCTTCTCTCGGTCGTGCACCGTGCGGCCCGGTGGCCCCGAGCTTTCTATCGTTCGACAGGAAGTCGATCACGCGCCGGTGTCGCGGGCGTGACCCCGGTGTTGCGATCGTGTTTCGGGTGCGGCGCCGGCGCCGCTTCTCCCGAAGTTGCGGGAAGCGTGCGCGGTCACCGCAACTTCTGGAGGAGCGCGGAGGAGGTGCCACGCCACTTCTTCAGAAGTTGCGGGAAGTGCGAGCGGTCACCGCAACTTCTGGAGAAGCGCGGAGGGAGCCGGGCAGGGCCGGCACCGCCCCGCTGCTACCGTCGAGCGCATGGCCAGCGCACCCACCGGACGGCCGCGCGCCTCCGGAGCCTCGCTCACCGGCCTCGGCACCCGCGCCGACATCCTCGCCGCCGGTGCCGCGCTCTTCTGCACCGAGGGCTTCGGCAGTACGAGTACGCACGCCATCGCGGGCGCCGCCGGGATCCGGCAGGCCTCGCTGTACCACCACTTCGCCGGCAAGCACGCGGTGCTGCTCGAGCTGCTGCTCGGCACCGTCCAGCCGTCGCTCGACGCCGCAGCCCAGCTGCTGGCGCGCGACGAGTCGCCCGCGGCGCGCCTGTGGGCGCTGTGCGTGTCGGACGTGCGGCTGCTCTCGGCGGGCGAGTACAACGTCGGCGCGCTCTACCTGCTGCCCGAGCTGGGCGACGAGCGGTTCGCGGCCTTCCGCGAGCGGCGCTCCGAGCTCGAGACCGCCTACCGCACCCTCGTGGCGGCGTGCGGAGCCGAGGACGTCGAGGTCGGGGCCGCTCTCGTGCTCGCCCTCGTCGAGAACGTGATCCTGCAGCGCCGCCGCCCCGGGATCGACCTCGAGCGCCACGGCGAGGCGGTGGCGCTCGCCGCGCTGCGCGTACTCGACCTCGACCGCGCGGCCGTCGCGGAGGCGCTCGCCACCGGCCCCGCCGTGCTCGCGCGCCTGCGCTGACCCGCCCACTCCTCGAAAGTCGTCGCACTCGCTCGTCGAGTACGACGACTCTCGGATACTCGCCCGCGCGTCCGCTCCTCTGCGGCGGAGCGGCACGCCACTCCTCGAAAGTCGTCGTACTCGCCCCTCGAGAACGACAACTTCCGAGTACTCGACCGCGACACCTGGCCACCGCCCTCGCGCGGCGGAGTTAACGCGATCGTTGCACGCTCGAAAAAATCGGCGCCTCCGGGCGCGGCAGGATCCGTGTCTATCAACCGATAGAAACACCTCGCCGCACCACCGAGCACCCTGGAGCACGCATGATCATCCTCGGAGTGGGGATCACCGTCCTGGTGGTCCTCGCCGTCGGCATCGCTGTCGCCCGCAAGATCGACGGAGACAGCGCCAACTACCTCGTCGCCGGCCGCCGCCTGGGCATCCCGCTCGTCGCGGTCTCCCTCACCGCCGCCGCGGTCGACTCGAACGCCACCGTCGGCAACACCGACCTCACCTCGCAGTTCGGCTTCTGGGCGGGCGCCTCGCTCGCCATCGGACTCGCGATCTGCCTCCTGATCACGGGGCTCTTCCTCGCCAAGCCCATGAACGCGATGAAGCTCTTCACGCTCGCCGACTTCTTCCGGATGCGCTACGACCGCACCACCGAGGTCGTCGCGTCGGTGATCATGGTGCTCTCGTTCACGATCCTGCTCGCGGGCAACCTGGTCGCCTGCGGCTTCCTGCTCGAGCGCTTCGCCGCCATCCCCTACGCGTGGGGAGTGGTCCTGTCGGTCGCCCTCGTGCTGACCTACACGATCGCCGGCGGGCTCTTCTCGGACGCGTACACGGCCGCGATCCAGACCGTCATCACGGTCGTCGCCGCGATCTCGCTGCTCGTCTGGGTCGCGCTCGCCTACGGCATCGTCATCCCCGAGGGGATGGGGCCGTTCGACTTCGAGCAGCTGACCGACCCGGCGATGGGCGCGCCCGTCAACTGGGCCACGCTCGTCGCACTCGGCATCGGCGACCTCGTCGCCATCGACTTCATGCAGCGCATCTTCGGCGCCAAGTCGCCCGAGGTCGCCCGCCGCGCGTGCTTCGCCGCCGCGGCCGGGACCGCCGCGATCGGCACGATCTTCGCGATCGTGGCGCTCACCGCTAGTGCGGTCCTCGGCATCACGACCGCCGACGGGCCGATCCTGTTCACGCTCCTCGACGACTACGCGCCGCCGCTGATCGCGATCCTGGTGCTCTCGGGCGTCGTGGCCGCGTCGTTCTCGACCGCGTCCGGAGCGATCCTGGCCACCTCCGCGATCGTCGTCCGCAACGTCCTCTCGGTCCGCCGCCACACCGGCTCCGGGGTGGACCCGCTGCTGAAGTGGACCCGCGTCGCGATGGTCCCGATCGTGATCCTCGGCTCGTTCCTCGCGATCCGGGTGAGCCAGACGGGCATCCTGCTCACGCTGGCGTTCGACCTCATGCTCGCGTGCCTCGCGGCGCCGTTCCTGATCGGGCTCTTCTGGAAGCGCCCGGGAGTGACGGCCGCGCTCGTCGCGGCGGGGGTCGGCTTCGCCGTGCGGATCGTGTTGCTGGCGCTCACCCCGACGCTCTACGGAGTGCCGAACGACATCCTCTACGTGCCGAACGACCTGATCGGGGCCGGTTTCGACGGCTACGCCACGCTCGTCGCCGCCGCGATCGGCTTCGGCACCTTCGTCGTCGTCGGTCTGCTCGCCCCGCGCTCCACGCGCGAGCTCGACGGCGAGCGCACCGTGCGCCGCGAGCTCGACGAGGAGCAGGCGGGCGTCCTCGAGCCCGCTGGCGTCTGACCCGGCCCGATCCACCCGCCCATCCCGATCCGTCGCGACACTGCCCACCCGCAGCTGGCCGAGTGCACCACCTGCGAGAGGGTCCCCCGCCTCAGGGCTACACGACGGCACGCACCGTCGACCAGATCTCGGCCCGGCACAAGCGGATCTCGATGCAGATCAGCTCGAGTACCGCACTGTGGTACTCGCGCATCGATCTTGTGTGCTCGTCGCTCTCGTAGTGGCGGGGTTCGACGGCGTCGGGATGCAGGAGATTCGGGACGTGCTCTGCTCGGAACGCGTCGACCTCGAGCAGCCAGCGCGCGGTGAACTCGAGGACGAGCGAGTGCGTGGCCCAGTGCGGGAGGAACGCGGGGAACTCCGCCGCGCGCGCGAACGGGGAGGGCCCGCAGCTCGAGCAGCCGTCGGCCGACCTCGGCAGCGGCTCCGATGGCGAGAGCCGTCCGACCCAGAGCGCCTTCCACGACTCCACGGCCTCCTCGATCAGCACGGGCAGGCCTTCGCATCCGTTCGGCCGACGCGGTCGGACCGCGATGGCGCCGCCGCAGGAGCGGATCGGGTGGTCAGCGCGCTCGTCGGGCGCGAGGGGGAGTGCATCGGTGATCCGCCTTCCTGTTGGACAGAGCGCGACCGGGTACGGAGCGCCGATATCGTGACCGATCCCGCTTGCGGCGCTCCCGCCCGGGTGCCCGCCGTCGGGATCGGTAGTGAGTGCGAACCCCGAGGAAAGGACTCTCCGTGCCCACTCGCACTGCTCCGCACGCATTGACGCTCGGCATCGTCGGTGACCAGCGCTCGTGCTACGTTGATCGCGCCCGGGTCGATCTTTGCGCTTCTGCCGCGCCTCGCACGGCCGGGAGACGGGGGCGGACGATGGCGATCCTCTCCCACGCGTTGTCCGCCGCATGGTCTCTGCTTCCCGAGACAGTCCTAGGGTGTCCTCTGGTCACGAACGGCGGTCTTCCGGTCCGCTCCGTCCGTGAGGGATTCCTGGTCGAGGCCCTGACCGCAGCGGGGTTTCCGGTGACGCAGAACCGGCTCACGGCGGCGAAGGGCAGCCGGATCGACGACCAGGAAGCGGCGACCCTGCTGGCCGGCATTGCGGCCTCCGAATCCCGCATCATCACCTACACCGCGTGGGTCCGTGCGCTCGATGCGGTGCGCGTGCGGCGGCTCACTCCGATCGACACCGTGCACCGGCTCGCCCGATCGCTGGAGAAGTTCACCGACCTCCCTGGCGACGAAGCGGAGCAGCTGGTCATCGCCCGTCGAGCGATCGACCACGAGATCGCGAAGGACTCTCTGACCGGACCCTCCGCGAACAGGATCTGGCGCGACGCAGCGACGTCCCGGCGCTTACAGGACCGACTCGACGCCGTTTGGATGGACCGGCCCCGGATCCGGGGGCGTTCCTCTCACCTCGGCCTCTACGCGACGTTCCTGACGATCGCGGATCCCTATTCGCGGGATGAGGGATCCGTCGACGCACTCGCGGCGGAGCGGGTCCTCCGCGAGATCTACGATGCCCCGGTGCGATTCACCGACGACGACGCACGCGATCTGTGGCTCACCGAGTACCTGACCGTCGCCCAGCCGTCGCTGGGCAGGGTGTCCACCTCCCCCCGCGATCTGAGGCCGTCCTTCCCTCTGGATCAGGCGATCGCGGACCGGGTGTCGCGACTCGTTACCGGAGCGGGCGCGTCCCTCGTCATCCCCGGCAGTGCTGTGAACGCGATCGAGGGCGTGATCGACGCGTCCGCGCTCCCGCTCGGACTCCCCCACGACTGGGCGCGCAAAGTGATGGCGATCGGGCACCAGCTCGCTGAGCTCATGACCTGGGAGGAGGCCACCGTCGACCAGTGGTTCCTCGAGTCGCTCTCGGGCGGCAGGCTCCGCATCGCGAAAGGGTGGCGCGACGAGGTCTCCCGATCACGCAAGCGGAGCAGACGGGCGGAGATGGCGGACGCCGTCGCGTTCTACCAGGAGCCCGGACCCTATCTCGCCGGGAAGCTCTGGTCTCGAGTACTCCGGCGGAGTCTGTGCTCGGAAGCGGAGCCGGACGCTCTCGAGGTGTGGAATCTCGTCCACGGCGTCTACGTGACGGCTCGCGAGCAGCTGAAGGAGCTGTCGCGCTACTTCCCTCCCCTCGTCAGCACCGACGATCCGCTGCTCGGCGGGGCCCGCACCGGTTCGGGGCGGCGCAGAGGCCTCGCGCCCACTGCGCCGAAGCGCTCGGCGATCGACGACGTCCTGCAGACCGCCATCGATGCCTTCGGTGCGGAGGCCGTCGTCGTGTTCTGGAACAGTGTCGCCCGCCTCCCGAGGAGGGCGCCGGACCCGGATCCGCTCATCGCGACCTGGCGGACGTACGTGGAGGCCGAGACGGCCCGTCTCGGAACCGAGGATCCACTCCACGTCGTGCCACCGCTCTCGATCCCCTTCCCGCAGGTGCGGGAGTGGATCTCCTTCAAGGGCCCGCTCGACGGCGGCTCCGACCACGACGACACGCAAGAGGACCGCTCATGACCACACTGACCGCTCGGCGACAGGACCGCTACACGGTGGTCGCGCCCGCCGAGAGCGCCGACTTCTCGAGCATCACCTCCGTGCGCCTCGGTCTCGCGGGAGGGACCCTCGTGTTCGATGTCCAGGAACACGACCCCGTCGCCTCGGTCGAGATCTTCGACGCCGACGCAGCCGCGTGGTGGCTGTTCTCGCTGTACGGAGCGGAGGCGGCGGAGACGATCCTCGACATCGCTGCGGGCGACAGCGAGGACGCCCCGGATCCGATCCTCGTCGAGGTCGTGCAGGGCGCCCTCGCCGACAGGCTGCGCAGGCTCGCACTCGCGCTGTGGCTGCGTCGCTGGTGGCCTCAGCCCTCGGTCTCGGTGCCGGAGTGCCTGGAATGGCTGCTCGACGCCGAGGCCGCAGTGCTCGCGTCCGGAGCGGAGCACGCTCTGGACCGCAGCATCGTCCTGTCCGCGCAGCTGCTCGAGCCTCATCTCGCCAGCCTCGCTCTCAATCTCGGCGACCACGAAGCCCGGATCGACGGTTCGGCGATCGACGGAGCGATCGATGCGGTGGTCGTGGAGGCCGCGCAGATCGCTCTCGAGGTCTCGGACCCGGAGGCGGACGGTTACGCCGTGCTGGAGGAGATCGAGGCCCGGATCCGCGCGGCCGATACCGCCGCCTCCGAGCTCCGCACTCGCCTCGACGACGAGGGGGTCGCCGGTCTCCTCGCTTCTCTCTCAGGAGCCGCACTGTACGTCGGTGAGCCGGCGTACTCGGACGACGATCTGTTCGCGCTCGCCGCCGGCGGGAGTGATGGTCTCGAGGGCCGGGAGGATGCGGGCGAGGGCTCGGCGGTGCTGTCGGGCACCTTCCCCGTCGATCCGCGCGCAGTGCCGCCTCGAGTGCTCTCGAGCGCGGAGGACGCCATCCGATGGTCGGTGGACGAGCGGGACGGATCCACCGGATGCCGGATCGAGGTCGAGGTCGCCCCCGGCGCTGATCCCCGCAGAACCGGCCCCTTCTTCGCCCGAGTCGATCGCGGCGGGGACACCGCGGTCACCGCTCTCGATTTCTGGGACGGAGTGCTCGTCGGCACGGCGTGGCTCGAGACGACCGGTGATCTCTCCGATCCCGCCGTCACGGTGTATTCCGGGATCGACGGCTACGACGCCGTGGCCCCTCGGGCCGCCGATGCCCGTCGGCGGGATCGCGATGCGATCGCCGCTCTCGTCGCCGCGCGGAACCGTCGGGCGGTCGCTCCGACCGAAGCGACCGCGTCCCGATGGGACCTCCCGTTCGCCGCCGAACTCGCACATGCGGCCGAGGCCGTCCCTGTCCGATGAGCGGCGAGGTCCTGCTGGACACCGAGAACGTGTTCCACGGCGTCAGCGCTCAGCAGCGCCCGGAGACGGATGAGCGCACGGTCCAGTCGGTGCTCTTCGGTGACGGTGGAACGGGCGAGCGCGAGTTGTGCGAGCTGCGGGCGATGCTCCGCGCCGTCGACCTGGTCCTGGGGTGGTTCGAATGGCATTCCGGCGCCGAGGTCGCGGCCGTGGACAGCTACGGGAAGCGCTGGGATCCGGCGGTGGACCTCCTGCTCCGGAGCCTCGCCTCGGGCGAGGAGGGCCTGGCCCGCATCGAGGTCTCCCGCACCTGGGCTCCCGCGATCCACCCGGACGCGCTGCTCGTGCTGTTCACACGGCGCGGCGTGAGGATCATCCATCACGTGGTGGGCAATGAGCGGCACGCCGCGGAGAACGAGCTCGTCGACGAGCTCCGACGTCGGCTCGACGGCGGGAGCCCGTCAGCGGCCTACCTCCTGGGAGGGGAGGACCACGACGCTCTGCTGCCCGCCGATCATCTGCAGGCCCGCCACCCGGAGGTCGAGCTCTGGCTCCTGCTGCCGCGATCCAGCAGGGTGTGGCGGCGCGCTCATCGACTGGGGGCGCTCCCGCACCTCGCTGCCGATCGCTTCGTCACCGTCGGTGAGCTCCTGAGGAGTTTCGACGAAGGGGATGCGGCCGTCGAGACGAGGCTCGCCGAGGAGCACCGTCATCGCTCGTCCGTTCTCTCGCGTGCGCGATCGAGCCTCGCGAGGCGGCGGGTGGCGCTGTTGACCCAGGAGCAGGAGGGTGCGTTGGCGTCGCTGAGCGGCGTGCACGCAGCAGGACTCCAGAGGCAGCGCCAGGGATCGGATGCGTGGGTCGACGCTATCGGCAGCGCGTGGCTCGTCGCCGCTGCGGACGCGTTCCTGCCGACGGTCGCGGGACCGGCCGAGCTCGCGCGGTTGCGGTCGAGCGGTATCGGAGGCGAGCGCGCGGCGTATCTCGTGCGGCAGTGCGGGATCCTGCGTCTGCGGGAGGAGCGGCCCGATATCGGCCCGTCGGCACTGGGGACCTTCCTGACCTCGTTGTCGAGCGTCATGTCGACGACGAGCACGCTCTCGGCGCTGGCCGCGGTGTCCCTCCGGTAGGAGCACCCCCGGCCATCGGGATCGGTCGATTCTGCGAACGGCGTCCACGCGTGGACGCGCAGATCAGGACGGAGGTGATGACTGATGACTCCAGTGAACAAGGAGGCTCGCACCTGTGCGACGTGCGGCACGAAGAACAACGTGTCCAACCGCACGTGCGTCGGCTGCGGCGCGGCCCTCGCCGGCCGCTAGGCCACCGGTCGCCGTGGATCCACCTTCGGAGCCACGGCGACCACCATCGGGATCGGTCGAGCCGGTGCACACCGTGCGATGAACAGGAAGGACACCACCATGGCCGCTGACACCCGTCGGATCCAGGAGCAGCGCAGCACGATCGAGAGGCTGCGCCGTGAACGCTCCCTCGAGGAGCGTGCCCTCCGCGCCGCGGCGACGCGCGAGAGTGCTGGACGCACCCAGCGGCGCATCGAGGAGCTCGACCGTCTCCTCCGCCGAGCAGAGGACGGCCTCAGAGCTCTCGAGCGGGGGTGACGGACGCTGCGCGCGGTGGCGGCCGCGGTCGGCGCGGGTACGCTGCCCGGATCGCGGCGCGGTGCGGGGCGCGATGTCCTGAGACGCCGTGTCCTAGAGTCGGGTCATGTCAGAGACCGTGCCTCCTGCCGCCCTCCTGTACCAGCGGATCCTCGAGTCCGCACCTGAGCGCGACCCCGCCGAAGCGTTGAGGCTGGGCGCCGACCAGTGGCCCGCGATGCAGGCTCGCGTCACGAATCGGTACGACGCCGAGACCTGCCGAGTGCTGGCACTGTCCGCAGGAGTCACCGCGCAGTACGGACTCGCCGCCGTCTGGCGAGCTCGTGCGCTCATCCGGTTCAGTGAGCTCGGCTGGATGGACGGGGTCGCGATGATCGTCATCGGTGAGGCGCTGGCGACACTCTCGCGCGAGAACGACGACTTCGCTCGCGGACGCACTCTCGACCTCCTTCAGACCTCGACGGCTCCGGAGGAGATCCTCGCGACCATCGAGCCGTGGGCGCGCGCAGACCGGGCGGCCGAGAGCGACAGCGAGCGGCTCAGCGCGTGGTCGCCGGGCCCCGACCTCACCGCCCGCGGATACTGGGAGAAACTCGGGTTCTTCGCACTGATCGCGCACCGGTGGGACGACGCACGGGAGCGGTACGCTCACGCGGCTGCCGTCTCCCGACCGGGCCGCGGCGCGGGGAAGGTGCGCGGCGCGCGGGTGATGGTCGAGTACCTCGCAGCGCGAGCCGGCGAGCCGCACCGCGGCGACCCCGAGAGTGTGCTCGCCGAGCAGGAGGGCGTGCTCGCGGACCTCCGCGCCGTCGGGGATCCCGTGCTGCGCGATGCCGCGGCGCACAACCTCGAGGTCATGCGCCGCGGGGGTGCGGACCTGCTGGCGTACGAGATCCTCTGAGCAGCGGAGTCCCCTGTCCTGCTACTCCCAGAACGAGTCCGCCGGAACCGGCACCTCGCCCCGGCTGATCGCCTGCAGCGTCGCCACCGGAGCGAGCAGGTGCATCACGTCGATCACAGCGGCCTGTGCGGCGGGATCCTCCTCGGCGTGATCGTTGATCCTCTCCCATGCAGCGGCATCGGGAACGTCTGCGCGCAGCGGGGAGTGGAGGGTCATCAGGTCCCAGACGGCGGATCGTACGCGTCCGGCATGTGCGGGGAAACCGTCGGCGCTCGGCGAGGACCTGAGAGCTCTTCCGAGCAGCCGAGCTTCCCACGCCGTTCCCGACACCCCCTGCCCGTGCAGAGGATTGGGTGAGCCCGAGGCGTCGCCGACGGCGACCAGTCCGGCGACAGGTGCGAGGTCGTGCCTGTTCCAGGTGGCCACAGGTCTGCGGAACAGTGCAGGCCTGTCGAGGAGCGCTCCTTCGAGGAGCTCGGTGATGCCCTCGTCCGGGAGGCTTCGCGCGTACGCACGGAACTCGGCTTCGGTGACCGGCGGTCGGTCCACCGCGCCGATCCCGTTCAGAGAGACGGCGTAGCTCCCGTCTGCTCGAGGGCTGGCCAGACCGCCGCGGGTGGAGCCGGGGGAGGGGAAGACCATGATGAAACCGGAGAGGGCCCGCGCGGGCCTCACGAGCGCGGTCGAGTACCACTGATCGACCTCGGTGACCGTTCTCTCCACCTCGATGCCCTCGGCCCGCAGCCACGCCACGACGGGGGACGTCCCACCCATCGCGTCGACGACGAGGTCCGCTCGGATGGGCCTCGGGCCACCGGTCGAATCGACCCGAGCGCCACCGCATCCGTCCGGTGTCAGGAGGAGGCCGACGGCCCGTCCCGGTATCAGAGCATCGGGTGCGGTCTCGGGTCGTGCTCGGAGGGCGTCCTCCAGGCGCATCCGCGGGATGCTCCAGAGTTCGCGCCCGAGGTCGCGTTCGAGAGCCCGCCGGCCCCCGTCGACCACGCGGGTGTCGGTCGACACCCGTGCACGGACACCGTCGAACAGCGGGAGATCGGCGGTGATCCCGGGCAGCAGGCGCTCCAGCTCTCGGCGGCCCCGACCGAGCAGATTGTGCAGTTGCGAGGCGTGAGGAACGCCGGCGCGCCGATCGGTCGGGGCGCGCTCGATGACCGTCGACGACAGTCCCGCGGCGCGAGCCGCGGCAGTGACGAGGAGCCCTCCGATCCCTTGCCCGAGGACGAGCACGTCCGTCTTGATGTCGTCCATGCAGTCAATGCCAGACGACGGACGGATCGGCTGCATCGCGGAGCGGTCGCGTCGGAGCCGGACCCGATGCGTACCCCAGGCAGAGCGCCCCGATGAGATCGCCGCTCAGGCCGAGCTCTTCGGCGATGCCTTCCTCGGCGATGACGACGTCGCCCAGGAAGGCCGCCCCCAGTCCGAGCGCGTGCGCGGCGAGCCAGAGGTTCTCCAGTGCGGCCCCGATCCCCACGCATTCGAACGTGTAGCCGTCCAAGGCCGGACGAAGGCGGCGGGCGGGCGTTCTGGCGAGCTCGGCCCGGCCCCGACTGAAGACGCCGAGGTTCTCGATCAGGATGACGGCGCGAGCTCCCTGCAGGACATCCGCGGATTCCCCGACCGTCGGAGTCCAGCGCGGGTCGGGGCGGCCCGTCCGCGGATCGTGCGGGATCCAGTCGTCGGCACCGCGCGCCGAGCGGACCGCTGTCGCGAGGCTCGCCAGCCGCACCGGATCCTCCACGACGTGGAACCGCCACGGACGCGCGCCCTTGGACGACGGCGCGGCGAGTCCGCACTCGAGGACCCGTTCGAGAACGGTGCGCGGGATCGGTCGCGCCTCGAATCCGGACCGCACGCTGCGGCGGTCGAGGATGGCATCGACGACCGCCGTTCCCGCGCTCGGAGGACCCTCGCTGGACGGCATCTGTCGATAGTATCGACCCACGCCTGAACGCACTGGGGAGCCGTACATGTCCGCATCCTTCACGCCGGCCCAGCAGCTCAAGTTCTCGCTCCTCGCGGACGGCGCGGTGATCTCCCCGTCGGCCCAATCGGCGCTCGACGACATCGTGCACGGCGGGGAGCTCTCGCCGGCCGACTACGCCTCGACGAGTGGACTGATCATCCGCATGGAGGACGACGTCTGGGTGAACATGCCCGTCGAGCGCTACAACCCGAACTTCGTACCGGGCACGACACTGGTCTTCGACCACGGTTCCGACGGCTTCTTCGTGCACGGTCGCGGCTTCGAGAGCAGTGCGTCGTACTGGGTGCCGCCGAGCTACCTCGGTGGCACGACATCGACCGGCCGCCCCCTCAACAACTATGTCTTCACTCACGGCGATCGCGTGAGGCTGTCGCCCACCATCGGCTGCGCGATGGTGTGCGATTTCTGCAACATCCCCTTCGATGACCGCTACGCGGGACTCAAGCCGGTCGAGATCATGCTGGAGTCCGTGCGCACTGCCCTGGGCGACGAGCTCCAGCCGGGGCGGCATCTCCTGATCTCGGGGGGAACGCCCGGGCCGCCGCATGTGCCGGCGATGCGGGAGGCGTACGAGGCGGTGCTCCAGGAGTTCGCCGGTCTCGAGATCGACATCATGATGGTGCCGCTCGACGGGCTCTACGACTTGCCCAGGCTGGACGCCCTCGGCCTTCACGAGATCTCGATCAACCTCGAGGTCTACAGCGAGACGATCGCGCAGAAGATCATGCCGCACAAGTTCCGCCAGGGCCGCTCCTACTACCTCGACTTCCTCGCCACCGCCGCGGAGGAGATCGGCGGCCACCGAGTGCGGTCCATGCTGATGGTCGGCCTCGAGCCGCTGGAGAGCACTCTCGAGGGTGTCGAGGCGATCCTGGAGCGAGGCTGCCGCCCCGTCCTCAGTCCCTTCCGCCCCGATCCGGCCACCCCCCTGCGCGACTCGCGGCCACCGTCGGCGGAGGAGCTCCGCGAGGTGTTCCTCCGGGCGAGCGATCTCGCCGATTCGTACGGCATCGAGCTCGGCCCGGACTGCCCACCCGACACCCACAACACGCTGACCCTGAGCCGGACCCCCGTCGAGTACCGTCACGAACTGCCTGTGATGTTCAGCGGGGTCTAGATGAGCCGCCGCCTCCTCGGCATCGGAGACCTCACGAGCGCGGAGATCGACGCCGTGCTGGATCGAGCGCGAGTGCACTCCGCGGGGGAGAGCGTCTCGACGGTGACAGGGGCTGTCGTGGGTCTGGCCTTCTTCCAGACGTCTCTGCGTACGCGCATCGGCTTCGAGAGCGCGGCGCACCGCCTCGGTGCCCGGCCCGTCACGGTCGTCGACCGTCGCGCCTCTGAGGCGTCCCTGCCGGAGAGCATCGGCGACACGGTCCGCGTGCTCAGCGGGTACTCCGATGCCGTCGTCGTGCGGGCAGACCGCCCGGCGGCTCGCACGGATGCGTCCGTCCGACTCGGGGCGCCCTGGTTGAACGGGGGCGACGGAGGCGCCGCCGCCGAGCACCCGTCTCAGACCCTGATCGACCTGTTCGCCGTGGAGCGCCTGGTCGGCCCGGTGAACGAGCTGCACGTCGCGATCACGGGGGATCTGCGCATGCGCGCGGCGCGGGGGCTCCTGCGCCTGCTCGCCCGTCGTCCTCCCGCCAGGCTCTCCGTGGTGAGCGACGGCGACCTCGGGCTGTCGGATCCCGTGGTGCTCGCCTCGGGTGCCGCCGTCGTCCCGTCGGTGCGGGACCTCGACTCGGTCGACGTGCTGTACGCGGTCGGGATCCCGAAGGGACCCGGCGAGGCCGTCCGGTCCCGACTGCGCGTCGACGGCAGGGCGCTGGAGACCCTGACCGCGCGCGGCGCGGTGCTCTCGCCCCTCCCGATCATCGACGAGATCGCCCTGAGCGTGCGCGGCGACCGCAGGCTCCGGTTCTTCGAGCAGAGCGACCTCGGGCTCTTCGTCCGGATGGCCCTGCTCGAGCACGTCCTGTCGGACCCGCTCCTCCCGACTGCTGACGGCTTCTAGGTCGGAGTGATCCCGGTCTCCTGCACCGCCGCCCGTCGGAGGAGGAGCTCGCGTTTCGCAGGCGTCGAGCGGTAGTCGACCTTCGTCGCCGTCTTCTCGAGCGCGGACCTGCCGGCGTCGTCGAGCACGAGGCGACCGCGCACGAACGACTTCTCGTCGTCGATGCGGAACGTCGTGCTGCCGTTCGCGAGCTGCCACACCGGGCAGTCGTCGAAGACGGCGGAGCCGGGAACGTGTGCGGAGATCCACACGTTCTGCAGGAGCGAGTAGTACGCGTGCAGATCAATGCCGTCGCCGGCGGTGCTCTCGTAGTCCAGCGGAGCACTGATCGTCAGCCCTCGGAGTGCCACGTTCCTCAGCTCGATGCTCCCCACGGCCTGCTCGGCGAACTCGAGCGATGTGCCGGCGAGATCCCGGAGGGCGACCGAGCCGTCGTCCGGGAACTCGCAGCGGCCGAAGACGAGCGAGCTGAGTCGTCCGCCGTACATCAGCAGGCCGCCCTCCGACGCCGGAACGGCGTACGCGGACTCGCCGCGACTCGGCGTCGCGGGCAGCCCCGAGGTGAGTGAGTACAGCTCGTCGATCGTGCCGGGCTCGGCGAGTTCCCGGTACCGACTCAACGAGCGGACCACGCTCGCTGACGCGGCGGGCAGAGGGAGGGTGAAGGAGAGGAGATCGAAGTCGGAGCTCTCGAGCTCCGCCTTCTCCTCCCCGGTGAACTCCGGCAGGCGCTTTACCGGGCCGCGGAAGCGGCAGTCGGAGAATGAGACTCCGTCGAGCAGGCAGTTGACGAACGTGACGCCCTCGAATTCGCAGCCGACGAAGGTCGAGTTGCGGAAGTCGCCGTTGACGAAGGTGATGTGCCGGAGGGTCGCAGTGACGAGGCACGACTTCCAGCGCAGGTTCACCGCGTAGCGGTAGGTCGGGTCGGCCGAGCCGTCGATCGGCTCGTCCCAGTGGATGGTGTCGCCGACGGCCGCGATGAGGAGTCCGAAGTGATCGCCGGGCCGCTCCTCCTCGCGTGCCGCCCAATCGACGAGCCCCCGCCCGAAGCCGTCGTGGATGAGCGAGACCGTCGTCTCGTCCTCCGACTCCTTCGACACGCGGCGGCTGGTCTGGCGTACCAGGAAGCTCGCCTCGAGCCACTCCAGGGCGAAGAAGAACAGCCGGTAGACCTCGAGGAGGGTCTCGGACGGCGTCGCGCCCATCATCATCCCGCCGGTCACCTCGAGGGGGTCGGCGTCCCAGGGGTCGCTCGTCCCCGCGGGAACGAGCGCCGCCGACTCTCCGACGAGCTCGGCTCGGGGTGCCGAGAGGTAGTCGGCCGGCTCGGGGCCGGCGCCTGCTGCGCCGGCCCCGACCGGC
>NZ_LMNR01000003.1:363403-381541 GCF_001423045.1 Rathayibacter sp. Leaf296
GCGGTCGACGACCTTCGAGACGTCGGCGAACATGGAGGCCGCGAGGGCGCGGTCCTCCTGGCGGCGGTAGCCCAGCGTCGCGAGCTCAGTGTCGAGCACGAGCTCGGCCAGGTGCCAGCGGTCCTGGTCGACCTTGTAGCCGCCGCTGGAGAGATGACCGGACATGCGCCGGATGAGACGCGCCGCGCCGGTGGCGAGCGTGGGCTCGCCGTCGATCTCGGGGCCGCGGTACTCGGCTTCGCACAGCTCGAGCCGCAGCCCCACCACGTGCGCGAGCGAGGTCTGGAAGAGGGCCACCGCGCGGTCGGCCTCGGAGACGAACGCCTTTCGGCCCAGCAGCTCGTCCTCCAGCCACCGCAGCTCCGTGCCGCTGACGACCCCGTCCTCAGGACGTTCTCGCCAGAGCACGTACAGCAGCGCCTGGAGGTGCAGCAGACCGACGTTGCGGGCTCGCGACCCCCCGTCGGCGAGGCCCCAGAGCTGCAGGAGCCGCTCCACCGCGGACTCCTCGATCGTCTCGTCGCCGCCGGAGCGCCGACCGCTGCGCAGCAGCGTCTCGATCGTCGCCGCCTCGCGGATCGGCTCGATCACGAAGTCGCGTCGGGCGTAGGGGCCCACGTCGATCGCTCGCAGGCGGACCAGGTACTCCTCGCGCAGCGAGACGACGATGCGGACCTGGGTGGTCTGGACGACGTGGGCGATCCAGGAGCAGATCCGGTCGAAGAGCACCGGCTCGTGCCGGATCAGCTCCTCGAACTGGTCGAGGACGATGCAGGCACGGGCACCGTAGACGCTGTCCAGGGAGTCCATGAAGTCGGAACCCGGAGCGATCGTGTCCGGCAGCTGGTCCGCGAGCTTGGCCTGCAGGAAGTCCCCTCCGTCCTCGACGTCCTCGCCGGTGCCCGACCACTGGTTGCAGTGCAGCACGAGGTTGCCGCGCCGGACGAGCGTCGGCAGGACGCCCTTGTCGAGGAGGGACGACTTGCCGTCGCCCGTAGCTCCGCTCAGCACGATCATCTGCGTGTCGCGCAGGATCTTGAGGATGTCGCGGACGTCCTGGGCGCGGCCGACGAGCTGCTCGTCCGGATCCTTCCGGCCGAGCGGCCTGGGGCCGGGCCAGTAGTTCCGGGCCTCGTCGTCCCTGATGCGCTGGAACCATGCTGCGAGTCCGCCGGTCATGCCCACTCATCCCTCTCGATGGCAGCCCTGATGCTGCTCTCGGCCGTGTCGAAGACACCCTCGAGTGTCGAGTGGAGCTTCCGGAGGGGCTCGGTGACCGAGCCGACGACATCGGCTTTCACCACGTCGAGCCCGAACCAGTGGAACACCTCGCGGTCGTTCGGCCGCGAACGCCGGTTGATCGCCATCCCCGCGACGTTCTCGGACACTCCGTCCTTCACGTTCTGCGCCGCGAAGGCGATCTGGTTCGAGAGCAGCCGCATGCGGACGCCGGAGTCGTTGAGCTGAGTGCCGAGGAACATCCAGTAGCGCGGCATGTAAGCGGACGCCGCCGTCAGTCGCGATTCCGTCAGCGAGGCAGGAAGGCCCTTCATGCTCTCCAAGGTGTTCGTGTAGGGCGAGGACTGCGCCGCCGCGGTCAGATCGAGGACGGTGTGGCTCACGGCCGTGTACTCGTCCAGCAGCAGCGCCTGCCGGAGATCCGTGATCCCGGCGACGTCGACGGACATCAGCGGCGAGCCGGCGAGTCGGACGATGACGGGCGTGCGCCCCCAGGTCTCGGGGGTGTCCCTCAGTGGTCCCGGCAGAGATCCTCCCTTCCCGATCAGCGTCCACGCGCCGGGCCCCCCGTCGCGCAAGGCCCTCAGCTGGTCGCCGTCGGCGGTCGGGACGACCTCGCGCCACGCCCAGCGCAACGACACCGACGTCTTCGTCTTCTCGGGGACGACGACGGGCACGATCACGACGAAGGGGCGCGGCTCCGCGAAGGAGAGCGAGCGCTGCCACATCGCCATCTCGAGTTCGAGATCGAACGTCGTGACGAAGCCGGTCGGCAGCGGTGGCTTGTGGTCGCTGCCGACGTCCTCGAAGGAGTGGTAGCGATCGGCCTGCTGCCCGAGGATCGCCGCTATCGCGTCGTAGAACTCGTCGCGCGGCGTCGGACTCCGCCTCGCGTCGTCTCGCGACGCCCAGGAGTTCTCCGAGATCTCCGCGAGCCGCGCCGTGAGCCATCGGGCCACCGGAGCGGCGCTGCCCATCGCGGTGGTGCTCGGCTTCAGCTGGGAATCGTGCCAGGCCTCGTCCTCGGCGATGCGCTCCATCAGCTCCTCGTCCATGAAGGCCTCGAAGAGCAGCAGGTCCGACCAGTCGGGGTAGAGGAAGGTGTCCTCGGTGAGCAGGAACCAGAGGAAGGCCGAGAGGAGCTCGACGTGGGCCCGCTGCACCTCGCCGCCCTCGAGGGACGCGAGGATCGACTCCGCGAGGCTGGCGAGGCTGGAGCGGAGCGCTCGGCCCTCGGTCGGCTTCGTCGTCAACTTCTTGAGCTCGGCCTCGAGAGGGGCGATGTACTCGCGCCTGGTGAACGGATTCCGAGGAAGCGTGATCCGCTCCCGGTGGGAGTCCGTCACGATCTGCGCCGACTCGGCGATCGAGTGTCCGTAGAGGCGGGTGAGGAGCGTCGCGGCGAGTGCAGTCCGGGCGATGAAGTCCCAGTGCTCCGCGCTCCGCGGCGCGGGAGACAGCCCGGGCGAGTCGAGCGATCGCTCGCTGCGGTTCAACGCGAGATTGTCGACGAACGACAGGGTCTGAGCGCGTGCGACCCGGTCGCGGCTGACCCGCTCGAGGGCGTCCGACAGGTCCGCCTTGCTCGTTCCTCCGCTCTCCTCCGCCCAGTCGCGGGCGGTCAGGCAGCCGCTGCCGAGGACGAAGGTGGGCCAGGGGGCGATGCGCGCCGGAGCGATCACGTCGCGCAGAGGGACGCCCGGGAGCACGGTCGGCTCTTCGAGGTTGTCGTTCAACCGCCGACTGGACTTGTTGATGGAGCGGATCGCGTCGTCGAGCGACCCCGAGGCCGTGTAAGCGCTGAGGTACTTCCGCCAGGAGGGGAAGTACTTGCCCTGCCGTGTTCCCCGGAAGTTCTCGTAGTCGCCGCTCATCGGAGTGCCCCTTCGTGGATCGGTTCCAGCAGGTCGCTCCCGACCTCGCGCACGGCCGGCAGCAGCGAGTACCCGTCGTCGGTCACGCGGCGCCGGGTCGTCCAGCGCACGATCTGCGCTCCGCGAGCGTTCACGATGCCACTCGGAGGGACGAGCTCGGTCCTCCCGTGCGGATCGAGACGGTCGATCGCGGCGAGGAGCGGATCGCAGTCGAGCTCGGCGGCGTCGTCCTCCCAGTGCACGACCAGGTGAGCGAGGTCCGGGGTCTCGGCGACGACGTCGCGCAGCGGACGGGCCTCCGTCGGCCGCGGCACGTCGAGCCAGGCTGCGAGATGCTCGAGCATCAGGCACGCCTCCCCGGCTTCGATCGACAACCGGCACGAGGCGTGCGTGGAGCCTTGGAATCGCGGGTTGATCTCGGTGAACAGGGCGTGCCCGTCGTGGATCAGGTAGTCGACGCCGAAGGTGCCGAGGTAGCCGTTGCGGCCGAGCCACGCACCGATGCGCCGGGTCGAGTCCTCGATCTCATCGACGATGCGCGGGTCGACGTCGCGCATCAGGCCGAAGTCGTTGCCCGCATAGCCGAACGGTCGGGCGACGGCCTGCGGGATCCCGATCAGCTGAGCCGAGGGACGGTGGACCGTGACGCCTCCGTCGCGCCACACCGTCGCCCCCACGTTCACGGGCAGCGCGTTCTCGAAGTAGGGCGCCACGCTGACGAAGCCCTCGTCGACGACCGGCCACGATCCGCGCAGTTCGGCGGGATCGTCGATGCGGACGATGCCGGCGCCGCCCGACGTCCGACTCCGGCGGAGCACCATGGACCCGGACGTGAGGAGCTCCTTGGTCGACAACTGGTCCTCGTCGGCGACGTAGGTCCACGGGATGTGGGGAAGGCCGAGCTCGGCGACCGCCGTCTCGACCCACGGCTTGTGCTCGAAGGCGAACTGATGGGCGCCGAACATGCCCAGAGTGCGGCAGCGATCCTGTCGGGCGAAGGCGATCGCCGAGAAGAAGCGCGAAGGCCGGTACGTCATGAGCGCGCTGTCGCCGGAGAGGGCGGAGAGCAGCGCGCGCCGGAAGTCCTTCGTCGCTTGCTCGTCGGTGTGATCGTCGATGTCCCACGCGTCGGGGTCCTCGCGCACCCCGGTGAGGTCCTCGTAGGCGACGGCGTTCTCGATCGTCCGTTGGGAGTACCGGGACATGAAGGAGAAGGCGCCGTCGAACTGCGGGAGATCGGCGAGGGGGACGGCGTCCTCACCGCGGATGCCGGCCCACACGAGTCGGCGGCGACCGAGCTTCCGGGAGACGTCGGAGAGCAGGGCGGCGCGGTCCATGGGCGTCACTCTATTACCTCGTCCAAAGGGTGTCGGCCCGGGAATCGAGCAGGTCGAAGGATTCGATCGACTCCGCCTTCTGCACCACGATCTGATGCGGTGCCTCCCGGGAGGACAGCTCGCGGACGACCCCCGCGCTCACCGCTCCGTGCACGAGGGAGTAGGGGATCTCGACCGGGCTCCAGTACGGCTCGCCGCCGGCCTCGTGCCGCTCGTCCCAGCGGTGGACCTCCAGGCGCGGCCTCCCGGCGCGGTCACTGCCCCACGCCACGGCGATCCACACCCCGGCGGAGCAGCCGACGTCGCATCCCGAGACCCGGGCCATCGAGAGGAAGCCCGGCAGGAGATCCGGCACCGTGACGAGCCGGCGGTCGCGCACCAGCAGGGTTCCGGCGGGTGTGAAGACGGCGCCGCTGGCGCCGTCCGCCCCGTTCGTCGGCTGCGGAGCGATCCATCCCGACCTCCACGAGAGCTCCACCGCACCCGTGCGCCCCGAGAGCACGAGGTCGAGCGTGCTGCTGGCGTACCTCCGGGAGACGGCGAGAACGTGCGCGTCGGCGAGCGCGTCGGGCAGACCGGCCGCCCACTGCTCGAGTCCGACACGGTCGCCGTCGGAGTAGACGTGCCCGAGGACGAGCCCGCTGCCGCTGCCCGTCGCCACGGCGCTTCCGTCGGGGGAGAGCGCGGCGGGCGACTCCGCCGCGTCCTCGAGCGGCACGAGCCTGGCACCGCCGCCCTCCGAGGCCTCCACGGCGACGATGGTCCGCCCGTCGCGCGAGCGCAGCACGGCGAGCGGTGCGGTCTGCACCGGCGGAGCGCCGCGGAGGCGCGGACGGGTGCTGCCGGTGACTCCGAGATGCAGCACGGGGACGGCCCAGGCGAGCCGACCCGGCTCCGACCTGTCCATCAGGAGGCTGCGTGCGCTCCGGACCGCTTCGTCGAGCGAGACGCCTGCACGCAGCAGGCGGTACATCTCGCCGTGGAACATCGAGGTCTCGGTGTCCTTCACCTGGCGGGACATGCCGAGGACCGCCGGAACGGTATCGGCCAGCTCCCCCGCGATCCCGGGGTGCGGGAAGAGGGCCCTCGGCTCGTTCGTGGAGGTGTCGCACGCACTGAGGACGGCGAGGCGCGTGCCGACGAGAGCCGCGCTCGCCATCGGGCGGGTGATGTCGCGCTCGGCCAGCCGCAGCGCGTGGGCCTCTCCGTGCCCCGTGAAGTGGAAGACGCTGATCCGCTCGTCCGACAGGGACTCGACATCGCTCAGCACGGGATCGCGGACGATCCGCAGCCTGCCGAGGATCCTCCACTCGTGCGGCTCGACGTTCGGGAAGTCGGCGTCCAGCTCCTGTCCCGGGATGTTCGTCGCCTGGAACACCTGGATGCTCCGAGGCTCGTCGTCGAAGAGCTCGTCGGTCGTCCGCTGGCCGATCCAGCGCCGGACGACGGAGGTCTTCTCCCGCACTGCGAGGGGTCGTTCGCTGCGATGCCGCACGGCCTCCCACGGGATCCCGCCCAGATCGAGTGCATCCGATCGAGGCCGGGGGAGCGCGATGACGAGGCGCAGACCCGCCGCGGGATCGGTCGAGATCCGCTCCCAGGCGTCGTCGAACGCCGTGCCGATGGACGCAGGCAGCAGGAGCGCGCCGACCAGCCCGCCGATCGACGACCTGGCCTGCTCATCGGCCTGCGCGGCTCTGTGCGGGCTCACGGCCGTCCGCAGAGCCGCCGTCGAACTCGTCTCCGTCAGCTCGCCGTGTCTCGCCTCGAGCCGATCCTCGTCGCGCCAGGACAGCTCGACGACGAACTCCTCGTAGGCGAGGCGGCCTCCTCGCGGTACCGCTTCTGGACTCATGCCGTTCTCCCTCCGGACAGGACGTGCACCAGCTCGCTCAGGAGCGGGCGGAAGGGGCCGACGCTCGTCGTCGGCAGATCCCAGGCGCGGCGATCCGCGAAGTCGGCGAAGGTCGCCGCGATGATGCCGGGGTCCCCTCCTTCGTCCCGCAGGGCCTCGTGCTTCGCCGCGGCCGCCGTCTCGCTCGGGAGGGGAGCGGTCAGCCGGGCGGTGATGAGGTCGTCCGTCGCGGTGCTGCTCGGGCCTCCGTGACGGCTCTGCTCGGCCGCCACCGCGACCGCGGCCGCGAGCACGAGCCGCGACGACGACCAGGAGTCGATCAGCAGCCGCTCCGCATCGACCGCGCGCCCGACGGCGCGGGACGCCAGCGGCCCCGGGTCGGTGCCCTCGGAGTGGATGCCGAACCAGGAACCGGTCCCGGACCCGTGGTGCTCAGCGACGAGGTGATCGCCGGTGAGGCGCAGCGGGACGTCGGCGAGCACCCTTCCGGCGGAGTCGGCCGCGAAGAGCCGGAGGGACTCCTCCGGACGAGGCTGCCGAGCCAGCGGGATGAGCACGCGGACACCGCCGTCAGCGAGGTGGTGCGTCGCGATCTCGTCGCGGAGCGCCCCGCTCCACGTCACGAGCCGCGGGGGGACCGCGCGGAGGTCGACGCGTCGGTGCCGGGCGGCATCGCCCATCAGCGTCCCGATGCCCGGTGCCTCGATCCAGCGGCTGAGCGGTGTCGCCAGGGCCGCCGTCGTCCGGTTCCGCCGCAGCCGCAGATCGATGTCGAGCTCCGCCGCGAGCGCGGGGAACCGGCTTCCCTCGAACAGCTCGCCGGCGAGGGCTGCGAGCCGTGCGAGATCCGCCAGGCCCGGGCCGAGCCGGGCACTCAGGTGCAGCTGCGGTCCGCTGTCGGCGTCGAGACGGTCGGGGCCGAGCATCCGCTCGGCCAGGAGGACCAGCGCCGATCGGGCCGCGGGCTCGTCCAGGGACCGGACGGCACTGTCCCGCCTGCCCGCCGCCAGATGGGCCGATGCGAGATCGCAGCGCAGCAGTCCTTCGTCGAGAGCATGGGGGTTCAGCCGGCGCACGCTCTCGACGAGGGAGGTCCGGTGGTCGACACCGGGCAGCACCGGGGCCCCGGCGAACCGGCCCTCGAGCGGCGCGGGAGCGCCGTCCGCGTCACGCGCGATCGGGATCCATCCCGTGTCGACCGTGTCCCTCACAGGACCGCCGCCGTCAGGGAGGAGCGCAGCCGAGCGGGATCGAGACGGTAGGTCGCTGCCGCCGAGTCCTCGTAATCGGCGAGGGCGAGACGTCCATCGGAGGGCATCTCGATCCGCGGACCCGGAACCAGCCTCAGTGCAGGAGGGACCGCGCCCGCGGGGAGCGAGGCGGACATGCTCGGGAGCTCCAGCCCCTCGAGCGGGGCGTCGTCCTCGGACCGGGTCTCCGCCGTCACCAGGTCGATCGCACCTGCCCGCCGAGCACGGAGGATCAGCTCAGCCGCCAGCTCGGTCCGTCCCGCCTCGAACGCCACCCGCAGGGCGCCGCCCCACGAGACCTCGGCGTGGCGGGCCCACCACGCGCGCCGGTGGTGCGGGATCGAGATGTCATATCGCGAGGCGTCCCGTACGAGTGCGGCGGGGATGAGCAGACCCAGTGCGCGGTCCTCCAGCGCGACCGGATCGTCGCCGCGCTCCCGGGCTGCGAACGCCTCCTCTGCGAGGATCCAGCCCAGGTCGTGGAGCGCCGTGGACTGCTCGAGGAGCAGTCCCGCCGCCGCATAGCCCTCGGCCGCCGCGTGGAAGGCGGTCATCGCCTCCGCTCGATCACCCGGCACGTGCAGGAGAGAGCGCGCAATCCCGAGGGCGACACGTCCGTCTGACGCCTCGGGGCCCGTCGAGGAGCCGTCCTCGAGTACTCCGAGTGCCTCCTCGACCAGACCGGCAGCATGGGCCGCTGCCCGAGAGCGCTGCATCACGAGATGGTCGAGCGCCTCGTTGAGCGTGCTGATCGCCGACTGATGCACCCAGCCTCCGGCGGCGAACAGAGCCGACGCCTCCCGGTGCTGGGTGATCGACCGGACTGTCGCGTCGACCCCGCCACGTCCGCGGTCGATCGTGCCGAGCAGATCCAGGCACCGTGCGCGGACGGGCGAGCCCTCGCCCAGTCGGCAGGACGGACTGCCGGACTCGCCCTGCGTGCTGCGGAGGATCGTCATGATCTTTCCGTGGGCGTCCGCAGCCAGTCCGCGGTCCAGAGACACGAGAGCGAGTTCGACGGCGACCAGCAGCGCATCGAGGCGGTGCTCGTACGCCGAGAAGGCGGTGTGCGCCGCGGTCAGCTGCACGACGGCCTCGTCGTGACGTCCGAGGCGGAGCAGGAGCGCCCCCAGACGAGCGCGGAGCCCGGCCGTCGCTCGAGCGTCACCATTGCCGGTCGCTTCTCTGTCGAGGAGGGCGAGCGCCCCCGCGCGATCGCCCTGAGATTCGGCGATCCCTGCACGGACCGCGACGAGGAGCGCCCGATCCCGCGGATCGTCGGAGTCCGCCCCGGGGATCGCCTCTGCGGTGATCGTCGCGGCGCGTGCCGCAGAGCGCCCCGATCGGAGGAGCACGAGCGCGAGCTGGAGCAGGCTCCTGCTCCGCTCACGGGCGCCGGAGTAGGACTCGGCTGCGCGCTCGAGGCGGCGGCAGGCCTCCGTGAACGAACCCGCGACGGACTCGACGACTCCGAGGTCGAACTCGCAGTTCGCCAGCTCCCGAGTGAGCTGAGGATCGGGGGGTGCGGCCGGGAACCGCTCGAGATCTGCGATGACTCGCAGCAGGGTGCGCCGCGCGGCGGGAACGTCTCCCGCCACGAACGCCGCGACCGCGCGCTCCTTCTCGGCCCGCAGCATCTCGAGCGTGGGCGCCGTGATCATGCCTCTCCCGAGCCGCGCGCACCGGTTCCGGCGCTGTACAGCGTGAACGCGCCCCAGGTCAGGGGCGAGGTGTCGAGCGACGGATCCTCACGCCAGAGATCCAGGCGGGTCCGCTTCCACGCACTCATCGCCGCCAGGAGGTCCGGGTGCCGCGTGACGTGCTGGAGATCGTCGATCTCGAGAGCGGTCCGGCCCAGCGGCGCGGAGGTCTCCTCGTAGCAGCCGATCGCGCGGTCGGTGTGCAGGACCCATCGCGTCGCGGTGACGGCCTCGGCCCCGAGTTCGAGGAACGCGGTCACGAGCCCGAACGGCTCGACGTCGAGGTAGTCGACGCCGCTCTCGCAGGCGATGACGGCCACCCGCGGCGGCATCGGCCAGAGA
Organism: Rathayibacter sp. Leaf296; assembly: GCF_001423045.1. Lineage (NCBI taxonomy): Bacteria > Bacillati > Actinomycetota > Actinomycetes > Micrococcales > Microbacteriaceae > Rathayibacter > Rathayibacter sp. Leaf296. The sequence continues at coordinate 373,001 of NZ_LMNR01000003.1, forward strand.
TCCCGGCCGGCGCCAGGAGCTCGGCCGAGGTCCGGCCCGCGGGAGCCGATCGTTCCGAGGAGAGCGTCCTGTGCTGTGAAGAGGTGCCCGCGCGCTCCAGTCGCTGTGCCGAGCACGAGCGCGGTCTGCGCCGCCTCGGGGCGGCCGGCGTGATCGCGCCCGCTCGCGACGTGCCCGAAGTAGGTGAAGTGCGACGCCCTCGGGAGGTGCTCGGCGAGCCAGGCGCGATCGACGGTCCGCTGGAAGGCCAGCTCCTCCCCTCCGGGTGGCCACTCGGATCGGGTCTCCGGGTGCACGATCATGCCGCGATCGTTCCGAGGGTCGATCACCCGCGCGGGTCCCCCATCGCGGCACGGGCGACGGCGGTGCTCCCCGTCGCGGGTCAGGACGGGCGACAGCGTGGACAGCCGTGCGACCTCGAGGAGCCGGGTGTCGTCGTCGCGGCCGATCCGCAGCAGCTCCCATGGAACCCGCGCGCAGCTCTGCGCCGGCAGCACGGCGACCTCGACCGGAGTGCTCGCCGGACCTCGCGCGGCGACGATCTGCGCGAGGAGATCGGCCGGCAGCAGCACCTCGGCGAGTCGCGACATGAGCTCGGATTCGGTTCCGAGGCGGGACAGCGCGCCGGTCAGGCACCGGTGCATCGCCGCGTGGATCCGGAGCGTCGCCGCCTCGCGGGCGTTCCGCTCCGCGAGCGGCATGCGCAGATCGGTCGTCGCACGGAGGACGTCCGCCTCGCGACCTCGGCGCCCGGCATCCACATGCTGCAGCGACCGGCGCAGAGCAGCGACGTCGAGGGCCGACTCGCGAGGCCGGACACCGGGCAGGGCGTCCGCCAGCTCGTCGAGAGCCGGAAGGAGCCGTTCGAGCGGGATCGCGTGGAGGCCGGAGGGCGCGGTGCCGCCGCGCCACTCCCAGGACCAGTACGAGGTGTCGCCGACATCGATGCCCTGGAGGAGAACTGCGGGAGCGCGCATGTCACGGCTCCTCATCTCCGACGCTGATGCGCCATCGGGGGTTCTCGAAGCCGATCCTAGCTTCCGGGCGAGCGTCGACGACGCCTCCTCCATGAGCCGATCCCCGGGCGGTCCTCACCTGTGCCGGGCTTCCTGCCCGGTGGCGTGAGCGAGGGCGGTGCCGATCGCCAGGGACGTGCCGTCCGTCGATCCGGGATCGGCGGTCGTGCTCCGCTGCCACGGGAACGCGTCCCGCCACGGGGCCGTGATTCCGACACCGGCCGGCACGATCACGGTCGAGGTGGTCGCGTCCAGTGCCGCGACCCGCTCCGCGACCCGGGCCTCGTCCGCATCGCTGACGACGGTGTCGGAGACGACGACGAGAGTGCGCGTGTGGCCCGTCTCGCCCATCGCCTCGTCGGCCGACTCAAGCGCCGGCAGGATCTCCGTACCGTCGAGTGCCGGGGAGTCGGCGGTCAGCTGCGCTCCTCGCCCCGCGAGGTCCGCGACGGTGGTGGTGGGCATCCGGACCACCGCGTCGCCGGCGAACGCCAGGATCGTGATGGTGTCCTCCGGTCGAAGATTCTCGGGTGCCCACTCCGCGAGGTCCGTGATCGCGGCAGTCCGCACCGCCGCGTAGTCGGTGAAGCTGCCCGATTCGTCGAGCAGGAGGACGACGTCCAACGGCGCGGGACTCCGCGCGCCGACCAGGACGACGTCCCCCAGGCGCCGCGGCTGATCGAGAAGGGCCGCGACGCCCCAGGCAGTCGTACCCAGAACGAGCAGGGCGGCCAGGAGCAGCCGGAGCGGGAGCCGACCGGGCCTGCGCAGCGGAGCCGGCTCCCGCAGCCGGCCGATCCGGGGCCGGAGAGGCGTCAGCGCCGCGCTCACGCCGAGCACCCGGTTCCCGAGACGACGATGTCGACCCGCCGCTCCGTCGCCGCTGCGGATTCGATCTGAGCACCGGCGCTGTCGAGGTCCTCGACCCGCGGCTGCGTGTCGCCGACCCCGACGGCCGTGAGCCGCGCCGGATCCACTCCCGCGTCGAGGAGGATCGACATGACCGCTCGGGCGCGGTCGGTACTCAGCCGGAGGTTCTCCTGGTGGGTGGACCCTGAGGTGCTCGCCGTGTGACCGACGACGATCGCAGAGGTGGTCGGCTGCGAGAGCATCAGCGCGACGGCAGCGTCGAACGCCGAGGCGGCGTCCTCGCGCAACCGGGCGGAGGATCCGGCGAACGTGATGCTCGCCGGAGCCTCGAACACGCACCCTGAATCGCTCGCCGTCCGAGTCAGCGCGGGGAACGCGGGGATCGGATCCGCCGGAAGGCCCTCGACGACCGGCGCCGCGACGGCGGGGTCCGTCTCGATCGCCTCGCACCCCTTCGCGTTCCAGGACGAGCACAGCGACCGGGCGAGGTCGCGCAGCCACTCGCGGTTCGCGGTCAGGATCGGCTCGCTCGTGTTGCCCGCTCCGGCGACGTGCAGGTCGGCTCCGTGCAGATCGAGCGGAGCGACCGCGGCGATGCGCTCCGCCGCCGCGGCGGCGTCCTGCGCGACGGTGCCTTCGTCGAGGGTGAAGGGCCCGGCGGTGGAGACGAAGTCGCTGAGCAGCCAGACGTCCGTCGTCTCGTCCGAGAGCTCGGACGCGAGCGCCAGAGCCCGATGCAGATCCGTGCCGGCCGAGGTCGGCGAGGTCCGCGCGAGCAGGACCTCCTCGACGCAGCGGGGCATCTGCGCGGCGAGGGCGCCGACGGAGGGCCGATCGCGCGGCCCCTCCGTGCTCAGCGCCGCGTTCTCCGCGAGCAGTTCCGGCGGCGAGTCGGCACCGTCGACGGCGACGACGCTGACCGAGCCGTCGTTCTCGCTGGTCCGGACGATCGCCTCCGTCAGCTCCGGCGGCAACCCCTCCGGCGTGACCGAGACGGTCCGGTCGGAGACGATGACCAGCCGGTCCTGGGAGTCGGGCAGCGTGCGGCCGAGCACCGTGGTGCACGCGTCGAGCGCTTCGGCGGAGAGCGTGCCGGTCACGACCTCGGTTCCAGTGCTCTCCGTGGTGCTGGAGCAGCCGGTCACCAGGGCGGGCAGGATCGCGGTCGCGGCGACGAGGCGCAGCAGGCGGGTGGAGGTGATGGACATGGGTCTCCTTCGTTCAGGCCGCTTCATCAGCGGAGTCGGGGGCGGTGGCTGCGGGGACGACGGGCTGCGTCGCCGGGGGCCTGCCGTGGTCGGCGCGGGTCGGGTTCCGGAGGGCGCCGACCGCGGGAGGGTCGACGAGGTGGATGTCGTCGGAAGCCGGGGCATCGAGCCGGGAACGGTCCGCGGCGGTCCGTGCGGACGCGCGGGCCTTCTTCCACAGCTCCGCTGCGGAGGGCAGTGACTCGGCCTCCGCGACGACGCGGTAGGCGTGGATCGCCTCCAGCACCCGATTGCTGACAGGCGACGTCGTGATCCACCCGGCGTGGATGCGACCCGAGAGGTCCAGCGGAGGCAGCGACTCCCGGACCACGGTGTCCTCCGCCTCCGCGCCCTCCGCCTGCGCGCCCTCCGTCGAGTCGGCGTTCTCGGCGGTGGCTGTCGTGACGCCCAGGAGCCGGGCGACCGAGTGGGCGGAGACCCTCCCTGTCCCGATCGACGCGTCCAGGTACTCGCTCTGCGAGCGCAGGCCGACGTCGCCGAGCATGTCGCCCAGAACCGCCATCGAGAGGCGGGCGGAGCGGAGCGCGCTCGCCGCTCGACTGGCGCGTCGGCGATCCCGACGCACGTCGCGCGCTTCGCGCATCCGGAAGCCGACCGACCAGCGCGCCGCCCTCCGCGTGTGCACGAAGACCGGGTGGTGCGCGACGATCTCGAGCAGCACTACCACGACGGGGAGCCACGTCACGTAGCTCGCGAGAGCGGTGGTCGTCGCGTCGCTCCCGGAGAAGACCGCGGCGACCCCGCCCGCGAAGCGCTGCTCCGCGAGGATGTGGAGGAGGAGGACGGCGCCCGCGAGGACGACGGTGCCGATCGCAGCCATCAGCAGCGTCCGGCCACGCGGCAGCACGGCGCGTGATCGGCGCGCTTCGGGGAAGGACGTCTCGTCTCCGAGGAGCGGCCCCAGGAACACTGCAGAGGCGACCGAGGCGCCGATCAGGCGAGCCGCGCCGAGGAGGACGAGCGTGATGCTCACAGCGCTCGCGAGGGAGACGAGCACATCGGGATTCCCGATGTGCCAGAGCGGGACGCTCGTCGGCAGATCCAGCGCGGTCCGGACGGTCGACATGACGAACGGCGGATCGTTGAGGATCATCGCGCCCGCGAGTCCCGCGACGACCATGCCGGGGACGCTCGAGACGAGATACGCGATCGAGGCTCCGCGCACGTCGTGGTCGAGGGCCTCGACGAGCCGAGCGCTCTCGCGGGGATGCTCGAGGACGCGGGTCGTGTCCTCGACGCCGTTCGCCTGCTTCTGGCGGGCTCGGGCCGCGCGGTGCGCGCGACGCGACGCGCGGTCCGCTCGCCGCTTCGTGCGCGACCGGGCGGTCGCCAGCGTCCGGATCGCCAGGCCTCCCTGAGACGCCGTGGTGTCGGGGCCCGTCGTCGGTGCCGCTGTGCGCTCGATGTCGTGGGCGAAGGAGGGCTCGGCGCGCCGCGTGGCGTCGATCCTCTCTTTCGAGGTCTTTCCGGAGCCGCGGAGGCTCCTCCAGGAACGGGTGGTCACTCCGTCGTCCTTATTCGTCACGTGCTTCTCCTCGCGCCGAGCGGGGACGCCGGATCGCGTCCCTCGAACGCTCGACCGATCCCGATGACCTCCCCGCCCGCCGTCGGGTCGAGCGGATCGAGCCGACGCCTCGTCCCGATCACTCCACTGATCCCGCCGACGCGTCGGAGCGGATCGTCCGCCGCCGCACCGATCCGGCGGAAACGGCCGCTGCACCGTGATCCCGACAGCTGTGCCCGACGGGCGACCGACCGGACGAGAGCACGGATCCGGAGCCGGTCCGCTCTCGCACCCGGTCAAGCCCTTCCGCGGCGAGCGGCGACGCCGCTTGACTGGGCGGCGACGGGGAGGGGCGGATGATGCGAGCACGATCCGGACGGGGGCGTGCGGTGCAAAGGCTCGTCCGCGAGCGCGCCTACCAGGGCGCGTTCCTGATCGGCGTCGCGCTGATGGCCGCCGTCGACGAGATCGCCTTCCATCAGATCCTCAGCTGGCACCACTTCTACGACCGCTCGACGCCCGCGATCGGACTGCTGTCGGACGGGCTGCTGCACGCGGTCGAGGTCGTCGCGCTGGTCGCGGGGTTCTTCCTGCTGCTCGACGCGCGCCGCCGCTCCTCACTGCGCGCGTCGGTCGCGGTGGCGGGCGGCCTCACCGGCGCGGGACTCTTCCAGCTGTGGGACGGCGTCGTCGACCACAAGCTCCTCCGCGTGCACCAGGTGCGCTACGAGGTCGACCTGCTGCCGTACGACGTCGCGTGGGTCGCCTCGGGCGCGCTGCTGCTCGCCGCGGGGATCGTTCTGTCGATGCGCGTGCGGCGGGGCGCGTGACTCCGCACGTCCACCCCCTGCTCGATCCCGGGCTCCTGCTGAGCCTCCCGCTCGTCGTGGCGGCGGCGCTCGCCGTCGGAGCGGGCCGGGCCGAGTCCCGCCGCGGCCGCCCCTGGCCGCTGCGGCGGCTCCTCCTGCTGCTCGCGGGCCTCGGAGTCGCGATCGCCTCGCTCACCGGCCCCTTCGCCGCCTGGGCGCACGCGGATCCGCGCGGCGCGATGCTCGCGCACCTCGCGCTGGGCCTGCTCGCGCCCCTCCTGATCACGGCCTCGGCGCCCGTCACGCTCGCCTTGCGCGCCCTCGACGTGACCGCCGCCCGCCGCCTCTCCCGGGTGCTGCGGAGTCGCCCCGCCCGCGTGCTCGCGCATTCGATCCCCGCCGTCCTGCTCTCGACCGGCTCGCTCTGGCTCGTGCACGCGACGGGCCTGCTCGGGGCCGCGCATGCGGATCTGCTGCTGCACGCTCTGCTGGGCGTGCACTTCCTCGCCTCGGGCTGCCTGCTGACGGGCGCCCTGATCGGAGTCGACCCCGCGCCGCACCGCGCGCCGTTCGGCCTTCGCGTGGGCGTCGTCCTCGGCAGCATCGCCGCGCACGCGCTGCTCGGCACGACCCTCTACGCCGAGGGGGCGAGCGGCGTCGAGCGGCAGGCCGCGCAGATCCTGTACTACGGAGGCGACCTGCTCGAACTCGCGCTCGTCACGGTCCTCTTCGCGCAGCAGTACGCGGCGACCGCCCCCGGGAGGGCGCGCAAGCCCCTCGGCCGCCGGACCGTGCATCCGTAGAGTCGCCGGATGCTGCTGATCTTCGGAACCCGCTCGGTCGAGGACGTCCTGCGCGTGCTCGTCTTCGTCTGCCGCGTCTGCGGAGTGCGCGACGAGCAGCGCGTGATCCGGAGCCGGACGCGGCTGTCGCTCTTCTTCGTGCCGCTGGTCACGGTGTCGTCGCGGTACCTCCTGGAGTGCGCCCACTGCGGCACGGTGTCGCGCATCACGAAGGAGGAGGCGCAGGGCACCGTCCGCTGGGCGGGCAACTCGGACGCCTGACGCGGCGCGAGTGGACGCGGAGCGGGCCCTGAGTCGCACCGACCGCCCGTTCCGCGCCCACTCGTGACGCCGTAGCCGCCGCGACCGGGCGCGAACCGGGGACCGGGGAGAGCTCAGCGCCCGTTCCGCGCCCGCTCGCTCCGGCGTGCCGCATCGCCCCGACGGACGACACGGACCGCCCCGCGGTTCACTCCGCCGCGCGCACCTGCAGCGTCGTGAACGGCGCCGACGGGAACACGAGCTGCGTCAGCGTGCTCAGCCCGCCGCCGACGAACACCTCGAGCACCGTCGCATCGACGACGATCCGGATCGACACGCGGTCCGCGCCGCCCCGAGGAGGCAACGGGGCCCAGTCGACCGAGGGGAACGACGGCGCGAAGTCCACGGCACCGCTCCGGGTGCGGTCGCAGGTGAGGACGCCCTCGTCGGCGTCGACCGTGAGGATCACCGCCTCGTCCGTGGTGTCGGTGAGGAGGCGGAGCTCCGTGCGGTCCCCGGGCCGGCACGAGACGTCGACGTCGAAGACGCGCAGCTCGGAGGAAGCGGGCAGGATCGGGCGCTGCGCCAGGGCGAGGCGGCCGTCGGCCCCCTCGACGAGTTCGAGCTCGCGCACGAGCGACATCGACGAGCGCCAGGGCGTGGTCGGAGTGTCGCCGGCGTAGTCCCAGTTGCTGGCCCACGCGATCGTCAGGCGGCGGTCGTCCGGGGCGTCGTTGAACGAGACGGCGGCGTAGTAGTCGCGGCCGTAGTCCAGCCAGTCGTAGTCGGCGGGATCGGCGGAGTCGCTGATCCGGTCGGCCGTGAACTCCGCGCCGTCGAAATCGCCGACGAAGTACTGGCTGCCGGATCCGCCGGCGATCCCGCCCGGGTTGAGGCTCACGATCATCAGCCAGCGGACCTCGTCGGTGCCGCGCACCCGCAGAGGGAACAGGTCGGGGCACTCCCAGACGCCGGCCGTGGCGTGCGCGGGGCCGAAGTGCGAGCGCCGGGTCCACTCCTTCAGGTCGTCCGAGGTGTAGACGACGACGCGGCGCTCGACCGCCTCGACGGCCACCATGACCCAGTGGCCGTGGTCGCCGCCGAACCGGAACACCTTCGGGTCGCGGAACTCGGCCGAGCCGATGTCGAGCACCGGGTTGCCGGCGTACCGCGTCCACGTGCGCCCGTCGTCGACGCTGAAGGCGAGCGCCTGCGCCTGCGAGGCTCCCGTGCCGTCGGCACCCGGCGCGCGGGCGGCGGTGTACACCGCGACGAGGGCGGTCTCGCCCGGCCCCGCGAAGCCCGCGGTGTTGCGGACGTCGGCGACCGCGCTGCCCGAGAAGGCCATCTCGCCGTCGAGGACGGGGATCGCGACCGGCTGCTCCTCCCACGACACGAGGTCGGTCGACGTCGCGTGCCCCCACGAGATGTTGCCCCAGGTGCTGCCGGTCGGGTTGTTCTGGAAGAACAGGTGGTAGACGCCGTCGTGGAAGAGCAGCCCGTTGGGGTCGTTCAGCCAGGTGTCACGGGCGGTGAAGTGCGCGGACGGACGCCAGGCGTCGGTCGTGGAGGTGAGGGTCACAGGGGCTCCTGAATGCGAGGGGGTCGGTGCGGCCGGTCGGGGGAACGGGAGAGGGGAGGCGCGGACGGACGTCCGCCCGCGCCTCCGGGACTACTCGCCGCCGCTCTGGAAGCGGTCGTACGCCTGCTGGTACGTGGCCGTGACGTCCTCGACGCCCATCGACTCGAGCTGCGACACGTAGGAGTCCCACTCGTCCTCGACGGTGCCGTTGACGATCCAGGCCGCGAACTTCTCCTTCACCAGCGTGTTGATGTCGGTGAGCGCGAACGAGACGCGGTCGAGCTCGTCGTTCGAGAGCAGCACCGGCGGGTAGGCGTCGTTCGCCTTGAACGGGAGGTAGTACTCGTTCACGAGGTCCTGGCGCTCCTTCGCGCGCGGCTCGGGAGCCACGACCGTCGCGAAGTCCTCCTCCGTGGTGATCTTCGGGCCGCCCGGGGCGACCTTCTGGC
>NZ_LMNR01000003.1:381594-398751 GCF_001423045.1 Rathayibacter sp. Leaf296
CTCGAGCGTCGTTCCGATCGGGCCCCAGCTGGTCTGGGCGCTCATCTCGGGGTCGAAGAGGCGGTCCGCCCAGCGCATGGTGGCGGCGGGGTACTCGTTGGAGCGGGTGATCGCCATCGCTCCGCGGTTGATCTCCTGGTTGCTGGTGACGCTGGCGCGCTTCACCCCGTCGACGCCCTCGAGCACACCGAGCACGGCGTAGTCGCCGAGGCGGTCCTCGCCGATCATCTCCTTCGCCTCCCACCAGAAGAACGAGCCGAGGATCTCGGTGTCGGCCTTGCCCTTCGAGAGGTACGCGACGTCGTCCTGCGAGAACGACTCCGGGTCGATGAGGCCGTCGGCGTACCAGTCGGCCAGGGCCTCGACGCCCTGCTTGTAGCCGTCGGTGTCGGCGGTGAACTGCACCTCGCCGTCGACGACGATGCGGTGGTCGTTGTTCTCGGGCTGGCCGCCGAGCGCGGCGATCAGGTCGTGCGGGTTCGCGCAGAAGGAGTCGGTGCGGAACGACAGCGGCAGCTCGTCGGCCTCGCCGTTCCCGTTCGGGTCCTGGGTCGCGAACGCCTCGAGGGCGGCGCGGTACTCCTCGATCGTGGTCGGCATCGGGATGCCGAGCTTCTGGAGCCAGGCCGTGTTGATGAAGAGGAAGTTCGGGTACTGCAGGATCCCGAGCTCCTCGACCGAGGGCAGCGTGTAGATGTGCCCGTCGGAGGCGGTCAGGGCGGCGCGGATGTCCGGCCGCTCGTCGAGGATCCCCGAGAGGGTGGGCGCGTGCTCCTCGATCAGGTCCTCGAGCGGCAGGAGGGTGCCGTTCTCGCCGTACTGCACGATCTCGGCGTCGGTGAGCCCGGAGTTGAAGAGCACGTTCGGCACGTCGTCGCTGGCGAGGAGGAGGTTCTTCTTCTCGGCGTAGACCTGCTCGGGCAGGTTCTTCCACTCGATGGCGATATTCGTGTCCGCCTCCCACTGCTCCACGAGCTGCATGGTCGAGTACTCGGGGGCGAGCGCCGACTTCGTGCCGCCGAAGGTCAGCGACAGCTTCTCGTCGACGATCGGCAGGCCGGTCTCGCGGAAGCCGACCTCGGCGGAGCGGTCCTCGACCGGGTCGGAGGCGCCGCCGCCCGTGCAGCCGGCGAGCAGGAGGCTCCCGGACAGGCCGAGGGCGGTGAGGGTGAGGAAACTGCGGTGTCTCATCGGTGTGATCTCTCTCGTGTGAGGGTGCGACGGGGTCGCGGGAGGGTGCTGCGAGGCAGCAGGAGGGAACGGCGGAGCCGCGGGTGGTGCGGAGGGAGGGGTCAGCTCTTCACGGCGCCGAGGAGGGCGCCCTTGGTGAAGTGCTTCTGCATAAACGGCAGCACGATCAGGAGGGGGATCGTCGAGACGACGATCATTCCGTACTTGATCAGCTCGCCCAGGCGCTGCGCCGCGGCGTAGGAGTCCATCGCCCCCGAGCCGCCGGCGGACGTGACCTCGGACTGGATGAGGACGTTGCGCAGCACCAGCTGGAGCGGGTACTTGCTCTCGTCGTCGAGGTAGATGAGGGCGTCGAAGAAGGCGTTCCAGTTGGCCACGAGGTGGATCATGATCATCAGGAAGATCAGGGGCTTCGACAGCGGCAGGACGATGCTGAAGAAGAAGCGGAAGTCGCTCGCGCCGTCCATCTGCGCCGCGTCCCGCAGCTCCCCGGGAACGTTGTTCTCGAAGAAGGAGCGGGCGATGATCAGGTTCCAGACGCCGACCGCTCCCGGCAGGACCACCGCCCAGATGCTGTCGAGCAGTCCCAGGTCGCGCACCACGAGGTAGCGGGCGATCAGGCCTCCGTCGATGAACATCGTGATGATGAACAGCAGGAGGAAGAAGGTCCTCCCGTAGAGGTCCTTCCGCGACAGCGCGTAGGCGGCGCAGAGGATGGTCGCGACGCTGATCGCGGTGCCGACGACCGTGTAGAGGACCGAGTTGCCGAAGCCCTGCCAGATCGCCCCGTCCGAGAAGATCCGGGCGTAGCCCTCGAGCGTGAAGCCCTCGGGCCAGAGCCAGACGTTCCCGTTGAGGATCTGGGACGGCTCGCTGAACGACGCGATGACGATGAAGTACATCGGGTAGATGATCGCGACGACCGCGAGGAGCAGCACGGTGATCGCGACGGTGTTGAAGACGGGGTCCGCGAAGCGTCCGCGGGTCGGAGGGGCGGGCTGTCTGCGGGCCGACGGTGCCGTCCGGGGGCGGGCGGGCTCGGTGTGGATGGTCTGGGTCATGGCGTCATCACCAAAGGCTCGATTGGCCCGCCCGGCGTGCGACCCAGTTGAAGGTCGCCAGCAGGACGAGGTTGATCAGGGAGTTGAACAGGCCGATCGCGGCCGAGTAGCTGAACTGCGCTTGCTGCAGGCCCGCTTTGTAGACGTAGGTCTGGATGACCTCGGAGGTCGGCAGGTTGAGGTCGGTCTGCATGAGCAGCACCTTCTCGAAGCCGAGGTTGAAGAGGTTGCCGATGGCGAGGATGAACAGGATCGTGATCACCGGCATGATGCCGGGGATGTCGATGTGCCGGATCCGCTGCCATTTGCTGGCACCGTCGACGCGCGCGGCCTCGTGGAGCGCCGGGTCGATCGCCGTCAGCGCGGCGAGGTAGACGATCATCGAGAAGCCGGCGTTCTGCCAGATGTCGGAGCCGATGTAGAGGGGCCGGAACCACTCCGGCGACCCCATGAAGAACACCGGTTCGCCGCCGAGCGCCACGATCGCGCTGTTCACGATGCCGGAGCGGGGCGAGAAGAGCAGGTGGATCATGCCGACCACGACCACGACCGAGATGAACGACGGCGAGTAGAGGACGGTCTGGGTGAACTTCTTGAACCGCTCGCTCTGCAGCTGGTTCACGATCAGCGCCAGCACGATCGGCACCGGGAACGCGATCAGCAGGCCGAGCGCGTTGACCGTGAGCGTGTTCTCGATGAGCCGCCCGAACTGGAACGACGTCACGAAACGCGTGAAGTTGTCCAGGCCCACCCACGGGCTCCCCGAGAAGCCCAGCGACGGGTTGTAGTCGCGGAAGGCGATCTGCGCGCCGTACATCGGCCAGTACTTGAAGAGCAGGACGAAGACGACGGCGGGAGTCAGTAGTACGTATAACTGCCAGGATCGCAGGGCTCGACGGAGATGCGAGCCGAGGCGCTGCCTCGGACTCAGGAGGCGCCGGGGTCGGGCGACCCGGGCGTGGGACTGCGTTGCCGTCATGCGCGCACCTTTGCACTCGCCACCGATCCGCGGAGGACCGGTGAGCATTCGAGGGGATGGGGTCGGGGCTCCTCGCGGTTCTCCGCGAGGAGGAGGGAGACGGCCTCTCTGGCCATGCGCTCGTAGGGCAGCGCCATGGTCGTCAGGCCGGGGTCGAGGTAGGGGGCGACCGTGTCCTGGTCGTCGAAGCCGACGATCGAGACGTCGTGGGGGACCCGCAGTCCGCGGGCCTCGAGGGTGCGGTAGGCGCCCCAGGCCGTGCGGTCGTTGCCGCAGAAGATCGCGGTGGGGGCGTCGTGCTCGTCGAGCAGCTCAGCGGTGAGCGCGAGCCCGTCCTCGACGACGCCCGATCCGTACCGGACGAGCCGGGGGTCGGCGGCGAGGCCGGCGTTTTCGAGCGCGCGGCGGTAGCCCTCGCGCCGGCCGATGCCGGCGGGGAGCGTGCTCTCGGGCGGCTGGATGTCGATGTAGCCGATCCGCTCGTGGCCCGCCTCGATCAGCTGGCGGGTGGCGACGTAGCCGCCGTCCACCTCGTCCGGGAAGACGCTCGAGAAGCGGCCGCCCAGCGACTGGGCGTTCGCGACGACCGTGGGGACGCCGGCGAGCGCCTCCGGGACCTCGAGGACCTGGTGGTACATCGAGGCGTAGATGACGCCGAGCACCCGGTACGACAGCATCATGTCGATCGCCGACGCCTCGAGGGCCTGCTCGCCGAAGGTGTCGACGCTGAGGATGATGTGCCCGCTCTCCCAGGCCTGCATCTGCGCGCCCTTGAGCAGGCGACCGGCGAACGGCGAGCTGGCGACCTCGTCCGAGACGAACCCGACGATGCCGGACTGCCCGCTGCGGAGGGACTTCGCGAACGCGTTCGTGCGGTAGTCGAGGGCGGCGACCGCCTCCATCACGCGGACGCGGGTGGCCTCGGTCACGCGGTTGCTCGGAGCGTTGTTGAGCACGAGGGACACGGTCGCCTGCGAGACGCCGGCACGTTCCGCCACCTGCCGCATCGTCGCGGTGCGTCGAGCCATGTCCACCTCCTCGTGGTCCTCGTTATTCGTATAACTGGACCGTACACACGCGTCCCGCCGCCGTCAAGAACGAATCGGCAGGAGGTCGGCGGCGTCCTTCGACCCGCCACGATGGGGCGCGGATCGGGCCCTGCGGCGGGTTCAGCGCCCGTTCCGCGTCCACTCGCGAGGTGCGCGCACCGTGAGTGGCCGCGAACGGGGCTCTGCGTCAGGTCGATCGCCCGTTCCGCGTCGACTCGCCCAGCCGCCCGAGCCGGGTCCGGGCGAGAGGCGGGAGCGTCATCCGGTGCGCGCGCGCCGTCCGTCGTCGTCCGTCCCCGGGGGGCGCCTCCGGAGCAGCGCGACCCCCGTCAGCACCTGCCACGCCGTGATCGAGTACACCGCGAGGCGCTCCCAGGCCCCGTCGGGCAGCAGGTCGAAGCCGGTCGTCCCCGAGTCGATCCGGAGCAGGATCAGGGCCGCGAGCCCGACGGCGCCGAGCGCGCTGCTCGCGATCGCGTAGGCCCGGGGCAGCGCGTGGCGGCGGGCGGTCGGGCCGGCGGCGATCGACGCGGCGTTCCCTCCGATGATCGCGAGGGCCGCCCCGAGCACGTGCACCCAGCCGATCCCGCTCTCGGCGCTCGCCCGGCTCCCGTGCACGACTCCGATCAGCGCGCTGCCGACGGCGAAGGCGGCCGCGGGAGCGAGGAGCGCGCGCCACCGCCCGCCGGGCACGGCGCGCGCGGTGAGGATCGCCGCGGCGAGGTAGAGCAGGCCCTGCAGCGCGAAGGCCGAGTTCATCACGGCGCTCAGCGGCGAGTCGATCGCGCGTCCCTGGTAGATCTCGACGTCGGGGACTCCGAGGTCGCTGATGTAGTTCGCGGCGTAGCTGTAGCCGGGGAACGCGGCCGCCGCGATCGCCTCGCCGCCGACGTAGACGACGGCGCCGAGCAGCCACAGCACGCCGGCCGCCCGGGCGGGAGTGCGTCGAGAGGTCACGAGGCGACGAGGGACAGGAGCGTCGAGAGGATCCCGAGCACGACACCGGCCCCGAAGAGGATCAGGCCCGTCAACCGCAGCGCCCGCACGGCGTCGCTCCAGCGGTGCAGCCGGATCCGCTCGGGGTCCTCCTCGCGGTAGTGCACCTCCCGCTGGTCGGATCCGACGGGCGCGAGGTGGTCGCCCGGGGTCAGCGGATGCGAGCGCACCTCGCCGGCGCGCGTCACCCAGTGCAGAGAGCGCGGGGGCCCGTCCTCGAGGTACGCGGTCGTCGGCAGCCAGCGCCCGTCGATCAGCGCCGCGACGAACGCCGCGAGGAGGAACAGGAGGCCGAGCGGAGCCGCGGTCAGCGACACCGCCTCGAGGATCGTCTCCAGCATCCGATGCCTCTCCTCGTCGTCGGATCACGAGAGTAGCGAGTGCGCCCTGAGTGGAGCCGATCGCGGAGGGCTGAGGTTCACAACGAAGGAAGGACGATCGAGCGGTGGCGTGGACACGCGTCCCCGCCGCCCGCTCGAGAGCATCCTTCCTTCGTTGCGATCGCGGAGTCCGGCGCCCGGACTCCGCTCAGCGTCAGGCCGGGCCCTCGGTCATCCAGCGCTGGAACGTGACGAGCATGTCCTTATTGGTCTGCGACGGCACCACGTGGCCGTACTGCCCGCCCTCGCCCGAGTGCGACAGGAGCGACACCTCCTTGGCGACCGGCAGTGCGCGGCGGTAGAGGCGGGCCGAGTGCTTCTCGTAGGGGACGACCTGGTCCTCGGGCGAGCCGCTGATGCGCAGGCGCGTCTTCGCCCAGACCGACTGCGGCAGGTAGATCGGGTTGGTCGCCTTCACCTTGGCCGGGTCGTTGCCGTAGGCCGGCAGCACGCTCTCGGGCCTGCGGAGGAGGACGTCCTCCATGTCGTACACACCGCTGGCGTGGTACGCGCCGCGGATGTTGGGGACCATCCGCTTGCCGTACGCGTAGCAGAGCAGCGCACCGCCGCCGGAGTTCGAGCGGAGGAACGAGACGGACACCTTCCAGAGCTTCTGGACGTAGGCGGTCGCGTTCCGCTGCGCCTGCAGGGCCGTCTCGCTGGTCCAGACGCTGCCGCCGTAGTTCGGGCAGATGCAGACCATGCCCTGGTCCACGGCCTGGTCGGCGGTGTACTGGAACGCGCCCGACAGAGCCGCGTAGCTGCTCCCGTTCGCGTGGTAGTACCAGAGGAACGCCGAGCCGCGGGTCAGGCTGGGCGCCGTCGCGTGCGGGACGAAGAGGCGCGTGCGGTCACCCGAGATCACGACGTCGATGACCTCGTACTTCTTCTTCCCGAAGCGCGACGTGACGGTGTCGGCGCGTCCGATCTCACCGGGGAGCTTGGGCACCTTGCTGTAGTTCGGCGCCGCGGAGGCGGGCGTGGCGAAGGTCAGCGCCGCGCCGAGGCCCAGGACGGTGCCGCTGACGAGCGAGCGCCGCGAGAGCGCAGAGGGGATCCGGTCAGGATCGGACATGGTGAGGTCCCTTCGGGAGAGTCGCCTTGCCGACCGCGAGCGGATCGGGAAGTGGGAGGGGTGCGGAGAGCGCCGGGTCCACGCCTCGCCGTTCCAGCGTACCCGCGGGTCTTGGCGCGTTCCAGGGCGGGAACGGAACTGCCCGCCCCCCGTTCGGCAGCTGGCCGCTCGAGGGGATCAGCAGGGAGCGAGCGCGAATCGGTCCCGTTCGCGGCGCGGAGACGTTGTTCGGCGAACCGGGGTCTACCATGGATGAACACCCCCGGATACTTCGGTTACCGGTTAGAAGGCCCCGCTTCGGCGGGGCCTTCGGCATTCACGCGTCCTCCTCAGGTCCACGCCGCCGGACGGTGGAAGGCTCGGCCTCGGCTGTCGACGAGCTGCGCGGGGAACTGCGACGCCGCCAGTACGGCGTCCGTGATGTGCCCGATGAAGGCCGGCGCGGTCCTGACCAGTTCCTTCGAGCTCCGCGCCGACGCCATCGGGAAGATGATGCCGAACTCGTGACCCGACTCGCGCAGGATCTCGAGTGGAGGCACCTGGTCGGAGTCGTTCGAGAGGAGCACGTAGATGTCGGCCAGTGATCGATGGGCATCGGAGATCATCCGAGCAGCCAGATGCACGTCCGAGCCCTTCTCCTCCACCTTGCGCACCTTGACCTTCACGTACCGCCCCGTCAGCGGATCGACCGTGAGGGGGACGGAGTCCATCCATCGGTTGTCGTTGCGGAACCTCCCGTGATGGATCGACACCGCCGAGTCGGTGCCGAGTGCGCGGAGGTACGTCTGCTGCCGGACGGGTGCCTGGACGTCGACCGACATTCCGGGGCGCACGTTCGCCGTGAAGTAGCGGACGAAAGTGACCTCGTGGTCGGGCATGATCGCCTGGCCGAGCGCCCGCAGATCGAGCCACTTCAGATGCGGCTTGTCGTCGAGGGCGCGACGGTAGAGGTTGAACCCGTCGACGTAGAGGCGCGCCGTCGGCTTCCCTGTCATGAGGAGAGAGCCTAGGACTGTAGCCTCGCCTTCCGCGCAGGGCTGTGGACAACGTCCTCGGACGCCGTTCTTTCCGCGCGAGGGGACGCTCACCCGGGGCTGCGCGGGAGGCGGAGCTCGATCCTGGTCTCGGGAGGCTGCAGGGGATCCGGTTGCGAAGGGACGTCGAACCTCCCTCCGTGGCCTCGTCAGACCGGCAGCCGCAGCAGCCCGCCGGCCGAGCGGATGGTCGCCGCGGCGACCGCCATCGCCCGCGTCAGCACCGCGGCGGGGTCCGCATCCGGCTCGTCCAGCCCGGCGACGACCGCCGAGAACGTCGCGTCGCCCGCGCCCATCGTGTCCACGACCGGGCCCGGCGCGCCGGCGATCGGCACCGAGACGCGCCCCGTCCGCCGCACGAGCACGGCACCGAGCGGGCCCGCGGTCTCGAGCACCGCGGAGGCGCCGGCCGCGAGGATCCGCTCCGTCGCCTCCGCCAGGCCCGTGCCGAAGACCAGCTCGGCGTCCTCCGCTCCCACCTTCACCAGGTCGGCGCGGGCTGACAGCGCGAGGAGGCCCGCGGCGAAGGCGCCGCGGTCGCGCAGCAGGCCGGGCCGCGGGTTGGCGTCGATCGCCAGCCGGGTGCCCGCGGGCACCAGGGCCTCGAGGGTCGCCACCTCGGCAGCGTCGTCGAACGGGAAGCCGCTGACGACGATCCGCTCGGCGCGGGCGGCCGCGGCGCGCAGCTCGTCGGTCGGCAGGAGGGTGCGCGAGCGCGACGCCTCGGAGAAGGAGTACCGGGGCTCGCCGTCGGTCCGGTCCGACACCGCCCGGCCCGTGCCCCGCGGAGCCGGCGTGGCGAGGAAGGGCACGCCGTGCGCACGCAGGTGCTCGCGCAGGAGCTGCCCGGCGTCGTCGTCGCCGACCATCCCCGCGAGCAGGGACGGCGTGCCGAGGACGGCGAGGCCGACCGCGACGTTGAGGGCGGAGCCGCCCGGGACGTCGATCGAGCCGGCGGGATCCCGCATCTCGTCGATCAGGACGTCCCCCAGAACGAGGACGGGCGCGGAGAGGGAGGAGGACATGACGCCTTTCGAGGGATGAGGGCGCGAAGGAGGACGCGCCCGGACGGGGCGGAGGAGCGACGGATCAGAGAGCGGGTGCCTGCACGGAGTCGCGAGGCACCAGCGGGCAGGGCAGCAGCACCGGGTGGGAGGCGAGGAGGAGCTCCTCGCCCGATCCGCCGATGAGCCGGACGAGCGTGTCGACCGCCCAGGCGCCCATCTCGTAGTGCGGCAGGGCGACGGTGGTGAGCGGAGGGTGGAGCCCCTCGGCGATGATCTCCTGGTTGTCGAACCCGACGACGGAGAGGTCGCGCGGGATCTCGAGGTGCAGCTCGGCGGCCGCGCGGTACGCGCCCATCGCCATGCGGTCGTTGTAGCAGAAGAGGGCGGTGGGCCGGTCGGGGCGGGCGAGGAGCAGGCTCCCGGCGCGGTAGCCGCCCGGGCTCTCCGAGACCTCCTCGACGATCAGCGACTCGTCGACCTCGATGCCCGCCTCGGCGAGCACCTCGCGGTACGCCTGGAGGCGGAGCCGGGTCGCGGGAACGTCGTCGCGGTTCGTGAGGAACCCGATCCGGCGGTGCCCGGCGCGCACGAGCTCGGTGACCGCCGCGCGCGCGCCGCCGAGCTCGTCGGGGACGGCCGACGGGATCCGGCCCTCGGTGTCGCGCGCATCGATCAGCACCGACGGGACCGCGTGCAGCGACTCCGGCAGCGAGACCTCGCGGTGGAACATCGTGGCGAAGAGGATGCCGTCGACCTGGTTGTCCATCAGGGTCCGGATGGGGGCGCCGAGGTCGCCGGAGTCGCGCATCGTGTTGATCACGACGAGCGTGAGCCCGTGCGCCTGAGCGGCCTCCTGGGCGCCGAGGATGATGCGACCGGCGTGCGGAGTGGTCGCGATCTCCTCGCTGATCAGGCCGATCATCTCGGTCCGCTGCCGGCGGAGGCTGCGCGCGATGCGGTTGGCGCCGTAGCCCAGACGGGCCGCGGTGGCGCGGACCCGCTCGCGCGTCTCGTCGCTCGCGCGCGCCGACTCCACGTCGTTGAGGATGTGGGAGACGGTGGTCACGGAGACGCCCGCCTCGCGAGCGACGTCGCGGATGCCGACTGCCTTAGGGGTCACGTCTCCCACATCCCTCATCGCTCGAACGTCGAGACTATCGCCGCGCTCATCCCTTGACCGCGCCCAGCGTGAGCCCGGCCACGATGTGCCGCTGCAGCACGAGCGTGAGCAGGATCACGGGGAGGGAGTAGAGGACGGCCAGCGCGGTCATCGCGCCCCAGTCGAGTCCGAACTGCGTCTGGAAGTTCGCGATGACGATCGGAGTCGTCTGCGCGCGCACCGCGGTGAGCAGCAGCGCGAAGAGGAACTCGTTCCACGAGGCGAGGAACGCGAAGATCGCCGTGACCGCGACTCCGCCCGCCGTCACCGGGATCACGACGCGCCACAGGGCGCCGAGCCGCGACGCTCCGTCGATCTTCGCCGCCTCCTCGAGCTCGCCGGGGACCGCCTCGAAGAAGCTCGACATGAGCCAGATCGAGAGCGGGAGCGAGATCGTGGTGTGGGCGATCGCCAGGGCGAGCGAGGTGTCGGCGATGCCGAGCGTGCGGAAGATCGAGATCATCGGGGCGCCGACGACGATCGGCGGCACCATCCGCATCACGAGCGCGCCGACGATGAAGATGCGCCCGAGCCGCGTGCGGAAGCGGGTCACCGCGTAGGCCGCGGGGATCGCCAGCACGAGCGAGACGGCGGTGCTGAGGACCGCGGTCACGATGCTGTTGATGAAGGAGGCGACGACTCCGTCGCGGCTGAGCGCCGCCACGTAGTTGTCGAGCGTCCACTGCGTGGGCAGGATCCGCGGGGGGACCGCGATCGTCTCGAGCGGCGTCTTGAGCGACGTCAGCAGCATGTAGACGAACGGGAATCCGTAGAGGACGACGGCGAGGGCGAGCGCGATCCAGATGATCGCGCGGGGGCCGACGCGGGTGGCTTCGAGTCCGTTCACGAGGTGCTCTCTCCTCCGGGTCGCCAGATCGTGAGGATCGCGACGAGGGCGACGGTCAGCATGACGACGAGGTACACCGTGCCCATCGCGCTCGCGAGTCCCGGATCGCCGAACCGGATCATGGTGCGGTAGATCAGCAGCGACATCGTCTCGGTGCTCTGCTGCGGTCCGCCGTTGGTCTGGATGAGGATGACGTCGAACGCCCGGGCGGCGTCGATCCCGCGCAGGATCAGCGCGACCGCGATCACCGGCCGCAGCAGCGGGATGACGATGCGGAACAGGATCGCCGGGTAGCGGGCGCCGTCCAGGCGCGCGGCCTCGATCACGTCGCCGGGGATGTTCTGGAGACCCGCGAACAGCACCAGCGTGACGAACGAGGTGGTCAGCCAGATGTCCGGGATCGCGACCGAGAACAGCGCGATCGACGGGTCGCTCAGCCAGGCGATCTGACCGGGCGAGGACAGGATCCCGACGCGGCTCAGGACCTCGTTGACGATGCCGAAGTTGTCGATCAGGAGGAAGCGCCAGAGCAGTCCGGCGACGATCGGAGCGATCATCAGCGGGTACAGGAAGATCGTGCGGAAGACCCGCGAGGCGTCGCCCAGCGCCGTGAACAGCAGCGCGACTCCGAGGCCCAGCACGAACTCGAGCGTCACGACCACGATCGTGTAGACGAGGGTGCGCCACGAGGCGTTGAGGAAGTCGGGCGAGCCGAAGGCGGTGAGGTAGTTGCCCAGGCCCACGAACTCGCGGCTGCCGGCGATCGGGTCGATCTCGAAGAAGGAGTCGCCGACGAACTGCAGCAGCGGCCAGCCGACGAAGGCGGCGAGGAACAGGGCCGCCGGCACCATCAGCAGGGCGGCGAAGCGGCGGTCGGTGAGGGCGCGGCGCGGGGGCCGGCGCCCGGCCGGGGAGGTCCCCGACCGGGCGCCGAGCGCGGTGCTCACCTCGGTGGCGGAGGTCACTCGGCCACCAGCGACTCGACCTGCTGCTTCGCGTCCTCGAGCAGGGCCTGGTTGTCGGCTCCGGGCTCGACGGCCTTCTGCAGCATCGGCACGAGCACGGTGTCGACGATCTGCTGCCACTCGGCGACCGCGGGGCGGGGCAGCGTGGCGGGCGACTCGAGCGTCTCGAGCAGGGGGCCGTAGTTCTCGTAGCCCTCGACGGTGGAGTACTTCTCGAGCACCGAGATGCGCGAGGCGAGGCCCAGGCTCGTGTCGGCGCTGAGCTCGTTGTTGTCGAAGGCGTACTGCACGAACTCGAGCGCCTTCTCCTGCTTCTCGCTCGCCTTCGCGACCGAGAGGTACCAGGCGCCGGGGACGCCCGCGGGGCCGGCCTCGCCGCCGATCATCGGAGCGACGCCCACGTTGCCGGCGACGGCCGCGTCGGCCGGGATCTGGCGGTAGGCGTGCGCCCAGAAGCGCATCATCGCGGTCTTGCCCTGGTTGAAGAGGTTCTGCGCGCCGGCCCAGTCGAGCTGCGCGGCTCCGGGCGGGGCGTAGGGGAGGAGACTCGTGTAGAAGTCGAGCGCCTCCTTGCTGTTCTCGTCGCCGAGCGAGACGGCGCCGTCGGTGTCGGTGACCATGGTGGTCTCGCCGGTCTGCGACAGGGTGGCGAGCCACTCCGTCTCGACCGCGCCCTTGACGTCGGTGCCGTAGAGGTCGGGCGTGCCGTCGCCGTCGGTGTCCTGGGTGAAGAACTCGGCGGCGTCGGTGTACTGCTCCCAGGTGGTGGGCGGCACGAGGTCGTAGCCGTACTCGGCCTTGAAGGCCGTCTTCTGCGCCTCGTCCTCGAAGAGGTCCTTGCGGTAGTAGAGGATCTCGGAGTTGGTCCAGGCCGGCATGCCGACCTTGCTGCCGTCGACGGTCGCCTCGGAGACGAGCGAGGGGAACAGGTCGGACGTGACCTCGTCGGTGTAGAGATCGTCGAGCGGAGTGACGGCGCCGGCGAACGCGGGCAGCCAGATCGCGTCGAGCGCGGCGACGTCGAACGAGACGCTGCCCGAGGAGAACTCGCTGTTGAGGCGGTTGTAGAGACCGTCGTAGGGGAGCTCGACGAACTCGATCGAGGTGCCGGTCTCCTCGGTGTACTTGTCGGCGATGGGCTGGAGCTCGCCGTGGCCGCCGGCCTCGACGAGGACGGTCACGGTGTCGGCGTCGCCGGACGCGCCGGTGCCGCCGCCGGCGCCGCAGCCGGCGAGGACGGTGGTGGCGGTCAGGGCGACGGCGCCGATCACGAGGAGGCGGCGGGCGGGTCGGGGGGAAGGTCTGCGAAGCGACATCACTTCGGCTCCAATCGAAAGCACTGCGGGAGGGGGAGCGGCCGCCGTCGAGGCGACCGAACGACGACAGCATGCAACGGATGCGCACGATTGACAATACGTTTTGCCAAAACGTATTGTCACGATCATGACCAGCACCTCCTCCGTCGGCCTCGAGCGCGCCGACGCCCTCCGCCCGCGGATCCACTTCACCGCCGAGTCCGGCTGGATCAACGATCCGCACGGCCTGACCTTCCACGACGGCCGCTACCACCTCTTCCACCAGTACGTCCCGGACAGCACGGTCTGGGCTCCGAACTGCCACTGGGGCCACGCGGTCGCGACCGACCTCCTGCACTGGGAGCACCGCCCCGTCGCCCTCGCCCCCGGCGACGGAGACGGCGGCATCTGGACGGGCAGCCTCGTCGTGGCCGAGGACGGCGCGCGGATCCTCTACACCTCGACCGTCGAGGCGGACTACGCGCTCGGTCGGGTCCGCGTCGCCCGGCCGGTCGACGAGAGCTGGAACGAGTGGGTGAAGGGCGACGTGCTGGTCGAGCCGCCCGCCGACCCGGACGTGGTCGTGTTCCGCGACCCCTTCGTGCTCCGCGAGGGCGAGGGCTGGCGCATGTTCGTCGGCGCGGGCACCGCGGCGGGCGAGGCGCTGGCGATCACCTACACGTCGAGCGACCTCGACTCGTGGCAGCACGACGGAGTCGCCGCGCGCCGCTCCTCCGCCGAGCGCGAGCCCGTGTGGACGGGCGCGCTCTGGGAGTGCCCGCAGGTGGTCGAGGTCGACGGCCGGCACGTGCTGATCAGCTCCGTCTGGGACGACGACGTCCTCCACTACGCGGCCTACGGCATCGGCGACTACGCCGACGGACGCTTCGAGGCGCACGACTGGGGGCGGCTCAGCTTCGGCGACTCCTACTACGCGCCCTCGTTCTTCCGCGACGAGGACGGGCGGCCGTGCCTGATGTTCTGGATGCGCGGTGTCGCCGACGCCGAGGCCGGCTGGAGCAGCGCGCTGAGCCTCCCGCACCTGCTCGCGATCCGCGACGAGCGCCTCGTGCTGCTGCCGCACCCGGCGTGGGCGGGCGGCCGGTCCGTCGAGGCGGAGGGTCCGCTGGACGGCCCCGTGCGCCTGGACTGGACGCCGGAGGCCCCGGGCGACCGCCTCGAGATCGCCCCGTCGTCCGCGCTCGTGTGGAGCGGCTCCGAGCTCGTGCTCGAGCGGGCCGGCTCGGAGCCGTGGACCGCACCGCACGCGGGCGGGCCGATCGCGGTGGCCGTGGACGGACCGGTGCTGGAGGCCGTGACGACCGCCGGAGTGCTGGGCGGGCCGATCGAGCCGGCCACCGGCGTCCGCGTGCTCGGCGGCCGGGCCGAGGCGCGCGCGATCGACTGATCGGCCGGCCGGATGGTCCCGCCCGGGTCAGGACGCCGAGGC
Source organism: Rathayibacter sp. Leaf296 (assembly GCF_001423045.1). Lineage (NCBI taxonomy): Bacteria > Bacillati > Actinomycetota > Actinomycetes > Micrococcales > Microbacteriaceae > Rathayibacter > Rathayibacter sp. Leaf296. The sequence continues at coordinate 396,083 of NZ_LMNR01000003.1, forward strand.
GGTGAGTTCCGCGCGGAGGATCTCAGCGCCGGCGGTCAGCGCGCTCAGCTTCCCGTGGGCGACCCCGCGAGGCAAGGGAGCCATGCCGCAGTTCGAGCTCGGCAGGAGGTCCGCCGCGTCGACGAAGCGGAGTGCGCTGCGGAGGGTGTCGGCGACCTCCTCCGGGGTCTCGACGGTCTCGGTCGCCACGTCGATCGCGCCGAGCATGACCTTCTTGCCGCGGAGGAGTTCGAGGAGCTCCATCGGGACGTGGGAGTGGTGGCACTCGAGGGACACGATGTCGAGGGTGGAGCGCTGCAGGAGAGGGAACGACGTCTCGTACTGGCGCCATTCCGGCCCGAGGGTCTGCTTCCAGTCGTTGTTCGCCTTGATCCCGTAGCCGTAGCAGATGTGCACGGCCGTCCGGGCGCGCAGCCCCTCGGCCGCTCTCTCCAGGACGGCGACGCCCCAGTCCCGCACGTCGTCGTGGAAGACGGTGAACGCCGGCTCGTCGAACTGGATGATGTCGACCCCGGCGGCCTCGAGCTCCCTCGCCTCCTCGTTCAGAATCGTCGCGAACTCCCAGGCCAGCTTCTCCCGGCTCCCGTAGTAGCGGTCGGCGAGGGTGTCGATCATGGTCATCGGTCCGGGGAGGGCCCACTTGATCGGCCGGGACGTGTGCCGGCGGAGGAACGCCGCGTCGTCGACGAACACGGGCCGTTCGCGGCTCACGGCGCCGACGACGGTCGGCACGCTCGCGTCGTACCGGTCCCGGATCCGCACCGTCTCGCGGTTCACGTGGTCCACTCCGGCGAGGTGCTCGATGAAGGTCGTGACGAAGTGCTGCCGGGTCTGCTCGCCGTCGCTGATGATGTCGATGCCGCGTCGGTGCTGCTCGTGGGCGGCGATGCGCAGGGCGTCCTGCTTGCCCTCGACCAGCTCGTCGCCCTCGAGCTTCCAGGGGGACCACAGCGTCTCCGGCTCGGCGAGCCAGGAGGGCTTGGGCAGGCTGCCGGCGATGGAGGTGGGCAGGAGAGTGTTCACGGGTGGCGATCCTTCTCTGATCAGCGGGCTGGGGTCCGGTGCTCCGCCGCCCAGGCGTCCAGCAGCTCCCGGTGCGGCTCGATGAAGCGCTCCGCCGTGTAGGCGCCCTGCTCGACGGCGAGGCGATCGCGTTCGGCGCGGTCGTAGTCGACCTGCGTCCGCGAGTAGTCCTGCTGCTGGAGGCTCGGCCGGAACAGGTCCGCCGCCGCGGAGTTCGTGTTGTAGATCTCCGGGCGGTAGATCTTCTGGAACGTCTCCATCGTGCTGATCGTGCCGATCAGCTGGAGGTTCGAATGGTCGTTGAGCAGGTCGCCGCGGAAGTAGTACGCGAGCGGCGCGACGGAGCCGGGTGCCAGGAAGTACCGGACCTGCATCCCCATCCGGCCGAAGTACTCGTCGGTCAGGGACCGCTCGTCCTGTCGGTACTCCACGCCGAGGATCGGGTGGTGGTTCGGGGTCCGGTGGTAGGTCCTGCTCGTCGACACGCTGATGCAGATGACGGGCGGCGCCGAGAAGCGCTCCCGATACGCGTCGGAGTCGAGGAAGCTCTGGAACAGGGCGCCGTGCAGATCGCCGAAGTCCTCGGGAACCGTGAACTCCTCCGCACCCTTGTTCGCGGCCGGCAGCCGCACGCTGAAGTCGAAGTCGCGGACGTAGGACGAGAAGTTGTTCCCGACGATCCCGTGGTGGCGCACACCGGTCACCCTGTCGACGATCCGGACGTCGAGGACCTCGAGGAGGGGGAAGTCGCGGATCGCGTCCTCGGCGGGGAATCGCACCTCGACCGAGACGATCTCGAGCTGGACGGTGTAGCGGTCCCGTCCGGGGTTGTCCCAGTGGGCGAGGTCGTTGAACCGGCGGTCGATCATCGTCAGGGCGTTGCGGAGGTTCTGCCTGCGGTGCTCGCCCCGGGCGAGGTTGGCGAAGTTCGTGGTGCTCCGGGAGCTGCTCGACGGGGTGTAGTCCTCGTCGAAGCAGGTCGTGGTGATCCTGAAGGTGACGTCGTTCGCCATGAGCGCCCAATCCGATGATCAGCAGGCCGCACCGGCCCTGAGGAAGCGTGCGGACCTAGAGTGCCCGTCCTCCGTAGGCATCGAAGAATCCGGCGCGACTATGCCGGGGTATAGTCCCGGCCTATGGCACGACGAACGGGCGGGATCTCGCTCCAGCAGCTCCACTACTTCGTCGAGGTGGCCTCCGAGGGGTCGATCTCCGCTGCGGCCGACCTGCTCTACGTCGCTCAGCCGACCATGTCCGCGGCGATGAAGGACCTCGAGACCCGGGTGGGGCGCGCCCTCCTCGTCCGCTCCGCCCGCGGGGTCGCCCTCACCACCGACGGTGCCGAGTTCCTCGGCTACGCCCGGCAGGTCATCGAGCAGGTGGCGCTCCTCGAGCAGCGCTACCTGGGGCGGCCGCCGTCGCGTCGCCTGCTCGGAGTGTCCACGCAGCACTACTCGTTCGCCGTCGACGCCTTCGTGCGGATGGTCAGGAGCACGGAGGGGGAGAAGTACGAGTTCTCCCTGCGCGAGACCCGCACCCGGGACATCATCGAGGACGTCCGCACTCTGCGCAGCGAGCTGGGGATCCTGTACCGCAACGACTTCAACCGGGACGTCCTCGACAAGATCCTCCGCGATGCGGGGCTC
>NZ_LMNR01000003.1:398804-470901 GCF_001423045.1 Rathayibacter sp. Leaf296
CGCGCGAGCGGGTGACCCTCGCCGATCTCGCCGATCTGCCGCGGCTCACCTTCGACCAGGGGTCCGACAACTCCTTCTACTTCGCGGAGGAGATCCTCTCCACGCTGTCGAGCGACCGGGAGATCCGGGTGTCCGACCGGGCGACGATCTTCAATCTGATGATCGGCCTCGACGGCTACACCATCTCGACCGGCATCATCAGCGACGACCTCGACCCGGCCATCGTCGCGGTCCCGCTCGACGTCGACGAACGGATCGAGATCGGCTGGATCGGTCACTCCGCCATCCCCCTCACCGAGCAGGCGCGGCGCTACCTGACCGAGCTGCGCACCGTGGTGACCGTGGGCGGCATCACCCTGCTCGGATGAACGGCACGGGCCGACCGCCCCGCCGCAGCTGCGGTGACGACTCCGACAACTCGTCGGCATCAATCTGATCAAACGCTTGAACATCGCGAGCGACCGCGCTAGCGTCCTTCTTGTTCAAGCGTTTGATCAAAGGTGATCCCCATGACAGAGACGATCGGCACCGCCGGCGAGGCCCAGTCCTCCTCCACCCTCGACGGAACCGGCGCCCCCGCCCACGACCTCCTCTTCCAGCCCGCCCGCGGCTGGGTCGGCGACGTGATCCCCGTGGAGCGCGACGGCGAGTTCCACCTCTTCTACCTGCACGAGCTGCGCGACGATCCCAAGCCCGGCACCGCGTGGTCGCTGGTCACCACGCGGGACTTCGTGCACTTCGAGGACCGCGGCGTCTCGCTCCCTCACGGCGGGACGGACGAGGACGACTTCAACGCGTACACCGGCTCGGTCGTCCACGACCACGGCGTCGACCACCTCTTCTACACCGGTCACAACCCGTGGCGGATGGGCCCCGACGGCGTCACTCCGCTGCAGGTCGTCATGCACGCGACGAGTGTCGACGGCATGCGCACCTGGGTGAAGCAGCCGGAGGACACCTTCGGAGCGACCGAGGGGTTCGAGCCCGGCGACTGGCGCGATCCGTTCGTCTTCCGCCCGGAGCCCGAGGGGGAGTGGCGGATGCTGCTCGCCGCCCGCCACGTCGACGGCCCCTCGCGCCGCCGCGGCACGATCGCGCAGCTCGTCTCGAGCGACCTGCGCAGCTGGCGTCCGGTCGCTCCGTTCTGGGACCCCCGCCGGTACATCGCGCACGAGTGCCCGGACGTCTTCCAGTGGGGTGCCCACTGGTACCTCGTGTCGTCGGAGTTCTCGGAGGACTTCACCACGCGCTACCGCATCGCGGACTCGGTCGACGGACCCTGGCGCGTGCCGCTGCACGACTCCGTCGACGGTCGGGCGTTCTACGCCTCGAAGAGCGTCGAGCGCGACGGGCGGCGGTTCTTCGCCGGCTGGATCGCCTCCAAGGAGGACTCCCGCGACGACGGCGCCTACCAGTGGGCCGGCACGATGTCGGTGCTCGAGGCGCTGCAGCGCGACGACGGCACTCTGGCGTTCACGCTCCCGGAGGAGGTCCTCGCGGCCTTCGACGAGGAGCTGCCCGTCGTGCTCCACGACGAGAGCGGAGCGGTCGACTCCCGCGACGAGATCCGCCTCGCGGTGCCCGACGGCTACGCGGCCCGCCTCGGCGCCTTCGACCTGCCGCCGGTCTTCTCGGCCTCGGTCCGCTTCGACCTCGCCGAGGGCACGACCGAGTGCGGGATCCTCCTGCGCAGCAGCGCCGACGGGGACGAGTCCTACATCCTGCGCCTCGAGCCCACGCGGAACCGCATGCTGCTCGACCGCTGGCCGCGCCGCCTCACCGGTCCGATGCAGTGGCAGATCTCGGGCGACGTGCCCTTCGCCGTCGAGCTCGAGCGCCCGGCCGACCTCTCTCCCGGCGAGCACCGCCTCGACCTGATCATCGACGGCTCCGCGCTCGTCGCGGTCCTCGATCGTTCCGTCGCACTCAGCGCGCGGATCTACGACCGGCCCACCGGCCGGATCGGACTCTTCGCGGGGGAGGGGGAGGTCGTGTTCCGCGACCTCCGACTCCGCCGCAGGACGACCTGACACCCACCCTCCCCCACAGAAATGGAAACCCGATGAAGCGAATCCATTCCGCCGCAGCGATCGCCCTCTCGGCGGTCCTGCTGGCAGGCTGCGCCACCGCCGCCGGCGGCAGCGACCCCTCCGACGTCGACCCCTCCGGCGACGTCGTCCCCCGCGAGATCTCGTGGCTGCTCTCGCGTCCGATCGACGGACCGACCATCTCGATCATGGAGGACCTCGCCGACGAGTACGCGGCCGACCACCCCGGCTTCGCGCTCAACCTGATCACCACTCCCGACCGTCCCTCCTACGTGCAGAAGTACGAGACGCTCGCCGCGGCGAACAAGCTCCCCGAGCTGTTCGACACGGATGCGACCCCGTACGCGAAGAAGCTGGCCGACCAGGGCCGGATGATGGACGCCGAGGCCCTGCTCAAGGACCTCGGCCTCTACGACAGCTACCGCCCCAACGCCCTCGACTACCAGCGCTTCGACGACGGCTCGCTGCGCATGATCCCGTTCGAGTTCCAGCTCGAGTACTTCTGGTACAACAAGGCCCTCTTCGAGCAGGCGGGGGCGAGCATCCCGACGTCGCTCGACGACTTCCCGGCGCTGTGCACGCAGCTCCGCGAGGCCGGCATCACTCCGATCGCCCTCGACGGGCAGGACCAGTGGCCGCTCGAGCGGTACATGGCGTTCCAGCCCTTCCGCCTCGCCGGCCCGGACTACGTCCAGGGCGTGAAGACGGGGGAGACGTCGCTGAGCGACGAGGTCGGCACGAAGGCCGTCCAGTGGCTCTCGGACCTCGGCGCGGCCGGCTGCTTCGACGAGGGCTTCTCGTCGACCGGATACTCGGACGCGCAGTCGACCTTCACCTCCGGCACCGCCGCGATGTACAACATCGGCACGTGGGAGCTGGGCAACCTCGCCACCGACTCCCTCGACGCCGGAGTGCGCGACGACGTCGACTTCTTCACCCTGCCGACCGTCGCCGACTCCGCCACGGAGCCGAACGAGTACGTCGTCAGCTCGGGCATCGGCATGGCGGTCAACGCCAAGACGTACGACCCGCTGGTGCGCGACTTCCTGAAGTTCGCGCTCGAGAAGTACCCCGCGCTGTACGCCGCCACCGGTGCGCTGTCGCCGACGACGGATGTCGAGACCACCGTCCCGGCGAACGCCACTCCGCTGTACCAGAAGGCGCTCGACCAGGCCGACGACCTCGGCTCGGCGCTCGCCATGCCGTGGGACACGCAGCTCGACCCCGCCTCGAACACGCGTCTGCAGCAGGAGCTCGTGCTCCTGATCCAGGGCAACGCGACCCCGCAGGAGTTCACCGACACCGTCGACTCCACCATCGCCGAGAACGCGCCGAAGTTCTTCGGCTGATCCTCCCCCATCGGGGCGGGGGCCCACCGGCCCCCGCCCGAAAGGTGACGACATGCTTCCCAGTCGCTCGCGGCTCTCCGTCGCGGTGTTCCTCCTCCCGCCCCTCCTCGTGTACGGCATCGCCGTGCTCCTGCCGATCGTGCAGTCCCTCTTCCTCAGCCTCTTCAGCTGGGACGGCATCAGCTCGCCCGAGTTCATCGGCCTCGGGAACTACGTCCGCATGCTGACCGGCGACGACGTGTTCTGGACCGCGCTGGGCAACAGCCTCGGCTACCTCGTGATCTGCCTCGTCCTCCAGCTCGGCGGCGGCCTCCTGGTCGCCAGCCTGCTGACGGCCCTGACCCGCGGGCGCGAGCTCGTGAAGACCCTCTACCTGCTGCCGGCCGTCATCTCGACCGTCGCCATCGCCTTCCTGTTCCAGCGGATCTACTCGACCTCGCCCGAGGGGCTGCTCAACCAGCTGCTCGAGTTCGTCGGGCTGGGCTCGCTGGCACGGCCCTGGCTCTCGGACGTCAACACCGTCCTCGCGGCGGTCTCGATCCCCGAGGGCTGGCGGTTCACGGGCCTCTACGTCGTGATCCTCTACGCCGCGCTCATCGCGGTGCCGCAGGAGCTCGAGGAGGCGGCCCGCCTGGACGGCGCGTCCCGGTGGACGGTCTTCTCGAAGATCCGCTTCCCCTACATCCGCCCCGTGTGGATCACGACCACGATCATGGCCGCGACCTACAGCCTGCGCGGCTTCGACATCCCGTTCCTGCTCACGAACGGCGGACCGGGTCAGGCGTCGGAGCTGCTCACCACCTACATGTACAAGAAGGCCTTCGTCGGCACCGACTTCGGCTACGCGAGCGCGATCTCCGTGTTCATCGTCGTGGAGTGCCTCCTCGCCGTGGGCCTCATCTACCTCCTCCTGAGAAGAAAGGCCGACGCATGACCGGCACGGCCACCGCGGTCCGCTCCGCCCCGCGCACCAGCCCCCTCCCGCGGCCCCGACGCCGACGCCCCGACCGCTTCAAGGTCCTGACGGCGATCCTCGTCACGGTCATCGTGATCGTGCAGGTGTACCCGCTCGCCTGGCTGTTCCTCACGAGCCTGCGGACGGAGGAGGACTTCGTCACGGGCAACCCGTTCGCCCTCCCGAGCTCGATCACCTTCGACAACTACGTCCGCGCCTTCAGCCTCGGCAACCTCGGGCTGAACATCCTCAACAGCCTGATCGTCACCCTCGGCGCGAACGTGCTGATCGTGATCCTGGGGATGATGGCCGCCTACGCGCTGCAGGTGCTCGGCTTCCGCTTCAGCGGCGTGGTCCGCGGGCTGTTCCTGCTCGGGATCATCGTGCCGGTGCAGATCGCGCTCGTCCCGCTCTTCGTCGACTACTCGGCGGTCGGGGCGCTCGACACCTACCTGTCGATGATCATCCCGCTCGCCGGATTCGCGTTCCCGCTGTCCGTCTACCTGTTCAGCTCGTTCTTCGAGTACATCCCGCGCGAGATGTACGAGGCGGCGTCGATCGACGGGGCGGGGCCGTACCGGATCTTCCTCGGGATCACACTGCCCCTGTCGACGAACACGATCGTCAGCGTGGTGCTCGTGAACAGCATCTTCATCTGGAACGACTTCATCTTCGCGAACACGTTCGTGCTCAGCGACGGACTGAAGACGATCCCGCTGGGCCTGCAGAACTACATCGGGGCGATGGGCAACGTCGACTGGACGGCCACGTTCGCGGCGGTCTGCGTGACGGTCACGCCGCTGCTGCTCGTGTTCCTGATCCTGAACCGCGCCATGATCTACGGGCTCGAGGCCGGGGCGAGCAAGGGATAGCGATGACTAGCATGAAGGACGGCGGCGGACAGGCCCGCGCCGGGGCGGGTGGAGCATCATGACGACCGACGCGCCGGGTGCAGGAGCCCCCCGCGCGGTCACCATGAAGGACGTCGCCGATCTCGCCGAGGTCTCCGTCGCCACCGTCTCCCTCGTCGTCAACGGCAAGAAGCGCGACCGCATCGGAGAGAAGACCCGCTCGCGCGTGCTGCAGGCGGTGGCCGAGCTCGGCTACCGCCCGAATCTCCTCGCGCAGAGCCTGGTCAGCGGGCAGTCGCGGTTCATCGGCATGGTCGCCGACTCGATCGCGACGCTGCCGTTCGCCGGTCAGATCCTCCGCGGGGCGCAGGAGGAGGCGTGGCGCAACGGCTACGTCCTGCTCGTCGCCGACACGGGCGACCGGCCCGACGCGGTCGAGAACGCGATCGACATGATGGCCGACCACCAGGCCGTCGGGATCCTCTACTCCACCTGGTACCACCGCGAGGTGGAGCCGACCGCGCGGCTGCGCACGCTGCCGACCGTCTTCGTCAACTGCTTCTCGAGCGACCCGACCGACTCGTCGATCGTGCCGGACGAGGTGCAGGGCGGCTACCTCGCCACCCGCCTGCTCCTGGACCGCGGGCACCGGCGGATCGTCTTCATCAACTCCACCGAGGACGCCCCCTCGACCGTGGGTCGCCTCGCCGGCTTCCGGGCGGCCCTCGGCGTGGAGGGGATCGCGGAGGACGAGGACTCGGTCGTCGACATCTACCCGGAGCGGACCGGCGGGTTCCAGGAGGCGGGCTTCCTGGCCGCGTCGGAGATCCTCGACCGGGCCGAGCGCCCCACGGCGGTCTTCTGCTACAACGACCGGACCGCGATGGGCGTCTACGAGGCGGCGAAGGAGCGCGGGCTCCGGATCCCCGAGGACCTCGCCGTCATCGGCTTCGACGACCAGGAGGTCATCTCGGCGCACCTGCGCCCGGGACTGACCACCATCGCCCTCCCGCACTACGAGATCGGCGTGCGCGGAGTGCGCACGCTGCTCTCGCGCATCGAGCGCGGGGAGACGGAGCGGGGCGTCGAGAAGGTCGACTGCCCGCCCGTGCTGCGCCGCTCGATCTGACGCTCCGCTCGATCTGAGCCCTGCGCGCCCGTCGCGGCGCGCTCCCTCCTCCGCCGCGCTCGGATCCTCCTCCGCGACCCTTCCGCGACTCCTCCGCGACCCCTCTTCGACACCCTTCGACGAAAGGCACGACCATGTCCGACCTGCCCTCCTACCTCCGCACCGCCCCCGTGCAGAGCCGCGCGATCACCGCCGAGAACCCGACCGGTGCCCGCGGCGCCGGCGGCCGGGAGTCCTCCGCGCTCGGTCCCGGCCGCAAGGGCCGCGCCTTCCTCCCGCTCCGCTCCGGCGGCACGCTGACCCTCGCCGACATCGACGGCCCCGGAGTGATCCGGCACATCTGGATCACCGTGCCCGACAGCACTCCCGAGGCCCCGTTCGTGCTGCGCGACCTCGTGCTGCGCGCCTACTGGGACGACTCCGACGAGCCCGCCATCGAGGTCCCGCTCGGCGACTTCTTCTGCAACGGCTTCGGCGCCCGCAGCGTCGTCACGTCGGCTCCGATCGTCGTGGCGCCCACGGGCGGGATGAACAGCTACTTCGCGATGCCGTTCCGCTCGCACGCGCGGCTCACCCTCGAGAGCCAGCACGCGGGCGACATCGAGGCGGTGTTCTTCCAGATCGACTACACGGTCGGCGACGACCTGCCCGAGGAGATCGGCTACCTGCACGCCCAGTGGCGGCGGACGCGGTCGCCGCAGAAGGGCGAGGACCACGTGATCGTCGACGGGATCCGCGGAGCCGGGACCTACGTGGGCACCTACGTCGCGCTCACGGCGCTCGGCCGGTACTGGTGGGGCGAGGGCGAGGTGAAGTTCTACCTCGACGGCGACGACGACCTGCCGACGATCTGCGGAACCGGCCTCGAGGACTACGCCGGGGGCGCCTGGGCGTTCCAGGACCGCCTGACGAACGAGGTCGAGCCCGAGGTCTTCACCTACAGCGCGCCCTACTTCGGCTACCCGCAGCGGCAGACGACCGACACGTCCCGGCGCTCGCCGTACGCGACCTCGATGCCGACGACGCACGGCCTCTACCGCTGGCATCTGCTCGACCCGATCCACTTCTCGCGGGAGCTCTGCGCCACCCTGCAGCAGATCGGGCACGACGGCACCCGCCTCTTCGAGCGGACGGACGATATCTGCACGACCGCCTACTGGTACCAGAGCACCCCCGCGGCGCCGTTCCCGCCCCTGCCCTCGCAGGCCGACCGGCAGCCGCTGTAGGGCGGTTCGCAAGACCCCGCGCCGACCTCACGGCACACCCTCGATCAGCACTTCCGCGGGTCCGAACTCCCTCTCACCAGGTCTCGGGAACAAGATCTCCACGAGCCTCCCGCTCTCCGATGTGCAGTAGACGATCTCGATACCGTTCGCCAACGTCTTCGTAGCGCGCACTTCGCGGACGTGGAGCACAGGTTGCGCTCTCTCCCTGCCGTCCTCGTACAGCACCGTACGGAGCGGCCAGTACTCGCTGAGATGATTCCGACATGCAGCGACGATGTTCGCGACATCCTGAGCCGACTCCTGCGTGAAGAGAACAGTCACCGTCGATCACCCCCCTCGGCGGCCGGCGCGAGGTCGTACGCAGCCGGTAGCGCAGGGTGCGCGCGGCCCCTGCTCGGTGTGGCCCGTCGGACGCAGGCGTTTCGCTGAACGAGGACTTCCGCCGTCCTCGACCGGAGTCGACGTCACGTCGCAGGGACGCGACACGACCGACCGTCGCGCGTGCCGCCTCCTACTCGACCCAGGCGGCCGACACGGTGTCGATGCGATCCGGTCGCCGTTCGGCGCTGAATCCGATGGCGGTCCCGATCCTCCTCCACGCCTGCGCCGAGCGGCCGCGGATCGTGCCGGCGAGTATCGCCGAGGCGGTCGCTGCACCGAGACCGGTGAGCCATTCGGCCTGTTCGGCCCAGACGGTGTCATCCTCCGCCGCGGCCTGGAGGGACGCCAGGATGTCGGGAACGAGAGCCGACGGATCGTGGCCGGCCTGCGTCTGCGCGATCGCCCGATTGAGCAGTGCCACCAGGAACTGCTCGTTCTCAGCGCCCCATCTCCCCGGTGCGAGGTACTCGTGTTCGGTCTGCGGCTCCTGCAGGTCATCGGCCACCGCGCCGGTCGGCTCGAAGGACGACCAGCCCTGCTTCGACCATCGAGCTTCCCGGACGTCGCGCTCGAGGATCCCGTTCTCATCGGCGAACACCTCGTGGACGAGGCGCGTCCGTCCGGTAGCGAGTTCAGTGATGAGGAGGCGATGACCGCTGCCGTGCATCTGCTGATGCGCCGAGTCGACTCCCGCTGCGCCGAGTGTGAGCATCTCCGTGCCGTCAGGTGAGACGGACGGGTTCCAGAAGTACGGGTACTCCGGATTGATCACAGCATCTGTGCTGAGAGCAGGGAAGTCACCCGCGTACCGACCGCTGTTCAGGTCGTACAGACGGGGCACAGCGAGACCCTCCCGATGCTCGACCGTCACCACGACGGAGGGCGCCCCGGGCCACCAGCCGGTGTTCCCGATCGTCAGCGGGAGCCGGCGGCCCGACGCCACCTCGATCAGCCGGCTCCGCCGACTCCCTGAGACCATCAGCCATCGTCCGTCCCCGCTGAATCGCAACGGGTCCGCTCCCGAGTACTCGTCCACCAGCGTCAGCAGGCGGCGCGACCCGTTCCTGTCGTAGACGTAGATCGCTCCGGTGCTCGCTCCGAGGAAGGCGATGACCGCCGCGGTCTCGCTCGGGGCGTGATAGTCCACCGAACCGGCGTCGATCGTCGCATCGACGACGGTGGCTGCTCCGGTGCGGAAGGAGCCTGCGATGAGGCGGGGGACCGGGTGGAACACGCCACCGCGGTGTCCGGCTTCAGCGAACGAGAAGGCGTTGCGACCGTCGATGGCGCCGAGGTCGTGCGCGGGAGGCATCCCCCAGTTCTCGTGGGTCGGGTATCCGATCGCGAAGAACCGACCCGAGTCCTCGTCGAAGACGGACGAGGAGACCGTCGAGGTGCTCGGCAGCATCGGACGGTCGGATTCGGACCGCCACGAGTACTCGAATCCGTTGCCGCGCTCGCGTCGAAGACCGTGCGCGAGCTCGTCGAGGACGCTGAAGACGGAGTCGGCCTCGGGCAGGTTCTCGCGTATCCGTTCGGTGTAGTGGAAGCGGCCGGCGCTCGGCCGATCCACGCGGCGGGCAGGTTCTGAGCGTGCGTCCGGCCGGTTCTCCAGGACGTCCCAGAGCGATCCGCCTTCCACGACCTCACCCTGGCCGCCCTGGATCGCCCTCAGTCGATCACGGTAGGCGCGCGTGATCGAGTCGACGAACTGCTGCCCGAGGTCGATCAACCCGCCCGCGGTCGCCTGCGGCGGCAGGGGGGTCGTCGCCGTGACCGCGGGACCCAGCCACACCAGCGAATGACCCGCGCTCGTCACCCAGTCGAAGGGCGCGAGGACGCCGTCCGCGCTCTCGCCGACGTTGGTCAGGAGGAGAGGCGCGTCGTTCCAGAGGCCCGCGAAGACGTCGGTCCGATCACCCTCGAAGTCGATGAAGGTCCGTTTGTACAGCTCCGGCTGCAGCCGCTCCCACGACGACAGCGATCGGCGCAGCGCTGCAGGCAGGGTGGGGAACCCGGCGTCCGGGTCGGCGACAGCCCGAAAAGCCGACTCGGTCCAGACGGGGATCGCATCGGCGGACTCGATGAGGTCGCGGAGCGCCGGACGAGTCGTGCCCTGGAAGATCATGTCCCGACGGTACGGGTGACCGAGGGAATCGAACGGAGTCAGGATCGACGCGGTCATGCTCGAGGTGTTCGTCTGAGGACCGCAGAACACGATGACGGCGGAGCCGCGCTCGCTCTGCACCGCGACCCAGACCACGGCGTCGTCGGAATCGAGTTGCTGAAAGCCGAGACGCTGATGAGTCGATCGGGTCAGCACCGGCGCGACCCGAGCGACGGTATCCAAGAGGACTTCGACGCTAACGTCCGCCGACAGCACGACCGAGAGACCCATCGACTCGGCGAAGAGGTGGAGCAGTTGTCGAGGATCGTCGGGCGAGAGTCCGGGATCGCGGAGCGGGACATCCGCCTCGACCGGTTCCGGCTGGACAGGAGCCGGGTTCGTCGGCTTCCGGCGGAACATTGCCACGGTGCGCCTCGATCCCCTCGTCGGTCATGATGTCCGTGCACTCCGCACACTCCCAGCGGGAATCGCTCCTGTCAAGGACTCGGTGTCGCAATGATGCTCTCGCCGCTGCGGCCGACGCGCCTGGAAAGCGGGGGAACTCGTCCCTGGATGCGCGGCTATTCCCTGGTTGTCACTGGGAAAGTGACAGTCGCGCTTCCGTGCCATTTCGGGGGGTGGTAACAGCGCCGACTGTGTGTAGGAATAGACGCGATGTACTTATCTCCGCTCAGAACGGCGGAGAGCATCGTCGTCGAGGAGAAGATCATGGCGTGTGCGTGCGTTTCTGCAGGAAAGCCCCGGTGCGCGTGGTGCAACGAGGCCGTCGTCAATCGGATGCCCGTGAGTCGTCACAGCTGCCAGTGGGGCAACTGCTCCTGAGCTGACGCGCCTCTTCTTCCATGGATGCGCGGCAGGAACTCCTGACGCTGAGGCATCTCCATCGTCGACTCCGGTCTCACACCTGCCCACTGCGCGTCCGAGACCGGGACGGAAGCGACACGACAGGACGGGACAACATGAAACACGAAGAAAGTGTCTACAGTTCGACGCTGGATCTCGGCACGCTCAAGCAGATCGTGCGCATGGCCTGCGGCAACGCAGAGATCAGCCCGGTTCGATTCGATGCACTCGAAGATGCTCCGGACCTCGCGGTCCTCGTGGAGAAGAACAGTCTCCTCGGGGGTTCGTCCGCCGTTCAGATACACCTCAACGACGAGGGCGACCACCGGCTGATCGGCATCGTCGCGCTCGGCAATTCGGGACTCGAACGCGCATGGGGCGGGGCACGGAACACGGTCAGTCTCACCGGCTCCAGGAAGCTCGCTGCTGCCGTTGCGGATGCGGTCCGGCAGCACGACGTGGACGTGAAACAGGTCGGATAGCGCGCTTCAGGCGAGGAACCTGCGTGAAGCGCGGGGCATCTCCTGGGCTCGACTGCAGAGCCCGGGACGGCGGCTCCAGAACCGCACCATCAACCGATGGTGTCACCGCAATCGCATCAGGAGGAACGGCAGTGGACAGGGTCAGGGAAGCGCGCAAGTGCGCGACGTGCGACACCAACAACAACGTGAAGAACACGACGTGCATCGGATGCGGAGCGCCACTTGGAGGGTGAGCCTCGCGCGAACCGGTGAGACGCGGGCGCATCATGCGGCGACCTGGCGGCTCGGTGGGGCCAGCTTCCCCCGATCGTGCCGGTGCGGGTCATCCCGTGGTCGTCGGCGCTGACCGGGTGCGTCATCCCGCAGGGGAACGCCGGTCGCCCGCGTCGACCGTCAGGCGCCGTCCGGGGGTCTCACCTCGGGAGGGGCGCGCCGTCGCGGTGAGCCCCTCCCTCCGCCGGGTCAGCCCGGGATCGACGGGGTCGCCCGCACCGCGTTCACCGCGCGGTCGGCGACGACCTCGTCCTCGGTGCCGGAGTCGAGGATCGTGTTGCGCGTCGACGCCGCGTCCACGAGGACCGTCGTGAGCGGGAGCCGCTCCGAGGTCGCGGTCGAGAGCAGCGCATCGACCTGCGCCTCGAAGGCGGACCCGCCCGAGGCGGCGCGGACGTCCTTGCCGACCATGTGATTGCCCGAGACCTGGTTGCCGGTGCCGCCGACCAGGCGGACGATCACCGGCGCGGACCCCTCCGGGCGCACCTTCCGGGCGTCCACCACCTCCGAGACGTGGTTCGCGAGCACGGAGTTGTCGCTGCCGTCGATCCGGACGAGGCCGAAGTCGTCGTCGCGGCCGTTGTCGATGCCGAGGAACGGCGTCCACGGCTCGTGGTCGCGCAGCAGGTGGTTCGAGGCGACGAGGTTCTCGGAGCTGCCCGCGTCGAGCAGCACCATGCCGGGGTAGAACGAGTGCAGGCGGTTGGCGACGACGCTCGAGCGCGTCACTCCGCTCAGGTGCACGCTGCTCGCGCCGCGGGGGAACACGTTGTTCGCGGTGATCAGCAGCCCGCCGTGGTTCTCGGCGCGGATGGAGTGGCCGTGCGGGCCGGCGCCGATCAGGTTGTCGGTGATCTTCGACGCCTGGCCCCAGCCGAGCAGCTCGATGCAGCTGCCGCTCTCGGCGAGGAAGTTGTCGTGGATCGAGAGCGCGTCGGCGTGATGGATCGTGAGCGCGTGCTCGAGGTAGACGAAGCCCATGCCGGTGACGCGGAAGGAGTCGTTGGCGCTCGTGACGAGGATCCCGGTGCGGCCGTTCACGTAGGTGTTCTCGGGGTGGACGTCGGTGCCGTCGGCCTCGAAGTGCATCCCGTCGAGGCAGAAGTCGACGAACTCGACCGAGCTGATCCGCGGGCTGCCCTCGCGGCGGACGAGGAACGCGGCGCCCTCCTCCTGCGTGGGGCCTCCCTCCAGCAGCACCTGGATGCGGCTGCCGCCGGGCCACAGCTCGTGCAGGTCGGGCCACTCCGCCTCGGGCACGTTGAAGCGGATGCTGGAGGACGTGAAGCCGTGGCCGGACCCCTGGATGCGCAGGTAGCTGATGTCGATGACGACCTGCGTACGCAGTGGGTAGTCGCCCGGCGGGAGGTGGATGACGGCGCCGGGCCTGCCGCCCTGCTGCTCGTCGGTGGCGGTCTGACGGCTCCGGACGTCGTCGAGGATGCTGTTCAGCACCTCGCCGACGTCGCGGGTCGGATCGCCGACGGGCCAGGTCGTGACGTCGTACTGGAAGGGGCCGGGCATCGGTGCTCGCTCTCGTGTGCTGGGGGTGCCGGCGTGCGGAGGGGACGCCTCCGGATCGAGGAGCGCGCGGTGGGTGGTCGCTCCGCAGTGCCGTACGACAAAACGATTTGCCACGACCGACTGTAGGACCAATCGCGGGGGGAGGGAAGAGGGGCGGTGACGGCGAGGGACGCGCGGGTGGCGACTGGTCGCTCGTCGGTCTCTGGGGGTCGGATCGGGCCCGTTCCGAGTCCCCTCGCGGGTGCGTTCCTGCACGAGTGGACGCGATCCGGGCCCGGCGGGTCGGATGGGGCCCGCGTCGGGTCCACTCGCGTGGGCGTGGTCGCGCGAGTCGGCGCGATCCGGGCTCTACAGGCCGGGTCGGGCCCGTTCCGCGCCCACTCGCGGGTCAGCCGCGGTCCGGGTCCGCGGAGTCGGAGCCGCCGTTCGCCTCCGGCGCCCCGATCGTGCTGATGATCGGCAGGGTCCCCGTCCGCACGAGAGGCTCGTGCGGATCCGACGCAGGCGCTGCCGCATCCGCGACCGGCAGCGGCGCCGTGGTCGGGGACGACTCGCCCTCCCGGTACAGCACGTCCGCGGCCAGCGCCGCGTCCATCCCGCGGTCCCGCCGCGCCCGCGCGCGCACCGGCGCCACGGCGCGCACCACCGGAGTCCGCAGCCGGCGGTACGCGATGCGCCCGAGCGTGACGCCTCCCGCGAGCCCGACCGCGATCATCCCGGCCTGCAGCAGCAGCTCGATGCCGCTCGCCGGGTCGCCGCCGGACGTCAGGTCCAGCACGCCGCGGTAGAGCGTCAGCCCGGGCAGCAGCGGCACGATCCCGCAGGCGGTCGTCACGACGGCGGGGATCCGCATCCGGTCGGACAGGGCCTCGCCGAGCAGGCCGATGACGAGCGCGGGGGCGGCGCTGGCCATCAGCGGAGCGGCGCCGAGCGCGAGGAGCGAGTCGGAGGCGAGCCACGCGCCCGCACCCGTGAGCGCGGCGATCAGCGCTGGACGCGGCGGGGTGTGCGACGAGAGCGCCCAGGCGCCGGCCGCGATCCCCGCGCCGAGGATCTGCACGCCGGCCGGCCAGGGGCGGGCGTAGGAGTCGACGAGCACGAGCTCGACGCCGAGGGAGCGCGCCGCATCGAGCACGGCGGCGATGCCGACGACGATGCCCAGGGTGAGCAGTCCGACCTCGAGCAGGCGCCCGCCCGCGGTGATCGGGAAGCCGTTGATCGCGTCGTCCGCGGCGCCGACGAACGAGAGGCCGGCGAGCAGCACGACGACCCCGGAGGCGACCACCAGCGCCGGCGGCAGCGCGGCCAGCTCGACCGGCAGCTGCGGCACGACCGCGAGCAGCAGCACCGCCACTCCGGTCGCGACCGCCGCGCCCGCGATCTGCTGGAAGAACGCGGGCAGGCCCCACCCGCCCAGCAGGCGGGTGACGGTGTCGATCAGGGCGGCGGTGGCGGCCGCGACGAGGACCACGAGCGGTCCGCCGCCCAGCAGCACCGCGACTCCGGCGGCCATGACCGCGAGGGTGAGGGTGACGACGCCGCGGCGGTAGCGGTGCGGCTGCACGAGGATCGCGTCGAGCCGCTCGTGGGCGGCCTCGAACTGGTGCCGGGCCTCGTCGCGCGCCTCGGTCGAGTCGACGGTGTCGGCGACGCGCACCTCGGGGGAGCCGTCGGTGATCGCCGTGACCAGCGCCGTCACGCGGGCGAGCCGCTCGTAGTCGGCGCTGCGCGTCTGCACCACCCGCAGCACGCTCACGCCGGCGGAGTCGTCGCCTCCGTCGTGCACCACGAGGATCGACGTGAACGTGAGGTCGACCTGCACCTCGATGCCGTACGCCCGGCAGACGCGCTGGATCGTCTCGGTCACCTCGGCCGCCGCCGCTCCGAGCGAGAGCAGCGTCTCGCCGAGCCGCACCGCCAGCTCGAGGACGCTGCGCACGGTCTGCTCGGCGAGGGAGGCGCGGCGGGCGCGACGGCTGACGGGTGCGGCCGGCTTCTGCCCGCTGAGCGTGCCGACGACCTGCTGGAGGAGACGTGGAGGGCGCATCCGTCGAGCCTAGGCAGACCGCGGGGTGTCCGTGACCGCGCTCTCCGACACCCCCTGGCGCCTCCGCGCGGGATGTGAGGGGATGGAGCGCGGTGCACCTCGCACCTCCCCCTCTCGGAAAGGTCGAGCATGTCGCTCAGCGTGCTGTTCATCGGTGGAACCGGCATCATCAGCGCGGAGGCCGTCCGCCGCTCCCTCGCCGTCGGGCACGACGTGACCGTGCTCAACAGGGGGCGGACGTCGATCCGGCCGCTCCCCGAGGGCGTGCGGACCCTGACCGCCGATGTCCGCGACTCCGCCTCGATGCGCGACGCCCTCGGCGACGAGCGCTTCGACGTCGTCGTCGAGTTCGCCGCGTTCACCCCCGAGCACGTGCAGCAGGACGTCGACCTGTTCTCCGGGCGCACCGGCCAGTACGTCTTCATCAGCTCGGCCTCGGCGTACCAGAAGCCGCCGGCGCGCGTGCCGGTGACCGAGTCGACTCCGCTGCGGAACCCGTTCTGGACGTACTCGCAGGACAAGATCGCCTGCGAGGACCTCCTCGTCGCCGAGTACCGGCGCAGCGGCTTCCCCGTGACGATCGTGCGGCCCTCGCACACCTACGACCGCACCGCGCTGCCGGTCGACGGAGGCTGGACCGTGATCGACCGGATGCGGCGCGGCCTCGAGGTGGTCGTCCCGGGCGACGGCACCTCGCTCTGGACGCTGACCCACAGCCGCGACGTGGCCGTCGGGCTCGTCGGCCTGTTCGGCGCCGCGGCCGCGATCGGGGAGGCGTTCCACATCACCGGCGACGAGACGCCCACCTGGGACCGCATCCACCAGGACCTCGCCGCCGCGGCCGGAGTCGAGGCGCGGATCGTGCACGTCGCCTCCGACGCGATCGCCGCCGCCGATCCGGAGCTCGGCGCCGGGATCCTCGGCGACAAGGCGCACTCGATGGTCTTCGACAACGCGAAGGTGCGGAGCCTGGTGCCCGCCTTCTCGCCGGCCGTGCGGTTCAGCGACGGCGCGCGCGAGATCGTCGAGTGGTACGACGCCGACCCGTCGCGCCGGGTCGTCGACGAGCGGAGGAACGCGCTGTTCGACTCCCTGATCGAGGCGTACCGGCCCCGGCCGCTCTGAGCGCGTCGGACCGCTTCTCCGGTGGGGCCTGCGCGATCTGCAGGGGATGTGCGCCCCTCCGGACGCTGCGACGCGGCGGGAAGCGCGTTCCCGCCCGGATCCCCTGCGAATCGTGCACGCGCCGGATCGAGCGGGACCTGGATCGTGCGTGCGCCGACTCGAGAGCGGCCTGCGCCGTCCGGAGCGGCACCCGTGAGCGAGGATCGGAGACATGAGTGCGCAGCGAGGTCTCCCCGACGGACGTGCCGACGGCGTCTGGTGCCAGCTCGGCGAACCCCTGACCGCGGTGCAGATCGCGCGCAGCGGAGTCGGCTGGCTCTGCCTCGACGCGCAGCACGGGGCCTTCGACGACTCCGCGGTCGTCGCGACGCTGCGGGCCGCGGCGGTGCTCGAGGAGCGGCCGCCCGTCGCCGTGCGGGTCGCCGAGCTCTCGGACGCCCTGATCGGCCGGGCGCTCGACGCCGGCGCCGACGTGGTGATCGTGCCGATGATCGAGACGGTCGCGCAGGCGGAGGCGGCCGTCCGGGCCGCGCACTACCCGCCGGTCGGCCGTCGCAGCTGGGGTCCGATGGCGGGTCTGTGGGGAGCGGTCGCCCCGACGCCCGTCGACGCGCGCCCCGAGCTGTGGGTGATGATCGAGACCCGCGCCGGTCTCGACGCGGTCGACGGGATCCTCGCGGTGCCGGGAGTCGCGGGCGTCTTCGTGGGTCCGTTCGATCTCGCGATCGCACTCGAGGTGCCGCTGCCCGACCTGATCGCCGCCGACGGATCCGGCGACCCGCTGCCCGCGATCGTGGCGGCGGCCCGTCGCTCCGGTGCGCGCGCAGGGGCGTTCGCCGGCGATCCGGAGCGGGCGGAGCGACTCCGCGCGCTCGGCTTCGAGGTCGTCGCGGTCGTCACCGATCAGGCACTGATCGGCCTCGGGGTCGCCGCCCTGCGATCGGGCGAGCGCGACTGATCGCTCACGGGTCGCGGATCGTCCGCTGTTCCCGCGCCCGCGCCCCGCCGTTCACCGCGCCCCCGTAGCGTCGCCGCATGGCGATCACCGAGACGGCACCCCGCGGCACGGCCCGCGTCGTCCTCGCGCTCGTCGCCTTCGCGAGCGGCGTCCTGCTGCTGAGCCACGCCGCGGTGCAGGGGGTCGGCGCCCTCGCGTTCTGGCAGCCGTGCTGGTCGCAGGGCTACGGGAGCGGCGCCTGCGCCTCCCTGCAGTACGAGGCGCCGACGCCGGAGTGGCTCGCTCCGCTCTGGGTCTGGTTCGCCGAGCTGCTGCTCTCGATCGCCGTGCTCGCGCTGTCGATGCGCGCGCAGGGGCGCATCGTGCCGGCGGCCTTCGCGCTGCTGGCGGTGCTGGGCTCGAGCATCCTCGTCGACTACGTCTTCACCCCGGCGATCAACGGCGGCTACCTCTCGGCCGACAACCCTCCGGGCTTCGGGCTGATCGGCGCGGTCTGCCAGGCGGTGGCGGGCGTGCTGCTGCTGGTGACGGCGGTCCCGCCGCGCCGCTGAGCCGCCGGCGCGCTCTGAGCCGCCGCCACCCCGCCGCGGTTCCTCAGAAGTTGCGGTAACGGCTCGCGCTTCCCGCAACTATCGGAGGAGCGAGCCGAGCACCGTGCCGCGGTTTCTCACTAGTTGCGGTAACCGCTCGCGCTTCCCGCAACTTTCGGAGGAGCGACGCCCTGCACCCGGACCCGCCGCGGTTCCTCACTAGTTGCGGTAGTGGCTCGCGCTTCCCGCAACTTCTGGAGGACCGAGGAGGCGCCACATCCGGAGCCGCCGCACCGGCCGCCCCCCCCGCGTCACCCCACGTGCACCGCCGGCCGGCGCCCCGGATCCGGCTCCGCGCGACGCAGCACCTCGCGCGTCACCGGCGCCACCTCGCCCGCGCCCGTGATCAGAAAGCGGAACATGTTCGACAGCGGGCTCCCCTCCGTCCACTCGAAGTAGATCTCGGGGATCACGCCCGTCTCGGAGCGGATCTCGAGCAGCACCGCGGCCAGCGTGTTCGGCACGTTGCCGCTGCTCACCTGCAGCACGCGGAAGCCGTGCCGCACGACTCCGCGCACCTCCAGGTCCTCCTCGAAGTTGGACGAGTCGGCGCGGTGCACCTCGAGGAACAGCACGGGCGAGCGGGCCGGGATGTTGCTGTCGCGACGCTCCTCGCTGAGCTTCGTGCGGTACTCCTGCTCCGAGTCCTCGTCGGGCTCGTGCGAGACGATGCGGATCACTCCGTAGTCGTCGGCGTCGGAGCGGACGAACGCGAGCGCCTGGTCGTCGAGCACGACGGAGGTCGCGCGCAGCTGGAACGACCGCTGCACCCGCGAGATCAGCGAGACGACGACGATGCCGACGATGAAGACCGCCGCGATCCTCACTCCGTCGGGCCGCTCGATCACGTTGACGACGGTCGTGTAGACGAAGACGAGCGCGATCAGCGCGAAGCCGACGGTGCGCTTGCGCTGCCTCTGCCGGCGCGCCGAGAGGAACACGGCGACGGACGCCGAGGTGATCAGCACGAGCACGCCCGTCGCGTACGCCCCGCCCTGCGCGTTGACGTCGGCCTGGAACAGGATCGTGATGAGGAACGCGATCGCGGTGAACACGAGCACCAGCGGCCGCACGGCCGCCGCCCACTGCGGAGCCATGCCGTAGCGCGGCAGGTACCGCGGCACGATGTTCAGCAGCCCCGCCATCGCCGACGCGCCCGCGAACCAGAGGATGCAGATGGTGCTGACGTCGTAGACGGTGCCGAAGCCGTCGCCCAGGTACTCGTGCGCGAGGTAGGCGAGCGCGCGTCCGCTCGCCTCGCCTCCGGGCTGGAACTGCGCCTGCGGGATCAGCAGCGTCGTCACGATGCTCGACGTGATCAGGAAGCTCGACATGATGATCGCCGCGGTCAGCAGCAGGCGCTTCGCCCCGCGGATGCGACCGGCCGGGTTCGCGGGGGTGTCGCCGGGCGCGCCGGTGATCTGCGGCATCACCGCGACTCCGGTCTCGAACCCCGAGAGCCCGAGGGCGAGCTTCGGGAACACGATCAGCGCGATCCCGACCATGACCAGCGGATTCCCGTGCTGCGTCGTCAGCGCGCTCCACCAGTCGGTGATCACGACCGGGTTCTCGGCCACGTGCCCGAACGACACCGCGATCACCACCAGGTTCAGGAGGAGGAACACGGCCACGAGGACGACCGCGATGCCGATCGCCTCCTTGAACCCCTTGAGGAACACGAGCCCGAGAAGCGCCACGAGTCCGAGGGTCAGCGGCACCTCCGCCCCCTCGAACCAGGCGGGTGCGAACGGGTTCTCGACGGCGTGCGCCGTGGCATCGGCCGCCGAGAGGGTGATCGTGATCATGAAGTCGGTGGCCGCGAAGCCGAGCAGCACCAGCACGAAGAGCTTGCCACCCCACCAGGGCAGCAGCCGCTCGAGCATCGCGATCGAGCCCTCGCCGCGGAAGCTCTCGCGCGCGACGCGACGGTAGACGGGCAGCGCGCCGAACAGCGTGAGCAGCACGAGCACGATCGTGGCGAGCGGAGAGAGGAGCCCCGCGGCGACCGCGGCGATGGCCGGCTGGTAGCCGAGCGTGGAGAAGTAGTCGACGCCCGTCAGGCACATCACCCGCCACCACGAGTGCGTCTTCTCGACCGTGGTCGCGTGCGGACCCTGGTGCGCGCCGGACTCCTCGGACAGGCCGGTGAGCATCCAGGCGCGGAGGGCGCGGCGCTTCACGGGCGGGGGAGGAGTGGCGGCGGCACGCGCCGGAGAGGAGGTCACCTCCCGTTTCTACGCCCCGCGGGTGATCAGCCAGGACCGATCCGGGAAATCACCCGTGAGGATTCCGTAGGGATTTCGGGCGCAGTGCCGCTGAGGGGGATCGAACTTCGGAGATAAGGCTGGAACGGGCGGACGAGGACGGATCGGGGCGTGACGAGCTCTCGGCCTTAGCGGTGCCGGCGGTCACCAGTCGACGAGCGCGTCGAGGTCCTCCGCGACGAAGATGCAGAACGGATGACCGGACGGATCCGCGAAGACGTACAGCGGTCCCTCCGCGTCGTCGCTCTGGTCGTCGATCACCTCGGCGCCCAGCTCCACGGCGCGCTCGCGCTGCTCCTCCAGCTCGGCGGCGTCCGCCACCATCAGGTCGAGGTGCAGCTGCTGCGGGTGCTCGCCCTCGGGCCACGTCGCGCGCTGCAGCCGGTCGACGCGCTGGAACGCGAGCCGCACCCCCTCGGGCGTGCGCAGCGCGACCCACTCCGCGCGGTCGTCGGAGCCGTCGGCCGGCGGCTCGTCGTCGGGCCGGTAGCAGCCGCCGAGGAGGGCGGCGTAGAAGGAGGCGAGACCTCGCGCGTCCTCCGTGTCGAGCACGATCTGTCGCAGTCGGAGTGCCATGGCGGCAGGGTACGCCGCCCGCAGCGGGCCCGACAGGTCCCGTCAGGCGTCCCGGCGCCGCGGCCAGGCCGCCCAGTCGCGCGACCAGGGCGCCGAGGTCCCACGCCCCTCGAGGTCGGCGAGCCGGTCCGGCTCGGCGATGCTCCACCCGCTCGACTCGCCGGAGCCGTCTGCGCGCACGAGGCGGGAGCCGATCCGGAGCTCCTCGCCGTCGACGACGCTCTCGGACAGGCCACCGGCGACCACGCCGAGCACGTAGCCCTCGAGCTCGTCGGCGACGCGCGTCCACTCGTCGTCGCAGGCATCGCACCCGCAGACGGGGAGCGCGGCGCGCTGGAACTCCCCGGCGTGGACGAGGACGCCGGGGAAGTCGGTGAAGACGAACGTCAGCGGGGAGGCCTCGGGTGAGGCCGGAACCACGCGCACGGCCCGCGCCTCCCGGCCGATCTCGGCCCCGTCGCCGGCGGCCGCCGCCGGATCGTCCGACGCGGTCGCGGCGTACTCCTCGACGAGGTGGGCGATCAGGGCGTCGGCGACGACGTGCAGCGGACGGAAGCGCTCCGCGTGCGCGACGACCGAGTACGCCTCCTCCGGAGGCGCTCCGTCCCACCGGCTGCCGTAGGGGATCACCGCCCCGTTCTCGTCGGTGAAGACCGGCTGCTCGACGGCGGGGCGGACGTACTCGCTCATGCCGACGACGCTACGGGCTCCCCGACCTGCGGCGCCCGGACAGCCGATCGGCTGCTCCGCTCGCCCGTGCGGAGCATGCGCGGCCACCGTGCGGCCGGGATGATGTGCGGGTGACCTCCGTGCTGATCGTCGATGACGAAGCCCTCGTCCGCTCGGGACTCTCGCTCATCCTCGAGGCCGACGACGGGCTCGAGGTCGTCGGCGCCGTCACCGGAGTCGCGGCGCTCGCCGCCGTCCGCGAGCACCGTCCCGAGCTCGTCCTGCTCGACATCCGCATGCCGCAGATCGACGGGCTGCAGGTGCTGGGTGCGCTTCGCGCGCTGCCCGATCCTCCGATCGTCGCGATGCTGACCACCTTCGACAGCGACGATCTGCTGGCGGCGGCGCTGCTGGGCGGTGCCGCGGGCTTCCTCCTGAAGAACACCGACCCCGTCGCGCTCACCCGCATGGTGCACGCGCTCGCCAGCGGAGGAACGGTCCTCGCGCCCGGAGTGGGGCGCGCCCGCCTCGCCGCCGCCTCCGTCGATCTGGGTGCGCGCGCCCGCGTCGACGCACTGGCCCCGCGCGAGCGCGAGGTGCTGCGCCTGATCGCGGAGGGGGCGACGAACACCGAGATCGCGCAGAGGCTGATGGTGAGCCTGGGCACCGTCAAGGACGACGTCAGCGCCGTGCTCGACACCCTCGGGGTGCGCAGCCGGGTGCTCGCCGCGCTGACCGCCGCCCGCGCCGGTCTCGTCGTGCCGTGAGCCGCCCGAGCGGATCCGCGGTGCGCGCCGCGCTGATCGACGTGGGCCTCGTCGTGCTCTCGGCGTCGTACTCGGCGCTGAGCGTCTACTTCGACACGGACGCCGGATCCAAGTGGGTGCTCACCATGATCGCGGCGGCGGGACTCCTCCTGCGCCGCCGGTGGCCCTACGCCAGCCTGCTGCTCGCGCTGCCCGGCTTCGCCTGGGGCTTCGCCGTCTTCGCGATGATGATCGCGCTCTACAGCGTGGCGCGCAGGGAGGCGCGGCTCGGCCGGGTGATCGCCGCTGCGGTGGTCTCGTGCCTCGCGACTCCGTCGTGGACCCTCGTGTTCCAGGGCATGCGCGCCGATCTGATCACGCTGCAGTCGATCTGGACGGCGACGCTCTTCGCGGTGCTCTACTCGGCGGCCCCTGCCGCGCTGGGAGTCGCCGTGCGCACGCAGGAGGTGCTGCGGGCCGAGGTCCTGCGCGTCCGCGTGCTGCAGGAGCAGCGGAGCCGGCTCGCGGCCGAGCAGGTGCTCGAGCGCGAGCGGGCGGTGCTCGCGCGCGAGATGCACGACGTGGTGTCGAACCAGGTGAGCCTGATCGCCGTGCAGGCGGGGGCGCTGCAGGTGGGCGCACCCGACGACCGGACGCGCTCGTTCGCCGCCACCATCCGTCGTCTCAGCGTGACCACGCTCGATGAGCTGCGGGTGATGATCGAGGTGCTGCGCGCCGCGGGCGGGACCGATCGCGGACCGGCTCCGCAGCCCGCGCTCGAGGATCTGCCCGTGCTGATCGAGGACTCCGGCATCGCCGTCACTGCGCGCACGCGGGTCGACGGAGCCGTGCCCCTGGCCCATCAGCGGGCGGCGTACCGGGTGGTGCAGGAGGGGCTCACCAACGCGCGCAAGCACTCTCCGGGCGCCGCCGTGGCGGTCGAGCTCCTCGAGGACGGTGCCGAGTTGACGGTCGAGGTGAGGACGGGCCGCACCGACGCCCCCGCCCTCGAACTGCCGAGCTCGCGGCACGGGCTGATCGGCCTCCGCGAGCGCGCGGAGCTGCTCGGCGGCTCTCTTGAGCACGGTCCGCTGAAGGGTGGCGGTCACCTGCTCCGGATGCGGCTGCCCCTGCCTGCGGTGCAGGAGGGGCGCTGACGGCTCCGGCGCTCGGGAGGGGCGCCGGCCCTTTCGGCGGGACCGCCGCGTCGACGCGCGGTCAGACCGCGCCGAGGCCCGCGACGAGCGAGATCGCACCCAGAGCGAGGAGCACCGGGCCGCCCAGCGCTCCGCACCAGAAGCTCGGAGCGGCGAGGCGGCGGGGAGGGAGGACCGAGACCGCGCCGATCGCGGTCAGGAGGGCAGCGGCGACGAACAGGATCGGCTGCCCGAGCACGAACCCGAGCGGCAGGAAGTGGACGCCGACGACGATCATGGCCGCGGCGGCGATGAGCTCCGCCCGCTTCGCGCGCACGAACCGGATCGAGAGCACGACGATCGCGACGACCTCGATCCAGGCGACGACGACGTACCAGACGAAGGCCGGCGTCCCCGGGACGAGGGCCGACGGCGACCCCCAGTTCCGCACGAGCGGCGGGAGGGCGGACCCGAGAAGGGCGAGCCCCGCCGCCTGGATCGCGACGAGCACGACCCGCGGACCCGCGCCCTTCGGCGGCCGCTCGTGCGCCCAGCCCGCCCAGACGAAAGCGGCGAGCCCGAACAGCGCGCCGACGAACAGCAGGTCGCGCGGGACAGCATCATCGATCATGGGGACCCCCGGCTTCCGACGGTAGCCGCGCGAGGGGTGCCGGGCATCCGCCCCCGGCGGGAGATCCGCGCCGGGAGTGGACCGCGAGCGGGAGCGGTCAGCGGCTGGGCGGGGCGCCCGCACCGCCGCCGGGAGCCGTCCCCGCGGTCGGGGCGGTCGTCGTGTCGACGCGGGCGGTGAGCGCCACGGAGTAGCCCGACGCGACGTCGCCGGTCGTCGTGCCGAGCTGCAGCACGCCTCCGTCGTCGCCGAAGACGTTGTCGTCGGCGAGCGAGACCTGCGCGAGGTTCGCCGTCGATCCGCTGTACTCGTCGAGCGCGTAGACGGCGGCGCAGGCGTCCTCGGGGAGGGCGACCTGCGAGGTCGCGATCGCGTTCGCCGCGTCGGTGATCGAGGCGGCGTCGGGGTAGACCTCGAAGTGGATGTGCGGCCAGCGGCCGGAGTAGCAGGCGGGGAAGACCGAGGTGAACGTCACCGCTCCGTTCGCGTCGGCGACCTGGACCCCGCGCAGGTAGGTCTCGTCCTCGACCCCGGAGGAGTACATCGAGTATTTCCCGCCCGCGTCGCAGTGCCAGACGTAGACGGCCGCGCCCGCGAACGGCACGTCGCCGTTCGCGGTGTCGAGGATCGTGAGCGTCAGCGTCATCGGCACGCCCGCGGCGGTCGCTCCGCCGTCGATGCTCGAGCGGATGTCGCTGCGGACGACTCCCGAGTTCTCGAGCACGTCGACGCCGTTCGATCCGTCGCCGGGGTACGGGCCGGCGGTCTCGTCGGGGATCTCGCCGGTCGCCGTCGTGCCGGTCGAGGCGGTTCCGGAGGAGGCGGTGCCGGAGGATCCGCTCGCGGACGACGTGTCCGTGCTGCCGCCCGCATCGGTCGTGCACGCCGCGAGCCCCATCGTCGCCGCTCCGACTCCGATCAGCGATAGCACCCGCCGGCGGCTGAACAGCGTGCCGACGTCGAAGAGCAGCCCCTGGTCGACGACCTCCTCGTGCGGCCGGTCGAGCCGCCGTCCCTGGTAGGCGGGTCCCTGCGGGGTGAGGTCGGGCTCGGGGATGCGGGTCATGGGGTCCTCCTCGGACGTCGGCTGCGCATCCGACTCTGGCGGCGGGCGCTATGAGCCTCCGATGTGGAACCGATGACGCGGCGAAGGGTCCGCTCGAGGCTCTGCTGACCCGATCGGCGAGGCGCGACAACGTTGAGCGCGGGCGCTGAACGTAAAGGTTAGAGGCGCTAACCTTGACTCCACATCAATCCCCGCACTTGTGAGGTACCCGTGCACCACGTCGACCGTGAGTGGAACCCGCGCGAGACCGCGGGGCTCACTCGTCGAGACCGCAGCCCCGGCGTCTACCGCGCTCTCGTGCCCGACGAGCTCGGACTCGCGCTGCCTCCGCTGGGCCGAGAGGCAGCCGGTGCGGCGGAGGACGCTCTGACTGTGCTGGCTCGGGCCGACGAGCGCATCGGCGCCAGAGGCGGCTATCTCAACCATCTCCTGATCCGCTCCGAGAGCATCTCGTCCTCGTGGATCGAGGGGAATCGCGTCACTCCGAAGAAGCTCGCGATCGCCGAGGTGCTCCAGCAGGGGAAGAAGGTCGCACTCGATGTGATCGCGAACGTCCGGGCGACGGAGACCGCCATCGCCGGACTGGCCGATCGTGAACGACGCATCACGCTCGCGGACGTCGAGGCGCTGCAGCACACCATCGAACCGTCGCTCCCGTTCGGCGTCCGTGAGGAGCAGAACTGGGTGGGCGGCACCGGGTGGTCTCCCCTGCGAGCTGATCTCGTCCCGCCGCCGGAGTCCGAGGTGCGACGGCTCGTCGAGGACCTGGCCGCCTTCGTGACGGCGACCGACGGCAACCCCGTCGTCCGAGCCGCGCTCGCCCACGCCCAGTTCGAGACCATCCATCCGTTCATCGACGGCAACGGACGCACCGGTCGAGCGCTCATCCACACGGTGCTGAAACGCAGCGACGCCCTGCGCAACGTCCTCGTGCCCATCTCGACAGTGTTCGCCGGCGACAAGGACGAGTACATCGCCGGCCTGACCGCGTTCCGAGCCGGCAGGGTGGACGACTGGGTGATCGGATTCGCGCGGGCGACCGAGGTGGCCGCCTCGAACGCGGTCGCCCTCTCCGAGGCCGTCGAGAGACTGGACTCCGCGGTCCTCGAGCGCCTGGTCGCCTATCGCGCTGAGGCCGGTCTTTCTCCCGCCCGCCCGCGGAAGGACGCTGTCGTGCTCCGGATACTGGACCGACTCGCGATCGATCCGGTTCTGACGGCGGAGACCGCCGCCCGGAACCACGGCGTCTCGACCGTCGCCGCGCACGGAGCCCTGGCCCAGCTGTCCGCCGCCGGGATCCTCTCCCGGAACAAGGACCACAAAGGACGGCTGTTCTGCTGGACGGCGGACGAGCACCTCGCGCACGTCGCGCTGACGGAGCGCAGCAACCGCATCGGCGGAGGGGACACGCTCAACGAGGTGCCCCGGCACGGGCCCGCCCGACCCGACACGCGTGTCGTCGGTCGGCTCCTCCGGTGACGCCGTCGATCGCCTCGGCGTCCGGGGCAGCCCGCGACCGGGCTCGGCGGGGCAGTCCCTCCAGGGGAGGACGATCGTGACGCGCGGGTTCCGCACCCTCCCGCTCCTCGCTGCCGTCGCCCTGCTCGCAGGCTGCGCCGGGAGCCTCGACGGCTCGCCCGAGGCGTCCGCCGAGGCCGCCGAGACAGCCGCTCGGGAGTCGGAGGCCGCGCTCGCCGACGGCATCGGCACCGACCGCCCCGACGACATCGACGAGGTCGCGCGCGAGGCCGTCGCGGCGGGCGCCGACCTGATCGCGATCGAGTCCCTCGAGGCCCCCGAGCTGATCGACCCCTTCGGCGCGCTCACGACGCGCATCACCGGCGTTGACGGAGAGGCCTACTGCTTCCGCATCGAGTACGGCTTCTACGGCCGCCACAGCGATGGCGGCGAGACGGTCTTCGGCACGACGACCGGGGTGGAGGACGTCGAGTGCGACGCGGCGACCCCGGGCGTCGCTCCGCCGCCGGACACCCGCGAGATCGTCGTGCCCGCTCCGAACGCCGAGGAGGCGGCGACGGAGGTGCTCGCCGGGCTGCCCGAGGATCCGGGTCCGGCGGACGCCGTCGTCGCCGCGATCACCGAGCGGCTGGCCGCCCCGACGGGGGTGCGGGAGGTCGCGGCGCCGCCGACGGCGGTCGTGCGGGGGAGCGATGTCGGAGTGGCGATGGGCCGCGCCGAGGACTGCGTGCTCGTCAAGCGGGAGGACGGAGTGGTCACTCGCGTCGTCGTCGAGCCGGTCCGGCTGCAGCCGGGCGAGCTCGGCTGCACCGCCGAGACCGCCCTGCTCCCGGCGGAGTCGCTCGGGTCGCCGCACTGACGGGTCGGCTCGCAGGCGTCCTCGACGAGGCGTCCCCCGGCAGCCCGCGCCGGGTCGACCCGTCCGGCGAGGTCGGGATGCGCGCGTCGAATCTGTCGCCCTCCTCGGGGGGTACCGGAGCCTGAGAATCCGCCCCGAACACGGGGATAGTGGGGAGCCACTCGTCCCCTCGCGTCCGAGCGCCGCCCCCGGGCGCTCACGCGCCTCCTCAGAGAGATCGTCGTGCCCGGATCCGCGCCCCCCGTCCGCTCCTCCCTCCGCTCCCGACTCGCCACCGCCCTGGCGGCCGTCGTGGTCGCCGCCGGCCTCGTCGCGATGCCGACGGCGGCGCCCGCGGCCTCGGCTGCGGCCTCCTCGGCATGCGGTGAGGCGGGAGTCGTCAATACGGCCATCGCGGCCGGCCCCGACGCCGTGGAGTGCCGGTACGTGAACCGCAGCGCCGACGGCATCGGAGGGGCCCCCGACACCTTCACGGTGCCGCCGAACACGCACTCCCTGAAGGTGCGCGTCGACGGCGGGCGCAACGGCGGACTGACGACCGCGAAGCTCTGGGTCACCCCCGGGCAGGTGCTTCAGGTCAACGTCGGCGGGGTGGGCGAGGACGCCCGTCCCAACGGAGTGTCGATCGGCAAGCGGGCCCTCGGCGGCTGGAACGGAGGCGGCACGGGAGGAACCGACGGGTTCGGCTGCACCCTGAATCCCTGCGGTGACGGCGGCAACGGTGCGACCGACGTCAGGACCGGTGACTTCGGGCTGAGCGATCGCGTCCTCGTCGCCGGCGGCGCGGGTGGCGACGCCTACTTCATGGGAGTCGGCGGAGGCGAGAACGGCCAGGACGGCGGTCAGGAGGTCAATTCCAGCGTCTACGGCGGCAAGGGCGGCGGCGGCAGCCAGAAGGCGGGAGGCTACGGCGGCGGGAACGCGAGCGGCGGCACCTTCGGCGGCGGTGGCGGCGGCGGCGACGCGAAGCCGTTCCCCGGCGCCTCGGCGAACGGCGGAACCGGCGGCGGCGGCGGCTGGTACGGCGGTGGCGGCGGAAGCGGGCGGTACTACGCGCCGTGGCTCATCTACTACCAGGGCTCGGGCGGCGGCGGCAGCGGGCACGCGGGAGCCGGCACGACGGAGGCCGTCCTCACCCAGGGCGGAGGCAGGGATCGCGCGAACGTGGTCATCCGCTCCATCCCCGACGAGTACCCCACGACGGTCTCGGTGGTCTCGGCCACCAACCCCAGCGCCGTCGGGGACGACCTCCGGTTCACCGTGACCGTCGAGACCGCCGACCCGGCGAGGATCCCTCTCGGGTCCGGACGCGCCGGCGTCGCGTACCAGATCGTGGACAACGGCGTCCCGACCATGATCGTTCCGAACAAGCTCGTCACGATCGACCCCGCCCTGCCGGGCAGGGGCACGGCCGAGATCCAGATCACCGGGGCGGATGGGGCCCTCACCTCCCGGGCGGGCGACGCGATCTTCTACGGCACGTTCTCGGGCCGCGAGACCGACACGGCCACCGGCACTTTCCGCACCCGGTCGAACGCCTCGGCCAAGCAGACGCAGACCATCGTGCGCCCGCCCGTGCCGATCATCCCGGTGGAGCAGACCATCACGTTCTCGGAGCTGCCGGAGCTGCGCATCGACGGCCCCGCGGTCGATCCCACCGCGACCTCGTCGTCCGGTCTGCCCGTCAGCTATCTCAGCAACACGCCCGAGTCCTGCACGGTGACGCCCGAGAACAGGATCACTCCGGTCGGGGGCGGCGCGTGCGTGATCGTGGCGCTGCAGCCCGGCAATGAGCGGTTCCTCCCCGCGACGCCCGTCGAGCGCTCCTTCGAGATCGCCTTCCTTCCGCTGTCGATCGAGCTCGACGCCCTCGCGAGCAACACCCTGGGTGAGGAGACCGTGACGGCCGGTGCGCGATCCTCGGCCGGCGTGCTGGTCGACATCGACACCTTCGACTACGACATCTGCGAACCCGTGGGCACCGCGCAGAGGGACGCGACCGGTTCCGTGACGCGGGACATCCGCCTCGTCGGCCCGGGGCTCTGCAGGGTCGCCGCCATCTACGGCGACGAGAGGTACGACTTCACCTGGAGCAACGTGCAGGAGTTCGAGGTCCTCCCCATCAGGCAGAGCATCTCGTTCCGGCTGCCGCAGGTCGCGGTACCCGTCGGGTACTACGAGGACGTCCTGACCTACCCGAGCTCGACCAGCGGGCTCCCCGTCGCGGTGACCACGACGACTCCGCTGGTGTGCGCCGTCAGAGACGAGGCCTTCGTGCGCACAGTGGGCGCCGGAACCTGCGAGCTGCAGTTCCAGCAGCCCGGCGACGAGCGGTACCTGCCTGCGCCCACCGCGTCCGGATCGTTCGAGGTGAGCAAGCGGGCCCAGACCATCGACTACTTCGCCCCGGCGGACGTCGATCCGCGGGCCGGCAGCACGTACTCTCCGCGCTCCATCACCAGTTCGGGGCTGTCCGCGGTCTACGGCGCGTCCGGCGCGTGCACGATCTCCGAGGGGATCGTGACCTTCACGGTCGTCCGCGGCGTGTGCACGATCACGGCCGACCAGCCAGGCGACGCGAACACGCTCCCGGCCGCTCAGAAGTCGTACGGCCTCACGGTGACCAAGGGCCTGCAGTCGATCACGGTCACCTCGACGCTGCCGGCGACCGCGGCGCTCGACACGCGCCACGTCGTCTCCGCCACCGCCGACTCGGGCCTGCCTGTCAGCGTCTCGGCCAGCGGCTGCACCCTCTCGACCGACGAGCAGGGTCGGCGGATCGTGGTGCTGACGGACGCGGGTCGGTGCGGTCTCGCCTTCAACCAGGCGGGCGACGCCGACCACGAGGCCGCTCCCGAGGAGCAGCGGACGATCACCGCGACGCGCCTGCCCCAGGCGATCACGGTCGGCTCGACGCCTCCTGCCCGTGCTTTCGACGGCGACACGTACAGGGTCGAGGCGACCGGAGGCGGATCCACCGCTCCGGTGGTCGTCTCGATCGTCCGGGGCGGCGACTGCACCATCGAGGGCTCGGTCGTGTCCTTCTCCGGAGAGGGCTCCTGCACGGTCACGATCGATCAGAGCGGAGACGCCCGGTACGCCGATGCTCCGCAGATCAGGCAGACCATCACGGTGGGCATTCCGGAGGGCGACCTCGCCTTCGGCGGCGAGGCCCCGGTGACCGGTCGCGTGTTCGGGACCTACACGCCCGTGATCGTCGCGGGCCCGTCGACGGGCGAGCCTGTGCTGTCGGCGAGCGGTGCGTGCTCCGTCCGGGCCGACGGGAGGACCGTGCAGAACGACAGCACCGGGACCTGCCGGATGTCGCTCGATCAGCCGGGCGACGGCGACTGGCCGGCGCGCCGGGCGGAGAGGAGCTACTGGGTCCTCAAGGCCGAGCAGACCGTCCGCATCACCAGCACGCCCCCGGCCTCGCCGGTGGTGGGCGGGACCTACACGCCGACGGTCGCCGGAGGCGGATCCAGTGAGGCGCCGCGGATCCTCACCGGCGTGCTGTGCTCGGTGAAGGACGGGGTCGTCACGTTCACGACGAAGGGCGTCTGCCTCGTCTCGGCGTACCAGAACGGCGACGCGCAGTACGAGAGCTCCCGCCCGGACAACCAGGAGATCGAGGTGGGCTACGCGCCCGGCTCCGTGTCGTTCGGCAGTGCGGCTCCGACCGACGCGAAGGTGGGCGGTTCCTCCACTCCGGTGATCGTCGCCGGTCCGGCTGCGGGCCGTGCGGTGCTGTTCGCCTCGGGCGCCTGCTCGCTGGGCGAGGGCGGCGTGGTCTCGTACGACTCCGCCGGCACCTGCACGCTGACCGCGCGCCAGAGCCGTGACGACACCTACGGGTCCGCGCGCGCCGATCAGACGTTCGAGATCACGAAGACCGCGCAGACGGTGGCGTTCACGACGCGCGCCCCGGCCACGGCGATCCCGGGAGACGACCACACTCCGAGCGCGACGGGCGGGGCCTCCGGGCAGCCCGTCGTGATCGGCGCCGCCGGCGCGTGCGCGATCGAGGACGGGGTCGTGACCTTCAGCGGCAGCGGCACCTGCACGATCACCGCCGACCAGGCGGGCGACGACCGCTTCCAGTCGGCGCCGCAGATGTCGCAGACCGTCGCGGTCGCGCTCCTCCCAGGCACCGTCGCGTTCGGCGGTGATGCTCCGATGGGCGCACAGGTCGGCGGATCCTCGACTCCGGCGATCATGCGCGGCCCGTCGAGCGCCGATCCGGTGCTGACGGCGTCGGGGGCCTGCTCGGTCGCGTCGGGCGTCGTCTCGTACGACTCCGCCGGAACGTGCACGCTGACGCTCGACCAGGCGGAGGATGCGCGCCACGGCGCGGCTCCCCAGGTCGTGCGCACCTTCGCGATCGCGAAGATCGCGCAGACGGCGGTGTTCACCTCCACGGCTCCGGCCGCGGCGGTCCCCGGAGGCACCTACACGCCGACCGCGACGGGCGGACCGTCGGGTCGCCCGGTCGTCGTCGCGGCGACCGGGTCCTGCTCGATCGAGGACGGAGTCGTGACCTTCGTCGGGAGCGGCACCTGCACGATCACCGCCGACCAGGCGGGCGACGACCGGCACGAGGCAGCGGCCCAGGTGTCGCAGTCGATCGCGGTCGACCTCGCCGCCGGAACGGTCGCGTTCGGCGGTGACGCTCCGGTCGGTGCACGCATCGGCGGCTCATCGACTCCCGTGGTCATCCGCGGCCCGTCGAGCGCGGATCCCGTGCTGGCGGCTTCGGGCGCCTGCTCGGTGGCCGCGGGAGTCGTGTCCTACGACTCTGCGGGGACCTGCACGCTGACGCTGGATCAGGCGGGGGATGCTCGCCACGGCGGGGCTCCGCAGGCGGTGCGGACGTTCGAGATCGGACGGGTCGCGCAGTCCCTCGCGTTCACGTCGATCGCTCCCGCCGCGGTCCCGGGCGGCGCCGGCTACACGCCGACGATCAGCGCGGGCGGGTCCAGCGCCCCCGTGGTCCTGGGCACGACGACGCCCGAGGTGTGCTCGATCACGGCCGGCGCCGTGAGCTTCGCGAAGGCCGGTACCTGCGAGCTCATCGCCGACCAGGCCGGGGACGCGACCCACGAGGCGGCCCCTCGCGTGACCCAGTCGATCACGGTCACCGCGCCGGCCCCGATCGTGAGGAAGGCCCAGAAGATCGCGTTCACGACGAAGATGCCGACCTCGCCCGAGCGCGGCGTCGCGTATCCGGTCGCTGCGACCGCCACCTCCGGCCTGCCGGTCGCCCTGTCCGCGAAGGGCGGCTGCGTGCTGAGCGCCACGGGCCCGGGCACCGCGACCGTCAGGCTCACCGGGCTCTCGAACTGCGTCGTCACGGCGACGCAGACCGGGAACGCGCAGTGGCTGGCTGCACCGTCGGCGAAGCAGTCGCTGCGGATGAAGCTCTTCACCCGCGCCGACCTGAGGATCGCCGTCGCGCCCGCTCCCGGCCTCGCCGCGAGCGCCCCGCTGTCGGCGATCGTCACGGTGAAGAACGTCGGCACCCGCGACGCGGCGACCACCACCACCCGAGTGGTCGTCTCGGGTCAGGTGGCCAGCGCCCCGGGTGCGGTGCAGACCCGGGGATCCGTGGCGGGCACCACGGTACTCACCTGGACCGCTCGGAGCGTCGGCACCGGCGCGAGCATCGCGTACCCGGTGACCTTCTCGAGCCGACCGAAGTCGACCACGTTCGACGCGAAGGTCTCGACCGCCGCATCCGACCCGACCCCGGCCGACAACACGGTGAAGCGCACGCTCCGGTAGAGCCCGGGGCCGCGCGGCCGGACCTCTCGGGTCTGCCGCGCGGCCCGGGGTGCATCG
This sequence comes from Rathayibacter sp. Leaf296, assembly GCF_001423045.1. Lineage (NCBI taxonomy): Bacteria > Bacillati > Actinomycetota > Actinomycetes > Micrococcales > Microbacteriaceae > Rathayibacter > Rathayibacter sp. Leaf296. The sequence continues at coordinate 431,978 of NZ_LMNR01000003.1, forward strand.
GAGGTCGGTCTCGGGCTGAGGCGCGACCGGCTCACGGGCAGCTGCGCTCCGCCTCCTCGTTCAAGGCCGGTGCGGCGCGGGAGGCCGCCTCCTCGGGAGTCCGAGCGACCGCGTTCCGTCGGACGTCCTCGAGGAGTGGCTGCGGTCCAGCGCCACTGAGGACGACGGCTCAGCGGGCCGCCCGCTCCCGGATCGCGAGGATCACGTCGGTCTTCGCGTCCGAGTACGCGTTCATGTCGTCCCAGCGGCGGCGCAGCAGGTCGCGCTTGACGCTCTCGTAGAGCGCCCGGTCGGCGGGGTCCGAGCGGAGGCGGTCCCGCAGCAGCAGGTAGGCGTCGATCGCGGCGGCGCCCCGCTCGTAGACGTGCACGTGCACGTCCCGCGCGGGGGTCCGCATGAGGCGGTGGCCCGGCTCCCGCACGCGCAGCAGGTATCCGGAGGCCAGGAGCGCGTCGAGGTACTCCTCCTCGGCCGTGATGTCGTCGACGATCACGACGATGTCGATGATCGGCTTGGCCGCGAGTCCGGGGACGGACGTCGATCCGATGTGCTCGACCCCGACGCCCGGCAGCGCCTCGAGGATCCGGCGCCGGTGCTCCTCGAAGAGCGCGGGCCAGCTCTCGTCGTACTCGTGCAGCGCGACCTCGAGCGGCTCGACCCCGCCGATCAGCTCGACGGCGGTGGCATCGGGGTGGCGGGACGACATCCGCCCATCCTCGCAAAAAGAAGGGCCGGAGGGATCGCTCCCCCCGGCCCACAGGAGCTACTCCGTCTCCTCCTGCACGTGCTTCGCGACCTTGTTCGCGCGCGCGTTCGGCACGGTGTGCGTCATGACGAGGCCCTCGACGTCCCGCGACCCGTTGCGGCCGAGGTTCGCGAGCCGGGCGAGCTCGTCCTCGGACAGGCTCTGCGACTGCAGCGGAGGCAGGTCCTTCACCTCGTCCAGCGTGATGCCGAGGCCGTCGCCGACACGGCGGCCGAGGCCGTCCTCCACGAGGTAGAAGTGCCACAGCATCCGCTCCTGCACGGGGCGGGCGGCCTGCGAGATCAGGTCGACGAAGTTCGCCACCAGGTCGTCGCGCTCCCACTCCTCCATCAGCAGGTAGCGCTGCCCGGCCTGCGTGTAGTCGTTCGTGCGCGGGATCCGCTTGCGCGTGAGCCGCCCGGTGATCTCGGGCCCCTGGTCGTCGTGGGTCGGGTACTGCGCCTCGCGCAGCCCGCCGGTGATCGAGGGCTCGTAGTTCACGTGCGGGTTCTCGCCGCCGTGGTCCTGGTGGAACGCCATCTGCCCGTCGCGCTGGTTTGTCGCGACGTGCACGTTCTTCGGCGCGTTCACCGGCAGCTGCAGGTAGTTCGGGCCGACCCGGTAGCGCTGGGTGTCGGAGTAGGAGAAGGTGCGGCCGACGAGCATCTTGTCGTCCGAGAAGTCGAGGCCGTCGACCAGCACGCCGGTGCCGAACGAGAGCTGCTCGTTCTCGGCGAAGTGGTTGGTGACGTTGCGGTTCAGGACCATGCGCCCGACCGTCTTCGGCGGGAACTCGTTCTCGGGCCACACCTTCGTGTCGTCGAGCGGATCGAAGTCGAGCTCGGGGTGGTCGTGGTCGTCCATCAGCTGCACGCGCAGCTCCCACTCGGGGTACTCGCCGCGCTCGATGGCCTCGTAGAGGTCCTTCGACGCGTGGCCGAGGTCGCCGCCCTGCACGACGGCGGCGTCGGCCTCGGTCATGCTGCTGACGCCGACCGACGGGATCCAGTGGTACTTGACCAGCTTCGTGTCACCGGCGGCGTTCACCCACTTGTAGGTGTTCACTCCGAAGCCCTGCTGGTGGCGGTAGTCGGCCGGGATGCCGCGGGGGCTGAACAGGTTGACCAGCATGTGCATCGACTCCGGCGTCTGCGACATGAAGTCGAAGATGCGCGCAGGCTCCTGCCGGAACGTGACCGGGTCGGGCTTGAGCGAGTGGATCACGTCCGGGAACTTGATCGCGTCGCGGATGAAGAAGACGCCGAGGTTGTTGCCCACGAGGTCCCAGTTGCCGTCCTCGGTGTAGAACTTCACCGCGAAGCCGCGGGGGTCGCGCGCGGCCTCGGAGGAGTCGCGGCCGCCGATCACGGTCGAGAAGCGGATCGCGACATCGGTGCGCTTCCCTTCCTCCTGGAACAGCTTCGCGCGGGTGTACCGCGAGATCGGCTCGTCGCCCCAGGTGCCGGTCGCCTCGAAGTAGCCGAAGGCGACGGCGCCGCGGGCGTGCACCACCCGCTCGGGGATCCGCTCGCGGTCGAAGTGGCTGATCTTCTCGAGGAACTGGTAGTTCTCGAGCGTGGCCGGGCCGCGGGCTCCGACGGTGCGCTGGTTCTGGTTGTCGTAGACGGGGTGGCCCTGACGGTTGGTCAGGATCTTCCGGTCATCGCCCTCGGCGGGCGGCTGGGAGGAGACGTCGGTCATGGATCAGGTGTCCTTTCCAGGTGGCGGTCCCCTCCATCCGATCAGAGACGGCCTGGACGACGCCCAGGGGTTGACGTCAGCGGTCGGCGCGCACGTGCACCGTCTCGCCCTCGAGGACGAACCGGAGGCCGCTGCCCTCGCCGAACTCCTCCCGCAGCTCGGCGGGCAGCGACGACGAGACGGTGAGCTGCGCGGTCGCGGGGAACGAGCGCGCGCTGCATCCGCTCGACACGATCACGCTCTCGCCGGACGCGGCGAGCACCACCGACAGGCACGCGCCGCCGTCGTCGCCGCTGGGCCGCTTCACCAGGCGGAGGCCGTGGAACGGCGCGGACGCGAGGGTGCTCTCGGCGCCGCCGAAGCGCGGCAGGTCCTCGGCGGGGGTCAGCGGCAGGGACGCGACCTCGTGGTCGGGGGCGGTCGTCACCCAGAGGGTCGCGCCGGCGCCGGCGGCCACGGCGACGACCAGCGACGCCGCCCAGAGCAGGGCGAGCGGCCGGCTGATCCGAGGGCGCGGTGCGGATTCCGGCTCCTCGGGGAGGAGCGGGCCGCCCGACTCGAGGGTCCGCAGCCGGGCGAGCTCCCGCGGCTCGAGGTCGGGCCGGCGCCCGTAGGCGCGGCGCTGCAGCTCGCGGAGCTCGTCCTCGTCGGTCACCCTCCGAAGTGTGCCACCGGGCGGCGCGGGCGAGGCGTCCCGCTGCCGTCGAGGCGTCCCGCTGCTCCTGGACGTCTCGACGGGACGGGGACGTCTCGACGAAGCGGAGGTGGCCCCGCCCGTACCATCGGAAGGTGCCCGAGGAGCCCCGCCTGACCGAGACCACGGCCGCCGACGCCGTGGCGCTGACGCTGTTCGTCCTGCAGGAGGCCGAGATCATGCGGCGCTACGGCGGCGACGACCCCGGGCCGCGGCCGGGCCCCGAGACTCCGACGCTCCTCCTCCGGGTGGACGGGGAGGTCGTGGGCTGCGTGGCGCTCGCCGCGGAGGGCGAGGTCGGCGAGATCAAGCGGATGTACGTGATCGAGCAGGCGCGCGGGCGCGGCTTCAGCCGGCTCCTGCTCGCGGGGGTCGAGGAGCTCGCGGCGCGTCACGGCGTCGAGCTGCTGCGCCTGGTCACGGGCACGCAGCAGCCCGAGGCCGTGGCCCTCTATGAGAGCTCGGGCTATGAGCCGATCCCGGGCTTCGGCTACTGGGGCGACGAGCCCGAGAGCCTCTGCTTCGCGAAGCGGCTCGGATGAGGCGTACGGAACCGAGGTCGGGAGCGGCCACCGGCCTCGTCCGGGGGCCTGGCGCCCCTCCGCTCCTCGGTTGCGAACGGAGAGACCCTCGGAACGAAGGCTGAGCGCCCCGATTCCGAGAGAAGAGGCTCGTTCGGCGCGCCCAGCCTTACTTCTGCAGCCGTTCGGCCGCGCACCCCGCCGCGGCGCGCACCGAGCGGACCGGCGGAGGGCACCGGTAGTCTGATCGGGACCCCGGCGCGCGCCATGCCCGCGCCGCCGTCTCCTCCTCCGCCGTCGCGGAGGTCCTCGGCTGCCCACGCGGCCGAGGCGACACCGTTCCGCAGAGCCGGAGCGCTGGTCGCAGCAGCACCGGCCCGCCCGGTGCGCCCCCATGCCACGCACATCCCGGCACGACGCCGGCCCCTCCTATCGGAAAGCACCCATGCGAAACGCCCGCACAGCCAAGCCCGCCCGCCACCACCTCGAACTGGCGGCTCCGAAGCCGCTCGAGAAGGGCGGTCTGCGCATCACCCCTCTGGGCGGTCTCGGCGAGATCGGCCGCAACATGACCGTCTTCGAGCACAAGGGCAAGCTGCTCATCGTCGACTGCGGCGTCCTCTTCCCCGAGGAGAACCAGCCCGGCATCGACGTGATCCTCCCCGACTTCGCCGCGATCCGCTCGCGCCTGAAGGACATCGAGGCCATCGTGCTCACCCACGGCCACGAGGACCACATCGGCGGCGTGCCGTACCTGCTCAAGGAGCGGGCCGACATCCCGATCATCGCGTCGACCTTCACGCTCGCGCTCATCTCGGCGAAGCTCCAGGAGCACCGCATCACCCCGCGCACCCGCCCGGTGAAGGAGGGCGACCGCGTCGACGCCGGCGTGTTCGACCTCGAGTTCCTCGCCGTGAACCACTCGATCCCGGACGGCCTCGCCGTCGCGATCCGCACCGAGGCCGGCCTCGTGCTGCACACGGGCGACTTCAAGATGGACCAGTTCCCGCTCGACGGCCGCACCACCGACCTCCCCGGCTTCGCGCGCCTGGGCGACGAGGGCGTCGACCTCTTCCTCGTCGACTCCACCAACGCCGACGTCCCCGGCTTCGCGATCTCGGAGGGCGACCTCGCCCCCGCGATCGACCAGGTCTTCCGCACCGCCCCGCGACGCATCGTCGTGTCGAGCTTCGCGAGCCACGTGCACCGCATCCAGCAGGTCCTGGACGCCGCGCACCGCCACGGCCGCAAGGTCGCGTTCGTCGGCCGCTCGATGGTCCGCAACATGGGCATCGCCGCCGAGCTCGGCTATCTCAAGATCCCGGCCGGCCTCGTCGTCGACATGAAGGTGCTCGAGAAGCTGCCCGCGACCGAGATCGTGATGATCTGCACCGGCTCGCAGGGCGAGCCCATGGCCGCACTCTCGCGCATGGCCAACAAGGACCACATCATCGACATCGGACCCGGCGACACCGTGCTGCTGGCCAGCTCGCTGATCCCCGGCAACGAGAACGCGATCTACCGCATCATCAACGCGTTCACGCGCTGGGGCGCGACCGTCGTGCACAAGGGCAACGCCAAGGTGCACGTCTCGGGACACGCGAGTGCCGGCGAGCTCGCCTACTGCTACAACATCCTCCGCCCGACGCACGTGCTGCCCGTGCACGGCGAGTGGCGCCACCTCACCGCGAACGCCGCGATCGCCACGCGCACCGGGATCGACGAGAAGAACGTCTTCGTCATCGAGGACGGCGTCTCGATCGACCTCGTGAAGGGCCGCGCCCGCATGAGCGGACGCATCGACGCCGACCACATCCTGGTCGACGGCACCACGATGGGCGTCGCCACCGAGGACGCCATGATCGACCGCCGCGTGCTCGCCGAGGAGGGCGCGATCACCGTGCTCGCCATCGCCGACCTCGACCGCGGCACGCTCGGCGAGCCCGTCGAGTTCTTCACCCGCGGCTTCGTGGAGGAGCCGGGCTGGCAGGCCAATGCGAGCAAGGCGATCGACGACGCCGTGCTGCAGGCCGCCGGATCGCCGACCGACCGCGAGGCGCTCGAGAAGCTGATCACCCGGACGCTCGGCCGCTGGCTGACCCGCCGTCACCGCCGGAACCCGGTCATCACCACGATCGTCGTCGAGGAGTAGCCCCCGCACGTCCGAGCGCCCGTCCCCTGCAGAGGGGGCGGGCGCTCCGTCGTGCTCGGTAGAGTCGATCCGATGTCCTCCCCGTCCCGCGCCCGCGCCCGTGCGGCGGCCGCGTTCCCGAACCGGCTGCTGCTGACCAAGCGCGCCTCGGGGACCAACGGATGGCTGAGCTCGTGGGGCACGAACGCGCACGGCGAGATCGCCGGCTGCCCGCCGCCGCGCGTCTAGACCGCGACCGCCCCTCCTCCGGAGACAGCGGCCGCGTCCCCGCGCTCGCCACCACTCCGGACGGAAACCCATGGCTCACCACGACCTGCCCGCCGACCAGGCACCGCACTCGATCTGGCGGGGGCTCCGCCAGACCCTGCAGAAGGACACCGTCGGCGGTGCCTTCCTCCTCACCGCCACGCTGCTCGCACTGATCATCGCGAACAGCCCCGCGTCGTCGCTCTACGAGGCGGTGCGCGACTTCCGCTTCGGGCCCGAGGCGCTGCACCTGGATCTCAGCGTCGGCTCGTGGGCGGCCGACGGCCTGCTCGCGATCTTCTTCTTCGTCGTCGGCCTCGAGCTGAAGGAGGAGTTCGTCGCGGGCTCCCTGCGGAAACCGCGCACCGCGCTCGTGCCGATCGTCGCGGCGGTCGGCGGAGTCGTCACTCCGGCCCTGATCTTCGTCGCGGTGAACCTGCAGCGCGGAGGAGCGGCGCTCGACGGCTGGGCGATCCCGGCCGCCACCGACATCGCGTTCGCGGTCGCCGTGATCGCGGTCGTCGGCAGGTTCCTCCCGCCGGCGCTGCGGACGTTCCTCCTGACCCTCGCGGTGGTCGACGACCTCATCGCGATCACGATCATCGCCGTCTTCTACACGGCGGGCATCGACGCGCTGATGCTCGGCCTCGCGCTGATCCCGCTCGCGGTCTTCGCGGTGTGCGTGCAGCGCGGCGTGCGCGCGTGGTGGGTGCTGATCCCGCTCGGAGTCGCGACGTGGGCGCTCGTGCACGCGTCCGGGGTGCACGCGACGGTCGCCGGAGTGCTGCTGGGCTTCACGGTGCCGGTCGCCGCGACGAAGCGGGCCCGCGTGCAGGTGGGCACGGATGCCGGGGGCCGGCCGGTCTACGACGGGCTCGCCGCGCATTTCGCCGACCGGTGGAGCGTTCTGTCGACGGCGTTCGCGGTGCCCGTGTTCGCGTTCTTCTCGGCCGGAGTGACGGTCGGCGGCCTCGCGGGGCTGGCGGAGTCGTTCCAGGACTCGATCGCGCTCGGCATCATCGCCGGCCTCGTGCTGGGCAAGCCGATCGGCATCGTCGGCAGCACGTTCCTGCTGACCCGGTTCCGCGGGATCTCGCTCGATCCGTCGCTCCGCTGGATCGACATGCTCGGCATGGCGTTCGTCGCGGGCATCGGATTCACGGTGTCGCTGCTCGTGGGCGAGCTCTCGTTCGGCGCCGGCAGCGAGTCCGACGACCACGTGAAGGTCGGCGTCCTCGCGGGCTCGCTCCTCGCGGCGGTGATCGGAGGCACGATCCTCGCGGTGCGGAACCGGCGCTATCGTGCGGCGCCTGCCCCTTCGCTGGTCGAGTAGCTGCGCAGCGGCGTCTCGAGACCGACGTGTCCGGCGGGATCCGGGTCCGTAGGGTGGGTCGGAGCGGGGGAGAGGCGGGCGGATGCGCGGCACGCGGTCGTCACCGGAGGTTCCCCTCGTGCAGTGGAACTGGTTCACGCGGGCGAAGACGCCGAGCGAGAGCATCCTGATCGGGATGCTCCTGCTCGCGATCCCCGCGTGGAACTTCTCCGGGATGCTCATCGACGGCATCTCGTTCGGCCTGCGGCTCGGCGTCCTCGTGGTCCTCTCCGTGATCCTGTTCGGCGTGATGGCGGTGCTCATGGCCGTCAGGCACCCCACTCCGCACGCCGATCTCGCGGCGCGCACCGTCCGCGTCCGATCGCGGGTCACTCCGTTCGCCGCCTTCACCTCGGCGAAGCGGCTTCGGATCGGCAGCAGCTCGAAGCGGGTGGTGATCGAGCTCCACGCGCCCGGGCAGACCGTGCTGCTCGAGCTCCGCGATTCCCTCGGTCGCGTGACGACCGGGCGGACGCAGGAGGCGATCCTCGAGTTCCTCCACGGGAGCGGAGTCGTGCTGCCCACGTCGAGGGACGATCCGACGGGACGCTTCACCGAGCTGAACTTCCCCGGTCACCTCAGCCGGGAGCAGGCGATCGCGCTGGCCGAGCGTCCGCTGACCGCGCCCGACGTCGGCTCGGGGGCGCACGGCTGACGTGCGCGGACCTCGTTCCGGACGCGATCCGGGTCGACCGCGACACCGTCGTCCTGCGGCGGCCGACCTCCCGGCCGACTGGACGCGGACCGGGTCCTGAGGCCGCCGGACACCCCGATCGGAGTCCGATCGCGGAGGCGGGCGGACATGAGTGGGCGTACAACGGGGTCCGCAAGCGCTGCAGGGCCCTGTTCGGGTCCACTCGATCCGGCCCGAGCGCGGAGCCGCGATCCGCATCCGGGGTGGCCCTCCGTGAACCGTCTCACTTAGAGTGTTCACGTTCACATTCCGTGCGAAGACGCGCGAATCCGCGGAGCCCTGCGGGTCGGTCGTCGACGCCGCACCGACCACAGAGGGCCTTCTGCATGACTCGATCACGTTCGGCGGTGAGGATCGCGCTGGCGATCGGCACCGTCGCCGCCACGGCGCTGCTCGGCGCCACGGTACCGAGCTCCGCTTTCGGAGCCGCGGAGACTCCGCTCCTGCACTACACGTTCGACACCGCGCCCACCGGCACGACGATCGACGACGTGAGCGGCAACGACCACGACGCGACGCTGCGTCGCACCGGCGCGGAGGTCCGCAACGGCGCGATCAGCTTCCCCGGCGGCTCCGCGGCCGCCGCGCCCTATCTCGAGATCCCCACCGCGCCGCTCGCCGGCAGGAAGGACCTCACCTTCTCGACGTGGCTCTCGCCCCGCTCCGGAGCGGCCAACACCGCCGCGGCGTTCGTCGGCGCGCCGATCGCGAGCGGCGCCCAGCACTCCTCCGGGTACTGGCTGCTGAACCCCACGAACACCGCCGGCTACGTCAAGTCCGTCGTCACCAACTCCGTCAACGCGGGTGCCCCCTGGGGCACCGAGGTCGGCCCCGGAGCGACGAACACGCAGACGCTCGGAGCGCGCACGCCCGCGGGCCTGTCGCTCTACACGACCGTCATCGACGGCACGAACGGCACACTGAAGGTCTATGTCAACGGCACTCAGATCGGGACCACGACGACGATCGCGCGCGACGTCTCGTCCTTCGGCTCCTCCCTCGTCGCCTACCTCGCGCGCTCGACCTACCCCGACGCGGGCTGGAACGGCGACATCGACGACTTCGCCGTCTACGGCAGCGCCCTCACCGGTGACGCCGTGAGCGCCCTCTACTCCTCGCAGGCCCTCGACCGCGCCGTCGCGTCGGTGACGATCCCGACCGAGGCCACCGCGAGCTTCCCGCTGCCCGCCACCGCCAGCGGTGTCGCGATCACCTGGACCTCGAGCAGCTCCGCGATCGCGGTCAGCGGAGGAACCGCCACCGTCACGCGCCCCGCCGCCGGCTCGCCCGCCGCCTCCGTGGTCCTCACCGCGACCTACGCGGTCGGCGGTGCCACCCGCTCCGTCACCTACCCGGTGACCGTGGCGGCGCAGCTCAGCGACACCGAGAAGGTGCAGCGCGACCTCGCATCGATCACCATCCCGAACGTCGGCGACATCCGCACCAACGTGACCGTGCCCTCGACGGGCGCGCTCGGCTCCGGCCTCGTCTGGAGCGTCGTCAGCCCGACCGGCGCGACCCTCCGCGACGGCAGCGCCGCCGGCACCCGCACCATCGACGTCGAGCGCCCCGCCGCCGGCGGCACCGCGATCGACGTCGTCGTCCGCGCCACGGCGACCAGCGGAACGGTGAGCCGCACCCGCGACATCACCCTCCGCGTGCAGCCCCTGCCCACGGGCACCGACGACACCGAGGCCTACGTCTGGGCGTTCTTCACCGGAGAGGGCGACGGCGCCGAGCAGGTCAGCCTCGCCGCCTCGAAGGGCAACGACGCGCTCTCGTGGAACACCCTGAACGGCGGCAAGCCCGTCTTCTCGTCGACCCTGGGCACCCAGGGACTGCGCGACCCGTTCATCATCCGGTCGAAGGAGGGCGACAAGTTCTTCATGCTCGCCACCGACCTCAAGATCGCCGGCCTCGCGGGCGGCTTCGACACGTCGCAGAAGTCGGGATCGAAGCACATCGAGGTGTGGGAGTCGACCGACCTCGTGAACTGGTCCGCGCAGCGGCACGTCAAGGTGTCCTCCGACTTCGTCGGCAACACCTGGGCGCCCGAGGCGTACTGGGACGACGCACTCGACACCTACGTGGTGTTCTGGGCCTCGAACATCTACCCGACCACGAACGTCGCCGACCGCACGTCCGTCACCTACAACCGGATGATGTACGCGACGACCGACGACTTCGTCACCTTCTCGGAGGCGAAGCCGTGGATCGACGTCCAGCGCGGCACCGGCCGCGGCACGATCGACTCGACGATCGCCGAGGAGGACGGCGTCTACTACCGCTTCACCAAGGACGAGGCGTCGATGACGCTGCGCGAGGAGAAGAGCACCGACCTGCTCGCGACCGTCTCGGGCGCGCTGCCCGGCACGGCCGGCCCCGCCGACGAGTGGACCCTGATCAAGGAGCGCGTCGCGTCGGGCCTGCCCAACGGCTCCGGCGGCACCTTCACCAGCGGTGAGGGCCCGAACGTCTTCCCCGCCAACGAGGGCGACGTGAACGGACTCGACTGGTTCCTCTTCATCGACCAGCCCGACTACCACCAGGGACCGAACCACTACGTGCCGTTCGGCACCGACGAGATCGCGGACGGGAACTCCTGGCAGCCGCTGGGCTCCAAGCTCGCCGCGAACCTGCCGCAGAACGCCGACGGAGGCAAGCCCCGCCACGGCACGGTGATCCCGGTCACCCGCGCCGAGTACCAGAAGGTGCTCGAGGGCTTCGCCCCGACCCTCGCGGTCGCCTCGGTCGCTCCGCTCACGGCGACGACCGCCCCGGGCACCGCGCCCGTGCTGCCGCGCGCCACGATCACCACGGCCGCCGGTGCCACCAGCACCGTCGACGTCGCGTGGGACGCGGTCGCCCCCGCCGCCTACGCCGTGGCCGGGACCTTCACGGTCTCGGGAGTCGCGCAGGACGCGTCGCGGATGCCGGTGCAGGCCGTCGTCACGGTGAAGGCGTCGCTGAAGGTCTCGGCGACGGCCTCGAGCCGCTGCCTCGCCGGCAAGGTCGTGCTGACGGTCGTCGCCCGCAACGGCGACACCGTGCCGATGGACGTGTCCGTCCGCACCTCGGAGGGCGTGAAGACGTTCGCCGGAGTGAAGCCGGGCGCGAACGCCTCGGCCGCCTACACGGTGCGCGCGACGCAGCTCGCCGCGGGCGAGGCGACGGTCACCGCGACGGCGACGGTCGGCGGCTCGCCCGTCACCGCGACGACCGCGGCGCCGTACACGGCCCGCAGCTGCGGCTGACCGGTCCGGATCAGCGCTGCTGATCGGCTGACGGGAGCCCGTCGCACTCCGGTGCGGCGGGCTTCCGCCGTTCCCGGAGGCGCGCCGACGCGCCGACCCGTCAGACACGGCCCGCTTCCCGCGTCGATCCGTCACGAACGGCCGCGCGGATCGCTCCGGAGCGACCGATCGTGACGGGTCGACGGCCGTTCGCGCGTGCGCGCTGGAGGTCCGTCGTCGCCCTCACTCGGGCTGTCCGCCGGTGCCGGACGCGGGTCCGCGGGTCGATCCGTCGCGAACGGCCGCTTGGATCGCTCCGGAGCGACCAGTCGTGACGGATCGGCGCCCCGTCCCTCCGCGGCGGTGCTCCGTCTGCTCGGATCGCATCGATCCGTCGGAGACGGCCTCCTGCCAGCGTCGATCCGTCGCGAACGGCCGCGCGGATCGCTCCGGAGCGACCGATCGTGACGGATCGGCGCCCGGGCCCTCCGCGGCGGTGCTCCGTCTGCTCGGATCGCGTCGATCCGTCGGAGACGGCCTCCTGCCGGCGTCGATCCGGCGACAACGGCCGCGGCGCGGGCTCCGGAGAGACCAGTCGTGACGGATGGGGGCCCGTTCATGCGCGCGGGGCGGTCCGTCGCCGCCCGGACGTCCGCTGTTCCTCCGCCGTACCCGGGGCGGCGCTAGCGTGCCGCTATGCCGGTCGTCGCGACTCCCACCCGCCGTGCCCGCACGTCCCCGTCGTGGGCGCTGCTCGCGGCGGCCGCGTTCCTCGCCTCCGCGGGCCTGCAGCTGCAGGCCGCGGTGCAGCGCTGGCTGATCGTGGGGGAGGCGGGGACGCCGGACGACCGGACGATCCAGGACCACCTCTACGACTACTCGATGCCGGCGGACCCCTGGGTGAACGTGGGGTCGGCCGCGCAGGTCTTCGGAGTCGCGACACTGCTGCTCGCCGCGGGGATCCTCGCGCTGATGCGCGCTGTCGCGCCGGTGAGCGCCGTGTTCCGCGCGAGCGCGATCGCGGTCGCCGCGGTGTTCGCGCTGAACGGCGCGCACGCGCTGGTCTCGGGGATCCTCGGCGCCCCGACGCCGATCGGAGCCCCGCTGCTGCAGATGGCGCTCAGCCTGATCCCGATCCTCGGCCTGGGGGCGCTCGCGGTGAGAGCCCTCGGGCGCTCGGTGGCGCTGGGCGTCGCGTTCGCCTGCCTGCTCGGCAGCACGCTGCCGGGCGTGCTGCTCGCGACGTTCGTGATCGCTCCGGCGGTCATGGGCTTCCAGTCGCATGACACGACGCCGTGGAGCGAGGCGGTGACCGCCGTCAGCACCGCGGCGGCCGGTCTGGCCGCGCTGCTCGGTGCGGCGGTGGGCGCGATCCGCGGGCGGGCGGGCGCCTCGTCCTGACGCGTCAGCCGTTCAGGATCGGGTTCGGCGAGGTGGACGGCCCCGCCGAGACCTCGTCGACGATGCGCAGGAACTGATCGACCGCCTGCTCGGACGTGAGACGGCCGGCGTCGACGAGGTCGGCGATCCGGAGGACGTCGAGTTTGCGGGCGGCGCGGGCCGCGGTGTCGAGTCCGGAGGCGCTGATCGCGGACGACGCGCGCACACGCGCGACGATCGCTCCGACGTGCCACCGTCTGCTGCTGGAAGCCATTCGATCTCCTTCTCTGTCGCAGGGTCTTCGGAGCGAGGCGTGCCTCGGATGGGGGTGGTAGCGGGATCGGAGCGGTCGGGCTGCTCCGGATCCCGTCACAGGTGCAGGATGCTCCAGTCGATGATCACGGCCGCGGCCGTGTAGATCGCGGCGACCGCGCCCACCGCCTTGCCCGCGCGATCGAGGTCGCTCCGCGGAGTGGGACGGATGTCGGCGACCACGCGCAGCAGCGCGCCGAGCATCGCGATGACCGTGATCGCCAGCAGCCACACCTTGAGGGCGACGTGCGAGTCGACGTCCATCAGCGTGAGCGTCAGGACCGGCGCGAGCACGAGCACGATCGAGAGCAGCACGAGCAGCACGCCGCGGTGGGTCAGCTCGGTGGGCCCGAGCGAGCCCTCGCGGAGCCACGCGCGCAGGCGGGACCGGCGGGTCGTGGGCCTGGCGGATGCCTCCGCGACGGCGGGCCGATGCGGATCGGAGGCGGACGGCCGCGGATCGGAGGCGGCCGGGCCCTGATCGGAGGCGGCCGGCCCCGTACCCGCGTCGGGCTCGCCGGAGGGCGCCGAGACCGCGACCGCGCTCTCGATCGTGCTCACAGGGCCGACCCGCACCCGGAGCGCCCGACCTCCGACACTGCGACAGCGGGAGCCGGCGCGGTCGGCCGAGGCGCGAGGTGATGCCGCACGGCGTCCTCCTGGGGATCGTGGCGGCCGTCGAGGGCCGCATCGCGAGAGGGTCGCGAGCTCTCAGTGTCCAACCGTGAGAGCGCTCTGACAAGCGCCGCTTGCGGACACGTCCGCTTGCGGACACCGTCGAGGTCGCGCTCAGAGCCGGATGATGCTCCAGTCGACGACCACGGACAGCACCGTGAACACCGCGGCGACCGCTCCGACCGCCTTGCCCGCGCGGTCGAGATCGCCCCGCGGAGTCGGCCGTGCGTCGGCGACCACCCGCAGCACCGCCCCGACGAGCGCGGTGACCGTGATCGTGACCACCGTCACCTTCAGCGACACGTGGGCGTCGACGTGCAGCAGGGTCAGCACGGCGATCGGAACCAGCACCAGGAGGATCGACAGCAGCACCAGGATCCCGCCGCGGCGCGACAGCGCGGTCGGTCCGATGGATCCGCCGCGGAGCCAGGTGCGCACGGGACGGTCGCCGACCGGCGCGGAGGAGGGCGGGGAGTCGGTCGAGGCGTGCAGAGGATCCTCCAGGATCGGGGCGGGCGGCCCCTCAGTCTCGGGACCGGTCCGCGCGCACGCAAGGTCCGCTAGCGGACACGTCCGCAAGAGGACGGCCCGCGTTCCGGGTGGTCGCCGCCTCTGCTGAACCTCTGCTCCTCCCGGCAAGGCCCTGACAAGCCCTCCCTGCCTGAGGAACCCCTCAGTAACGTGGATGTACCCCTTCGGGACGGAGCGCGAGACCCCCCGCTCGCGTCGATCCGACGTCACTCCGTCCGCCACCGCGTCGCCCGTCCCCCGTGAAAGGCCACCCCATGACGGATTCCCCACCCGTCCCGACCGCAGACCGCTCCCGCGCCCCGGAGTGGTCGTGACGACCGTGTGCGCCCCGCTCGCCCGGGCCGACGCCCGATCGGTCGTCGACGACGCCTGCTGCCGTGCCGACGCGCTCCTCGGCGCGCGCATCGCGGACCTCTGGTCGGCGAAGTCCGATCCGGAGGCGACCCGGCTGCTCCTCGAGCGCGCCCGCGCGGAGGTCGCCGCCGCCCGCACGCTGCTCGCCGAGGCGGGCTCGGGGGAGTGGTGGTCGGACCTGACCGCCGCCCGCCTGGCCGACGCCTGCGTCGCCGCCCGACTCTGGGCCGAGGGCGATCCCGCCTGCGCCGACCTCGAGCGCGTCTTCGCCTCCCGCCTGCGCACCGAGCTCGGCATCGACCTCGCCTCGATCCCGCGCCGCGCGGCTCCGCCCACCTGACCCGTCCTTGCCGGCCGAGTAGCCCCGGAGGGGTGTCTTGAGACGCGCGGTTCCCAGCGGATCGGTCGTCCGATCAGGGTGTTCCGGAGTCGGTGGATCTCGATACGCCCGCTCCGCGGGCTACTCGATCAGCAGACTGTGGACCGCGCTCGTGAGACGGCTCCTTCCTCCGGTGCGAGGCGGGGAAGCGCGGCGATCCGGCGCGATCGGCCGCTCCGAGGGGCGCCGCGCCGCCGTCCGTGACGGATGGGGCACCGGAGGGCGAGGACGCGCCTCCGGAACAGCGGAGGAGCCGCCGGCTCCGCACTTGACGGCGGCGCCCGCAGCCGGGACGCTCGGCGCGGGGGCCGCGCGGGTGGCCCCGCCCCCGAGCCCGGAAGGCACCCCATGCGCACTCTCACCGCCGGACTGTTCGCGTCGATCGACGGAGTCGTCGAGTCGCCGAACCTGTTCCAGTTCGACAGCTTCGACGCCGAGCTCGGGGCGCTGATGGGCGCGATGATCGACGAGGTCGACACCGCGGTGCTGGGCCGCGTGGGCTACCAGGAGTGGTCGCAGTACTGGCCGTCGGCACCCGCCGACGATCCCTTCGGCGCCTTCATCAACCCGATCGAGAAGTTCGTCGCCTCGACGACGCTCACCGGCGACCTCGGCTGGAACGCCACCCTCATCGAGGGCGACGTCGAGAGCTTCCTCGCCGATCTCAAGGAGACCGAGGGCGGCCGCATCTCGCTCTTCTCGAGCATCTCGCTCACCCGGCAGCTGCTCTTCGCCGGCCTCCTCGACGAGCTCACGCTGATGGTCCACCCGGTGATCGCCGGAGCCGGCCGCCGCCTGTTCGAGCCGAGCGACCCGCTCACGCGGCTGGAGCTGTGCGACTCGTCGATCACGAGCGCCGGCAACGCGGTGCTGACCTACGCGCTGCGGAGCTGAGCGGCCCCGCGGTCACGCCCCGGTCAGCGCCTCCACGTCGGCCGCGAGGCTCTTCTGCACCGCGAACTGGGTGCGGTGCAGCTCCTCGTACCGCCCGCCGGCGGCCAGCAGCTCGTCGTGCGTGCCGCGCTCGACGATGGTGCCGTCCTCGATCACGAGGATCAGGTCGGCGCTGCGGATGGTGGACAGGCGGTGCGCGATCACCATCGCCGTCCGCCCTTCCAGTGCCTCGCTGAGCGCGGCCTGCACGGCCGCCTCCGAGGTCGAGTCCAGCGCGGCGGTCGCCTCGTCGAGGATGACGACCCGCGGCTGGGCGAGCAGGAGCCGCGCGATGGTGAGGCGCTGGCGCTCGCCGCCCGAGAGCCGGTAGCCGCGCTCGCCGACCACGGTGTCGAGCTGATCGGGCAGTGAGCGGAGGAGCGGCTCGAGCCGCGCACGGCGGACCGCGTCCCACACCTCGTCGAGGGACGCCTCCGGTCGGGCGAGGCGCAGGTTCGACAGGATCGTCTCGTGGAACAGGTGGCCGTCCTGCGTCACCATGCCCAACGAGTGCCGCATCGAGTCGAACGTGACGTCGCGGACGTCCGTCCCGGCGAGCCGCACGGCACCGCTGTCGACGTCGTAGAGGCGTGAGAGGAGCTGCGCGATCGTGGACTTGCCGGCTCCGGACGTGCCGACGAGGGCGACGGTCTGGCCGGGCTCGATCCGGAAGGAGACGCCGTGCAGCACCTCCTCGCCGCCGCGGGTGTCGAGCGTCGAGACCTCCTCGAGGGAGGCGAGGGACACCTTGTCCGCGGACGGATAGGCGAAGCGGACGTCGTCGAACTCGACGGCGACGGGACCCTCGGGGACGGAGACGGCGTCGGGCTTCTCCTGGATGAGCGGCTCGAGGTCGAGCACCTCGAAGACGCGCTCGAAGCTGACGACCGCGCTCATGATCTCGACGCGGGCGTTCGCGAGGCTGGTCAGCGGGGCGTAGAGGCGGGTGAGGAGGAGCGCCAGGGTGACGACTTCGCCCGTGTCCAGGGCGCCGCCGAGGGCGAGGACGCCGCCGAGCCCGTAGACGAGCGCGAGGGCGAGGGCCGAGACGAGCATCAGCGCCGTGAAGAAGACGAACTGCAGCATCGCGGTCCGGACGCCGATGTCGCGGACGCGGGCGGCGCGGACGCGGAACTCCTCGGCCTCCTCGTCGGGCCGGCCGAACAGCTTGACGAGGGTGGCGCCGGGGGCCGAGAAGCGCTCGGTCATCTGCGTGCTCATCGCGGAGTTGTGATCGGCGGCCTCGCGGCGGAGTGCGGCGAGGCGGCCGCCCATCCGGCGCGCGGGCACCAGGAAGATCGGGAGCATGACGACGGCGAGGACCGTGACGAGCCAGGACGTGCTGAGCATGACGATCAGGGTCAGGATGAGCGCCACGAGGTTCGTGACGACGCCCGACAGCGTGCCGCTGAACGCCTGCTGCGCGCCGATCACGTCGTTGTTGAGGCGGCTCACGAGGGCGCCCGTGCGGGTGCGGGTGAAGAACGCGATCGGCATCTTCTGCACGTGATCGAAGACAGCGGTGCGGAGGTCCAGGATCACTCCCTCGCCGATCCGCGCGGAGTACCAGCGCGTCACGAGGGACACGGCGGCGTCGGCGACGGCCACGAGGGCGATGACGACGGCGATCCGGATGATCGTGGCGACCTCGCC
Organism: Rathayibacter sp. Leaf296; assembly: GCF_001423045.1. Classification (NCBI taxonomy): domain Bacteria; kingdom Bacillati; phylum Actinomycetota; class Actinomycetes; order Micrococcales; family Microbacteriaceae; genus Rathayibacter; species Rathayibacter sp. Leaf296. The sequence continues at coordinate 449,553 of NZ_LMNR01000003.1, forward strand.
CCGCGCGACGATGACGTCGACCACCTGGCCGGCCAGCACCGGCGTCGCGACCGCGAGGAACGCTCCGACGATCGAGAGGGTGATGAAGATCAGCAGCTGCGACCGGTACGGCACGGCGAACGTCATGATCCGCCGGACCGAGGCGCGGGAGATGCCGTGCTTGCCGTCCCGGACGGTCGAGATCTTGTAGAGCGAGCTCCAGGCCGCGCCTTCCATGCTCATCCGCAGTTCCTTCCCTCGGCCCCAGGCCCCAACTTAGGGGGTGGGTGGCGGGGTTTCCTGCGGTGGCTCGTGGTCGCTCCGCTCGCGGTGCGCGCTCTCCTTCAGAAGCGGCCCGCGCCCTTCTCCAAAAGTTGCGGTAACGGCTCGCGCTTCCCGCAACTTTTGGAGAACGAGAGATGCGCGGAGCGGCGCGGCGCGGGCGGAGGCGCCGCCCTCCTCCAGAAGTTGCGGTAACGGCTCGCGCTTCCCGCAACTTCTGGGCAGCGTGAGGGGGAGCCGGGCCGCGAGGCGCGGTGGTTCTCCAGAAGTTGCGGTGACTGCTCACGTTTCCCGCAACTTTTGGAGGACCGGGAGGACCGTGAGGACCGGGAGGACCGGGAGGCCCGCGGGCACTCATGCCTGCGCGGGCGAGCTGTCAGTCTCCGCACCGCGACGCCCCCCATGATGGGGCGATGTTCCTCCCGACCCGAGCCGCCGGGCTCGACGCGCTCGCCGATTTCGTCCCCCGCGCCGGCGGCGCCTACGCCCGCGATCGCAATCACGACCTCGGATCGTCGCGCGACAACGTGTCCGGCCTCTCCCCGTACCTCCGCCATCGGCTCGTGACCGAGCGGGAGGTCGTCGCCGCCGTCCTCGCGCGCCACCGGCTGACCGCCGCCGAGAAGTTCGTCCAGGAGGTCTTCTGGCGCACCTACTGGAAGGGCTGGCTCGAGCAGAACCCGGAGGTGTGGCGCCGCTACCGCCGCGAGGTGGACGAGCTCGCCGCTGGCGGACTCCCCGCGGGCTACCGCGACGCGATCGGCGGGCGGAGCGGCATCGACGCGATGGACGCGTGGGTGCGCGAGCTCGTCGAGACCGGCTACCTGCACAATCACACGCGCATGTGGTTCGCGAGCATCTGGATCTTCACCCTCGAGCTGCCCTGGCAGCTCGGCGCCGACTTCTTCTACCGGCACCTGCTCGACGGCGACGCCGCGTCGAACACGCTGTCCTGGAGGTGGGTCGCCGGCCTCCAGACGCCGGGCAAGACGTACCTGGCGTCCGCCTCCAACATCGCCCGGTACACCGACGGGCGCTTCTCTCCGCAGGGCCTCGCCACCACGGCTCCCGCGCTGGTCGAGGAGCACTTCCCGCCCCGGGAGGCGATCCGATCGGACGACGTCGTCGGGACCGTCGGCGCCCGCCCCGGCCTCCTGCTGCACGAGGAGGACCTCGACGCGGAGAGCCTCCTCTCCGAGCAGCCCGGCCTGGCGGACCGGATCGTGGCGAGCGCCGCGGCCGCCGACGCCCAGGAACGATCCTCGCTCGCGGTGTCGGAGGCGGTGCAGGACTTCACCGGAGCGGCCCTCGCCGACGCGGCTTCCCGTGGGCAGGATGCAGGTGGACGGCCGGCTCGGCTGCTGGCCGACGCGCGTCCCGCGACGGTCGTCGAGTGGGCGACGTCCGAGCGGCTCGACACCGTGGTGGTCCCTTACGCTCCGGTCGGTCCTGTCCGCGAGCGGCTGGACGCACTCCGTCTCGCTCTCGCGGCCGAGGGAGTCGCGCTCGTCACCGTGCGCCGGCGGTGGGACGGCACCGCGTGGCCCTCGGCGTCGCGCGGGTTCTTCGCGTTCCGGAAGCGGATCCCGGTGCTGGTGCGCGGCCTCGACGAGCCCTCCGACGCGGTCCGCCTGTTCTGACCCGCGCCCGGGGCGGTGCCGCCTTCCGCGCTCGATCCGTCGCAGAAAGCTGACCGAGAGGTCGCGGACGGCCGCCGGTCGCGGGATCACGCGGCCCTGCGCGACGGATAGACGTGCCCGAGCGCGCTTCGCCGTGGGGAGTGCGCCGAACTCGGTCAGCCTCGGGGCGCCGGACCCGAGGCGAGGAGCGAGGCCGCCAGCTCCCGGAGCGAGCGGCCGGCGACCGAGGGGATGGTCACTCCGCTCACGACGTCGACCGGCCCCGCGTCGACCGCACTGCCGACCGCGCCGCAGAGGGCTCCCACGAGCGCCGGCAGGCTGTCCTGGTGCCGGGTGATCGAGAAGGCGAGAGGCATCGCGCGCTCGTGGTCGCCGTCCGCCCGCTCGGCCAGAGCGAGCGCGAGGGGGAGCGTCTCCGTCACCGTGCCCGGGTGGCTGTAGGTGCGCGGAGCGAAGCGCGCGACCAGCGCGGGGACCGCCGCGAACATCGTCGCGTGCTCGTCCAGGATGCGGCGGGCGTCGGCGATGCCGTCGAGCAGCCAGTCGTCGAGGTCCGACGATGCCAGCTCGGCGTCCAGCGCTTCCGCGAGAGCCTCGCCGCGCAGGGCGCGCGAGACGACCGCTGCGAACAGGCCGGCCGCGTCCACTCCGACACCGTCGTGGGTGATCTCGGCCAGCGTGCGGGCGAGCGCGGACGCCTCCGCCGGATCCTCGCTCGCGACGGCGGCGGCGAGTGCGCCCGGGAGGGCCGTGTCGTCGTAGAACGCCGGGTTGTCGCGCCCGGTCTGCGGCGGCAGGAGGCCCTCGTCGGCGTTGAGCAGGGCCGAGCGCTGCGCGGTGCCGGTCCAGGTGCCGTCGACGGACATCAGGCGGCGCCAGCTCGCGAAGAGGGCGCTCGCATCCGACGGCCCCGCCTCGAGGATCGCGAGCGCGGCGACCGCGAAGAGCTCGGTGTCGTCGGTGCCGACGAGCGACTGCGTGCCGAGGGCGCTGAGGACGAACGGGACGACGGGCCGGAGCACCAGCTCCGCGTCGAGCTCCGCGCGACCGCGGCGCAGGGTCTGCCGCACGAAGGGGTCGTGGATGGTGCGGTGCTCGCTGGCGGGGGCTCCGAGGGCGTCGCCCAGGGCGAGTCCGTGCACGGCGGCGACGGCGCGCCGCTCTCGATCGGTGGTCATGCGGCGACCCTCCTGTCGGCGATCGATCGGTCGACGAGGGCGTCGGCGAGGTCGATGAGGTCCGTCCCTGCAGTCGCCTCGATGCAGCGGCCGGCGACCGACCTCACCTGGGCGACGAGTGCGGAGTCGAGGGCGCCGGCTCCGTGGAGGGCGCCGGCGACCGCTCCGCCCATGGCGGCGATCGTGTCGGAGTCGCGGCCGATGTTGACACCCGACTCGATGACCGCGAGCGACCCCCGGGTGACCTGCAGCAGCCCCATCGTGAGGGCCAGCGCCTCGGGTGCGGCGTCCGCCCACATGTACTGCCGGAGCGGGATGCGCTCGAACAGCTCCTCCTCCGCGGCCTCGACCGACGAGGCGGAGGCGGCGACGTCCAGCGCCCGCCGCACCAGTCGCAGCGACCACGAATCGGCGGGGAGGGCGTCCAGCATCGCCTCGAGGACCGGATCGATCGAGTCCGCGACCATGGCGACGGCGACGCCCGCGGCGATCGACTCGGCGCAGAAGACGCCGTCGCGGTCGTGGCTCACCCGGGCGTCGACGACGGCGAGTCGGCGGGCGAGCGCCGGATCCCCGGCGGCGTAGATGCCGATCGGAGCCGCGCGCATGGCCGCTCCGTCGCTCCACATCTCGGAGTTGCGCTGCCCGCTGATCGGCGGGCGGAGCCCAGCCTGCAGGTTCGCCAGCGCGATCATCTCGCTGAAGCCCGCCCCGTGGAAGCCCGCCTTCTGCACCTCGAGTGCCGTGAGCCAGGCGCGGGCGACGTCGTCGGACGTCATCCCCGCGCCGCCGACCAGCACGCTCTGCGCGGTCAGCACGGCGTACTCGGTGTCGTCGGTGCCGGCGGCGTCCTCCTCGACGAAGGTCGTCACCCGCCCCCATCGCTCCCGGATGGCGAAGAGGCTCATGCCCTCGGTCGGAGCCCCCATGGCATCGCCGATGGCGAGCCCCAGCAGGGAGCCGCGTGCGCGGTCCTTCGTCATGATCCTCCCAGTGTGCAAAACGTTTTGAGTGAGCGTACCCGTGAGAGAGGACTGCGAGACGCTATTCTGCAGTGACCTCGTCGCGGAGAGGTGTAGGTCACCCCGTGCCGATGCAAAACCTTTTGACAGTGGGGGAAGCACGATGGCGGGAATCCGGGACGTCGCCGCTGCGGCCGGCGTCAGCGTGTCCACGGTCTCGCACGTCCTCTCGCGGAACCGGCCCGTCGCACCGGCCACCCGCCTCCGCGTCGAGGCGGCGATCGCGGAGCTCGGCTACAGCGCCCACCCCGGAGCCGCCCAGCTGCGCTCGGGACGCACGAACACCATCGCCCTGGTCGTGCCGACCCTCGAGAACCCCTTCTACCCCCTGGTCGCCGGGGGGATGCAGGACGTGCTCGTGCCCCGGGGGCTCTTCCTCAGCATCACCGACTCGAGCGGTGTCGGCCGATCGGAGGCGACCCTCCGCCAGCTGATCTCGCGCCGGGTCGACGGGGTGGTCGCCGCGCCCTACGGGATCACCGCGACGATCCTGCAGGAGCTGAGCTCGGCCGGGATCCCGTTCGTCACGCTCGGTCGCACCGGTGCCTCCGGCGGGGACGTCGTGCACACCGACGACGCCGAGGGCGTGCGTGCCGTCACCGAGCACCTGCTCGGTCGCGGCTACCGGAGGATCGCCTTCGTCGGCGGCGACGAGAACGCGACGACCACGACCGAGCGCCTCCAGGGCTTCGAGCGGGCCCACGGGGACGCCGGCCGCCCGATCGTCGCGAGCGGCATCCGCTTCGAGTCGTTCACGCGCGAAGGCGGCCGCGCGGGCGCCGCAGCGCTCCTGGAGGGAGCCGATCGCCCCGATGCGATCGTCGCCGCCAACGACCTCATCGCCATCGGCGTCCTCGACGCCGCGAGGGAGAGGGGACTGCGGGTCCCCGAGGACCTCGCGGTGACCGGCTACGACGACATCGACGCCGCCTCGCTGGTGAACCCGGCGCTCACCACCGTCGAGAACCCCGCCCGCGAGATCGGCCGCGCGTGCGCCCGCCTCCTGCTCGAACGGCTCGACGGAGGCACCGCAGGAGTCACGCGCACCGTCGCCCTCTCGCACCGGCTGGTCATCCGCCAGTCGTCCTGACCTGCCGGGGGGTCTCGAGACGCCGCCTGCGGCGGCAACTCGACCGGCAGGGTACCGCGGGGGTCGATCGAGCCGTCGCGAACGGCCGCCGGTCGGCGGATCACGCGGCCTTCCGTAACGGATCGCCGGTCGCGCGGGCCGCGTTCAGCTCTGCACGCGCTCCCACAACTCCGAGCCGAGCAGGGCGTCGGTCGCGTCGTCGATCAGCACCTCGCCCTGCTCCGGCGTGACGCGCTGCGCGATCACGAGTGCGGCCGTGCCCTGCACCGACGCCGCGAAGAGGAGCTGGAAGCGCTCGCGAGCGCCGGGGTCGCCCGACGGCTCGACGGTGAGGGCGCTGTCGAGCACCTGGAAGAGCCGCGCGGACGCCTCCCGCACCGGCCTCTCGTCGGCGGCGAGCCGGAACATGAGCTCCATCAGTGCGGCGTGCTCGACCGCGAAGGCGACATGGGCGCGGCCGACGCGGCGGAACCGCTTCGGGAACGCGCCGGGAGACTCGACGGCCGTGTGCACCGCCTCCGTGAGCCGGTCGAACCCGCGCACGGCGAGCGCGTCGAGCAGCGCCTGCCGGTCGACGAAGTGGCTCCGCGGGGCCCCGTGGCTGACGCCGGCCCGCCGGGCGAGCTCGCGGAGCGACAGCGCGTCGACGCCGTCGGTACGCAGCAGCGTCTCGGCCTGCTCGAGCAGCTCCGCGCGGAGGTTGCCGTGGTGGAAGGGCGGGGTCACCCGTCGATCGTACTGCTAGGCATTGACTAGATTCTAGACAGTGCCTAGTTTCGCCTCATGACCTTCTCTCCTCCCGACCAGTCCGGCCGCACCGTCGTCGTCACGGGCGCCACCAGCGGGATCGGCCTCGCCACCGCCCGCGCCCTGGCGGCGGCCGGTGCGCGCGTCGTGCTCGCGGTCCGCGACACGGCGAAGGGCGAGGGAGTCGCCGCCGCGATCGCCGGTGACACCCTCGTGCGACGCCTCGACCTCGCCGATCTCGCGTCGATCCGCCGCTTCGCCGACGAGTGGAGCGGACCGATCGACGTGCTGATCAACAACGCCGGCGTCTCGACCGCTCGGCGCGAGAGCACGGCCGACGGCCTCGAGCTGCAGTTCGGCACCAACCACCTCGGCCCGTTCGCGCTCACCAACCTGCTCCTGCCGCGGATCACGGGGCGCGTGGTGTCGCTCGCGTCGCAGGCCGAGCGGATGGGGCGCCTCGACCTCGACGATCTGAACACGGAGCGGACCCCGTACCGCGAGTCGCGGGTCTACGCGACGTCGAAGCTCGCCGGGCTGCTCTTCACGGCGGAGCTGCAGCGGAGGCTGACCGCGGTGGGATCGCCGGTCCTCGCCGTCGCCGCGCATCCGGGCTTCGTCGCCACGGGCATGACCGGGCGCGCGACGGGGTTAGCGGCGCGCCTCACGACCCTGCTCGCGCAGAGCCCGGAGGACGGCTCTCTGCCCGTGCTGCTCGCCGCCACCGGGGACGTGCCGCCCGGCGCGTTCACCGGCCCGGAGCGGTTCCTGCACATGCGCGGAGGGGCTCAGCTCATCGGCCGGTCGCGGCAGGCCCGCGACGAAGCGCTCGCGTCCCGCCTGTGGGCCGCGTCCGAGCGGATGAGCGGGGTCGTCTTCCCGCTCTGACCGAGCGCGCGGCGCTACTCCTCCGCGCGGCCCGAGTCTTCGATCAGGCGCACCTTCACGTTGACGGCGAGCGGACCGGTCACGCTCGGCTCCTCCCGGAGCATCCCGTGCAGCAGCTCGCCGACGGCGCGCAGGATCTCGGGAGCGGGCAGCGCCGCGGAGGTGGCGATGTGCGCGCTGACCGTCGTGAACCCCTCCGACCGGTCGATGTCGACCAGCACGTCGGGCTGCCGGAGCGAGAGCGTCACGGCGAGCGCGTCGGCGGCCGCCTCGAGCAGCGGCTGCGCGGGGTACACGCCGACCACGCCCTCCGCGTCGCGGACAGCGGCGGTGAGGCGCTGCGAGAGCGCGGTGTCGTCGGTCACGGGCGGTCCTCCCGGCGGGCGTAGACGTCGTCGACGGTGACGTCGATCTCGGTGACGACGAGGTCGGTGTGGCGCTCGAGGGCGTAGCGGATGCGCTCGCGCAGCCTGTCGGCGGCCTCGTCGACCGACAGGCCGAACTCGAGGGCGCAGGTCACGTCGACCCGGACGGGCGCGCCGGGCGTCGCGACGTCGCCGTCGAGCGTGCAGCGGCCCATGATCACGCCGCCCATGGTGTCGCCGGCGCGGCGGATCATGCCGCGGACGGCGGCCTCGGTGAGCGCCAGGCGCAGCGTGGGATCGGGGTGGCCGATCGGCACGTCGCGTCCGGAGCGCACCTCGGAGCGGATCGCGTCGAGCAGCCCCGCGATCCAGACGTCGTCGCGGTCGGGCTCGCGGTCGGCCCGGCTGCGCAGGGCGCTCGCCGACAGCTCCGTCAGGCGGGTGAGGTTCGCGAGCGCGAGGCGGCAGGCGGCGGAGTTCTCGATCGAGGGGTCGACCGGGGTGCGTCCGCGGTCGAGGTACTCGCCGAGCTCGTCCAGCGTGTGGCCGTCGAGGTCGTCGTCGGGCACGGCGTCGTCGGGGTTCATCGCCATGCCTCCAGTTCGTGGAGCAGGAATCGTCGAGCGCGGGACAGGAGGCCGCGGACCGTCGAGACGGGGAGGTCGAGAGCGTCGGCGATCTCCTGGTAGCTGTAGCCGGCGGTCTCGCGGAGCAACCAACAGCGTCGCTGATCGCCGGGCAATCGGTCCAGTGCCTCCCAGACGGCGTCCAGCTGGAGGCGGGCCTCGACGATGCGCTCGGGGGAGTGCTCGGCGGGAGCGGGCGGGTCCCAGTCGTCGATGTCGTCGTGGCGGCGGCGGACGCGGATCCGGTCGATGGCCTTGTGGGTCACGATGCGCATCAGCCAGTTGCGGATGTGCGCGGGGCTGTCGAGATCGGCCAGTCGGCGCCAGCCGGTGAGGAACGCCTCCTGCACCACGTCGTCGGATTCGACGTCGGAGCCGAGGAGCTTCGCGGCGTAGACCCGCATCAGGGCGCCGTGGCGGCGGGCGAGCTGCTCGAACGCGGCGATGTCGCCGTCGACCGCGCGGGCGGCGAGGGTGGCGTCCGAGGCGTGCAGGAGGGGGTCGTCGTCGATGATCGCCTCCTGCCGTCGGGTCGCTGCCGGCGTCCGGGCGTCGTGGTCCAGGACGTCGTCCCGCGGGCGGCGCCCGCGGATCGGGCCGGTGCGCGGCCCAGAGGGAATGCCTACCAGGCTCGGCGCTCGGGAGCCCGTGGGATGGCCGCTCCGCGCACGACCCGGCCCTCCCGCTCACTGTGGAGGGACTTCTCAGGCGACGGAATCGTGACGAAACGGCCCCCGAACGCGTCTCAATAGCAGCCGACGCGCACGCGGACCCCGACCGGGGCCGGGCCGCCGGTCTCACGACACAGCGAGGTCCCTCCATGCGACACACCCCCTTCGGCCGGCCCGGGCGGCCGTCATGAGCGGGTCGACGTTCACGACGGGCAGCCCCTTCGGCTCCTCCTCCGATGCGACGGGAGGCGCCGAGCGGCGCTTCGAGGTGACGGGCGTCGATCCCGAGGCGGCCTCGGCCGTCTACGCCGACGCGTACGGCGGAGGACGCTTCCGCGTCGCTCCGGGAGCCGGCTCGTTCTCGTTCCGCTATGCGTTCCGGGGGAGCGAGCGCGTCACGCTGCGCACCTCCGACTGCGCCGGCGCCCTCTCGGGCGAGGTGCCGCACCTGCGCGAGTACGTCGTCGGCTGGTTCCGCGCGGGCGGCGGCGCGCTCACCCTGCGCCCCTTCACGCGCACCGGAGCGGCGTCGGCGCCGTTCCTCTTCCCCGCCGAGCGCCACTTCGGCCTCGACTTCCTGCCGCACCGGCAGAACCTGATCCACTTCGCCCCGGCGTTCCTCGAGGACGTCGCCACGGAGTCGCACGCGGGCCCGCGCCGACCGGTCTCGTTCGATCACGAGGCCGATCCCGATCCGAGCGTGCTCGCGCGCTGGCGCACCGCGGTGTCCGAGGCGTCGTCGGCGCTGGCCGCCGCGGCGACCGCTCCGCTCGTGCGCTTCACGGCCGAGCTGAACCTCGCCCGGGCGCTGCTGGCGCTCTTCCCGTGGCGCGCGTGGGACGTGCCCGAGATCCTCCGCCGTCCGTCCGCCTCGCGGACCCGCGTGGCCCTCGACTTCCTGCAGCATCACGCCCGCGACCCGATCACCCCGGCCGACGCCGCCCGTGCCGCCGGACTGCACACGCGCACCCTGCAGCAGGCGACGCAGCGGCACCTCGGGGTCTCGCCGTCGGTCTACCTGCGCGACGTGCGCCTCGACCGCGCGCACACCGATCTCGTCGCGGGCGACCCGTGCTCGACGACGGTCGCCGCCGTGGCGCGCGAGTGGGGCTTCGGCAACCTCGGGCGCTTCGCGAGCACGTATCAGGCGCGCTTCGGCGAGAAGCCGAGCCAGACGCTGCGGAGCTGATACCGGATCGGCGAGTGGGCGCGGAACGGGCGCTGGCCCGGTCCGTGCGCCCGGTCCGCGTCCACTCGGAGACATGCCGCGCGCTGACCGGGCGCGAATCGGGGCTTCCGAAGTCCGCAGGCCCCGATCCGCGTCCAGTCGTGCCCGCACCCCCACGCTTCAGGGAACGCCGCTCACTCAGGCCGCCGGGTCCGGGCTCGCCGACGCGAACGGCTCGAACGCGTCGGCGCCCTCGTCCGCGAGCCAGGAGTAGTCGACCACCTCGTCCCCGGCCCGCCAGCGCGACGGGGTCGGCGAGTGCATCCAGTCGAGCGGCTCGATGCCGCCGGGCGTCCCGCCGTCCAGGGCCAGGCGGAGGGCGGTCGCCAGGTCGGCGTCCACGGCGTCGCTCCGGGTGGCGGGGTCGACCGAGACGAACAGGGCCGTTCCGCTGCGGGCGACGAGGTCGAGGAACTGCCGGTTGAGCGCCCAGTCGGTGCCCGGTGTGCTCGCGACGCAGTCGGCGTCGGCGGTGAAGAACGCGTCGTGCTGGGCGAGGCGGAAGGCCAGCGTGTTGACCCCGACCCGGCGGGTGCGGTCCCAGTCGAGTCCGGAGGTGTCGTCGCCGATCCGCTGGGCGTCGACGAGTCCGGCCGCGAGGTGGCCGACGACGTTGCAGCCGAGCACGAGGGACGCTCCCGCGGCGGCGTGGACGGTCCCATAGAAGGCGACGAGCGCCTCCGCCGTGGTCGACGAGGGGTCGGCGAGCGCCGGCCCGTCGCCCGGGGAGGCGCCGAAGTCGGGCCCCCAGGCGCCGAGGAGGTCGTAGGTCGAGAAGTCGTGCTTGATCAGCTCGTAGCCCCAGCCGCGGAGCCGGTCGACGTCGGCGGCGACGAGGTCGCGCACGGCACCCGAGCTGGGGTCCAGCGCCAGCGCTCCGTCGCGCGGGCCGCGGATGCCTGCGACCGAGGCGTCGCGGGTGAGCAGCGGCCGGTACCAGACGCCCGGCCGCACCCCCTCTGCGCGCAGCGCGTCGGCCGCCGCCGCCATGTCCGGGAACCGGTCGGGGCGGCCCTGGAGCCACGGACCGGGCGAGGCGGCCAGGTGGTCGGCGGTGCCGTCGGAGCTCCAGCCGTCGTCGATCACGCCGAAGGGCCGCACGGCGTGGTCGCCGACGAGATCCGCGACCATCCGCGCGTCGCGCACGACGGCGTTGATCCCGAAGTCGCGGCCGTAGGCGTAGTACCAGTTGTTCGCTCCCACCAGCGGTCCGGAGCGGCGGAGCGGATCCGCGCACAGCGCGCGCATCAGCTCCTGCTGCACCCGGAAGGGCCCGTCGCCGCCCTCGACGCGGTGCACCGTCGCCGCGTGCACGGCGCGGTCGCCCGGGCGCACGGCCGCGCCGCCGCTGCGCAGGTCGAGGGTGAGGGTGACGCCGAGCGGGTCGCACTGCCAGAAGGCGAGCGCCCCGCCCCGCACCGCGACGCCGAGTCCCTCCGTCGCGCCGGTGGCGGGGTCGTGGAGGAGCACGCTCCAGGGCAGCACGCGCTCGGGCCGGACGGACGCCCACTCCAGCTCCCCGTAGCTGCGCTCCCACGCGTCGCCCAGCACCAGGGCGCCGGCGGGCACGGAGCGGCGCCAGCGCAGCACCACGCGCGCCACCTGCCGGGTCGTCGAGACGTCGATCCGCAGGCCGTCGCCGTCGGTGCTGATCGTGACGTCGACGCAGGAGCGGGCGGCGTCCAGGAGCGCCTCACCCGGCTCCCGCTGAACTCGGACGCTGGTGGGCTCGGGAACGGACGACGCTGTCATGAAGGTTCCATCTCGATGTCGCGAAGGGTGACGGCCGACATGTCAGGACATTCTGCATGTCTGTGTACAAGGCCGAGCTACTCGTGTAGCTTTCCCTCACAAGCTACACGAGTAGCTGCTCGTATGTACTGACAAAGGAGTCACCATGACGACCTTCCCCGGCGCGCATCGGCACCGCGGATGACGGCCGCGCAGGGCGTCGCCGCACGGCCCCGGCTCACCCCGAACCGCCGCCGCGCCCGCGGCCGCGAGCTCCTCGTCGCGATCGCGTTCATCCTCCCCGCGGCCATCGGATTCGGCGCCTTCTACGTCGCGCCGACCGTCCGGGGCATCTACCTCAGCTTCACCGACTACAACCTGATGAGCGCGCCGAGCTACATCGGGTTCGACAACTACGTGCGGCTGGCCACTGATCCGCTCTTCTGGAACTCGGTGTGGGTGACGCTCGAGTACGTCTCGATCAACATCGTCGTGCAGACCGTCGTCGCCGTCGGGCTCGCCGTGCTGATGCACCGCGTGACCCAGTCGGTGGTGATCCGCGGAGCGATCCTGCTGCCGTTCCTCATCTCGAACGTCATCGCCGCGATGATCTGGTTCCTCCTGCTCGACTACCAGCTCGGACTCGTCAACAGCCTGATCGAGACGGTCGGCCTCACCCGCATCCCGTTCTTCGCCGATCAGGACTGGGCGATCCCGACGATCGCGCTGGTCAACGTCTGGCGGCACATGGGCTACACGGCGCTGCTCGTGTTCGCCGGACTGCAGATGATCCCGCCGTACGTCTACGAGGCCGCGCAGATCGACGGCTCCAGCGAGTGGCGCTCGTTCTGGCGGATCACGCTGCCGCTGCTGCGGCCCGTCCTCGCCCTGGTGCTGGTCGTGACGGTCACCGGCTCGTTCCAGGTGTTCGACACCGTCGCCGTGACCACCCGCGGCGGACCGGTGAACGCCACCCGGGTCATGCAGTTCTACATCTACCAGGTCGGCTTCGGCGAGAACGACTTCGGCTACGCCAGCGCGATCTCGGTCGTCCTGCTCGTCATCCTCGCCGGCGTCGCGCTCCTGCAGCTCCGGCTGCTGCGCGCCGACCAGTCCGACCTCGCGTGAAGAAGGAAGACCGATGACCGCCACCCTGCCGCTGAGCGATCCGACGCTCGCCGCCGCCCCTCCCGCCCCGCGCCGACCCGTCCGCCGTCGCCCCTCCGCAGGCCGGATCCTCGCCTGGGCGGCCCTGATCGCCGCGCTGTTCGTCACCCTCTTCCCCTTCTTCTGGATGATCCGCACGGCCTTCTCGACCGAGAACGCCCTCGCCAGCGACCCCACCTCGCTCCTGCCCGTCGAGTTCACCTGGGGCGCGTTCGCCCGCGTGCTCGGCTTCGCGACGCAGGAGCAGGCGATCGCGGAGGGCGGCTCCGGCGCGTCCGTGAACTTCTGGCTCTACCTGCGCAACTCGGTCGCCTACGCGACCCTCGTCACCGCCGGTCAGCTGCTGTTCTGCTCGCTCGCCGCCTACGCCTTCGCCCGCCTGCGCTGGCCGGGGCGCGACGCGGTGTTCTTCCTCTTCCTCACCGCGCTCATGGTGCCGCCGATCTTCACGGCGCTGCCGAACTTCGTCCTCATGCGCGACCTGGGGCTGCTCAACTCGTTCGCCGGGCTCGCCCTGCCGAGCCTGCTGATGACTCCGTTCGCCGTGTTCTTCCTCCGCCAGTTCTTCCTCGGGATCAGCAAGGAGATCGAGGAGGCGGCCGAGCTGGACGGCGCGGGCAAGCTGCGCATCTTCTTCCGCCTCATCGTGCCGATGAGCGTCGCTCCGCTGGCGACGCTCGGGATCCTCACCTACATCAACACCTGGAACGACTACTTCTGGCCGCTGCTCGCCGGCAACACGGAGGAGTCCCGCGTCCTCACCGTCGCGCTCGGCGTGTTCCGCTCTCAGACCCCGAACGGCAGCCCCGACTGGGCCGGGCTGATGGCCGCGACGCTCGTCGCCGCCGTGCCCGTGCTCGTGCTCTTCCTCGCCTTCGGCCGCCGCATCGTCGACTCGATCGGCTACTCCGGCGTCAAGTGACGCCCCCCGCAGACCCCATCCCCCACCTCGTGCAATGAAGCAGATAGGACCCACCACCGTGTCACGCACTCTCCGCAGAACCGCCACCGTCCTCGCCGGCGCCACCGCGCTCGGCCTCTCCCTCACCGCCTGCGTCGGCGGAGGAGGGGGTGGCGCCGCCTCGAACGACGGCGCCTCGATCGACACCAGCGCCGCCACCGGCACCGTCGAGTACTGGCTCTGGGACAACAACCAGAAGGCCGCGTACCAGCAGTGCGCCGACGACTTCTCGGCCGCGAACCCCGACGTCACCGTGACCATCTCGCAGTACTCGTGGGACGACTACTGGACGAAGCTGACCAACGGATTCGTCGCCGGCACCGCCCCCGACGTCTTCACGAACCACCTCTCGAAGTACGCCGACTTCATCGCCAACGACCAGCTCGTCGCCCTCGACGACGTGCTCGAGAAGGACGGCGTCGACGTCGACCAGTACCAGGACGGGCTCGCCGATCTCTGGGTCGGCCAGGACGGCGCGCGCTACGGCCTGCCCAAGGACTGGGACACCGTGGCCGTGTTCTACAACGAGGCCCTCATCACCGACGGCGGCTACACCCCCGAGCAGCTCGCCGAGCTGGAGTGGAACCCCGAGGACGGCGGCACTTACGGCGAGGCGATCGCCCACCTCACCGTCGACGTGAACGGCGTCCGCGGCGATGAGGACGGCTTCGACAAGGACCGCGTCGCGGTCTACGGACTGGGCCTGGACGGAGGCTCGGGCGGCGGCAACGGCCAGACGCAGTGGAGCATGTACGCCGGCAGCACCGGCTGGACCTACACGGACGAGAACCCGTGGGGCAGCGCCTACAACTACGACGACGAGAAGTTCCAGTCGACCATCGGCTGGATGGCCGACCTGATCGAGAAGGGCTACATGCCCTCCGTCGCCGCGGTGACCGGCAGCGATGTCGCGCAGACGTTCGGCGCCGGCAAGTACGCCATGACGACCAACGGCTCGTGGAACATCAACACCTTCACCTCGCTCACCGGCGTCGACGTCGGCATCGCGCCGACCCCGATCGGCCCCGACGGCGAGCGCTCGACCATGTTCAACGGCCTCGCCGACTCGATCTGGTCGGGCTCCGAGAACAAGGACGCCTCGGCCAAGTGGGTCGAGTACCTCGCCTCGGCCGAGTGCCAGGACGTCATCGGCGCCGCAGGAGTCGTCTTCCCGGCGATCCCGAGCGGAACGGACGCGGCGAAGGCCGCCTTCGCCGACAAGGGCGTCGATGTCACCGCGTTCACGCAGCAGGTCGACGACGGCACCACGTTCCTCTTCCCGATCACCGACAACGCGGCGAAGATCGCCGGCATCATGACGCCGGCCGTCGACGCCGTCCTCGAGGGGCAGGCCGACCCGTCCTCCCTCACCGACGCCGACGAGCAGGTCGACGCGCTGTTCGACTAGCGTCCGACAGGGGGACCCGGAGCACGGGTCCCCCTCACGACACCGAGGAGACCGCTGTGCTCGATCGATCGCTGCCGCGCAAGGCGCCGACCCGCAACCAGGTCGCCGAGCACGCCCAGGTGAGCACGGCCGTCGTCAGCTACGTGCTGACCGGCGCCAAGCGCGTCTCGCCCGAGAAGGAGCGTCGCGTGCACGAGGCGATCAAGGAGCTGGGCTACGTGCCCAACACCGCGGCCCGCGCCCTGCGCACGGGCCGCACGCACGTCCTCGCCCTCCTCATCCCCGACAGCAGCAACCCCTACTTCGCCGAGTTCGCCCTGCAGATCGAGACCGCGGCCGCCGAGCGCGGCTACGCCCTCCTCATCGCCAACACCCACGACGACGCCGAGAACGAGGAGCGGCTCGTCACCGAGATGGGCTCGCGCGGGGTGGACGGGCTGATCATCGCGAGCGTCCTGCAGGGCCTGCGCCCCGGCTCCTCCTCGGACGCGCAGGTCCCGACCGTCGTGATCGACGCGTTCCACCCCATCGAGGGAGCCCCCTCCATCGGGGTGGACGCGATCGGGAGCGCGGCGGAGGCGGTACGGCACCTCGTGGAGGTGCACGGCCGCCGCCGGGTCGGGCTCGTCCTCGGTGCGAGCTCCGATCCGGATCAGCGCACCGATCCCCGTGAGATCGGCTGGGAGCGCACACTCCGGGATGCAGGGCTCGAGCCCGGTCCGATCGAGATCACCGCGTGGTCCCGGGAGGGCGGGCTCGAGGCGGCCGCGAGGCTCCTCTCGGGGCCCGGGCGTCCCGACGCGGTCTTCGCGGGCTCGGACCTCATCGGCATCGGCTTCCTCCGCGGCGCCGCCGACCACGGCCTCCGCATCCCCGAGGACCTGGCGGTCATCTCCTACGACGGCACGTCGGAGTCGGCCTTCAGCGTCCCCCGCCTCACCACCCTCCAGCAGCCCGTGCGCGCCATGGCCCGCGCGGCGATCGATGCCGTCCTCCACACCGGCCCGCCGCCGAAGAGCATCACGACCTTCCCCGGCGAGCTGATCCTCCGCGAGTCCTGCGGATGCGGCGCCCACCGCGCCCCCGCCCCCTCCACGAAAGGCCCTCCGACATGACCTCTCCCCGCACGCTCGGCGTCGTGATGCGCACCGCCGGCGTCTCGCTCGTCGTCGATCTCAGCGACGACCGCCTCCCCGCCGTCCTGCACTGGGGCGCCGACACCGGCCCGCTGGACCTCGAGGCCTTCGAGGCCTTCACCGCAGCGGGGCGGACGCCCGTCGGCCCGAACGACGTGGACGAGCCCGTCCGCGTCGCGCTCCTCCCCGAGCACTGGACGGGCTGGACGGGACGCCCGGGCCTCAGCGGCTCGCGCTCCGGAGCCGACTGGTCGCCGCGCTTCACCGTCGCCTCGATCTCGGTGACCGAGGGAGGGAGCGTGTCGACGCTCCCGCAGGACGCTCCGCTGGTCGTCGCCACCGGCGCCGCATCGCTGCGGGTCAGAGCCGTCGACGCCGTCGCGGGCCTCGCCGTCGACATCGAGATCGAGCTCGACGCGTCGGGAGTCGTCCGCGCCCGCGCCGAGGTCACCAACCTCGGCGACGACGTCTACCAGCTCGACGAGCTGCTGCTGTGCCTGCCCGTCCCCGCGACGGCGAGCGAGATCCTCGACTTCGCCGGGCGCTGGGGCAAGGAGCGCACGCCGCAGCGGCGCCCCGTGGGCATCGGCGCGCACCGCCGCGAGGGCCGCCACGGCCGCACCGGCGCCGACGCCGCGACCCTCCTCTCGGTCGGAGCGCCCGGCTTCGGCTTCGCCGACGGCGAGGTCTGGGGGCTGCACACCGGCTGGTCGGGCAACCACGTGCACCAGGTCGAGCGCGTCTCGACCGGCGTGCAGCTGCTCGGCGGAGGGGAGCTGCTGCTCCCCGGCGAGGTCCGCCTGGCCGCGGGCGAGAGCTACCGGAGCCCCTGGGTGCACGGCTCGTACGCCGTCGGACTCGACGCCGTCGCGCGCCGGTTCCACCGGATGCTCCGCGCCCGGCCGGGTCACCCCTCCTCCGCCCGCCCCGTGACGCTCAACGTCTGGGAGGCGGTCTACTTCGACCACGACCTCGACGTGCTGACCGAGCTCGCCGAGCGCGCCGCCGCGCTGGGCATCGAGCGGTACGTGCTCGACGACGGCTGGTTCGGCAGCCGCCGCGACGACCGCTCCGGCCTGGGCGACTGGACCGTCTCGGGCGACGTCTGGCCCGACGGGCTGCACCCGCTCGTCGACCGCGTCCGGGCGCTCGGGATGCAGTTCGGCCTCTGGTTCGAGCCCGAGATGGTGAACCCCGACTCCGACCTCGCCCGCGCGCACCCGGACTGGATCCTGTCCACCGGCGGCCGCCTGCCCGTCGAGTCCCGCACGCAGCAGGTGCTCGACCTCGCGAACCCCGAGTGCTTCGCGCACCTCCGGGACGCGATCACGGCGATCCTCGACGAGTACGACGTCGCGTACATCAAGTGGGACCACAACCGCGACCTCGTCGACGCGGGACGTCCGCCCGGCGGGGAGGCCGGAGTGCACGAGCAGACCCTCGCCTTCTACCGCCTCGTCGACGAGATCCGCGAGCGCTTCCCCGACCTCGAGATCGAGTCGTGCTCCTCGGGCGGCGCGCGCGTCGATCTCGGCGTGCTCGAGCGGACCGACCGCGTCTGGGTCTCGGACAACATCGACCCGCTCGACCGACAGCAGATGAACCGCTGGACGACGCAGCTGATCCCGCCGGAGCTGATGGGCTCGCACATCGCCTCGGCCCTCTCGCACACCACCGGGCGCCGGCACGATCTGTCCTTCCGCGCCGTCTCGGCCCTCTTCGGCCACCTCGGCGTCGAGTGGGATCTGCGCACGGCCACCGAGGAGGAGCTCGAGGAGCTCGGCGGGTGGATCGCGTTCCACAAGGAGCAGCGCGCGCTCCTGCACGGCGGCGACCTCGTCCGCCTCGACCACCCCGACGCGACGCTCGCCGTGCACGGGGTCGTGGCGGCGGACCGCTCGGCGGCGGTCTACTCGCTCGTCTCGCTCGCCCGCTCCGAGGTGGTGTCGCCCGGCCGCGTCCGACTGCCGGGGCTCGATCCCGACGCGTCCTACCGGATCGAGCCGGTGCTCGTCGGCGGTGTCGGGCGCGGCACGACGCCCGCCGAGTGGTGGGGTCTCCGCGCGGAGCCGTCGGCCGACGCCCACGGCGCGCCGACGTGGGTGCCGCGGGGCGAGCGGATCGGCGCCGTCGTCTCGGGAGCGGCGCTCGCCTCCGCGGGGCTGATGGCGCCGCTGCTGCACCCCGAGCACGGGGTGGTCTACACGGCGACGCGGGTCTGATCGCGCGGCCGCCGCGACCGGCTCGCTCCGATCGCGGCGGCTGCGGGTGACAGCGCGAGGGTTCTCCTGTATGTTCATATGTAAGTACATGGCGGGTCGCAGAAGCACGGCGCCCACCCCCTCGACAAGGAAGTTGTACAGCGACGTATGACCGAGCACACTCCCTTCGACCTGATCACCATCGGGCGCTCCGGCGTCGACATCTACCCGCTCCAGGACGGCGTGGGTCTCGAGGACGTCGAGACCTTCGGCAAGTACCTCGGCGGCAGCGCGGCGAACGTCACCGTGGCCGCCGCGAAGCACGGCCTGAAGTCCGCCATCATCACCCGCACGGGCGACGACCCCTTCGGCCGCTTCGTCTCGCGCGAGCTCGAGCGCCTGGGCGCCTCCGCCGAGTTCGTCCGCACCGTGTCGGGGCTGAACACCCCCGTCACCTTCTGCGAGATCTTCCCGCCGGACGACTTCCCGCTCTACTTCTACCGGGCGCCGAAGGCCCCCGACCTGGTCATCACCGTCAACGAGCTCGACCTCGACTCGATCGCCCGGGCCCGCATCTACTGGTCCACGGTCACCGGCCTCTCGGAGGATCCCAGCCGCACCGCGCACCACACGGCCTGGGAGGCGCGCGGCCGCCGACCGCTCACGATCCTCGACCTCGACTACCGGCCGATGTTCTGGAAGTCGCCCGAGATCGCCCGCCGCGAGGTGTCCCGCGCGCTCGAGCACGTGAGCGTCGCCGTCGGCAACCGCGAGGAGTGCGAGATCGCGGTCGGCGAGACCGACCCGCACCGCGCCGCCGATGCGCTGCTCGACCGGGGCCTCGACCTCGCGATCGTCAAGCAGGGCCCGCGCGGCGTGCTCGCCAAGACCCGCGACGAGACCGTCGAGGTCGCCCCCTACGCGGTCGAGGTGGTCAACGGCCTCGGCGCCGGCGACAGCTTCGGCGGCGCCCTGTGCCACGGCCTCCTGCAGGACTGGTCGCTCGAGGAGGTGCTCCGCTTCGCCAACGTCGCCGGAGCGATCGTCGCCTCGCGACGCGAATGCTCGACCGCCATGCCCTCGACCGACGAGGTCGCCGAGATCGTGAGGAGCATCGCCGATGTCGCTGCCTGAGACCCTCGCCGCCCTCGATTTCGAGACGCTGCGCGAGATCCGCACCACCGCCCCCGAGACCGTGCTGCCCCGCGTCCGCGATCGCGTCCGCCGTCCGCTGCTCGCCGAGGACGGCCGCCTCTTCATCGTCGCCGCCGACCATCCGGCCCGCGGTGCGCTCGGCGTCCGCGACGACCCGACGGCGATGGCCGACCGCTACGGGCTGCTCGCCCGCCTGGTCACCGCGCTCGAGCGGCCGGGTGTGGACGGCGTGCTCGGCACGCCCGACATCATCGAGGACCTCGCCCTGCTGGGCGCCCTCGAGGGCAAGGTCGTCGTCGGATCGATGAACCGCGGCGGCCTCAAGGGCGCCCGCTTCGAGATGGACGACCGCTTCACCGGGTACGACGTGCCCGGCATCGTGGCGGCCGGGATCGACTTCGCGAAGCTGCTCCTCCGCGTGAACCTCGGCGACTTCGCAACCGCGGCCACCATCGAGGCGTCGGCCCGCGCGGTCGACGCGGCGGCGGCGGCCCGCGTGCCGATCATGCTCGAGCCGTTCCTCAGCCGCTGGGCGAACGGCGCGGTGCAGAACGACCTCTCGGCGGAGGCGGTCATCACCTCGATCGCGATCACCGCCGGGCTCGGCAACACGTCCGCCTACTCCTGGCTCAAGCTGCCCGTCGTGCCCGAGATGGAGCGGGTGATGGCGTCGACGACGCTGCCCACCCTCCTGCTCGGCGGCGATCCCTCCGGCAGCCCCGACGAGACCTACGCCTCGTGGGAGGCGGCGCTCGCGCTGCCCGGAGTCCGCGGCCTCGTCGTGGGCCGCACCCTGCTCTACCCGCCCGACGGCGACGTCGCGGGCGCGGTCGACACCGCCGCCGCGCTCGTGCACGGCTGACACCTCCCCTTTCGAGAAGAGAAGAAGGAACATGTCCGAAACCCTGGGAACCGAACCGATCCACGCGCTCGCCGTGGTGCCGCACTGGATCGACGGCCGCGAGTCGCCGTCGACCTCCGGCCGCACCGCTCCGGTCTTCGACCCGGCGCTCGGAGTCGCGACCAAGGAGGTCGCGCTCGCCGATGACGCCGAGATCGAGGCCGCGATCGCCTCCGCGAAGGCCGCGTTCCCCGCGTGGCGCGACCTGTCGCTCGCGAAGCGCCAGCAGATCCTCTTCACGTTCCGCGAGCTGCTCGAGGCCAAGAAGGGCGAGCTGGCCGAGATCATCACGTCGGAGCACGGCAAGGTCGTCTCGGACGCCCTCGGCGAGATCACGCGCGGCCAGGAGGTCGTCGAGTTCGCGACCGGGCTCGCGCACCACCTCAAGGGCGAGTACTCCGAGCAGGTCTCGACCGGCGTCGACGTCTACTCGACCAAGCAGCCGCTGGGCGTCGTCGGCATCATCTCGCCGTTCAACTTCCCGGCGATGGTGCCGATGTGGTTCTTCCCCATCGCCATCGCCGCCGGCAACACCGTGATCCTCAAGCCGTCCGAGAAGGACCCGACCGCCGCGATCTGGCTCGCGAAGCTGTGGAAGGAGGCCGGTCTCCCCGACGGCGTCTTCACGGTGCTCAACGGCGACAAGCAGGCCGTCGACGGGCTGCTCACGCACCCGGACGTCCGCTCGATCTCCTTCGTCGGATCCACTCCGATCGCCCAGTACGTCTACGAGACCGGCACCAAGCACGGCAAGCGCGTGCAGGCCCTCGGTGGTGCGAAGAACCACATGCTGGTGCTGCCGGATGCGGATCTCGACCTGGTCGCCGACTCGGCGATCAACGCCGGCTTCGGCTCCGCGGGCGAGCGCTGCATGGCGATCTCGGTCGTCGTCGCGGTCGAGCCGGTGGCCGACGAGCTGATCACGAAGATCCAGGACCGCGCGTCGCAGCTGCGCATCGGCGATGGGCGTCGC
>NZ_LMNR01000004.1:0-5639 GCF_001423045.1 Rathayibacter sp. Leaf296
TAAACAGCGATGGCCACCCATTTCTGGGTGGCCATCGTGAATGGTGTCCGGCGGTGTCCTACTCTCCCACAGGGTCCCCCCTGCAGTACCATCGGCGCTGAGAGTCTTAGCTTCCGGGTTCGGAATGTGACCGGGCGTTTCCCTCTCGCTATAGCCGCCGTAACCCTTGCGACACACCCACCACACTCAGTGCCGGTGGGGGTCAAATCTGGGTTACACGTCTCGCGTGTATTCAATTATGTGCACCACCTGACGGTGGTGCGGTGCCCGTATTCTGGGAACCACAAAGTGGACGCAAGCAATCTCTGACCACTCCTACCAGCCTTTACAACGGTATGAGTGTAGTGATTATCAAGTTATCGGCTTATTAGTACCGGTCAGCTCCGACAGTCTTTAGTCCTGTCTTCCACATCCGGCCTATCAACCCAGTAATCTGGCTGGGAGCCTCTCCCCCGAAGGGATGGAAATCTCATCTCGAAGCCGGCTTCCCGCTTAGATGCTTTCAGCGGTTATCCGTTCCGAACGTAGCTAATCAGCGGTGCTCCTGGCGGAACAACTGACACACCAGAGGTTCGTCCATCCCGGTCCTCTCGTACTAGGGATAGATCTTCTCAAATTTCCTACGCGCGCAGCGGATAGGGACCGAACTGTCTCACGACGTTCTAAACCCAGCTCGCGTACCGCTTTAATGGGCGAACAGCCCAACCCTTGGGACCTACTCCAGCCCCAGGATGCGACGAGCCGACATCGAGGTGCCAAACCATGCCGTCGATATGGACTCTTGGGCAAGATCAGCCTGTTATCCCCGAGGTACCTTTTATCCGTTGAGCGACAGCGCTTCCACAAGCCACTGCCGGATCACTAGTCCCGACTTTCGTCCCTGCTCGACTTGTCAGTCTCACAGTCAAGCTCCCTTGTGCACTTACACTCGCCACCTGATTGCCAACCAGGTTGAGGGAACCTTTGGGCGCCTCCGTTACTTTTTAGGAGGCAACCGCCCCAGTTAAACTACCCATCAGGCACTGTCCCTGAACCCGATTAGGGTTCGAAGTTAGATATCCAGAGTGACCAGAGTGGTATTTCAACAATGACTCCACGAACACTAGCGTGCCCGCTTCACAGTCTCCCACCTATCCTACACAAGCCACACCGAACACCAATACCAAACTATAGTAAAGGTCACGGGGTCTTTCCGTCCTGCTGCGCGTAACGAGCATCTTTACTCGTAATGCAATTTCGCCGAGTTCGCGGTTGAGACAGCTGGGAAGTCGTTACGCCATTCGTGCAGGTCGGAACTTACCCGACAAGGAATTTCGCTACCTTAGGATGGTTATAGTTACCACCGCCGTTTACTGGGGCTTAAATTCTCAGCTTCGCCTTGCGGCTAACCGTTCCTCTTAACCTTCCAGCACCGGGCAGGCGTCAGTCCGTATACATCGTCTTGCGACTTAGCACGGACCTGTGTTTTTAGTAAACAGTCGCTTCCCACTGGTCTCTGCGGCCATCGAACGCTCCCGGAGCAAGTCCGTTCACGCCTCAGGCCCCCCTTCTCCCGAAGTTACGGGGGCATTTTGCCGAGTTCCTTAACCACGATTCTCTCGATCTCCTTGGTATTCTCTACCTGACCACCTGAGTCGGTTTGGGGTACGGGCAGCTAGAACCTCGCGTCGATGCTTTTCTTGGCAGCATAGGATCACCGATTTCGACTTGCGTCTACCCATCAGATCTCAGGCTATATGAACGACGGATTTGCCTATCGTTCGCCCTACATCCTTAGACCGGGACAACCATCGCCCGGCTCGGCTACCTTCCTGCGTCACACCTGTTAATACGCTAAACGCACCAGCACGGGGTCGTACGCTAGGCCCAACGCTTCACCCCGAAGGGATCCATCAAAGGGATTCAGATACTTAGCACTACTGGATTGTCTTGGGCGGTTCTTCGCCGGTACGGGAATATCAACCCGTTGTCCATCGACTACGCCTGTCGGCCTCGCCTTAGGTCCCGACTTACCCAGGGAAGATTAGCTTGACCCTGGAACCCTTGGTCTTCCGGAGGACGGGTTTCTCACCCGTCTTTCGCTACTCATGCCTGCATTCTCACTCGTGTGGCGTCCACGGCTGGTTCACACCGCCGCTTCACTCGCCACACGACGCTCTCCTACCCATCAACACGGCTGGACCACGAAGGCCTACCACAAAATGTCAATGCCACAACTTCGGTGGCGTGCTTGAGCCCCGTTACATTGTCGGCGCGGAATCACTTGACCAGTGAGCTATTACGCACTCTTTCAAGGGTGGCTGCTTCTAAGCCAACCTCCTGGTTGTCTGTGCAACTCCACATCCTTTCCCACTTAGCACGCGCTTAGGGACCTTAGTTGGTGGTCTGGGTTGTTTCCCTCTCGACTATGAAGCTTATCCCCCACAGTCTCACTGCTGCGCTCTCACTTACCGGCATTCGGAGTTTGGCTGACGTCAGTAAGCTTTTGGGCCCCATCGGCCATCCAGTAGCTCTACCTCCGGCAAGAAACACGCAACGCTGCACCTAAATGCATTTCGGAGAGAACCAGCTATCACGAAGTTTGATTGGCCTTTCACCCCTATCCACAGCTCATCCCCTCCATTTTCAACTGAAGTGGGTTCGGTCCTCCACGACGTCTTACCGTCGCTTCAACCTGGCCATGGATAGATCACTTCGCTTCGGGTCTAGACCCTGCGACTGAATCGCCCTATTCGGACTCGCTTTCGCTACGGCTGCCCCACACGGGTTAACCTCGCCACAGAGCACTAACTCGCAGGCTCATTCTTCAAAAGGCACGCCGTCACCCCTACAAGGAGGCTCCGACGGTTTGTAAGCAAACGGTTTCAGGTACTATTTCACTCCCCTCCCGGGGTACTTTTCACCTTTCCCTCACGGTACTTGTCCGCTATCGGTCATCTGGGAGTATTTAGGCTTATCAGGTGGTCCTGACAGATTCACACGGGATTTCTCGGGCCCCGTGCTACTTGGGATACTCTTCACGCCATAACACCATTTCGACTACGGGGCTCGCACCCGCTCTGGCCAGGCATTCAAACCTGTTCGTCTATGATGCGCTGTAACGTTCCGTGCTCGGCAGAACACGACGAAAAGTCCCACAACCCCGACCATGCAACCCCTGCCGGGTATCACACATGGCTCGGTTTAGCCTCTTCCGCGTTCGCTCGCCACTACTAACGGAATCACTGTTGTTTTCTCTTCCTGTGGGTACTGAGATGTTTCACTTCCCCACGTTCCCTCTACCCGCCCTATATATTCAGGCGGGAGTCACCAGGTCACCACAAGGGGCCTGGCGGGGTTTCCCCATTCGGAAATCCTCGGATCACAGCTCGTTTATCAGCTCCCCGAGGCTTATCGCAGATTACGACGTCCTTCTTCGGCTCCAGATGCCAAGGCATCCACCGTTTGCTCTTAAAAACTTGAAAATCACATGAGTTAAGAAACTACAATTCGAAGATTGCAGATTTCAATGATTTGCAGGAACACCCGAAGGCATCCCTGCGCCTCTGTCGATCCGAGACCGAAGTCTCGAATCTAAGATGCTCGCGTCCACTGTGTAGTTCTCAAAATACGGGCGGTACCCCTCCCCCACACACCCAGGCGTGGAGAAAGGATCCAGAAGGTCGACCCGAACCATCCGAAGACAGCCGGCCCGGTCCCTCAGGACCCAACAGCGTGCATGTGCAAGCCACCCTCCGTACCGTGCGTTCCCAACCCGAAGGCTGTACTGACACGAGACGAACTCGACCTGCACCTAGTTCAATGTTCCACCCATGAGCTACCAGCGAAGACATTCGCTTCGATCTGGCGCCTGGGACACCCTGCGGTGCCCAGATGCTCCTTAGAAAGGAGGTGATCCAGCCGCACCTTCCGGTACGGCTACCTTGTTACGACTTAGTCCTAATCACCGATCCCACCTTCGACGGCTCCCTCCCACAAGGGGTTAGGCCACCGGCTTCGGGTGTTACCGACTTTCATGACTTGACGGGCGGTGTGTACAAGGCCCGGGAACGTATTCACCGCAGCGTTGCTGATCTGCGATTACTAGCGACTCCGACTTCATGAGGTCGAGTTGCAGACCTCAATCCGAACTGAGACCGGCTTTTTGGGATTCGCTCCACCTTACGGTATCGCAGCCCTTTGTACCGGCCATTGTAGCATGCGTGAAGCCCAAGACATAAGGGGCATGATGATTTGACGTCATCCCCACCTTCCTCCGAGTTGACCCCGGCAGTCTCCTATGAGTTCCCACCATGACGTGCTGGCAACATAGAACGAGGGTTGCGCTCGTTGCGGGACTTAACCCAACATCTCACGACACGAGCTGACGACAACCATGCACCACCTGTATACCGACCTTGCGGGGCAACCATTTCTGGAAGTTTCCGGTATATGTCAAGCCTTGGTAAGGTTCTTCGCGTTGCATCGAATTAATCCGCATGCTCCGCCGCTTGTGCGGGCCCCCGTCAATTCCTTTGAGTTTTAGCCTTGCGGCCGTACTCCCCAGGCGGGGAACTTAATGCGTTAGCTGCGACACGGAGACCGTGGAAAGGTCCCCACATCTAGTTCCCAACGTTTACGGCGTGGACTACCAGGGTATCTAATCCTGTTCGCTCCCCACGCTTTCGCTCCTCAGCGTCAGTAACGGCCCAGAGAACTGCCTTCGCCATCGGTGTTCCTCCTGATATCTGCGCATTCCACCGCTACACCAGGAATTCCATTCTCCCCTACCGCACTCTAGTCTGCCCGTACCCACTGCAGGCCCGAGGTTGAGCCTCGGGTTTTCACAGCAGACGCGACAAACCGCCTACGAGCTCTTTACGCCCAATAATTCCGGACAACGCTTGCACCCTACGTATTACCGCGGCTGCTGGCACGTAGTTAGCCGGTGCTTTTTCTGCAGGTACCGTCAAACCGAAGTCCTTCTTCCCTACTAAAAGAGGTTTACAACCCGAAGGCCGTCATCCCCCACGCGGCGTTGCTGCATCAGGCTTTCGCCCATTGTGCAATATTCCCCACTGCTGCCTCCCGTAGGAGTCTGGGCCGTGTCTCAGTCCCAGTGTGGCCGGTCACCCTCTCAGGCCGGCTACCCGTCGTCGCCTTGGTGAGCCATTACCTCACCAACAAGCTGATAGGCCGCGAGTCCATCCTTGACCGAAAAACTTTCCACCCACACCCGATGCCGGGGCAGGTCGTATCCGGTATTAGACGCCGTTTCCAGCGCTTATCCCAGAGTCAAGGGCAGGTTACTCACGTGTTACTCACCCGTTCGCCACTAATCCACCCAGCAAGCTGGGCTTCATCGTTCGACTTGCATGTGTTAAGCACGCCGCCAGCGTTCGTCCTGAGCCAGGATCAAACTCTCCGTAAAAAAATTACGACTCCAACCCCGAAGAGAAGGAAGTCAAGTTTGACCTCTAGCAAATAAGACATCATTACTGACATCAATTTCCAAAGGAATCCCAACCGGATCACAAAACCCGGCCGGGGTTATAAAATTGGCATTGAACATAGTGCACGCTGTTGAGTTCTCAAGAATCGGACACACCCCGCCTCCACCCCACAAAGGAGCTTCACAACGAGAGTGATCGAAGTATTCG